>CBFGZV010000102.1:0-2572 GCA_965653365.1 uncultured Chitinophaga sp. | reverse complement strand
ATCGAATTCGCCGACTTCAACTTCAAGCTGGCCGTTATCCAGCACCTGATGTACGACAAGCAGCTATTACAACCCGTATTCGACCTGTACGACTTCGTCGACAACCACGTGGAAAGAGATATCGATATCGAAGAAGAAGGGTATGAATTCATCCCGGAAGTAACGGCCTGGTTCGAAAACCTGGAGATCGACAAAAAGTACGCAGACGACATCACCGAAATCGTGCAGGAGGGGGGTGATGAAATTTACGGGCACATGTTGCGGTTTTGGGACGGGGAGGACAGTACCTTCAATATCACCAACTTCGACGATACCCGGCACTTCAAAAACCTCCGGAAGATGACGCTGTTCCACTCGGAAAACCTGCCGGAGCTCAAGGCCATGCTGGCTGTAAAGGGAATCAGCGTAGATGAGATCTAGTTTTCAGGAATACCGGCGGTCTGCAGACAACTTTTCCACCGCCGCATTCCGCCGGCGTTCCGGTTTTTACCGGCCCGCCAGCGGTATCATTCCGGCAAGCTCACGGAAAACAAGTCCCGCAAAAAGGCGAGCACATCGGCGACGCCCAACAGGCTGTAAACAGCCGCTAGCATGTTTTTCCTACGGCTTGGTAGCTTTGTCGCAATTCACCCCCAAAAAGTCGAATTCGCACCACATCCGGCTGAAAGCAGCATGCTATTTTTGTATCAACAAAACAAACACGTCATGGAAAAGCGACTTTCACAACAAAGGATTTCAGCGAACCTCTGGTTCAATAAAAACGCGGAAGAAGCAGTAGACTTCTACCTTGGTATCTTCAAAAATTCAAAAAAGGGCCGGATTGCCCGGTACGGCAAAGAAGGTTTCGAATTTCACGGCATGCCCGAAGGTTCCGTGATGACCATCGATTTTGTGCTCGACGGGCAGGAGTTCATTGCGCTCAACGGCGGGCCGCACTTCCAGTTCAACGAAGCCATTTCTTTCGTGGTGAATTGCAAAACACAGGAGGAAGTGGACTACTACTGGGAAAAGCTCACCAACGGCGGAGATCCGAAGGCGCAGATGTGCGGCTGGCTGAAAGACAAATTCGGTGTTAGCTGGCAGGTGGTACCGGAAGAGCTCGCGGAAATGATGCAGGACAAAGACGCCGCCAAAGTCGCCGGCGTAACGAATGCCGTTTTCCAGATGAAAAAACTGGAGTTGCCGAAACTGCGCGCAGCCTTCGGTCAATAACCCCGCCGCTACGGCCATTCCGCCAGCGGGCCCGGCAGCCGGTACTTTTTGTTTCGTATGCCTCCCGGCACCAGCAGCACGGTGATGCTGCCCTTATAACCAGGCGGCAGCGTTACCTCGAAGCCGGTTAACGTCACACCCGGATTGGCCGCATCATACGCATTTTTTGAAACGGCTGAAGCAGACATCATCCGCACCTGAAGCGGCGTTTCAACCTTGAGCCCCAGCGTGCGGCCGTTTTTGGTTAACTCCGCGGTGTTGCTGCCCGTAGTATTTACCGTTGCGGGCGTCACCAGTGTCCAGCGCAAGGTGGTGGCCTTTCCCGGCGCTTCCACCTCATCGCGCACCACCACATACGATTGATCGATGATGGCAACGCCCCTGCCCGCTTTCAGCAGTTCCCCCGCGTACACTTCAGACAGGTCGCAAACGGCATGCATCCATGCCGGTGCAGCGCTGTGTTTGACGATCGGCGCACGGCCGGCCACCCTTTGCAGGGAATCGTTGACGGTGAGCGTGCTGTGCGCAAAGTTGTTGTAACGATAAACATCCCAGCGCTGCGCATGCTGCCCTTTGTCCCATATCCTGACGCCTTTCGATTCGAGGGAATTGTAGTCCTGCATACCGAGGTCGATGCCCCAGCGCACGCCGTCCGCTTCCAGGATAAAAGAACCCGCGTCCATGTGGGCGTGATTCACGGAGGCGGAGCCCGCTTTGAGGCCCAGGTAAATGGCATTGCTGTCTGTCCACGATGTGCGCATCAGCGCTACCGGCGATTTACCGTTGCCGGTCCAGAACAGCTGCGCCGGCGGATGAATGTCTTTCATGCGTATGCCGTTGCCCCACAGCATTACTGCCGGCAACAAACGGTTTTTGATATGCTTTGCCGGCGCTTCGCGCTCGAGGCGGCTGCGTTCCACCCATAAGAGCGACGGCTCTTTCCGCCTCGCCGCAAACCAGAACATCGCGGGCTGCAGGCTGCCGCCGTTACCGGCGTCGGAATAGTTGAAAGCATTGCCGGTGGCGCCGGTTACATGCCCGAGATAGCCGGCCGTTTGCAGGAAACCCGGCAGGTGGGTGAGGCCGAAATCGCTGCCGAATACTTTTTCGACAGCGCTGATGAACAACACATTGAAGCTGGTGCCATAGCCCCAATAGCTGTAACCTTCCGGATAAGCGCCATCCGGCCGGTAATCTTCCATCGGCAGCACGATGCTGCGGATGCCCCGGTTAATAATTTCGCGGGAAAGCCCCGGCTCGCTCTCGTATACCGCCAGCGAACCGTACAGCATGCCGGCGTTGCAAACCTGGTTCCAGTTATGGGAAGCGCGGAGCCAGCCGTTGTTGCGGCCCAGCAGCG
>CBFGZV010000101.1:0-2883 GCA_965653365.1 uncultured Chitinophaga sp. | reverse complement strand
ACAATGGCAGCTTTTATAATACTCATAACATCTTTACAATGGGAATCAGGATTTCAACCAAGGTACCTTCCTTGTTGCCGAATCCAGACTTAAATTTATCAATAATTTCTAACTTTCCAACGCTTCCATTAAAAGATTTAATAATCTGGAGCCTTTCTCTAATAACACTCAGGGCGGTGGATTCGTGCTTGGCGAGCTTCCCGCTTTTGATGTTATTGGCATGCTCCCAGCCAATTCCGTCGTCATCTACCGCGCAATACAGCAGGTCTCCATGCATTTCCAGCCGCACCAGCAGGTGGCCGCTCCCGTTTTTGGGGGCCAGGCCGTGCTTCACCGCATTTTCGAGAATGGGCTGTATGATCATGGGCGGAATGTACACGGTATATTCCTTTAATTCGTCGCTCAACTCGAATTTATATACGAAAGAACTGGCGAAACGTATTTTTTCCAGCTCCAGGTACCGCGCCAGGAAAGCGATTTCCTCCTCCAGGGAGATGTACGACTTCCGGGAGTTGTTCAGCATCTGGCGCATGAGGGTGGCAAAATCGGCCAGGAAGTTGAGCGCCTGCTTTTCCTCTTTCTCCAGGATCAGGTGCTGCACCGAATTGAGGGAGTTAAAGATGAAATGCGGGTTCATCTGGTTGGTCAGCGCCTTGGCCTCCAGCTCCGCGATACGCCGGTTATACTCGGTTTTCCGCTTCTCCCCGCCTTTGATACGGCCCACAATGTACCTGAGAATCAACAATATAGCCAAAATGGCCAGTACTACCAGGATGGCCCTCGCCCACCATTCCTGGTACCATTGCGGCAGAATTGAGATACGCAACGACACCGGGGCGCTCCAGTTGCTTTTATACTTGCGGGCCCGGAACAACAGGGTATAATCGCCCGGCAGCAGGCGCGGGTAGGGTACGATGTTGCTCTTGGTGGTAACCCAGCCGGAAAGGGTATCGCCGGAGAAGTTATACTGGTATTCCACCAGCTCGGGCAGATCGTACGCGATGGCGCCAAACTCCACCTCCAGGGCGCCTTTGCGCTGGTAAAGGTGTGAAAAGTGCCCTTTGGGCGGGAAACTACTGTCCGCATACCGGATGGCGTTCAGGTATACCGTAGGCGGCACTGTATCCACCGGAATGTGATCGCGGGAAAAGTAGCAGAGACCGTTGGAGGTGGCCACGAACAGGGTGTCGCCGTAGTGGCAGAGCCCCCGGATGTCGTCGCTCATCAACCCGTCGTTCGACGTGATGTTGCGGATGAGCACGCGCTCTTTGGCGTCGATCACGGACAGCCCGCGGTTGGTGGCCACGTACAGCCGGTCTTTCCCGTCGTAATATAATTGCTGGCAGATGTCGCTCACCAGGTTATCGCTCGTTTTGAAATGGCGCACTATCTCGTTGTCTTTCAGCACAAAAACCCCCTGGTCGCTGGTGCCCACCCAGAGGTAGCCGTTTATCCACTGCAGGTCCTTGATGCTCTGGCTCAGCCGGGGATCCCGCTGTACCGGCACCGGTAGCTGGTGGCCGTTGCTGTAATACAGGCCCGCGCCGGTACCGAGGTAATAGGCCGAGTCGTTCACACACGACACGGACGATACCAGGGTTTCGAGACCGGCCAGGTCGGTCACGTTTCTCGCGTCGATGCCGGTCAGGAGTTTACTGCGACTCACCACCCGCAGCTTGCCGGAGGGGGTGATGTCCATATCCTTGATGGTGCGCATGTTCATGACCAGCCTCGGCTGCCGCATGCCGGGGGCATACTGGTAGATGCCGTTATCGGTGCCGATCACCACTTCCTCCCCTTTGGGCAGCGCCATGATCCCGAACACGCTGTTACGGCCCACGGTAGAGTCGAGCGAGATGCGGGAAATGTTGCCGTTGCCGTTCATGATGTTGAGCATGCCGGCGTTTTCGCCGATATAAAGCAGGCCGTTGCGCCGGTCTTTAAACACGCTGAACACGGAGTGGGAATAGAGGCCGTTGGTATTGTCGAGGTACCCGAAGTAAAAGTGCTTGAAGGGAATGTGGTACACGCCGTCGCCGTAGGTGGTGATCCAGATATTGCCGTCGCGGTCGTTGAGGATGCCGGTAATATAATGGTTGCTCAGCAGTTTGCTCACCTTCCGCTCCCCTTTGAAGAAATCGCGGATATAGTAGAGCGCCCGCTGGGTACCTACCCAAAGGTTGTTCCGGTCGGTGCAGATGCTGCTGATATCCTCGTTAATCCCCCATTCGGCCCCTTTCAGGAAAGGAATCACTTCTCCGGAGGTATAGGAGTACGCCACGTTGCCGGCCAGGAGGATGGGGTATTTGCGGATACGCTCCCCGAAGTCCGGATCTCGGAGCGGATAGGGCGCGGAAAGGAATATCTTCTGGTTAACGTTGTTGCTGTCTTTCACCGTGGGCAGGTTGAAATACCGCTGCAGGGGCCTGAATATACTGTCTTTGCTCAGCAGCCAGAGCACATCCGCCTGTTTGGCGCCCAGCTTGTCGTACACGATCTGGCGGCCGTTGTACTGGATAATGCGGCCGGCGGTGTTGAGGAACCAGACGGCGCGGGCCTTGTCTTCGAAGGCATACTGCATGTAATGGCTACGGCTGTTGAAGTGCAGGCTGCTGTCGTTTTCCTCGTTGTGGAGCACATGGCGGCTGTAGAAGGAAGGCTTGCCGTTATTGGTGAAAAACCACACCCTTCCCCGCGAGTCTGCCGCGAGTTTGACCACGTCGTTGTCCGTCAGACCGTCTTTTTTGGTGTAGTTGCGGAAGCGTTTGCCGTCGAATTTACTGACGCCGGTGGGAGTGGCGAACCAGATGAACCCCTCCGGGTCCTGCACGGCGGCATATACGGTAGCGTTGGCAAGCCCATCCTTTACATTATAATTGCGGA
>CBFGZV010000100.1:0-2988 GCA_965653365.1 uncultured Chitinophaga sp. | reverse complement strand
GACACGCTGAAAGTAAAGAAAGGTACGCTGCTTGTTATCAGCAATAGCACGGCGCCTATGGAAGGCATCGGCATACTGAGGGAAGTAGCGGAGCGGAATCCGGATTTCCTGGACGCACAGCTCACCCTCGCCAACTTCAGCATTACCTCCGGCCAGTTCGACAAAGCGATCGAACGTATGGAAAAAGTGCTGGAACGCAAGCCTGACGAACCCAAAGCCATGTTCCTGCTGGCTGTGGCGCATCAGAGCAAAGGCGAGAACGATAAAGCGATAGATCTGCTCCGCCAATGCCGCAAGCTGATCAAAGATCCGGCCCTGGCTGCTGAGATAGACGAGTATATAAAGAGCATTAAGTAATAATATTATAAAACATTAAAAACGTAAAAAGGTATGCCCTGCGGAAAGAAAAGAAAAAGACATAAAATCGCAACCCACAAACGCAAAAAAAGGTTGAGAAAAAACCGTCATAAGAAAGGTAAGAAATAATTCTCCTGTTTCCCCGCCATTTATACTAACAGGTATAAGTAGACGGTAGGGCCCGACACGATAAATTTTTTTAAGCGATCCTGCATGATTTTAGCTTTAATTGTTAAATTGCTAAAGTCATGCAGGTTGTTTTCGTAGTCCGGCCTGTACAGATTCCGGAACTTATCCTGTATATCACTAAACCCTTTGCACAATCCTCTCCTCGTAGTGACTCGCCGGTCCCAGATTCCGGCCTCTCATTTGGGCATGTTGTATTCCCGTGTTAAAACTGCGGGTGCACTAAAGTGAAGTATTTATGGATAAAATTTTGACGCTTGAATAAGGAATTGATTATAAATGCCGCACCGTCCGGTGTTGAAATTGCATTGCTGGAAGATAAAAAGTTAGTTGAGCTGCACCACGAAAGCGGCAACCCTAATTTTGCAGTGGGAGACCTTTATTTGGGCAAAGTAAAGAAACTGATTCCGGGGCTCAACGCTGCCTTTGTGGATGTAGGATTCGAAAAAGACGCCTTCCTCCACTACACCGACCTCAGCCCGTACATCCGCTCCATTCTCAAGTTTACCCAACAAGCTATTTCCGATAAATCCGAATCGTTTGATTTCGGCAAGTTCAAAAACGAGCCCGAAATCATTAAAACCGGAAAGATCACCGAAGTGCTGGGCGGCAAACCCAACATCCTCGTACAGATCCTCAAAGAGCCCATTTCCTCCAAAGGCCCGCGCCTCAGCTGCGAAATCTCCCTGCCCGGCCGGTTTATCGTGATCACCCCCTTCAACAACATCGTAGCCGTTTCCAAGAAGATCCATTCTTCCGAAGAACGCAAAAGGCTGCAGAAAATCGTGGAAGCCATCAAGCCGCATAACTTCGGCGTGATCGTGCGCACCGCGGCGGAAGGCAAAAAAACGGCAGAGCTGCACGAAGACCTCACCACCCTCGTGAACACCTGGAAAACCATCCAGGAAAACCTCCGCAGCGGACAGGCCCCTCAGAAAATCCTGAGCGAACAGACCAAAACCACCAGCATCCTGCGCGACCTGCTCAACGAGAGCTTCAACCGCATCGTGATCAACGACAAAAATATTTATACGGATACCAAAACGTATATCCAGAAAATAGCGCCCGAAAAGCAGGACATCGTGACCTACTATCACAATGGCGCGCCTATTTTCGATCACTTCGGCGTTACCCGCCAGGTGAAAGCGTCGTTCGGTAAAACCGTGAACCTCGACAGCGGCGTATACCTCATCATCGAAGCCACCGAAGCCCTGCACGTGATAGACGTGAACAGCGGCTATAAAAGCTCCAGCAACAACCAGGAACAGAACGCCCTCGCCTCCAACCTGGAAGCGGCTGCCGAGATCGCACGCCAGCTGCGCCTGCGCGACCTGGGCGGCATCATCATCATCGACTTCATCGATATGAAGCTGCCGGAGAACAAAAAAACGGTGTACGAAGCCATGGAGAAGTTCATGGGGCCGGACAGGGCCAAACACACCATCCTGCCCATCTCCAAGTTCGGCCTGATGCAGATCACCCGCCAGCGGGTGAAACCGGAGATCACCATTTCCGTGGCCGAAGACTGCCCCGCCTGCAAAGGCACCGGCAAAATAGGCGCTTCCATGCTGATCGTTGAAGACATCGAGAAGAACCTCCTTTACCTGCTCAACCACCAGCATAAAGGCCTTACCATCCGCGTACATCCTATATTGTATGCCTTCCTCACCAAAGGCTGGCTGCGAAGCCGCCAGTGGAAATGGTACTTCGCCCACAAAAAATGGATCAAACTACGGGCGGATTCCAACTATCACCTCACAGAATACCACTTCTTTGACGCCAACGACGAAGAGATCAAATTGTAAAAAAAGATATTGCAAAAAGGGCGTGCCAGACAAACGGTACGCCCTTTTGCATGATTGTTGCTGAATTGTTGAATACCTTGCAACATACTGGGTATTTGATTGTTATACCTCGTAAACCATTTCGTTTGCTATGCTGAAAAAATATCTGCTGTCAGTATCCGCCATCCTTACTCTGGCCGCCTGTATACAAGGCGGAAAATCGAAGCCTAAAGCCGTCAACCGCGATACCACGCACTACACTGAAGAAGAATACATCGCCCAGGCGCTGGACAGCAACCAGGTTGGCGACTTCCTTGCCCGGCATGCGGAATTCGGACCCTACAGCGAACTGATAAAGGAATTTTACCGCAGGCGCGGCTTCCATTATGCATGGATCAATGAAGAAGGCATTACCGAACAGGCGGGCGGCCTGTTGAATATGATGCGCCAGGATGCGGAAAGCGGCATCAAAGACAGCACGCTGAACAACACCCGCGTGAGCGCCCTCTACGATTCTATCGCGCTCATGGGCGACAGCCTCAACCGGAAGGATACCATCATATCCATTGCTGAACTGAGCCTCACCGGGCAGTTTTTCGTATATGCGAACAAGGTATGGGGCGGCATGACCAGCGATAATGCCAAGGACCTGGAGTGGTTC
>CBFGZV010000099.1:0-3293 GCA_965653365.1 uncultured Chitinophaga sp. | reverse complement strand
CAGCTCGATGAGATCATTGCGCCCCACCGCAAGGGAGACGCGCCCATGATCTTTTTTGTAGACCACTATTTCGAGAAAAACCAACCTTTTATTTCCGGTATTCCTTTGAGGGGAAAAGATAAAGTGGTGTTCATTGATGTGACGCACGAACCGAAAACCGTGTATGTAGACCGCCTGCGCGACGAGCTTACCGCGGAGTTCGGGGAAGTGAGCGGCATTATCGGCATCGGCGGCGGCTCCACCATGGACATGGCCAAAGCCGTGAGCCTGATGATGACCAACCCCGGCTCTTCGGCCGATTACCAGGGCTGGGACCTCATCAAAAAACCGGCGGTGTACAAAGTGGGCATTCCCACCCTGTCCGGCACCGGCGCGGAAGTAAGCCGTACCACCGTGCTCACGGGCCCCACCAAGAAGCTGGGGATGAACTCGGACTTCACCCCGTTCGACCAGATTGTGCTGGATCCCGAGCTGATCAAAAACGCCCCGGTGAACCAGCGTTTTTATACCGCCATGGATTGCTACATCCATTGCATCGAATCGCTGGAAGGCACGTACCTCAACGCTTTCAGCCGTTCCTACGGCGAAAAGGCGCTGGAGCTTTGCCAGGAGATCTACCTGAAAAAAGACCAGTGGGACGATGATGCGGACGAAAAACTGATGATGGCCTCTTATGCTGGCGGTATGAGCATCGCTTATTCGCAGGTAGGCGTGGCGCATGCCGTGAGCTACGGCCTGAGCTACCTGCTCGGGACCAAACACGGTATCGGCAACTGCATCGTGTTCGACAAACTGGAAGAATTTTACCCGGCCGGCGTGAAGGAATTCAAGCAGATGGTGGAAAAGCACCAGGTGGAAATTCCCCAACACATTACCAAAGGCTTGTCCGACGGCGATTTCGACAAAATGATCGACGTATCGATGGGCCTGGCCCCGCTCTGGGAAAACGCCCTGGGCAAAGACTGGCAGCAGCAGATGACGCGCGACCGGTTGAGGAAACTGTACGAACAATTGTAAAATACAGGGCTGCACCACCACGGTGCAGCCTTTTTAATAGTACCGACATGGAAGAAATCGGAAAACTGACGGAAGAATACAGGCAGGTGCTGGCGAAGGTAAATGACCGGCGCAGGCACTGGCACGAACATTCAAAACCTTTTCTCAAACAGCACCTCAGCGAGGTGTCTGAAAAGCATCAGCTGAACTGGAAGGCGGGCGCCAACGAATCGATGCAGGGTCTGGAGGCCGTGTACCTGGTGTTCGACCATGAGCCGAGCGGCATCGTAGAGCAATCGCCGTTCAGCGTAGTGCAGAAAATGAAAGTGGGCGGCTTTCTTTCCTTCTCCCAAACCCGCAACGGGCAGGTAGTGGTATGGATCAGTTTCCCGTTCATCGACGGCATGGCCGATGAAAAGCCCAAGGTGGAAACCATCGAAACCATTGAGCCCGAAGAAATTACCGTTGAAAGCGTGACCCGTTTCATCAGCAAATTTCTCGATGAAATGATTCAGTGGGAAAACGATTCCCGCGACGAGATCGGATTCAGAAGTCACCGCTGACAGCCGTTCGGATGATTTTTATCAGTGGCGGAACCCGCCGGTTTTCCGAACTTTGTGGTAAGAATTCATTCCGATGCGAGACATAGAAAACAGCGACGATATCAAATTGATGGTGGATACCTTCTATGCAAAGATCCAGCAGGACGCCCTGCTGGGGCCCATCTTCGCGGAGCGCATCGCCCCCGATGCATGGACGCCCCATCTCGAAACCATGTACCGCTTCTGGGGCTCACAGCTGTTGGGCTCGCAGCAATACCAGGGCGCTCCCTACGCCAAACACCGCACGCTGCCCGTTCATGCCGAACATTTTGACCGCTGGCTGCAGCTGTTCGACGCTACGGTGGATGAGCTGTTCAAAGGCCCCCGCGCTTCCACAGCCAAGGTAAAGGCCGCCTCAATCGGTAAAATTTTCCTGAGTAAAATGATGTTTGAAAGAGGGCTTTCCGGGAAGATCTGATGATTGCCCGTTCGGGTGCCGGAAAGCGTTTTCCCAAAGTAATGCCGGAACGGGTGTTGTCCGATAAAAATTTAATGCCCTTTCGATTTCAGGCGGATGGTTTTCCGCATGTACCGCACATATTTATTCCGGTAGATAAAAAAGAGGTAAACAGTGGCCAGTAAAGTGATGATGGCCATGATGTAAAACACGCGGGCGAAATGCGCCGGGTTATTGCCGTACCAATCGGCGGAAAAGAAGGCGCCCAGTCCAATCCCCGCTTCCAGCGCGATATACATGCTCCCCAATGCGCGACCGCGGTGCTCCGGCAGGCCCAGATCGATCGTCCAGGCGGTTACCGCCGGCGAATTGATGCCCAGCGAAACACCGTACACCAGCGCTCCGGCGAGCAGCATGCCGGGGCTCGTAGCCATCCCGATCATCAGCATCGAAATCGCCATGAGCGCGGAAGCGATTTTCAGCAACGGCACACGGCCGTATTTATCGCTGGCCTTGCTGGTGAGCAGGCGTATGCCGATGGAACTGGCGGTGAAGAAGGTAAAGAACAGCCCCTTGTTCTGCAGCCCCAGGTGCGCGCTGAAATCGGGGATGATGGTCAGCAGCGCGCCATAGCTGAAATACGTGAGAAAGGTGATCACCACCGGGGCAATCACAAGCGGTTCGAAAATCTCGTGTTTCGATATCTTCAGCAGGCGTGGCGAAAAACGCTGGCGGTTGTGCAGCGTTTCTTTCATCCCGATCAGGATTACCACCGATAACAGCGCGAATACGGCAGACACCTGGAACATGGTCATGATGCCCCATGCATTGGCGATGGAACCGCCGATAGATGGGCCGAGCGACAGTCCCACGGTACTGAAAAGCCCCACCATGCCCATGGCTTCCGCCCGGCGGTTGAAAGGCACCATGTCTGCCACGTATGCCGACGTGCCGGTGGGTTTGAAACCCGTGGAAAAACCATGGAAGAAACGAAGCAACAGGAAGGCCGCGACGGAACTGACGAGGGGATAAAGAAGGCTGCAGATCACGCAGATGACGGAGCCGAATACCATGACGGGTACCCTGCCGATGGTGTCCGTCAATTTTCCGGAAAATGGCCGGCTTAAGCCAGCCATGAGGGTAAACAATCCGATGATGTAACCTTTGTAGTCGGCGCCGCCCAGGCTGGTCAGGTAGGCGGGCAACTCGGGTATCATCATGTTAAAACTTGCCGAAAAAAGCAGGTTACTGCTGCACAATAACCAGAACTGCACGGTATAAATCTTACCCGACTGGTG
>CBFGZV010000098.1:0-4141 GCA_965653365.1 uncultured Chitinophaga sp. | reverse complement strand
AAAAACATCCCGAAGAATCGGGATGTAATGTCTACAGTGAACAATGAAATAGCAAAGTTGCTACTATTCCAGGATCTTGATTATTTGTTAGTTGTTGAATACGAATACGGAAACGCTTCCTCTTTTGTTCCCCTTGTTTTCTCCGGCTGCGCGCCCATGTTAACCCGCATCACACCACCCTGCTGAATGGCACTGTGGCTGATCCAGTTTTTCGTATGTGCCTTCCCGTTCAGCAACACGCTCTGCGTGTAGATATTGCTGGCGCTGTTGCCCGGCGCTTCGATCACAAAACGTTTTCCGTTTTCGAGGGTAACGGTGGTTTTCGGGAACAGCGGCGCGCCGAGCACGTACTGGTCGGTACCGGGACACACCGGATAAAAGCCCATCGCCGTAAATACGTACCAGGCGGAGGTTTGCCCGTTGTCTTCGTCGCCGCAATAACCGTCGGGGCCGGCGTGGTACAATTTATCCATCACCTGCCGCAGCCAGTACTGGGCTTTCCAGGGCTGACCGGCGTAGTTATAGAGGTAAATCATATGCTGAATGGGCTGGTTGCCGTGCGCGTACTGGCCCATGTTGCTGATCTGCATTTCGCGGATTTCGTGGATCACGCTGCCGTAGTAGCTTTCGTCGTACACCGGCGCCATCACGAATACGGAATCGAGCATGCGCGCAAACTGCCCGCGACCGCCCATCAGGCCCGCCAGGCCCTGTACGTCGTGGAATACGGACCAGGTGTAGTGCCAGCTATTCCCTTCGGTAAAGGCATCGCCCCATTTAAAGGGGTTGAACGGCGCCTGGAATTTGCCGTCTTTGTTTTTACCGCGCATCAGTTTGGTTTCCGGGTCGAAGATGTTACGGAAGTTCTGGCTGCGCTTGGCAAAACGGTCTATTTCAGCCTGGGGGCGTTTGAGCGCCACCGCCAGTTTGTAGATGGTAAAATCGTCGTACGCATACTCGAGCGTACGCGCTGCGTTTTCGTTCACGTTCACATCGTACGGCACATACCCCAGCTCATTGTAGTATTTCACGCCCTTGCGGCCTACGGACGACAGCGGGCCTTCGTTCTCTGAATTCTTGAGGATGGCTTCGTAGAGGGTATGGATGTCGAACCCGCGGATGCCTTTCAGATAAGCGTCTGCAATAATGGCGGCGGAATTGGAGCCGATCATGCAATCGCGGTGGCCGGGGCTGGCCCACTCCGGCAGCCAGCCGCTTTCTTTATACGTATTGGCCAAACCTTCCATAATGTGGCTGTTCAGCTCGGGATACATGAGGGTAAAGAAGGGGAACACGGCCCGGAAGGTGTCCCAGAAGCCGTTGTCGGTAAACATGTAGCCGGGCAACACCTGGCCGTTGTACGGGCTGTAATGCACGATCTTGTTTTGCGCGTCGTACTCATAAAATTTCCGGGGAAAAAGCAGTACGCGGTACAGGCAAGAATAAAAAGTACGCACCTGGTCTACACTGCCGCCTTCCACCAGGATGCGGCCCAGTTCCTTGTTCCAGGCGGCCTTTGCTTTCTGCTGCGTGGCGGCGAAGTTATCCTTGCCCACTTCGCGTTCGAGGTTCAGTGCGGCCTGTTCAAAACTGATGAATGAAGACGCCACTTTCACGTGTACCTTTTCGCCTTTACCCGTTTTGAACCCGACTACCGCGCCCACATGGTTCGCGGTCAGCTCGAGGGTATCGCCGGCGAGGCGGTTGCCGTTCCAGGTGCGGGCCACGGTAAACGGCTTGTCGAACACCAGTACGAAATAATTTTTGAAGTTCTCGGGCACGCCACCGCTGTTGCGGGTAGTGTAGCCGATGATCTTGTTTTCTTTGGGAATGACTTTGATATAGGAGCCTTTGTCGAAAGCATCCACCACTACAAACGCACTGTCTGTACGGGGAAAGGTGAAGCGGAACTGCGCCGCTCTTTCAGTGGGCGTAATTTCGGTGGTTACATCGGCGTCTGCCAGGTACACACTGTAATAATACGGCTTGGCGGTTTCCGCTTTGTGCGAGTACCAGCTGGCCCGTTCGTCTTGCGTAAACCGCAGCTTGCCGGTAACGGGCATAATGGAAAACTGGCCGTAATCGTTGATCCAGGGAGAGGGCTGGTGGGTTTGTTTGAAGCCGCGAATTTTGTCGGCGCTATACTGGTAGGCCCATCCGTTCCCCATCGTATTGGTCTGGGGCATCCAGAAGTTCATGCCCCACGGCGTGGCGATGGCGGGATAGGTGTTGCCGTTAGACAAACTCCCTTTCGAGTCTGTGCCCATCAACGGGTTCACCCATTCTACCGGGTCTGTGATTGTTGAAACTGTTTGCGCTTGCAGGGCCGGAACTGTTGCATAGGTGGCCAGAAAGAGCATCCATCTGATCTTTTTCATTGCCTTGACGTGATGTTTAATTGCAAAATCGATTTTGTTAGAAAAAAGGGGCCGGCCCAGGACTGGGCCAGCCGTTAGATGCTACTCTTTATTGTTTGTATGATAAGCACTTGTTTATAAAAAGAACAGTTATTCGTAACCGGGATTCTGCTTCAGGTTTTTGTTCAGGATCATCTGATTATATGGGATGGGGAATAGCTCCCATTTTGCTTGTCCTGAAGCCGGGTGATCCCACCAGGAGGCGGTGGTGAACTTCCCGAACCTGATCATGTCTGTTCTTCTTTTCCCCTCAAAAATAAACTCGCGGCCCCGTTCTGCCAAGAATTCGTCCAAAGTTAATTTTGCAACTGTATAAGCCGCTGTGGGCCAATCGGTTGCAGAAAAGGCTCTTTTGCGTACGGTGTTCACCAGGTCCACTACCTCGGCCGTTGCCACCCCGCCGTTCTTGCGCATGAGGGCTTCGGCCTTGTTATAATAGATCTCCGCCAGGCGGTACAGCACGAAGTCGTTGTTCCAATATACGTTGGAAGTTTGCACGCCCGGGCGGTACTTGTTAAAGCGGGCGCCGCTGTTCTCTTCTCCCCTCGTCATGCCGCCAGGGCCGGTTTCCCCTTCCGTATTGCGGCGGATCTCTTTCACGAAAACCAGCGGTTTGCCGGCGTATTCCTCGGTCCCTTTCACGATGCTGTCGTTCGGGTTGGTGCGGAAAGCCGGGTCGATTTTAGCGGTGTCGATCAGCAGCCATTGCTTCCTGCGGAGGTCATTGGCCGCAAACGCGTCGAAGGCGGTGGGGATCACCACAATACCGTTGTTCCCGTTAAAGTTTGCATTATACAGCTTTTTTTGCTCATAATGCCATAGATCTCCATTCCAGCCGAAACGGAAGTTGCCCACCGTATAGTCGTACGTGATCTGGAAAAGGTTCTCCGGGGAGAGGTGATTCATGTTATCGAACGGTTTGAGCAGGTCGGCTTCCAGCGCAGGAGCCGCGCCAGACAAGGATCCGCAGGAACCGTCGAGGATTTTGTTACAGGCGGCCACGCAATCGTCCCAGCGCGGCGTACCGGCCCATTTTTCGGCGTTCAGGTACAGTTCGGCCAGCATCGCATACCCGGCGGCCCTGGTAACGCGGCCCACCAGCGAGGGGGCGAGTTTGGGCAGCAGGTCCACATTTTCCTTCAGCTCCTTCTCGATAAAGGCCCATACGTCTTTCCGCGGGGCGTTTTCCGGGCTGATGGGCACTCCCACCTCGGTTACAATGGGAATGTTCCCATACAAATCCATCAGTTTCAGGTAATGCCAGGCGCGCAGCACCTTGGTTTCAGCGATGATGGCGGCTTTATCCTCGTCCGTCATGCCGATCGTCTTGAAGTCGATGGCCGACAAATCCTTGATGGTATTGTTACAAAAACCCATTCCCCAGAACATCAGGCGCCACGGGTTCCAGGCATTGTTGTCGTTGGCTATCCAGGCGTGGTTGTGGAGGCGTATCCAGTCGCCGCCGTCAAAACCGTGGCGGCCTTTCTGGGGCCAGGCCAACTGGTCGGCAGACAGTTCGTTCACCCGCCAGTAGCCCACCTGGCCGGTGGGGGCGGCCCAGGCGTTGGCGTGGGTGAAGGGGCGCAGCACGGCGGCCATCACCTCCGTCCGGTTTTTGTAGAAGTTTTCAGCGGGAATTTCGCTGTAAACCTTTTCTTCCAGGTTCGTACAGGCGCCTGCTCCCAACATCAGGGAAACCAGGCCCGGCAGGATATATTTCTTTT
>CBFGZV010000097.1:0-4455 GCA_965653365.1 uncultured Chitinophaga sp. | reverse complement strand
GCATGGTAATCCAGTGCATCCTGCTTATTCAGTTTTTTGGCCATAAAGATTGTTATTGGGCGTGCAATATACGAAGTATCGGAGGAACGGGGCCTAATACGTTCGTGCAGGTTCGCAATAATTATTTACTTTTACGCTGTTAAACATTTACAAATATCATGATACAACGTATACAAAGCCTGTTTTTATTACTGGCCGCTATTGCCGGGGGCGTCATGGGCAACTTCAACCTGTGGAAAGCCAAACTCACGAAAGGGAACGTGGCCGGCGAAGATTATTTCAACGCTACCTCCAGCTATCTGATATTTATCGTGCTGATGGTCAGCTCCATCCTGGCGCTGGTGACCATCTTCCTCTACAAAAAGCGCAAGCTCCAGTTCCGCCTCACCGTCCTGAACATTTTTCTGGCAATAGGAGTGCTGCTGCTGATTTATTTCAAGGTGCAGGACAAGGCCAACGCTCTCACGAACGAAGGCGCCATCATTGTACAGGCCACCTTCCTGCTGCCGGCCTTTTTACCGGTGGTGATGATCGTATGCCTGTTCCTGGCGGCCCGCGGTATTTATAAAGACGAAAAGCTCATCAAGTCGCTCGACCGCCTGCGGTAAGCGCGGATGAAACCATATAAAAAAGGATGCACTGCGCAGGCGGTGCATCCTTTTTTATACTATATCCGTTGCCGGTATTGTGCAAATTTGCCGGTGCTGCACGGTTTATAAAAACTTCCCGGTGTAACTTTCCTTCACGCCTTTCAGTCCCTCCGGAACGCCCGTGTACAGCAGGCTTCCGCCGCCTTCACCGCCTTCGGGCCCGAGATCGATGGCCCAGTCCGCGGAGCGGATCACGTCGAGGTTGTGTTCGATTACCAGCACGCTGTGGCCCTGTTCGATGAGCGCATTGAAAGAAGCCAGCAGTTTTTTGATGTCGTGAAAATGAAGGCCCGTGGTGGGCTCGTCGAAGATAAAAAGAATGTGCCCCTGCGCTTTTCCTTTGCCGAGAAACGACGCCAGTTTCACACGCTGCGCTTCACCGCCGCTGAGTGTGTCGGACGACTGCCCCAGTTTCACATACCCCAGCCCCACGTCGCTGAGCGGGCGGATTTTGTTCACCACTTCCTTTTCATCCTTGAAAAATTCGATGGCTTCGTCCACGCCCATTTCCAGGATGTCGTAAATATTTTTTCCCTTGTAGGTCACTTCCAGCACTTCGTCTTTAAAGCGCTTGCCGCCGCAGGTTTCGCAGGTGAGGTGCACGTCTGCGAGGAACTGCATTTCCACGATCACTTCGCCTTCGCCTTTGCAGGTATCGCAACGGCCGCCGTCTACGTTGAACGAAAAATGCTTGGGCTGGAAGCCACGCATTTTGCTGAGGGGCTGTTTGGAAAACAGGTCGCGGATTTCGTCGTATGCCTTGATGTAAGTTACCGGGTTGGAGCGCGACGATTTACCGATGGGGTTCTGGTCGATCATTTCTATCTGCGTCACATAATCCACGTCTCCTTTCATGAGGCGGTGGTGGCCCACTTTATCGGTAAACTCGCCTTTGAGCTTCATCAGCGCGGGGTAAAGAATCTGTTTGATGAGGGTGGTTTTCCCGGAGCCGGACACGCCGCTGACTACGGTGAGGATGCCAAGGGGAAACTCCACGTCGATATTTTTCAGGTTGTTCTGCCGGCAGCCTTCCAGTACGATGGAGCGTTTCCATTTGCGGGTGCGGGCGGGCGGCTCCACGCGCATGTTGCCGCTGAGGTATTTGCCCGTGAGGCTTTTACCGTCGTGCAGAATTTCGGGATAGGTGCCGGCGAAGATCACCTCGCCACCGAGGTGGCTGGCCAGTGGCCCCATATCGATGATGTAATCCGCTTTTTCCATCAGCTGCTCGTCGTGCTCCACCACCACTACCGTATTGCCGAGGTCGCGCAGCTCGTGCAGCACCCTGATGAGGCGGTTGGTGTCGCGCGCATGCAGGCCGATGCTCGGCTCGTCGAGGATGTAGAGGGAGTTGGTGAGGTTGCTGCCCAGGGTACGGGTGAGCTGGATGCGCTGGCTTTCCCCGCCGCTGAGGGTGTTGGCCACGCGGTTGAGGGTGAGGTAGCCCAAACCCACGTCGAGCAAGGTTTTCAGGCGGTGATTGATTTCGATGAGTATTCTTTTGGACACCTGCTGCTGGTATTCGTTCAGCGCCAGGTTGTCGAACCAGGTTTTGAGATTTTCCACCGGCATGTCAACCAGCTCCGCAATGCTCATGCCGCCTACTTTCACATAGATGGCTTCTTTGCGGAGGCGCGCGCCGTTGCAGGTGGGGCATACGGTGCGGCCGCGGTAACGGGCCTGCATCACACGGTACTGTACCTTGTAGAGGTTCTGCTCTACCATTTTGAAAAACTCGTTCAGCCCGTAAAAATGTTCATTGCCGGTCCACAGCAGCTTCAGCTGCTCGTCGGTGAGGTCGGCCACGGGCTTATGCACGGGGAAGTTGAATTTCCGGGCGTTTTTGATGAGCGCTTCTTTGTATTCGCCCATTTTTTCGCCGCGCCAGGGGGCGATAGCGCCTTCGAACACGCTCAGCCGCCGGTCCGGAATCACCAGGTCCGCGTCGATGCCCAGCACCTGGCCGAAGCCCTCGCAGGTTGGGCATGCGCCGTAGGGATTGTTGAAGGAAAACAGGTTGGGCACGGGCTCTTCGAACTGGATACCGTCTAGCTCGAACCGGTTGGAAAAGTGATGGGAAACGGTACCGTCCACCTCCAGGTAGCAATCGCCTTCGCTTTCGTAAAAGGCCGTCTGGATGGAGTCTGCGATACGGTGCTTATCGTCTTCCCCGAAATCTTTCACCACGATGCGGTCGATGAGCACATGGGCCCCGTCCGGTACTTTGGGATTTTTTTCCTCCTGCAGCTCTTCAATCCGCACCAGGGCGCCTTTCACGTACAGGCGGGAAAAGCCTTTCTGCATGAGGATGCCCAGCTCTTCCGCCGGTTTCCGGTTGGCATGCTGGCGGAAGGGCACGAGGATCTGCACCTTGCTGCTTTGCGGCAGGCGGGTGATGGCGTCTACCACGTCGCTCACCTCGTGTTTTTTCACCAGCTGGCCGGATACGGGGGAGAACGTTTGCCCGGCGCGGGCGAAGAGCAGACGGAGGTAGTCGTACAGTTCCGTCATGGAGCCTACGGTGGAGCGGGGCGTGCGGGTGATCACCTTCTGTTCGATGGCGATGGCCGGGCAGATGCCCTTGATGTAGTCTACCTCCGGCTTGTTCATCCGCATCAGGAACTGGCGGGCGTAGGCGCTGAGGCTTTCCGCGTAGCGGCGCTGGCCTTCGGCATAAAGGGTGTCCATGGTCAGGCTGCTTTTGCCCGAGCCGCTGACGCCGGTTACCACCACTAATTTATTTCTGGGTATGGAAACGCTGACATTTTTGAGGTTATGCACCCGGGCCCCTTTGATAAAAATATGGTCCGGACTGCTAACTGGTTCACGTTCAACGGTTACTTCCTTGGTTTTTACTTTTGCGCACATAGAAACACAAATTTAAGGATTCGGGAGCAGTTTGAAGGGGGGTGAAATATCCCCATTCCGGGAAGCCGGACAGGAGCGATTCTGTTAATTTCGTGTTATGGCCATCCCCCCGGCAAACCGCCCGCCCCGCCGCTACGTACCTCTTTAGTAGCAATTTTCGGAGGGGGTGTTGTTTTATTGAAGTATTCCGTTATATTTGCAATAACCGACATCTTATACCTGAAAACCGCGGTTAATTATTCTGAACTTTAAAATTGTACATTATCGTATAAACTCTACGCTATCACACAACCTACTGACTGTTAAGTCCGTACTATTTACTAACCGTTATTGGTAGTCGTATATGCAAGTAATGTACAAACTGAATGATGAACAACTGATCACATTGTTCAAAAAGGGGCACGCTTCCGCCCTGGAAGAGCTGGTTTACCGCCACAAAGATAAACTCTATACTTCCATCGTTTTGCTCGTAAAAGACGCTTTTCTCGCCGAAGATATCTTCCAGGATACTTTCATCAAGATCATCGATACCATCCGTGCCGAACGCTATACCGAGAAAGGAAAGTTTCTCCCCTGGGCCATGCGCATTGCACACAATTTGTGTGTAGACCATTTCAGGAAGATCAAGCGCACGCCGGTGATTAAAACGAGCGACGATAAAGATATTTTCAATGTCCTGGGCTTCAGCGAGCCGAGCGCGGAGGAAAAGATGATGACCCGGCAGAGCCACAACAGTGTGCGCAAGATGCTGGACCTGCTGCCCGAAGAGCAGCGCGAGGTGATCATTCTCCGGCATTACGCGGAGCTGAGCTTCAAAGAGATTGCCGACCTCACAAATGTGAGCATCAATACTGCATTGGGCCGTATGCGCTATGGCCTGATCAATCTCCGGAAGATGATGACGGAGAAGCAGATTTGTTTGTGAGTACCCTTTTTT
>CBFGZV010000096.1:0-4707 GCA_965653365.1 uncultured Chitinophaga sp. | reverse complement strand
AGTACAATTCCACGATCAGTTGTTCCTTGATGTTCTCAGGAACGCTTTCTCTTTCCGGATACGCGATGAATGTACCTTTCAGGTCTTTCTCATTCCAGTCGAGCCAGCTGAATTTCGGGTTTTTACCGCGAATGTTGCTGGTCAGGGAAGTGTTACCGGCAGTTTTGTCTTTCAGGCCGATGGTATCGCCCGGTTTCAGCTGGTAAGAGGGAACATTCACTACTACGCCGTTAACTGTTACGTGCTTGTGAGCAACGAGCTGGCGGGCAGCAGGGCGTGAGGGTGCGATACCCATACGGAATACGGTGTTGTCCAGACGGGCTTCGAGCAGTTTGATCAAAACCTCACCGGTAACGCCTTTTCTACGGTTAGCTTCTTCGAACAGGTTACGGAACTGTTTTTCGAGCACACCGTAAGTGTATTTTGCTTTTTGTTTTTCTCTCAGCTGCAGCGCGTACTCGCCCAGTTGCTTACGTTTGCGTTGTGCACCGTGCTGACCGGGAGGGTTGCTGTTCTTGCCTAAATATTTGCCATTGCCTAAAATGGGCTCTCCAAAGATTCTGGAGATCTTGGTCTTTGGTCCTGTGTACCTTGCCATGTTCTGTGGTTCAGATTTTTAGTTACGGTGCAAGCTCATTTAAAAATCTTAAAACTCGATCTTGCACCCACTGTGATGAATAAATATACAAATAAAAATTACGAATTACGTATTGTGACTCACGATTCCTGATGAATAACATCCTGATTCGCAATTCCCAATCCGCAATCCGTAAAAGAATATGCTATACCCTTCTCTTCTTCGGAGGACGGCAGCCGTTGTGGGGCAGCGGCGTCACATCTTTGATGAGGGTTACCTCGATACCGGAGTTGGCGATTGCACGGATAGCGCTTTCACGGCCGGCACCAGGACCTTTTACAAAAACATCTGCTCTTTTCAGACCGGCGTCGAAGGCAGTTTTTGCAGCATCTGAAGCAGCCAGCTGGGCGGCATACGGCGTGTTCTTCTTAGAACCCTTGAAACCCATTTTACCGGCAGAAGACCAGGAAATAACCTGACCCTGCTTGTTGGTGATGCTTACAATGATGTTGTTGAAACTCGCAGAGATGTGTACATCCCCGAAGTTATCCACCTTTACTACCCTCTTTTTAGCGGCAGCTTTTGTATTAGTTGCTTTTGCCATAGTTCGTTATAATTCCAACGATGAAATTCCAAATCCCTGTTTATATAAAAACCCTTTATGCCGCCAGTTCCCGGATCTGGAAAAAGGGATACCGGCAAAGGGATTTTACTATTTCTTCGGTGCCTTCTTTTTACCAGCAACGGTTTTACGCTTACCTTTCCTGGTACGGCTGTTGGTACGGGTACGCTGACCTCTAACCGGCAGACCTTTCCTGTGACGCAGCCCACGGTAGCAGGCGATATCCAACAGACGCTTGATGTTCATCTGCACTTCGGAACGCAGCTGACCCTCTACTTTCAGCTCCTGAAGAATGATGTTACGGATGGCTGATTGCTCATCATCGTTCCAGTCCTTCACTTTCTTGTTAAAATCGATGCCTGCTTTGTCCAGGATATACTGGGCGGTGGAGTGGCCGATACCATAGATATAGGTCAGACCAATTTCGCCTCTTTTGTTTTTAGGAAGATCAATACCGGCTATACGTGCCATATCAATTGTTTAGTTTATAGTTCTTTTAATGTATACAGATGCTGATTAACCCTGGCGTTGTTTAAACCGAGGATTCTTTTTGTTGATCACCAGCAATTTACCTTTGCGGCGAACAATCTTGCAGTCTGCACTTCTTTTCTTGATGGAAGCTCTTACTTTCATGAGTCAATTGTTATAAATCTACCAGAGTTGTTTATTTGTACCTGAAAATTATACGCCCCCTGCTCAAATCATAAGGGCTCATCTCTACGCCAACCTTGTCACCCGGCAGGATGCGGATATAGTGCATTCTCATTTTGCCAGAAATGGTAGCCAGAATCTCATGTCCGTTTTCCAGTTTTACCCGGAACATCGCATTTGATAAGGCTTCGAGAATAATACCATCCTGTTTAATGAGTGCCTGTTTCGCCATAAAAATTTTTAGGAATGCAAAGATACCACAAAAGTTTCTTAAACCGAAAAAAATATCGGAAATAATTGATGAAAAAGCCGCGCTATGTGGATAACTTTTAAAAAATAATCACTTATCGGTTAAAAGTCTCTATAAATCAATTAAATATACAGTCTTTGTTTGTGTAATACCTTGCAAGGGTTCCCGTTGTTTCTTGCTACAAAATTCCCAAAAGGAAGGCAAAGATACGTTATTTCCCGTTACAGCGGCCACAAGAAAACATCTCCGGCTGTTTAAATTCCACCAAACCGCCTATTAAAAAAGACCGGGAGTACCGGTCTTTTTCGTATATGCTTTAGTTGATATATACGGAGTTGAGGGCTTCGTTCTTTTTCTCCGCCGCCTCAATGTGTTCGAAGGTAGACAGCATGTCCGCTTTCCCTTTCATCACCGCCACCGTATGTTCGTAGTGTACGGATACTTTCCGGTCGCGGGTCACCACCGTCCAGCCGTCTTCCAGGTATTCCACGTCCCGGGTACCGAGGTTGACCATCGGCTCGATGGCGATTACCAGGCCTTCCTTCAGCACGGCGCCACTGCCGCGGCGGCCGTAGTTGGGTACCTGGGGGTCTTCGTGCAGGTTACGGCCCAGGCCGTGCCCCACCAGTTCGCGTACCACGCCGTAACCGCGCTCGCGCTCCACATAGTCCTGGATGGCGTAGGCAATGTCCCCTACCCGGTTGCCTACCACGGCTTTTTCGATTCCCTTCATCAGCGCGGCCTTGGTGGCGGCCATCAGCTTCTGTACGTGGACGGGTACCTCGCCGATCGCGAACGTATAGGCGCTATCGCCGTGGAAGCCGTTGCTGAACACGCCCACGTCTACCGACACCACATCGCCTTCCTTCAGGATATGGCCGTTGGGGATGCCATGCACCACTGCCTCGTTCACGGAAATGCAGCAGGTATTGGGAAAACCTTTATAGTTCTTGAAGGAGGGTACGGCTCCATGGTCGCGGATGAATTGTTCGGCGATGGCATCCACATCGAGGGTGCTCATGCCCGGTTTGAGCCTTGCGGCTACTTCGGCCAGGGTGGCGCTTACTAACTGGGCGCTCTGGCGGATGAGTTCAATTTCTTCTTTCGTCTTATAATGAATCATAACACGCGAAATTATGCAATTATTGTGGATTGCCCCAATAGAACGGCGGCGTGCGGGCCGGCGTTCAATGGATGAATAAAAAAACCACCGGGAGTGAAGGCTCCCGGTGGTCGTTATATCTTGTCAGTTTGTTTTGATGGGTCAGGCATTGGCCGGTGTGGTTCTGCCTTTGATGCGGCCGGAGCTCATCAGGCCGTCGTAGTGGCGCATGAGCAGCTGGCTTTCGATCTGTTGCAGCGTATCGAGGATAACGCCCACCATGATCAGCAGGGAGGTACCACCGAAGAAGGTGGCAAACAGGCTGTTGATGTTGGCGGCGGCGGCAATGCCGGGCAGTATGCCTACCAGGGCCAGGAAGAAGGCGCCGGGGAGGGTGATACGGTCCATCACGGCGCCGATGTAATCGGCGGTGGCTTTACCGGGTTTCACACCGGGGATGAACCCGTTGTTCCGTTTCATTTCATCGGCCATCTGTGTAGGATTGAAGATCAGGGCAGTGTAGAAGAAGGTGAATACTACTACCAGTACTGCATAGATCACGTTATACCAGGGATTGGTATGATCGCTGAAGATGCGGATGAAAGAAGATGCGTTATCGGAGGTGGCGAAGCCGATGGCTGTTGCCGGGATAAACATGATAGCCTGAGCGAAGATGATGGGCATTACACCCGCAGCATTCACTTTGAGGGGAATGAACTGGCGCACGCCGCCGTATTGTTTGTTACCGACAATACGCTTCGCGTAGTTCACCGGGATTTTCCGGGTACCCTGTACCAGCAGGATGAGGCCTACGGTAATGAGGATGAACATGGCGATTTCGATCAGGAATACGAGCAGGCCTCCGCCGGCGCCGGTTGTTTTGAGCGAAAGCTCCTGCAGGAGGGCTTCCGGCAAACGGGCCAGGATACCTGTCATGATGATGATGGAGGTACCGTTACCAATACCCTTATCTGTGATCTTTTCACCGAGCCACATGATGAACAGCGTGCCGGCGGTCAGTACCACGGTGGTAGATAACCAGAATAAGAAAGACCCGTACTCGGGGATGAGGGCACCGCCGGACTGGGTTCTTAAGTAAGCTACGTATGCACTTGCCTGGAAAGCCGTTACAACAACGGTTAACAGACGGGTATACTGGTTAATTTTTTTCCGTCCGCTGTCCCCTTCTTTCTGCAATTTCTGGAAATAAGGCACTGCTATGGTCAGCAGCTGGATCGCGATGGACGCCGAGATATAGGGCATGATACCGAGGGCGAAGATGGAAGCGCGGGAGAAAGAACCACCGGCAAACATGTTAAAGAGCCCAAGGATACCTTTCTGGGAAGTCTCGGAGAATTTGGCCAGCTCGTTGGGATCGAGACCGGGCAGGGTGATATAGGAACCCACACGGTATACCAGTACCAGGAGCAGGGTGGTGAGGATGCGCTTGCGCAGGTCCTCGATGCTCCAGATGTTCTTTATGGTTTCGATAAATTTCTTCACAG
>CBFGZV010000095.1:0-4848 GCA_965653365.1 uncultured Chitinophaga sp. | reverse complement strand
TTAACAAGGAAGAGAAGTTAAAAAGCAGGAAAATGATTGAAACGCTTTTTCGGGAAGGAAAAGCGTTTTCTGTTTTCCCTTACCGGGTGATTTTTATGCCGGCCAGGCTCACCACGGAGAAATACCCTGTTCAGGCCGGCTTCAGCGTATCATCACGCCGGTTCCCCAACGCCGTAGACCGTAACCGCATCAAGCGCCTCGGCCGCGAATGTTACCGCCTCGAAAAACAGGCCTTGTACGACGCATTACAGGCCCAATCCGCCCAAATGGCCGTTTTTTTTATCTATACCGACAAAAAAATCGCCGATTTCCCCACGCTGCGCCATAAATTTTCGGTAATTTTAGAGAAGCTGGTAAAAGAATTAAACAAGTGGCCGGCAGATAATGTGCAATGAACAGAGATTCATCTACCGGAAAACCAATGAAACAGGACGTTCCTACGGAACAAAGCAAGAAAGACAGTCCGCAGCTGAAATTGCTGCAAATACTCAGCATCCCTTTCATTATCCTTATCAAGATTTACCAGTGGTGCCTGAGTCCCCTGCTCGGTTCCCGCTGCAGATATACACCTACCTGCTCGCAATATGGATTGGAAGCATTCAAAAAGCACGGTATCTTTAAAGGCTTCTGGCTGACCACCCGGCGTATCCTCCGGTGCAACCCATGGGGCGGCCACGGTTACGACCCGGTACCTTAACCGGGCTTCAATCATCTTACAAATGTTTCAGCATGCGGATTTCAAAAAAGAAAATCATCCTGTTCTCGCTGCTCGGCCTCTGCCTGGTGTTTGCCGCATTCCGCAACAGCGATAAATACTTCCTGATTGCCAAAAATCTCGACATTTTCGCGGCCTTCTACCGCGAACTGAATACTTACTACGTGGAAGACCTTCCGCCCGAAAAACTGATGCACAAAGGCATTGAAGCCATGCTCGAAGAAACGGATCCCTATACGGACTTTGTGCCGGAAGAAGAACTGGACGAACTGCGCTTCATGGCCACCGGCAAATACGGAGGCGTGGGCACTTCCATCTATACCGAAGGGGAATGGACAACCATCACCGATGTATACGAAGGTAGCCCCATGGCCCGCGCGGGCGTGAAGGCGGGAGACGTGATCGTGTCGCTCGACGGCAAGAGCGCCAAAAATATGGAGCAGGAGGAAGTGAGCCGTTTCCTGAAAGGCAATGCCGGCACCGTGCTGAACATCGTGCTCCGCCATCCCATCACACAGAAAGAAACCCCGTACAAAATCGTTCGCGAAGACATTAACGTAAAACCCGTGAGCTTCACCGGCGTGGTGCGCAACGATATCGGGTATATCAAAATGACGCAGTTCACCGAAGCGAGCGGCGTGCTGGTGCAGGAGGCTTTCCTTAAACTGAAGAAAGAGCACCCCGGCCTCAAGGGCGTTATCCTCGACCTGCGCGGCAATCCAGGCGGCTTGCTGGAAGAAGCGGTGACCCTCTCCAACATCTTCATCGACAAAAACAAACTCATCGTATCCACCAAAGGCAAGGTGAAAAGCTGGGACCGTGAGTATAAAACCACTCAACCGGCCATCGACCTCGCCATTCCGCTGGTGGTGCTCACCAGCCGGTCTTCCGCCTCCGCCGCCGAAATTGTGGCAGGGGCCGTGCAGGACCTCGACCGTGGCCTCGTGGTGGGCCAGCGCTCCTACGGCAAGGGCCTGGTGCAAACCACCCGCCCGCTGCCCTATAACGCCAAGCTGAAAGTGACCACCGCCCGCTATTATACGCCCAGCGGCCGCTGTATCCAGGCCATCGACTATTCTTCCCGCAACGAGGAAGGAGAGGCCGACTATGTGCCCGATTCCCTGCGCCGCTCGTTCGTAACGGCTGCCGGCCGCCCTGTGAAAGACGGCGGCGGCATTGAGCCGGACGCGAAGGTAGACAACATGGTGCTCAGCCAGGTAGCCATCACACTGCTGCGCAAACAGTACATCTTCGACTACGCCACCCAGTACTACTACAGCCACCAGCAGGTGAAACCCGCTTCCAGCTTCAGCCTTACGGAAGGAGAGTTCGACGAGTTCGTGAAATTCCTCGACGGCCGCGACTACAGCTATAAAACCCGCAGCGAGGAAGCCCTCGAAAATTTCCGCACCACGGCCGAACGCGAAAAATATTACGGCGGCCTGGCCAAAGAATTCGAGGCCCTGCAGCAGAAAATGAAGCACGATAAAAAACAGGACCTGCTGCGCAACAAGACAGAGATCAAGCATCTGCTCGAAGAAGAAATCATGAACCGCTATTACCCGCAGCAGGGCCGCATCGAAAAGGGCCTCAGCTGGGATAAAGACGTAGACCAGGCCGTTGCCCTGCTGGGCAATCCCGCCCGCTACCAGGAGCTTCTCCGGAAAAAATAACCGCACCCGCCCGCATATCATTACAATTTAACCGTGCATGCATTGCATGGTTAAATTGTTTTTTGTTTTTTTATGGTTTCATTTCATCAACTCACACCATGAAAAACAGGTTTCTCCTTTTACTGGCCGCATTGGCGGCAGGATGTGGCGCTTCCACACAGGCCACCGCGCAAGCGGGCCAGGTGAATATATTGTGCTATAATATCCACCACGCCAATCCTCCCTCCGTGAAAGACAAGATAGACATACCCGCCATCGCGAAAGTGATTGCAGGCACGGCGCCCGCCATTGTGGCCCTCCAGGAAGTGGACGTGCATACGGACCGTTCCGGGAAGGAGCTGCACCAGGCCGAAGCCCTCGCCAAACAATTCGGGATGCAATACTTCTTCGCCAAGGGCATCGACTACGGCGGCGGAGAATACGGCGTAGCCATTTTGTCCAAATACCCCATCCTGGAAACCAGGCGCTACCCGCTCACCACGCTGCCCGGCACTAACGGCGAACCGCGTGTGCTGGCCACGGCGCTGCTGCAGCTGCCGGACAATAAAAAACTGCTCATGGCCTGCACCCACCTCGATGCGCAGCGCAGCGATTCCAACCGCCTGGTGCAGATCGCCGAGATCATGAACATCCTGAAAGAACAGCCGTACCCGGTAGTGCTGGCCGGCGACCTCAACGCGCCTAACGGCACGCCTGTGATCGACGCGCTCGACCGGCATTTTACCCGCACCTGCAGCAACTGCGCGCCCACCATTCCCGTTGAAAACCCGCGCCGCTGCATCGATTTCGTGGCATTTACGCCGGGGAAATTCGAGGTGCTGAAACACGCCGTGATACCGGAAACCTACGCTTCGGACCACCTGCCCGTGAATGCCGTTTTGCGTTTGCGGTAAATTATTTTTATATTAACCGTTGCGCTGTAACGACAGCTATTTCCAACACATGATCATGTACTGGAATTCAAGAAAAAATCTGAAAACTGTTAACAAATAAAATAACTGACAGCATGAAAAGACTCGTTATTCCCGCGTTCTGTGCAGCCGCCATGGCGGTGGCATCGTGCAACACCGCGCAGCCCAAAGAAGAAGCCAAAACGGATTCCGTAACGGCCGGCAGCGAAAACATGGCTACCGCCGAAGCGCCCGTCAACGTACTCACCGATGCTGAAAAGGCAGAAGGATGGAGCCTGCTGTTCAACGGTAACAACCTCGACGGCTGGCGGATTTTCAAAGGCAAACAATCCAACACCTGGGGCGCCCAGAACGGGCTGTTGCACTGCACCGGCAGCACAACGGACAAAAGCGACATGCGCGGCGACCTCATCACCAATAACCAGTATGAGAACTTTGAACTGGAAGCCGACTGGAAAATCGCTCCGAAGGGCAACAGCGGCATTCTCTACCTGGTAACGGAAGAATTCGAAGCCCCCTACATGAGCGGCCCCGAATACCAGCTGATCGACGATGAAAATTTCCCCGAGAAACTGGAAGACTGGCAGAAGTCCGGCGCCAACTACGCCATGAACCCGCCTTCGAAACTGGCCGCCAAGCCGGTTGGCGAGTGGAACCATACCCGCATTGTGCTGAACAAGGGGAAACTGGAGCACTGGCTCAACGGCGAAAAAGTAGTGGATACCGAAATGTGGACGGACGAGTGGCAGAAGAACAAAACCACCGGCAAGTGGAAAGACTACAAAGGCTACGGGGTTGCGAAAAAAGGCCACATCTGCCTGCAAGACCACGGCAGCGAAGTGTGGTTCAAAAACATGAAGATCAGGGAGCTGAAATAACCGGTTTCCCGGTATAAAAAGAGGGTGTATCATCAACTGATACACCCTCTTTGTTTTGATAATAAGCTGTGCTTATGCGAAGCGTTTGCTCACCGCGTCCCAGTTTACCACGTTCCAGAACGCAGCCAGGTACTCGGCCCTGCGGTTCTGATACTTCAGGTAATAGGCGTGCTCCCATACGTCAACACCCAGCAGCGGCGTGCCTTTTGATTCGGCTACGTCCATCAGCGGATTGTCCTGGTTAGGGGTGGACGTAATCTCCAGCTTGCCGTCTTTCACGATCAGCCAGGCCCAGCCTGAACCGAAACGGGATACGCCGGCGGCGTTGAATTTCTCTTTGAAGGCATCGAAAGAACCGAAGGTGCTGTTGATAGCGTCGGCCAGTTTGCCGCTGGGTGCGCCGCCCGCATTGGGGGCCAGGCTCAGCCAGAAAAAGCTGTGGTTCCAGTGACCACCGCCGTTATTTCTTACCGCCGGGCTGATGGCGCCTGCCTTGGCCACCAGTTCTTCCAGTGATTTGTTCTCGTTCTCGGTACCGGCTATCGCCTTGTTCAGGTTGTCTACGTAAGCCTGGTGGTGCTTGCCGTGATGGATTTCCATCGTAAGCTTGTCGAAGTGCGGCTCCAGCGCATCGTGAGCGTACGGCAAAGCAGGAAGTGTAAATGCCATAA
>CBFGZV010000094.1:0-5217 GCA_965653365.1 uncultured Chitinophaga sp. | reverse complement strand
ACCTCATCATCGAAGCCACCGAAGCCCTGCACGTGATAGACGTGAACAGCGGCTACAAAAGCTCGAGCAACAACCAGGAGCAGAACGCCCTCGCCTCCAACCTCGAGGCGGCGGCCGAAATTGCCCGCCAGCTGCGGCTGCGCGACCTGGGGGGCATCATCATCATCGATTTCATCGATATGAAGCTGCCCGAAAACAAAAAGACCGTGTATGAAGCCATGGAGAAATTCATGGTGCAGGACAGGGCCAAACACACGATACTCCCCATTTCGAAGTTCGGCCTGATGCAGATCACGCGCCAGCGCGTGAAACCGGAAATCACCATTTCAGTGGCCGAAGATTGCCCCGCCTGCAAAGGCACCGGCAAAATCGGCGCTTCCATGCTCATCGTGGAAGACATTGAAAAGAACCTCCTGTATCTGCTCAACCACCAGCACAAAGGTCTCTCCATCCGCATGCACCCCATTCTGTATGCATACCTGACCAAGGGCTGGCTCAGATCGCGGCAATGGAAATGGTACTTCACGTACAAAAAATGGATCAAACTGAAAGGGGATTCCAACTACCACCTCACCGAATACCGCTTTTTTGATGCCAACGACGAAGAAATTAAACTATAAACCACCACGAGGATATTGAAAGGGAACAGCGCCGCTGCTCCCTTTTTTTATTCCTGGTAGATTGTTGCTTATTTTTGCGCAACATACACTGCATTAAATTGTTATATCGCTATGATGCATAAAAAGATCTACCCCCTGCTGCTCGCCCTGGCGTTTGTAACCGCCTGCCAGAACAATAAAAAGAAACCCGCTGCCGAAGCGGTGAACCGCGACACCACCCATTACGCCAAGGAAGAGTACATCGCGCGCACGCTCGACAGTAACCAGATTGGCGCCTTCCTGGCCCGGCATACCGAATTCGCCCCCTACGCCGAGCTCATCCGTGATTTCTATGCAAAGCGCGGTTTCCACTATGCCTGGATCGACGAACAGGGCGTCACCGAACAGGCCGGCGGCTTTATGAACATGATGCGCAGCGATGAAGAAAGCGGCATCAAAGACAGCTCGCTCGATAAAAGCCGGGCGCTCGCCCTCTACGATTCACTGGCGGCGCAGGGCGATTCCCTCAACCGGAACGATACCATCGTGCCCATTACGGAACTGACTTTCACCGGACAGTTTTTCGTATATGCCAACAAGGTATGGGGCGGCATGACCAGCGATAATGCCAAGGATCTGGAGTGGTTCATCCCCCGTAAAAAGATCGATGTGGAAAGTGTGCTCAACACCGTTATCGCCAATCCTAAAAAAGGCATCTCGGAAGACGAGCCGGTCAACCGCCAGTACAAGCTGCTGCGCGACGAGCTGCAGAAAATAGCGACCATTGTAAAAGCGAACCCGGAATGGGACTCGCTGCGCCTCGAAGCCAAAAAGAAGAACTACAAAAAAGGAGATTCCTCCCTGACGATAGCCGGTGTGAAAAAGCGCCTGCAATTGCTCGGGGATATGCGGGACAAGGATACGTCCATTCAATACACTCCCGCGCTCGATTCCGCGCTCAGGCATTACCAGGCCCGCATGGGCTATAAGCCTGACGGCATCGTGACCCCGCAAACGCTGGCCTCCCTGAACCGCCCGCTGCAACATTACATGCACCAGCTGTTGCTGAACATGGAGCGCCTGCGCTGGGTGCCCGTGGAAGTTTCCACCGATTACATCCTCGTCAACATCCCGGAGTTCAAAATGCACGCTTACGAAGCCGGTAAGCTGGCCTGGAGCTGCAATGTGGTGGTGGGCACACCCGGCACCAGCACCGTGATTTTCAGCCGCGACATGAAATACGTGGTGTTCAGTCCATACTGGAACGTGCCGCCCGGCATCCTCGGCAACGAAGTGATACCCGGCATCAAACGCAGCGGCGGCGGCTACCTGGCCCGGCACAACATGGAGATCGTGGGCGGCAGCGGCAAGGTGATTTCCCCCGGTTCCATCAACTGGAGCAAATATTCCGGGCGCAATTTTCCTTACGTCGTGCGCCAAAAGCCCGGCGGCTCCAATTCGCTCGGCCGCGTAAAATTCCTGTTCCCGAACGAATACAATATTTACCTGCACGATACGCCGTCCAAAGGTCTTTTCAACGAAACGCGGCGTTCGTTCAGCCACGGCTGCATCCGCGTATCCGAGCCGAAACGCCTGGCGCAGTGGTTGCTGCGTAACGACTCCAGCTGGACGGAAACGAAAATCGATGCGGCCATGAATGCGGGGAAAGAAAAGTACGTGACGCTGAAAGATAAGCTGCCCGTGTTCATCGGCTATTTCACCGCCTGGGTGAACAGCGAGGGCAAGCTCAACTTCCGAGACGATGTGTACGGGCACGATGCCAAGCTGGCGAAGCAATTGTTCGGCCAGTAATACCTGCTTTTTACTTCACCGCCTGAGTGATCGGCGAGGCCCAGCGTAACCTCCGCGACGATGTGTACGGATATGCGCCTATTTGGCCAGTAACACCTGCCTATTCGGATGACCGGTGGCGGTAACGTTGCGAAGGATGAAAAAGCCCGCCGCCAGCGCCAGCGCGCAGCCTGTGACCAGCGCGGCGTACGTGTAAGGATCACTCACGGCGAACTGCAGCGAGCCGCCGCTCAGCGCCACCACAGCGGTGGCCACGTTATGTACGAGGTGGATGAGAAAACAGGAACAGAGATCGCGCAGGCGGAGATAGAAAAAACCGGCCAGCAGGCCCAGCAACAGGGAGCCCGGCATTTGTGCGGGGTCTGGGTGCGCCAGCATGTACAGCAGAGAGCTTTGCAGCAGCGCTACACCGCCGGAGTAACGGCGCAGCAGCGCCTCCATGATAATGCCCCTGAAGAGCATTTCTTCCATGAATGCCGCCAGTACGACCGATACGATGATCACCGCGAACGAGCTGGTATGAATGCTGGTAAATGCCAGCTCCGGCCAGACCGGTAACGGCAGCACGTACGCCAGCGCGTCTTTCACCACCACCAGCGCCAACGCCATCGAAAAGGCCAGGAGAAAGGTTTCCAGTGAGATGTTGATCTTGGGCACCAGCCTGAATTCGTGTCGGCGGCGAACCAGCACATAGGCGATGACTGCGGCAACGGAAACGGGGGAAATTGCGGACAGCAGGAAGGGAGCTTCCGGTAGCGCCTGACCGGTGAAAAACCAAGCGGCGGCGAAACCCAGCACCCAGCATGCATACAGCAAAAGCTGCAGTGTCCAGGCGCCATTGAGAGAAAGACCATTCAGGGTTTTGACATACATAACCGGGCAGATAATGTTTGCGGGATATGGTATTTTGGTTGACCAGGATACTAATATAAGCATTTTGCATATGCGGCCCCAATATTCTTGCGGCAATTGCCCGGCCGCTGCTAAAACCTTATTTTTGCCACATATGGAAAAACAGATTATCAACACCACCAATGCCCCGGCGCCCATCGGACCTTACAACCAGGCCGTGAAAGCCGGCAGCACGCTGTTCATTTCGGGCCAGATAGCCCTGAACCCGGAGAGCGGCAAGCTGGAAACGGATGATGTGATTGTGGAAACGCACCGTGTGATGCAAAACCTCCGCAACATCCTCAGCGAAGCTGGCATGGACTTTTCCGACGTGGTGAAAAGCACCATTTTTATTACGGACATGAACGATTTTTCCCAGATCAACGAGGTGTACGGCAAGTACTTCTCCGGCTATTTCCCCGCCCGCGAAACCGTTCAGGTGGCCGCGCTGCCGAAAGGCGTGAACGTGGAGATTTCCATGATCGCCATCCGATAACGTATGGAAGTACTGGTTACAGGCGATGCACAACGCTGGGAAGAACTGCGCCGCAGCTGGGATTTTACGGCCCATAGCGTGCGCTGGGAACCGGAGTTGCAACCACAGCACGGCGGGGCCGACCTGGTCATAGACCTGAGCCTCGACGAGCGCCCGGAAAACCTGATGCTGTACACCATGAAGCCGGAAATACCCGTACTGGGCTGCCTGGTGAAAACGTCGCCCGCCATCTGGGCGCAATACCCGCACATTTACGGCTGCAATTTACTGCCCGGTTTTATGGCGATGCCGCGGCTGGAAGTAGCCACGCTGGCCGGCAATGAACAGCTCGATCCGCTCATGCGGGACCTGGGCCGCGCCTACAGCATCATCAAACCAGCCACCGGCATGGTTACGCCGCGGGTGGTATGCATGATCATCAACGAAGCATATTTTACCGCCGGGGAAAATACTGCTTCCCGGGAAGACATCGATACGTCCATGAAACTGGGCACCAACTACCCGTTCGGCCCGTTCGAATGGTGCGAAAAGATCGGCATCCGCAACGTGTACGAAATACTGCGGGCCCTTCATGCCGAAACCGGCAACGAACGGTACCTCATCGGCCCGCTGTTGCAGGCGGAATACGAAGCGCAACTATAAAACGACGACATTGGCACGCATACTTCATATAGACACGGCTACAGCGATCGGCTCGGTATCGCTTTCAGACAACGGAAAAGAATTACAAACGCTGCAGAACATGGAGCAGCGCGATCATGCGGCCACCATCACCCTCTTCATCCGGCAGCTGCTGGCCACGCACGGCCTGCATCACAGCCAGCTCGACGCCATTGCGGTGAGCGCCGGCCCGGGCTCGTACACCGGCCTGCGTGTAGGCGTGGCCACTGCAAAAGGACTTTGCTACACCTGGAAAAAGCCCCTCATCGCCGTGTCTACCCTGCAAATGATGGCCAGCGGCATGCGGCAAACGGAAGAAGACGTGTGGTACATCCCCATGATCGACGCGCGGCGTATGGAGGTGTTCACCGCCGCATACAACCACCGGTTGGAGCCCGCGCTCGAACCACAGGCGATGGTGTTGCACACAGACTCGTTTGCGTCGCTGATGGCCGGAAAAAAGACCCTGTTTTTCGGCGATGGCGCCCCTAAATGGCATGAATTGTTAGGACAACGCACCAATGCCGAATTTCCCTCATACCAGATTTCCGCCGCACATATGATTCCGCTGGCCGCGAAAGCCTTTGCAGATAAGGACTTTCAGGATGTGGCCTATTTCTCCCCTTACTACGTCAAAGCCTTCTTCCACCCGGGAAAGCCCTAACATTCATTATTTTTTTAGCAGATTTTTAGCATTTCCCTGCATCATATTACGCATCAAAACGCGTTATAATCTGAGACGGGTTTGAACGACAGTAA
>CBFGZV010000093.1:0-5230 GCA_965653365.1 uncultured Chitinophaga sp. | reverse complement strand
TCGGCCGTTTTGATTTCACCGGGCACTATTCTCATACGTTCTTTTTCTGGGCAAGGATGGAGAAATCGGTTTCTTCCGCCACAATTGTGTTTTTCAGGCGCCCCAGGCCGTCAATTTCCATTTCCACCACGTCGCCGGGCTGCAGCCATTGTTCTTTGTAATCCGGGCTATTGAGCTTGCCGGTGCCGTTGAGCTCCAGGAAGCAGCCGGTGCCTACGGTGCCGCTGCCGATTACGTCGCCGGGCAGCAGGTCAACACCGTATGCGCAGCGCTCCACGATTTCGGCAAAGGTCCAGTCCATATCGCCCATATTGCCTTCGCTGACCTGTACCCCGTTCACCCAGCAGCGCATGCCGAGATTGTAGTTATTACCGGTATGGCCGTCTTTGGCGGGGATGCGGTAGGGTTCCAGCTCGTCGGGCGTTACCAGCATGGGGCCGATGACGGTGGAAAAGTCTTTCCCCTTGGCGGGCCCGAGGTTGAGTTTCATTTCCTCCATTTGCAGCACCCGTGCGCTCATGTCGTTCATGATCATGTATCCGCCGATGTAGCCGTCGGCCTCCGCCGCGGGAATATTGCGCCCGCGCTTGCAGATGACGATGGCCGCTTCCAGCTCGAAATCGAGGTTGCGGAAATGATCGGGCATGCAGAGAATATCGCCGGGGCCCTGGATGGCGTTGTGATTGGTGAAATAAAATATCGGGTACTGGTCGAATTCGGGGATCATGTCCACTTTGCGGTTACGGCGCGCCGCCGCCACGTGCTGGCGGAATGCATACCCGTCGCGGCACGAGGTGGGGAACGGAACGGGGGCCAGCAGCTGCACGTTATCGTACGGCACGCCCCAGGTATTCATTTTAGGCATATTGCCCGTCTTCAGCTGCGCATCGATATGGATGGCCAGGTCTATCACTTCTTCCCACATCTGGAGGAACATGTGCATGGTGGTGGGCAGCTCCGGGTGCAGCTCCTGCATGTTGTACAGCTGGCCGTTCACCAGCATGGCCAGTTGGTCTACATCTTCGCGGATATAGGTAACGAGTTTCATGAAAATGTTTTTGAACGTTTAATTGCCGGAGCAAACAATGTTGCATGCCCCACGGTTTTGTTTTGGTGTTTAGTGCCCAAATATAGCCCTTTTGGAGAACGAAGGGATTTTTATAGCTTTAAGGCATGTCTCGTACCACGTTCACGCTGTTGCTGCTACTGATGGCTGCCGCGGCTCCGGCGCAGCCCCGCACGGATGCGTTTATGAAAGACCTGTTGAACAAACACGCCTCGCCACAACTGCGGCACATCCTGGCTCACCCCGACTCTTTCCAGGTGCAGCTCATCTACACCCAGATCAACCGCGATGCGCAGAACAGGCCGGCGTTCCGGCACTATTATTATCAGGTAGACAAGCACCGGTATTTCAACCCGGCTTCGATGGTTAAAATGCCGCTGGCTTTCCTGGCGCTCGAAAAGCTGAACAGCCTGGGAATAGACAAGCATACGCCGATGCTGACAGATAGCGCTTTCAGCGGGCAAACCCGCGTGCGCCGCGACACTTCCGCCGAAAACGGGCTGCCCTCGGTGGCACATTACATCAGGAAAATATTCCTCGTCAGTGATAACGATGCGTATAACCGTCTCTACGAATTCATAGGCCCACAAACCATACACGAAAAACTGTCGGCGAAGGGGTACCCCGATGTCCGGATCGTGCGCCGGTTTGTGCCGATGACGGAGGAAGAAAACCGGCACACCAACCCGGTGTATTTCGTGCGGGGGGCAGACACGGTGTATCGCCAGCCCGCAGCCGTCAATAGGCTGGCGTACGACTTCAGCCGGCCGGTGTTCGTGGGCCGCCGGCACTACAACCGGGATGACGTGCTGATCGATAAGCCAATGGATTTTACGCGGCATAACAACGCCCCGCTGCAAGACCTGCAACGGATGCTGCAGGCCGTTATGTTTCCTGCGTCCGTGCCGGCCACGCAGCGCTTCCTCCTGGAGCCGGACGACTACCGGTTCCTGTACCGGTACATGGCGGCCCTGCCGTTTGAAAGCCACCATCCGAAATATGATACCAGCGAATTTTTCGACAGCTATACGAAGTTTTTCAGATTCAAAGCAGGCCGGGGCAAAATTCCCCCGCACATCCGCGTGTTCAACAAAACCGGCTGGAGCTATGGATTCCTGACAGACGTGGCGTATTTCGCCGACTTCAAAAACAAGGTGGAGTTCATGCTCAGCGCCAATATTTATGTAAACCGCGACAGGGTGCTGAACGATAATAAATACGAGTACGAGGAAGAGGGCTACCCTTTTTTTAAGGAAGTGGGCGATATTTTTTACAGCTACGAGTTGCAACGGCAACGCCCCCACGCGCCCGATCTCGGCATTTTTGAAGAGGCTACGGCCGGGCTGGGGCAACCGGCGGCGGCCATCACCCGGGGCGACACTACCCGCAGGCGGCTGGCCATCGTATTTACCGGCCACGAGTTTGCCGACGGCGGCGGGCATATTGCGGCGGTGCTGAAAAAATGCAAGGCGCCCGCCTCGTTTTTCCTGACCGGCACGTTTTACGAAAATCCGGCCTTCGGCTCCCTTATCCGCCGCCTCAAAAACGACGGGCATTACCTGGCGGGCCATTCCGGCAGGCACCTGCTGTACTGCGACTGGGCGAAGCGCGACAGCCTGCTGGTGACCAGGCGGCAGTTTGAAGAAGACCTCGCCCTTAACTACCGGGCCATGGCCCGGCATGGCATAGCGGCCCCGCATTATTTTCTGCCCCCATACGAATGGTATAACGATTCCATTGTGCAATGGACGGCCGCATTGGGACTGCAGCTGGTGAATTTCAGCCCCGGCACCCGCAGCACAGCCGATTATACATACCCCGAAATGGGGAAAAGTTACCGGAGCAGCGAAGAGATCATGAAATCCGTGACAGACTTTGAAAACCAGCGCCCTGCGGGACTAAACGGCTTTTTGCTGCTGGTACATATAGGCACGGACCCCAGAAGAATAGATAAATTTTATTTACAATTGGAGAAATTGATACGATATTTGCAGGGTAAACAATACGAATTGGTTACAGTACCCCGGTTGTTGTCCCTTCATCTGTGATTCAAGCAGGCAGCAATGGCAATAACCTAACAAATAGTTCCCTACTCCTGTTACATAATGATGAATTATTAGGTTTAATCAAAAATTTGGGAGTCATGAAATTCGACAAGATCAAGAATAAAGGACAGGCGCGATTGTTTGAAAGCCGTTATCTGGAAATGCTGACCAAAACCCATCCCCTTGTAATCTGGGGTATGTATCTCCCCATCATCGGGTATATGCTGTATTACAGCAACGCTTCCCTCGGTTACAGTGTCGGGAAAATCACCCTGGTCTTCCTGGGAGCCATTTTCTTCTGGTCATTTTTTGAGTATGTGATGCACCGTTTCCTGTTCCACCTGGTAACGGACAATAAACGCCTGACACGGTTCGTGTACGTGCTGCATGGCAATCACCACGAATACCCGCGCGACCGGCAGCGGCTCTTCATGCCGCCGGTGCCAAGCCTCATTATTTCGTCGATTATTTTTGCGATCATGTACCTCGTGATGGGTACCGTTACGTTTATGTTCTGGCCCGGTTTCATCCTGGGGTACCTCATTTACGGCAGCATGCACTACGCCATACACGCCTGGAACCCGCCGTTCAAATTCATGAAACCGGTATGGCGCAACCACCACCTGCACCATTATAAAGACGACGAAAAGGGCTTCGGGGTAAGCTCCTCGTTCTGGGACCGGGTGTTCGGCACCTTCTTCGACCTGGAAAAGGAAAAAGAAGACAAAGCGAAAGTAAAAGAACTGATGTTCGACAAATAAAAAAAGAGGGTGTTGCGAAACACCCTCTTTTTTTATGCGTTGTGCCTGCTGGTTTAAAGCCGATATCCAACTGCATTCACCATTTCTCTTCGTCGTCTGGCAGGCTTTCAGGCGGCTGTTTATATTTCTCGCGGCTTTTGATTTTCTCGGTCTGCCGGCTGATGATGAGCCGGGCGATGGAGATGAATACATCCGGATAGTTTTGCGCTGCGAGTATCTCTTTCACTTTCCGTTCAGATACATCTACCTGGTAGAGCAGCAGCACGAATTGCTGAAAGTCGCGCTCCACCAATATCTCCAGCTTCTCCGCCAGTATCTTTTCCAGGTCGGCCATGCTCACGGCGGCGGGTACACGGATGCCGGCGTTTTCCTGGAGCCAGGCACCGGTCTGCTGTAAATAACGGTCTTCCATTTATTTAACCTGCTTGATCTTGTAAGAAGCGTTGGTCACGATCTTTACCGGCACTTTCAGGTCTTTTTTCAATTGCTTTTTGCGGTTGGCGAGGTAAATGTATTCGCCCTTCATTTCAGTATTCTGTACACAAATACTGGGCATGCCGCTTTCGCGGTTGATGAGGTAGTTGGTGGTTTGAGTGCCTTCGATGGCGGCGGTAGCCTGGATGCCTTCTTCCACGGTGAAGGTTTCCACCTTGTCCGTTTTAATATTGCCCTGGCCGTCTATCTTGGCCGTCTGGCTGTCCCAGTGTTTCAGGTTCCAGTACAGGTCAATACGGCCCTTCAGACCGGTGCGCAGGGGAACGCTTTCTTCCCACTGGGTGCCGTTTTTAATGCCGTGAACGGGATATACCACCAGCAGCTGCTCCAGCCAAGAGCGGAAGGCATCGGAGCCGAACTGGTCTTTCAGCAGTTTTTTATAGGCCGCCTGCTCGTCTGATTTCAGGGTGGAAAAGGCTGCGGAAGCTTTGTCCATCAGCGCATCGAGGCCGGTAACGTTCTTGATCATGCCGGTAGACTGGATTTCGACTGTAAAAGGCTGGTCCAGTATCAGTTTCAGCGCGCCCTGGAGCGGCTCGTCGGCGTTGGCCACCTTGGCGTCCACGAAAATGTTCTGATTTTTGGCGTTGAAGTTGAATTTGATGTCTGCATAAGCCCACTGGAGTACAAAAGCGCCGGCGCCGGTTTCGGCCACCTTCACGTTCATTTTCGTGTTGTAATCGCGGGTGGTGCGCTGTATCACGTCGTTTACCGTAATATAGGTTTCGCTGCGGCTCTGTTGTTGCAACTCAAACGCATCACCGGTTTTAAACTTGTAATTCAGCTCCACATAATCCTGGGCGGAGAGCGATAAAACGTAGCAGCACATGGCCAGCAGTACGGTAAGTTTCTTCATTATCCTG
>CBFGZV010000092.1:0-5508 GCA_965653365.1 uncultured Chitinophaga sp. | reverse complement strand
ATTCGCCAATTAAAGTTTGGGTATTCAGATTAACGTGCTAATTATCCAACGCACGGCATGCTTACACTTTCAAAGACCTATGCTGTCAAAACCGGTCAGCCCCGGTATTTTTGCAGATGCAAAGATACTAAAATTTATCCATTAACCAGCGCCAGATGTCCAGTCCGTTCGCATACAGCAGTAAGCCGAACAGGATCACCATGCCCACGATCTGCGCGTACTCCATGAATCGCTCACTGGGCTTGCGGCCGGTGATCATTTCGTAAGTCAGGAATACCACGTGCCCGCCGTCGAGCGCGGGAATGGGCAGGATGTTCATGAAGGCGAGGATGATGCTCAGCAGCGCCGTCAGCGTCCAGAAGCTCTGCCAGTCCCAAACAGACGGGAACAGGTTGCCGATGGTCATAAACCCGCCGAGCGATTCGCTGGCTTTCACTTCTTCCGATACAAAAATCAGCCGTAACTGCTGTACGTATTTTACGAGGGTGGAAATAGCCCGGTTGAACCCGGCGGGGATGGCCTCGCCGAAGGTGTAGGTTTTGGTGGCGATGTCGAGCTGCTTATCCATTCTGGCCATCACGCCCAGCCCGCCTTTGGTGGGAACTTTCGCGGCGATGCGGACGGTGTCGTTGCCGCGGAGCAGCGTCAGGTCGACTGTTTTACCGGTATCGCGGCGGATGAGTTTCTGGAATTCGTGGTAATACTGCACGGTGGAATCGTTCACTTGCAGTACTTTGTCGCCCTGGCGAAGCCCCGCCTTAAAGCCCGGCTGATCGGCAAACACCGAGTCCAGAATGGGCAGCACCCTCGGCAGCACAATGGCGGCCTTGCGTTTGATGGTTTTATTCACGAACCCTTTCGGGATTTGTACATTCACGGGTTGCCCGTCCCTTTCCACCTGGATGGTTTTGGCTTCATTGAGAATCACGTCGCGGGTGATGTCGTCGAAGCTTTCGGGTACCTGCTGATCGATGGAAACGATTTTATCGCCGTCTTTCAAGCCGATGCTTTGCGCCAGCGAATCGGCCACGATGCCGTATTTCACGCTCTGCATAGGCAGGTATTGCTCGCCCCAGTACCATAAAATCATGGTATAAATGAGAAAACCGAGGATGAGGTTCACCGTTACGCCGCCGATCATGATGATCAGGCGTTGCCAGGCGGGCTTGGACCGGAATTCCCAGGGCTGCGGGGGCTGGCTCATCTGCTCTTTGTCCATGCTTTCATCTATCATCCCCGATATTTTCACGTAACCGCCCAACGGCAGCCAGCCTACACCATATTCCGTATCGCCTTTCTTGAATTTGAAAAGGGAAAACCAGGGGTCGAAAAACAAATAGAACTTTTCTACTTTGGTTTTGAACAGTTTGGCAGGGATAAAGTGCCCCATTTCGTGCAGGACTACCAGTATCGACAACGACAAAATCAACTGTCCTGCTTTAATTAATATTTCCGATGTTTCCATGTATTTGTTGGATGTATACTTTTTTAGCTATGTTTAAATCAGGCTGTGGATCAACTCCGCAGCGTGCTCCCGGGCGGCGTTGTCCGCCTCGTAGTAATGCTGTAAAGTCGGCTTTTCGACAAAAGGAATCTTTACCAGCGTTTCTTCGATCACCTCCGTCATTTGCAGGAAACCGATGCGGTTCTTGAGGAACGCGTTCACTACTTCTTCGTTGGCGGCATTCATCACGCAGGCGGCATTGCCTCCCTTTTTCAGCACCTCCGTGGCAATGGCAAGGTTACGGAATGTTTTGGTATCCGGCTGCTCAAATGTCAGCGAGGGGTAATTCTTGAAAGAAAACCGCGGAAAATCATTGGACAAACGGTCCGGGTACCCCATGGCATACTGGATGGGCAGTTTCATATCGGGCAGGCCCATCTGGGCTTTCATGGAACCATCGGTGAACTGGACCATGGAGTGGATGATGGACTGGGGGTGGATGACCACTTCAATCTGTTCCGCGTCGAGGCCGAACAACCATTTGGCCTCGATCATTTCCAGCCCTTTGTTCATGAGGGTGGCGGAGTCGATGCTGATTTTCGCGCCCATGCTCCAGTTGGGGTGCTGCAGCGCGTGATCTTTTTTAACGTTGATCAGGTAATTGGTTTTCTTTCCCAGGAAAGGCCCGCCTGACGCGGTCAGGATCACTTTCTCCACCCTGGCCGGCTCACCGGTGAGGCACTGGAAAATGGCGGAATGCTCCGAGTCTACCGGAATGATGGGCACTCCCTTTCTGCGGGCAGTGGCCATCACGATGTCGCCTGCCACTACGAGGGTTTCCTTGTTGGCCAGCGCTACCGGCGTACCCTGCTCCAGCGCGGAAAGCGTGGGGGCAAGCCCCGCGAAACCGACGATGGCGGCCAGCGCCAGGTCGATCGAGTCCCAGGCGGCCACTTCCACCATGGCAGCGGGCCCGGCGAACACTTTTATCCCTTTGTCAAATAAAACATCTTTTACTGCAATGTATTTGCTCTCGTCTCCGATCACTACGGCGTTCGGCTTGAACTGAACGGCCTGTTCTATTAAAAGGTCCGCATTCTGCTGTGCCGTGAGCACTTCCACCTCGAACTTGTCCGGGTGCGCAGCGATTACTTCTAGCGCCTGCCGGCCGATGGAGCCGGTAGAACCAAATATGCCAATACGTTTCTTACTCATGATCAAACAGAATGTCTCCTGTGATTAAATTTAAAGGTTTTTTCCATTATGCGTGCGGAAACCGGCCGGCCCGCTCTGGCGGGGTGGCCGGGAGAAAGGACGGTATGGTGTCAGCGTCCTTCCAGGTATTTCCCCAGCTCATCGGCGATGCGCCGGTCGTTGCTCAAACGGGGCACTTTATTCTGGCCGCCCAGTTTACCGATGGATTTCATGTACTCGATAAAGCCGTTTTTCCTGACTGGCCTGATCTTTAGAGGCTGTAATATATTACCGGTTAACAGATCGTCGTAGTAAATGTTGCGGCTGCGCAGCTGCCCGTCTACCTGCAGGGCAAAACCGGACAGGTCGTCCGGCACCTGCTCAAACTCGACAAACCATTCGTGGTACGGCAGTTCGCCGTTCACCTGGATGCGCGGGGCCACGGTAAACTCGGTGATGCGCACGCCCTTTGTGTCTGCCACGCCCATCAGGCTCTGCTCCACTTCTTCGCCGATCACGTGCTCACCGAATGCGGAAATGAAGTGCTTGGTGCGCCCGGTCACCACGATGCGGTAGGGGTTGGTGGACAGGAATTTCACCGTATCGCCGATGTTATAGGCCCACAAGCCGGCGTTGGTGCTCACGATGAGGGCATAATTGACGCCCACCTGCACGTCTTTGAGCGTGAGGCGGGTGGGATTTTCATTGAAGATTTCCGCTGCCGGCACGAATTCGAAGAAAATACCCGCGTTGGTATTGAGCAGCAGCCCTTCCTGCTCCTGGGAGTCCTGGTAGGCAAAGAACCCTTCCGAAGCCGGGAAAGTTTCGATAGTCGTCACTTTACGGCCAATGGAGTCGAACAGTTTGGCTTTGTAGGGCTCAAAATTCACCCCGCCGTGCACCAGCAGGTTGAAATTGGGGAACAGTTCGCCGATGGGCTTACCGCTGCGGGCGATGAGCTCGTCGAAGTACATCTGCATCCATGGCGGGATGCCGCTGATGAGCCGCATGTCTTGCTGGATGGTTTCATCCACGATTTTGCCAAGTTTTGTTTCCCAGTCGTCGATACAGTTGGTTTCGTAGCTGGGCAGCTGGTTGGTGCGCAGGTAGCGGGGAATCTGGTGGTTGGCGATGCCGCTGAGGCGCCCGGTGGGGATGCCCCCTACCCTTTCCAGTTCGGGAGAGCCGGAGAGGAAAATGAGCTTGCCATCGAAAGCGCTGGCGTCGCCGGTTTCCACCACGTTCATGAACACCGCGTTGCGCGAGGTATTAAAGTGGTGGTCTACCGATTCTTTGGTGATGGGAATATATTTTACCCCGCTGGTGGTACCGGAAGTTTTGGCAAAATAGATCGGCTGCCCCTTCCATAGTATATTGTGCTTCCCTTCTTTGATTTTGTCGATGTAAGGCCTGAATTGCTCATAATCCCTGATGGGAACTGCCTGTTTATAGGCTTCATAGGACGTGATTTCGTCAAAATGATGGTCTTTCCCGAATTCTGTCTTTCTGCCTGTCTTCATCAAATCTTGCCAGATTGCTTCCTGGTCTTCTACCGCCCTGAGCATTTCCTTCTTTACCTTGTTGGCAATAATGGAAGCAAATGGTTTGGCCAGCAGTGATTTAAACTTCATGCCCCTGTTTTTAATGGATAATCGTAAAAAACAAAAGTATAAAAAATGTACACAGGATCACAGTTTTTAAAAGTGGCTGCAATGGGCCATTGGCGCGGCATGAAGGCCGGAAGAGGTTAAAATGCTGGTACTCCGGGGATGCTAAACAATTGTTAAAAAAAACTAAAATTCTAAAAACTCCGTATCTTTGATATGTAAAAAGCTATTTTTCAATAGGATGACCGCCCCCGGCGATCCGTCGTCCTGCAAAAAAGTATTAAATTCTTTGTTGATTAAAAAACAAAGTAATACCTTTGCAGGAAATTATTTTTGGAATATTATGTTCGCAGTTGTAAAAATCGCAGGCCAGCAGTTCAAAGTTCAGAAAGATCAGGAGATCTTTGTGCAACAACTGTCTGGTAATGTTGGAGATAAAGTAGAATTTGCAGAAGTTCTGCTGACCGACAACGACGGTAAAGTTACCGTGGGTACTGATGTAAAATCAGTGATTAAGGCGGAGATCCTGGGTCATGTTCAAGGTGATAAAGTGATCGCTTTCAAAATGAAGAGAAGAAAAGGCTTCAGAAAGAAAGTGGGTCACCGTACTCATTTTACCAAGATCAAGATCAACGAAATTGCTTAAATTTATATTGACTAAAGTTATAAAGTAACAATACAATGGCACATAAAAAAGGTGAAGGTAGTGTTAAGAACGGTCGCGATTCCCAAAGCAAAAGGCTGGGTGTTAAGATCTTCGGTGGCCAGGTGGCGGTAGCTGGTAATATCATTATCCGTCAAAGAGGCACAGTTTATCACGCAGGTTCTAACGTAGGTATCGGTAAAGATTTTACCATCTACGCGTTGACAGATGGTGTTGTGGAATTCAGAAAAGGACGTGAAAACAGGACCTTTGTTTCCGTTAAATCATTTGACACCACTGCACAAGCGGAAGCGTAAGTGTAGTGATTGCCATAAAGTTTTTTTTAATACCCAATTTTAATTACTAACCCAAAATTCAAAAAACAATGGCAACAATTAAGAAAGCTGCTGCTAAAAAAGCTGCACCTAAAAAAGCCGCTGCTAAGAAAGCTGCTCCTAAAAAGAAAGCTGCTGCTAAGAAAGCCGCTCCTAAAAAAGCTGCTGCTAAGAAAGCTGCTCCTAAAAAGAAAGCTGCTGCTAAGAAAGCTGCTCCTAAAAAGAAAGCCGCTGCTAAGAAAGCTGCTCCTAAAAAGAAAGCTGCTGCTAAGAAAGCTGCTCCTA
>CBFGZV010000091.1:0-5614 GCA_965653365.1 uncultured Chitinophaga sp. | reverse complement strand
ATTTCATTTTGTTCTTCAGCCAGCCTTCCCCGTTCAGCATATGGGCAAACTCGCCAATGGTCATGCCATGCGTGATGGGAATGGGGAACTGGCCGATGCCGGATTTGTTTTCCATGTCGAGGATAGGCCCATCCACATACCCGTTCGGATTCGGCCGGTCGAGGATGAGCAGCTCCTTGCCGAACTCCGCGCAGGATTCCATCACATCGCGAAGGGTGTTGATGTTCGTATAAAAACGGCAGCCCACATCCGCGATATCAAAAACCACGATGTCGAGATGATCGAGATCCTTTTTGGCCGGTTTTCGTTTGTCACCATAGAGCGAAATAATGGGAATGCCGGTAGCCGCATCCACTTCATCGCTCACCTCGGCGCCGTTGCTGGCATTACCGCGAAAGCCGTGCTCCGGCCCGAAAATCGCTTTGATGTTCACGCCCAGCGCACGCAGGCTGTCTACGCTCAGTTTTTTGCCGATAATGGACGTCTGGTTCACCACCATGCCTACCTTTTTACCTTTAAGATAAGGCAGGTAAGCCTTCACCTGGTCGGCGCCGGTGATGATGCCTTTATTGGAAGACTGCGCCGCGCCAACAAAGGGCACTGCCAGCAGCATGAAAACGATCAATCTTGTTCGCATGATGAAGATGTTGATTTAAACGTGATTCAACTGTAAAGACAAACTCAATGCCATTTACCGTTAACCCAAGTTAATCCATTTTCTTCCGACATTTCCGCCACATCACAATTCCTTCAAATGCCGCGCAATCACCGCTTTGTCGTGCTCCGTTTTGGCCAGCCGCCACGCGGTCTGATAATGCTCCGCGGCTTTTGCGGCGTCCACGCCCGTATAAAGATTTCCCAGCAATGAATGATACAAATGCGAGCCGGCCAGTTGCAACTGTTCCGCCTCGCGGATGGCGGCCGGTTTACCTTTCACTTTCGATAGCGCGTACGTTCGGTTAAGAGCAGCCACCGGTGAATATTCCAGCATCAAAAGTTTATTGTACAGGTCGAGGATTTCTTTCCATTTGCCCGGTGCGGGCGTTTTTTGGCAATGCCAGTAAGCAATGGCTGCTTCGAGGTGGTATTTCGACGCCTGCGGTCCGTGGGCGCTTTGAATGAGGTAATAATTGCCTTTTTCTATCAGGTCATCATTCCACAGCTCCCGGTTCTGCGCTTCGTACAACACGGGTTCCCCCGCCGCATCCAGCCGCGCGTCGAAACGGGATGCGTGAAAGCACATCAGCGACAGCAGGGCGTTTACCGGCGGCGTACGCGTAGCCGGGTGCTGCAGCAGGAAATAACAGAGCCGCATCGCTTCCATGCACAGCTCCTTCCGCAGCACACTGTTTTGCGTGGAGGAATAATATCCTTCGTTGAACAACAGGTAAATGATAGTTAGCACCGCCTCCAGCCGCACGCCCATTTCCGTTTCCGGGGGAAGGTTCGTGGACATGTTTTCCTCCCGGAGCTTCTGCCGCGCACGCAGCAGTCGTTTGTTGATGGTTTCTTTATTGGAGAGGAACGCCTCGGCGATCTCGTCGATCCCGAAACCGCACAATACCCGCAACGCCAGGCCCACCTGCGCCTCGCGGGGAATGGCGGGGTTGCACACCACGAAAATCATCCGCAGCTGGCTGTCTTCGATGTTGGGGCCGGAAAGGTCGATGTCCGGCTCTTCCGCATCCGCTCCGGCGCTTTTGACGGCAACCGATACCTTTTCGGCGAACACCTTGTTCCGGCGAAGGTAATCGACGGTTTTGTTTTTCGCCACGGTGTAAAGCCAGGCGGTGGGATTATCCGGGATGCCCTTCAGGCCCCATGTTTCACTGGCCAGCAGGAACGTGTCGTGCACGATATCTTCCGCCGCCTCCAGGTGGGTGCTGCCGAATAATTTACAGAGTACGGCAATGATTTTGCCGTACTCTGTTTTGAACAGGCGGGGAATGAGCTCCTTTTCCTGCATGCTTTACACACCGAACTGCGTGAGGTGATGGTGGAGATGTTTATAGAACAGGTTGTTCCATTCGTTTTTGCTGAGCGTGCCGAAGGAGTGCGACACCTTGCCGTCGAACGCATACTCCCCCAGTTCTGCCGTTTGTTGTATGTAGCCGATGAGGCGGGATTTCTCCCGTTCAAAATCCCGGTTGCCTTTGATGATAAACGCCGGGGCCGTTTGTGCGTTGTGCTTGTAAGGCTTTGCGCTGGTCACGATTTTTTTCACGAACGACCGGAGGATGAACCGCATCAGGAAACCGGGTTTGGGCAGAGATCCGTCGTACACCTGTTCGAACTGTACATTACAGTGCGCCAGCATCTGCCCGGCGTTCATTTTGCCCCATTGCGGCCGGGCGGCTGGTTGCAGCAGGTGGATGCGCCTGATCACTTCACTGGCGACCGGCGGGGTGAAGATGTTCGGTAATTCCATGGGTAACGGTTTAGTCGATTTTCATAATGTCGCGGACTTCCACATGGCCGCCGATCTGGAAGATGGGACAGCCTTCCGCGAGGCGAACGGCCTCGTCGATCGAAGCCGCTTTCAAAATGAGGTTGCCGCCAATCATTTCCTTTACTTCGGCATAAGGCCCGTCGGTCACCACGTTGCCGGCCCGGAGGGTTTTACCCTGGAAGCCGAGCTGGTTGGTGCTGACGAATTTTCCCTGCGCGGCGATGGAGCCTATCCAGTCGCGCCACTGCCGGATGCCGGCCTGCATTTGTTCGGGAGATACGTCGTGCGAAGGTTGCTGGGGGTGGCGGAAGATGAGCATGAATTCAGTCATGGTAGCTGCATTTAGAATGTTAAAATAATTTGTTTTTCGCTGTTATGACGAACCTCGCCTTCCCGATTGGACAAAAACGGTCAGAAAAATTTCATTCCCGGGGGCAAACTTTCCTTGCTCATCATCAAATCGGGAGCGGCCAGACCATTTCGCATCCGCCGTGCATCGGCTCGAGAAGCCCCATCCGTTCCCCCAGGTCCACAAATGATAGTTTTTATTTATACTACGCGCTAAAAAAATAGCCGTCACCAGCGGAAACCATCGCAACAACCTACTGATTTTCAATCCGATAACCGGCCGGGCACGTTCCCCGGGGCCCTTCTGTCAGTATTCCGGGGATTTTATTAGAGAAAACGTGATAAAAAAGCAGATTTTCTGGATATATTTTAACAATTTTGTAGTTACGTTTATAAAATATAAAAAATGAGCAAAGTACCCGCTACATTATTTGACAAAGTTTGGGATTCACACGTAGTCAGGAAGATCCAGGACGGGCCTGATGTGTTTTTTATTGACCGGCACTTTATTCATGAAGTAACCAGCCCGGTGGCCTTCCTGGGCCTGGAAAACCGCGGCCTGCAGGTAATGTTCTCCGAAAGGACGTTCGCCACGGCCGACCACAATACGCCCACTATCAACCAGCACCTGCCTGTGCAGGACCCGCTTTCCGCCAACCAGCTGAAAGCCCTGGAAACCAATTCTGCCAAATACGGCATTTCCCACTGGGGGCTGGGCAACCCTAAAAACGGCATCGTGCACGTAGTAGGCCCCGAAAACGGCATTACCCTTCCCGGCATGACCATCGTGTGCGGCGACTCCCATACCTCCACCCACGGTGCCTTCGGCGCTATCGCCTTCGGCATTGGTACGTCCGAAGTGGAAATGGTGCTTTCCTCACAATGTATTATGCAGCCCAAGCCGAAGAAGATGCGCATCAACGTAAACGGCAAACTGGGCAAAGGCGTAACGCCGAAAGACGTGACCCTTTACATTATTTCCCGCCTCACCACGGCCGGCGCTACCGGTTACTTCGTGGAATACGCCGGCGAAGTGTTCCGCAATATGAGCATGGAAGGCCGTATGACCGTGTGTAACATGAGCATCGAAATGGGCGCGCGCGGCGGTATGATCGCACCCGACGAAACTACATTCGCATATATCAAAGGCAGGGAAAAAGCACCCAAAGGCGAAGCCTGGGACAAAGCCCTCGCCTACTGGAAAACACTGCAAACAGACGAAGGCGCCGCATTCGACGCCGAGTTCACATACGACGCGGCGGATATCGAGCCGATGATCACCTACGGCACCAACCCCGGTATGGGCATGGGCATCACGAAGCATATCCCCAACGCGGCGGAAGCAGGCGGCAGCAAAAGCAGCTACGAAAAATCGCTCGACTACATGGGCTTCCATGAAAACGACGCGATGCTCGGCAAGAAAGTGGACTACGTGTTCATCGGCAGCTGTACCAACGGCCGCATTGAAGATTTCCGCGCATTCGCGTCCATCATCAAAGGCCGTAAAAAAGCCGATCATGTGACCGCCTGGATAGTACCCGGTTCACATATCGTTGAGCAGCAGATCAAAGACGAAGGCATCCTCGACATTCTGACAGAGGCCGGCTTCCAGCTGCGCCAGCCCGGTTGTTCCGCCTGCCTGGCGATGAACGACGACAAGATCCCCGCCGGCAAGTACGCGGTAAGCACCAGCAACCGCAACTTCGAAGGCAGGCAGGGCCCCGGCGCCCGCACCATGCTGGCCAGCCCCCTCGTGGCCGCCGCAGCAGCAGTAACCGGCGTGGTAACCGACCCGCGCGAATTGATCGCCTAATCTTTATCAGCAACAAAAAAATAAACAATGGCTTACGATAAATTCACCATTTTAAAAAGCTCGGCGGTGCCCCTGCCCATCGAGAACGTAGATACCGACCAGATCATCCCCGCCCGTTTCCTCAAAGCCACCGAAAGAAAAGGCTTTGGCGACAACCTGTTCCGCGACTGGCGGTACAATGCGGATAATTCACCGAAGCAGGACTTCGTGCTGAACAACCCGATCTATTCCGGTAAAATACTGGTAGCGGGCAAGAACTTCGGCAGCGGCAGCAGCCGTGAGCACGCCGCCTGGGCTATCTATGACTACGGTTTCCGCTGCGTTGTGTCCAGCTTCTTTGCAGACATCTTCAAAGGCAACTCCCTCAACATCGGCATTCTGCCCGTGCAGGTGAGCCCCGCTTTCCTCGATAAAATTTTCACCGCCATCGAAGCCGATCCGAAAGCCGAGATCGTGGTGGACCTGCCCGCGCAAACCATCACCATCGCCGCTACGGGAGAACAGGAATCTTTTGACATCAATTCTTACAAGAAGCATAACCTCACCAACGGGTTCGACGATATCGACTACCTGCAGGCCATGAAAGGCGAGATCGCGGAGTTTGCTTCAAAAAGCATGTACTAGACAATGCCGGTTGACAAGCGTTATATAGAAATTATGGATACCACACTCCGCGATGGCGAACAGACCAGCGGAGTGTCTTTTTCCCCTTCGGAGAAACTTACCATCGCCCAGCTGCTGCTCACGGAAGTGAAAGTAGACCGTATCGAGATCGCCTCTGCCCGCGTGTCTGACGGCGAACTGGCGGCGGTGAAGGCCATCACCAAATGGGCAAAAGCCAACGGGTTCCTGAACAAGGTGGAGGTGCTCACTTTCGTGGACGGCGACGTATCCGTGCAATGGATGCAGAAAGCCGGTGCCAAAGTGATGAACCTGCTCACCAAGGGTTCGCTCAATCATTTAACGCACCAGCTGAAGAAAAAACCGGAACAGCACTTCGCCGA
>CBFGZV010000090.1:0-5658 GCA_965653365.1 uncultured Chitinophaga sp. | reverse complement strand
GGAATATTTGGTTTTTCATAGGACAGTAACCATATAAAAAATTAATACTTTAACAAATATAAAATAAATTGAATAACTACAATCATGTGGGCCGGAATATTCAAAATTGCCAAAATATGTGGCATTTAATAAAAAACAACAAAATTAAAGTCGGTTTTTTGAACAAAATCGAATTGAAATCATCATATATGCGTCCCCCTTCAGAGAAGGTTATGTAAAAAACAGCCCGATCGTTAACAAACGTTAAATTTTAGCTTCATCCAGATGAAAGATCCCGACGCACGAATAAAAACAGGCTGAGGGCACCTCGATGTTCTCATCATACAGGCGAGCTTCCAGCGCTCCCTGCACGCGGCAGGCCAGCCACACGCTGCGAGGCCATAGCACCATTCTTTTCATGTGGGCATCATACCGGTTTTAGCTGATAACGGGAAACACGGTCTCCTCTTCACTTTCCCGCCAGCTCCTGCAGTGCCGGCGCAACATCTGGCCATCATTGAAATCATCCGGGAACAAAATAAATATGCAGCGTAAGTAAAATAAAAGCGGGCGCCAACTTGAAGACATAAAAAAAGGAAACATCCCTGTTCCCCGCAAACCCGCTACCATAAGGCTAAGAAAAGAAAAAGGGCACTTAGAAAAGCGCCCTCAATTTGTTACTATCCTATGAAAACCCTATTTGTATACAAAGGTATATCAGTGTTAACTTTATTTGAAATTTTCAGCGCTGAATAACAAATAATTAACAAAGTATTTGTTCCATTCGATCGCCAGAAACTCCCTACCACCGCCACTTTCAGGCCACCGGTCATTTTCACTTTTTGCGCGGTGCTTGTTAAACACTCCTAAATTTCTCAGCTGCAACCCATACTGTTTCCGCAATTCAGGCACTTGTAACAGGTGCCGGAGCGAACGGTAATATGGCCGCAGGTATTACATGCCGGCGCATCGCTTTGCATGCTCCGCATATAATCCTGGGTGCTGCTCTCTCCACCGGAAGCCGCAACAGCATGCGGCTTGGCGGCTTTGGGGCTACCGGGCGCCGGGGCGCTGCCGATTACCCGCACGTTGGACAACTCGGGTTTTACCACCGGTTCGTCCCACTCGTCTTCGCCGGTATTGCCGGGCGCGTCCAGGATGTGCACCAGGTCCGTGCGGCCCAGGTATTCATATCCCAGTACCCTGAAAATATAATCGATCAGCGAAGTGGAAGAGCGGATATTCGGGTGGTCTACCATACCGGCAGGCTCGAAGCGCGTAAATACAAACTTATCTACAAACTCTTCCAGCGGCACGCCGTATTGCAGGCCTACGGACACTGCGATGGCAAAACAGTTCATCAGGCTGCGGAGCGTGGATCCTTCCTTCGCCAGGTCGATGAAGATTTCACCGAGCGTGCCGTCGTTGTATTCGCCGGTACGGAGGAAGATGGGCTGGCCGCCCACTTTGGCCTTCTGCGTAAATCCGCGGCGTTTGGCCGGGAGCGTTTTCCGTTCCACTATCCTGGACAGCGCTCTTTTCAGCGAAGTGTCCGAACTGGCGATCATTCTTTTGTTCAGTTCTTCCAGCAGCTCGTCGATGGTGAGCTGGTTCAAATCAATGATCTGCGCGGCGGCTTCAACAGGTGCTGCTTCACCGGCATCGGCGCTTTTTTTCCTTTTGTCGCTTTTGTTGCTGAGCGGCTGGCTCAGTTTTGAGCCATCGCGGTAAAGGGCACAGGCTTTGAGGCCCAGTTCCCAGCTGAGTTTGTACGCGTCCGCGATTTCCTCCACCACTGCTTCGTTGGGCAGGTTGATGGTTTTGGAAATGGCGCCCGAAATAAACGGCTGGGCCGCACCCATCATGCGAATGTGGCCGTGGGGATGAATGTAGCGCTCGCCTTTTTTACCGCATTTGTTGGCGCAATCGAACACAGGCAGATGTGCTTCCTTCAGGTAAGGCGCACCTTCTACTGTCATGGTGCCGCACACATAGTCATTGGCGGCTTCTATCTGCTCGTCTGTAAAACCCAGCTCGTGCAGCAGGCTGAATTCCATGTTGAAATATTGCTCCGGCTTGAAACCGAGGCGCTGCAGGCATTCCTCACCCAGGGTGTACACGTTGAACACAAAACTGATATCGAACGAAGAGGCCACGGCCGTGTCGAGCTTTTTCAGTTCTTCGGCAATCAGCCCTTTTTCGCTCAGCGTTTGTGTATTGATGTAAGGCGCGCCGCCGAAATTGCCGCTGCCTTTGGCATAATCCACGATGGCGCGGATTTCATTTTCTTTATATCCCAGGTTGCGCAGGGCGGTGGGAATGGATTGGTTGATGATTTTGAAGTACCCGCCGCCGGACAGCTTCTTGAATTTCACAAGCGCGAAATCGGGCTCTACGCCAGTGGTATCGCAGTCCATCACCAGGCCGATGGTACCCGTGGGCGCTATCACCGTGGCTTGTGCGTTGCGGTACCCGTATTTCTCGCCCAGCTTCACCGCATCGTCCCACGCTTTGGTGGCGGCAGACAGCAGGTAGTCGGGGCAGAAGCGCGCGTTGATGCCCTGCGGTTTTATCTCGATGCCTTCATACGCATCGGCGGCATCGTAAGCCGCCGCGCGGTGGTTGCGCATCACGCGCAGCATGTGTTCTTTATTCTCGGCGTATTTCACAAAGGGCCCCAGGTGGCTGGCCAGCTCGGCGGAAGTTTTGTAGGAAACGCCCGTCATGATGGCGGTAATGGCCCCTGCAATCCCACGCGCCTCGTCGCTGTCGTACGCAATGCCGCTCACCATCAGCATGGAGCCAAGGTTGGCGTAACCGAGGCCCAGCGTGCGGTACTCGTAGCTGAGCTGCGCCACTTCCTTGGATGGAAACTGCGCCATGAGCACGGAAATTTCCAGCACCACGGTCCACAGCCTCACCGTATACTCAAATCCATCCACGTCGAACCGGTTGTTCTCTTCGCTGAAAAACCGGCGCAGGTTCACGGAAGCGAGGTTACAGGCCGTGTTGTCCAGGAACATATATTCCGAACAGGGATTGGACGCGTTGATGCGGCCCCCTTCCGGACAGGTGTGCCATTCGTTGATGGTGGTATCGTACTGGGTGCCGGGGTCCGCGCAACGCCAGGCCGCGTAAGCGATCTGGTTCCAGAGGTCGGATGCCTTGACCGTTTTAACGGTTTTGCCGTTCATGCGGCCTTTTAATTCCCAGTCGCCGTCAGCTTCGAGCGCATGGAAAAAACTGTTGGGGATTCGCACGGAGTTATTGGAGTTCTGGCCGGAAACGGTTCTGTATGCCTCGCCTTCGTAGTCGGACGAATACCCGGCTGCGATGAGCGCCGCCACTTTCTTTTCCTCTTCCATTTTCCAGTTCACGAATTCGAGGATTTCGGGATGGTCCAGGTCGAGGCACACCATTTTGGCCGCGCGGCGGGTGGTGCCGCCGCTTTTGATGGCGCCCGCGGCGCGGTCGCCAATCTTCAGGAAGCTCATCAGGCCGCTGGATGTACCGCCGCCGCTGAGTTTTTCACCTTCGCCCCGGATTTGTGAAAAGTTGGTGCCCACGCCGGAGCCATATTTAAAAATACGGGCTTCCCGTACCCAGAGATCCATAATGCCGCCATCGTTCACCAGGTCGTCGCTCACACTCAAAATAAAGCAGGCGTGCGGTTGGGGCCTTTCGTAGGCGGAAGTGGATTTTTCCAGCTTCCCGGTGTGCTGCTCCACGTAATAGTGGCCCTGCGGCTTCCCTTTGATCCCGTAACTTTCGTACAGCCCGGTATTGAACCACTGCGGTGAGTTGGGTACGCAGGCCTGGTTGAGCATGCAATACGCCAGCTCGTCGTAGAACACCTGAGCGTCGGCCGGGGAAGCGAAATAATCATATTTTTCGCCCCAGGCGCGCCAGCAGTTGGCCATGCGGTGCACTACCTGTTTAACGGAGGTTTCGCGGCCCAGCGAGCCGTCTGCCTGCGGCACGCCCGCCTTCCGGAAATATTTCTGCGCTAATATATCAGTAGCGATCTGTGACCACGCTCCGGGCACCTCCACATTATTCATCTCGAACACAATATCTCCGCCAGGGTTGCGGATTACAGACGATCGCATGTCATATTCAAACTGATCATAGGGGCTAACACCATCCCTTGTAAAGTGGCGGTTAAAAGCGAGGCCGCCAGCCTTCTTACTTTGATTTTTCATATGCCCTAGAAAATTTAACAGGATTAAACAAAATTTCGAAAAAACCTTACTCTCGGAGTGGGATTACTAAAATAATTTTAAATGAAGTCTGCACCCATTTTTCTTATCCACAGGCTGTGCATAATAACCGCACCGGCCGGCCATTAACAAACGGCTGTTTTCGGCCCTCTTTTTGCTTCATTTTCCTTCATATCAGTTGCAAAATCAATACCATGCATATTTATTTAGCACTGTGGCTTATTAGAAAAAAATTTATACATTTGCTTCAACCGGAACAATGCATAATTAATGTACAGAAAAATATACAGTTCCTTTATTGACAGAAAGGCAAAAGGTACAAAGTCATTCGCAGTTCTGATCGATCCGGACAAGGTTACGCCTGCCGGCATCGCCGATCTGACCGCTAAATGTACTGAAGCGAAGGTTGATTACATATTTTTGGGCGGCAGCCTGGTGATTACCAATCATCTGGACGAGGTGGTGCAGCAAATCAAAGCCACCTGTTCCATTCCGGTGATATTATTCCCCGGCAGCCCTTCGCAGGTGTCGCGTTATGCCGATGCCCTGCTCTATCTATCTATGATTTCCGGCCGTAACCCGGAGCTCCTCATCGGCCAGCACGTGGTGTCGGCCGCTGCCGTTAAAAAAAGCGGCCTGGAGGTCATTTCCACCGGTTATATGGTGATCGACGGCGGCGCCCCCACCACCGTTTCCTATATCAGCAACGCCACTCCCATCCCCGCAGATAAAGACGACATCGCCATGTGCACCGCCATGGCCGGCGATATGCTGGGCATGAAAGTCATTTATATGGACGCCGGCAGCGGCGCCCGCAAGCCCATTACAGAAAGCATGATCCACCGGGTTTCCAGCCAGGTAGACGTGCCGGTGATCGTTGGCGGCGGCATCCGGGACGCGGAAAAAGCCTATCTGAATTGCAAGGCCGGCGCAGACATTATCGTGGTGGGCAACGCCATCGAAAAAGACATTTCACTGATCAAGGAAATCGCCGATGCCGTGCATCGCGCGCCTGTTACTGCCAACCGTTAACCCCTTCAGCAGCAGGCTGTTATCTTCCATTTTATCCAGCGGGGCCCTTCCAGCCTCAAAAAATACCTATAAATAAGTATTTCCGCAGCTTTAGTCGTGAAGGTGTAGAAAAAACCGATTCGGTTATATATCTTGCACCAGCGCTTGAATGCTTTGTTCAGGCGCGCTAAAAAAACCAACCAAAACCAAAGTATCCCTGGCTACCGACTATGTGCGCGTAATGATAATTGTGTCCGTCCCAGCGGGTTATTTTCCGTTTTGAATCTATGACTGCTTTTCCTCCGGGCTTCTGTTGCATCTGCCAGTAGAGCTGCTGCTACTATTTTGCCCGGCCGGGCCGCACGTCTTCAACATTGGTTAATTGGCCCAAAAGGCCTTTTTTCATAAGCATAATTTAGCGGGCCGTCTTCTCCAGGACGGCCCTTCT
>CBFGZV010000089.1:0-5831 GCA_965653365.1 uncultured Chitinophaga sp. | reverse complement strand
ACACATTTGATCTGATTATCATCTGAAACGTTGGCCCCGCCTTGATCCGGGGTCGGCGCTTTTTTCTTACATTTACATAAAACGCACTGAATGATGGAATGGCAAAAGGTTGCTAAAAAGTGGACCCTTGTGCTCGCAGGGATTTTAACGGTACAATGGAGCATGGCGCAGGATAATGCCGAGCTCCAGCAAACGGCCAATTCTTTCCTGCGGACGGGTGATTACGCCAACGCGATATTGGTACTGAACCAGGCTATCCAGAACTCCCCGGACGACAACCAGCTGAAAAAAGACCTCGCCTTCGCCTATTACCTGAAAGGCGACTACACCCGCGCCCACTCCGTGGTAGCCCCCCTGGTCGATAAAAAAGACGCCGACATCCATCTGTTCCAGATTGCCGGGAACATTTACCAGAGCAAGCAAGACTGGAAAGGAGCGGAAAAACTCTACATCCGCGGCCTCAAAAAGTTCCCGAAAAGCGGCGAGCTGTACAACGACTACGGCGACCTGCTCCAGAATATGAAAAACTTCGACGGCGCGCTGAAGCAATGGGTAAAAGGAATTGAAACCGATCCCAATTTCCCCGGCAACTACTATCACGCCGCCCGCAGTTACCTGTGGACAAAAGAGCCCATCTGGGCCATCCTCTACGGCGAAACCTTCGTGAACCTGGAAAGTTACACCACCAGAACCGCCGAGATCAGGGAAGTGATCGTGGAGTGTTACAAAAAACTGTTCGACGACCCGGCCATTTTCGACAGCGTGCCGGCGGAAGAAGATAAAAAATCCAAAAAAGGCAGTTCCGAAGCGGGCTTCATGGAGGCCTTCAAAAGCACCATCGCCAAACAGGTGAGCGTGATCGCCACAGGCATCGAGCCGCAGTCGCTCATCATGCTGCGCACCCGCTTCCTGCTCGACTGGTATAATTTTTACGCGATGCGCTATCCTTACGCCCTTTTTGACTTCCAGCGCAACCTGCTGAAGGAAGGTATGTTCGAGTCGTACAACCAATGGTTGTTTGGGCCCGTGGCCAACCAGGCCGAATACAAAGCCTGGACGGCCCTGCACAAAACCGACTACGACGCTTTTTCCACATGGCAGCGCAACCATCCGCTGAAACTGCGGAACGAAGAGTTCTACAACACCGGCAAACTGGCCGTGATCAAGTAGCAGGGACGAAAGGAACAGCATAGAGGGCCGCGTTAGAATACAACAACCATCTAAACATAGAGCTTATGCTGATCGCAAAACACCAGAACATTATCGACAACGCGGTTAAAGCCAACCACGACAGAACTTTTTACGCCCAGTACCCCGAACACCCGAAAGCGTATGGAGAAGAGGCGCCCCCGCAGGGCGAAGCCTCCTTCAAAAGCCTGCTGCAACAGCCTTTTCCACGCCTGAAACAAAAAATCGTTGCCGGCTGGGCGGGCGAGGAAGTATCGCCCTACACCGGCGACGCCCTCAGTATCACCTACCCTCTCGTTGACGTGGAAGAACTGGTACAAGCCGGTAAACGGGCTGGCCAACGCTGGGCGCAGCTGAGCGTGGCAGACAGGGCGGGCATCCTCACTGAAACATTGGAGAAGATCCAGCATCACTTTTTCGAGATCGCCCACGCCACCATGCACACCACCGGCCAGAGCTTCATGATGAGCTTCCAGGCCAGCGGCCCCCATGCGAACGACCGGGCGCTGGAGGCCATCGCCATGGGCTACCAGCAACTGCAGGCCTATCCCGAAAAGCAGACCTGGGAAAAACCCATGGGCAAATTCAGCATCCGCCTCGAAAAATCTTTCCGGGCCGTGCCCAAAGGGCTGGGCCTGGTGATCGGCTGCTCCACTTTCCCGATATGGAATTCCCTGCCAGGCATGTATGCAGACCTCATTACCGGCAACGCCGTGCTCGTAAAACCGCACCCCAAAGCCGTATTACCCATCGCCATCGTGGTGGCGGCCATCCAGCAGGTGCTGGAAGAAAACGGCCAGGATCCGCACACATGCCAGCTGGCGACCGATACCAGCGAACACCTCATCACCAAGGAACTTTGCGAACATCCCGATGTGGCGCTGATCGACTACACCGGCAGCAGCAGCTTCGGTAATTACGTTGAATCCCTCGCCGCCCGCGGCAAAACCGTGTTTACCGAAAAAGCCGGCGTCAATTCCGTGATACTCGATTCCGCCAAAGATGTGGATGCCGTGGTACAGAACCTCGCCTTTTCCGTGAGCCTGTACTCCGGCCAGATGTGCACCGCGCCGCAGAACTTTTTTATCCCCGAATCCGGCATCAGCACACCGCAGGGCAATATTCCGTTTAATGAAGTGGCTACCCGCCTCAAAGACGCCGTAACCGCCCTCGTCAACAACCCGAAAATGGGCGCCGGAACGCTCGGCGCAGTACAGAATGAAGCGACCGTACAGCGCGCCAAAGAAGCGCACAACATTGGCGGGAAGGTGATACTGGGCGGCACGCCGGTTGTGAATGAAGAATATAAAAACGCCCGCACTTTCTCCCCGACCATCGTGGAAGTAAGCTCCGCGGACAACAGCATTTACGAACGCGAATTGTTTGGCCCGGTGGTATTGCTGATCAAAACGAGGGATACCGAGCACTCGATTCAGCTGGCCCGGCAAATGGCCGCCAAACACGGCGCCATCACCTGCGCGGCATATACGACCGATGAAACCGTAAAAGATAAAATCGCCGATGCGATGAACAGCGTGTTCACGCCCGTATCTTTCAACTTTACCGGCTTCATTTGGGTCAACCAGCATGCCGCGTTTTCCGATTTTCACGTAACCGGCGGCAACCCTGCCGGCAACGCCAGTTTTACGAACCAGGAATTCATAGTGAAACGATTTGTTTGGGTGGGCAACAGAACATACATGGATTAAAAACCACATTATGCGCACACACATCAGGCTACTTTTTTTCATGGCAACCCTGGCTGCGGCCTGCCAGCAGGCGCCGAAAGCGGACAAGGCGGAGGTTACCGACGCACAGGCCGTCAAACAGCCCGGCGAAAACGGCCATCAGCACCAGCTCGATTCCGCCGCCAGCCAATTGTTCTGGATAGGCACCAAACCCACCGGCGAACACAAAGGCTCCTTCCGGTTCAGCAGCGGGGAATTGCATGTCAAAGACAGTGCGCTCACCAGCGGCCAGTTCGTGATCAACATCCACAGCCTCAACAACATAGACCTGGCTTCGCAGCCCGACATGAAGAAGAAACTGGAAACCGAACTGCTCGGCCCCAATTTCTTTGACGTCGCGCAATTCCCGGTGGCCCGGTTCGAGATCACGGAAGTGCAGCCGTTCGATCCCGCCACAGCCGGTAAAGATGTGCTGCTGAAAGACGCCAACTATACCATCAAAGGGAACCTCACCATCAAAAACGTGAGCAAAAACATCAGTTTCCCCGCTAAAATCGTACTGAGAAACGGAAAGGTGATGGCTACCGCCGATTTCAACATCGACCGCACCCAGTGGGGCATGACTTACCGGGCCGACAAATCGGTACAAGACAAGCTGATCAACTCCATCGTCAACATCCGGTTCGACATCGTTACAAAATAGCCGGCGGGACAGCTAAACTGCTGTCCCGCTTCGTTTTTTTTCAGTATATTTAGTAAGACCTCAACCCTAAATACACGCATATGGAAACGAATCAAAAAAGGGATGAACGCCTCTGGCGCATCGCCAAAGCCCGGGCCGGTTTCCGCACCCACCTAATGACATACCTCATCATCAATGCATTTTTGTGGGCGATCTGGTTCCTCACCAGCGATCAGCACGATGGCGTGCCCTGGCCCATTTGGCCGATGGCAGGCTGGGGGCTTGGCCTGGCGTTTGCCTATTACAATGCCTTTCACCGCGACCCATTCGGCGACGCCACCCGTGAATACGAAAAACTACAGCAGGAAAAACAACAGCGAGGCATTTAATTCAACCCTTCATCATGCACCTCCCCACCCGCCTTTTTGATGTGATCGCGCATCAACTAACCCACTATTCCAAATCCGATATGCTGGCCGCCAAACAGGAGGGCGCCTGGAAAATGTACAGCACCGCCGAAGTGGCCGACATCACCCTGCGTTTGGGCGCGGGCTTGCTGCAAGCCGGCGTGCAACCGGGCGACCGGATTGCTATCATCAGCGCCAACCGCCCTGAATGGATCCTGACCGACCTGGCCTGCCAGCAGATCGGCGCCGTGCTGGTGCCCATCTACCCCACCATCGGCGAGCCCGAGCTGGAATTCGTGCTCAACGACTCCGGTTCCACCCTTCTATTCGTCAACAATAAAGACCTCTACGGCAAGGTGCAGGCGCTCCGCGCAAAATTGCCCCTGCTCCGCGACATCTATTCGTTCGACCGCATCCCGGAAGTAACCCACTGGTCGGCCCTCACCGCCCTTGCGCCCGAAAACGGGAAAGACCGTGTGAACGCCATCAGGGAGGGTATCGGGCCGGAAACGCTCGTCACGATCATTTATACCTCCGGCACCACCGGCGTTCCCAAGGGCGTAATGCTCTCCCACCGCAACATCATGAGCAACGTGGAAGGCTGCCTCCCCGTACTGCCCGTCAGCAGCAGCGGCCGGGCGCTGAGCTTCCTGCCACTCAATCATATTTTCGAACGCATGGTCACCTACGTGTACCTCACGGCCGGCGTATCCGTTTATTACGCGGAAAGTGTAGACACGATTTCCGATAACCTGAAGGAGGTAAAACCGTCCATTTTCACCACTGTGCCGCGCCTCCTCGAAAAAATCTACGAAAAGCTGAATGCCCGTGGCCTGGCGCTCAGCGGCATGAGCCGGTCGATATTTTTCTGGGCGCTCAACCTGGCCAGACAATTTGAGATCAACAAGCCGCTCTCGCCCTGGTATAAGATACAGCTCGCGCTGGCCGACAGGCTCGTGTACCGTAAATGGCGCGAAGCCCTCGGCGGCGAGCTGCAATGCATCGTAACCGGCGCAGCAGCCTGCCAGGTGCGGCTGCTGCGCATCTTCACCGCCGCACGCATTCCCATCCTGGAAGGGTACGGTCTCACCGAAACCTCGCCCGTGATCGCGGTAAACCGCATGCCCGAAAAAGACAGAATGTTTGGAACGGTAGGCACCGTCATCAGCAACGTGGAAGTGAAACTGGCCGACGACGGGGAAATCCTCTGCAAAGGCCCCAACGTTACCATGGGGTACTTTAAACGCCCCGACCTTACCGCCGACGCCATCACCGACGGCTGGTTCCATACGGGCGACATTGGGGTGCTCATCGACAATAAATTCCTGAAGATCACCGACCGCAAAAAAGAACTGTTCAAAACCTCCGGCGGCAAATTTGTAGCGCCCCAGCCCATCGAAAACAAGTTCCGGGAATCGCCCCTCATCGAACAAATCATGGTGGTAGGGGCCGACAGGAAGTTCACAGGCGCCCTCATTGTGCCCAATTTCCGTAACCTGGAAGACTGGTACGCCAAGCAAGGCAGCAGCTATCCCGGCCCTGAAAAGGCCCTCCACGACACGAAGGTGCGGCAGCTCTACCGGCAGTCGGTGGAGAAATACAATCAATACTTCAACCACATCGAACAGGTAAAGAAATTTGAGCTGATGCCCCACGAGTGGACGGTAGACGGGGGTGAGATGACGCCCACCCTTAAACTCAAGCGAAAGGTGATCCAGGAGAAGTACAAAGACGCGATTGAGCGGATTTATGCATAAAATTTGATGAAAATTGCCAAAAACGCTTATTTTTGCCCTCCCGCTAACAGCGGCATGGCCCGGTAGTTCAATGGATAGAATAGAAGTTTCCTAAACTTTAGATACAAGT
>CBFGZV010000088.1:0-6983 GCA_965653365.1 uncultured Chitinophaga sp. | reverse complement strand
AGATCTTTTACAGGCCAATGTTAAATCCTACGTTATAAACTTTCTGCAGCGGGTAGTCGAAGCCCGATCCTGCCATTTCAGGATCCCACAACTTGAAGGCGCTCCAAACGGCGAGATTTGATCCGCTGAAGTAAATCCTCAAGTTGGACACTTTATATTTCCGCAACCATTCCCTCGGCAGGGTGTACCCTACGTCGACTGACTTGAGCCGCAAAAAGGCGCCGTTCTGCATGAACCAGGTATTCGTTTGCCGGTTGTTCTCGATATTGTAATTCGCCAGCCGCGGCCAGAAGGCGTAGGCGTTCCGGTTGGACTCCGACCAGTAACTGTCCGAAATGGCTTTCAGGACCGCGTTTTGGCCCACCCTGCCGTCCTGGGCGTCGCCATCGATGAAGGGCGTTACGTTATCCTGGTTGAGCCAGAAAGATTCCCGTGCCAGGCCCTGGAAAAAGAAGTTCAGGTCGAATCTTTTGTAGGCTACCGATAACCCGAAACCATAGATGATCTCCGGTGTGGTAGGATGGCCGATCGGCACGAAGTCGAGGTTATCAATCCGGCCGTCGCCATTGATGTCGCGGTACTTGATGTCGCCGCCCGTGTATGCGCCGAACTCCTGCTTGGGAGAGTTCTTCACTTCGGCAGCGTCTACAAACAGCCTTTCGGCGATCAGGCCCCAGGTCTGGCCCAGGTTGGTACCTACCCTCGACAGCCAGAAATTCTTGCCGTAATCCGGCTCTTCCCATTTGATCACTTTGCTGGTGCTGTAGGTGAAAGTGCCGCGCCCCGTCAGTTGCAGGTTTTTCCCGAAGCTCTTGTCGTAGTTCAGCTCGACGTCGATCCCCTTTCCTTCCGCTTCCCCGAGGTTGGCTTTCACAGCCGGCAGAATGCCTGTTGTAGCGGGAATAATCCTGTTTTGCAGGATATTTTTCCGTTTCTCTTTGTACACTTCGATAATGGATGAAAGGCCATTTACCAGGTTGAATTCGAGCACGAGATTCGACTTGTAAGAGCGCTCCCAGCCCACCTGGTCGTTAGCATAGCGGCTCACATTGATGCCGCCGGGGTTTTCGTTCATATTGATGCCCCAGTTGACGTTGTAGGGCGCATTCAGGTCAACTTCGGACATGTAGAAGAAGCGCTCCGAGGCGCTGCCGATCGCTTCATTTCCGGCGATGCCGTAAGACCCGCGGATCTTCAACTGGCGGAACAGATGCGACATCGATTCAAAAAACGGTTCATTCGAAATTACCCAGCCGGCCCCGAATGAGGGGAAAAAGCCCCAGCGGTTTTTCTTCGAAAAGCGCTCGGAAGCATTGTACCCGAAAGCGAATTCCGCGAGGTAACGCGAATCGTAGTTATAGGAAAAACGGCCGGAAAGGCTCAGGTTGCGCGTTGGAAGCGACAGCTGAATGGTATTGGGCGCTCCCTGTTTGAATTGACGGGCGGTAAATACCAGCAGGCCGTTGACGCTGTTTTTACCGAAGTTGTTGTTATACTGGGTGGCTCCTTCGAAGTAGAAACTGTTGGAAATCTCGCGATTGGTATTGGCCGGGTCGTAGTCCAGCGTTTCGCGGCCGCTCCTCGGGTTGAGCCTTACCAGCTTATACGAATCGTTTTTCAGGTCGAAAGAAGAAATCTGGTAATAGAAGGGCGAATATGCGCGGGAAATGCTGTATTCGGACCGCCGGTCGAAGTTGACCAGCCCGCGCACCATCAGGCCTTTGACGAAATTGTCGAGGTTTTGTTTCAGTTCCACCGTGGTGAGCATATTGCTCCTGCTGTAATCGCGGTAGCCCCTCAACGCTTCGGCATAGGGATTGAGGTAGCCGCCCGCTTCGAAGTTGCCGAACAGGATATGCTTGGCGTAAGCAAAGGCGGAATCCGGTTCGTAATAAGGCTTGAAGCGCACCGGGTTGGCCTGCATCACTTTGCGGTACATGGAAGAGCCTCCATCGATGGGGCCCGTATAATCGTCGAAATTGGCCACGAAACGGGTCGACAGTTCGGTGGTCTTGGTCAGGTTGATGTTGACGTTCGACCGGATGGAGTATTTGTAAAGATCGATGTTCGAATTGAAATCATTTTTACGGTCCACACGAAGATTACCTTTGTCGCGGGTAACGCTGCCCGCCACATAATACCTGGCTACGCTGCCGCCGCCGGTGAAGCTGAGGTTCAGGCGGTTGTTGACGGTGGTGTTTTTAAACATCGCTTCGCGCCAGTTGGTGGCAGGATAGATGTCCCGGTGCATGCCGCGTTCGGTGAAAGTGATCTGCTCATCGGTGTACAACGTCTGACCGTTGGGGTCGCGGGTTTTCACCGATTCGTTGTGCATTCTCATGAACGTCACGGGGTCGGCCGTTTCGATGTTTTCCGTGGGCATCGAGAACGAATTTTCGAACCGCACGTCTACATTCATTTTTCCTTCCTTCCCTTCCTTGGTGGTAACGAGGATCACACCGTTGGCGCCCCTGGCGCCGTAGAGGGCCGTGGCCAGGGCGTCTTTCATGATGCTGAAGCTGGCGATATCGTCCGGGTTCAGGCGGGCGAGATCGTTCGTGCTCAGTTCAATCCCGTCGATGAGGATGAGCGGGTCTTTTTTGGCAGATGCGCCGAACGAGGTGATACCCCGTATGAAAAAGGAGGTATTATCCTGCCCCGGTTCCCCGCTTCGCTGATACGCCACAACACCCGCCAGGCGCCCGGCGAGTGAATTGGTCAGGTTGCTGCTCGGTATTCTCAGCTCTCCCGGCTTGATGGTGGTAACGGAGGCCACCATGCTCGATTTTTTCTGCTTCGAATACCCTACTACCGCTACTTCGTTCAGGCTTCCCTCCTGCGCATCCAGCACGATGTTCAGCTGCCGGCTGTCGCTGACGAACACCGTTTGTGTTTTGTAGCCCACGAATGAAAAAACGAGACTGTCGTACAGGTTCGCATTGATCGAAAACTCTCCTTTTTCATTGGTCACGGTACCGTTTTGCGTGCCTTTGATGTAGACCGACACCTGCGGCATCATACCGCCGGCCCTGTCTTTTACCGTTCCCCGGACGGTGACCGGCGGCTGGGATGAAAGCCTGGGCTCGGGCGCGCTTTTATTCAGGATGATGATGATATTGTTCTCCATCTTCTTGTAGTTCAGCGGCGTATTCCTGAGCAGTCTGGACATTACCGTATCGATGGAGGCATCTTTTGTCTGGATATCGATTTCGATATCCCTGGCAAATACTTCGGATTGGTAAACGAATGAATACTTGCTCTGCGCCTGGATCGTTCTCAATACCCGCTCGATGGGCGCCTTACTGAAATTGAGCGTGATCTTGTCCTGCCCCGAAAGATCGTTCGCCAGCAACGAGGAACAGGCAAAGAGTACCAGAAATACCATTGTTTTCATTACAAGCAATAGCTTATACATATAGCCTCGGCTATAGCAGTTCATTTTTTTCATAACATTAATTTCAATTGAAAGCTGCCGGAAAAATTCGCGGTCGACGTCTGAAGTTTGTTTACACCCAGGGACGTGGAGGCCCCTCCGATTTTGGTTAAATCAGCAATAGTTCACTTATCATAAATGAGAGTTTTGTTTAAGGCTCTATCAAAATTGTATTGTTCTCCATTTTGTACTTGAAGCCGCCGGCCAATCGCAAGGATTCCATGACGCTCTGGATATCCTGGTTTTCAAAAAATCCGGTATACTCACGGGTTCTCATTTCTTCGCTGCCATCCACGATTACGCTTACACCGTACCACCGGGAGAGAATGCTGGCAACTTCGTAGAGTGGTTTGTTGATAAAGACCAGTTTGTTTTTGATCCATTGCGCTTCAGGAGGAATAGAATCGGTTTTTACAATTTTGATTTTGGTGATTCTGTCCGGTCTTTTATCTGTTCTAGTTTCACTGTTATTTTCTTGATTCGGCAGGCCGGAATGGTTATCGACGATCAGTTTTTCGTCCGGCCTGAGTATATAGCTCAATTTTTTTTCTTTGTTGACAGACACCTGCACTGAGCCTCTTACCAGTGTGGTGGTTGTATTTTTTTCATCGGGATACGCCCGTACGTTGAAAGCCGTTCCCAACACTTTTACGGTCACCGTGGGGGTCAGAATCACCAGGGGATGATCGGGGTCTTTCACCACATCAAAATACGCTTCCCCCGTCAATGTGAGCACCCTGTCGTGCTTGCCGAAATTGGCGCCGTAAGACAGTTTGCTGTCGCTGTTCAGCCAGACGCGAGAGCCATCCGGCAGGATGAGGCTCGACCTGGAGCCTTTTTCGGTACCGACGATATTCTGGTTGGCGCCGTCTTGTTTGTTAACAGCCAGGAAGTAATATAATCCCAGGCCAGCCACACAAAACAGCACCACCGATGCGGCGGATAAAGTCAACAGCCTGCGCCACGGCAAAATTTTCGTTTTCTTCAGGACAAGCGGTTCTTCGCTGCTTTCGGCGCGGATGGCATTCGTGATGCGGTCCCAGCTCTTTTCCTTTCCTTTCAGGTCATCGTCCGTCTGTTCCGGGCCGTAATCGAGGCGGAATAACTCGTCCAGCTGGCCGGCCAGCTCCCGGTCGTCTTCATTTTCCTGAAGCCATTTTGACAGCTCAAATTGCTCCTGGAGCGATATTTCCCCAGCTTTCTTTTTTGCCAGCAATTCAATTAATCGGCTTCTATGCATGAACGAGTCTATAATACTTCTACTATATGACAAGCGGGAGGGGCTATTTACGTAGTGGGGGGTTAAAAAAAATTTAACTTTTTTTTGAGAGGGCGGCGGGAAGGGGTTGGGAGGAGACAATTATCCCGGCGGATGGATGGAAAGGGGGTGCAACGGGAATGCAGGCGGCTGCGGCCGGAGTGCACGGGGAAGGCGCTTGGGAGGGACAAATGGGAGGATGCGTTCGTCCCCTGCCGCCGCGAAGAGCGCCAAAACAGGTTGTGCAACGGGAATACAGGCGGCGCTGCGGCCGGAGCGCACAGGGAAGGCGCTTACAAGGGCCAATGGGGGGATGGATAGAAAGATGCGTCCGTCCCCTGGAGCCGCGAAGAGCGCCAAAACAGGTTGTGCGACGGGAATGCAGGCGGCGCTGCGACCGGAGCGCAAGGGGAAGGCGCTTACGAGGCCCAATGGGGGGATGGATAGAAAGATGCGTCCGTCCCCTGCAGCCGCGAAGAGCGCCAAAACAGGTTGTGCGACGGGAATACAGTCGGCTGCGGCCGGAGCGCACAGGGAAGGCGCGGTCATGGGCCGCAAAGACCTCCAATTGAGCCATATAACAGGAGTACAGGCAAATTAGTTACGGGAAGCAAGCCCCGTGCGATCGGGCATGGCTGGGACGCGCCGGCTTACCGGCTGCTGCGTTTTGGCTGGATTACCTGGCTTTCTTCCAGTATTGCGGCAATCTTTTTCAAAGAATGATACAACTGCGTTTCCACCGTTCTGACGGAGGTGTTCAACATTTTAGCTACTTCGCGGCAATTGAGGCCTTTTTCCTTGACCAGGTAAAACACCAGCTTGGATTTCGGTGGCAGCTGGTTGATGGCCTTTTCAATGCTCAGCACGTTTTCCTTACCGATCATCGACGTTTCCGGCGTGGAAAAGGAATACAGGCTGCTGTCGTCCAGCTCTTCAATGGCTACGTCCGCGGTATTTTTCCGGGCCTTCAGGTAGTTGATCGAGGCGTATTTGGTGGCAGTATAAAGGTAAGCGGAGAGGTTGTTGATATTGCCGAGGGTTTTACGGTTTTGCCAGAGCCGGAGGAAGACATTTTCCACCACATCTTCGGCCGCCTGCTCATCCGCCACTATCGGCCTGGAAAAGGCAAGCAGGTCGAAATAAAACAAATCAAAAATTTCCCTGAAAGCTTTTTCATCGTCATTTTCGATTCGTTTGGATATTTCAGACAACTGTTTGTTTTCCAATGGCAGCTATTTATTTGAGGAGTACAATATCTGTGCTTTGAGGGATTTAAGATATCAGATTTTTTTGATTTTTTTATTTTTTTTATCGGGAGCATCGGCTGGGGCGGGGTGCGGATGCTGTAAAGTGAAGCAATACCGGTTGGCCGTCATTTTTAAATTTCTATTTTTGACCCGGAAAAACGGGCGGTCTTCAGGTCGCAACGACAAACTTGGCCGCCCGATTAATTGTACTTAATGAAATGCCGGATGAAAGAGCAACTTGTAATTCTGATTCAACAACTAAAAGACAATGCCGTTACGTTCAAAGAAGTGATCGGATTTATTGAGACGTACTACCAGCATCAGCCCACCGCTTTCAGGAATGGCGATGCATATAACGAGGCAGCGCAAAACCAGGGCAGCGCCAAGGTATTTGCCTTTGCGCACACGAACGGGCTCAGTAAGGAAGATACTCTTTATCTTTTTGCGGAACATTACCAGGCCGTGCTGAACACGCCGGACGGTACCGATCACCAGAACATCCGTCAGTTTATGAAGCACGGTTGGGACGGTGTGGTTTTCGAGGGGCAGGCGCTGCTGGCGAAATAGTAGTCCATTCCTCGGATTACGTTTTTAAAGGCCATGAATGAAGTTCGTGGCTTTTTTTATGCGGGATATCGTAAACGTATACTGCAACCTGGAAGGTTTCATCCTTGCGCTGGTGGTGCTTTTTGAGCATTACCTTTACAATGGCCATATTTCTGCTTTTGTAAAAAAGTTTGTAAATCCATTGTAAAAATAATGTAGCAAAACGCAATGCAAATACGTAGTGATATGTGCGATTGTAAAACGGCTGAAACCCGCTACAAAACAGGAAAAGCCGCCATGATGGCGGCTTTCAAGCTCTCGAACCTGTGGAGCTGGCGGGAGTCGAACCCGCGTCCAAACATATTCCCCAAAAGCTTTCTACATGCTTATTTCTGCATTGATTTGTCGGAACTCGGCAGGGGCAGAACAAACCAACCTCGTTCGTATCCGTTTAGATTTTCATTACACACTCACAGAAACCATGTGTACCTATCCCGCT
>CBFGZV010000087.1:0-7107 GCA_965653365.1 uncultured Chitinophaga sp. | reverse complement strand
TCCAGTACCACCACGTTGATCTTCTGATCCATCTGGAGTACTTCGCTCGGGTGAGAAATACGGCCCCAGCTGATATCGGTGATATAGAGCAGACCGTCCAGGCCACCCAGGTCGATGAACGCACCGAAGTCGGTGATGTTCTTGATCGTACCTTCCAGTACCTGGCCTTTCTCCAGTTTGGAGATGATGTCTACACGCTGTTGTTCGATATCGCTTTCGATCAGGGCTTTGTGAGATACTACGGCGTTGCGGATAGCTTCGTTTACTTTCACTACCTTGAACTCCATGGTTTTACCTACAAACTGATCGTAGTCGGTAACCGGTTTAACGTCGATCTGCGAACCGGGCAGGAAGGTTTCCATGCCGTAAACGTCCACGATCAGGCCGCCTTTGGTTTTGCTGGTAACGGTACCAGTAACCACTTCGCCGGTTTTGTAAACTTCCACGATGCGTTCCCATGCACGTTGCATACGAGCCTGTTTGCGGCTCAGGTGCAGGTTGCCGTCGCGGTCTTCTTTTTCAACCACCAGTACTTCCACCTCGTCGCCCACTTTGAGACCCTGCAGATCGCGGAACTCGTTGAGGGAGATAAGACCGTCGGATTTGAACCCGATGTTGATCACCACGTCTGTTTTAGTAACGCCAACGATGGTACCGGTGAGCAGACCGTTCTCTTCGATCACTTTGAAAGTGCTGTCGTAAGTCTGGTCATACTTTTCTTTCTCTTCTTTGCTGTAAGAAGATACATTGCGTTTGTCCACGCTCCAGTCGAAATCGTCGTGAGCGGTGGCAACAGGTGCATTTGTTGTCGCTGTTGCTGCCGGAGCTGCTGCTGCCGGGGCCTGTTGTTCAGCGTTTTGTTCGTTAGTAATGTTGTTTTCTGTCAAAATTTGTTTCCTCCTTTTAAGTAAAGTATTTTAAGGGAGGCAAAGATACGGCAATATTCCCTTTCGGGCAATTTTATTTAGGCGAAATATCAACTGCTAGCCAATGAATTACATATATTGTTATTCATCACCTCCGAAGCCCCTGCCCCGCCGCTCAAGCAGGCTCCCGGGCGTTTTGCTCAACAATTTTCTTTAATTTTCCGGTATGAACGGAACTTCTTTTCAATCGGACATCAGATACTGGCTCAAACAGGAAAATACGGTCAATCACCTCATGCTTGTGAATATTGCGATTTTTGTCGCGTTGGGCCTTTTGTATGTGCTGGCCGCGCCCAATATATTCAACATCGCTCCCGCGATGGCCATTTACCAGTTCATTCTGCATAACCTGCAACTGAATATACATAACAACGAATTACTCTATAAACCCTGGGGCATTCTCACCTATATGTTCGTGCACACCGGGATCTTCCATATTTTCTTCAACATGCTCAACCTTTACTGGTTCGGCAACATGTTCCGCAGCACGCTGGGCAACAAAAGAGTGTTGCCACTTTACCTGCTTAGCGGGTTCATGGGCGCGCTCGTATATGTGCTGTTTTACTACGCGCTGCCCCCTTCCGGCGTGCTCGGCGCCCCTATGATCGGCGCTTCAGCGGCCGTGATGTGCTTCCTGGTTGCCAGCGCCACCCTCATGCCCAACCTCGAAATCGGCCTGCTGTTCCTCGGCACCATCAAGCTGAAATGGGTGGCCGTGGGTGTGATCGTCATCGATATCATCGCCATCCCCCTCGGCAATGTGGGCGGCATCCTGGCCCACCTCGGCGGCGCGGCGTTCGGATATGTGTATGTACGAACCCTCCAAAACAACGGTACGGACCTCTGCGCGCCCCTCATCGCCCTGTTCGAAAAAATTTCGGGCCTGTTTACCCGCCGGCCGAAAGCACAGAAATTCAAGCCTAAAAAGTCGCCCCTCCGCGTGGTGCGCAACAACGAGCCCTCCCACGCCAGCCGGCTCGACCAGCTCCTCGATAAAATCAATGAAAAAGGCTACAACAGCCTTACCTCGGAAGAAAAACAGTGGCTGAAAAAATTCAGCGACGAGAAATAAACGATTTTCCGGGCGCCCGGGAAACGAATCAAAGCATGCATCCGGTTTGCCCGAAAGCCGGCAAACCCAACCAATCAAACAACCGTATTATTTCCAGCGGCGGATCAAAAAAGCGAAAAGCCCCGGAGAACCAGGGCTACTGCATTTGTCTATATCAGTAAACGTAAAATGCTTATTATGGCCGGCGCTGCGTGCCTCACATCCCAGCCGTTCCCTCGCCCGGCACCTCCATTCGCCACCACGGCGCGGGAGATTTCCCGGCAACCCACACCGGCTCATTTGCCACACCAGGTTTTGCTGCCTCCGGAGCGTCGCCTTGCCCGGGAACCCGCAAATTCGCCTTCATGCCCACGCACACGCCGCACACCCGCCTCCCGGCAGCAAAAAACATCCTGCTGAATACACTGGAACACAGCCGCATCAGGCATTTCCCGAAGAAAATGGGCGCCCGCACATACGGCCACTGCAGGTACATGGCTGTACCCGGACATACTACGATCTTGGATGTTTCTACTACAAAAGGTTTAGTACAGGGAAGTTAACTAGAAAAGTTGAGATTTCCGCATTCGTACTTGCGGCGGATATCATTTATCTTTGCGGAATTGAGGCCGAACACATGAAAACATTCAACGTACCCATCATATACCGCAGTCCGCTGATTTCCGCCATTAAACAGCACCGTAAGCAGCAGGACCGCATGAAGAAAGACTTCAGCCCTACCCTGCTCGATTTCGGCCCGGTCCGCATCCTGCTGGCCCGCCATTTCGGTTTCTGCTACGGCGTGGAGAATGCCATCGAAATCGCCTTCAAAACCATCGACGAAAACGAGGGAAAACGGATTTTCCTGCTCAGCGAGATGATCCACAACCCCCAGGTGAACAGCGACCTCCTTTCCCGCGGGGTGCGCTTCCTGATGGATACTTCGGGCAAGCAGCTCATTCCCTGGGAGGACCTGCATGCAAACGACATCGTGATCATTCCCGCCTTCGGCACCACCCTTGAGATAGAAGCCCGGCTGCAGGCCATCGGCATCACGCCGCTGCAATACAATACCACCTGCCCCTTCGTGGAGCGGGTCTGGAACAAAGCCGAACAGATAGCGGCCCGCGAATACACGGTGATCGTACACGGCAAGCCGAAGCACGAAGAAACCAGGGCCACCTTTTCCCACAGCCGCTTTCATACCCCCACCGTGGTGGTGAAAGACATGGAGGAAACCCACCGCCTCGCCGAATACATACACGGCCGAAAACCGGCGGAGCAGTTTTACGAAGAATTTAAAGGGCAGTACTCCGAAGGCTTCGACGTAACCCGCCACCTGCAACGGGTGGGCGTAGTGAACCAGACCACCATGCTGGCCTCGGAAACACAGGCCATCGCCGATTATATCAAACAGGCCATCATCGAAAAATTCGGGCTGGCGGAAGACCAGGTGGGCGCGCATTTTGCCGACACCCGGGATACGCTCTGCTACGCCACGAACGATAACCAGACGGCCGTCACCGGCATGCTGGAAGCGCCGGCCGACCTCGCCATCGTGGTGGGCGGCTACAACAGCTCCAACACCTCCCACCTCGTGGAGCTCTGTGAAGAGAAACTCCCCACCTACTTTATTTCGTCGGAGGAGAAACTCCTCTCCCGCCAGGAAATCCTGCACTGGGACTTTCACCAACACCAGGAGCTCCACAGCACCGGCTACCTCCCCGGCAGGGATGTAGTCACCCTTCTGCTCACCAGCGGTGCTTCCTGCCCCGATGCGGTGGTGGAAGGCGTAATCCGCAAACTCCTTGGTTTTTACGGGCTGGAAGAAAAACTGGAAGAAAAGGCGGCAACGTTCCATTGAGCACAAACTGCCGCTCATTCCGATCCTGAAAGATAAAAAGCGTACCGCTAACACATATTTAGCGCTGCCAGAAAAACAGGCGGAACGCGCCCAACCCGCCGGCATTCCCCGGTACGCCCGGTTTCCTCAGAAGTGTATAAAAACAAAAAAGACACCAGAAGGTGCCTTTTTCCTTTGGGGCTAATCAAACGCTAGTAATGCAGAGAAAATTCTTTTTTTCTAACAAACAATTGATTTACTGATTGTGAAACAAATGTACAACCTCCCTTCAGCCACCGCAACCCCCATTTAATATCCGGTATCGAACTGCCGATAAGTGGCAAGATTGGGTGTAAATCCGGCAGGCCGCCCGGCACGGTCAGAACTGCATCGCTTTTTTCAGGAAATCCGCCTTACGCCGCCGTGACACTTCCACCTGCGTGCCGTCGCTCATCAGGGCGAACCCGCCCTCTCCCTGGATGTAGGATTCCATCTGCTGGAGGTTGATCAGGTGGGAGTTGTGCACCCGGAAAAAGTCCACATCGGTGAGCAGTTCCTCAAACTCTTTCAGCGGTTTCGACACCAGCAGCTGCTTACGGTCGGTGAAAAACAGCTTGGTATAATTCCCCGTCGATTCGCAGCGCACGATGTTCTGCACCGGCATAAACACGAGGCCGTTAATAGTGGGCAGGGCGATTTTCTTATTGGTCTGCTGCATTGTTTTCATGTTCTGCAGGAACACCTCGAGGGGTGCGATGGCCGGGTCGCCGGCTTTGGCCGCCCGGCGCTCCTGGAATTTGCGCAGCGCTTCCTGGAGGTCCTGCACGCTGAAAGGCTTGAGCAGGTAATCGAGTGCGTTGAATTTGATGGCCTTCAGGGCGTACTGCTCATAGGCGGTGGTGAAAATCACGTCGAAGAAAATCCGGTCGTACTGCTTCAGTAACTCAAACCCGTTCTGATGCGGCATTTCCACATCGAGAAACACGAGGTCGGGCTGCAGCTCGTCTATCGTTCGCCGCGCGTCCTGCACGCTGTTGACGCCGGCCAGTACGGTTACTTCAGGACATTTTTTCTGCAGCATTGCCTGCAGGGCATCAATACAGTGCTGCTCATCGTCAACGATAATCGCTTTGATTTCGCTCATGTGGTGATTTTTAAATTTTCTCTGCTTAAAATAAAAACTCTGCCGGCAATACAATTCTCACTCTTGTGCCGGTGGCCTGTCCGTTGTCCTGCAGATCGTGGATCTCTACATTTGCGTCTTTGGTATTGTTGATCTTGCGGATGAGCGCTATGCGGCCTTCGGTTACTTTCATGCCCATTGAATTGTGCATGCGGTCTTTCTTTTCCTTTATTTCCATGGCCATTTTCCGGCCGATTCCGTTATCCGTTACCGTTACTTCCAGCACCTTCCCCTTCAGCCCGATCGTGATGTCGAGCATACCTTTTTCCTTGCGGTGCACCAGGCCGTGCCAGATGGCGTTTTCCACATAAGGCTGGATGATCATAGGTGGTATCAGCACTTCTTCTTCGTTGATATGATCTTCTACCGAGATACTGTAATCGAACATGTTGTTGCAGCGGAGGGCTTCCAGGTCGAGGTACAGCCGAAGCGACTCCACCTCCCGGTTGAGGGGAATGAACGTATGCTGGCTGTTGTCGAGTATCATGCGCATCAGCTTGGAGAACTTCGTAAGGTAATCGGACGCCTCCTCCTGGTTGTTGCTCCAGATGTAGCGGTGGATGGAGCTGAGCGAGTTGAAGATAAAATGCGGGTTCATCTGCGAGCGCAGGGAACGCAGCTCCAGCTGCAGGGTTTGCCGGTTGGCCTGCAGGTTGCGGTGGCGGATGTAAAAGAAACCTCCCACGATGAGCATGAATAAAAAGCCGGCCAGGGCAATGGCGAGCGCCAGGTTGCGGCGGATGCGCAGCTGGCTGAGGTCCTGCTCCTGCTGCAGTTGTTTGATCTGGTTGTCTTTCTGATGCACGTCGTGCAGGGTTTGCATCTGCGCAAATTCGGTGCTCGACTTCTCGCGCAGCAGGCTGTCTTTATACAGGATGGAATAGTTGTTGTTGTCCATGGCCAGGGTCAGGTTACCGGCCCGCTGGTAATTGTCGCCCATGGATTTGTAGGCTTCCATGAGGGTGGATTTGAAGCCCCATTTCAGGCCAAGGTCGATGGCCTGCTGCAGGTATTTGCGGGCTTCTTCATATTTACCCTCGTCGTTGAGCAGCCGGCCGATGCTGATATAACTGTCGGCCACGTGAATCTTCTCGTCTACCTTATCGTTGATGGCGAGCGCCTTTTGCAGGTACTCCATGGCCAGGGGATAATTCTTCTTTTTCTGATAAGCCGTGCCCAGGCAGGTGTAGCAGATAGACATGCCGGTGGTGTTGTTCAGCTTTTCGTTCACGGCCAGCGAGCGCTTGTAAAACTCGATGGCCCTGTCCAGCTGCCCCAGCCCCTCGTAAGCATATCCCAGGTTGCCGAGATTGATGGCGATGCCGAGGTCGTTTTCCCGTTGCTGTTCCAGCTTCAGGCTGCGGTTGAACACCTCGATCGCCTCATTGAACTTGCTGTCAGACAATTTGATGTTGCCGATGGAATTGGTGGCGATGGCGATGCTGCGGTCGTCGTTGTCTTTCTCGGCCGATTTGAGGGCCCGGAAGTGGAAGTCGAACGCCTTTTCCAGCATATCGCGGCGGCGGTAGTCGACCCCGATATTGTTGAGAGAAATGGTAATTAAACGGGTATCACGGGCGTCTTCCGCACTTTTGAGGGCCCTTTCGTGGTAATCAGTGGCCAGCAGGTATTGTGACTTGTTGCGCTTGGAGGTCCCGAATTCGTTATACGCCTCTGCAAGGCCTTTTGCGTAACGCAATTTCTGCGCGACATTAATGGCTTCCTGCAGGAAAGCGTTATCCTGGCCGCGGCCGTCGTAAAAGCGGTATAATTTTTTTGCTTTGCTGATGAGGAGGTTCACCTTGGCGGTATCGTCGGGCATTTTACGCGCGGAATCGAGGCTGCGGAAAACCTGCAGCGAGTCCTGGGCGGATGCGCACATCCACAGGGATAAAAATACGACGATGGTGACAATCAGTCCTTTGGAAGACATGGTAATAGGTGAACAGCACAACTAAGATACAGAAATCGGCGGCCATTCGGAAATATTCGGGAACGGCTGCCCGCCGGTGAATTTGCCGGCCGGTTAAAATGGTGAAGGGGCGAAAGAATTCGCCCCTTTCCTATTAACCGAATACACCTACTGAAAATATGAAACAGGGCC
>CBFGZV010000086.1:0-7302 GCA_965653365.1 uncultured Chitinophaga sp. | reverse complement strand
CGCATCCTAATAAAATCCATCTCATGGGTGTAAAACTAAACAATCGTACACGAAAAAAGCGCAACCGTCAAGGCCGCGCTTCTAACACTATCATTCACTCAACTATGGCTTGATTATTCTGCTTCCGCCACTACCTCTTTCACTTCCGGGATCATCCGCTTCATCATGCCTTCGATGCCGGCTTTGAGGGTGATCATGGAAGAGGGGCAGCCGGAGCAGGAACCCTGCAGCATGAGGGTTACCACACCATCCTGGTAGTCTTTGAACTGGATGGCGCCGCCGTCCATTTCCACCGCGGGTTTCACATGATTTTCCAGCAGTTCCTTGATACGTTGCACGACGTCGCTTTCGTCTCCGGTAAACACGGGGCCGGCCACGATTTTATCTTCGTTGATCACGGCGCGGTTGTCTTCCAGGTATTCCTTCAGGAATTGTTTGATGGTCGGGATTACATCCGTCCAGTCCGTATCGTTGGTTTTGGTAAGCGTTACGAAGTTGCTGCAGATGAACACACCCCGGATGAAGGGGAAGGTGAACAGTTCTGCCGCCAGCGGCGAAGGTTCGGTGCTGGCTGCATCGGGGAAATCGATAGATTTATTCGGATACAGGAGCTTGTTCACCACAAACTTCATCGTTTCCGGGTTCGGCGTCATTTCCGTATAGATACTGATAATTGGATTTCCTGTTTTTATCATTATTAACAATTTTCTCCCGCAAATTTAGCGAAAAATGCCGACACTTCCGGCCCTTCTTTTTCCCGGCGGGAACGGAGAAAACTAGCAAACGCTGATCTATTTAATTATTTTTGCAATATGCAACTTACTAAAACACTGCATGCCCGAAAGCGGATTGCGCTGATTGCGCACGACCACAAGAAGGCGGAAATGCTGGAATGGGCCGTGTACAACAAAACCGTGCTGGCCCGGCACGAGCTCTATGCCACAGGCACTACCGGTAAGCTCATCGAAGAGGCGCTGGACGTGTCTGTACGCAAGCTGCTGAGCGGCCCCCTGGGCGGCGACCAGCAGATTGGAGCAGCGGTGGCGGAAGGGCGCATCGATGTGATCATTTTTTTCTGGGATCCGATGGAGGCCCTGCCCCACGACCCGGACATCAAAGCACTGCTGCGGCTCGGTGTGGTATGGAACATTCCCATGGCCAGCAACCGCGCTTCGGCAGACTTCCTGCTCACATCGCCCCTGATGCACCAGGAATATTCGGCCATACTGCCTGATTACAGCCAGTATCTGGGCCGCAAAGTATAACCCGCGCCGGCGGCTTCTTTCCCGGTATAATTCCACTTTTTTGTTCATGTCCTGCAGAGCGGAGGAAGGGCTTTTCCCCCTTTTCGCCGGTTTTTGCTTTCCTATTCCCAGGCCCTGCCAACACCGGAAAATATGCATGCGCGCAGATGATGAGGGCAGATGACCTTGCTCGCGGTTTATCTTTCCCGGCCCCTTGGCCACCTGCGGCGAAAGGCAAAAAGTAACGCGAATGGACAATAATTTGAACTGATGGAAGGCTCCCACGGCAAAAGACGAACCTACAACCGGGGAAAGACGAGCCAACCTCCAAAAGGGAAGATTCTTTGCAGGTTCGTCTTTCACGGGGCATCTGCTTTGGCATGCCCCTGTTTATAATGTTGCAGCAGCACGTCCTCCCCGAAATCATTTTTCAGGTCGCGAAAGGTGGTATGGACGTGATTGGCGTTATTCTGGGTATTGTCGTATTCAATGATAAACGTGGGGCCCTGGATACGGTAATAGTGCCCGGCGCCCCAGCATTTGCCGCCCGCCCAGGCGAAATGCACGTTTGCCCACCCGGCGGCGGTGATTTCTTTCCATAGCAGATCGGCCATCAGCTTGGTGTACCGGTCTACGTAAACGGCCACCAGCTTTTTCAGCTGTTGTTGCTGGGCCGGTTGCAGTTCCGCATACCCCAGGCCCGGCGGGTCCTGCAGCCAGGCTTTCCGCTTATTGCCCGTGATGATATCGGCCGGGGCTTTTTCAGCAACGATGGCCCGGGCCTGCTGGGCGGCATTCAGCGTGGCCAGCAGGCCGAACGCCAGTTGGGATTCGTCTTTTAATATCTGCCTTCCCTTTTCCGGGCCGTCCGGCACAATGGCGGGATTGGCTCCCATGAACGCCGGGGTGCCGGTAATAAGGGTACGGGTGGCCGCCGAAAAATTGAGGGAAAGGTGATGCCCCTCCACCCGCCAGCCCCAGGGCTTGCCGGCGGCCGGCGCTCCGAAAAAGGAAAAGTAATATTTGCCGGGGTGGCGGTACTCATCGTCCGGGCCTCTGCCTTCGAGGGCGCGTAAAATGTGCTCGGTTTCCACGATGGCGGTCGCTTTTTTGTACCCGTCGCTGCTGAGGCAGGCTTTCAGCAGCTGATATGCTTTAACGCGCTGGGTCTCCGTCATATCTTTCAACGGCAGCCCCTTCCGGGCGCGGGGCACAAAATGCCAGTTGAAACGTTCTTCTTCCTCCCAGCTAAAGCAAGCCTGGCGGCACTGCGCGGTGTCGAGCAGGGCGATGAACGCCTTTGCCGCTTTTTCGATGTCGCCAGGTACCGGCTGGCAAAAGGACCGGCTGCAAAGCAGCAGGATGGGAATGACGAGGATGTGCTTTTTCATTTGCGCGGAATATGTCGTATCAAAATACAACTGTTTCGGGAGGATTGAAAGCGGCGCCGTGCATGCCGCCAACTACCTTACCTCCCGCTTTAAATCCACAACACACGTTTTCCGGCTTCACATTTGCTGGTAATGAATGTGTTCCGCATTTGGGATTTGACACCCGGCGCTTTATTTTCGCAATTTTCAGGGATAAACGTAACAGGAAAAAATGGTGAAGTATCTATTGGCTGGATTATTATTGTGCGGCGGCATGATGCAGCAGGGTAAAGGGCAGTTGCCTCCCAAAAGGGAAATGAGAGCGGTATGGGTGGCCACTATCGAAAACATCGATTACCCATCGCGGAAAGGCCTCCCCACCCAGCAGCAGCAGCAGGAATTTATCGCCCTGCTCGACCGGCACCAGCGCAACGGCATCAACGCCATCATTTTTCAGGTGCGCCCGGTGAGCGATGCGTTTTACGCTTCGCCTTACGAGCCCTGGAGCGAATATCTCACCGGCCGGCAGGGCCAGCCTCCCGTTCCCTATTACGATCCGCTGGAGTTTATGGTAACGGAAACGCATAAACGCGGCATGGAATTCCACGCCTGGTTCAACCCCTATCGCGCCATTGCCAACATCCGCACCAGCAGCATCGCCCCCAACCACATCACCCGGCTGAAACCGCAATGGTTCGTGACATACGGCGACAAACGGTACTTCGACCCCGGGATCCCCGAGGCGCGTGCCTATGTCACCGATGTGATCCGCGACGTGGTGAAGCGGTACGACATCGACGCCGTGCACTTCGACGATTATTTTTATCCCTACCGCATCGCCAACCGGGAATTCCCCGACGGCAACTCGTACCGGATGTACGGCAAAGGCCGCTTCATCGACGACTGGCGGCGGTCCAACGTAGACACGATCATCCAAATGCTCAACGCCGCCATCAAAGCGGAAAAGCCCTGGGTGAAGTTCGGCATCAGCCCATTCGGTGTGTGGCGCAACCGGGATAAAGACCCCGACGGATCCGCCACCCGCGGCCTCGCCAATTACGACGACCTCTATGCGGACGTGACCAAATGGCAGCGCCTGGGCTGGATAGATTACCTCATGCCCCAGCTGTACTGGGAATTCGGGCATCGCCTCGTTCCGTACGAAGTGCTGGTGAACTGGTGGGGCGCCCATGCATACGGCCGCCACATGTACATCGGCCACGGCGCCTACCGGCTGGGAAGTTCCGCCAGCTGGCGCGACCCGGGCGAACTGCCACGCCAGGTGCAGGCCACCCGCGCGCTGGCCACCATCCAGGGCAGCGCATTTTACAGCTCCAAGTCGTTTGACGGCAACCCCCTCGGTATCACCGATTCGATGCGCAACCACCTCTACCGGTACCCCGCCCTGCGGCCCACCATGCCGTGGCTCGACAACACGGCGCCCAAGGCTCCCTACTTCACGGATGCGTTTGAAAAAGCAGACGGGCTGGAGATTCGCTGGGCGGACGACGACACCAGCGGTCAGACGAGGCAATATGTCCTGTACCGGTTCGAGGATGGCCAGGTAATCAACATCAACGACCCCACGAAGATCATCGGCATCATTTCCCAGATGCCCGACCCGATGGTGATCGACCATAGTTATATTAAGGGGCGCAACTATATTTATATCGTTACCGCTCTTGACCGTATGCAAAACGAGAGCATGATCAGTGATCCCATGCGGGTTTTCGTGAGAAACGGAAAGGTGGAATTCGACTTCGAGCCCTGACCCACATAGTTTTACACAACTTATTACCACGGCCGGGATCTACCCGGCCTTTTTGTTGCCCAAAACCCCTTTCAATTTTCATAAATTTCAAATGGACCGGCTGCCGATTTTAAATATTTCTAAATTTTTACCGTTTAATAGAGTTTTATGTAAAAAATACCGTGATCCTTTAGTATCTTTAAACCGTTCCCAAAAGCAATTACGGTACATTCACCCGGGGAAGGTCCCTGACGGGGAGGGTGTATCTGAAAAGGAAAAAATCTATATAGCCAATGCGAAAAGTGAGCCAAGAGCAAGGTTTGTATCGTCCGGAATTTGAACACGACGCGTGCGGTACGGGCTTTACCGCACATATTAAGGGGCGCAAGTCCCACCAGATCATCCGGGATGCTTTGACCATGTTGGAAAACATGGAACATCGCGGTGCCTGTGGTTGTGAGCGTACAACAGGTGACGGGGCCGGCATTCTCATTCAGATGCCGCATGAGTTTTTGTATGCGGAATGCCTGAAACTGGGCATCCGTCTCCCCGAAACCGGTAAATACGGTGTGGGCATGGTATTCTTCCCGAAAGAACCCCGCTGGCGCGAAGAGTGCCGCGAAATCATACAACGCTGCGCCGAAAAAATCGGTCTCGACGTGCTGGGTTACCGCAAAGTACCCGTTCGCCCCGACGGCATCGGCGAAACCGCGCTTTCCGTTGAACCGGAAATCGAACAGCTGTTCATCGCCTGCCCCTACCAGATCTCCGATCCGGAAGAATTCGAGCGCAAACTGTTTGTGCTCCGTAATTATATTACCAAAACGGTACGCAATTCCATTCCGAGAGACAAGGCCGAAATCTATTTCGCTTCCCTGTCCCACAAAATCATCGTATACAAAGGCCAGCTCACCACTTACCAGGTAGGCCATTATTATACGGACCTGCGCGACGAAAGGATGGTGTCTGCATTCGGGCTTATCCACAGCCGTTTCGCCACCAACACTTTCCCCAGCTGGAAACTGGCGCACCCCTTCCGGTACATTGCCCACAACGGGGAGATCAACACCCTGAAAGGCAACCTCAACTGGCTCCGCGCCGGCGAAAACAGCTTCGTGACCAAATATTTCACGCCGGAAGAGATGGAAATGCTCGCCCCGATCGTGGAAGATGGCCAGTCTGACTCCGCCAGTCTCGACAACGTGATTGAACTGCTCAACCTCACCGGCCGCTCCCTGCCGCATGTGATGATGATGCTCATCCCCGAAGCATGGGATGGCAACGACGCCATGGACCCGGTGAAGAAAGCATTCTACGAATACCACGCTTCCCTCATGGAGCCCTGGGACGGCCCGGCCTCCATTTCTTTCACAGACGGCAAGATCATCGGCGCCACCCTCGACCGGAACGGCCTCCGCCCTTCCCGCTTCGTGGTTACGAAAGACGACCGTGTAATTATGGCGTCTGAAGCCGGCGTACTGCCCATCGATCCGAAAAACGTGAAAGAAAAAGGCCGCCTGCAACCCGGCAAGATGTTCGTGGTAGATATGGAACAGGGCCGCATCATCGGCGACGAAGAGCTGAAGCAGTCCATCTGCTCCCAGCAGCCCTACGCCGAGTGGCTCAACAAATACAAAATCCGCCTCGACGAACTGCCCGAGCCCCGCGTTACTTTCACGCACCTCGAAAAAGAACAGATCTTCAAATACCAGCGCGCTTTCGGTTATTCCACCGAAGACCTGGAAACCATCATCGCTCCCATGGCTATTGATGGCAAAGAGCCGGTTGGCTCCATGGGTACAGATGTGCCCCTGGCCATCCTCAGCGATCAGCCGCAGCACATCACCAGTTATTTCAAGCAGCTGTTCGCACAGGTGACCAACCCGCCGATCGACCCCATCAGGGAACGCCTCGTTATGTCGCTGGCTACCTTCCTGGGCAACAACGGCAACCTGCTCGACGAGGATCCGCTGCACTGCCACAGCGTGGCGCTGCCGCACCCCGTGCTCAACAACTACGAACTGGAGAAAATCCGCAGCATCGATACCGGTATTTTCCAGGCAAAAACATTGCATACCTATTTCAAGGCCGACGGTAAGCCCGGCTCCCTCGAAAAAGGACTGGCGCGCCTGTGCCGTTATGCGGTAGACGCCGTGGAAGATGGCTTCGAAGTGATCATCCTGTCTGACCGGGCGATCGACTCCGAGCATGCCGCCATTCCTTCACTGCTGGCCCTTTCCGCCGTTCATCACCATCTTATCCGCAAAGGTTATCGCGGCCAGGTGGGCCTGGTGGTAGAAGCCGGCGACGTATGGGAAGTACACCACTTCGCCACCCTGCTGGGTTTCGGCGCCACCGCCGTTAACCCGTACCTGGCCCTCAGCACCATCCGCGATATGCGCCTGAGCGGCAAAATGCAGACGGAGCAGGATGTGGACAAACTGAAGAAAAACTACATCAAGGCCGTATGCGAAGGCCTGCTGAAGGTGTTCTCCAAAATGGGCATCTCCACCCTGCAGTCTTACCAGGGCGCGCAGATCTTCGAAATCCTCGGCATCAACAAAACTGTTGTAGACAAATATTTCACCGGCGCCGTTTCCCGTATCCAGGGCATGGGGCTCGACCAGATTGCCCAGGAAACCCTGGCCAAACACTGGACCAGCTACGGCCGGAAAGACACCCCGGTGCAGCGCCTGTCTACAGGCGGCGTGTACCAGTGGAAGCGCAAAGGCGAATTCCACCTTTTCAATCCTACTACCATTCACCTGTTGCAGTATTCAACACGGATGAATGACTATAACATTTTCAAGAAGTACTCCAAAGCCGTGAACGAGCAGAGCGAAAAAGCCGCTACGCTCCGGAGCATGTTCACCTTCAAGCGTAACCGGCCTTCCGTGCCGCTCGAAGAAGTGGAATCGGCTGAAAGTATCCTGAAACG
>CBFGZV010000085.1:0-7460 GCA_965653365.1 uncultured Chitinophaga sp. | reverse complement strand
GTATCATACGCGAACAGCGACAGTGCAGGATAACAGGTTGTGTGCTTTGGGGGAAATAATGCAACAGTGCAAAGTTACGCGTTTTCCTCATGCGATGGTTCAGGGAGGGCATAAAAATAGGAAATGCCGTTATCTGCGTCGTCGAAACTGACGGGCTTCCTTTCCCGGTATTTGTAAAAGTAGGCGCAGAGCCCGAAATCGCCCGCGCAACATAACGTGTGGAAGCAGTACAGGCCTAGCAGCAAGGCCTGCCAGGTAGCCGGCACAAAGGGAAAAACAGCAGCGCACAATACCGAAATGACGGCGAACGGGGCCATGGCGATGTAGCGGAACTGCCGGTAATGCACCACGTAGGCATGCGCCACGGCGTAAAACATCAGGTATCGCCAGATGACGCCGTAACGCACATCGCGGGCGCCGTACCAGCGGAACATCAGGCCGTGCACCATTTCGTGCAGCGGCACCAGCAGGAACGTGGCGGGAATGCCCAGCAGCAGCCAGCCGCTGAAGGCGCCAAACGTCAATGCCCCCGAACCGATGCTCCATGCAGCAAAACCACCTGCGGCGGCGCAACCCAGCAGGAAAAAGAGCCAGAATAAACGGATGTAAATATTTTTCGTTTGCAGCCCCTCGCGCAGGGGAATAACCAGCTCCCGGAACCCGTATCGGGCCAGAGGCTCGTATCCCTTTTCCTGCAAAGCCTGCATCAGCGACTCCATACGCCTACATGGGGATTTCCACCTGGTTTTTCAGCAAGTCATCGATCGTGTCGCGCTTGCGGATCAGGTGGGGCTTCCCGTTTTTCACCAGCACTTCGGCCGGCTTCAGGCGGGAGTTAAAGTTGCTCGACATTTCAAAGCCGTAGGCGCCGGCATTGTAGAACACCAGGTAGTCGCCTTCCCGCACTTCGTTGATTTTGCGGTCCCAGCCGAAGGTATCCGTTTCACAGATATTGCCCACCACCGTGTAGATGCGGTCGATGCCTTTGGGATTGGAGATATTCTTGATGAGGTGGAACGAGTCGTAAAACATCGGGCGGATCAGGTGGTTGAAGCCCGAGTTCACTCCTACGAACACCGTGGCGGTGGTTTGCTTGATCACGTTGGCTTTCACTACAAAATAACCGCACTGGCTTACCAGGAATTTACCCGGCTCGAACCACAGCTGCAGCGGGCGTTTGTACGATTTCGCGAAGCCGTTGAACGCATCCGTCAGTTTTTTGCCGAGCAAGTCGATGTCCGTTTCCGGATCGCCTTGCTGGTAGGCTACTTTAAAACCACTGCCGAGGTCGATGAACTCGAGGTCGGGGAAATGTTCCGTCAGTTCGAACATGATCTCCACCCCACGTAGGAACACGTCCACATCTTTGATCTCAGAGCCGGTATGCATGTGCAGCCCGGTTACCTTGAGTTTGGTGGATTTGATGATGCGCTCGATGTGGCGGATCTGGTGAATGGAAATACCAAACTTGCTGTCTACGTGCCCGGTGGATATTTTAAAGTTCCCCCCGGCCATGATGTGCGGGTTCAGGCGGATGCAGATGGGATAGCTGCCGCCGAACTTGTTGCCGAACTGCTCCAGGATGGAAATGTTGTCGATATTGATGTTCACGCCCAGGTCTTTAGCGGCGATGATCTCGTTGAGGTCTACGCAGTTGGGGGTGAAAATGATGTTTTTCGGATCGAAGCCGGCTTTGAGGCCCAGCTGCACTTCCTGGATAGACACGGTATCGAGCCCGCATCCGATGGAATTGATATAACGCAGCACGTTGATGTTCGTGAGCGCTTTACAGGCGTAAAAAAAGCGTGCGTCCGCCTTGCTGAAGGCATTCTTTAACTTCTCGTACTGGGTTTTGATTTTTTCGGCATGGTACACATAAACCGGGGTACCAAACTCTTCTGCCACTTTCACCAGGAAATCGGCGCTGAGAACATCGCTTTGTTTAGCCATTGTATTGAATCAATTGAATGTGCGAAAATAATAAGAATTTAATCTTCCTGCATAAAATCGTCGAGATCGCGGCGTTCCTTTTTGGTGGGGCGGCCAATTTTGCTGGGGCGTTTGCCCGTGTGGAAGCTGCTGGCGATACGCTGGTTGTACTGCTGGTCTTCTTCCGGCGTGATGTCGATGTAAAATTTGATGGCCTCGGAATATTGCATGCGATTGGCCAGCAGGCCCGTCACTTCTATTTTCCAGCGTTTGGCTTCGGTTTTCACTTCGTACTGGTCGCCAATATTGACGGTACGGGCCGCTTTCACGGCGGAACCGTTCATTTTGACCTTCCCGGACTCACAGGCGGCAGCGGCCTGGGTACGGGTTTTGAATATCCTGATCGCCCAGAGATACTTGTCCAGGCGGAGTTTTTCTGCGCTCATGGCGCAAAAATACAGCAAGTTCAGCTTTTCGCACCCACCGTCTGACGAACGCATTTCATCAGCAGATGTCGCAATTTCCTCTGTAGCATGTCTCATGCAGGGGGGAATGGGCATACGCCGGTCTTATGTTCGATCAGGTGGGCGCCATGTATTCCCATATCGCTTTCGGCAACCCTGTTGCCACCCGGGGGCCCGTCTATGTATGCATCGCCCTGGCAGGCGGTTCCTGTTACGATCATCACAAACGCCTCCGGATGAAGGCGGCCGGTAAAAGCTGGCAAGCCAGTCCAGGGGAATCTTTTAGCTACGGGGGCTCGAAACTCCCGCAGGTAGTTCGTATATTTCCGTCAGTACTCCCGCAGACATGAAAAAGAACCACCTGCTTTATCCTTTGATCATCGGCATTTTTGCTGCCCTGATATGGCTGATCATGGCACAGGGCCAGCAATTGCGGCCTGCGCAACCTGCCGTGGCGGCCACACCTGCGGCATCCGCGGCGCCGGCCGGCCTGTTACCGGAATTGCTGTCGCATGCACAGCACCCGCTGAGCCTGCTGCTGCTCCAGATCATCGTAATCCTTTGTGTGTCTCGCCTGTTCGGCTTTGCCGCGCGTAAAATAAAACAACCCGCGGTGGTGGGCGAAATTATCGCCGGCATTGCCCTGGGGCCTTCCTTGCTGGGCCTTTTCTGGCCCGCGGGCATGGAAGCGCTCTTTCCCGCCCGCTCCTTGAGTAGCCTGCAATTCCTCAGCCAGATAGGGCTGGCGTTCTTTATGTTCGTGGTGGGCATGGAGCTGGACATCAGCAAAATCCGCCAGAAAGCGCACGATGCGGTGATGATCAGCCACGCCAGCATTATCATTCCGTTTTTCCTCGGTGTTTGCCTTGCTTATTTCACCTACACGCAATATGCCCCGGCCTCGGTCAACTTCCTCTCCTTCGCGCTGTTTATGGGCATCGCCATGAGTATCACGGCGTTCCCGGTACTGGCCCGGATAGTGCAGGAACGCGGCCTCAGCGGCACGCCCCTGGGTACCATGGCCATCACCTGCGCGGCGGCAGACGATATCACCGCCTGGTGCATACTCGCGGTGGTGGTGGCGATTGTCAAAGCCGGCGGACTGCTTACTGCGCTGTTCACCATACTGCTGGCGCTCACGTTTGTACTCGGCATGCTGTTGCTGGTGCGGCCCTGGCTGCAGCGCCGCATGACGCGGCTGACCGGTACCAAAACCAAGGTGGCACTGGGGTTTTTCGTATTGCTTATTGCCGGGTACCTGGCGGAGGTGATCGGTATCCACCTCTTGTTCGGCGCGTTCCTCGCCGGCGTGATCATGCCCGCCGAAGCCAACATCAAGGCGGTGCTGACGGATAAACTGGAAGATGTGAGCGTGGTGATACTGCTGCCTGTCTTTTTCGCCTTCACGGGCCTGCGCACGCAGATCGGCCTGCTGAACGAAACGCACCTGTGGACGATGTTCGCGGCTATTATGCTCGTGGCTGTAGGGGGTAAATTCGGGGGCTCAGCCGTTACGGCGAGGCTGGTGGGCCAACCCTGGCGGGAAGCCCTTTCCATCGGCGCCCTGATGAATACCCGTGGCCTGATGGAGCTGGTGGTGCTTAATATCGGGTACGAACTGGGCATCCTTACCCCGCAGGTTTTTGCCATGATGGTGCTGATGGCGCTGGCCACCACGTTCATGACCGGTCCGCTGCTCGATGCCATCAACCACTGGTATGGCGAAAAAAAGCAGCGGGTGCTGTCGCACAAGGCGCTTTAAAATACCAGGGGGCGGGGCTTTCATTCAATGCTACCCCCGGCCTGCAGTCCCTTCCAGCGGCCGCGGACTAAGGGGGAATGCCCGCTTGTTCCAACTATACTAGTTGCCGGGGGCGTTGCCCGCATGAGCGGGCATAAAAAAAGCAGGTGTGCGACTTTTACGCTGCACATCTGCTGTTGAGTATGTTCTGAGTATTTACTTTCTTCTGACTGTCTTCTTCTTTTTGGCGGGGGCTTTTTTGGCCACCGGCTTTTTGGGGTTGGCGTTCACTTCCGGGCGCTTTACCGGTGCGGGGAAGCGGGAACGGTCAACCGTAGCGGCTTTATCGTCGAGGGTCATCTGGAGGGACTCCTTCAGGATCTCGTCTTTTTCGGCCAGGAATGTTTTCATCTTTTCTTTCGGGATGCGCAGATCGTAGCTGTTCGTTTCGCCTGCGAGGGCGTGTGAAAAATCCGGGTTGAGGCGTTCCAGCTCATCTTTTTCCATGCTCAGTTTTTTGGCGATGGCTTCGATGCGGTATTTGCCGGTGATGCTGAACTCAACGGTGTTGAACATATCATCGTCCGTCAGCGGCGCGGCTTTCCTGAATTCAGGCGCTGCGTTCAGCCTGGCTCCCGGAGCGGGGGCGTAGCTGCTGCCTACACCGAAGAAGGTGTTGAAACGATCAAGGATATAACCGGTAGCGATGAATTTATACACATGATTGCGGGACTCTGCGGGCAGGAAATACTGGATGCCCCAGAAGTCGCTGCGGCCGCTGATGCGCTGCGCACGTTGCACGCCGCCGGCGCCGCAGTTGTAGGCTGCTACCACCAGTAACCAGTTGTCGAATTGCTCGTACAATTCGTTCAGGTACTTGGCGGCGGCCACGGTGGATTTGTAGAAGTCCTTCCGTTCGTCGACCCTTTTACCCACGTTGAGCCCGAAGATGCGGGCGGTGCTGCTCATGAACTGCCACATGCCTACGGCGCCTACGCGGGAGCGGGCGTTGTACGACATGCCGGATTCAATAACGGCCAGGTATTTCATTTCCTCGGGGATGCCGTGGTCAGAAAACACCTTTTCGATCATGGTGAAATAGGGCGCCGAACGTTCTACCATGGTGCTCAGGTGTTGGCTGTAGCGGGTAGCGTAGTCGTTCACATAACCTTTGATGTAATGGTTGCTCATTTGCTCTTCGTACACTTTGGGCGTGCGTACGATGGCAGGCATCGTTTGTGCCGCCTGCTTCACGGCCTGTGAAGCGGGAGAGCCATGCACTGCCGTGTCTTTAGGCAGATTAGCAGATTTCTTTAGCGTGACGGAGGTGTCGGCGTGCAGCTCCTGTTCCGGAACCGCCATCTCCTTAGGGCCCTTACCGGCAGCCGTCGCAACAGTGGTCATTCCCACGGCCGATAAGAGTAATAAAAAGACTTTCGTCATACACTGTTGTTTATACTTTGAGTGAAAGCTACTCACACATGCTCCTCATGTAGCATATTATGAGCGATTTGTAACAAGTTCTCTTCGTCAAACTCCCTGGTGATGATCTGCAGGCCATACGGCATCCCGTTTGAATGCCGGTGCAAAGGTACGGAAATTGCCGGAACTCCGGTCAGGTTAGCCAATACCGTGTAGATATCGGCCAGGTACATCGCAATGGGATCGGCTGTTTTTTCACCAATTTTAAAAGCGGTGGCCGGTACGGTAGGCAGCAGCACCGCGTCGTAACCCGACAGGATGGACTGCATTTTTTCCACTACCAGCCTTCTAACCTGTTGAGCCTTTGTGAAATAAGCGTCGTAATACCCGGCGCTCAGCACAAAAGTGCCCAATAGGATACGGCGTTTCACCTCTTTTCCAAAACCTTCGGACCGGCTTTTCTTATAAAAATCGGTCAGTTCGATGCCTTTCTGAGGGGTACGGTACCCGTATTTCACCCCGTCGAAGCGGCTCAGGTTGCTGGAAGCTTCGGCCGTCGTCAACACATAATAGGCCGCTACCACATAGTCCAGGTAGTCAAAATTGACCCCTTCCACGGTATGGCCATCTGATTTCAGTTGTTCAAAGAAACTTTCGTATCCCTCCCTCATTTCGGGGTCTAATCCTTCGTGGTGCAGGGCGTCTTTTAAATACGCAAATTTCCGTTTTTTATTGTGCCGGAGATTTGCCTGATAATCAGGGACTTCTCGCTGGGAGGCAGTACTGTCGTACCTATCCGGCCCTGCGATGGCTTGTAGAACCAAGGCCACATCTGCAATATTCGAGCCAAAAATGCCTATCTGGTCGAAAGACGAGGCGTAGGCAATGAGGCCATGGCGGGAAATCCTTCCATAGGAAGGCTTCAGGCCGATAATACCGCAAAAATCCGCCGGTTGCCTTACGGAACCGCCGGTATCGCTGCCAAGGCTTACCTGACACAAGCCGGCTTGTACGGCTACCGCCGACCCGCCGGACGAGCCCCCGGGAACCCGGGTATTGTCGAGCGCGTTGAGCACTTTGCCGTATGCCGAGTTCTCGTTGGTAGACCCCATGGCAAACTCATCACAATTAAGGCGCCCGATGATGATGGCGCCTTCAGCGAGCAGCCGTTCCACGGCTGTAGCAGAATACAGGGACACGAACCCCTCCAGGATCTTCGAGGCGGCGGTCACTTCATGGCCTTTATAGCAGATCACATCCTTGATGCCGATCACTACCCCGGCCAGTTTGCCGGGCCGCTCCCCGCGGCCGATGCGCCCGTCGAGCGCACGCGCCTGCTCCAATGCACTTTCCGTAAATATTTCCAGATATGCGTTGAGGTGCCGGGACTGCTCAATCCGCTCCAGGTACAGGCGTACCATGGCCTCGCAGGTCGTTTTTCCGGCATACAACGCCTCATGAAAAGACGATATACTGCTGAATTCAGTCAAACCCAAACCAGTTTAAATCTTACAATGGGAGATTTCTACAAATACTAAAACCGCGTCTCTTCTACCCCCGGTAGCGTGAGTAAGTGATTAGCTCTTTTTAACTTCGGTTTCTTTCATGCCTTCTTCCATTTCGCGGCGCACGTTGTCTTTGGCATCTTTAAACTCGCGGATACCTTTACCAAGGCCGCGCATCAGTTCGGGAATTTTTTTTCCACCAAACAGCAGCAGTACTACTAAAGCGATAAGGATTAATTCGGTCATGCCAAGTTCTTGGAAGAGTAAAAGCGGTGATTTAACGAAAACTGCAGTCATTTCTGTGTTTTTAAAATGTTCAGCTAACAAAGATAGGTTTTAATTTGGGGTTTTTCAATGGATTTAAGGGACTTTAATGAACTTTTAAGAATCGTCTAATGC
>CBFGZV010000084.1:0-7960 GCA_965653365.1 uncultured Chitinophaga sp. | reverse complement strand
TCCAGATGTAGAACCCGTACATGATGCTGCCGGTATAACACATCCGCACTACCGTTAGCAGCAAGCAGAATGTGACGGAAACCAGCAGCATTTTTCCGGCGGAGGAGAGGGGAGATTTCATAGCAGCGAGGGTTGTAGCCTGGGTTTAGGTGCGGTAAGCCGGTGAAAGGTTTTGATGTATTTGTAGTGCATTTTTCGCATGTAGGTACGATAGCTGTTGCCGCCTGCCCTCAACAGCTGGCGGTGCGCCAGCCAGATGGTGAGCGCCGTGCCGAAGAAAAACAATTTGTACAGCGGGGCGCAAATCAGTTTACCGGCCGGCGATTTCCGGTCGTAGAGGATCGACATCCTTTCCGTTTGAAAGGTAATGTGGCAGGCTTCGTCTATCAGGATGTCGCGGCAGATCTGCTTGAGCAACACGCAATACGTGGCGTCTTTGAGTGCCTGGTAGTAAACCTGGGCCGCGCTCTCCACCGTTAGCACCGTCACCGTCCACATTTCCATGCTGGTGTTAAAACCGCGGAACCAGCGGAAAAGGGTGTCGCCCCAGTCTTTTTTTATCCTCGGCTGCCCGATGGCGTCGAGGTACCGGCCGAGGTTTGCTCCATGCTTCTGCTCTTCTTTGATAAAAAGCGCCATGGCGTCGATATATTCAGGGTCGTTGTATTGGCGGGCATATTTGGTGACCGCCCGCATCAGATTGTGCCCGTCCGACGTTTCACCCAGCTGCCATGCTTGCATGGAACGGAGGATGGTAGCCGTTTCGCGGGGGGAGATGGACGGTTCGAGGTCCCAGTTGATACGGTAATACCGGAGATTGTTGCGGAAATGTTCAATCCATTGGCGGGAGGTATGCATGCGTTCGGTTTTAACACACTTTGCAGTGCAAAGTGATAGGGTGAAAAATCAGCCCGTGGGAACGGGCCGCTTGTTTGTATTTGGAAAGTACTTTGAAATACAAAGTAAATGGGTGTGCTTCATTCTTCCAAATTTTATTTGTTAAAAGAAACTGAAAGAGAGACGAGGGCTAGGCGTGAACCGGGTAGATGCCCGGGCTCTCCGGGAAATGCTATGAAACGGGCCCACCTGCGCATTTCGAAAATAAAATGGGCGCTGCTAATACCATTGCGGCTTTTCAATGCAACGATGATTGTCTCATCCGGCAGCGTGTGCGGCGGTACCGTTGAAAAACACCTGGTAATATTTACCGGCCCACCATACGCCCGGAAGCACACCTGTTGAACTTTTCCGCACCGTGCATCAATGCCGCGATTTATCCGGGCAGGGCATTTAAAAATAATTCCGTATGTTTGTCTTATGTCAGGTACATATACATATATCCATCAAGGCGCCATCCGCACTGCAAATGCGGACGTGATGCCGTTGTATGGCTGTACCAGTCAGCAATTCCGCACATTCTGCAAGAAGTTGTACTACTTCTCAAATTTTAAGGACTTCAATAATTCAACCCTGGCCTGCTAAAACAGTATCCCAGGCTCAGGGTGCCCTTTCCTGTTAAATATTATTTCAACTGAATGCTTTGATGTGAAATCACGGGATTTCCATTGCAGCATGATTTTTTTTATTTCCGGAAAGGGAATAACAGGAGCATTCATTCATTTTTAAATTAACTGCTATGCAAAACGTAAACCGTCAACTGGTATTCAGGGAAGATGATGTGGAGATGTTAACGGCATGTCTCAGCGACGGGCAGCGCGCCAGCGCCTTCGGCCCGCAGGTAGTGGAGGCATTACAGGCCGATCTGAAAAAAGGGAAACTCGTGAGCAAGGACCAGTTCCCGGCCGATGTGGTGCGCCTCAATTCCAAAGTAATCGTAAAAGATGCGCATAACGATAAAACCATGGAGATCATCGTGGTGATGCCGGAAAGCGCGGACATCAAGCAACGCAAGATTTCCGTGATGAACCCCGTAGGTGCGGCCCTTATCGGTTTCCGGCAGGGCCAGCAGGTAACCTGGCAGGTGCCCACCGGACAAAAAAACTTCACCATTATGGAAGTCATCAATCACGAATAATGGTGCTTACAAGCCCGGCGCGGTTTCCGCGCCGGCACTAAAACGGTAAAAAGTACCATAAATCCCCCGAATCGTCATTGGCCGGCTACTATTGCCGACGTACCTTTGTGATGTTATGAAGCCATCCATTCCGGTATACGACATCTGCAGTATCAGCACTGGCCACAAGCAGGAAGACCTGCTGGCGGAAAGGATGAGCCACTACCTTAAAAAGAACTACCAGCGGGTGCACCAGCAACATGGCCATTCGTTCTTTCATATGGTGTTTTTCACGGAGGGCAGCGGCTCGCAGACGATCGACTTTTCCCGGTACGCCGTAACGCCCCACCAGCTTTATTTTATGGTGCCGGGCCAGGTGCACAGCTGGCATTTTAACCCGGATGTGGAAGGATACGTGATCCATTTCTCGGAAGCCTTTTTCCGCACCTTCCTGCTCGATCATGACTACCTCGACCGGTTCACCTTTTTTTCGGGCAACAGCAAAGAACAGGTGATGACCGTGCCCGCCGCGTCGCGGAAAGACGTGACGGTGCTGCTGGAGAAAATCCTCGAAGAAACGGCGCAGCAGGAATACGATATGGTAAGGGTATTGCTCCTGCAATTATTCCTGACCGTGGAAAAATGCTGCGGAAAAGACGGCGCTAAAATCATCCCCCAGCAGAAGCAGCTGGTACTGCGCAATTTCCAGCAGCTCATCAACAAACATTACCGCAATATCAAATTGCCGAAAGAATACGCGGAGCTGCTCTACATTACGCCCAACCATCTGAACGCGCTTTGCCAGGACCTGCTGGGTAAAACCGCCGGGGAGCTTATTCGCGACCGCATCCTGCTCGAAGCCAAGCGCATGCTCACGAACGCGGGCATGACCGTGACGCAGATTGCGCGGGAGCTGAATTTCGAAGACAACTCTTATTTCTCCCGGTTCTTCAAAAAGTACGAAGGCATTACGCCGGATGAATTCAGGAAAAATTTAAACTGATTGATATATGGAACGTAAACCGAACCTGGTACTGAGCGTGTTGCAGAACAAATGCCCGCGCTGCCGGCACGGTCAATTGTATGAGGATGCGAATCCCTATCACCTCGGGAAATTCATGAAAATGAACGAGCACTGCCCGTCGTGCGGCCAGCCCAGCGAACCGGAAACCGGCTTTTATTTCGGCACCGGCTATGTGAGCTACGCCTTGTCGGTAGCCCTGAGCGTAGCCACATTTGTGGCCTGGTGGGTGCTGCTGGGCTTTTCGCTGTACGACAACCGCATTTTCTGGTGGCTGGGGGTGAACGCCCTGTTGCTGGTGGTGCTGCAGCCGGTACTGATGCGGCTTTCACGCAGCATCTGGCTTGCCTTCTTCGTGTATTACGACCGGAACTGGCGGCAGCAGAAAATATTGAAAGCATAAAACGGGAAAACCGGGCCTGTGGAATCGACAGGGAAGGGACAGCGGCCGCGGGGCGGTACAGGAAGGGAGGATGACGACGGACATCCGCCTCCGGCCGGAGACTAAAAGTATCGGAACAGGCCCGGTTTTTTCTTTCACCCCAATTAGTTAATTTTAACGCGGTAATCAGGCCACGTTGCGTATGACTTTACACCTGGGGGGATTCAAACGTTTTAGTTTTATTGCGGTACTCTTTATTGTATTATTCCATACCGTCGGAACTGCACAGGTCAACAACCTGCGCTTTTCGCATTTGGGAATTGCGGATGGATTGTCGCAAAGCTCCGTGTACAGCCTCTTCCAGGACTCCCGCGGTTTCATCTGGGTGGCCACTTCCGACGGCCTTAACCGGTACGACGGTTACGGTTTCCGCCATTTCCGGTACGACCCCACCAACCCTTACAGCATTATCAGCAACGAATTATTGAACCTGGAAGAAGACGGCCAGGGTAACCTGCTGGTGGGCTCCGCTTTCGGGCTCGACCTGTTCGACCCGCGCCTGGAACGTTTTCACCGGGTACCGCCGCATAAAGATTATAACTTCAAACACGTCAACGCCATTAAAAAGGACGCCCGTGGCAACATCTGGGTGGGTACGGCCCGCGGCCTGATGTGGTACGACCAGCAGCACCGCCGCCTGCAGCCCGTCAACCTGGGGCCCGAGGTGGGAGTGCCGTATGTACGCACCATCGCCATTGATGCGGAAGGCATTCTCTGGCTGGCCGGCGGGCAACGGGTGATCTGTTACAATCCCGTGAGCCGCCGCGTGCTGCCTACGCCGGAAGCGTTGCTCCAAAACGAGCGATACGGCAAAAGCTCGTTCCAGCAAGCCAATATCGACAGCGCGGGGAACGTATGGCTGGGCACGGAAAAAGACGGCCTCATCGTGTGGGACCGCAATACCCGCCAGTGCGCCAACTTCAACTCAGACACCCGGGTCCAGATCGGGAGCGACATGGTGCGTGCCATTTATTTTCAGCACGGCGAAGCCTGGATCGGTACCCGTAATGGCCTGTACATCCTCAACAACGCGCGTACCGCCGTGCGCAATTACGTGGTAGACAAGTACGATCCCTATTCCATTTCCGGCAACAGCATCCTTTGCATGATGAAAGACCGCGCCGGCAGCATGTGGGTAGGCTCGTTCGCCGGCGGTATCAGCGTGGAGCACCCCGGCAACGAAAATTTCAGCTATATCAATGAACAGATGGGCCGCCAGCCGGGCCTCACGTACCGGGTGGTGAGCAGCATCAAGGAAGACCGGCAGCAGAACCTCTGGATCGCCACCGAAGGCGGCGGGGTGAATTACTACGACCGCAAGAACAATACGTTCCGCCACGTCCGCGTAAACCCCGGCTCACCGCACCATATCAATCCCGAAATGGTGAAAGCCATCCACCTCGACCAGGGCAACAACCTCTACATCGGTACGCTGGAAGGGCTGTTCCGCCACAATATTGCATCGGGCGGCATGCAGCCCATCCCCCTCAAGGAATCGCCGGCCCGTGCGAGCGACGATGTGGTGTACGGCCTGGCGGGCGACGGGCAAAACCTTTGGATCGGCACCAAGGGAGGGCTCTTCCGGATAAGCGCCGCAGGCGACACCGTCCGCTATCGTAACAATAAAAAAGATCCCGGCAGCATTATTTCCAACGACATCAACGCCCTGCTCCTCGACAGCCAGGGCGGCGTGTGGATAGGTACGGAAGTGGGCCTGAGCTGGCTACCCAAAGGCCGGCAGCAATTCCGTAACTACCTCGCGGAATACGACAGCGTATTCAACAAAAACGCCATCCTGTGTATTTATGAAGACGACCGCCGCAATATCTGGATAGGCACGCGGGGAGGAGGGCTCAAGCTCCTGAACCGCGAGCGGAAGCAGTTCTTCACGCTCGATACGGCTTTCGGCCTGTCCAGCAACATCGTGCATGGCATCATCCAGGACCAGAAAGGGGATATGTGGGTGAGCTTCGACCAGAGCATTGCTAAAATCGTTATCCGCAAAGCCCATGCGCCGTTTTCGAAAGAAGACGTGCAGGTGGTGAACTATTCGGTAAACAACGGCCTTGGCTCCAACGAATTCCTGGCCGCCGCCTGCCGCACCGCCGCCGGGGAAGTGATGTTCGGGGGGAACAACGGCATCGTATCGTTCAATCCTGAAAAGCTGATCATCAACCGCACCAAGCCGCCGGTCGCATTCACTTCGTTCCTGATCAAAAACAAGCTGGTGCCCATTGGCGACGACTCCCCGCTCCGCCAGAGCATCACCTACACCGATCACATCACCTTGAAACATAACCAGGCATTTTTTACCATCGGGTTCGCCGCGCTGAACTACATCAACGCAGGCACCAACCAATACGCCTACATGCTGGAAGGCATGCAGGGAGACCCCCAGTGGAACTACGTGGGCAGCCAGCAGCAAGCCACCTACACCAACCTCGACGCGGGCGAATACGTGTTTAAAGTGAAAGCGGCCAATAACGACGGCCTCTGGAACGAGGAATACACCAGCCTGCGCATCACCGTGCTGCCGCCCATCTGGAAAACCTGGTACGCCTACCTGTTTTATATTATCACCGCCGCCGCCATTTTATACTTCTTCTGGTCGCACTCCCTCAAAACCGCGCACCTCCGCCACGAACTGGCGATGCAGCAGCGCAGCCGGGAAAAAGACCGGGAGCTGGCGCAACGCAAGCTGTCGTTTTTCACCAACATCTCGCACGAGATCAAAACCCCGCTCACGCTGATACTGGCGCCGCTGGAGAAACTCGTGCACGAGGAACAGGGCAACCATAAAGTGCTGCAGCAGCTGCTGCTCATGCAGCGCAACGGTGAACGCCTGCTGCGGCTGACCGACCAGTTGCTCGATTTCCGGAAGTTCGAAGCGGGGCACATGCAGCTCCAGGTGGCGCAAGACGATATGGTGCGCTTCGTCAGGGACGTGCTGCAGTCGTTCGACGCCTACGCCCGCCAGCGGAACCTCCGCCTCCACCTCGACACGGAAGCGCCGGAAATGCAATGCTGGTTCGATCACGACAAGTTGGAGAAAATCCTCTTCAACCTCCTCTCCAACGCGGTGAAGTTCACCCCGCCGGGCGGTAAAATAAAAGTGGCTGTCCGCACCAGCCCCGAGCGGAAGGTGGTGATCGCCGTGGAAGACAATGGGGCCGGTATTGCCCCCGAGCACCTCGGCAAGATCTTCAACCCGTTCCATCATTATAATAATACCGGCCTGCCCATTTCCGGTACCGGCATCGGGCTCGCCTTCACCAAAGGCCTGGTGGGTTTGCACCGCGGACAGATCAACGTTGAAAGCGTACAATCTACGCCAGACAAGCCCGGCCATACCTGCTTCACCGTCACCCTGCCGCTGTACCGCGAGCAGTATGCGGAAAGCGAAGTACAGCAGGATGCGCCCGCGATGCCGGAAGAAACGGCGCTGCCCGTCGTGCAGCGCGAAGAGGAAGGAGAGCAGCCGGTGATGCTGATCGTGGAAGACAACGAGGAAATGCTGGCTTTCATCGCCTCCCATTTCCGGGCGCAGTACACCGTGCACGAGGCCACAGACGGAAAAGAGGCGCTCAAAATCGCCACTGAAGTGCTGCCCGATATCATTATCAGCGACGTGGCCATGCCCGGCATGAACGGTACCGACCTGTGCCGCAAACTAAAAAAGGACGAACGCACCAGCCATATCCCCATCATCCTGCTCACGGCCCGCAGCCCGCTCATTTTCCAGATGGAGGGCCTCGAAACCGGCGCGGACGATTATGTAACGAAACCTTTTAATATGGGGCTGCTCCAGCTGCGGGTCAATAACCTGCTGCAATCGCGGGCCCTGTTGCGCGAACGGTACAGTAAAGACATCATGCTGCAGCCCCGCAACATTTCCATCACTTCGGCCGACGAGGTGTTTCTCGATAAGGTGATGCATTTTATTGACGGCAACATCCTGGAGCCCACCCTCAACGTGGAGCAGCTGGCCAAGGAAGTGAACATGAGCCGCATTACCCTGTACCGAAAAATCAAAGCGCTCACCAACCAGAGCACCATCGAGTTCATCCGGAGCTACCGGCTGAAACGCGCCGCCCAGTACCTTGAACGGAACGAGTTCACGGTGACCGAAGTGGCATATATGGTAGGTTTTTCTGATGTGGACTACTTCCGTAAATGGTTTAAGACCGAGTTTGGCCGCACCCCCAAAGAATATGCGGCGGCGCACGCCGGAAATGCCGGTGCAGCCGGCGAATAAGCCATGGTGGCTGTTCTTTCAATTTTACCCCCTCTTTTTTATCCGGAAACCTGATGGATTTCACCTGTATTTAAGCAAGAAATGACGGGTAGCTTCCATTTTTTACCCACCTATTTTTGAATCATTGAGGCTTACAGATCAACCAATGAGTTACAGCTAATCAACCAATTTGATCTTTCGCTGGTCCTTTTAAACTATTACGTTATATGATGACACCGATGAAAAGGT
>CBFGZV010000083.1:0-8790 GCA_965653365.1 uncultured Chitinophaga sp. | reverse complement strand
TGGATCAGAATTTTTCACCGCAAGTAAAGGAGATCATTTCGTTTAGCAGGGAGGAGGCTTTACGCTTGGGAAATGATTTCATCGGTACGGAACACCTGCTATTGGGTATTATTCGTGAAGGTGAGGGGACGGCTGTTAAAATTCTACAGGCACTGAACGTGGATCTTTATGAACTGCGCAAGGAAGTAGAACTGGCAATAAAAGACAAGACGGGCAAGAACATAGCGAATATCAATAGCCTGCCGCTTACCCGCCAGGCAGAGAAAGTGATCCGTGTAACCGTGCTGGAAGCGAAAGCGCTCAAGAGTCCCACCGTGGAAACCGAGCACCTGATGCTTTCCATCCTCAAGAACAAAGAAAACGTATGTACTCAAATCCTTCAACAGTTTGACGTGGACTACGATACTTTTAAAAACGAATTGGGCTTCGTAAAATCTGCTGATCCGAAAGCGGAATTCGATGACCCCGGAGAAGAGGAGTTTGAAGACGAGCGTAAAAGTTATGCTTCAAAAGCAAAGCAAGCCAATACCAAGTCTAAAACACCTGTACTCGATAACTTCGGCCGCGATATCACCAAGCTGGCCGAAAGTGGCAGCCTCGACCCCATTGTGGGCCGTGAGCAGGAGATCGAACGCGTTTCGCAGATTCTCTCCCGCCGTAAGAAGAACAATCCCATCCTCATCGGGGAGCCGGGTGTAGGTAAAACCGCCATTGTGGAAGGCCTGGCCCTCCGCATCGTGCAGCGCAAGGTTTCCCGCGTGCTGTTCGACAAAAGGGTGGTGAGCCTCGACCTTGCTGCACTGGTGGCCGGTACCAAATACCGCGGCCAGTTCGAGGAAAGGATGAAAGCGATCATGAACGAGCTGGAAAAAAACAGGGACGTGATTCTCTTCATCGATGAGATTCACACCATCGTAGGCGCCGGCGGCGCTTCCGGATCGCTCGATGCTTCCAACATTTTCAAACCTGCCCTCGCCCGCGGCGAACTTCAATGCATCGGCGCCTCCACACTGGATGAGTACCGCATGTACATCGAAAAAGACGGCGCGCTCGACAGAAGGTTCCAGAAAGTAATGGTGGATCCGCCGACCGTTGACGAAACCATCCAGATACTCAATAACATCAAGCCGCGCTACGAAGAATACCACAACGTAAGCTACACGGACGATGCGATTGACGCCTGCGTGAAACTCAGCGACCGGTACATGACCGACCGCCTGCTGCCCGACAAGGCCATCGACGTGCTCGATGAAGTAGGCGCCCGCGTGCACCTGAAAAACATCAATGTTCCGCAGAACATCCTCGACCTGGAGAAACAGATCGAAGACATCAAGCAGGAAAAAAATAAAGTAGTGAAGAGCCAGCGCTTTGAAGAAGCCGCTGCCCTGCGCGACACCGAAAAGAAACTCGGCGAAGACCTCGAAAAGGCCAAAGCCGTGTGGGAAGAAGAAGTGAAGCACAAACGCTACCCCATTGATGAAGAAGCCATCGCCGAAGTAGTGAGCATGATGACCGGCATCCCCGTAAAACGGATGGTGCAGGCCGAGAATGAAAAACTGCGCCGCATGGGTGAAGACCTGAAAAGCGCCGTGGTTGGACAGGAAGAAGCCATCAGCAAAGTCACCAAAGCCATCCAGCGTAACCGCGTAGGGTTGAAAGACCCGAAAAAGCCAATCGGTACCTTCATCTTCCTCGGGCCTACCGGGGTGGGTAAAACCGAGCTGGCCAAAGCGCTCGCCAAATATATGTTCGACTCCGAAGATGCGCTCATCCGCATCGACATGAGCGAATACATGGAAAAATTCTCCGTAAGCCGCCTCATCGGCGCGCCTCCGGGATATGTCGGCTACGAAGAAGGCGGCCAGCTCACTGAAAAAGTGCGCCGCAAACCTTACTCCGTTATCCTGCTCGACGAAATCGAAAAAGCACACCCGGATATCTATAACATCCTGCTGCAAGTGCTCGACGATGGTATCCTCACAGACGGCCTGGGCCGGAAAGTGGACTTCAAGAATACCCTCATCATCATGACGTCCAACATCGGCGTACGCCAGCTGAAAGACTTCGGAGCAGGGGTAGGCTTCACCACCAACGCCAGGGCGGTAACGGAAGAAGAGAACACCAAAGCCGTGATCGAGAAAGCGCTGAAACGCACCTTCTCCCCGGAATTCCTCAACCGTATCGATGATGTGATCATCTTCAACTCCCTCACCAAGGAGCACATCTTCACCATTATCGATATCACCATGAAGAGCGTGCTGGTGCGTTTGCAGAACCTCGGCTTCAGCCTGGAACTGACGGACGAAGCCAAAGGCTTCCTCGCGGAAAAAGGCTACGATCAGCAGTTCGGCGCCCGCCCGCTGCACAGGGCCATTCAGAAATACCTGGAGGATCCCCTGGCCGAAGAAATCCTCAATATGAACATTCATAACGGGGATATCCTGATCGCCGACCTGGACAAGGAAAACCAGAAACTGGTGTTTTCACTGAAAAATCCGTCGAAAAGCAAATCGGAAAAATCAGAAGCTTAGTTTTTTAAGGACTGTTAAATAGAAGAAGGTTGCCGGAGAAATCCGGCAGCCTTTTTTTGTGCCGCTGACAACCGCCGGCCTCCAAATGAGCTACCTGTATGTTCGTTGAAACCAGTGGCGATTTACTGCGCCTTCTCTTGCATCATCAACGCCGATAGCATCGCATAAGGTTGGTTGTCAATAGATATGGTGCCCGTTCAATATTACTCAAACATTAAATAAATAAAAAACATTATAGAAATAACGTATTAATCAAATTATATATGTAATATTGTGCCTGCGTTGTTACCCTAAGACCGGGAGGAGAAAATAAATTGTACTTGATTATCGGGGCTCCCGTTTTTATAGGGTTTTACAGGGAGGGTTTTTTATCACATCGGCATGATCATCAAAAATCATATATCGTAAACTTAAGGACTTATTTTTTAACCTATTACCTATGAAAAAATCACTACGCATAGCCAGTATGGTACTGGGTGCGCTGTTGCTCTTCTCCTATAGCAACAGTTTGAAAGCGCAGGTCAAAATCGGGGGCAATCCTGCCGTTGTAGATCCGAACGCCATTCTTGAATTGGAAAGCACCCGCAAGGGCCTTTTACTGCCGAGGCTGACAGACGCCGGCTTCCAGCTGCTGAACGCCAGTCCCACCATTGCCAACGGTTTGCTCATTTACCTGAGCCAGGCTTCCGGTGCATTGCAGCCTGGTTTTTACGTGCGCCAGAACAACCAGTGGCAGCTGATCGACGCTAGCGGCGGCGCGGCTTCTCCCTGGCGTATCAATGGTAACAGCTTCCCCGTAGGGCAATCGCCCTGGCTTGGTACCAGCTCGGCCAACCCGTTCACCATCCGCACCAACAACCTGCCGCGTTTGGGTATCGACGAAAATGGTAATTTCAGCTTCAACGGTACCAACTATACCTTTGCCGGCGTGGGCGCTGCGGCTCCTACCGACAATGACGTGCTGGTGATCAACGCGGGCGGGCAGATCTTCAAGAAAGACCTGAGCCTCGTGTCCGTGACTTCTCTCAACGGCCTGTCGGGCGCACTCACCCTCGACATCAGCGCGGCCGCGCATACGCAGGCTGCCTTCAGCACTACCGTGGGTAGCCCCATCGTATCGCTGAACCTGCCGATCATGCAGGATCACACGTTGCAGCAATATGGCTTCATCACCGCGGCCGACTATAAAAAATTACAGGATCTTACTTCCGCCACCGCTTTCACCTTTGCGGATTTCGTGGCAGACGATGCGCTGGCGAACGCCGGCGGTAAATTCGAGTGGACCGGCACCCAATGGGAGCTGCGTTTGAATGAAGCAGGTGAAAACCGCGCAGGTATCGTTACCACAGGTGCGCAAACCTTCGCCGGCGATAAAGTATTCAAAGGCAATGTTACGCTCGGCAGCGCTTCTTCGCAGCTGAACATCAACGGTCCCGTGATGTTCAATTCCCTGGTAGACATTGAAGCCGCGGCTACAGAATACAACGTGCTGCTGTCTAACAGCGGCAAGCTGCTCCGTTCCGTAACCGTGCCCAAGTGGAAGTTCGGCGGTACGGGCATCTCCGGTATCTCCATCGTGGACGGCGCTACCACGCACCCCGCGGTAGCCGGCACCACCGCAGATGGTACGCTGACTTTCGAAATGGTAAAAACCGGTACGGACTTCGCCATCACGCCGGGCACCAATAAAATCACGTTCGATATGCCGGATGCATCCGCCACAGCGGATGGTCTGGTTACCAAAGACGCGCAGGAAATCGGCGGCACCAAAACCTTTAAGGGCGAGATCGTTGCCAATGGCGCATCCAATGCCCTGAAAGTGGACGGTGGCCTGAAAATCAAGCACCGCGCGCTCGACGCGAGCGGCAACGTGCTGGAATCCGACTATGTGCTGCTGGTGAAAGGCAGCAACGGTTCACCCGAAGTGCCTGTTACCCTGCAACCCGCGGCCACCAACAGCGGCCGTGTGTATGTGTTCACCAGGCTGCCCCAGAGCGGCGTTTCTTCAGACGACGAATCTACCTCCGTGGTGCGCATCCGCGATGCGGGCACGCTCGTAGCGGAAATCAGCGAGCCTTATACATCCATCACCATTTTATCTGACGGCACCAAATGGATCGTGGTTAGCAGATCAATGGGCGGTATCTAATTTTTATCCGATTGAAGTGAACGGCCGGTGTGCGAAACGGCCGGCCGTTCCTTTATAATCCAAATAAAAGGGTATGCACATATTCTACAAATCAAGCCCGCTGAAACGCTGCCGCCTGCTGCCTTTGATGCTGACGTTGTTTGCATTGCCGGCCACAGCGCAGATGAAATTCGGGGGCGCCCCCGTGCTCCGCAACGATGCCATACTGGAGCTGGGCTCGGGGAAAAAAGGACTGTTACTGCCACGTGTGAACAACGCCGCCATCGCTTCCCATCCGCTCGACACCGCGGCGGCCGGCATGCTGGTATTCAATACCAGCGATCAGAGCCTTTACTTCAAAAAACTCGACGCGCTTACGCCCTGGACGCGCGTTAACGACGGAAATAACCTGACGCTGAACAGTTTGACCGATGTGAGCATCGGCGCTCCCGCAGCCGGCCAGTTGATGCGGTTCCAGGCCGGCAAATGGGGCAACTGGACCCCTGACTTTATTACAACGTCGCAGCTGTTGACGTTTACCGGCGGCGATGTGGAAGGAACCACCGCGCTCGCCGGCAATATCGTATTGAACCTGAAGAATTCCGTAACGGCGGGCTCTTTTCCCAAACTGACCTATAACGCCAAAGGATTGGTGACCGGCGGAGGGCCGCTGGCGGCCGCGGATATCGTGGCCGGCTCCGCTAATTACATACAGAACCAAACGGCCGCGGCGCAAACATCCGCCGGCTTCCGCATCGACGGGGCGGGCACGGTGAAGTCGATGACCGTAACGGATATGAACGTGAACGGCGGCGTGCTTTTTACGAACGCATCGGGCACGGTAGCGCAAAAATCCGCGCAACTGGTGTGGGATAATGCGAGCAACGAACTCGGCATCGGGACGGCTGCACCTGCCGCCAAACTCGATGTGAACGGGAACTTCAAGCTCGGCACGGCGGGAACACCATTGGTAAGTATCCAGAAAACCACCGTCGATGTAAACGACCCAAATGTTTTTGGTTACAATGCCGTTCGATTGGCGGTTGTAACGCTTCCGGTAGGAATCGTTCTGACGCAGTACGACAACATCATACTGAATCCGCGCACGAACCTCCCTACCCGCATCGGCATTGCCTGGAGCCGGGTAACCAATCCCGCAACCAGGCAAATCACCATCTGTTTCACAAATACAGGGGATAATATTGCTGTCGGCAGCCATACATTCGACGTCACCATCATTCAAAACTGATCATCCATACCCATGCGCGCATACTTTTCCATATTGCTCCTGCTTTTTGCACTGCCGCTGGCGGCGCAGCAAGACCTTTACATTGCGCCCGGCACCCGCCTGCAGGTTGCGCAGGGCGAGGCGCTGAGCATTTATGGCAACGTGGTGAACGAAGGGGCGCTGGGCACGGCAGACAATGCGGTGATCAACTTTTTCGGCAAAGCCTGGAACAATGGCATGGGCGCGTCGCTGCCCGACAACAGCCAGAATGGATTTTCGGCGAAGGGCGGTTTGTTCCGGTTTTCCGGCAACAATCCGCTATACGGTAACCTCGGCGCGCAGCAGGTGTTCGGCGGGTACAACATCGCATCGCGCCTGGGCGCCACATTTCCCAACCTGGAAGTGGACAACCGCCTGGGTGTGCTGCTGGCGGACCTGAGCGATCTCAAGGTGCGCAACACGCTGAATTTCGTGAGCGGCCATTTATTCCTCAACGGGTGGAACCTCGTGGTGGGGCATGGCAACCCCGGCGCCATTACGGGGTACAACGATCAATCGTTTATCATCACGGGCACCGGTATTGCAGGCGGCTTCCTGTACCGCGAGCAGGCCAGCGCGGCGGCAGGAAAGATCATTTTTCCCATCGGTACATCCATTTCCACATATGCTCCGGCCGCCATTGAATTTGATGGTGCAGCAGACGACATCCGCGCGCGCGTATTCGACAGCGTGTACCAGTACGCTATTTCCGGCATCGCCAATAAGCTCGATTTCACCAACAAAACCTGGAACATTGCCAAATCAAAACCGGGCGCTTCCTCCGTCAGGCTCACGCTGCAGCATATGGATGCAGATGAGGGCCGCGACTATGCGGCTTTCCGCGCGGCGAGCTACGTAACACGGTTTTCCAACAACACCTGGGATTACGTGGAGAACCCCGGCAGCCTGCCCATGCCCGGCAATATCACCACCGGCGGCACGATCCGCAATGCCACCATGCACCTGCGCGTGTTGCAGGACGGCATCACCACCAACGAATATTTTACCAAAGCCTCGGTTTTATACGGGCCATATGCGCCGGCCGTGTTTATCCTCTTTAACGCGTACCGCCTCAACGAAAATTTCGCGCAGCTCGACTGGTCTGTAAACCGCGAGCTGAACAACGACCGCTTCGAGATAGAACGGCGCTTTGAAAACGAAACCGACTTCACCAAAGCCGGGGAGGTACGTTCCGTGGCGCCTAACGGCAACGCCAACATCCGCCTCGACTACAAATACGCTGATCCCAACGCGTATGACGGGTGGACCTATTACCGCATCAAGGCCGTGTCGCGCAACGGCCGCGTGAGCTATTCCGAGATCAAGGCCGTGCCGCCGTTCCTGCGGGTGGACGTATGGCCCAACCCCAACGTAGGCCAGTTCCAGGTGCGCATCCGCGGCCAGCAAACGGAGCTGTTCATGCAGATCGTGAACAGTGTGGGGCAGCTGGTGAACCAGTACGAAATCGTGGGTGAGCGCACCATTCACGTCAGCCATTTGTCCAAAGGCACTTATGTACTCGCCTTCTACGATCAGGCCACGCACCGCCTCGTACGTACCTTTAAAGTGATTGTCATAGACCGCAGATAACAGAAAACTCTTTGATTATTCCCGGAATTGCGTCAAATTTGCAGAAGCAATTGGTACTCCTGCACATCTAAAATCCGGGGCTTGAAAAAGATTATCATTACAATAGACGGTTATTCTTCCTGCGGGAAGAGCACGCTGGCCAGGCAACTGGCGGAGCAGTTGAATTACCTGTATATTGACAGCGGGGCCATGTACCGGGCCATTACGCTGTATTTCATTCAGCAGCGGGTAGATTGGGCGGATCATGTGCAGGTGAAAAACGCACTGGCCAATATCCATCTCGAATTCGTATACAACCAGATTTCAGGGCGCAATGAAATGTTCCTCAACGACGAAAACGTGGAGCAGCTCATCCGCGAAATGCTGGTGGCCGAAAAGGTGAGCGAAGTGGCTGCCATCCGCGAAGTACGCGAGTTTGCCGTGGCGCAGCAGCAGAAGATGGGTGTGCAGAAAGGGATTGTAATGGATGGGCGCGACATCGGCACCGTCGTATTCCCGCATGCCGAACTGAAGATTTTCATGACCGCAGACCCCGCCGTACGCGTGGAACGCCGGTTCAAAGAGCTCTACGAAAAGAATAAAAACATCTCCCTCCACGAAGTGAAAGAGAACCTCGAGCTCCGCGATTATATCGACGCCAACCGGGAAGTAAGTCCCCTCCGGAAAGCAGAAGATGCCATCATATTGGATAACAGTCAGTTATCGATGGATGAGCAGCTGGAACTGGTAAAACAATGGGTGGAAGACGCCATTATGGAGCATTCGTCTTGAAACTTTTTTTGTATATATCAAAAACGTTATTACCTTTGACATAAGAGGGATTGTTTCCCCCGGTAATACTTTTTACCTCATCCTCAGAAATTCCTGCAAATTTTAATGGTCTTGGCCCACCACATTCCGTGTAATGGAATGGTGAGATATATGCCGCTGATACTTTTTGGACCTGTTGACACATACCTTGAAAAGAACCTGAACTTTGTTGCACATCAGAAATGATCTGGGCTACCGGATGGCGCTACTGCGGATCCCGTAACTTTTGTATCGCAGCAAAGCGGTTCGCGTGATGTCCAAAAAAAGGCTTTTTGCCATATCCCGGACGTGTATCCAGAAAAAGACCACGCTATTAACCGTCTATAAACGAACTACGATATATATATCAGGCATCCGGGCCTCCGTATGGGCCGGCGTGTTTAAACTTAATGTGAGATACGGCCGTTAAGGCCCTGTTTCATATTTTCAGTAGGTGTATTCGGTTAATAGGAAAGGGGCGAATT
>CBFGZV010000082.1:0-8925 GCA_965653365.1 uncultured Chitinophaga sp. | reverse complement strand
CCGGTGGAAAGGGTACGACGGTGATCACGGGCAGGAAGGGTTGTGCATTTTGAAAAGAGGGGCATCGAAAGATCGGATTTGCCGGGGAGAAGGGTAAGATAAATTCTTGAAGGAAGGATGCCGATGGAAAGAGTACTACGATTGTCACGGGCAGGAAGGGTTATGCATTTTGAAAAGAGGGGCATCGAAGGATCGGATTTGCCGCGGAGAAGGGAATTTGGTTGCGCCCGGGCAACGTTTTTTCTTGTGAGAAGCTAGGCCAGCGGCAAATTGGAATGGAATGGCAGATGGTGCGCGGGGCGGGACGTTCCGGCGAAAGTGGCGGGACTGGAAAAAAAAGAGAGATGCCCCTGGAAAGGGGCACCTCCTGGTGCTTTGCGGCTTTATCTCCCTGTAGCTGCTCTGGCTACAAAGCTTTCAAACTATCGAGGCGCTGCCGGGCCAGGGTGAGGCCCGGTTGCAGGACCAGCGTACGCTCATATGCAACAATGGCCTTGTCCTTGTCGTGATTGCGGCGGTAGCCTTCGGCCAGCCAATGCCAGCTGTCTGCTTTTTCGGCGAACAGCAGTGTATTGAGCCGGAAAACCGTGATGGCCCTGCTGTAATCACCGGCCGAAAGGAGCACAGACCCAAAGGAGCTGAGCTCGCCTTCGTTAGCGGCCAGCGGTTTAAGTGCCGCAGCAATGGCGGGCAGGGAATCATTAAGAAGCTCCGGGCTCTTGACGTCAAAAAGCCGGCGGAGGTAATTACCTGCCTTGTAATTGCTTTCGTAAGGCGCGCCGCTCACAATGTCCAGCAGGTCTTTTTCAAGCGTTGCTACCGGATATTCCACGATGCGCCCCAGCTCGAGGTGGTTGCGGCGGATGATGAAGGTGGGCACCCTGAAAATGTAGAGGCCCTGTTCTTCCCGGCCCGGACTGGTTTTGTGGCCGGGCTGGCCGCTTTTGGTACAAATCAGGCGGACGGCGGAAGGAGGCACGCCGAGGCTGTCGAGCACTTTCAGCATGCGGGGCACTTCGCGGCGGCTGTCGCCGCACCAGGTGCCCAGGAAAATGTCTACCTGTTCGTTTTGCCACACTTTTTTGAGCGATGCGATTGCGGCGCTTTGTATCGTGTAGGCCTGGTAAAAGGAATCGAACCAATGTTGAAAAGGCGGCTGCCGGAAGGCAGTCCTTTCCTGCACGCCGAGCAACACACCTGTAACGGGTGCGGGCGCCGGGCTGTGCACGGGGCGGGGACTGCATTGCACGAGCAGCAGCAGGCCTGCCATGCAGACCATATAGCTGAGCCATGTAGTTTTCATAAAAAGGGGTATTGCGGCATGCCGGAGGCAATGCCAGTGTGTAATTCTTCACACGCAGGCCCGCATCACGGACGCAGTGATGTCTTGGAAACTGGTACGGCTATACGTAATAACAAACCGCGGTGAATAATACGGATTACATTAAAAAGAGGGAAGCAGCGGGGCAGGGAGGGTGGAAAACGGCAGCCAGTTCCGCGGAGCGGTAATGGCTGGGCGCCATGACGGCAACGGGAGAAGCAGTGCGCGGCGGTACCGCCGGTACCGGGCTGGTGTGGGCCGGCACGTAATCCTGCAGTTTCAGCACGGGTGCCGAAGCCTGCAGCTGGTTGTTGTTCCCCTGATCGTCAAAAGCCTGTGCGATGTAATGCACGCATCCGCAATCCTCGGTAAAATCCTGGTGATTGACGATGTAGGCACGCACCATACAATTCACGTACCCGGCGAGGCGGGAAGCGAATTGCAGGCTAAACACCGCAAACAGACATATGGCGAGTAAAGTTCGCAAAGCAGTATAAATATAAGGATAATTTGGCAAGTGTAGTGCAGTTGCCGGGAAATATTTGTCAGGTAGATAAGTTTGGCCGGTAAGCGGGAACTTGGGTAAGTTTTGGTCGATAAGCAGGAAGATGGTGTACAGCCCGGTGCGCCGGAAATGCCGCACTGATCTGAAAAGCGGCGGTGCAGGGCGGATGATGCGTGGCGTTTGGAAGATGGCCGGCTTCCATGAATCCGGCTACCGCTGAATCTTTCCCGAATTTGCGTAAGTTTAAGCCATGAAAACTACAGCGGAATACTGGCGACAGGCATTGCAATTAACCCAACACGTGGAGGGCGGCTCTTTTTGTGAAACTTACCGAGCTCCTTTGATCATCGCGCAGGATGCGTTACCCGAAACTTTTGCCGGCGCCCGGCCCGCGTCTACCGCCATTTATTTTTTGCTGGAAGACGGCGATTTTTCCGCCTTCCACCGGATTGCGGCCGACGAGATGTGGCATTTTTATGACGGCCAGACCTTGCACATTTATGAAATCAAGCCCGATGGTTCCCTGCTGGTGCACCGGCTGGGCCGCGACGTGGCGCAGGGAGAGCAATTGCAGGTGGTGATACCGGCCGGTAGCTGGTTTGCGTCGAGCGTGGAAGAAACGGGAGGCTTTGCATTGACGGGCTGTACGGTGGCGCCCGGATTCGATTTTGCGGACTTTGAACTGGCGGGAAGGGAGGAACTGTCAACGCAATTTCCGCAGCATGCCGGTCTGATTGCCCTGCTCACCCGTTCCTAAATAAATGGATGATTAATTAATTTGTTCTACATTTATACAAAATTAGCATCTTCAATATGTCAAAGAGCGATCTGATCAAGGATCTGGGCCCCATTGCGCAGCGAACCATGGCCGACGTGGTGGAAAAGGAACTGCGCGAGTACCTCAAAAAAAAGTCCTTCAAACCCGGGGACGCGTTACCTTCTGAAAACGAACTGGCGGAAGCCCTTGGCGTGAGCCGCAACGTGGTGCGCGAGGCGCTGAGCCGGCTGCGGATGCTGGGAATGATAGAAACCAAGAAGCGCCGCGGCATGATTTTGTCTACGCCGGATATTCTCGGCTCATTTGAACGGGTGCTGGATCCGTTGATTATCGACGACGGCACGCTCCAGGATATTTTCGAACTGCGCCTGACGCTCGAAATGGGGCTGGCCGACATCCTGTACCTGCGGAAAACCAAAAAAGACATCGAAGAGCTGGAAGCCATTGCCAAAAGCCAGGACCCGCGCGGTAAAGGCCAGGCTTTCCGAATCAATAACGAGATCGCGTTCCATGGTAAAATTTACCAGATGACGGGGAATGAAACCCTTACCCGTTTCCAGAATATGCTGCTGCCCATTTTCGGCTACGTGATCAGCCTGGAGCCCATTCCGCAGATAGGGAAAGTATCGCACGTGGATTTGGTGAATATCCTTAAAAACGGCACCAAGGAAGAATTCCGGCAAGGTATGCTGGAGCACCTGAAACCACATTTTAACCGGCTGAAGAAGTAAGCGCAGGCGTTATGCTCCTGAAGCGGCGTCCGGATGACCGGTTGCCGTATGCGGGCCTGAACACACTGCTTGCCTCAAATCGATTGTCCGCGAAAGGCTCTTTCGCATTTTCAACTATTTTTTTTCGGATGAACGCTGCTATGGACGCTTGCAGAAATGAACGCTGCTACCAACGCTGTAGAATGAACGTTGCTACAGCCGCTTGCAGAACGAACGCAGCTACGGACGCTTGTAGAACGAACGCTGCTATGGACGCTTGCAGAAATGAATGCAGCTACGGATGCTTGCAGAAATGAATGCTTCTACAGACGCTTGTAGAACGAACGCAGCTACGGACGCTTGTAGAACGAACGCTGCTACGGGCGCTTGCAGAAATGAATGCTGTTACAGGCGCTTGTAGAACGAACGCCGCTACGGACGCCTGTAGAACGAATGCAGCTACGGACGCTTGCAGATAATTATTGCAATCACCAGCCACCCCAAACCTCAATTCCCTCCGCCGGCTATGGTCAATTCGCAGCGCCCGATATATCCCCATTGATTTTCCACCCCCTCCTGAAAAATTTAATTTGGAGAAATGCCAAATTTTAGTCTACATTTGATATGTAGTACATAAATACATACATGATCTAAATTCCATTACTGTCTAAACAGTGATCCGTTATGAATCTGAAACAACTGATTTCCGGATGGAGATTCCTCCTCCTTATCACTGCGCTTTCCCTGCAAGGCATTACCACCCTGGCGCAGCAAAGCACCGTTACCGGGAAAGTCACCGACTCCACCGGCCGCGCCATCGAATTTGCCAGCGTGCAGATTAAAGGCACTACCAAAGGCGCATTCACGGGCGCCGACGGCTCCTTCACCATCAGCGCACCGCCCAACGCCACGCTGATCTTTTCCAGCATCGGCTTCGCCACGCAGGAAGTACCTCTGGGCGGCAAAACCACCTTCAGCGTGGTACTGGCATTCGCCAACAAAACATTGGACGATGTAGTGGTGGTCGGCTACGTGCAGCAATCGCGCGCCAAAACCACCGCGGCCATTTCCAAGCTCAACCCGGCGGAATTGAAAAACACGTCCAACCCCAATCCCATCCAGGCGATGCAGGGTAAAATTGCCGGTGTGTCGATCCCCATTCAATCGGGCCAGCCGGGCGAAGGGGCCACCAACATCATTATCCGCGGCAGCACCAAACTGAACGTGTACGGCTCGGGCCTCGGCACCAGCGGTGGCAACGTAGCCAACACAGACGGCGGCAGCCCGCTCGTGATCATCGACGGGGTGTTCCGCTCCATGAGCGATATCAACCCGGACAACATCGAGTCCATCCAGGTGATGAAAGACGCGGCCTCCACCGCCATCTACGGCGCGAGGGGCGCCAACGGCGTAATCGTCATCAAAACGAAAGGCGGCAAGGCGGGCGAAAAAATGAACCTCACCGTCAACCACCGCACCACCTGGGAAACCAAAGCACGCGATTACGAATACCTCTCCGCAACGGATTATCTCCAGCTGGCCCGCACCACCGTGCGGAATACAGCGGATAAACTGGACAAAAACAACCTGCTCAATAACGGCGGATTTTCGGCCGGCACCCGCGTGTACACGGCAAAAGGCCAGTACGGCAACAACATCAATCTTACCGCCCTGTACGATAACATCGTGGCGATCGAAGGCCAGGCGTATGTAGATAACCTGCTGGCCAACGGCTGGATGACCATGGACGATCCCATCAATCCGGGCACTAAACTGCTGTATGCGGATAACCATTACGAAGACCTCATCTGGAAAACGGGCCTCAGCAACAACACCAACGTGTCTGTAGACGGCGGCTCGGAAAAAGCCAACTACAATGTTGCCCTGGGCTATACGGATCAAAAAGGCGCGTTCATCGGCACGGATTACAAACGCTACGACGCCCTCGGCAACTTCGGGTTCCAGGCGGCGGAGAATTTCAGGCTGGACGCGATGCTCAACTACCAGCACGTGCTGCCCAACTACGTGGAGAATTTCCAGAATGACCTCACCCGCGGCACACGTATCACCCCGCTTATCCGCGTGTTTAAAGACGATGGCAATCCCATGCCGGGTGAGCTGTACACCGTGCGTAACCGCTTGCACACGCTGAAGTACGACGATGTGCGCGTGTCTACCGAACGGCTCGTATCGCGCCTCGCCGGCGACTGGACGATCATCAGGGGCCTGCATTTCAAACCTTCGGTGTCGTACCTGGTGCAGGATTACCGTTACATGCTGATGCGCAAACAAACGCCGGCTAACGAAATCCAGCCTTCTACCCAGCGCCAGAAAACACAGAACACGCGCAACTCGCGCCAGCTGATGGTAGACCAGGTGCTGCAGTACGATTTCGACATCGAAAAAGACCATCATTTCACCGTGCTGGGCGGCTTCAACTTCACCCGCAACACCAACAGCAATATCGACATCGCTTCCCAACGGGCGAACAACGATTACATCTATACCATCAACGAACCGTCTACCGCTATCGTAGACGGCAAGGTGGTGACCAACGTCACCGACTGGGGCACCAGCCTGGGCGAATCGCGCTCTGCGAGCTACTTCGGGCAGCTGAACTACGACTTCAATGCGAAGTACCTGGTAAGTGCGGCCCTGCGCTACGACGGGTTCTCCAACTTCGCCGTGCAGAACAAATACGCGCTGTTCCCGTCGGCTTCCTTCGGCTGGAACATTCACCGCGAAAATTTCTGGCACATCAGGCCAAATAGTCTCAGTAGCCTGAAACTCCGCGCCAGCTGGGGTAAAGCGGGCACCAGCGATCTCCGGATCACGGACACCTATGGCGGCTACAACGCCGTGGCATATGCACAGGGCTCTGGCATTTACCGCGCAAACCTGAGCAACCCGGACCTCGTCTGGGAAACGACCACCACCACCGACCTCGCCCTGGAAGCGGGTTTCCTCAACAACCGCATCAACCTGACGGTAGACGTCTACAATAAGCTCACCACCGACCGTATCGAATCCAAACCGCTCCCGTCGGAAGCGCCCTTCGCCAGCATCGTATTCAACAACGGCACGCTGCAGAACAGTGGCGTGGAAGTGGAAATCGGCGGTGCGGTGATCCAGACGCCGTCGTTCACCTGGCAAACCAACTTCTCTTTCGCGTACAATAAGCAGATGATCAAAAAACTCCCGGCCAACGGTCGCGCTAAAAACCGGCAGGGCGGCGATGTGATCTATGATCCGGCCACCAAATCCAACATTGAGGCGGGTGGTTATGCGGAAGGCGAGCGGCCCTTCGGCCTCTGGGCCTACCAGGTGGAAGGCGTGTTCGCTACAGACGAAGAAGCGGCGGCCTGGAACCAGTCGCATAAAGACAACCTCGCTTCCGCTTCGGGGCAGCAGGTGGGTAAGAAGGCGGGCGACTTCCGGTTCGCGGATATCAATAACGACGGTATCATCGACGCAAAAGACCAGGTATTCCAGGGTTACCGCACACCGGACAAAATAGGCGGCTGGCAGAACAACTTTTCCTATAAAGGCATCAACCTGAAAATTTCGGTCGACTACGCCACGGGCCACATGATCAGCAACGGCGCCCTGGCGCGTTCGCTGGGCCAGGGCCGGGCCTTCAACGAAGGAGCCCCGGAACAGGCGCTGGGGCCCGACATCTGGCAGAAGCCGGGCGACGCGGGTAAAAAATATGCGCGCTTCTCCTTTGCCGACTTCGACTTCGGGCAGCGCAACTACCTGCGCGGCGCTACGCTGGGTGTGAACAACAGCTATTCTTCAGACGTGTCTGTGATGTATGAGAAAGGCGACTTCCTTGCGCTCCGTGAAATCAGTCTCTCGTACGACCTGCCGCGCCATATCATGAAGAAAATCCGCGCTTCCGGCATGAACGTGTTCGCCAGTGTGTACAATGTGGGGTATCTCACGAAGTACAAGGGCATCAACCCGGAATCGTATACCGGCTTCGACGCCATCGGCTATCCGCGTCCGCGCCAGTTCTCATTAGGCGCCACGCTGAAGTTCTAAAATGCGGGGAGCCTGCTGCAACGCATGCAGGCGCACCGGCACGCTAACAACGAAAAAAATAATCGGATGAAAAAGTTATTCCTTTGCTGCATACTGCTTGCCGCCGCACTGGCCGGCTGCAAAAGCATACTCGACGTAACGCCGCAATCCAGCATTACAGACGAAAACTATTTTTCCACGGAAGGCGATTTCGAGCCTTACGTAATCGGCATCTATCCATTCATGCGCCACTTCGCCAACAATGTTACCTACGGTACGGAAAGAGGGGAAGAGCTGGTGCCCGCCCTCAACTCCCGTTTTGGTACGGCATGGAACCACGTCATCAGCGCCACGTCAGGTGCGGTGAATTATAACGACTGGTATAAAGCCATCGGTAACTGCAACCTGCTGCTGGCCAAAATCGAACCGTTTGCATTCGCCTCCAATCCGGATCTGCGTAAAAAGATACTGGCCGAAACTTACAGCCTGCGCGCTTATTTTTATTTCCACCTGTCGCGCGTCATCGGCGATGCGCCCCTGATGCTGGAAGCGGTAGTGGGCGACAACGTGCCCCGGCTGCCCCGCAGCAGCGCGGCCGAAGTGTTCAGGCAGATCAATGCCGACCTCGACACGGCTATCCATATTTTTCGCTCCATGAGCGAGTTCAAGCTTACCACTTATCCCTCCAAATACCGTTTCAGCTATGGCGCCGCGCAGGCGCTCAAAGCAGACGTGAAAATGTGGAGCGCGAAAGTGCTCGGTGGCGGGGCCAACGACCTCAACGACGCGATCACGGCCATATCCGAAGTGGAGAAAACGGGTGTGGCGCTCAACGCCGATTTTAAGAATGTGACCACTACCCGCTCCGCGTCCAACCCGGAAGTGGTGCTCTCCGCCTTTTTCCTGCGGGATGAGCCCACCACCGGCATCAGCGGCATTCCCAACACCACGCATTACGTGATGAACGCGCTGCCCTATAAGACTGGCGTGCAGGGCGCTCTCAACCTCGACAGCCTCCCTTATTGCGAAACAACGGCCAACGGCCAGGGCGCTTACCAGATCAGTCCCGCTTCCAAAGCCCTGTTTGCAAAATACCCGGCCGACAAACGCATCCCCTTCACCTGGGTTACCGAAAGGCAGGCCAGCGGCCCGAAGATTTCGTGGATCACCAAGTATCCCGGCACCAAATACCCGGACGACCGGGTGCCGGACAACGATGTGATCATGTACCGCCTGGCCGACCTGTTTTTGCTCAAAGCCGAAGCGTATGCGGCGCTCGGCCAGACCAATCCCGCCATCGAGTACCTGAACAAAGTGCGGGTACGCACCGGAAACGGGCCTTACAGTGGCGCTACGGACAAAGCGACCGTTGAAAAAGAAATTCTGGACGAACGCGGCCGCGAGTTGTATTTTGAGAACAAGCGCTGGTACGACCTGGTGCGTTTCTTCAAAGGCGGCACCGTCGATATATACAAATACATACCCAACCTGTCCGGTAAAACCACGCCCATCTACTGGCCGCTGAACATTACCGTGCTGGCTAACAACAACCTCATCAAACAAACCGAAGGATATTAATATTTGCGAA
>CBFGZV010000081.1:0-9334 GCA_965653365.1 uncultured Chitinophaga sp. | reverse complement strand
GACCTGGTGGCGGTAACCGATTATATACAATCCCGCTTTCTGGCGTAATTTTGCAGTATGAAGGTAGCCTTGTTAGACATGTACGAGGGGGTACAGAACGAAGGGATGCGCTGCATCCGCGAACTGCTGATACAGTTTGCGGAAACGGAGCAAATCCCGCTGCAGCTGAATGAGTTCGAGGTGCGCCGGCAGGCGCAGGTGCCCGATCTTTCCCATGATGTGTACATTTCTTCCGGCGGCCCCGGCAGCCCGGTAGACAGTGCCGGCAGCGCCTGGGAACAGGCGTATTTCCGGTGGCTCAATGCGGTGCTCGACTGGAATGCGGGCCCCCAACCGCGCAAAAAATACGTTTTCCTGATCTGCCATTCCTTCCAGGTGGTGTGCCGCTACTACGGGCTGGGCCAGGTATGCCGCCGCAAATCAGCCGCATTCGGGGTGTTTCCCGTGCACAAAACGGCCGGCGGCATGGAAGAGCCGCTTTTCGAAGGGCTGCCGGACCCTTTTCACATCGTAGACAGCCGCAACTGGCAGGTGGTGCAGCCAAACGAGGCCCGGTTGGCCGCCATGGGCGCCAGCATTCTCGCCATCGAAAAAGAACGGCCGCATGTGCCGTTGGAACGCGCCACCATGGCCATCCGGTTCAACCCTTATATGATCGGTACCCAGTTTCACCCGGAGGCCGATGCCCCCGGTATGCGCAAACACCTCCAGCTGCCCGCCAAAAAACAACGGGTAGTGGCCGAACACGGCGCCGAGAAGTACGACAGCATGTTGGAACTGCTACAGGAGCCGGACAAAATCCCGCTTACGCACGACACGCTGCTGCCCAACTTCCTGCACGATGCCCTGCTGCATCAGCGGGAATATCAATACACGTAAAACGAACGAGACAACTATATGATCCCATCCGTCCGCCAGGCATATAACCAGCAGTTTTCCACCGCACGGTACAACGCCCTGCTCCAGGGCCTCGCCGCCGAAACCGGTGTTACGCCCGACTTCCGGGTGGCTGAAACGCCCGTGTTCGTTCCCCGCGCGCTGCAGCAACAACTGCTCGACGCCGGCAACGCCATCAATGCGCTCATCATGCGGCCCGGTTTCCGCGAACTAACGGAAGCGGCTATACCGAAACAGCAGCTGGTGCCCAACGAAGGCGCACATCCCCACTTCATTATCATCGACTTTGCCGTAACGCGCAGCGAAAACGGCGAGCTGGCGCCCCAGCTGATAGAGCTCCAGGGCTTCCCCAGCCTGTTCGGATTCCAGGAGCTGCTGGCGCGGCATTACCGCCGGTATATGGACGTGCCGCCCGGGATGAACAACTTCAGCAGCGGCCTCGATGCCCGGGGCTATGCGGATTTGCTCCGCCGCACCATCGTGGCGGACCAGCATCCCGAAAATGTCATCCTGCTCGAAGTGCTGCCCCAGCAGCAGAAAACCCTTATCGATTTCGTGTGCACCGGGCAGATGCTCGGCATCCCTACCGTGTGCCTGTCGGACCTCGTGCAAGAGGGCAGGAAGCTCTTTTACCGCCGCGAAGGGGCGCTGGTGCCCGTGCACCGCATTTATAACCGCATGATCGCGGACGATGTGGAAGCCAACCGCGCCCGGCTGGGCGACACCGTGAATTTCCAGCACGAGCTGGACGTGGAATGGGCGCCGCATCCCAACTGGTACTACCGCATCAGCAAGTACCTGCTCCCGCACGTGCAGGGGCCGTTCGCGCCCAAAGCATGGTTCCTGCATGAAATTCCCGTGCTGCCGCAGGACTTGCACAATTACGTGCTGAAACCCCTCTTTTCTTTCGCCGGCCAGGGCGTGATCATCGACCCCACGCCGGAGGATGCCGACCGCATCACCGACCCGGAAAACTGGATCCTGCAGCAGAAAGTGGACTACGCTCCCGCCATTGCCACACCTACCGGCCTGGCCAAGTGTGAGATCAGGCTGATGTATTGCTGGCCGGACGATGCCCCTGCCCCCATCCTTGCCCACAACCTGGCCCGGCTGAGCAAGGGCAAGATGATCGGGGTGGATTTCAACCGCGATCACGACTGGGTGGGCGGCAGCAGCTGCTTTTTCGAATAAAACAATCCAATATATGCAACGCTTAAACATCAGTTCCGGCGCCCCCTGGGAATCCAAAGTGGGCTATTCCAGGGCGGTGCGCATCGGCAATGTGGTGGAGATTTCTGGTACCGTGTCTGTAGACGGGGAAAAAGTAATCGGCGTCAATAACGCGTACGAACAAACGAAGCACATCCTGGCCAAAATCGAGGCCGTGCTGGTAAAAGCCGGCGCGTCGCTGCACGATGTGGTGCGCACCAGGATGTACGTGACCGATATTTCGAAATGGGAAGAGATCGGCCGGGCGCACGGCGAATTTTTTCAGGCCATCCGTCCCGCCACCACCATGGTGGAAGTAAGCCGCCTCATCGACCCGCAGTTGCTGGTGGAAATTGAAGCTACCGCCGTGGTACCGGCGCTGAAAGGATAATGACAATGTACCGTTACATGCATGCTCCGCCGTTTCGCCGGCGTGGAATCAGCAATCCTGTGAAGGAGCCCGTTGATAATACCCCGCGGTACCGGCATTAAAAAACATGCCCTGTTTGATGCCATCTATAAAAAAAGCCGCCCCGTAAAGGAGCGGCTCAAAAGTTGAAAAGACGGTACTACCGGCCGAATTTCTCCTGCCAGTTCAGCATCCCGCCTGCAAGGTTCTTTACATGCTGGAAACCGTAGGTTTCGAGCAGCATGGCTGCCTGCGCGCTGCGGTTACCGCTTCTGCAGTATACAATCACTTCCTGGTCTTTCAGGTCCTCCACGGCATCCGTCTGCATGGCGCGAATATCGCCGAGCGGCAGCAGAATACCGCCGATGTTGAATTCCGCGTTTTCGTGGGGCTCACGAACGTCTACCAGGTTCAGGGTTTCACCCGCGTCTATGCGTTGTTTTACTTCTTCCGCAGTGATATTTTCCATGTTGCGAATATTTTTACAAAGTTAGTATTTATTGTTCTGTTGCCGGTGGCGCAGGCGCCGGTGCCGTCACGCTGTCTTTCACCGGCTTGGTGGCGGACAGCCATAAGTCCACGCTTTCCCCCGCGCGGATGAGGTTCAGCTCGCCCAGCTCGTTGCGGCGGGCGGGCGACTGTTTAAAAATAAAGGCGCCCAGGGTGTCCGTTACCCCGCCGTCGATCAATACGGTGCCTACGTTCAGGTTGCTGGCGGCGAGTATTTCGCGCGCTTCGAAGTAGGTGCTGCCCACCAGGTCGGGCACCGGGTTTTCCATGCTGCCCGTGCCGCTGCTGAGCACCAGCGTAATGTTGCTCCCTTCCGGGATTTCCTTGCCGGGCTTGATGGGCTTGCCGTTCAGCAATTGTTCCAGTACGGTATTGGTGGCAAAGTCCGGCTTATAAATGGTATCACCGATGTTGAGGCGGCGTGCCCGCAGGGTCATTTCCGCGGAGCGGTAGGTAAGCCCCTCCAGGTCCGGCATCGGCACCATGGGCGGCACCACTTTGTTTACCGTGAGGTAGATGGTGCGGTTTACTTTCACGATGTCGCCGCGTTCGGGCGTTTGCTCATACACCAGCAGGGCCGGCATCGTATCGATATAGATAGAGTCGCGCACTTCCACTTCAAAGCCCATCTTTTCCAGGGCGGCGGTGGCCTCCTTGATGCTTTTGCCCCTTACGTCGGGCACCGTTACTTCTTCCCCGTGGCGGGTAAGGAAGCTCAGTGAACTGAAAAAGATGATGAAGAAAAGCACAATCACGCCCAGGATGACCAGCAGGTTGAACCCAAAGGACCGTTTGGTGATGTTGTCGAATAGTTTCATGCGTTGAAAGTAAGGGTATTTTTTTTGCCAAGGCATTCTTCAATAAGCATGCCGTAAAAAGCCTGCAAAGTTAGTCCGGCAGCCCGCACCTGTTGCGGCACGAGGCTGTTTTCACTCTGGCCCGGCATGGTGTTCACCTCCAGGAAGTACACCTTGCCGGTGTCTTCTTCGAGGATGAAATCCGCCCGCACGATGCCTTTGCAGTTGAGGCGCACATAGAGCTCCTGCCCCGCGGCCCTGATTTTGGCGGCGGCGGCTTCGGGAATTTCCGCGGGCGTCACTTCGTTGGTGATGCCCGGGGTGTATTTGGCTTCGTAGTCGAAAAACTCTTTGCTGCTGCGGATTTCCGTGAGCGGCAGCACGTTCAGCCGGCCGTTGGCGTAAAACATGCCGCAGGTTACTTCCGTGCCTTTGATGAATTCTTCTATGAGTATCTGGTTGTCTTCCTTAAACGCCTTGTCGATGGCCGGCTGCAGCTCTTCCGCCGTATTCACCTTGCTCATGCCGATGCTGCTGCCCCCTTCCGCCGGTTTCACGAATACGGGGAGGCGGAGCTGTGAAAGGATAGCGGTGGTATCGTAGGGTTTGTCGCGGAAAATGTGGGCCGATTTGCTCACGTCCACTACGTTCAGCTGGGCCACCACCTTGTTGCAGTAGCTTTTGTTGAAGGTGAGGGCCGAGGTGACCATGCCGCAGCTGGTGTACGGGATGCCGAGCATTTCAAAATAGCCCTGGAGGCGCCCGTCTTCGCCCGGTGTGCCGTGAATACCGATGAAAACGGCGTCGAAGCTGATCTTGCGGCCGTCTACCGTGAGGCTGAAGTCGTTTTTGTCCACCTCGTACCCACGCCCGTCCGCTGCCGTATAAAGCCAGCTTTCGCGGGTGATGATGACTTTGTAGACATCGTAGCGCGCCGCGTCTATATTCTTTTCGATGACGGCCGCGCTTTGTACCGAAATCACGTATTCTCCGGAATAACCTCCGGCTACCAGGGCTATGTTCTTTTTCATAAGGTTTGTAAATAACCTGAAAAGTAAAAAATTAAAAAGGAAGAGCCAACAAATCGCTGGTCCTTCCTTTTCACTTATCGCAAATATGATTGATTTTGAAGGCTAGATGTGGAGTTTCGCTTTCTTGGCCATCAGCTCATCCACCGTTTCCTGGTACATTTCATCGGGTACGCAGCAATCTACCGGGCATACCGCCGCGCACTGGGGCTCTTCGTGGAAACCCTGGCATTCCGTGCATTTATTGGGTACGATGTAATAAGTATCCACGCTGATGGGTGCATTCCGCTGGTCGGCATCCATTTCCGAGCCATCCATAAGGGTATAGGAGCCTTTCACGGTCGTTCCGTCTGCGATCGCCCATTCAACCCCGCCTTCGTAAATGGCATTATTCGGGCATTCCGGTTCACATGCGCCGCAGTTAATACATTCGTCTGTTATCTTAATTGCCATGTTGTAAACTTTTTGTTTAGGATGTAAGCCATTAATTTTGCTTCAAAAATAGAATATCTTCAATTTAAATACTCAAATAATTTTCGGGGACGCCATGGAGAAATCCGGGCCAAAATATAAAAAACGGCAGGAATATCCGAGGGGACATTGAAAAAGACAACATGGCACAACACAACATATCGCAGAAATTAGCCGTGCTGGAGCGGCTGAACGCCTACCTGGGCGGAGCGGGCACGGACGAAGAACAGGAGCGCCTCGAAGCGGTGAAGCGGCAGGCTTACCAGCACAACGGCTGGTTTACGCCCGAGTTCATCGACCTGGCCATCAGCAATATCCGGCAATATTACCTCCACCCGGCGAAGCTGGAACAGTGGCTGGCCCAATATCCCGGTTTCGGGGAAACGGCCGCGCCGAAGAAAGTAGGAATCGTGATGGCGGGGAACATTCCCCTGGTGGGCTTCCACGACTGGCTGACGGGTTTCCTCAGCGGGCATGAGATCCGGCTGAAACTGTCGTCGAAAGACCACATCCTGCTCCCCCACCTCCTCGAAAAGGTGGCAGAATGGGCGCCGGAGCTGGCCGGCGTTACCACCGTTCACGAGGTGCTGAAAGACTGCGACGCCTACATCGCCACGGGGAGCAACAACTCCGCCCGCTATTTTTCCTATTATTTCGCCAAATACCCCCACATCATCCGCCGTAACCGTACTTCCGCCGCCGTGCTCACGGGCGGGGAAACGCCGGAGGAACTGTCTGCGCTGGCCGACGATGTGATGCTGTATTTCGGCCTCGGCTGCCGCAACGTGACCAAGGTATATGTGCCGGAGGGATACGATTTCGCCCCCCTGCTCGAGGCCCTGAAGAAGTATGCCTACCTCGCCGAGCACCACAAGTACAAAAACAATTACGATTATAACCTGGCGCTGTACCTGCTCAATACGTCGCCGTACCTGACGAACGACAGCCTGCTGCTCCACGAGTCCGACCCGCTGTTTTCGCCCCTGAGCGTGCTGCATTATGGCTTTTACCGCAACCGCGAAGAGCTGGAAGCGCAGCTCAAAACCCACCCAGATTTACAATGCCTGGTGGGCCGGGGCGCCATTCCATTTGGCGAGGCGCAGCGCCCGTCCCTGACGGATTATGCAGACGGTGTCGATACCGCCGCGTTCCTCCGGGCGCTTTAACCAAAATGTCATTCCCTTTGTTATCTTGACAGGCACTGCCCATACTTTTGGCAGTGCCTGTGCCGTTTAATGGAGAGGTCATTAAGGCGGTTTTAACGATTGGTATAAAAATCTGTTAAATACTTTGGTGTTATAACGTCTAATCCCGTTTCAGGGTTAAATTTGTAGACACAGGCATGCAAATTGATCTTGGAATACCTGAATCAATTATACCTAATAACCCTTTTAAAACCATCACAAATATGAAATTCAGGCAAGTTGCGGCAACCATTCTGATCAGCGCTGCCACCGCCTTCGGGAGCATATTTGTTTACAGCAAATATTTTCAGCCCCGCCAGGAAGGTGTATTTCAGAACGGTTCGCAAGCGGTTCCCGTGAACTATGCGAACTACATGCCCGGCACAGCAGGCAATAACAATCTCACCCCGCCCACGGATTTTTCCGAGGCTGCCCGAATCGGCACGCCGGGTGTGGTACATATAAAAACGAAAATCAACCCGAAACAGCTACCCAGCAACATCCAGAAAAGAAGGAGCCTGCTGGAGGAGTTTTTCGGCGAACAGTTTGAAGACGAAGGCAGCCGCCGCCGGTATTATTCACCGGGCCAGATGGCTTCCGGCTCAGGGGTGCTGATCTCCGACGATGGTTTCATCGTGACCAATAACCACGTGGTGGACGATGCGGATGAGATTTCCGTGACCCTCAGCAGCAACAAGACTTATACGGCCAAGGTGATCGGCACCGACCCGAACACCGACCTGGCCGTGATTAAAATAGACGCCAAGGCGCTGCCCTACCTCCTCTATGGTAACTCGGACGATGTGCAGGTAGGCCAGTGGGTGCTGGCGGTGGGTTATCCGCTGAACCTGGAAACCACCGTTACGGCCGGTATCGTGAGCGCCAAAAGCCGCGCCATCGGCATCAACACCCGTAACCGCCGTTCCGCCATCGAATCGTTCATCCAGACGGACGCGGCGGTGAACCAGGGCAACAGCGGCGGCGCGCTGATCAATACCGCAGGCGAACTGATCGGTATCAACGCGGCCATCGCCTCTCCCACGGGAGCATACGCAGGGTATTCCTACGCCATTCCCGTAAACCTGGTGAAAAAAGTGGTGAACGACCTCATGAAGTTCGGCAACGTACAACGCGCCTACCTGGGCATTGAGTACATGAACCCGAACACCATGAGCGAAAGAGAGCTGGAAGCGGCCGGCATGAGCCGCGACCTTGCGGGCATCAAGGTGCTCAACGTACCCGCCACCGGGGCCGCAGCCGCCGCAGGCATCAAGGAAGGAGACATCATTACAAAGATAAACGGCGTGAAAACCTCCTCAATTCCGGAGTTGATGGAGCAAATCAGCCGGTACAAACCAGGTGATAAAGTGAGCGTGAATTATTTGCGCAACAACAAAGAGTACACGGCCAATGCAATTCTGAAGAACCTCGACGGGAATACGGACATTGTGAAGCCAAGTGTACTCGACTACCTGGGGGCCGAGCTGTCATCGCTGAACACACGGTATTCGAAGGAAATGGGGATAGAAGGCGGCGTTTTGGTCACCACTATCAACAGCGGCCTGATTAAAAAACAGACCAACATGAAACCCGGATTCGTGATACTGAAAGCCGGCAGCGCCAAAACGACGAACATAGACGCCCTCAAAAACGCATTGCAGGGTAAAGACAAAGTGAGGCTGGAAGGTTTTTATGCGAACGACCAGTACAGTAATATCCTGTATTACGACCTGGACCTGAGCAATTCCGTGGATTTTTAATCAAGTGTTTTCATATAGGTTTTATAGGTTAGGATTGAAGGCCGCCCGCTTCTCGGGTGGCCTTCTTGTTTGAAGGCGAACGCAGGGTACAATTAAAAAAGCCCTCCTGGCGGAGGGCTTTTTTTATGGCCATTTCGGTATGTGCTACAGGAATGACCATATATCCTATGAAAACCCTACTCTAATGTAGGACTATAACTCAATGCGGAAGCCCGGCATTTGGTAAACGCCAAGAAATTGTCCGTTAACGATAATAATCGAATGGTGAAAATCCGGGGTTACAGGTTGATCACGCCCTTCAGCTGGGTGAAAAACTCGTCTTTCTTACGGGAGGAAATGGGGATGTTCTTCTGGTCGCTCATGATCACGGCGGTGCCCAGGCCCTTGATGATCTTCACGATATGATGGATATTGATGAGGAACGACTTGTGCACGCGGTAAAAACCCTTGTCCGACAACATTTCCTCATACTCCTTGAGCGACTTGGAGATGAGATGCGACACGTTGTTGATGAGCTGTATTTTGGTATAGCTGTCGAATGCTTCGCAGTAAATGATGTCTTTGAGGTCGATTACATTATAGCCGTCGTTGACGGGTATCACGATTTTGGAGAAGGCGTTATCGTTATTTTTCACATAATCCTTAAGGATCGAGGCCAGCTCGTTGAGGCGGCCTTTTTTGCTGCGCTTCACTTTTTCCAACGCGTCTTCCACCTCGCTCACCTTGATCGGTTTGAGCAGGTAGTCCAATGCCGCAAATTTGATCGCCTGCAGCGCATACTCCTGGAATGCCGTAATGAAGATCACTTCAAAGTTCAGGACAGGGAACATTTCCAATAATTGGAAACCGTTATGTGGGGGCATCTCAATATCCAGAAACAGAACGTCAATAGGGTTATTCTTGATCATTTCAGCGGCCTCATGGATATTTTGCGCTTCTCCTATCACTTTTACATCCTTACAGTAATTCTCCAGTATGTTTCGCAGGATATGAATGTTGCGGACCTCGTCGTCTACAATGGCAGCTTTTATAATACTCATAACATCTTTACAATGGGAATCAGGATTTC
>CBFGZV010000080.1:0-10242 GCA_965653365.1 uncultured Chitinophaga sp. | reverse complement strand
ACCGGCCTTCCGTGCCGCTCGAAGAAGTGGAATCGGCTGAAAGTATCCTGAAACGCTTCGCCACCGGGGCGATGAGCTTCGGCTCCATCAGCCACGAGGCACACTCCACGCTGGCCGTTGCCATGAACCGCATTGGCGCGAAAAGCAATACCGGCGAGGGCGGCGAAGACGAAATGCGTTATGAGTTATTGCCCAACGGCGACTCCATGCGCTCCGCCATTAAACAGGTGGCCTCCGCCCGCTTCGGGGTAACAAGCTACTACCTCACCAATGCGGACGAGCTGCAGATCAAGATGGCACAGGGCGCCAAGCCCGGTGAAGGCGGGCAGCTGCCCGGCCATAAAGTAGACGAATGGATCGGCAAGGTGCGGCACGCCACACCCGGCGTGGGCCTCATTTCCCCGCCGCCTCACCACGACATCTACTCCATCGAAGACCTGGCACAGCTCATCTTCGACTTGAAAAACGCTAACCGTGCCGCGCGCATCAGCGTAAAACTGGTATCCAAAGCCGGCGTGGGCACCATCGCCGCAGGTGTGGCCAAAGCACACGCCGATGTGATCCTGGTGTCTGGCCACGACGGTGGTACCGGTGCATCACCTATCAGCTCCATCAAGCACGCCGGCCTGCCCTGGGAACTGGGCCTCGCCGAAACGCACCAGACCCTGGTGCGCAACAAGCTCCGCAGCCGCGTAACGGTGCAAACGGACGGGCAGCTGAAAACCGCCCGCGACATCGCCATCGCCACCCTGCTGGGCGCGGAAGAATGGGGTGTAGCTACTGCCGCACTGGTGGTGGAAGGCTGTATCATGATGCGTAAATGCCATCTCAATACCTGCCCTGTAGGCGTTGCCACACAGGATCCCGAGCTGCGCAAACGCTTCTCCGGCGACCCGCAGCATGTGGTGAACTTCTTCCACTTCCTGGTGGCCGAGTTCCGCGAAATCATGGCAGAGCTGGGCTTCCGCACCGTGGAAGAAATGGTGGGCCAGGTAGAGGTGCTCAAAGTACGCGACAACATCACCCACTGGAAATACAAAAACCTCGACCTCTCCCCCATCCTGTACAGAGAGCCCGCTTCAGACGAAACCGGCCTGTACAAAACGGAAGAGCAGGACCACGGGTTGGCCGAAGTGCTCGACTGGCAGCTGCTGAAAGCTTCCAAAGCCGCGCTGGACAGCAAAACCCGCGTGTATGGACAGTACAAGGTGAAAAATACCGATCGTACCATCGGCACCATCCTTTCCAACGAAATTTCCAAGATCTATAAAGGCGAAGGCCTTCCGGAAGATACCCTGCATTTCAAATTCACCGGTTCAGCCGGCCAGAGCTTCGGCGCGTTCAACACCAAAGGTGTAACGCTCGAACTGGAAGGGGAAGCGAATGACTACTTCGGCAAAGGGCTCTCCGGCGCCAAGCTCATTCTGTATCCCTCCACGGAAGCAGGTTTCAAAGCGGAAGAAAACATCATTGCCGGCAACGTGGCCCTTTACGGCGCCACCTCCGGTGAGGCGTACATCCGCGGTAAAGCCGGCGAGCGCTTCTGCGTGCGTAACTCCGGCGCAACGGTAGTAACCGAAGGCACCGGCGACCACGGTTGTGAATACATGACCGGCGGCAGGGCCGTGATACTGGGTGAAACCGGCCGCAACTTCGGCGCGGGCATGAGCGGCGGCATCGCTTTCATCTACGACGTGAAAAGCACTTTCGCCAGCCGCTGCAACCTGGACATGATCGACCTGGACCCGCTGAGCGAAGAAGATGCCGCACAGCTGCACGACCTGGTTACCAAACACCACGCCTACACGAACAGCACCGTGGCCAAATTTATCCTGAGCGATTGGGAAAACCAGCTGCGCCATTTCGTGAAAGTATTCCCGAAAGAATACAAGGCCGCGCTGAAAGCAGCCGCGCAAAAAGGAGTGAAGAGCAAAGCGTAACAATCAACTTTTAAAGAGATCAAGCAGAGACAGATATGGGCAAACCAACAGGATTTCTGGAATTTACAAGGGAGCTGCCCGGCAAGGCAGACCCGACAAACCGGGTAAAACATTACAACGAATTCGTTGAGCGCTTCGCGGAGCCCAAACTCAACGAACAGGCGGCGCGCTGCATGAACTGCGGCGTACCCTTTTGCCACAGCGGATGCCCGCTGGGTAATGTGATCCCCGAATTTAACGATGCGGTGTACCGTAAAGACTGGCAGGAAGCATACGACGTGCTCACCTCCACCAATAACTTCCCGGAATTCACCGGCCGCATTTGTCCGGCCCCCTGTGAAAGCTCCTGCGTGCTCGGTATTAACCAGCCGCCGGTAGCCATCGAAGAAATCGAGAAACACATCATCGAAATAGCGTTCGACAAAGGGCTGGTAAAAGCCAAAACGCCCCGCGTGCGCACGGGTAAAAAGGTAGCCGTGATCGGCTCCGGCCCCGCAGGCCTCGCCGCGGCGGCGCAGCTCAACTATGCCGGCCACAGCGTAACGGTGTTTGAGCGCGACGATAAACCGGGCGGCCTGCTCCGCTACGGCATCCCGGATTTCAAGCTCGAAAAATGGGTGGTAGAACGCCGCGTGAGCCTGATGGAGGAAGAAGGAATCGTGTTCCAGTGCAATGCGAACGTGGGTGTGAACGTTAGTGTAAACGACATCCTCCGTGAATACAATGCCGTTGTGCTGGCGGGTGGCTCTACCATCCCGCGCGACCTGGCCATTCCCGGCCGCGAACTGAAAGGCGTGCATTTCGCGATGGACTTCCTCAAACAGCAGAACAAACGCGTTAGCAAACTCGCCGTGGAAGGCGAAGATATCATGGCCACCGGTAAAAATGTGATCGTGATCGGCGGCGGCGATACCGGCTCCGACTGCGTGGGCACCTCCAACCGCCACGGCGCGGCCAGCGTCATGCAGCTCGAACTGATGCCCAAGCCCCCCGGCATGCGTACCGAATTTATGCCCTGGCCCACTTATCCGATGGTACTGAAAACCTCCACTTCGCACGAAGAAGGGGCAGACCGCCACTGGGCCATCGCTACCAAAGCGTTTATCGGCGACGAAAAAGGCAACCTCAAGGCGTTGAAACTGGTAGATCTCCAGTGGGCGCTCGGTGAGGGAGGCCGTCCCGCCAGCTTCGTGGAAGTGCCCGGCTCAGAAAGAGACGTGCCGTGCGAATTGGCACTCCTGGCCATGGGCTTCATACAACCGCAGCATAAAGGCATGATCGACGATCTCGGCGTGGAAACCGACGACCGCGGTAATGTAAAAGCAACCGAAAAAGCTTATCAAACCTCCATCCCCAAAGTATTCGCAGCCGGCGACATGCGCCGCGGCCAATCCCTGGTGGTATGGGCGATCAGTGAAGGACGGGAGTGCGCGAGAAAGGTAGATGAGTTCCTAATGGGCAGCTCCCAGCTGGAGAGCAAGGATCATTCATTGATGTTCCTGTCCATGTAATCAATCAGATTTTTAAGTTTTCTCATAAGCAGGTTTAGATTTTGTTGTAACCTTCAGCCGGGCCGGGTTTTTACCCGGCCTTTTTTTATATACACGCTCCGTTAAGGCCACCGCTCCCTTAAAACGGAGGCAGGCCCCGGCCCTATAATTTTTCCGGCGACTGTATTTTTCCCTAAATTTAGGGGACTAACCAAACTCCACATTTTATGCGTTGGCAAGGACGCCGTGAAAGCGGCAACGTAGAAGACCGCCGCGGTTCGCGGGGCGGACTGATTGCCGGTGGCGGCATCGGCACTATCGTGATTGCACTGCTGGTTTATTTCCTCGGCGGCGACCCATCGCAGGTGATGAATACACAGCCCGGCGCCCCGCAGGGTCAACTGTCACCAGAGCAGCAGGCCAAAGAAGACGAAGCGGCCAAATTCGTGAAAGTGGTGCTGGCGGAAACGGAAGATGTGTGGAATAAAATTTTCGCCGAGAACAACCAGCAATACCAGGAGCCCAGGCTCGTGCTGTTTACGGAGATGGTGCAATCGGCCTGCGGTAACGCTTCCAGCGCCTCCGGCCCGTTCTATTGCCCGGCAGACCAGCAGGTGTACATCGACCTGTCTTTTTACGACGAGCTGAAGAACAACCTGAACGCGCCCGGCGACTTCGCAATGGCGTACGTGATTGCCCACGAAGTGGGGCATCATGTGCAGAACCTGCTGGGCATTTCCGAAAAGGTCCAGCGCATGCGCGGCCGGCTCAGCGAAACCGAATACAACAAGATGTCTGTAAAGCTCGAGCTGCAGGCCGACTTCCTGGCCGGCGTATGGGCTCATCATACACAGCAGCTGCAAAACGTGATTGAGCCTGGCGACATCGAGGAGGCCCTCAACGCGGCCAACGCCATCGGCGACGACCGCCTGCAGAAACAATCCCGCGGGTATGTGGTGCCCGACGCCTTTACCCACGGTACCTCCGCACAACGCATGTACTGGTTCAAAAAAGGGTTCCAGACGGGAGACATCAAACAGGGCGATACTTTTAACAGCAATGAATAATCGCGTATGAAAAAACAGGTTGTCTGGAAAGGGTTGTATTACCAGCTGATGGAATATTGTAATATCCAAACAACTGATACGGATATACGAATAGACGGCACGATCGTGGGCTTTGCGGAGGATACGCCGCTTTCCGTCACCTACGACATCGTTACCGACAGCAGCTGGCGCGTGACGGCCCTCGAAATGGCCATTGAAAGAGGCGGCGAATGTTCCTGGATCTCCATCCAGCGCGACCCGGATGGCAAATGGACCCAAAGCGGCCACGCCCGCCCGGAATGGGAAAACTGCATCGATATCGATATTTCACTCACACCTTTCACCAACACGCTCCCCATCAACCGCCTCCGGCCGGGCCCCATCGAAAGAACCCGGCTTGACGTGTTGTACATCAATGTGCTCAAAGAAGAGATCAAACCCGTGGAGCAATTCTACACCCGGCTGTCGGAAAACACCTATCTCTACGAAGGCGTGGTTCGCGACTTCAAAGCCGAGCTGTCGGTAGACGACGATGGCGTGGTGATAGCATACCCGGAGTTGTTCACGCGCCTTCAGTCCTGACCACGGATCGGACACCAACAGTGCACACGCCGCAGCCTTTCGCCAGCCGGTGCTGACGGGCGATAGGGGTATCATTTCACCGTACCGCAAAAAACCGGGGTGCCCCGGCTTTAACTTAATTTTTTCCCGGATAGTACTTCCAGAGCAAATAAAGATATGTTTCCGGATGGTGATGGACGAATACGTTCTTCCCGTCGAACGGGAACTTCTGGTGATAAGCCGTATCGGCCGGCAGAATGACCGGTGTGCCCGCCGTCATGTAATTATTGCTGAAAACATATGCCGGCTGTTGAAATGCTGGCAGGTGCCTGGACGACAACTTGTACACGAACCCGCCGAGGTACTTCCGGAACCTGCGCACGGAGCGGTTGGTGGTGCGCGTCAGTTTATTGTATACCATTTTCCCGTACAGCCGCACAAAGAATTTCTGTTTGTTCAGGGATCCTTTCAACGTTACAAACGGGCTCACTTCATTAAAATCTTCGACCGTCTGCAGCGACAAGGGTGTTTCGGGCACCCAGTCTTCGCTGTTCACCACCCGAAATCCCCATCCGTCGCGGGTGATGTGATCGAAATCGTAGGCATAATACAGGTTCCCGGGTTTAGGCGCAGCGCTGCAGTATGTTTTATAGCGGATGTCTTCCGGCAATCCTTCGAAGTATTCGAGATACGATCTGGTGAGGAAAGCGATGGCGCCACCCTGGCTGTGGCCCATGATCAGGAACTCCTTTGTTCCGGCGGCATACTGTTCCCGGATGTGGGCAACAATATCTGCCGCCATAAAGCCGAGCGCGGCCGTCCAGCCAACATGCACGTAGGCCGCTTTGGTAGTGTCCCGCGTGAGGCGGTAAACGAACTTTGTGCTGTCGTTCAACTGTAACACGCCGTGGGCGGGAATCATGGCAGCATAAAAATTCGCGAGCCAGCTTTCGGTTTTGCCGATGGTGCCGCGTATCTGGATGATGGCCACACCATCCTGCCGCTTCCATAAACTCCAGCGGTTATAGAAGCCCACTTCGGGAGATGTGTATAAATGTGCATAACCCGTTGGGGCTTTGCTTACGGCGGCCGAATCGCCGTTCTGCGGCAGCTTTAAAATCGCGCTGTACTCCGCTGCGTCAAACCCGGGTTTCAACTGTTGTGCCCGGAGGGAAGCATTCAGGCAGGTAAAAAACACCAGAAAGAAGATCCGCATGTCGCAATTTTTTGTTGAATAACAAATAACGTTGCCATTTGTTGTTTCTCCGTAATTTGCAGACATGGTGAACATCATTACTGCGGAACCACAACAGCTGCCTATTGTGCGTGATATTGCGCTGGTAACCTGGCCGGATACTTTCGGGGAAATTCTCACACCGCAACAGATCGATTACATGCTGAACATGATGTACAGCCCCGCCGCGCTGCAGGAGCAAACCGGCAGCAAGGGCCATGTATTTCTGCTGGCGGAGGTAGACGGAACGTTTGGCGGGTTCGCCTCTTACGAATTGCATTACAAGCAGCAACCCGTTTGCAAGCTGCATAAAATATACATTCTTCCTTCCATGCAGGGAAAACAGGTCGGCAAAGCGCTGCTCGCGGAAGTGAGCCGCATTGCCCGCGCCGCCGGTATGCGGCGGATATCGCTCAACGTGAACCGCGACAATAAAGCAGCCGGCTTCTACGAGCGCATCGGTTTCACCAAAACGGGCGAAGAAGACATCGATATCGGCAACGGATTTTATATGAACGATGCCATTATGGAAATGCCGCTTTAACAGAAATATCCTATGATGCAACTGCATTTTTCCCGGTATATGCTTGCGGGCACGCTCCTGCTTTTTACTGCTTCCTGCGCGCGCAAAGTGACGGAATCCGGCAAGGCATCTTATTATGCCGACAAATTCCAGGGCCGCAGAACCGCCAACGGCGAGGTTTTCCGCCAGCAACGCATGACGGCCGCGCACCGTACCCTCCAATTCGGCACAAAGGTCAAAGTCAAAAACCTCGACAATGGCCGCACCATTAAAGTGCGGATCAACGACCGCGGCCCCTTCGTGGCCGGGCGCATCATCGACCTTTCCCGCAAAGCCGCCCGCAAACTGGGCATGACCCAGGCTGGTGTGGCCAATGTGCAAATCGTTTACAAACGGGATAAAAAGGGCCGCCGGTAAGGGAAATTTACGGCAAAACCCTTCCGATTAACAATTTTTCGTCATATATTGAGGGTAATTGATGTGTTCACTATGGATACCTGGTTTACCCTACCTACTGTCTCCGATGAACGCCCTCCTATGACCAATTTACCCGCTTACCCGGATTTTACGGTGACCCTTACCGGGCACGACTGGCGGCAGGCAGAGTTTATACATATCAGCAAGCTGTGCACGGTTGGTGAGGAGATGGATGAAATCAAAGACGTCCGGATTAACCACAGCAAAGAATTTGCTGACGGGGTGCGGCAGTTTCATCGTGTATACACCCGCCGCCAGGTGGGCAATCCCGGCCTTTTCATCCCGCTTTACGAGCTCAAGATTTTTCTCAAAAGCAATATTATCGGCAGCATCGCCATGGAAGAGCATCCCGGTTTCGTGAAGCATGGCTTTGCCTTGTCTACCGCAGCGGGCTGTTACTACGGGCTGGAAGAAAACGGCGTGGTAAAATCCCTCTGCATCCACGGCGCCACGCTGGCCGCTGAAAAAGAAATTCCGCGGCTGGTAAAAAAATTCGCGCTGATTTACGTGAACTGGTGTGGCTGCGCCATTCTTACCCCTTAGCGAAAATTTCGTGCGGCCTGTTTCGCCGGATTCTGCTACCGGCAAGCCATTGGCGCCGGCAGAAAGGAATCGCCTCCCCGTCAATTTTTCCTGCAACTATCCCCGGCCATCACTGTTATCCTGTTGGCATGCGGCGGAACTTGCCCGTTTCATCAGGCAATTGTCACTTTTTGCAACCGGGGATTGCATCTGCGCAGGATAGCTGTTTTATTTGTGTACTTCAAAATGTTTGTATGATAAGATCTGGATACGCATGGGTACTGCTGGGCCTGCTGGCATGCCCCCGCCCCGGCCTCGGGCAATCCGCACCGGTAGTGCTGCCCGGCTTTACGGCGTATGCCGTTCCCGAAGAAAACGGGGTGGATGTTTCTTCCCGCAACGGCGTTGTGAAATGGACAGACAGCGCCAATACCGTGAATTTTTATTTTCATGCCGCCAATGCCGGTTCGCTCAAGCTCGCACTGCAGGCCAAAAGCGACGCCCCCGCAAAAATCAGGGTGTCGCTGAACGGTGTGGATAAAGTGGTGAATGTCGCTAACGGCTCCGACTATACGGAAATACCCGTACTGCAAACCAAATTGAAAAAGCCAGGCTTCTATACTGTTTCGCTGAAGGGCATCGAAAAGCAGGGAACCGTGTATGCAGACGTGAAAGGCATCACACTCGAAGGCGCCGCCACGAAAGACATGCAGTTTAACCCGAAGTCCTGGCGGCGTTCCGCATCGGTTCACCTCAACTATACTGCGCCGGAAGGAAAACAGGTGGAATGGTTCTACGGCGAAATCAAAGTGCCGGAAGGGCAGGACAAGCTGGGCACTTATTTCATGTCGTGCGGCTGGCACCGCGGTTACTTCGGCATGCAGGTGAATAGTCCCACCGAGCGCCGCATCATCTTTTCCGTTTGGGATTCCGGCAAGGAGCCGGACGACCGTGCGAAGGTGCGGTATGAAGACCAGGTGACGATGCTGGCGAAGGGCGACAGTGTTGTTGCCCACGGTTTCGGCGGGGAAGGCACCGGCGGCCACAGCCACTGGGTGTACAACTGGAAGGCCGGCGAAACCTACCGCTTTCTCATGCATGCCGTGCCCACCGGTACCACTACCCAGTACACGGCTTACTTTTATGTGCCCGAGCACAAGGAATGGAAACTCATTGCCAGCTTCCGCGCCCCGAAAGACGGCAAGTACATGGGTCACCTGTATTCCTTCCTCGAAAACTTCAGCTTTGAAAACGGTTTTCTGTACCGCAAAGGATATTTCGGCAATCACTGGATCAAAACCAGCACGGGCGAATGGATCGAACTGACCAAAGCCCGCTTCACCAACGACGCCACGGCCCGCGCCAAAGACCGCCTCGATTTCGGCGGCGGCTCCGAAAACGGGATGTTCTACCTCTGGACGGCCGGGTTCATTCCGGCGGATGCCAAGCTGGGCGACGTTTTCGAGCGACCGGCATTGGGGAAGCAGCCAGATATTGAATTGCCCAAGTTCTAAACAACCACCATTAAAATAATATGCCCTCCGTTTGTTGCGGAGGGCTTTTTTATTTTTTACAAATTCGTGTGGTGGTATTTGTATACGGGTGCCCTGCAGGGCGTTCCGCATCAACCGGGATTTGCACCGGCCGGGTTGGAACATGTCAGCTCATGGATGATTGGCCGGCAACTTTAACTACAGCGTTTTACCGTGGCCGGTTTTACTGGCAAGACTTTTACCTGCCGGCCGCGGCGCCGAGCTGAGTGATTGCATAAATGCAATAATATCCTGTTGCTCCTCTTTCGATAAATGCAGCGAATCCGTGGGCAGCGTCTGGTTGTCGAGCGTAATGCCGATGCCCGCGCCCCCGCCATTGTTATAAAACTCCATCACTTCTTCCAGCGTATTATATACCCCGTTGTGCATATAGGGCGCCGTTTGTGCGATGTTCCGGAGGGTGGGCGTTTTGAAAGCAAACCGGTGATGCGCGATGCGGTGCAGCCGATACTTCCCTTCGTCCGGATCTGCGGCATGCGGATTGTCGATTGCCGGTACGCCCAACACTTCCGCTTCCGCTTTTTCATACGTAGGCGGAACGTTGCCGTTGAAGAGCGGTGCGAAGTGGCAGGTGCCGCATTTGGCTTTGCCCATGAACAGGTCGAAGCCCTTTACGGCAGAAGCTGTCAGCGCATTCCGGTTGCCCTGCATGTATTCGTCGAACGGGCTGTTGAGCGCCGTGAGGGAGCGGATATAGGCGGCAATCGATTTTCGTATGTGGGCTGCCGTTATATCGCCGTGATATGCCTCGCGGAACAGCCGGCGGTAGAGGGAGTCGCGTTGCAGCAGCGCCGCTGCCGGCTCCAGCGAACCGTGCATTTCCGATTTGCTGGTCACCACATCTTCCACCTGGTCTTCGAGGTAAGCCACCCGCTGGTCGTAAAACTGGCTGGGCT
>CBFGZV010000079.1:0-10385 GCA_965653365.1 uncultured Chitinophaga sp. | reverse complement strand
TCCGGACTTTAGCCTCTGTGGCTTTTTTATAGCATGATTTAGATTTTGAAGCTACGTGGCTACAATGTCAAAGGTCGGCCTCCCCGTGGGGCCGGCCTTTTTTTACGTGGCATTAAAAAGGCTTTTTATATTTTTGTACCGTATTAATCCACCCATAATGGAAAAACAAGAAGAGCAACAGCAGCTCAATATTGAGCTGAGTGAGGAAATTGCAGACGGAACATATGCCAATCTGGCAATCATAACACATTCTCCGTCAGAGTTTGTGGTAGATTTTATTAATGTGATGCCCGGCCTTCCGAAGGCCAAGGTGAAGTCGCGTATCATACTCACGCCCCAGCACGCCAAGCGGCTGATGAAGGCAATGGTTGACAATATTAAAAAATACGAATCCGCACATGGCACCATCCAGGACCAGGAACCTGTTTCCATCCCGATGAACTTCGGTGGCCCTACCGCGCAGGCATAATTCAAGAGCATGGAACAAGTTTTTCCTTACGAGCACCTGCACGCGTTTACACAGGATGTTTTTACCAGGATGGGCTGTTCGCCGGAAGAGGCTGCACTGGCCACTACGGTGTTACTGTCCGCCGACCTTCGCGGCATCGATTCTCACGGCGTAGCGCGGCTTTCGGGCTATATCCGCCTTTGGGAAGCAGGCCGCATCAATGCGAAACCCGACATCAAAATCGTACATGAAACGCCCAGTACGGCGGTAGTGGACGGCGACAGCGGCCTTGGGCTGGTGGTGGCCCCCTTCGCCATGAAAGTGGCCCTGGAAAAGGCGCGCACGGCCGGCACCGGCTGGGTGAGCGTGCGCAACTCCAACCACTTCGGCATCGCCGGTTACCACGCCATGATGGCGCTGGAGCACAATATGATCGGAATGGCGATGACCAACGCCAGCCCGCTGGTGGCCCCCACTTTCGCCACCGAGCGTATGCTGGGCACCAATCCCATCGCGGTAGCCATTCCCGCAGGCGAACAGCCGGCTTTTGTGGCTGATTTTGCTACCACCACGGCGGCCAACGGGAAACTGGAAATCCTGCAACGGAAAGAGCAGGAGGCGCCGCTGGGCTGGATTCAGGACAAACAGGGCATCCCCAGCACCAACCCGAACGAGCTTAAAAGCGGGGGCGCTTTGCTGCCGCTGGGAGGCGACCGGGAGCATGGAAGTCATAAAGGGTATTGCCTGGGTGCAATAGTTGATATATTTTCGGCCGTGTTTTCAGGCGCCAATTACGGTCCCTGGGCGCCGCCTTTCGTGAGTTTCCTGCCTCTACCGCCGGATCCGGTGGGCAAAGGCCTGGGCCACTTCTTCGGCGCCATGCGGGTAGACGCCTTCCGCCCCGCGGAGGAGTTCAAATCGCACATGGATAAGTGGATTGGCCGCTTCAGGAGCGCCGCCACCGTGGAAGGGCAGGAAAAAGTACTGATACCGGGCGATCCGGAGCGGGAAATGGAAGCGGAAAGACGGCAAAGCGGTATACCGCTGCTGGCGCCCGTGGTAAAAGACCTGGGAGAGATCGCGATGAAATTTAAAATTGATTTTTAAGCATATATATACCTTAACTACAAATGAAAGTCTTAAAATTTGGCGGAACCTCGGTTGGTAAACCTGAGCGCATGCATGCCGTAGCGAAGTTGATCACTGCAGACAGCGATGCCAAGATCGTGGTGTTGTCTGCATTGTCGGGCACCACCAATGCCCTTGTGGAAATCAGCCAGTCACTGGTGGAAGGTAAGAAAGACCAGGCCAAGCAGCAGATCGACAAGCTGGAAAGCCACTACCGCACCTTTTGTACCGAACTGGTAAAAGGCGAGGCCGCCCGGGAGAAGGCAAAGGCGATTGTAGACGAACATTTTGAGTTTCTCAACATCATTCTGCGAATTTCTTTCAACGAAGCACTGAATAAAGATATCCTGGCGCAAGGTGAGCTGCTGTCGACCAAGCTGTTCTGCGCTTACCTCGGCGACGCGGGCATCAAAGCCGTACTGCTGCCGGCCCTGGAGTTCATGAGCATCGACGAGTTCGAAGAGCCGGAAATCCCCCGGATGAAGGTGAAACTGAGCGCGCTGATCGACCAGCATAAAGGCGACACGCTGTTCATCACACAAGGATATATCTGCCGCAACGCACGGGGCGAGGTGGATAACCTCAAACGCGGCGGCAGCGATTATTCCGCTTCCCTCATCGGCGCAGCCATCAGGGCGTCCGAAATCCAGATCTGGACGGACATCGACGGCATGCATAACAACGACCCGCGCGTGGTGAAAAAAACCTTCCCGATCGATCAGCTGTCGTTCGACGAAGCGGCCGAGCTGGCCTACTTCGGCGCGAAGATCCTGCATCCTGCTTCCATCTGGCCCGCGCAGCATTTCAATATCCCCGTGAAACTGCTGAACACCATGCAGCCGGAAGCTAAAGGCACCATCATCACCGAAATGCCGAATGGCAACGGGGTGAAAGCCATCGCCGCGAAAGACGGCATCATTGCCATCAAGATCAAATCGAGCCGTATGCTGCTGGCGTACGGGTTCCTCCGCAAAATATTCGAGGTGTTCGAAAAATACCGCACGCCGATCGATATGATCACCACTTCCGAAGTGGCCGTTTCCCTTACCATCGACGATCAGAAGCACCTCGATCAGATACTGAAAGAGCTGCAACCGTTCGGCACCGTGGAGCTTGATCATCACCAGGCGATCGTTTCCATCGTGGGCAACGAGGTGGCCGCTACACCGTCCATCCTCAAAAAATTGTTTGAAGCGATGAACGAAGTGCCTTTACGGATGATTTCCTATGGCGGCAGCCGTCATAACATTTCCATCCTCGTAGGCGGGCAGCATAAGGAGAAAACCCTTCAGTTGCTGAACCAGGGCCTGTTTGGACTGGAATAGGCAAGGTGCAGTGTACCGGTGCGCTCGGGGTATTCTTTACACCCGTTCCGGAATGATGCACCGCAAGTAAGGTCTCCGTCAACCTTTCGGGAAAATTATCCGGAATGAGGCACCGCAAGTAAGGCACCTGGCAATCTTTCGGGAAAATTATAAAAACGCTCCGTTGCAAACGGGGCGTTTCTTTTTTACACCCGTTTCGGAATGAGGCACCGCAAGAAAGGCACCCGTCAACATTTCGGAAAGATTATATAAGCACTCCGTTGCAAACGGGGCGTTTCATTTTTATGTCGCTTGCATGGCATTTCTCAATGCCGGGGCTTTGTCTTCGAAGTAGCCGATTTTCCGCATATAACTGACATCCAGGGTGAACACGCCGAACTCTTCCGTGATGCGGCCTTCCAGTATATAAAAACCGCCTTTCATAAAAGGGTATTTCCGCAGGCTGTCCGGAAAATGCACCGTATCGAGAAATCCGCCGTCGCGGTCGAGGAAGGTGCCGAAGCACATGGGCTCGTTTTTGCTCGTGTACACGTGTTTGATGGTCACGAAATACCCCAGCATTTTTACATGCTGGCCCTGATGCTCCTTCATGGCTGCAACGGGCAGGTAACCGCTGGTGTCGTGTTCCAATGCTTCAAACGGAGAGCACAACGGGAAGCCCAGCAGTTCAATTTCATCAAAGGCGTCTTCGTGACGGTGGTAGGCCAGATGCGGCAGCTGCCAGTCGCGCGAAGGCTCGCTGAACAGGCGCGGGTTGTCATCGTCGCCACCGGAGAGTTTTAGCAGGGCGGAGCTTTCCCACAATAATTGTTTTTTGGTGAGGCCGGTGAATTTGAACGCGCCGATGCGGATCAGGATTTCCAGCTGTTCCGGTTTTGGATGGGTGCGGTCCTTGAAATTTTCGAGGCCGGTGTAAGGGCCATTCAGCGCGCGCTCTGCCAGCGCCTTTTCAATGAAGGCCTGCTCCAGCCGGTCTACATGAATAAAGCCGGTGTACACATCATTGCCGGTGATGCGTGTGGCGTACAGGCTGTTGTTCATGCACGGCGGGTGAAGGTTTACGCCGGTTTTCTGTAATTCCCGGAAATACAATTCCCGGTTGTAGAATCCCCCGAAATTATTGATCACCGCTACCATGAACTCTGCCGGGAAATACGTTTTGAGGTAGAGGCTTTGATAGCTTTCCACGGCGAAGCTGGCGGAATGCGCTTTTGAAAAAGAGAAGTTAGCGAAGCTGGATATCTGCCGCCATACTTCCTGGCTCACCACCGGGTCGCGGCCCAGCCGTTCGCAGTTGTCGAAAAACTGCTGCCTGATTTTCTCAAAATTGTTTTGTCCGCGATATTTCCCCGCCATGGCCCTGCGCAGGATGTCTGCGTCGGCCAGGTCGAGGTCCGCGAAATAATGCGCGACCTTGATCACGTCTTCCTGGTACACCATTACGCCGAACGTCTCCTTCATCAGTTTTTCCATGACAGGGTGAAGGTATTTTACTTCGCTTTGGTGATTGTAATTGTACACATACTGCCGCATCATGCCGGCCTGCGCCACGCCTGGGCGGATGATGGAGCTGGCGGCCACCAGGGTGATATAATCGCTGCAGCGCAGCTTGAGCAGGAGCTGCCGCATGGCGGGGGATTCGATGTAGAAGCACCCGATGGTGTTTACCGTCTGCAGGTTTTTTCTCACTGCTTCATCTTCCATGAACGGCTTGGTATCATGAATGTCGAACGTGATGCCTTTGTTTTCGCGGACGTATTCCATTGTATCGCGGATGTGCCCGAGGCCGCGCTGGCTCAGAATGTCGAACTTGTACAGGCCGATGGCTTCGGCCATGTGCATGTCGAGCTGCGCGGTGGGGAACCCTTTGGGCGGCAGGTGCGTGGTGCAATGCCGGTAAATGGGGGCTTCGCTGATCAGGATGCCGCCGGCGTGAATGCTCAGCTGGTTGGGGAACGGCTGCGTTTCACCGTCGTGGTTCTGCACCAGCATTTTCCCGAAACGGATGATGCGCTGGTGAATATTGTCGCCACCAAGTTTCACTTCGTAAGGGTGCTCCAGTATTTTATCGATCTCGCCTTTCGGCAGTCCGTACACCTTGCCCAGTTCGCGCACGATGGAGTTGGTCTGGAAGGTGGATACGGTGCCCAGCAGCGCAGTGTGATCGCTGGTGTATTTGTCGAAGATGTAGCGGGTGATGTCGTCACGGTCGCGCCACGAAAAATCCAGGTCGAAATCCGGCGGGGAGGTGCGGTAGGGATTGAGGAAGCGTTCGAAATAGAGATCGAGCGCGATGGGATCCACATTGGTGATGCCGAGGCAGTACGCCACGATGGAGTTGGCGCCGCTGCCCCGTCCCACGTGAAAGAAGCCGCGGTGTTTGGCGTAGCGGATAATCTCCCAGGTGATGAGGAAATAGGCGTTGAAATCGTGGGTGTTGATGATCTCCAGTTCTTTTTCTATCCGCTGCCGCGCTTCTTCCCGGCCATGCTGTGGATAGCGGTAGTCCATGCCTTCAAGGGCGAGGTCGCGGAGCAGTTCGCGATCGGCTTCGCGGCTGTGGGTAAACCGTTTTTTGGTGAGGTGCTGCCCCGGCTGGAGGTATACTTCGCATTCATGCATAACCCGGATGGTATTCTGGACGATATGGGGCAGTTCTTTAAAGTGATCCAGCAGCTGCAGCGGCGGGATGAAGCCTTCATCGGCGCCGGCGGTTTCCGGGGCGGGCAGCTGGCTGATGAGCATGTTATTGTCGACCGCCCGGAGCACGGTATGGAGTTCGTACCCTTCGCGGCCCGAAAAGGTGAGGGGTTGGAGGATGACCAGTTTGCGGGCGTATTTCCGGGTGTCGACGCGGAACAGTTTGTTGATGTCCCGCGGCCGGATGCCTGCCAGTTCGTGTGCCGCCAGGCTGTCTGGATTGCGGGCGCCCCAGGCATAGATCACAAAAGTGTGATCCAGTACGGGGGCTTTATCGGGGAATGGAATATCCTGCTGCAGATGGTGGGAAAGAAACTGGTTGATGTGCATCCAGCCGTCCGTATTCCGGGCCAGGATAACATATTTGAAATCGGGCCCGTTGCGGAACTCGACGCCGAGAATGGGCTTGATACCATTTTTCTGGCATTCGAGCACGAAAAACCAGCTGTCGGTAGTGGCATTGATATTGGTCAGCGCCAATGAAGTGATGCCGTTTTCCCGCGCCAGCGCCACGAGCTCCGTGGTGCGGATGGTGCCGTAGCGCAGGCTGAACCATGATTTGCAGTTTAAGTACATAATGGCTGTTAGTTACGATTGCGTCTTTTTCCGAATTGCTATGTCAGGAATCTTCCTGCTATTACCGGGGGAAGAATAGTTATTTTTTTCTGCGATGTTCATCTATTGCCGGCGGAAGGGTAGTTATTTTTTCTGCGATGTTTATTTCCCGAATATTCTTTCCTGTCAAACATTTTACGCCTGAAAATTCACCTTCTTCCACGGATACTGCCGTTAAATGCCAACTTCCTGATAACGGGCACATCCCATCCGGATAATTTTTCTGTTGCCGGCGGAAGGCTTGCCTGTTTTTATCTCGTCTCCCCCGCGCCGCCCGCCTGGAATCTCGTCGCCCTTACATCCCCCGCCTGGAAACTCACCGCCCCCAGCCGGGGTACCGCCGTTTAAAAACGGCTTCCTTCACTGGCGCTTTTTCCTTCATGAACGGCTGGAGGCCGGGCTCGAATCTTGGTGCACTGCTGCTGCCGCGCATGATGAATTCCCATCCGAACTGGCTCTTGATACTGTCGATCGCCTGGTAAAGCGAGATCATTTCGTGTGTGTCTTCAAAAAGGCTGATCTGGTAGTTGCCGGATACCAGGTGGCTGAAGCGGACCCCGATCAGCCGCACCAGCAGGCGGCGGTCGTACAGCTTGATAAACAGCTCCTTCACTTTTTCCAGCAGCACATGGTCGCTCGACGTGTAGGGGATGCTCATCTGTTTAGTGACCGTTTCAAAATCCGAATACCTGATTTTTACCGTGATGCAGCCGGTGAGGCGGTTTTGCTGCCGCAGTTCGAAACCGATTTTTTCCGTCATCCGTACCAGTTCGCTGTGCAGGAACTGCAGATCGATGGTATCGGAAGAGAAGGTATTTTCCGTCGAAATGGATTTTTGTTCATGGTAGGGGATGACCGGTGTTTCATCAATCCCGTTGGCTTTTTTCCACAGCGAAATACCGTTTTTGCCCAGCCAGGCTTCCAGCAGTCCCATCGGGATTTCGCTGAGGGTTTTGACCGTTTCCACCCCGCGGCGCCGTAATTGTGCGGCTGTTTCTTTTCCTACCATCGGAATTTTGTCGACCGCCATAGGCGCGAGGAATGTTTTTTCATCGCCGAAGGGAATGGAAAGCTGTCCATTAGGCTTGGCCTCGTTGGTAGCCACTTTCGACACCATTTTATTCGAGGCCAGGCCCAGGGAGATCGGGAGCTGGGTTTTCCGGATAATCTTTTGCCTGAGTTCACTGGTCCATTTGACGGTCCCGAAATATTTGTCCATTCCCGTGAGGTCGAGGTAAAACTCGTCGATGGATGATTTCTCGTATAAGGGGGCTTCCTCGGAGATCATAGCCGTTACTTCGGCGGAAAAACGGCTGTATTCCTCCGCGTCCCCGCCGCGCACGATTGCATGCGGGCATAAGCGCAGCGCCATTTTCATGGGCATGGCGGAATGAATGCCAAAGGTGCGCGCTTCATAGCTGCAGGCGGCCACCACACCACGGTCACCCCGCCCGCCCACCAGCAGCGGTTTGCCTTTCAGGCTCCGGTCTTTCAGGCATTCCACGGAGACGAAGAAGCAGTCCATATCAAAATGAGCGATCGTCCTTTGGCCGTCCAGTAACATGTACTTGTATTTATTACGAAAATACTAAAAAAATTAGTAAAACTAAAGTTGTTAGTATATTATTTTTGAACTTTTTGGCACGAAGGATGTAGTATTAATAGAGAACTAATCCACCAGCTGTGACATTCCCAAGCGGCGCCTGGCCGGAACGGATGTCTACGTATGGCGTTGAATGACCAAAAAATATGACTCATGAAACATCCGGATTATGTCAAGGAGTTCCTCCTGCTCGCCCTGCTGTTCGGTCCCATGATTTATCTCGGCATTATCTGGGGCACGCTTCCCGAAATCATTCCCACCAATTATAACCTGAACGGGGTGCCCGACAGGATGGGAGATAAGGGAGAATTCCTGCTGCTGATGATTTTCCTCTTTTTTACCAATTTTCTGCTCTATGCGCTGTTTCGCTACATTCCGAAGCCGGAAGAAGACGACCTGCATCCCGAGCAGACGCCCGAGCATATCCGGGATTATTACCGCATCCGGTTCCGGATACACATTTACCTGGCCATCTTTACAAGCGTTATTATATACCTCGTGAGCGTGGGCCGGGGAGTTTTTCTGGAAAAATGGGTATTTATCGGGGTGGGACTGATGGTTTCTTTCATCGGTTTATACCTGCGGCACCTGAAGCCCAACAATTTTGTGGGCGTGCGTACGCCGTGGACCCTCAAAAGCGAAGAAATATGGGTGGAAACGCATGATATGGCAGGAAAGTTGTGGCTCTATGGGGGGCTGGCTATCATCGTAGGGGGGATGTTCCTGACGGTGGTGAGCGGCGTGTTCCTGTTTATTTTTGCGGCCGGTGCACTGGCCGCGCTGCCCTACATTTATTCTTACCGTTTATTTTATAAAACGCAGGGATAAGGCAAGCGTCCCTGGTATAAAAAAAGTAAGGACCATTTATCAACATGGTCCTTACTTTTTTATGTGCGTATCGGTCGTTAGAATGTAGGGAACAGCGCCCTGCCTACCGCTTCGCGTCCCGGCCAGGGGATGAGGGCGAGGATAAGCACCATCGCGATGCCGAAAAAGATCAGCGCGGTTTTGTGTTTTTTGGCGTCGTCCGTCAGCTTTTTGATTTTGCCGCGGCCGATGTGTACCAGCGCTACTGCGGCCAGCCCGAGAATTTCGTGTTCCACGGTAAAGAAGCGGAGGCCTTTATTGCTCATGGCCGCGCCCATGTCGCCGAAAGCGCTTTGGGTGATGGGGCTGATGAACAGGAGGATGATACCCAGCAGGAACTGGATGTCAAGAAATATCATGAAAAAAAGACCGGCTTTGGTATCGGCCGCGCCATAGGCGGATTTGCCGCTAACGCCGATGATTGCACGAAGAATGGCCCAGAGCCCGAAGAGCAGTATCAGCCATCTTACGATGGAGTGAATGCCTAAAACAGTTTGCATAAGAATTGAGTTTGTCCGGAACAAAAATAAGCCTTGCGTGGAGAATAATTTGGTAAATACAAAAAATAATTGCTAATTTTGTTAGCATTGTTGTACTAAATAATTTAGGGATGTCTACTGTTTGCCGTAATCTGAAATATCTGCGCAAGCAAAAGGGCTGGACGCAGCAGGAATTTGCCGACCGCCTCAACATCAAACGTTCCCTGCTGGGGGCGTATGAGGAAGAAAGGGCGGAGCCCCGTACGGAGGTGCTGGAGCAGGTCAGCGATATGTTTCGTGTGTCCATCGACGATCTGTTGCGCCGCGACCTGAGCTCGCAGAAAGAAAGTTTTCTGGAGCGGCGCCGTCAGCAGAAGCTGGGCAACAGCTCGCGTCAGAACGTGGTGTTCGTGCCCGTTAAAGCGGCCGCCGGTTACCTGGCCGGTTTCAATGACGATGAGTTCATTGAAGAGCTGAACACCTTCACGCTGCCCATGCTGGGCGCCGGTAGCTACCGCGCGTTCGAGATCGCGGGCGATTCGATGTTGCCCACACCATCCGGTTCCGTGGTGGTATGCCACAAAGTGGACGGCTGGGACGATATCCGGAATAACGAGGCGTACATCGTGGTTACCAACCGCGAAGGTATCGTGTACAAAAGGGTGGTGAAAAGCAACCGCTCCAAAAGTAAAGTAACCCTTGTGTCGGACAATCCGCAGTACGATCCGTATCCTGTCAACATGGACGAGGTACTCGAAATCTGGCAGGCCGATGCTGTGATCCAGAAAATGGGCCAGCAGCACCGCATGAGCGTGAACCACCTCGCAGGCATGGTCAGCCAGCTGCAGGAGCAGGTGAGCATGCTCAAAAAACAAATGAAGAATTAATACCCGTTACAGGCCGGAAGAATGCACCAAGGTCTCAAGGGAACCTATCCGGTGTTGTTTGCCGTGTAAGCGCGATGTGTTTGCTGTTGCGGCTTCGGCATTGCGCAAAGCGGTAAACAGCGGCCGGTTTTCATGAGCTGTCGTTGGGTATTCGCCTGTTCGTCGCTGTGTAACGCGATCGGTTGGCTGTTGCGGCTTCGGCGTTGTGAAGATGTGGTGAGAGACCTTCGGGTGTATCAATTCGTCGATGTGTCAAGCGATCTGTTTGTTGTTGCGGTTTCGGCGTTGTGAAGATGTGGTGAGAGACCTTCGGGTGTATCAATTCGTCGATGT
>CBFGZV010000078.1:0-11118 GCA_965653365.1 uncultured Chitinophaga sp. | reverse complement strand
TTACTAAATTAACAGTATATAAATATTAAAATAATAATTCCTTAACATTGCCAGAAAGTTTCATGAAAATAAAGCAGCGATCTTCGTACAAACATTATAGAGTTGCCTACAGTATTGAATTTATGAGTTTTTTTGAAACTTTTTGCATTTAAAAGCCGGGAAGTTAAAAGAATTTTATAATTTACAAATATTAAACAAAATGTAGTCAACCAGGTTTGTAATACTAAACACCCGCGTCCGTGAGATTTATTACGAAAAAATTGCAGCAGCCCTCGGGGCTATTCTTTATTGCCTGGTGCCTGACCGCCTCCTTCGGCACGTACTTTTGTATGTATGCATTCCGCAAGCCGTTTAACACCGGCCTGTATGCAGACCTCTATCTTTGGGGGCTCGGCTACAAGACTATATTGCTGATTGCGCAGGTATTGGGATATATGGTGTCGAAATTCGCGGGCATTAAAGTGATCTCCGAATTGAAACCCTCGCAAAGAATCCCGCTTATCGCCGGCCTGATCATTTTTTCAGAGCTGGCGTTGCTGGGGTTCGGCCTGGTGCCATTTCCGTATAATTTCATTTTCCTGTTTTTCAATGGCCTGCCGCTGGGTATGGTGTGGGGCGTGATTTTCAGCTTCCTCGAGGGCCGGCGGTTCACCGAGCTGCTCGGTATGGGCCTCAGCATCAGCATCATCGCCGCTTCCGGTATTTTAAAAACCATTTACTTCGAAATACAGGGGCTCTTTCCTTTTATTACCGAATTCTGGATGCCGTTCAGTATCGGTCTTCTTTTCCTGCCGCTGTTTTTTCTTTTTATATGGATGCTTTCCGTCATCCCGGCGCCTTCCGAAACAGACGTATTGCTGCGGGCGGAACGGGCTCCCATGACGCCGGCCGACAAAACAGCCATCATCCGCCAATACGGCCCCGGCCTGCTGTGCATCGTGCTCATTTACTGCCTGCTCACCACGATGCGCGATTTCCGCGACAATTTTTCCGTGGAAATATGGAATGAGATCTCCGGCAGGCACTGGCATAAAAACGTGCTGGCGCAAACGGAGCTGATCAGCACCGGCATCGTGATCGTATGCGTCGGTTCGCTTTCCCTCATCCGCAACAACATCCGCGGGCTGCGTGCCACGCAGGCGCTGATGGCCGGCGGCCTGCTGCTCACCGGCGGCAGCTCCCTGCTGTTCAGCCAGCAGGTAATCGGCCCCTACAGCTGGATGCTGACGCTGGGCACGGGATTGTTCCTTACCTACATCCCGATCCAGATGGCCATTTTCGAAAGGCTCATCGCCCTGTTCAAAATGAAAGCCAACGCCGGCTTCTTTGTATACGCCTGCGACGCGACGGGCTACCTGGGCAGCGTGGGCCTGATGCTGTACCGGGAATTTTTCATGAAAGACCTCCGCTGGAGCAAAGTGCTGATGCAGTTCAGCTACGTGCTTTGCTTCGCCAGCCTGGGACTGCTGCTGCTGTCGGTATTATTCTTCAACCGCAAACAGGGCATGCTGCGGCGCTTCCAGCAACAGCAGCCATCACCTCCCGCAGGATTGCAAAACATTACCGTATATTGAATAAAATGATGAAGAAGTTATTATTTACGCCTGGTCCGCTCTCTACTTCCCACACGGTTAAAGCAGCCGCGCTGGAAGACATGGGCTCGCGTGACGAAGCATTTATCGGCACCATCCGGTACATCCGGGAAGAACTGTTGCGGCTCGGCCACGTGTCGAAAGCCGAAGGCTACGAAACCGTGATCATACAGGGTTCCGGCACTTTTGGCGTGGAAAGCGTGATCAGCAGCGCCATCGGCGAAAACGACCGTCTCCTGATCCTCAGCAACGGCGCTTACGGCGAACGTATCGTAAAAATGGCGGCCGTGCACCGGTTACAGCACGACGTGCTCCGGTTCGAAGAAGACGCTATCACCGACCCGGCCGCCGTGGAAAGGTTTTTACAACAACATCCCGGCATTACGCACGTGGCCTGCATACACAGCGAAACCACCACGGGGCTCTTCAACCCCATCGCGGAAATTGGCGCCCTTTGCGCCGCACACGGTAAAACGTTTATCGTAGACGCCATGAGCAGCTTCGGTGGTGTGGACATTCACGTCAAAAACTGCCACATCCAGTACCTCGTTTCATCGTCCAACAAATGCATCGAAGGCATACCGGGCTTCGCGTTCGTCATTGCCGAACGAAAGGCCATCGAACAAACGAAAGGACAGGCACGCACACTCAGCCTCGACCTGTATGAGCAATGGCATGGCCTTGAAACGAGCGGTCAGTTCCGCTTCACACCACCCACCCTCAGCATGATGGCATTCCAGCAGGCGCTGCGCGAACTGCAGGAAGAAGGCGGCGTCAAAGCCCGCGAGCAACGCTACAAAACCAACAAAGCGCTGCTCGACAGCGGGATGGCCGCGCTCGGGTTCCGGCAATACCTTCGCCCGGACATCCAGGGCCATATCATCACTTCCTTTTTATACCCCGATGACCCCGCGTTTAACTTCGAACAGTTTTACCGGAAGCTCAGCGACCGCAACTTCGTGATTTATCCCGGCAAGCTCAGTAAAACCAATGCTTTCCGGATTGGGAACATCGGCCAGATTTTCCCGGACGATGTAAAGGCGCTGGTAAAGGCCATCGGTGAAATCATGCAGGAAACGACATCCCCCGTTCAACCATAACAACACATTCATAAAATAACAAGGCCGGCAATCTTCATTGCCGGCCTTTCTTTTTATCACAAAGAGTAGCGCCTACCAGGGCAGGGAGAATGTTTTCACATAAGTGAAGCATTTCATCGCCTCAATCACGCCTTCTTTAATTCCCAGCCCGGAATCCTTGATTCCCCCGAACGGAGAATTCTCAATACGGTAACCGGGCACTTCATTAATGTTCACGGTGCCCATGCGCAGGTGCTTCACTGCATGGAGCGCCTTTTCCATATCACGCGTAACAATCCCCGACGACAATCCAAAAGCCGTACTGTTGGCGAGCTGTATCGCATCGTCCAGGTCTTTCACTTTCATGACGGGCGCCAGTGGCCCGAACGACTCCTGTACCACCATCTGTGCGTCGCGCGGCACGTCCACGATCACGGTCGGTTCCATCAGCGCTCCATCCCGGCTGCCACCCTGCAATACGCGGGCGCCTGCGGCTACGGCTTTCTTCACCACATCCTCCAGGTAAATGGCGGCGGGCTCGTCGATCACTGTGCCCACGCGCGTGTCTGCATGCGCCGGGTTGCCGCATACATAATCTTTGGTGCGCTCCACGAGGCGTTGCACGAATTCGTCGTGAATGCTTTCCTGTACCAGGATGCGCTTCACCGCGGTGCAGCGCTGCCCGGAGTTCCGGTAAGCGCCTTCGGCAGCCAGCGTAACGGCCAGATCCATATCCGCGTCTTCAAGGATAATGAGCGGGTCGTTACCGCCCAGTTCCAGAATCACTTTTTTATATCCCGCCTCTTGCGCAATGTGTTTACCTACGGCCACACTACCGGTGAACGACACCAGCTCCACCCGCGGGTCTTTAACAAGCACTTCGGCCACTTCTTTCGTGGGCCCGAGCAGCACGCTCAGCATGTAATGCGGCAGGCCTGCTTCATAAAGCAGTTCCGCCAGGCGGATGGCGGTGAGCGGCGTTTTTTCGGAAGGCTTTAAAATCACCGGCGTGCCGGAGGCAATGGCCGGCGCGATTTTGTGCGCTACCTGGTTGAGGGGGTGATTGAACGGGGTGATGGCCACGGCGAGCTGCAGGGGCTCCCGGAGCGTGAATATTTTGCGCGCCTTTCCCTGGGGGGAAATGTCGCACGAAAAAATCTGCCCATCGTCTTTGAGCGCTTCCAGCGCCGCAAAGTGCAGTACATCCCTGGCGCGCCCCACCTCATAGCGGGTTTCACGCAGGCACAGGCCGGACTCGGCCGTGATCAGCTGCGCAAATTCTTCCTTGCGCGCTTCGAGCAGCTGGCGGGTTTTGTCGAGGATGGCGAAGCGGTCGTACCGCGTCAGCCGCGCCCCGCCTTCGAGCGCCGCGGCAATGGCGGCCTCGGTGTGCTGGCGGCCGGCCAGTGTAACGGTGCCGGCTATACGGCCGTCGTAAGGACTTTTAACAACCAGCTTTTCCCCGGACTGCAGGGGTTTGCCGGCGATATACCCGGTAAGCGCCAGGGCGCTGCCGGCAACAGGTGTTTCTATCATAAAACAACTCAGTTAAAATATGTACCATTCACGGTAAAATCGAATACGTCGAAGTTGCGCGGGTCGCCGGCGGCTTTGCCTTTGTACTCGGCGCGCAGGGGATGCGAAATGAGCAGGGGCACCATTTCCTCGTAACGGCCGCCGTGAGAGCGAAGGCCGCTATCGAGCGCGGAAAGGTCGTGGTGCGCCGGCGTGCGGCCTACCACTACATCGCGCGCGCTCAGCACCACCAGGTCGCCGATGCGGTCTTCCGGCTGTTCCAGCAGGCGTACCGCCATCGCTTTGTTGTGCACTTCGGTGATGCCCGGCTGTTGCTGCAGCCAAGCAGCCACGCCCGCTTCATCGGCGCCTTCCGGCAGATGCACCGCTACATAAGAGCCTAATGCGCCATGGTGTTTCACGTAAGGGTCGGTGATCGGGCAGATCACCCGGAACCCGTTGCCGAACTGCTCCGTGAGCATGGTTTCGATGAAGAGCACATTGGGAGAGCCGTCCGCTTTCTGCTTGGCGTTCATCCCGTGGTCGGCCGTAGCCCCTACCACCGCGCCCTGGGCCAGGAGACGACCCAGTTCATGGTCTATCGCTTCATAGAAGGCCAGCGAGGGCTCATCTTCGGGCGCATAGGTATGCTGCATATAATCGGTCAGCGACAGGTACAGGAAATCGGCCATGCCCTTTTCGATCATCGCCACGCCCGCGCGCAGTACAAACAAGCTGGCATCTGCGCTGTAAATGGCCGGTGTGGGCAGGCCCAGCACTTCTTCCACATTACCGATGCCGTGTGTGGCCGCCTGGGCCTGGTTCGCTTTTTCCGCGGAAAAGGCAATGCCGTTCATTTTATGGCTGAGGATGTCGCGGAGTTTTTCTTTGGCCGTGACCACCGCCACTTTGCGGCCGGCGTTGGCCGCGGCGGCCAGGATGGTTTCCGCGCGAAGGTATTCGCTGGAGTTCATCATCACTTCTTCCCCACGGTGCGTGTCGTAGAAAAAGTTGCCGCAGATGCCGTGTACGGCCGGCGTTACGCCCGTAACGATCGAAGAGTTGTTGACGTTGGTAAACGAAGGCAGCGCCCCTCTGACCATGCCGCGGTAGCCGGCCTGGGTCATCTTTTTGAGGTTCGGCATGCGGTCGCGGGCCATCGTGGCGTCGAGATACTCATCTGCCGACCCATCGAGGCAAATCACCACTACCGGGCGGGCCGGCGGGCTGTATGTTTTGTTGTTGACGGTGAATGAAGCGGTGGAAATAGACATGGGTAAAGTTTATAAATGCTAATATTTGATTAGCAAATGTAAACATTATTTACGAAGTGCAGTATTAATTTTTTCTTACCGCCGGGTCCTGTCCGGGCGCCGAAGTGTGCGACGCAACGGCGGCTGACAGCAGGCCCGGGGCCGGGCTCCCCAATTCCTACCCTGTTCCGGGAAAGAAATTGGACGCTGGCCGAGAAGTGTTTATTTCTCCGTTTCCTGGAAAAAGTAAATGACTAACAGCAGGGCATCGTCGTCGCCTACGTTGGAGGGCTTATGGCCGAGGCGGCCGTCGAAAAAGATGGAGTCGCCGCTATGGAGGATGTGGGTTTCGCCATTGATGAGGTATTCTACGGTACCCCTGATCACGTACTTGTATTCGTAGGCGTCTGTTTTGACGATCTGATTGCGGCGCGCGCCCTGCTTGAGCTCCAGGAGTACAAAGTCGGTAGGGCCGCCTTTGATGCTTCGGGTCAGGATGCGTTTATACTGGAAGCCTTTGGCGTTTTCCTTTTCGAAGGCCTGGTATTCGTCTTTCCGTTTGATGAGTACTTTTGCCGCCTGCTTGTGCTGGTTGATGTCCATGAAGAACTCGTTCATATCGAGGTTCAGGGCGCGGATGATATTCACCAGTACCAGCAGCGACGGTACTGTACGGTTGTTTTCTATCTGGGAGATCAGTCCTTTGCTTACGTCCGCCTTGTCCGCCAGTTCCTGCACGGTGATTCCCTTTGCCTTACGTTTCTCTTTGATCTTGTTACTGATCTGGATGATTATATCTTCTTGCATACCATTTCCGTATAATAGGACAAATTAGATATTTTAGCGCATATAGGGCGAAAAGAATACGCTACTTTTGCCAAAATTCCATCATATGTTCAGTTTAGACCAGATTATCACCGTTGGGTTCACGTTGTTTGCCGTGATCGATATCCTGGGGTCGATACCCATCCTGCTGTCGTTGAAGGAAAAGATCGGCGAAATCAATGCCGTAAAGGCCACATTGGCTTCGGGCGTGCTGATGGTGGTGTTTCTGCTGGTGGGCGAGGCATTTCTGAAACTGATGAGCGTTGACCTGCAATCCTTTGCGGTGGCGGGTTCCATCGTGATTTTCATCATCGGGCTGGAGATGATACTCGGCATCGAATTTTTTAAAAGCGACCAGGATACGAAGACCGGCAGCCTTGTGCCGATCGCCTTCCCGCTGATCGCCGGCTCCGGTACGCTCACCACGATCATGTCGCTGAAGGCCGATTTCGGTGATTATAACATTCTGGCCGGCATCCTGGTGAACCTGGTCATCATTTACGCGGTACTGCGCTCGCTGAGCTGGATAGAGCGCATTCTCGGGAAAGCTGGGCTGATGGTGGTGCGCAAGTTCTTCGGGGTCATCCTGCTGGCCATTGCGGTACGCATTTTCAAAAGTAATATCGGCACTTTATAAAATTCTTTCGGAAATTGGTAAATTAGATTAGCTTTGCAGACCTTTTTGGCCTCGTAGTACAATGGATAGTATAAGAGTTTCCGAAGCTCCAGATCCTGGTTCGATTCCAGGCGAGGCTACCACACCGGAAGAGTGAGTTTTACGACCGCTTTTCCGGTTTTTTATGTCCGTCAAACCCTCCCCCATCGTGTATATCAGCCGGGCTGCTTCGTTTATCCGTGTGGTTCGATAATGCGCTCCGTCAAAAACGAGTTTTTCGGGGTATATCGAACCAATGATCTGTCTTTTCTGTGATATGCCTCCTTGCTCATACAGTTCATCCAGCCGGGCTAAGTTGCTAACGGCCTGTTCCAATAGTCCGTCAATACCTCTTTCGGCTTGGGAAGAACCCGCTAGTTTTGCTTCCAACTGCTCAATTTTCCGTGCACAATCCTGCTTTAACTCCCGGAAGTCGTCCGGGTCTAATTTCTGATCTGCTACCAGTACGCGGGCGTTTTTTAGCCGGGCGTTCAGTTCTTCAATCTGGTTAAGCAGCTGGTTTCTTTGGATTCGCTGACTTTGGGTTTGCTCGTAGTATGCTTCCTTAAGGGAGATAACGTATATGTCGTTCATGCCCCGTTTAGGGACGAACTTCTTTAATTCCCGTATGAAAAGCTTATTGGCTGGCTCTGTTCTAAAACGGGAGCCGCAGGAAGAAACACAGTGGTAATAGTAGTAACGATTGGTTCTGCCTGTGGAGGCGCTGCCGGTTAACATGCGTCCGCATTTTGGGCAGATCAGGAAACCACGCAACGGCAACTGCTCCTCGGTTGTTATCTGTGTTCCCGATCTTTCATTCCTTTTCCTCCCTGATAAAACTTCCTGCACCTCATAATATAACGCTTCAGAAATGATCGGCTCATGCTGCCCCTGTACTACTGCGCGTTCCTCGTCCTTGAAGGAAATGATCGAAATCTTGCCGCAATAAACGGGGTTACGGATCACATTCCAGAAATTCGCGCGGCCGCATTTAAGGCCTCGCTTATTGGCTTCCTTCCGTATCTGGTCAGCAGCGTAAACGCCATTTGCCAGTTCTTGAAAAGCCCATTTCATAATTGAGGCTTCCGGTTCCTTCGGCGCTATGAATTTACGACCCTGATCATCAGTTTTGTTGGCGTAGCCAACAGGAGCCGTGCCCATCCAACGGCCTTCCTTTTTTGCCCGGCGCATCCCGTAAAATACATTGAGCGCCCTACGGTCGTTTTCTACTTCCGGGGCGGCGAGGTAAAAGGCCAACATCATTTTGTTCTCAGGGATGGACAGATCTAACGGTTGTTCGACCGCCTGGGGTTCAATGCCAAGTTTTCGCAGAGCGTTTATCATCTGGTAAGCGTCGCCGGCATTCCTGCTGAACCGGTCCCATTTCGTAAATAAAAGCAGTTCGGATTTACTCCGCCGCTTCTTCAAATCCGTTAAAAGTTCATTCCAGCAAGGCCGGTTGAAGGTTTTCGCGGAATGGTCCTCGTAGATCACTTTATGGACATGCAGACCGTTAATCTGGCAATACTTCCGCAAGGTTTCTTCCTGGTTCCTTTGGGAATAACCTTTGTCCGCCTGTTCGTCAGTGCTCACTCTTATGTATAAATCCGCTGTCTTCATAATCCATCACTTTTTTAGATACCGCGAAACGGCGATCTCGGCCAGTGTTCGCATGAAAGTTAGTATCAGCACCGCCTGCTCCAATGTTACGTGAATTCCTTTTTGGTGCAGGATTTCCACTACTTTTTCGGGTCGAATTTTTTCCATCTTACACTACCACATTTTAATCATTACGCCACACGCCCCAAAGTGTAAGCAAAATCAATTACTGTACTAATATACGATATTTGCTATGCTAATCCAAATTTTTAACCTAACTTTATAAAAATATATTTCGGCTCGGCCATTTACGCCCGGACTTTATTTTATTTGATATGGTTTGACCTATTTAAGCGACCGGGCTTCCCGTTAAAGGTTTATTGATGGAAAAAAACAGTAAAGAGCATAAAATTACATACAAAACGTACTACAATGAACGGCTGAAACAAACCCAGTTTCATACGAAATTGATGTACCCTTTGTACGTCCAGGTGATTTTTGACCGCGTTCCCATCATCTTCAAAAGCTACTATTTCGACCTGTTTTCCAAGCCACGGTACGCCATCCGTGTTGCTGGGGAAGTGTTCAGCCCCAATATCGACGATATTATAAAGAAGGAAGAAAAGCTGATCGAGTTCATTATCCAAAAGAATAAAAACAGCTTTTCACTGGACCTATTTAAGAAAGAGTATGCCTTTTATAGCCGCGATCTGTTGGAATTAATGGAGGATGATTTCCTACATTACCTGTTTACTTTCTTACATGATGAGGGGTTGCCGTTCCTGGCTGACACGATTAAAAAGGGGGCATCGGACTGCAAATCGTATGACATTGTAAGGGATATGAAGCGGGTTTTTAATGAAAAGACCTATAAAAAACTGATTGAAAATTCCTTTTTCTATGCCCCGCCCTACCTTCCGCTGTATGCCTTTACAGAGAAACCCCAGGCTACGCCACTCCGCAGCTTCAGCGTGATGGACTGGGAACAACCCAGCGTAAAGGAAGAATTTATTAACTTTTATAAAGACTACTACCCCGGACAGGAAGTTGAGGAGGCGGTGAATCGCATACAGAAAATGGCCGGCAAGAAATAAATTCCAAAAGAAAAAAAGAGAAAAAAGAAAGCCTTTCCCACAACGTCATCAGTCACGCGCACCAAAAGGAACGCGGAATAAATGACAGCCCCGCCGGAGGCGGGACAGCGCGGCCCTGTGTTTATGCCGAACCTTTTGGTGCGCGTGACTGATGACGTTAACTTTGCGGTGTTTTTTCTGTTTCAGAAATTTCCCTTACCTTAATAACACAGACGCGCGATAACGAGATTAAAACCATTTGACAATCAACAACTTAATTTACCAGAAAGTATAAATAACGCATTAATAATACCGTTCTTTAAATGCATCCCTTGCCGAACTCCAAACATCCTGTGTATTTAAAATCCCTACGCCTTTGCTATGATCAAATTAATTACCAACACATTACCATCCGCTTCACATTTCAGTTTTTTAAAACCTCTACTGCATAACGCAGAAGATATCTATATATCGGTGGCATTCATGAAGATGTCGGGTATAAAACACCTTTTACCCTTCTTCCAAAAGCCTATTCGGTTCAAAATCATTGTAGGTGCTAACTTCGGCATTACGGAACCGGAAGCCCTTAGTATACTCTATGATTATACATCTACTGGAAGGATTAATGGGTATCTAAACAAACTTACTTCAAAAACCAATTTCCATCCGAAAATGTACTTAGTAAGATCAGGAAATTCAGGACATATCCTAATCGGTTCCGCAAATTTGACCAATGGTGGCTTTGAAGAAAATAACGAATGCTCTTTGTATCACAGGTGTAGCGTGACGGATCAAATCTGGATGGACGCCCTTACCTATTTCGATACGAGTATTCTTCCAGAAAATGCAGACCTGCTCAATAATCGCATTATTTCCATTTACCGACAGTATCATAAAAAACAAAAGAAGATAAACCAACAATCAGAGCCGTTCCCGGATGCAGATAACAATTTGTTATATGATCTGAAAAATCTGAAAGGTTATTTGAATAAACAGGATAGATTGAAACTACAGGCGGATTTCAATGCAAAGGAAGTACACTATACCGAGGCCCGTAAGATTCTCGAGATCATACGAACTAAGACGCTAACTCCGAAAGCATTCAGGACATATCTCGAAGACCTTGTTGGTAAATCAGGACAGCTCGGCCTGTGGTACTCTCACGGAATGCTTAGGCATAAAACTGAAATATTTAAACAACAAGAAGGATTTAGACAGCTTCTCAGGTCGATTCATGGTAATCTGCATAAAAGTCCCGCTTTTATTTACGATGAAGCGAAGAAGATTACTAAAAGCATTGCTGGTGTCGGACCTAATTTTATCGGAGAAATCATGATGACCTATGCTCCTGATAGATTGGCTAATATCAATAGAAATCCTATTACCGTACTTAGAAAGGAAGGTAGAGCTGACATTAAAGCTCATTCGCAAAGCTATAACGGCAAAAACTATGAAGAGTATAACGGTATGGTAGAGACTATTACAAAAAGTGTGTCAGTTTAAAGTTGCTTAACTTTAAACTGACAA
>CBFGZV010000077.1:0-11562 GCA_965653365.1 uncultured Chitinophaga sp. | reverse complement strand
TGCTGCCGTATGTGGATTCCATGATGATATAATCGGCCTGGGGGAATACTTCGGGCGATTTGAGGATGGGGTCGCCATAGCGGCCGATGTCGCCGCTGAAGGTGACTTGCCGTGTAACGCCGGCCTCGGTGATGCGCAGGTGCACACAGGCGCTGCCGATGATGTGCCCGGCATCGGTAAACATCACTTCCAGGTCTTCGTCGATGCGGTACCATTGGCCGTATGGAACGGGTGTGAGTTGCTCTACGGCGCGCTTCGCATCTTCCACCGTATATAAAGGCTGGATGTAGGGCTTGCCTTCCCTGGCGTTCTTTTTGTTGACGAATTTGATATCGTCTTCCTGTATCTCGGCGGAATCCAGGAGCAATATTTCAGAGAGGTCGCGCGAAGCGGGCGTGCAATAGATGTCGCCTTTGTAGCCCAGCTTGCACAAGCGGGGCACAAGGCCGGAGTGGTCGATGTGGGCGTGGGACAGGATCATCACGTCCACTTCCTGCGGATCGAACCCGAAATCGTGGTTGAGCGGTACTGTTTCTCTGCCCATACCCTGGTACATCCCGCAATCCAGCAAAATCTTCTTTCCGTTCTTCAGGGTGATCAGGTGCTTGGAACCGGTAACGGTTCTGGCTGCACCATGAAATGTTATCTTCATAGTTATACTTTTTTAAAGCTCCAGGTGATCTGGAACCGGGCAATTTCCATACCATCTTCGGCCTTCCCCGTCACCCCGATCGTGATGGAGGAAGGTTCCCCGCTGCTAACGGCCTGCGTCACGGCACGGTGGATGTCGTCGCCGGCATCGCAGGTGAAATATGTTTTTGTTTTGGCTTTTTTGAGAAAGAGCGCTTCCATCCCGGTAACGAGCATGGACACACGTAAACCCGCGCCCTGCGTATGGGCGATGGCCAGCACACCGGAGCTCATTTCCGCCGCCATGGCCAGGCATGCGAAGTAAGTGGAACGGAACGGGTTTTGAGACAGCCAGCGGAAAGGCACCACCGTGGTGCAGCTGTGCGCGTCTATGGAAACCACCCTTACGCCGGATAGCCAGGCGCTGGGGAGCTTGTATAAAAGGAACAGGGAAAACCGGAAGCGGTTGTTCACCAGCCTGATAAACTGATTGTTCGCTAGGGGTACGGCCATATGTTCAATTATTACAGGTTGTGCACGTAAGCGGAAATGGCCCGCTGTGCGTTCACTTCGGGCGCGCCGGCCGGTTTTTCTACCGGCACGTTACTGATTTGTCCGTCCAATATTACGGCATTTGTGTTATCCGCCAGCTGAATATCCAGGATATCTTTCAGCTGCCGGAAATACGTTTTGTCGTAAACAGGGAAACACACTTCTATCCGGCGGTGCAGGTTGCGGTTCATCCAGTCTGCGCTGCCCATGTATATCTCTTCGTTTCCGTTGTTCTGAAAATAAAATATCCGCGCATGTTCGAGGTAACGGTCCACAATCCTCCGCACCGTAATTCCCGGCTGCGGCACAATGCAGCAGATGCTGCGAACGATCAGCACCACCTCTACCCCCGCCGCGGCGGCGGCATACAACGCCGTGATCATCTCCTTTTCCTGCAGATTGTTCAACTTGATCACGATGCGGGCGGGCCGGCCTGCGCGGGCATGCTCCGCCTCGCGGGCAATCATGTCCCGGAACCGGTTCACCAGGTTGAACTGCGCCACCAGCAAATGGTTGAAAGGAATGAAGTTGTAGCGCGCCGGCGCAATGCCGGTTTGCATGTAGAGGAACAGCAGCTCCAGTTCCTGCGTCATTTCCTTGTGGGCCGTGAGCAGCACGTGATCGGTATAAAACCGGGCGGTGCTTTCGTTGAAGTTGCCGGTAGCCATCAGCCCCACATAATCCCAAGTGTTCCCGCGTTGCCTTTTGACCAGCGCTACTTTCGCGTGCACCTTGAGGTTGGGAATGCTGTAGAGTATTTTGATACCGGCTTCTTTCATCCGTTTGGCCCACCGTACGTTGTTGGCCTCATCGAACCGCGCTTTCAGCTCTACCATCACGGTGACCTGCTTTCCGTTGCGCGCGGCGCTGATCAGGGCGTGTACGATCTGCGAGCCGGACGCCACACGGTAAAGGGTCACATATATTTCTTTCACGTCCGGGTCGAGGGCGGCCTCGTTGAAATACCGGAGGATGTAATCATAATTCTGGTAAGGCACATGCAGCACCACGTCCTGCTCCAGCACCGTGTCGAGCAGGCCTTTGCCACCCTCCAGCAGTTGCACGCGCGCGGGCGGCATGGGCGGGTAAAAAAGCGAAGGGTCTTTGAAAGGCAGGGGCATGTCTGCCAAATCGCGGAGGTGATGGTACCGTCCGCCGGCCACCATTTCCTGCGGGGCTATGCGGAAATACTTCGCCAGCGCCGCCTGCAGGGATTCCGGCATGGCCGCATCGTACAGAAACCTCGTTGGCAGCCCCAGGTCGCGTTTTATGAGCATGTTCTCCACCTTTTGCAGCAGCGTACCGCTGAACTCGTCCACATCGATTTCCGCATCGCGGGTGAGCTTGATGCTGTAAGCAGCCTGCACCGGTTTTCCGGGGAACACGAGGTGCAGGTGCGCGCGCACCACATCGTCGAGAAACGCGATGCCGCCGCCGGAGAGTTGCAGGAACCGGGGCAGGATGTTGGAGGGGATGTTGACCATGCCCATACTGCCGTCGTCGAAACCGGCCACAAGGTAGAGGGCATTGTTTTCGAGGAAGGTTTCCGCCGGTGTGTGCAGCTGCAGTACCACGGGATGCAGCAGCCCCATCACCGTACTGAGGAAATAATCCTTCACGGCCGCTTCCGGTGGCAGCGGCGTACCGTAGTGCAGGTGAATGCCTTTCTGCTGCAGCGCCTGCAGCACGCCTTTCAGCATGCCACCATACAGATTCAGCTGCCGGCCGATTTCGGCCTGCACGTGGGGCAATACGCTGGTATTGGCCTCTTCGAGCTGGTGCAGCGCCAGCAATGCCGGCATGCGCACCCTGAAAAACTCATCGAGGTTGGAAGAAAAAATCGAGAGAAAGCGAACGCGCTCGAATAAAGGTACCGCTTCGCTGCCCGCCATCATCAGCACGCGGCCGTTGAATGAAAGCCAGCTCAGGTCCCTGTCGTTCAGTGATGTATCCATCTTGTACAAATCCTATCCTTTTGACGAAAAAAACAAAGCTGCAATCGTAAATGCCAGCACCGAAGCGATGAGGCCGAACATAAATGTATTGTAAGCGAAGCGGAGCAGCTTATACTTGCGCCCCAGCACCACGCCCAGGTTGTAGATGTCGTGTATCATATTGCTATAAAGGTACTCCCCGTTCCCCATGATGGTTTCCATCCCGTTTTCATATTCCTGGTAACTCATCTGGTGGAAGTTCCCGAAAAAGAGCAGGTTCGATTTTTTGCTGCGGATGTCGAGGTCGGTGAAGCGGCCGCTCGTCACGTTCGGGCGGGTGGCCAGCACGGCAAACACAATCGTGGTTACGCTCGTGCTTAAGAAAAGAATGGCGGGCAGTATGAACTGGGGGTAATCTTCCAGTTTTCGCAGCAGCACGGTGAGCAATACGGAAATGATAATGGCGTTGACCGATATCATGATGTTGGCCTTGGAATCAGCCATGGAGCTCAGGCGGATATGATTGGTGGAAGTAGTGCGGAACATGGTTTCCACGCCGCGGTTAGACCGTTTGTCCTTGTCTCCCTTGTCCCCTTTCTGTTCTTTTTCCTGTGCTTTCTCGAATTGTTTCTCGGCCGCTTTGAGTTGCTTCCGTTCTTTCTCCCGCTCTTTTTCCTGCTCCCGCAGCGCCTCGCTCTGTTTTTCCTCGAGCTTGCCGCGGAGTTTTTCGAGGTTCTCTTCTTTCTGCTGCTTCAGCAGGGTTTGACAATATGCGGTGTGGTATTTATGCGATTCGAGGAATTGTATGCTCGACTTCGCCCAGTCTGATCCGGATATTTTGCTGCCGGTGGCCAGTTCGGTTTCGGCGCGGAGCAGCTTGTTACGCTTGGAAAATTCCTTGGTGCCGAGATGAAAAAGATCGGCGTCGCAAACGATCTGCTCCAAGAGGTTGTTCGGCGTCTGCGGCATTTTGGTGGCCAGTATACACCCTGCGATCTGCTGCGCGGTGTGCTCCGCCAGGCCCTGCGACAGGGCGAAGGCGCGGGCGGCGTCGGCGCCGGCCTGTTCGTGATGCTGGCGCTCTCCCGATAAATACCCCATGTCATGAAACCACACGGCGATCATCACCACGAGCAATTCCTGTTCCGGCAGCCGGTAATGCGCGGTGATCTGTTCCGCCGCATGCACCACCTGCAGCGTATGCGCCTTGTTATGATATACCAGTACCGGCTCGGTATGTTGATCAAATTGTTGGGTTACATAGAGCTGCGCGGCGGCAATCACTGAACTAATTTCCATTGGATATTGTATTTACAGAGAAGAATTCTATTCCAAATTACGTCATTTTTTGCGTTAATTTTATTGTCTAAAGTCCGGTTTTATGAAGCTTATTAAGTATTACGCCCTGCTGTTGCTGTTCTTCTCCTGCCAGATGATCGGGGAAAAACAGGAAAAAGGAGCCTCCTCCCCGCAGGGATATCAGCTCTCTAAGCCGGAGCGTTTTAAAGTCCGCGAGTCGCTCCAGGAAATATCCGGCCTCGTGTATAACGGCGACGAATCCAACTTCATCGCCAATAACGACGAGCAGGGCAAGCTGTTCCAGGTGGGCCTACGCACCACCGATCCCTATCCTTCCTGGAAATTCGGGAAAGGGGGCGATTATGAAGAAGTGGTGCGGGCGGGAGACAACTGGCTGGTGTTGAAAAGCAACGGCACCATGTATAAAGTGGCGGGGCTTTTCACCGATTCCACCGACTCCGAGGCCTTTCACCTGCCGGTGCACGGCAAGCGCGAGTTCGAAGCGGCCTATTACGACGCCGGCAAAAACACCACCTTCATTATCTGTAAAAACTGCGAGGAAGACAAAGGCGAGAAGGCCACCAGCGTGTATGCCTTCCGGATGGACAGCCTCCGCTACGATTCCGCGGCCGCTTTCCGTTTCCAGAACAAGGACATTCCCGGCCTGAAAGAATCGCCCTCCAAACACTTCCGGCCTTCCGCGGCCGCCGTGCATCCTGTCGAAAACCGTGTGTACATCGTGGCCTCCATCAACCGCCTGCTCGTCATCGCCGACCTGGACGGCACGGTGCTGGAAGCACATCCCCTGCCGCGGAAACATTTTTCGCAACCGGAAGGCATTACCTTTGCGCCTAACGGCGACATGTATATTTCAAACGAAGGAGACGAGGAGAATACCGCCGATATCCTCAAATTTAAATACCATCCGCATTCCAAGTAACTATGCACACCAGGCTCTACGTATTGCTCACCCTGTTCCTGCTACCGGCAGCGGGCGCGTATGCCCAGTCGGCAGACAGCATACAGCAACGCATCATCCTCATCGGCGACGCAGGGGAAATGCACAATGGTAAAATCCCCGTCATCGATGCCGTGAAACGGAACATTGACCTGCAGCAGGGGAAAAACACCGTGCTCTACCTGGGCGATAACGTATACCCGCTGGGGTTACCAGACCCCGCCGCGAAAAACCGCCGGGAAAAAGAAAGCATCCTCAATTACCAGGTGAGCCTCGTGAAAGGCACGCGGGCGGAAGGCATTTTTGTGCCGGGCAATCACGACTGGTCGAAGCACCGCCCGGAAGGCTGGCGCGCGGTGATGCAACAGCAGCTGTACATCGATTCGCTGCGGCTCCCCAACGTGCAGTTCCTGCCCAAGTCCGGCTGCCCCGGCCCCGAAACCGTGGCCCTCGGCGATAACGTGCTGCTGGTGATCATGGACACCGAATGGTGGCTGTACCCCGGAAAAAAACCCGGCATCGAGTCGGGCTGTGACTGTAAAACGGAAGACGAGGTGCTTACCGCCATCGCCGACATTGCGGCCCGCAACCCCACCAAGCTACTGGTGTTCGCAGGGCACCACCCGCTGCGGAGCCACGGCCCGCATGGCGGATATTACACTTTCAAACAACACCTCTTCCCCCTCACAGACGCCAAGCCGTACCTGTACGTGCCGCTGCCCGTGATCGGTTCCATCTACCCGCTGGTGCGCGGCGTGTTCGGCACGCGGGAAGACATGCCCCATCCCCTCTACCGCCGGATGATCAAAGGCATCGAATCGTCCATCCCCGGCGACGCGCCCGTGGTCTTCGTTTCCGGCCACGACCATACGCTGCAGCTCATCCGCGAAGGCAACCGCAACTTCATCGTGAGCGGGGCGGGCGCGAAAGATAACCAGGTCAGGAAAGGAAAGAACTCCCTCTTCGCCACTTGCGTCAACGGCTATACGGTGCTGGAAGTGCTGAAGAACGGAAAGATCTACGCCCGTTTTTATAACGATCACGATACGGCCCCGCTTTACACCAGCGAGCTGCTCGACCTTTCGGCGTACCGCCGGCGCGAGGCGGCCATCGCCGCCACCGAATTTCCCAAGTTCGTGACCACAGCCGCAGACTCGCAGTATGCAGACGTGAATGGATTTCACCGCCTGATGCTGGGCCGCAACTACCGCTCCGTTTGGGCTACGCCGCTCACCTTCCCGGTGATGGAACTGGATACGCTGAAAATTCTCAAGCGCGGCGGGGGCAAACAAACGCGCTCCCTCCGGCTCGAAGATAAAGGCGGCCGCGAATGGGTGCTGCGCTCCCTCAAAAAGGACCCGCTCAGCGCCGTGCCCGAAGCCCTCCGCGAAACCTTCGCCCGCGAAGTGGTGCAGGACCAGATATCCGCCGCCAATCCCTACGCCCCGCTCGTGGTGGCGCCCCTCGCCGAAGCAGCCGGCGTGCCGCATACCAATCCCCGCTTCGTATACCTGCCCAATGATACCGCGCTGGGCATTTACCGGAAAGATTTCGCGGATGGCGTATACCTCTTCGAAGAAAGGGAACCGGTAACAGCCAGCAAAACATACAATACCCTGAACGTGCTGGAAGACCTCGCCACCGATAACGATAATCACGTGAACCAGCGCGCCTTCCTGCAGGCGCGCCTGCTCGATATTTTTATGGCGGACTGGGACCGACACGAAGACCAATGGCGCTGGTACGCGGAAAAAAATAAAAAGGCCAAAGAATTTTATCCCATCCCCCGCGACCGCGATCAGGCGTTTTTCGTGAACCAGGGTGTTATTCCCCGCCTCGCGGCAAGGCGCTACGTGTTCCCGGCGGTGCAGGGCTTCCGTACCAAAATTCCCGACATCGGTGGATGGAACTTCAATCCCCGCTTCCTCGACCGGAATATGCTCAACGGACTGGAGCAGCCCACCTGGGAAAAGATGTCGAAAAACATGGCCGGGCTCATGACCGACAGCCTCATCGTATCGGCGGTTAACCAACTCCAGCCTGCTATCCGCAAACAGGTAGACAGTATGATGATCCGCACCCTGAAAGCCAGAAGGGCCATCCTGGAAAAAGAAGCGCTGAAATATTACCGCTTTCTCGCCAAAGGCGTGGACGTAACGGGGTCCGTCAAAAACGAGCAATTCACCATCACACGCCAGCCCGATGGCTTTGTGAATGTGACGTCGCAGAAGATCAGCAAAAAGGGCGAGCTGGAACAGACGCTCTACAACAGGACGTTTAACCCCGCCCATACGAAGGAAGTAGCGATTTACGGCCTTGGCGGCGAAGACCGGTTCATTCTCCGGGGCGGCGAAGGCAGCCCCATCCGCATCCGCCTCATCGGGGGCCGTGAAAAGGATACGTACATCGACAGCAGCGGCCCCGCCGGCGGCAAACGCACGATGATCTACGACCTCGCCAAAGGGCCCGACAGTTTTGCGGTGAACCGCAACGAACGCCTGCGGCTGTCGTCCAACCCGGCAGTGATCCACTACAACCGGAAGGCCTTTCAATATAACATCCTGCAACCGCTCATCGCCGGCGGCTACAACCTCGACGACGGCCTGCTGCTGGGCCTGGGCCTGCAATACAAGGGCCATGGGTTCCGGAAAGACTCGTTCGCCGTCAGGCACATTATTTCCGGTATGCACGCGGTGGCCACACAGGCTTACCAGTTCAAATACCAGGGGCAGTTCAACGACGTGATCGGCCGCTCGGACCTGCTTGTCGGCGCGTTGATACGCGCCCCTCACAACACGGCCAACTTTTTCGGTTTCGGGAACGAAACGGAATATGACAAGGAAATAACGGACCCGGCTATACGGTACTACCGCGGCCGGTTCAATATTTATATGGGAGAAGTGGCGCTCAGGACCAACCTTGCACAGAACATCAGCGGCACCATCACCCCGTCCATTACGGCGGTAACGCTCAATGCGGAAGACAATGCCGGCCGTTACCTCACGAACTTCGACCTGAACAAGCTCGATTCCGCGCAGCTGTTTGCCAACAAACTGCACGCGGGCCTGCGGCTGGGCTTCAACATCGACACGCGCGACAACGACCTGGTGGCCACGCGGGGACTGTTGTGGACCACCACCATCCAGGGTAACAAAGGCCTGAACGGCGCCAGCAACAACTACGCGCAGCTCCGTTCCGACATGAGCATTTACGCCTCGCTGGGGCTGCCGCCCAACGTGGTGTTCGTAGCCCGTTTCGGCGGCGGTCACACCTGGGGTAAACCGGAGTTTTTCCAGGCGCTGACGCTCGGCGGTTCTACCAACCTGCGCGGCTTCCGCAACAACCGCTTTACCGGCATGAGCATGTTATATAACAACCTGGAGCTGCGCCTCAAGCTGTTCGACTTCACGTCTTACATCATTCCCGGCTCCGTGGGCCTCATCGCGTTTAACGATGTGGGCCGCGTGTGGGTGAAAGAAGAAAAATCGGGGCAGTGGCACAATGGTTTCGGGGGCGGCTTCTACCTCTCTCCCATCAACATGTTCATCGTAACGGCCATGCTGGGGCACTCGCGCGAAGGCACGCTGCCATATGTTACGTTCGGGTTTAAATTCTGACAACCTGCTTATAACGTGAAACGCCCGGCCAGTGGCCGGGCGTTTCCTATTTCAATATGGCTGTGCGCTTTGTGATCAACTCATCCGTGGCTGTCTTCTTCGAGGCATCCACTTGCGTCTTGTAACATCTCCCGCGCAATCCTATTCTTTCGTCTTCACCAGTCCTTCCATGTTCACGGTCACCCGCATGGCGCGGAGGCCGCTGATGCCCTGCACATCTTCCAGGTCGAGCATTTCAAGCTCCGGCGTAAGCATATTTTTGTTCTGCAGGAACTCAATATATTTTTTGTATTCATCCGCTTCGCGCACATATGCATACACAATGGCGATCTTGCCGGGCTGTGTGAGCCTTTCGTTCGTGCCGCGCACACGCACTTTGTCGATGCGCTTTTTCATGATTTCGTAACGGATATTGTAGGCGCCTTCCACATCAAAACGCCGTTCGTCTTTGCGGAAACTGATCGCGATCGGGTTGCTGTGGGCCAGCACCAGCTGCGTGGTTTGCAGCGGGATGCGCAGCTTCGGCTCCAGCGCATGGGTGATACGGGCTATCTGCGCCATGGACGAAAGTTGCCACAGGCGCACATTACGCAGGTAGATCATATCGAACTTCTTGTCCGGAGCGATGGACTGGCCGATGTAAATATTATATTCCACCCCGTCTGTCCTGTATTTCTCGAAATAGCAGGGGAACGACCGCTGCAGTTCGTCCTTTTCCTTGTCGAGGTAGCGGTTGATGGCGCTGTTGATATCCTGGAGGCTCTCTTCATACTCGCGGCGATGGTGGTAGATGTGGCCGCTCGATTTGTCGATTTTCTCGAAATACTCGTTGAGTGCCGGTTTGAGGCTGTCTTCGCTTTCGTACAGGTGTTTGAAGGTGGGTGCGATTTCATAATCGAGGAACTCGTTGATCCGCACTTCGTCTTCCGCAAAAAGCGTTTCGCGCATGTTGTTGAGCATGCGGTCGTTTTTGTACTGCAGTTCTTCCAGCAGAGGCAGGTGCAGGTCGCCATTGATGTGCGCGAAGGTGTCCTGGATGAGCAGCAGTTGCTCCCGGAGGTCGTCGCGGATGGCGGACCCTCTTTCCACGGAAGAATTGCGGATATCGACCGCGCCGTACAGCGGGTATACGTCTTCGAACTGTATGTTGGCGATCGCCTTTTTGTCTTCTTTCGACGCATGCAGGTATTCCCAGGCGGCCTCCGTAAACTTCCATTCCACGGCGGGTTGCAGGGCCGTGAACTGCTCCTTGATCACTTCATTGATCCGCTCGTTGGCCAGTTCCATACTGCGGCCCAGCAGCATAGTGCCCACGGCGTAGCTGGGCTGCAGGCGGCCGAGGATGTCCCAGTCGAGCGGTTCGCCCCCGTTGGTAGCCAGTTCCAGGATACCGAGCAGGTTGGAGCCATGCACCACCGGTAGCAGTATGAAACTCTTGACGCCCTGCAACGGCAAGTATTTCAGGAAGGGATACAGCGCCACCGACTGCCGGTTCACATCCTGGATCACCAGCGGCTGGCGATGGGTGGAAAGGTGTTCGAGCAGTTGTTCGTTGAGGATGATGCGTTCCGCTTCGTTGCGCGCGCTGGAGAAAATGATGCTTTGTGATACGTAGACGTTCTCCATCACGTTGCGGTTATTCACTTTCAGGAACGGCGTGAGGTGAACGCTCATATCCGCGCGGCCCGCCAGCGTTTTCAGGTACTCCCTGGCCTGCACGTAAGTTTTCAGCTCATTGTCTTTCCGGATGTTGAGCACGAGGTTTTTCATCCCGGCCACTACATGCTCCTTGGTCACGTCCTGTATTGTCCAGATTACGAAGCCTTCGAGGGAAAAGTTATCCAGCGGCAACAGTTTCTGCAGGTCCGCCAGGCTCTGGAGCTTGAAATCGCCCACGCAAATGTTGTCGCAATTGAGCGGCGGCAGTTCGCCTTTCACCTTCACGTCTACAAACCGCGGATCGATGTTGAGCTTGATGAATTTATGCAGGCCCGTATCCGGGTTGATGATATTGTGGACGATTTCGGCGTCGTAGTGCACGGGCAGGTTGTACAACCGCTCCAGGATGAGTTTGTACATCCAGGTGAGCTTGTCGTTCTTCACCTTTTCTTCCGAAATACCCTTGGGCACGGCTTTCAGCTCTCCGCCGTCTTCCGAGAAGATCTGGCGGAAACGTTCTGAATAATAAAATATGGCGAAGCGGTAGGGTACGCCTATGCCGAAGATGTCGCGGCTTTCGTCCATGGTGATGGGGAAAACCGTGGCCGTCAGCAGGTCGAGGTACTCCTGGTAGTTGGCGATGTCCATGTCTTCCCGGAGCGGCTGTTGCAGGTCCGGGTTGCTTTCGAAGTGGCGCACAATTTCCTTGAAATAGGCCGCGCGGGCGCCATCGGCATGTGCCGCTTTTTCTTTCATGAAGCGGATAAAGGGCACGAACGAGATATGGCTGTCGATGAGCTCGTCCTCCTTAAACATACGCGGGTGTGCAGTTAATATCTTCATAAAAATGTCATAAAAGTATCATACGCGAACAGCGACAGTGCAGGATAACAGGTTGTGTGCTTTGGGGGAA
>CBFGZV010000076.1:0-11683 GCA_965653365.1 uncultured Chitinophaga sp. | reverse complement strand
CCGTTGAGGTTGTTGCGCTGGAGGTATTGCGGGATGTTGTTTTCGTAGATCTTGATCACCATCACATCCACCGCTTTGAGGCCCACGGCGTCGAAGGGCATTACCAGCTTGCCGCTTTGCGGCATGATCACGCCTTTGCCGGGAATGCTCACGGAAGGCAGGCGGTTCTCGAAGTTGATGCTGCCCGTGAACGCTTTGCTGAGGCGGTCGTCGAACGCACTGAGGATGCCCTCGTTCACGACCACTGTATAATTGCCTTCGAGGCGGGTGGCGGAAAACACTTTCACTTCGCTGCCTTCCACCGTGTAGCGAAGGTCGCTCACGCCGCTGATGCCGATGAGCCCGTCGAGGCTCTGACCCTGGTTCACGGGGCAGCTGAACTGCACCAGCACGTAATCTTCAGGGTCGTACATGGGTTTGATGTCGAGCACCTTGAAGTCGCCAATGGCCGGCACTTCCACTTCCTTTTCCCCTTTTTCTTCCGCGCCGATGGGTTTACCGTTCCACGAAATTTTCATCTTCGCGGCCACTGATTTCCGGGTGATGTTGTTGATGGAAAATCTGTAGGTGCGGTTAGCCACGTCGTGCTGCCAGGTGATGGCGGGCGAAGGGCCGTCGTATTGCACGGACAGGAGTTTTTCCACCGCCTGCACTTCTTCGGCGTCGGCGGTGAAAACGGTGCCGGTGTACACCATTTTCTCGCGGCTGTTGTTAAACGACTTCAGGCCGTTGAGCTCCACTTCGAAAGACGGTTTCATCACCTGGAACCGGAACTCGAACGTTTTGAGATCGGAAGGCACCTCCATCACCTTGCCGAGCTTGAATTTCGCTTTGTATTCCTGCCCCGGCTCAAGGTTTTTCTCCGGCCGGAACTCAACGGTAGTGGCGTCTACCCAATATGCTTTCCCTTTGATGGAGGGGCTGAAAGAAAAAACGTCTTCTTCCAGGGGCTCGTTCTGTGCATGGGTTACATTTACTTCGCCGGCCAGCTGAATGCGGATGGCGCTTTGTTTTGAAATCACGCCCGACGTAAATGCTTCGATGTACTTGGCAAATGCGGGGTTCATTTCTTTTGCTTTGGTGCTGCAGGCCGATATGACAACTGCGATAACGGCGCACACGAACAGGCTAACCAGGGCTAATCGAAACTTGACAAGGTGCATATATGAGGTTTTAGGAATATGGGTAAAGGTATCACTTTAAATCATTTTACCGTTGCGAATCCGCAAAAAATACTGTACACCGGCCGGCAGCTCTTCTTCGTAGTGCGTTACGTAAATGAGGGTAACGGGCAAATGGCGGCAGAGCGCTTCGATCACGGCTTTGAAGTGATTTTTCTGATGCGCGTCGAGGCCCTGCACCGGCTCGTCGAAAATGAGCAGGGGCGGATTTTTCACCAGGGCGCGGGCCAGCAGCACCAGGCGCTGCACGCTTTCGGGCACCTGTTTGAATTTTTCGCCCGCGAATGGTGCTATTTCCAGCAGCCGCATCCACCCGCCGGCTTTTTCGAGCTGTTCGGGCGTACAGGTGCGGGAGTAGCCGATGGTGTCGAAAAACCCGGAACCCGTTACCTGCAGGCAGGTGGCGTCCGACTGGAAGTACTGGTGCAGTTCGGGGGATACGAAGCCGATTTTCTTTTTGATGTCCCAGATGCTCTCTCCGCTGCCGCGCTTGCGGTCGAACAGTTCTATTTTATTGGCGTACGACTGGGGATTGTCTGCATTGATGAGGCTGAGCAGGGTGGATTTGCCCGAGCCGTTGGGGCCCAGCAGGGCCCATTGTTCGTGGGGCTTCACGGTCCAGTTGATGCCGTCGAGGATCACGTTCTGCCCGTACTGCACATGAATGTTTTCCATGCGCACGATGTGCCCGAACGTCATGGGCGGCGCATCTGCGATGAGGCTGGTAAGCAGGGCCGTGTCGATTTCCAGGCCGGCGGGAGCGGGCGCTTCGGGGCGGTACTGCTCCAGGAAGGCCTGGCGTGTATACGTTCCCGCGATGCGGCCTTCGTGGAGGTGCAGCACGTGGGTGATGCTGGCCGGAATTTCGTTCGGTGTGGTCACGAGTACCACCGTGGTGCCCGACTTCGCCACATGGTCCACAATGCCGTGGAAGGCCCGGCGGCTCTGTACATCGAGCCCCATGAACGGGTTGTCGAGCAGCAGCAGGGCGGGTTGCTGCAGCAGGGCCCTGGCGATCATGACGCGGCGGGTTTCTCCGTTGGAAAGTTTGATGAGCTGTTTATCGGCCAGCCTGGCCACTTCGAGCGGGGCAAGCAGGGGGTGGGCCATCTGGCCGTCGAGGTAGGCGCTGACCGTAGGCGCGTCTTCCGAATCCATGCTGTTGAAGCGCTGCTGGTAGTAAAAATCGGTTGTATGTGATAAATTGCGGAAATCGTGATGGTGGCCGGCCATTTGGATGAGGCGGCGGTAATTAAAATAGGGATCCGTAACTTCGTGTGTTTGACGGAAACGCTCGTAAAAATAATGTCGGATACTGCCGTTGATAACGTTATTTTTGCCGAGGATAGTGTGGAGGAGGCTGGTTTTGCCGGAACCACTGTTGCCTACGATGGCCCAGTGCTCCCCGGTTCGCACCTGCCAGGTGAACTCCCGGAGGAGGGTTTTGTCGAGATTGCGCACGGTGATGTGCTCCAGGGACAGAAAAGGAAGCATGCTGCTGTTTGAGTTCAAAAATCGGTTTCCGGGGCTAATTTCGGCAACACCGGCCAAAAAACATAACAGCCGTAGTATAAAATTGTAATAAAAGTGTGGGCTGCCCCAAAAAATGAATACATGCATATCGATTGGAAAATCAAGCGGTTCGGCGAACTGAGCACGGCCGAACTTTACGAGTTGCTCCGGTTGCGCAGCGAAGTATTTGTAGTGGAACAAAACTGTGCGTATCTTGATATGGATAATGCCGACCAGCAGGCCCTTCATGTGATGGGTTTCGCGGAAGGGGGCCTGGCAGCATATACAAGGTTGTTTGCGCCGGGGATTAAGTTCGACATGGCGTCCATTGGCCGGGTAGTTACAGCACCTTTTGCACGAAATAAAGGAATTGGACGTATCTTGATGCAGTTTTCCATTTCAACGCTTGAGACGCAATGGGGTAAAATACCGGTAAAAATAGGCGCACAACTGTACCTGCAACAATTTTATGAATCCCTGGGTTTTGTAAAAAGTAGCGAAATGTACCTGGAAGATCAAATCCCGCACATAGAAATGATCAGAACTCCGGCATAAACTAAGACAATTTTTAAAACATATTACATACAACAATTACAATGAGGCCACTCGAACAGTTGAATACGATGCTGCATGAGAAGTATCAAACCAACAAACAGGAAGAATATACCGTAGAATTAATGCCTGGGTTGTCTGACCAGGAAATCGACACCATCGCGAAACACCTCCGCACCAAACACATCCCCGAAGAGATCAGGGAATTGTTACAGTTCAGCAGCGGCTTTCTTTTCTATGGGCTGGATGCCATCACTTTCGACGGCACCCGCGATTTTGAAATTTACAATCTCATTCCGAATTCTATCCGCATTGCGGGAGACGGTTACGGCAACTATTGGGTGCTGGACGTGGATACCCAGGGCAACTGGGGCGCCGTGTTCTATGTATGCACGGACCCTGCCGTGATCGTGAAACAATCTGAAAACCTGACCGAGTTTCTGCAACAGCTGCACGAGTACGGGAAAGAAACCCGTAAATCGAGCATTGGCATGGTGCATGAAATTGTGGTGAACGATATCTGGAACCGGGAAGACGGCCTCATCAGCCGCGACGACGCCCGGTATTCGGAAGATGAGGAGTTGCGGGCATTTGCCGAAAAGCTGCCTTACAACTACTTCATCGGCGACCTTCGGAAGCAGCCGGTGGGCTCGGGATTTGCCTGGGGCAAATTCAGCACGGACCCGCGCGGCATCATCCGTTACCGCGAAGGGTATCTCTGGGGCATCGAGAAAAAGCAGCAGCGCGCCGGCGGCTTCAACCGTGGCGGTGGCGGCGGCTTTAACCGCGGCGGAGGCGGTGGTGGCTTCAACCGCGGAGGCGGTGGGGGCTTCAACCGTGGCGGCGGTGGCGGTGGCTACAATCGCGGTGGCGGAGGAGGATACGATCGCGGCGGTGGCAGCGGCGGCTATAACCGCGGAGGCGGCGGCGGATACGACCGTGGCGGCAGCGGAGGATACGACCGTGGCGGTGGCGGCAGTTACGACCGCGGAGAAGGCGGACGCGGCGGGTACGAACGCGGCGGTGGCTACGATCGTGGCGGCAGTGGCGGATACGACCGCGGTGATGAAGGGAAAAACAACCCAAGCGAAAGCTTCGACCACGAAGGATAGCTGACAGATCAGTAATTATACCAGCGCCGGGATAGCCTCCCGGCGCTTTTTTTTGTTAAACCCGGGCCAATTCTCCCCGTCCGGCGCCACCACAGCATACAGAATAACACAGCATTGCGTAACTTTTCTCTGATTAACGGACAGTTAACGCATTTTCTCTTACCTCCTAAATTTTCGCTTATGCCTAGTCAAGTGAAGTTCGCAACCGCGAACACGCTCAAAAAAGTGCAGCAAGAGTATGCACTGCTCAGTAAAACCACCTCCTTTTCGCTGCAGGATCTCTTTAACTACGGCCAGTTTAGGCTGGAAGATTACTGCAAAACCTTCTACCCGCACCCGCAAAGCCGGGAGCTCACCGCCCTGGTGCAGCAATTCAGCGAACAATACGGCATCTGGCTCGACAATGCCAAATACTACATCAGCTGCGCGCTGTTCCTCTACCCCACCGCGAGCTTCGACAGGATGCTGGCGATGGTGCAGAACTGCGCGATCGATTATTACCTGAACGACACCATGGGCCGCGAGATCTTTTCCCACCTCAGCCCCGCCGAGCAGCACCGCGCCCACACCATCATTGAACGAATGGGGATGGTAGACGAGCGCCTGCAGCTGCTGCCGCAGGCCGCGCCCGTGGAACAGGCCAACCATGAAATGCTCGCCTTCATCAAAAACGACTCCCCCGCCCGCTGGTTCCGCGAGTTCGTGGAGATGTACTCCTACCACATCGCCGTCACGCATAAAGACAATAATGCGGCGGCACTGCAGTACATCCCCACCGTGGAGGAATATATCGAAATGCGCAACCATACCTCGGGCATGCCGCACATCGTTTTACTGATCGAGTATAGTGAAAATGCGTACCTCGACTGGCATACGCTCGAGCGCCTGGGCATGGCCGCGCGACTGCGTAAAATCCAGCGCGCCTCCGCGCTCATCGGTTGTTTGATGAACGACCTGTTCTCGTTCGAAAAAGAAGTGATCAAAAATAATACAGACGCCAACCTGCTGATGTCTATCGCGCTCAATCATCCTGCTTATTCCCTGACGGAAGTCATCCATCACGGCGCGGCCATCGTGCAGGCGGAGCTTAAAACGTTCATGAGCAACATAGACGAGCTCAAGTTCCAGTGCGGGCTGTACGGGGCCACGGAGCCGGCCGCCATGCATGCTTTGAAGAAAAATATGGAAGGGCTCGAAAGAGTGGTGCAGGCCAGCTGGGCCTGGCAGGTGTATACCCGCCGTTACAAAAAGTCGTTCTCTATCTGGGAAGAAACGCAGCTGGCCGTACCGGCAATGGCGTAACCATTTGCTGCCAACGGGGCATTCCTGCGGGCTACTGCAGGGATGCCTCTTTGTTATAACGTAGGTGCTGTTTCAACAGTTTCATCAGCGATTTGTAATTCACCGGTTTTTCGATAAATGCATCCGCGCCGGCGGCAATAAAGGCGTCGCGCGTTTCGGAAAACGAATCGCCGGTGGAAATGATCACGGGCACATCCTTTAACCGCGGGTGTTTTTTCAGATGGGCCAGGGCTTCGCTGCCGTCCATCACCTCCATATGGTAATCCATGATGATGATGTCCGGGCGCTGCTTTTCCGCCTGCCGGATGAGCTCGAGGCCGTTGCCGACCAGCACGGGAAAACAGCCCATTTTACCGAGGAAGCCGGTCAGCAGCAGGCCATTGAGGGTATTGTCTTCCGCCACCAGCACGTGGATGTTCTCCAGGTCGTCGAAAGAATCGGCCTCCTGGTCGTCGACCTGCAGGTCTTGCAGGCTGCCCTCAGTCAGCGGCAGCGTAACGGTGAAGGTGGTAATGCCTTCCGCCGTGCTTTGCAGGCCGATGGTGCCGCCGAGCGACGCTACTTTTCCCCTGGCAATGTACAGGCCCAGGCCGGTGCCTTCGGTGTACTTGCTTTTGTCGGTCACAAAAGGGTCGAAGATCACTTCTATTTTTTCCGCCGGGATCTGCGCGCCGGCATTGATCACCTGCAGCTGCCAGTGCTGCCCGTCCCGTCTCACTTTCAGCTCCACCACGGAATTCCTGTTCGCGTACTTGATGGCATTGGCCAGCAGGTTGGTGGCTATCTGGTGCACCTTCATCAGGTCGTCGTAAATCACTTCGGGCATATGGGCGATATCGAGCTTCAGCCTTATCTGGCGGGGCCGCGCAATGACGCGGTTCACTTCGATGAGCCGGGCGAAAAACGTTTCGGGCATGAAGCATTCCTTCTCCGTTTTTTCGATGTTGCCCGATTCTATCTGCGCCATATCGAGCACGTTGTTGATGATGCTGCGGGTATTCCTGATGGCCTCCAGCTGCTGATCCACCAGCGGCTGAATGCCCGCCAGGTTTTCATCAAGCTTGATCTCCCTTTTCAGCAGCTGCGCCACGCCGTAGATGGCGTTGAGCGGGGTGCGGATTTCGTGGTTGATCTGGTAGAGGAACATCTTCTTGAAGTAATTGGCCTTGATCAGCTCGTCGTTGCTCCGGATGTAGGGCCGGCTCACCACGAGAATCAATACCAGCACGCCCCAGATGATCATGGAATGCAATAAGAATACCGCATCGCTGCTCATGGGAATGGGCTCGAACACTTTGAAGTAATTGCACGCTTCCATGGCCGCCAGCGAAGCCATGGCGGTGAACAGGGCCACGCGCCGCAGCGTTTCGTCTTTGAATATGAGGTAGATGATGGCTATCAGGAAAATGATCATGGCTTCGAGCGCTACCACGTTACTGAGCAGCAACCCGAAATACATGATGGCCACACATTGCACGATGTAAATGGTGAGGCTGGCGGCGCTGTACAGCCGGCGCCGGTTCATGTAAATCACGGACGCAGTGATCGCAAAATCGAATATAGCCGGCACCAGCACGCGATTGGAAGCGGCGAAAAGATAACAGACCGGGGTAATTGCAGCCAGCAGCACACAGATCGATAAGCAGATGGTATTGACCATGATCACACGCCGCCGCGCATCCTCGTCCGTAATGCCCGAGGCACCGGCATGCCGGATAGTGGAAACAATTCGTTGCAGGGATCCGAAGAAACGCATAGTGTCAGTTGGGTTGTAGGATCGCTAAGGGTATTCTGTTCCTGATAAATCTAATGTAGTCTTTTTGTCTTAATTCCTCAAATATATAAAAAAACAACCATACCGCAAGATATGCGCCTACAGCCGCACGGCCTGCTTCACTTTATAGAGGGGTATCAGGTACGCCACGGAATACTGCATGTCGAAACTGCTGTTTTTGTTTCCTTTGCCGTAGCCGGGAATCACCAGCGGCGGGAAGTCTTGCTTCGACACATTGCGGCTGAGCAGGATGCGCTCATGCAGGCTCCAGCCCAGGTAGAAGTTCTTGAGCACTTCCACCCTGATGCCTACGGTTAGCTCGAACCAATGGGCCAGCTGGCTGGTTTTGGGCACGCTGCCGGTGTATTTGCCCCAGTAACTGCTGTACACGTGGTATTCGGGCACTTCATAGTTGTAGAAAGCCAACCCGTATCGGGCGCCGCCGTAAATCATGAAGTTTTCCTTCGGCACCTGCTTTTTCAGGAAGTTGTAGTTCACGCCCAGCGTGGCGGAAAGGCCGCTGCTGCGGTAGGTATAATTGGTGTCTTTATGCGACGTGCGGTTGTAGCTCAGGTCGGACGCGAAGTACAGCCGGTCGCGGAAACGTGCGTCGAGGTTAACGGTCACGTCTGTACGGTATGGCTGGAAGGCATGCACCACGAACCTCGACAGGTCGAGGCCCACCCGTAAACCGGCAGGCACGGCCATGTATACCGTTTTCACCGAATCCTTTTTGGGCTTCTGTGCGGCGGCGGCAAACGAAAGCAACAGCAGCAGGGCGCTAAAAATGAAGGGTGATGTTCTTTTCATTGGTGGTGGTTATAGCTGGTTGATTGACGGATATGCGGCGGATGACCCGCTGGGTGGAAAACACCGTATCCAGGTTGAAATACATCACAACGCCGCAGCCGGCAGACACGAAATGCGGCTGGCGGCGGTAGCGGAAAGTAATAGTGTCTACCGCGGCCGTTGAATCGGTCTGGAAAAAGAAACGCGCGCTGTCAGTGACCCGGTCGAGCTGGAACTGCAGCCCGCGAAGGCCGGGCTGGCGGCGGTAAATGCTGTCTTTGCCCAGCGCGCCGAATGAAACTTTCCGGAAAATGGTATCGTGCTGCATGTCTGAAGAGTCTTTGAAGTACACGAACGAGGCGCGCAATTCCGTGCGCGTGTCAGTATCGCATACCTTGGTTTCATCGTCGCACGCAACGAGGCCGGCCACCAGGGCGGCTATCAGCAGAAAATATTTCATATGGCGCTTTGTTGGCACAGCGGTCTTTACTTCAGTTCTTTTTTCAAAAATATGGCGGTATGGCTTTCTTTGCATTTGCTGACCTCTTCGGGCGTGCCGGTGCAGAGAATCTGCCCGCCGCCCTCTCCGCCTTCCGGCCCGAGGTCTACCACATAATCGGCCACCTTCACCACATCGAGGTTGTGCTCGATGACCAGTACGGTATTGCCTCTTTCCACCAGTTTGTTCAGTACGTTCAGCAACAGCTGGATGTCCTGGAAATGCAGGCCGGTGGTGGGCTCGTCGAGTATGTAGATGGTTTTACCGGTGTCTTTTTTGGACAGCTCGGTGGCCACCTTCACCCGTTGCGCTTCGCCGCCGGAAAGGGTCACGGCGCTCTGCCCGAGGGTGATGTACCCCAGCCCCACGTCCTGCAGGGTTTTGATTTTGCGGTAAAGATAGGGCACCGCCTGGAAGAACTCAACGGCTTCTTCCACCGTCATGTCGAGCACGTCGGAAACCGACTTGCCTTTATAGCGGATTTCGAGCGTTTCGCGGTTGTAGCGGCGGCCATTGCATTTTTCGCAATGCACGTATACGTCGGGCAAAAAGTTCATTTCGATCACCCGTACGCCGGCGCCTTCACATACGTCGCAGCGCCCGCCCTTCACGTTGAAGGAAAAACGGCCGGCGTTGTAACCCCTGATTTTCGCTTCGGGCACGGCGGCGAACAGCTGGCGGATCTCGGTGAAGAAACCGCAGTAAGTAGCCGGGTTGCTGCGCGGCGTGCGGCCGATCGGCGACTGGTCAATCTCGATCACTTTGTCTATCTCCTCCAGCCCTTTGATGCTTTTATACGGCATGGGCACCAGCTTGGAATCGTAGGCGTGCCGGGAAAGAATGGGATATAATGTTTCGTTGATGAGCGTGGATTTGCCGCTGCCGGAAACGCCGGTTACGCAGATAAACACGCCCAGCGGCAGTTTCAGGCTCACGTTCTTCAGGTTATTGCCGGTAGCGCCTTTCAGTTCGAGGAACTTGCCGTTGCCTTTCCGGCGGCTCTCCGGTACGGGGATTTCCCTGAAGCCGTTGAGATACCCGGCTGTGGCGGTGTTGAGCTTCAGCATCTCGGCGGGGCGCCCTTGCGCCACCACGCTGCCGCCGTGAATACCGGCGCCGGGCCCGATGTCGATCAGGTGGTCGGCCGCCAGCATGATATCTTTATCGTGCTCCACCACGATCACTGTGTTGCCCATCGTTTTCAGGTTGCGCAGGGCCTCGATGAGGCGCATGTTGTCGCGCTGGTGCAACCCGATGCTGGGCTCGTCGAGGATGTAGGTGATGCCCATCAGTTGCGAGCCGATCTGCGTGGCGAGGCGGATGCGCTGGCTTTCGCCGCCGCTTAACGTACGGGTAGGCCGGTTGAGGGTGAGATACGTCAAACCCACGTCGAGCAAAAAGCCCAGCCGTTCCCGGATTTCCTTCAGCACGTCTTTGGCGATCACATTCTGCTTGTTGTCGAGCCTTTTCTCGATGCCGGAAAACCAGCCCGCGAGTTTATTGAGGTTCATATCGCCCAGCTGGGAAATATTCATCCCGTCAACCTTGAACATCAGGCTTTCCTTTTTCAGGCGGCTGCCGTTGCATTCCGGGCAGGTAGACAGCTGCATGAAGCCTTCCGCCCAGTTACGAACGGCGTCGGACGAGGTATCGTTGAAATAACGGCGCACCATGTTCACCACGCCTTCGTATTCGGTGGCGTAGGCCTCGGAACCACCGTTCTCGTCAAAATCCATGTCCACTTCCAGCTTCCCGTTCTCATCGCCGAACAGCAGCACGTTCAGCGCTTTTTCCGGGATCTTTTCGATGGGAGCCGTCAGGGAGAACTTATATTTTTTAGCAAGCTGCTGTATCTGCTTGAACGTAAATGTATCGCGCGCTTCGCCCAGGGGCACCAGCCCGCCTTCGTTGATGGACTTGCTGCGGTCGGGCAGCACCTCGTCCATATTGATCTGGTAAATGGTTCCCAGGCCCTTGCAACGCGGGCAGGCGCCGTACGGCGAGTTGAACGAAAAAGTGTTGGGCGACGGTTCTTCGTAAGAAATACCCGTGTCTTCACACATCAGCTGGCGGCTGTACTGCGACACTTTACCGGTATCGTGATCCATCACGAACATGAGCCCCTTGCCCATCTGCAGGGCCTTCTGCAGGCTCTGGCTGATGCGGGTGCGGGCGTCGTCCTGCACCTGCACGCGGTCTATCACCAGCTCTATGTCGTGGATCTTGTACCGGTCTACCTGCATGCGCTCCTTCAAATCGAGCACCTCCCCGTCTACCCGCACTTTCAGGTAACCCTGTTTCCGCACCTGCTCGAACAGTTCGCGGTAGTGCCCTTTACGGCCGCGCACGAGGGGCGCCAGTATCACGAGTTTCTTTTTCGGGTAGTGGGAAAAAAGGTGGGCGAGGATTTCCTCTTCCGAAAAGCGCGTCATGCGCTTGCCGGTGTTGTAGGAAAAGGCTTCTCCCACGCGCGCATACAGCAGGCGGAGGAAGTCGTATATCTCGGTGATGGTGCCTACCGTCGACCGCGGGTTTTTATTCGTCGTTTTCTGCTCGATGGAAATAACCGGGGAAAGGCCCATGATCTTGTCTACGTCCGGCCGCTCCATATCGCCGATGAACTGGCGGGCGTAGGCGGAAAAGCTTTCCATATACCGCCGCTGCCCCTCGGCATAAATGGTATCGAAGGCGAGCGACGATTTGCCGCTGCCGCTGATGCCGGTGATGACCACAAGGCTGTTTTTCGGGATGCGGATATCCAGGTTTTTGAGATTATGTTCCCTGGCGCCGTACACCTCGATCATTTCGTCACTAACTGCTACTGGAGCGGGTTTTTCTGTTGTTTGTTGCTTTTGCTTTGCCATATAGTTCCCGAACACGCTATTCATCAGGCTATCATCTGATGGAACATGTATTTTCAAGATACTAAACTACGCTTTTGTGCACTGAATGAAAAATAAAA
>CBFGZV010000075.1:0-12063 GCA_965653365.1 uncultured Chitinophaga sp. | reverse complement strand
GAAAGAGAAAGCGTTCCTGAGAACATCAAGGAACAACTGATCGTGGAATTGTACTCCAAGTAATAAGTTATAGCCACCAACCGGTGGCTATAGCCATATAACATAAGTTAAAACTCATAAATCAAGCATATCAATGGCAATTCTTAATTTCCAAAAGCCTGACAAGATCGTTTTGCAGAAGTCTACCGACTTTGAAGCTCAATTCGAATTCCGTCCGTTAGAACCGGGTTATGGTGTGACAATCGGGAATGCGCTCCGCCGCGTACTGTTGTCTTCATTGGAGGGCTATGCCATTGTGGGAATCAAGATTGAAGGCGCTGATCACGAGTTTGCTACCCTGAAGGGGATCACCGAAGACGTTACTGAAATCATCCTCAACCTGAAACAGGTGCGTTTCAAAAAAATCGTTGAGAACGAAGTAAGCAGCGAAAAAATCCAGATCTCTATCAAAGGCAAAACCGAATTCCGTGCGGACATGATCGAGAAAGCCACCAACTCTTTCCAGATCATGAACCCCGAGCTGCTGATCTGCACCCTGGACCCTTCCGCCAAACTGGACATCGAGCTGACCATCGGCAAAGGCCGTGGTTACGTGCCCGCTGAAGAGAACAGGCCTAAAGATGCAATCTTCGGTTACATCGCCATCGACTCTGTATTTACGCCCATCAAAAACGTAAAATACAGCATCGAAAACACCCGTGTGGAACAGAAAACCGACTACGAGAAACTGATCATGGAAGTGATCACAGACGGTACCATCCACCCGGAAGAAGCTGTTAAACAAGCTTCCCGCATCCTGATCCAACACCTGATGATCATCACCGATGAGAACATCAGCTTCGATACCAAAGACACGGAGAAAGAAGATGTAGTGGACGAACAGACCCTGCAGCTCCGCAAAATCCTGAAAACTCCGCTGGAAGACCTCGACCTGAGCGTACGCGCGTTCAACTGTCTGAAAGCTGCGAAAATCAACTCCCTGAGCGAACTGGTACAGTACGAACAGGAAGAACTGATGAAATTCAGGAACTTCGGTCAGAAATCGCTCAGCGAAATCGAACAGGTACTCGGCGAAAGAGGTCTGCACTTCGGTATGGACCTGTCCAAACTGAAACTGGACGAAGAATAGTAATCGTATATCACAAATCACGGAGGCCGCAAGGCACCCGTGATTTGTATTTTATAACAAGTACCTTATAATTCCTGACACGGTATAAGGGAACACAAACTAACAAGTCATGCGTCACGGAGTAAAATTAAACAGGCTGAGTCGTACATCTTCTCACCGTAAAGCCCTGATGAGCAACCTCGCTTGCGAACTCATCAGCCACAAAAGAATTCAGACTACATTAGCGAAAGCAAAAGCACTGCGCGTTTACATCGAACCGATGCTGACCCGTGCAAAATCCGACAGCACTCACAACCGTCGTATTGTTTTCAGCTACCTGCAGGATAAAGAAGCCATCACTGAACTGTTTGGCACCATCAGCGAAAAAATCGCCAACCGTCCCGGTGGTTACACCCGCATCATCAAACTCGGCAAAAGGATTGGTGACAACGCGGAAGTAGCCCTGATCGAACTGGTTGACTTCAACGAGATCTACGGTAAAACTGCTGAAGCTGAAAAAGCTCCCGCCAAGAAAACCCGTCGTGCCGGTGGCGCTAAAAAGAAAGCAGAAGATAAAGCCGCAGATACTGCCGCTCCCGCTGCCGAAGCCACAGAAGAGAAAGCTGCTGAATAGTTTTTTTCTCAACGATATCAAAAAAGCCGCCTGTTGTTACAGGCGGCTTTTTTATTGACCGTTGACATGTTCGGGGGATTGTTTATATTCAAAATAATCTTAATTTAGCGACATTATCCTGTCACCTATGCACTACCTGAAATGCGGCCACTGTGGTATGCACAGCGCCCTGAAATCCGAATATGTCACCTTCTGCGATCACTGCAGCAAAAAGCTCCCGGTTACCTTTGCAGCCTGGCAGGCGCGCCACCCCGGGGGTACCTTCGAAGCTTTCAGCCAGGAGGTGGGCATCCCCGAAGAACAGTATCAGACGGCGATCCGCAAAAGCCAGCACTGGATATTCAATCTCCGCCAGAAAGCAGCGCTCATTACCGTAGTGGTGATTTTTGCGGCTTGTGGTACACTGGGCGCCTGGTATGGCCCCGGGCTGATCAGGATGCTGGGAAAACCCGCCGTTTCACCGGCTATGCTGGAAACATCCGCATGGCGTACGTTCCGGGGGAATGTGCTGCGGCTGCAAACCCCGGTTTCGCTTTCCCCCGCGGCACGGAAAGACATGCCCAATGTGAGACTGAAGGCCTTTAGTGGCGGCGGCCGGGCAGACGGGCTGGAAATCAGCATGCAAGAAGCTATTTTTCTCTCGGAATCGCATATTGAGCTGGACCCCGCCTCCAAGGAACTGGCCGATGCGCTGGCGCAACAAGCCGGTGTGTCCCAGTTCAGCTATAATGAAAAAAGGATCGTGCTCAACGGGAGCCCCGCCATCTGGCAGCAAGGCAGTTATGTGCTCGATCATTCCTCTCCCATGGAGTTCAGCAGCCTGGTGGTGGTGAAAGGGGGCATACGGGTACAAGTGCTGGTCACCCACTCCGGCAACGATTCCACCGGCCGGCGCGTAGCTGAGGAAGTCCTTAAATCCGCCCAAATGAACTGATCTGAAATTAGCTGCTCAAAATTCAAAATCATGCCCTAACTTTGCAAAGTTTTAACCGTTCCGTTCGGGAACATAAAAAAAGAAAGGGTAAGCAGAATGCCGCAGACTACCAGATCCACTCAGCCCGCCATGCTGTTGTTAGAAGATGGCACCGTTTTCCATGGTAAAGCGTTCGGTAAAGTCGGAACCGCTTCCGGCGAGCTTTGTTTTAATACGGGTATGACCGGTTACCAGGAAGTTTTTACGGATCCTTCCTACAAAGGACAGGTACTGATCATGAACAACTGTTACGTTGGGAACTATGGTACCAAGAACGAAGATGTGGAAAGCAGCAGTGTGAAAATCAGTGGATTGATCTGCAAGAATATCGCGCATAACTTCTCCCGCAAGATGGCCGACGAATCACTGGCCAAGTTTCTGGAAGACAATAACCTGGTAGCCATCCACGAAGTAGACACCCGTGCCCTCGTATCGCACATCCGCAGCAAGGGTGCCATGAACTGCATCATTTCCTCCGAAATCCTGGACGAAGCCAAACTGAAGGCCGAACTGGCCAAAGTTCCTTCAATGGAAGGCCTGGCGCTCTGTGCCGACGTATCGACCAAGGAACCGTATTTCGTAGGTGACCCGAACGCAGGCATCCGCATCGCCGTGCTCGACAACGGGGTGAAAAGGAACATGCTGAAATGCCTGTCAGAAAAAGGAGCTTATCTGAAGGTGCATCCTACACAAACCAGCTTCGAGGAATGCGAAACATTCCAACCGCATGCCTACTTTATTTCCAATGGTCCCGGCGACCCGGCACCCCTCAAATATGCGGTGGAAACCATTCAGAAAGTGCTGGCTGCCGACCGCCCGCTGTTCGGCATCTGCCTCGGCCACCAGCTGCTGGCCATGGCCAATGGCATCCCTACGTATAAAATGCACCACGGCCACAGGGGGCTGAACCACCCGGTGAAGAACCTGCTGACCGGCAAATGCGAGATTACTACCCAGAACCACGGTTTTGCGATCGACGCCAAAGCGGTGGCTGCGTCCGAAAATGTAGAGGTAACGCACATCAACCTGAACGACAATTCGGTAGAAGGCATCCGGATCAAGAACAAACCCGCCTTTTCCGTGCAGTACCACCCGGAATCAACCCCTGGCCCGCACGATTCCCGCTATTTATTCGATGATTTCTTTACGATGATCAAGGCAAACATGTAAGTGGAGCTCTGACATAGCGTGTAAAAATATAGACGGTCCTGAGGAATCAGGACCGTTGCATTTTAAAATTCCACGTTATGAAAACTAGCGAAAGGTACTATGCGGTTAAGCACAATACCCACCTTGTCTTTTCATTACATGACAATGATATGAAAAAATCAGGAGCTTATGGGGCGAAACCGGCCTTTAATTTCGCTGAAATAGAGGATTTAAAATTGCAATCGGTTGGAAAAAGACAAATGATAGAATAAGGGAAAAAAAATACGGCTCTGTGAACAGAGCCGTTTGCCTTTATAAATTCCACGTTATGAAAAACTGATACAAAAATATGATTAATTAGCTAAAACGTTTTAGTTTGTCGCCGTCTTTTTACATAATGTTGATAATGCAAAGGTCGCGCCATTTTCCCACTTGTCAAAATTATACAAGTTAAATTTTTGCTAAGGAGGTTTAGAATTTTGTTGACCATAAATTCAATTTTTTTCTATTTGTATATTCTGACCTTTGCGTATCGATTACACAGTAAAAGTAGACAATAAATTTAAATTTCAAAATTCATTTTTCATAAAAAATCGGTTTTTGTTCATAAAAACAAAACATAGAATTTATTTTAATGTAAATATTCAGTATTTATAGGCTTTACAGCCGATATTTTTAGAAACATGATTTTTGTCATGTTTTATATTAGTAATGTTTTTTTAACCTACGCTGGCAACTTTTTACCGGGTTGAGGTGTATGTTTTTACTGCCGGCCGGGATACACTTCCAGTGCTTTTGCCAGGCAATCCATCGCATGGGCGATACTGTCGCGGTTAATCACATAGGCGAGCCGCACTTCCTGCCGGCCGAGACCGGGTGTAGCGTAAAACCCGGTGGCGGGCGAAAGCATCACCGTCTGCTGCTCGTGTGAAAACTCCTCCAGCAGCCATTGGCAGAATTTGTCGGCATCGTCGATCGGTAAGCGGGCCATGGCGTAGAAGGCGCCGCCCGGGTTAGGACAAAACACGCCCGGGATGGCGTTCAGCCGCTCTACCAGCAGGTCGCGGCGGCTCTGGTATTCCGCTTTGATATCGTCGAAATAGTTGTCCGGCAGGTCCACGGCCGCTTCTGCAGCAATCTGCGCAAAACTGGGCGGGCTCAGGCGGGCCTGGGCAAACTTCATGACCGAGTCGAGCAGGCTGCGGTTATGGGTAACAAAGGCGCCGATACGGCCACCACAGGCGCTGTACCGCTTGGAAATGGTGTCAAATACCACTACGTGGTTCTCCAGGCCGGCGATCTGCAGGGCGGAGATGTTTTCCCCGTCGTAGCTGAACTCGCGGTATGCTTCGTCGGAGAACAGAAACAGGTTGTGTTTGAGGCAGATATTCTTTAATACATCCAGTTCGGCGCCGCTATACAGGTAGCCGGTAGGATTGTTGGGATTGCAGATGAGAATGGCCTTGGTGCTGGGAGTGATCTTCTTCTCGAACTCTTCAATGGGAGGGAGCGCGAAGCCGGTGTCGATAGAAGAGGTGACCGGTACGAGCCGGATGTCCGCTTCAGTGGCAAAACCATTGTAATTGGCGTAAAACGGCTCAGGCACAATGATTTCATCGCCCGGGTCGAGGCAGGCCATGAAGCCGAAAATTATGGCCTCCGAACCGCCGGTAGTCACGATAATCTCTGTGTGATCTACTGTAATACCGAATTTGCTGTAATAAGTGGTCAGTTTCCGGCGGTAGCTTTCGTTACCCGCGCTATGGCTGTATTCCAGTATTTTGAAGTCGGATTTCCGTACCGCTTCCAACACAGGGGCAGGGGTTTCGATATCGGGCTGGCCGATGTTGAGATGGTATACTTTGATTCCCTTTTTCTTGGCCCCTTCGGCGAAAGGGACGAGTTTGCGGATAGGGGAGGCGGGCATGACTTGTCCCCGGTTACTGATGTTAGGCATTTTTTGGTGTTTGATTTTAGCGATGCAAAGTTAAGGTAAGCATATAAATAAAAAGGCCCCCGTTACGAACGGGGGCCGATATCAGTAAGGTCTTAACCTTTTAGTTTTCTACTGTTCCGGTGATCACCAGTTCTTTTTCCTGATCTACTCCCTTGAGCTTCAGATAAACGGTTTTGGTGGGTTTGCCTGACGCATTCGCGCTGTAGGTGGCGGTGATTTTTCCACTTTTACCGGGCAGAATCGGTTCTACAGTCCAGCTAGGCACTGTACAACCGCAACTGGCCTTCGCCGCTTCGATCAATACGGGCTCTTTGGACACGTTGGTGAACTCGAAGGTAACCGTTACCGGTTTATTCAGTTTAGTTACGCCGAAGTCAACAGTCTCCTTTTTGAACTTCACTTTGGCATCAACCGCATTGGCAGCGCCAGAACCATTCTGCGCCTGTGCCCACACTCCGGTGGTCAGCAGGAGGCTTGCAAATAGGGATAAGATAAATTTTTTCATCTTTTCAAGTTTGGTTTTTAAAAACGATCGGTTAAAACGATATAGTTCCTACCAGTTTCCAATTCAAATTTACGGCCAAAAATTGATCCGCAGAGGGCAAGATATTAAAAATTTCTTAAAATTTAGTTATTAACAGCAAACAGCGGTTATCAGGCATTCATCAATTTCCCCTACATTTGTGTTTTAACCAAGGTTTGGCATGATCGAAAACAACGAATTAGCTATGAATATGCAGAGCCAGTTGTCGTTTGAGGAGTTCCGCAAGGAAGTTTTGAATGATTTCCGGCTTGCTAGCATCAGCAGGGAAGTTAGCCTGCTGGGGCGCCGGGAAGTACTGACCGGTAAAGCGAAGTTTGGCATTTTTGGCGATGGGAAAGAAGTGGCGCAGATCGCGATGGCGAAGTATTTCAAGCCGGGTGACTTCCGTTCGGGTTACTACCGTGACCAGACTTTCGCCTTTGCCAGCGGTATTGCGACGGTGGAGCAATTCTTTTCACAACTGTATGCAGACCCGGATATCAACAACGATCCGTTCTCGGCCGGCCGGCAGATGAACTCCCATTTCGCCACTCCCAACGTTGACATGGAAGGTAACTGGCTGAACCTGGCCGCCATGAAAAATACGGCGGCAGACATGGCGCCCACCGCCGCGCAGATGCCGCGTGCCCTGGGCCTTGCTTTTGCCAGCAAACTGTTCCGCGAAGTGCCGGAACTGCACCAATACGACCATCTTTCCAGGAACGGAAACGAAGTTTGTTTCGCCACCATCGGCGATGCCTCCACCAGCGAAGGGCATTTCTGGGAAACCGTCAATGCCGCCGGCGTATTGCAGGTGCCGCTGGCGATATTTATCTGGGACGACGGCTACGGCATTTCCGTTCCCCGGAAATACCAGACTACCAAAGGTTCTATCAGCGCGGCCCTTGAAGGTTTCCGTAAAAACGGCAACAGCAACGGGCTGGAGATATATAATGTAAAAGGATGGGATTATGCCGGCATGTGCGAAGCGTTCGAAGAAGGCATCCGCAAGGCCCGCGAAACCCATGTTCCGGTGCTCTTTCACGTGGAAGAGATCACGCAGCCGCAGGGCCACTCTACTTCGGGTAGCCATGAACGTTATAAAAGCAAGGAACGCCTCGCCTGGGAAAAGGATTTCGACTGCAACCTGAAGATGCGCCAATGGCTGCTCGAAAACGCACTGGCAGAGGAAAGCCAGCTGCTGCAGATCGAAGCCGAAGCAAAGAACATCGCGCAGGAAAGCCGCAAAAGCGCCTGGGAGAAATATATTTCGCCAATCAAAGCCCAGGTACAGCAACTGTTAGGCCTGTGTGAAGCGCTACTGGCCGACGGCCGCGGCGATATCGACTTTGTTACGCAGGCTATGCAGGAACTGGCCTCCAACCGCGAACCGCAGCGCAAAGATGTGCTCAAAACAGCGGCCGCCATTCTGTTCAAGCATCCCCGCAGCTTCTCTGCCCCGATAGATGAACTGCAGGAGTTTTATGACCGGCAGCTGGCGCTCGAAAAAGAAAATTACAATACCTACCTCTATGCCACCGGCCCCAACTCCGCGCTCAACGTGCCGGAGGTGCCGGCGCAATATGCGGATGATGCGCCGCTCATCAACGGGTACGAAGTACTGAACAAGTATTTCGACCAGCTCTTCAGCTATCATCCCACGGTATTTGCCTTCGGTGAAGACGTAGGCAAGATCGGTGATGTGAACCAGGGTTTCGCAGGTTTGCAGCAAAAGCATGGTAAACAGCGTATAGCCGATACCGGTATTCGTGAGCTCACCATCATGGGACAGGGCATCGGTATGGCATTGCGCGGACTGCGCCCCATCGCCGAAATCCAATACCTGGATTACCTGCTGTACGGCCTGCAGCCGCTTAGCGACGATGTGGCATCTCTTCAGTACAGAACAAAAGGCACCCAGTTTTGCCCCATTATCGTGCGCACGCGTGGCCACCGCCTCGAAGGCGTCTGGCACTCCGGCTCGCCGATGGGCATGATCGTGAACTCCCTGCGCGGTTTGCACGTATGCGTGCCGCGCAATATGGTACAGGCCGCTGGGATGTATAACACCCTGCTGCAAGCCAACGAACCGGCCATCATGATCGAGTCGCTCAACGGCTACCGCCTGAAAGAGAAGCTGCCGGAGAATCTGCGCGAATTTACCGTTCCGTTGGGCATCCCGGAAGTAGTGCATGCGGGCAGCGACATCACCATCGTTTCTTATGGCTCCACGTTGCGGATCATCGAAGAAGCGATGCTGGTGCTGGAGCAACAGGGCGTTTCCTGCGAACTGATCGATGTGCAAACATTGCTGCCGTTCGATATCCACCATGCTATCCTTCAATCGCTGAAGAAAACGAACCGCATTTTGTTTGTAGACGAAGACGTGCCCGGAGGGGGAACCGCTTATATGTTCCAGCAGGTGATGGAGAATCAGGGCGGCTACCGCTGGCTCGACGTGGCGCCGAGAACATTGGCCGCACAGGCCCACCGCCCGGCTTATGGATCGGACGGCGATTATTTCTCCAAGCCGAACGCCGAAGATGTGGTGAAAATAGTCATGGATATGATCAGGGAGTAGTTCCTGCAAAAATATTATTATCAGCAGCAGCACCCCCTGTACATCGCAGGGGGTGCTTTTATTTTTAGCGCCGCTAGCTGCAACAAGGCGGAGCGCTATTTGTTATTATTCTTACAGGTATGGAGTATAAAGATTATTACAAAATTTTAGGCGTTGATAAAAAAGCAAGCGCGGCCGACATCAAGAAAGCCTACCGGAAACTGGCGGTGAAGTATCACCCCGACAAGAATCCGGATGATAAGGTGGCGGAAGAAAAATTCAAGGAACTGAACGAAGCGTACGAAGTGCTGGGAGATGATGAAAAGCGGAAAAAATACGACGAGTTCGGTGAAAACTGGAAGTATTATGAGCAGCATGGCAATGCCGGCGGTGGAGGCTTCGATTGGGGCAGGTGGCAGTCGGCGCAGGGCGGTGGCGGCCAGCAGCAGTATGAAGACATGGAAGGGATGTTTGGAGACGGTGGACAGTTTTCCGATTTTTTCGAGCACCTTTTCGGCGGTGGTTTCAGGAGCCGGGCGCAGCAAGGCCGCAGCCGATCGCGCCGGGGCAACGATCTACATGCGTCTATGAAAGTGGGATTGCAGGAGGTATACACCGGCGCCACGCGGCAGATTGAAGTAAACGGGCAGAAACTCAATCTTAAAATAAAGCCCGGCACCTACCACGGCCAGGTGCTGCGCCTGAAAGGCAAGGGCCATCCCGGCCGCAACGGCGGGGAGCCCGGCGACCTGCTGATTGAAGTGGAGCTTACCGGGGACGGGCAGTTCGAACTGCAGGGAAAAGACGTACACATGGAAGTGGCGGTTGATCTGTTTACAGCAGTACTGGGCGGAAAGGTGCAGGTTGCGGTACCCGGCACTCCGCTGCAATTGAGCATTCCCGCAGGCACGGACAGCGGCCGGCTGTTCAGGCTGAAGGGGAAGGGGGTGCCGGGTCCTGATGGCGGAAATGGAGGAAGCGGCGATTTATACGTCAAAGTAAAGATTATTGTGCCAAAGCAGTTGACCGAGGAAGAGCGGGGGCTTTTCGCGAAGCTGATGCAGCTGAAAAAGTGAGGTTTTCACGGACCGGTGATTTTGTTTGTATAAGTAGAGGTGATGAACGGCATGGCAAACCTGATTAAGTGGAGCGCCACCATTCTGCCCAGAGGGAGCCGCGAAAAGGGATACGGCCAAAGGCACTGGGCTTCGGGAACGGAAGGTTCCGCTACCGCGGAGTGAAAACTGGTTTTTACCTGGTATGATGGTGATCGATCCTGCCGAACGAGAAAACCAAGCATGAAGGCCATGGAATGGAAGCGGGTATGATCGCCGGGATGAAACTAGTGGATTGTATCAAATGAAAAACCAGGACCATGATACTAAGGCCATTGAATGGAAGCAGGTGTGATCATCTGGGAGACACCAGTGGATCGTGCCAAATGAAAAACTAAGGCCATTGAATGGAAGCAGGTGTGATCACCGGGATGACACTAGTGGATCGTGCTAAATGAAAAACTAAGGCCATTGAATGGAGGCAGGTGTGATCACCGGGATGACACTAGTGGATCGTGCTAAATGAAAAACTAAGGCCATTGAATGGAAGCAGGTGTGATCACATGGGAGAAACCAGTGGATCGTGCCAAATGAAAAACCAAGGCCACGATACCTGAGGCCGGTGAATGGAAGCAGGTGGGATCACCGGGAAGACATTAGTAGATTGTGCCAAAAGAAAAACTAAGGTCATGATACCTTAGGCCAATGAATGGAAGCAGAAGCAGGTATGATCACCGGGATGACGCCAGTGGATCGTGCCAAATGAAAACCAAGACGATGTTACCACGGAATGAAATGTAAGCCGATATGATCAGCAGGACGACACTGGTGGATCGTGCAAACCGAAAAACCAAACCCATGATACTACAGCCATTAGACTACCTGGATGAAATCCTTGAAAGCCGCCACCGGCATGAGGCGGAAGCGGCGGTTGCGTATTATGCAAGTGAATTGCTGGAAGCGTTGGGATACGCACCTGGCAGCGGCGAAGAAGCGTTGCAACGGGCGATGCGGGCCTGCGCTGCGCTACATATGCCGTTGGAGCTGAATTTCCGAAAAACATATTGCGCCCGGGAGGGGCAGATGGAGCCCGACTGGCAGTTGAGCCCGCTGGCCAGTTACCTGCTGGTCGTTAACAGCGACCCCAGTTACCCACCCGTTGCGGAAGCACAATTACTTTTTTTAAGAAAGTATCGTTCATTTTGATGTATAAGTTATTTAATAACAGTTACTTACTTGTTCATTTCATCCATATTATTCATTCCTCGTTCATTGTTTCCAGGTAGCCATCTGGAAAAATGGAATGCTATAAATTAGCAGTGTTACATTAAATAACATTGCTTAGACGGTTCAAATAGGCTGAAAATGGGGGCCGTTCAATTGAACGGCCTTCTTCAGTAAAAAAACGGCACAACTTTTTCCTTTGTAAGCGGATTTTTCGTAATTTAAGTAAAGCAGAACTAACCATCATCCTTTGATAAATTAGAAAAGAACCTGGCCTGGTTTTTTAAAATAGTTTAACCATCATCCTTTGATTGCTGACATTGTCAGAAAAAACAGGCTCAGGTTTTACCCTTACATAGCAGACGGACCTTCTTCCTTTTTCTCCCTTTAGCAGACGATACACGGTTGTTTGTTGCCCTGCCACAATTGGTGTTTCGTATATGCATACATCGCGACAGCTGAGAAAAATGGACCTGCAACCAAAGTCTGTTTGATTTTTTGTACCCAAATAAACGTAATATGGAAGCTAGATGTATCAGATGCAGCAACATTGTGCACTCACACAAAAAAATCTCTGAAACAAAATGTAAATGCGGCGGACAACTTCAACGGATGCGTTTTATCCGGCTGATCGAAGGCATGCATCCTCTGGGGAAAGAGCACAACATCCAGCTGAACGGTAAACTCTGCTACGGCACTTACCGTTCAGTGTACGGTAACTTTGTGATCGACAAGGTGAATAACACCTTTATGCGCGTAGAGCTTTTTTAGCTTGAAAAGCAATTTTCCGATCGATCAGTTGCACATTTATATAGGTAGATTCTTTTAGCAGGCAAATTTCCGCCCTGGTGCACGCAATTTGTGATCGATCAGATGTCCT
>CBFGZV010000074.1:0-12498 GCA_965653365.1 uncultured Chitinophaga sp. | reverse complement strand
ACGGAATTGCCGAGCGGTGTCAGCGCGCCTAAACCTGTAACGACTACTCGTCTTGGTTGCATTAAAACAGTTCTGGTTTGTTGGATTATTTTACGTGTTCTTCCAGGTAAGCTACTGCCTGGCCAACAGTGGTGATGGTTTCTGCTTGTTCGTCAGGAATGGAGATGTTGAATTCTTTTTCGAATTCCATAATCAGTTCTACCGTATCCAAAGAGTCAGCGCCTAAGTCGTTGGTGAAGCTGGCTTCAGGAGTTACCTCGGCCTCGTCAACGCCTAATTTGTCAATGATGATCTTTTTAACTCTTGATGCAATGTCTGACATAATTTTAAGTGTTTTTGGTTTAAAACTTGACTGCAAAAATATAATTTTTATTCAATTGCCAAGGACATCCCCAAATTTTAACCCAGATTTTCCGTTTCAATAACATATGTAGTATCGCTGCAAATCACGCGCGTAGCGGGTTACAAGCTCCTTTCCTCCCTTTCGCGTATGCCTAAAAAACATCATGTTTGCACCCCCTTCACACCTTTCCAACGGCCCTTTGTACTTCAATATATATAACATACCCCCTTTTACGGATTTAGGTGTTACGACATACAAGTTGACCATTCAAACCCGTATTCCGCCACTTAACCATAAATAGAACCGGTTTCGGGACGGCTTGACGTCCAATTATTAAATTTGTCCGCCCACGAAATCATGTAATTTGCATTAGTCTTTATATACACACGAAACATGCGCAATAAGACCTTTAGAATCGTACTGGTATGCCTGCTGCTGGCCGTTGCCGGCTTCTTCATCTACAAACTGACGGCCAAAAGCAATCCTAAAGAACCCGCAGGCCCTCCTGCAGCTGCCCGTGGCGCCGGACGGCCCATCCTGGCCGATGCCTATGTGGTAAAACCCGTGAAAGTCGACGAAATCATTGAAGCCAGCGGAACCCTGCAAAGCAACGAAGAAGTGGAACTGAAGCCGGAAATTAGCGGCCGCATCACAAAAATATACTTCCAGGAAGGCACTAAAGTGAGCAAAGGCGCCCTGTTGGTGAAAATATATGATGGCGACATACTCGCCCAGCTGCGGAAACTGGAACTGCAGCGCGAACTGGCCAAAACCACCCTGGCCCGCCAGGAAAAACTGCTCAAAATCAACGGTATCAGCCAGCAGGACGTGGATGTAACCAGCAACCAGGTCAGCGCTTACGGGGCAGACATCGAATACAACCGTGCCCAGCTGCAGAAAACCGAAATCCGCGCCCCCTTTGGTGGCACCCTTGGCTTGCGTAACGTCAGTGAAGGCGCCATCGTAGGGCCTACCACCGTGATGTCTACCCTCCAGCAGCTCGATCCCCTGAAAATCGACTTCGCCGTGCCGGAAAAATACCGCAACGCCGTGCACAAAGGAGATGCCGTTACGTTTACCATCGCCGGCGATACCCTCCGGTACAAAGGCAGCGTTTACGCCATCGATCCCAAGATCGACCTGGCCACCCGCAGCGTGAAGCTCCGCGCCACCGTACCCAACCCGGCCGGCAAGCTGTTTCCCGGCGCCTTTGCCAAAACCGCGATACAACTGAAAGATAATCCCAACGCCATCATGATTCCTTCACAGGCCGTTATTCCCGGCACCCGCTTCAAGCAGGTGATTGTGGCAGACAGCGGCCGCGCCAAATTCGTGAACGTCGAAACCGGCTTCAGGAACGAAAGCAATGTGCAGATCACGAGCGGCCTGCAGATCGGCGATACCGTTATCACCAGCGGCATATTGCAGCTCAAACCCGGTATGCCCTTTAAGTATAATAAAGTGCAGTAGTGAATAACGCAAAAAGAGATTATCATGAGCTTACCTTCCATATCCCTCAAACGGCCCGTATTAGCCATTGTGATGAACATCATCATTGTGATTTTCGGCCTTGTGGGCTTTTCTTTCCTCGGCGTGCGCGACTTCCCCGCCATTGACCCACCGGTGGTGAACGTGCGCACCTCCTATCCGGGCGCCAACTCAGACATCATCGAAACACAGATCACCGAAACGCTCGAGAAAGCCATCAACGGCGTGGCCGGTATTAAAAATATCTCGTCGCTCAGCAGCCAGGGCAGCAGCAATATCACCGTGGAATTTGAGCTGGGCGAAGACCTGGAGGCCGCTACTAACGATGTGCGCGACAAAGTGTCCCAGGCGCAGCGCAACCTGCCTACTGACCTCGAGGCGCCGCCCGTAGTGTCCAAGGCAGACGCCAACTCCGATGCGATCATCTCCATGACGGTGCAGAGCAACACCCGCAACCAGCTCGAGATCACGGAGTACGCCACCAATGTGCTGCTGGAAAAACTGCAAACCATCCCCGGCGTCAGCGCCATCCAGGTATGGGGGGAAAAGAAGTACGCCATGCGTATCTGGCTCGATCCCGCCCGCCTCTCGGCTTACAGCCTCACGCCCGGCGATGTGCAGCTGGCCCTCCAGCAGGAAAACGTGGAACTGCCCTCCGGTAAAATCGCTGGTAACGCCACGGAGCTGACCGTGCGTACGTTCGGCCGCCTCGACACGGAAGAGGAATTCAACGAACTGATCATTAAAAATGTCAACGGCGCACAAATCCGCCTCCGTGACGTAGGGCAGGCCGTGCTCGGTCCGGAAAACGAAGAAACACAGCTGAAGGAATCCAACATCCCGCAAATCGCGCTGGCCCTCATTCCCCAGCCGGGCTCCAACTACGTGGCTATTTCAGAGGAATTCTACAAACGGTACGAAGACCTGAAAAAGGAGGTGCCGGACGATTTTTCGCTGAACATCGCGATGGACAATACCGCCTTCATTAAAAAGAGCATCCACGAAGTACAGGAAACCCTGATCATCGCCCTCGTGCTCGTGATACTGATCGTGTACCTGTTTTTCCGCGACTGGCTGATGGCCCTGCGCCCTATCGTCGATATTCCCGTATCGCTCATCGGCGCGTTCTTCATCATGTACGTGTGCGGCTTCACCATCAACATCCTCACCCTGCTGGCGATTGTTCTGGCCACGGGCCTGGTGGTGGACGACGGCATTGTGGTAACGGAAAACATCTATAAGAAAATCGAAGCGGGCCTGCCCCGTATGCGCGCCGCCAAGGAAGGCTCCGAAGAAATCTTCTTCGCGGTAATCGCCACGTCCATCACGCTTGCCTTCGTATTCCTGCCGATCATATTCCTGCAGGGCTTTGTGGGCAGCCTCTTCCGCGAATTCGGTATCGTGGTGGCCGGTGCGGTGCTGATCTCCGCATTCGTGTCGCTTACGCTCACCCCCGTGCTCAACGTAAAGCTGGCGCGCAAAACACACAAGCACTCCTGGTTCTACGAAAAAACGGAGCCTTTCTTCCGTTGGATGGAAGACAGTTATAAAAACTCGCTGGCGGCTTTCATGAAAGCCCGCTGGATAGCCGTGGTGATCATCTTCGCCTGCCTGGGCATGATCTACTGGCTGTTCAACACCCTGCAGTCCGAGCTCGCCCCGATCGAAGACAGGAGCATGTTCCGCCTGTCCGTCACCACCCCCGAAGGCACCTCATACGATGCCATGGACAAGTATGTGACCGATCTCGTCGGCTTCATGCAGGATTCCATCCCTGAAAAGAAAGTAATTCTTTCCGTAACCGCTCCCGGCTTCTCCGGCGCGGGTTCGGTGAACACGGCGTTTTCTTTTGTGACGCTGCCGGAGCCGAAAGACAGGGCCCGTTCGCAGAAAGATATCGTGAACATGGTGAACCGCAATATGTACCGCTTTCCGCAGGGCAAGGTATTCGCCATCGAGCAGCAAACCATCCAGGTAGGTCGCCGCGGCGGCCTGCCAGTGTCGTTCGTATTGCAGAACGTGAACTTCGAGAAACTGTCCGCCGTGATTCCGCAGTTTGTGGATGCCGCATCGGCCAACCCGGTGTTCCAGGGCATCGACGTGGATTTGAAGTTCAATAAACCGGAACTGCGCATTCACATCAACCGCGCCAAAGCCAGCGAGCTCGGCGTGTCGGTGGCAGACATTTCGTCTACCCTGCAGCTGGCGCTGAGCAACCGCCGTTTCGGCTATTTCATCCGCAACGGTAAACAGTACCAGGTAATGGGCCAGGTGTTCCGCGCGGACCGCGACGACCCGGTGGATCTGCAGAGCATTTACGTGCGCAATGCCCGCGGCGAGGCCATCCAGCTCGACAACCTGGTGAGCATCGAAGAAGAAACAAGCCCGCCCGTAATTTATCACTACAACCGTATGAAATCGGCCACCATTTCCGCCGGCCTGGCGCCGGGCAAAACCATCGGCGACGGTATCGATGCCATGAATGCCATCTACGCCAAACTGAAACAGGAAAAAGTGATCGACGAAAGTTTCGATACCGCCCTCAGCGGCTCCTCGCGCGATTACGCCGAGAGCGGCTCCAACACCATGTTTGCGCTGGTGCTGGCATTGATATTGATTTACCTGGTACTGGCGGCGCAGTTCGAAAGCTGGGTGGATCCGTTCATCATCATGCTGACCGTGCCGCTGGCCTTTGCCGGTGCGCTGCTCTCGCTTTGGGTGTTCGGGCAAACCTGGAACATCTTCTCGCAGATCGGGGTGATCATGCTCATAGGCCTGGTGACGAAAAACGGCATCCTCATCGTGGAGTTCGCCAACCACATGCGCGACGCGGGCAAGGAGAAAGCCGCTTCAGCCATCGAAGGCTCCGTAATGCGCCTTCGCCCGATTCTGATGACCAGCCTGGCAATGGCCCTGGGCGCACTGCCCATCGCCATGAGCCTCGGTGCGGCTTCTACCAGCCGTATTCCGCTGGGCATCGTGATCGTGGGCGGCATCATGTTCTCGCTGGTGCTCACCCTCTACGTGATCCCCGCGATGTATACCTTCCTCAGCCGCAGGAAAAAGAATGTGGAATTTGAAGAAGCCCTGCTGGCGGAAAACCCGGAAGCAGCCGCTGCCGCAGCCCACGCATAACATCTCAAAAGATAACTGATGACATTGACAGGAAAAATATTCACCGGTCTGCTTTTCGCCCTGCTCGCCTCCGGCGCGCAGGCGCAACGCGTGCTGACGCTGGAGCAGGCCATCGACCTGGGTTTAAAGAATAACTACGACATCCGCATGGCCCGCACCGATGCAGACATCGCGGCCAACGATTTCGATTACGCCAACTTCGCGTTCGCGCCCCGCGTGAACGCCACCGCTGCCAAAACCTGGAGCCGCACCGCCACCAAACAGGAATTCGGCAACGGCAACAAACGCGATACCAGCGGCCTCAAGAACCAGCAACTGCAGGGAGCCGTGAACCTGAACTGGACGCTGTTCGACGGACTGAAAATGTTCGCCACCCGCCAGCGCTTCCAGGCCATCGAAATACTCGGCGAGCTGAACGTAAAAAACCAGGTGGAAAACACCATTGCCAGCATCATCAACAGTTACTACAATATCGCCCAGCAGAAACAGCAACTGCGCGCCCTGGCGGAACAGATGTCGATTTCGGACGAACGGGTGAAATTGTCCGACGCCAAATTCCAGACGGGCCTGGCGCCGAAAACCGATTACCTGCAGGCGAAAGTGGATTACAATGCCCAGCGCGCCATGTGGCTGCGCCAGCAAACCGTGATCGAACAAAGCAAAGCGGGCCTCAACCAACTGCTGGCCATTGCCGATGAAAGCACGAACTACGATGTGCTCGACACTATCCCCGTGAACCTCGGGCTCGTGTTCGGCGACATTCTGGCCAACATCCGCAATACCAACCCGCAGCTGCAGGTGGCGCGGCAGAACGTTGAAATATCGAGGCTGACGGTGAAAGAACGGAAAGGCGACTTCTTTCCCGTGCTCTCATTCAACTCCGCCTACAACTTCAACGAATCGCGCGCAAGCGCCGCGGTGAACCAGTTCAGCCCCGTCTTTAACCAAAGCCGCGGTCTGAATTACGGCTTCTCCGCCACCATCCCCATCTTCAACGGGCTCAATGCACACCGCGAACTGAAAAACGCAAAGCTCAACCTGGCCTATCAGCAGCTGGCGCTCGAAAACCAGCAATCACAGGTAGACCTGCTGCTCAAAAATGCGTTCAAGGATTACGAGTACTATAAAATGGCGCTGACGCTGGAAGAGGAAAGCGTGGAACTGGCCCGTGAAAACACCATGGTGGCGTTGGAGCGGTTCCGCGAAGGCGTGTCTACCACGCTGGAGGTGAAAGAAGCGCAACAAAGCCTGGAGCTTGCTGTATACCGCCTCATCCAGGCGCGCTACAACACCAAGGTAGCCGAAACCGAGCTGCTGCGGCTGAAAGGGGGCTTGTTGCAATAAATCACCGGAAAGATCATACGAAGCCGGTTGCCGAAAGGTGACCGGCTTTTTTTTAAGGTGCAAGCGGCGGGCATGCTGGTCGGCCGCCGTTTGTGATGGTTATTGTTGCGGCTCGGTGGAATCCTTTGGCAGCAGCCCTTTCTGGCGACTGAACTTGTCGAACGACTGTTTGATGAACAACATCAGGTCGTACTCCGAAGCGTTCAGCAGGAAGTTATAGGAGGGGCGGTAAGCATACATGAAGGAATCGAGCATGGGCGGCTCGAGTTTGGTGATACGCGCCACCAGGTCGGGGTTATAGCGGTAGTCGATGTGTTTTTCCGCTTCCCAGTACCGCAGCTGCTCCCCGAATTTTTCTTTCCTTTTGCGGGTTTTGCTGGGGATGAGATACGTCAGGGCCGTGATGGGGTTGCTGGGAAGGGTTTTCAACACGTCCATCGCCCCGGGGCGTTTATAATCGAAGTATTTCGCGTATTCGTCGCGGGTAGCCAGCGAGTCGCGGCGATAAATGCGCCCCTTCACATTCACGCCCTGCAGGCCGAACACATGCCGCTTCAGTTCCACATTTTGCGTGCTGGAAATGCCGGAGGCAATAATCTGCGCGCGCACATAGCTGATCATGGAAAATTCGATGGTATCGCCCGGAAGGGCTTCTATATAATAACGGCCGGTTTCGTTGCTCACGGTACCCACCCGCGTTCGCTTGTTCCAGATGCTCACCGATGGCAATCCGGTACGGGTGTCCGCATCGGACACCATCCCCATGATGCGCACCTGTGCCGTTGCCTCCTGTAAGGCAGGTACTACAAATAGTAAAAGTGCAACAGCGTATCTGAACAGAACATACTTCATACGAATCTCTCAAAATTAGCGTTCCAAGCTCAAAAAAAACGTTAAAAATTTTCTTAAAGCAAGCCGGACATCTGTAAAGTTTATATTTTTTAAATTCCTAAATTGGTGGCTGATCACCCGAAACTGTGCCCATGCCTCAAAAAATACTGTTCTGCACCCAACGTTACCAGTACCTGAAAAACCGGGTGCTGGCCCAGGCTCCTCCCAGCTGGGAAAACGGCGAAATGACCATCCGCGATTTCCCGGACGGGGAGCATTATCATCGTATAACCGGCAACGTTAGCGGCAAGGAGGTCATCCTCATCGGCGGTACAATCGACGACAAGGAAACCCTGGAGCTGTTCGACATTGCCAACGGCTGTATCCAGAACGGTGCCCTCTGCCTCAATATCGTTATCCCCTACTTCGGCTATTCCACCATGGAACGGGCCGTGAAAAACGGGGAAATAGTCAAGGCCAAGAACCGTGCCCTCCTGTTTTCCGCCCTGCCGGGCACCAGTGCGGGCATCAAAATCATCATGATAGACCTGCATGTGGATGGTATCACCTACTATTTCGAAAGCAACGTGCGCCCGGTACACCTTTATGCGAAACTGATTGTCCGCAATGCCGCGCTGGAGCTATCTGCCGGCAAACCTTTCGTGCTGGCCAGTACCGATGCAGGCCGCGCCAAATGGGTGGAATCGCTGGCGAACGACCTCAACGTGCAGGCGGCATTCGTTTTCAAGCGCCGCCTTTCCGGTGAAGAAACGCAGATCACCGCCATCAGCGCCAATGTGGAGGGCTGCATGGTGATTATTTACGACGACATGATCCGCACGGGCGGTTCGCTTCTGCACGCCGCACAGGCGTACCGTGATGCGGGAGCCGCCAGCATCGCCGTTATCACTACCCATGGCATTTTTGCCGGGGACGGTTTCGAAAAAATACGCCGCAGCGGCCTGGTGCAGCACCTGGTATGTACAGACACGCATCCCAACGCCCTCCAGATCAGTGATCCGCTGCTGAACGTAAAATCCGTGGCTCCGCTGATCGTCGGCTACTTTCAGGAGAATCCATAGTACATTTGCCACATGAGCCAACTCCGTATCATAGCATTCGGCAGCTGCGACTACCAGGCCATGATCGCCCTGCGCGACAAAATTCTGCGTAAACCGCTGGGCCTCACTTTCTCGCCGGAATACCTGCAACAGGAAATCAACGATGTGCTGATCGGCTATTTCCCCGGCGATGCCATCGCCGGTTGCTGCATCCTGAGCCCCGTGACTGAAACGACCGTACAGCTGCGGCAAATGGCGGTAGACGACAGTTTGCAGGGGCAGGGCGCCGGCAGTAAAATCCTTGCTTTCGCCGAAGCCCAGGCGCGCGCCGCCGGCTTCACCGAACTGATGATGCACGCACGCAGGGAAGCCGTACCGTTCTATGTGAAAAACGGGTATCAGACACGAGGGGAAGAATTTGTGGAAGTGGGCATTCCGCACACCGAGATGTACAAAATACTCTAGCAACCCGTATGACCGATGTAAAATGTAGTGTTGGCACTGCACCGCAGCATTTACTTACAATACCGCAGCACAACTGCTGCATCCGCAGCAACCGTAAAATTCATAAGGAAAAAGCTGCTCAGGAAACGTTCAACCGCCGGTAATCGCTGAAAAGCGACTGCATCAGCCTGCTGAATCCAAGCAGGTCTTCTTCATTTTCGAAAGCGCTGGTGGGGATGAGAAAAAAACTCCGTTTGTCACGGTACAGGAAAAAGAAAGATTTTGTCTCCACAATCTGCGAAAAACGTTGCCAGGGCACGGCGCTTTCTCCCTGTCCGGTGGCAATGGCCATGCCTTCTTCATTATACCGCAATCGTATTTTGTCTTTGAATGTGGCCGCTTTGTTGTAGGTAGAAACAGGCAGCAGGTACCAGAAGGCCCAGCCTACCAGCAGCATCATGAGCGCGATACCGAGCAATGCATTAAAATTCACCAGTCTGAACAGGTAGCCCGCTACGGTAGCAATCAGCAGAATAATAAGGGTATTGCGAAATACCTTTATTTCGCCGCGGCGCAGAAAGTGGAAACGTAATGCATGAATAACCTCTTCCTTGTTGTAAGTGAACTGCAGAAAATGCATTCAACGAACTTACGAAATTATTTTGAAGCACTCAAGGAGACGGGAGCATCTAAATCAGGAGAATAAGATACTGGGGCGGTTTTTCTGGCTGACGTGGTGTTGCGTTTGTCCGCGAGGTCTTCCTCATTCAGACCGGGGAAATTCTTTTTGATGAATTTCAGGTACTGCTGTAAAACTTTGCGGTCTACTTTAAAGGGAGCAACAATATTATCGCTGTCATCGCCGGCGGCAGATGAGCTGTTATTAATCCTTGTTTCGTTCTGTAAATACCATTTATAAAGATCCACGATGGCTTTCTGCACATCGTTTTCTTCCACTTTTTCTACTCTTGCAGACTGCGGAAGGGTCCAGATGAACTCTTCGAGCCTGTTGGCAGTTTTAGCTTTAGTTCCTTTATCGGTTTTATCGCCGTTATTAAATCCTTTATCGCCATTGCCGGCGAACGCTGAAGCGGTGGTTACTATACCCAGTACCAACAAAAACAACAGCTTTTTCATACGGGTAAATTTTAATGACCTAAAAATACAAAATAAAAAATATAAAACGGTAACGGTGTTACAAACAGGGCTTTTCGCGGTACAAACTGCGGGTTTTCCGGTATTTCCCGTTCCGTTATATCAAAAAGACGAGCCGCCTGTAAAAAAGTTGCAGCCGGGACGACTTTTTTTTGTACCCGGGCCTGATTGACCGGGCTCCAGGGGCTTTATTTTTATTATATCATTGCAAATCAACCTGTTATAGATTTGCGACCTGCTGGCACCCTCCAGCTTCGCATTTGTCCAACCCGGCATGTGGATGGCTGCTGGTCGCTTTAACATACAAAAGCAGCTGTGTTGCTGATGTGACTCCAGGCGGGAGCTTAGCGCAATTCCTGCTGGCTTACCTCGAAAGCCGCCAGCTCCTTCCGCTGCTTGTCCAGGAACACCACTTTCAGCTTCCGCGCGCCTCTTGCGCCTGAAACCGTCACTTTAGAGAAATTCTGCGTCACCACCAGGGTGCCGGGAACACGGTAGGGGTTGTCTTTCTCATTGCCCCTCAACACGCCGCCCACCCCGGAGGTCAGGGGCGAGCTCGTGATGTCGTACAGGGGGTAAGCACCCTCCCTCGGCAGTTTCACCACTTCGGAGTGATGCCGGTCGCCGGTCAGGAACAGCACACCCGGGATTTTATGCTCGCGCAGAAAATCCATAAACGCATGGTATTCAATAGGAAAATGATGAAAACTATCAAAAATCGAAATAGGATTGAGCGCCTGGCTGCCCGTTACGATAATCTTGAATGAGGCGTTGCTCTGCAACAGGGCATTCCGGAGCCACTCCATCTGGCCGTCGCCATACATTTTTTTAGCGGGGTTCGGCCGGCCCCCGATGCTGTCCGCCATTTCACCCGCGCTCGACCAGTAGCGGCCGTCGAGCAGGAAGAAATCCACATCGCTGTAGCTCATGCGGGTGTAAATGCCCTCTCCTTTCTCACCGAAGCTCGGATTGGCCCAGTAACGGGTAAACACTTCCCGCGAAGCGTCCCGGAAGATGTACGATTTATTGGCATTGTTAGGCCCGAAATCATGATCGTCCCAGATGGCGTAATGCGGCATCGCCTGCAGGAAAGGCTGCAATACCGGCAGCGCCCGGTCGCGGTGCGCCCGGTATTCGAGGCCCGGAACAGAGGAATAGTCCACTTCGCGGGTGTACCAGTTGTCGCCCAGCCAAACCATAAAATCGGCGGGAGTGGCGGCCATGGTTTCGAAAATAGACGAATCGTACCCGTAAGGTGTCCCCGGCCGGTCGTATGCCGGTTCGTTAAAATAAGCGCAGGAACCTGTCAGGAATGTGAAATCGGGCGCCGGTTGCCTGAACTGCCAGAGCGGTTTGGTGGTGAAGTGAAGCGGCCGCGGAAGAGCTGCCTTCTGCCCGTTCAGCAGAATATCATATTGATAGGTAGTGCCTGGCTCCAGGTTTACCAGCTGTATTTTGATGGGATTGTATCTTTTGCCCAGCCCGCCGCTATACGTTTCGGTGCGGCTATTGCCCGGCTGACCGCTTTTGTAGTAGCGGACGGCAGCACTTTTTACCGTAGGCGCCACTTCGAGCCAGATGATGGCGTCGCGCAATTCAACGGAGCCTGTCATTGGCCCGGCTACCAGTGCTTTTTGCTGTGCGACGGCGGGCGCGAATGCCAGCATCAGGAGAAAGATAGAAATGACCGGCCGGAGGGAGGGTGCGGAAAAGGCGTTATTCATATATCAAATATAGGTTGTGAAGATATACCCGGGAACGGGGAATTCGCTTAATTTTACGTTAAATGAACGCATACATTAACTGGAGCGGCGGAAAAGACGCCTCCTTTGCCCTCTGGCAGCTCCAACAGGAAAAGCATTTCGATATCAGGTATCTTTTTACCACTTTAAGCGAGGCCTACCGCCGTATATCCATGCACGGCGTGCGCGAGGAGCTGCTCGACGAGCAGGCCCGGCAAACCGGCATCCCTTTGAAAAAAGCCTACCTGCCCGAAAATGCGTCGATGGAAGATTATAACCGCATCATGACGGCGCAGCTCACCGCCCTGCAAGCGGAAGGTATCGATCAGGCCGTGTTCGGAGATATTTTCCTGGAAGACCTGCGCACATACCGCGAAGCGCAACTGGCCAGGGTGGGCATGAAAGGTGTTTTCCCCCTCTGGAAGAAAGACAGTACCACCCTCGTGCGAGAATTTATCAGGGCAGGCTTCAAAGCTATCATCGTATGCGTCAACGCACGGTACCTGCCCGCCTCCTTTGCCGGCAGGCTGATAGACGAAGCCTTTCTCGCCGATCTCCCCGCCGGGGTAGACCCCTGCGGAGAAAACGGCGAGTTCCACAGCTTTGTGTTTGATGGCCCCCTCTTTGCCGCACCGGTGGCATTTCATATCGGTGAAACGGTGGAAAGAGTGTACACCCCGGCCTCCAGCCAGGGAGGTAATTGCTATAAAGATGATGGTGAAAAAGACAGTTCCGTAAAAGATGAACCAGATCACTGGGATACCCGGTTCTTTTTCTGTGACCTCATACCAGCCTGAGCGCCTTCGTTTCGGGGCTCCTGCTTCCTTCCGCATCTCCCGCTGTAAAAACAAAAGCAATGGAAAAATCCATTGCTTTCGAGAGTCATTTACTTTGCAAGAAGATTCTCGCGGTGTAGGAATATTTGGTTTTTCATAGGACAGTAACCATATAAAAA
>CBFGZV010000073.1:0-12663 GCA_965653365.1 uncultured Chitinophaga sp. | reverse complement strand
GATCGCGTTTACCGAGGGTAACGACAAATGCCGGATCGAGGCCGCCGGCTATTTCCCGGAAATTTCCGCCGAGGGAGAGCTGAATGCTTTGGAACAACGGCTGTTGCGGATCGAGGTTGAGCAGGAGCCGGGCTTTTTCAGACTGGCCGGCGGGCCAGGTGATATCGATCACCTGCTGGCGGAACGAGACTTTCGTACCGCTGGCCGGGCTCACACCGGATACGTCTACCGGCGCCTGGGCACGTACGATGCCCTGAACGAACAACAAAAAAAACAAGGTCTTCTTCATAACGGGAGGTTGCAATGTGGTTATGAAGATAATACATTCAACCAGCCTTCCTATGGGCAGCAACGAATTCAGCCCGCCGCGGCCGCCGGCAGGGCTGGTTTCAAAAAGTGAAAATGGCGGCTGCAAACCCGCTACCAGACAAACAATCAGTACGGCTGTAGGCCCTGGGCCGTCAAGTGTTTCTGCAATTGACTGAGTACATTTAACGTATTGTGAATATTATAGTTGAGTGAAATTTCCGCCCTGGGAAACGCTTTCAAGTCATCCCGCTGTTTGTCGATTTTATCCGTGTAGTTACGCTTTATGAAATTAAATACCGGTGCCAGGTCATTCTGATCGGCGGTGAACGTTGATTTGAAAGGCGCCCAATTGGCCGCATGCGTGGATTCATTCAGGAAATCCTCCGCGGCAATGAAGGAAAATATTTTCACCAGGTCTTCAAAAAAGGCATATTCCGGTGGGTATATCAGGTAGTTGGCGTTCATTTTCGTTCTCACGCCCGTTTCGCGGTAGTCGTCGTATGGCGTTACGCAGGCGTTATACTGGTTGAGCGTCAGGATATTCACCACCAGGTAGCCGAGGATATTCAGTTCATTCGATTTATCGATGTTGCCCCGGTACAGGAAATCCACGTCCAGTTTGGCGTCGTTGAGTACCGCTTCTTTGATGCGGTCGCCTTTATGGAGGATTTCATTGATGACAAATTCAGTAAAGCTGAAATCGAGCACATCCGCGTTGTCGGCCAGTTTTCTCAATTTGAAATAGCTCTTGTCCAGCCCCCTGTTTTTGAGAATGGTTTTGGCCTGTTGGCGCCACGACTGGGGGTTCAGTGTCCTGAAATTGGGGCCTTCGAAATCCAGGACGGTTATCTTTTTCCCATCGTACGGGGATTTCCCTTCCTGGTATGGAAAAGACCGCCGGTAGCTTCGCTCCTCGTATAAAAACCGGACGCTGAGGCCGGAAAAACTTCCCTCTGTAAATTCGCAGGTATAAAGTGTTACCGGGAAATGATAGGAGCCCGAAACCCTGTGCACCGTGGAGGTCGTGAATTTGATGATTCCCAGGTCGCGGGCGGTATGAAAAACCTCCATCACATCCGCGTCTACCGCATACACGCGATGTTCCGGAAAACGGTCGTCATTATCGATTTCGCTTTCCAGCACAGCCAGCTGTTTATTGGCAAACGCGGCCTCCATGACCGCGTAATATTTCTTCCGTTTGGCCGCCCGCTGTTTGGACGTTCCCTGGTAATGGCTTTTCTTGCCGGGCTCAACAGGCGTGAAAGCCGTCCGGTCGAGGAGCGTATACTTTGTAGTAAGATATTTTTTATAGGGTTTGAAAATCAGCTGGTAATTCTTCGCCAGCAGCCGCTGCCGGGTGTAGTCGGAAAGAATGTCGAATACCGACAATGCATGTTTGTGCTGCAGCTCCACCACTTCTTCCACCACTTCTTTGCTAACCAGTTCCGTGCAAAATTCTTTCAGTTTCACGCCCGTTTCCATGAAACGTACAAAATGGTTCTTCACGAATTTCGAATCGGATTTTGTGATCAGGTGCGCCTGGAGATATAAATCCACTCCCCTGTTCCATTCGATCGGGTTGGCCAGTTTTCCGGGGAATGTGTTCACAAAATTTTTCAGTTTCGTCGTCAGGCCCGAAATGGCGACCGGCACCAGCCCGACCTGGTATTCGAACAGCACGTTATTCATCACCAGTTTTCTTACTTCCGCTCCCGTGGCGGACAGCGCATACCCGCACAGCGCGTTGGAAGTACAGGCGGTTTCCGTGGCGTGCACCAGGTAATGGGTGATGTATTTATTGTATTCCACCCTGTACTCATCTTTGTCAAGATCGAATTTCCGGTCGTTAAAAAGTGTGTTCAGCTGCGCATTTGCGTTGATGACGATGTTCATGGACTGGTTATAGTCCATCAGGTCGATCTTGCCGTTCAGCTGATTGAACTGGTCGTTCAGCCGCTGCAGCAGCGTCTGCTCTATTTTCCCGTTTCGGATGACCGTTTCGGTCAGGAAATTGAGCTGCTGCAGGATGTTTTTCTGGTTTTCCAGCACCGCGTTAAACCCGTTGATGATCAGCTCCGCCAGTTGTTTCAGTTGCTTGAAAAGGCTATTCCACCGCTGCGCCTCTCCGCCGCCCGAGAACAGGCTTAAAACCGTCATGCCGACTGCCACCCAGGAGGCCGTCAGCGCCATGGCCCCGATCGCCGGCTCCGGCATCGTGTACTTCACATAGTTGATATAGGCGTCTTTGACGGCCATCGAAACCCTGTAAAATCCGTCGGCCAGGGTGGGATCTTTGAATAACAGCTGGATGACAGCCCTGCCTATATAAAGGGCTCCCGTAATTTCAGCATCGATCGCCGCCAGGTTGTTCAGGAACGCCTGTCGCTCCCGCTGGCTCCGGGCCTGTGCCGAAGCCGCTTTCCATTCGGTGAAGTAGGTATCCAGGTCGCTCAGTACCGCCGTCAGCAATTCTTCTTTTTTCGTTCCGCTATCCACCTTTTGAGACACGACCCTGACCGGGTGTTTGTCCGGCAGCTTGCTTTCGAGCTCGCTCTTCGGTGCATTGAAGGGGATTTTGCTGCGCGACATGACCTCGGTCGATTGCAGTACTTCCTTTTTTCCTGCCGATTCTTTGTAATAAGTATCAACGGTTCTCCTGCACAGCGCGATATTGTCGTTTTTCACTTTTTCGAAAATCCCTTCGATGAATTCCGTGGTGAGGATACCCGTGCCCATCAGTGTCAATTCCGCCAGAATCACCGGCAGTGTGGCGGTTCCGGCGGCGGCCAGGCCCGCCACGCCTACGCCGATAATCAGCGACTGGAACATGGTGTTGAGTTTCGGGAATGCATCTTCCATGAAGGGGTTTTCCTTGTAGTTGCAGGCCCTGTACAGTTCATCGATGGTAACGGGTTTGGCTTCTTTAATCTGCTGGATTGCCTGGGGTGTGTAGTTCCCATTATCATCCGTTGCACCGAAATTCGCATGAAAGTTCGTACGGTAAGCAGCGATGGCCTGGTCGAAAGTCAGGTCTTTATAATCGTTCACGGCCACTGCGTGCAACAGTATTTTCCGGATGGCTTCCTCGTCTTCCGGTTTCAGGTTATCGCTCAGCATGCGCTCCAGCGCCGGCAGGGCCTTCAGCCGCTCGAATAAAAGCAGGGAGGCGATCGTGGAAGTTGATTTCAGTAAAAATGTCCTTCTCGTGGTCATTGCTAGGTATAGGTTTGGGATATCCGGAATGAAAATGTATGAAGGGTAAAATAATTTATTTTGAGCGATTTCCAAAAACCCCGGTATATCACGAATTGAATGCGGAGTGTACTCCAATTCCCCGTAACATCTAACATACAAATCCCGGCAGTGATCACGAACCCTTACATATCTGGTACTTCAGTCACCGGATAATCAGTTCCGGCCATCCGCTTACTCCGACCGCAATGACTTCACCGGGTTCATTAATGCGGCCTTTACCGCCTGATAGCTGACGGTCAGCAATGAAATCAGTAGTGCAGCGCCCCCCGTTGCCAGGAAGATCCACCAGGTTATATCGGCGCGGTACTCATACTGTTTCAGCCAGCCGGCCATGAGAAAATAAGCCCCTGGCGCAGCGATCACAATCGCAATCCCCACCAGCCGCATAAAATCTTTCGACAACAATCCCCACATCCCCATTACCGTGGCGCCCAGTACCTTGCGGATGCCGATCTCCTTCGTTCGCTGCTCCGCCATATACGATGCGAGCCCGAAAAGGCCCAGGCAGCTGATAATGATAGCCAGCAGGGCAAACACTGTGGATAGCGTCGCAATTCGCTCCTCCGCTTTGAACTTTGCCGCATACACCTCGTCCACGAATGTATATTCGAAGGGGGCGGTAGGGTTGTACTGTTTGAAGACCGCTTCCATTTTCCTGAGCGCCTCGCTTACGGCGAGCTGTGGGTTCAGTCTAATATTGATGTAGTTGCCCCCCTCTCTCAATATGGAGAACACCGTAGGCGGGATGGACTGGAACGGAGAGGTCATGATCATATCTTTCGCCACCCCGATCACATGATAGTCTTTGCCCAGCCAGCGGATCTGCATACCCACCGGCGCTTTCAGCCCCAGGTATTTCACGGCCGCCTCATTCAGGATCATACCCATGGAGTCGGACGCCAGCGACGCCGAAAAATCGCGGCCCTGCGCCAGCTGCCAGCCCACCGCTTTGCCATACTCATGCCGTACCGGCACCGTGGCCATAGACGGGTGAAACGACGGATCTTTGCCGGCCCATTCAAATTCAGAGGTGGCTGCCCATATATCGAACACAGGCGCCTGCGACTCCGCCATTTCCGCGATGACGCCCTGCGACAGCAGGGTGTTGCGGATTACGTCGTAATTTTTGTATATCTCCGGGGTGGTTTCATGGATGGCAACCAGTCCCTCCCGCTGATATCCGGCGGACCTGTGTTTGCCAAACTGTATTTGCCGGTATACGATCACGGTACCCGTGATGAGGAGTACGGATACAGTAAACTGCAACACCACCAGCACCCTGCGCGGCAGTGCCGCCATACGCCCGGTGCGGAAGGTTCCTTTCAGTACTTTCACGGGCTGAAAAGACGACAGGTATATGGCGGGATAGCTCCCGGCCAGGAACCCCGTAAAGAGGGTAAAACCGATGGCGGCCACCCACCATACCACGCTGCTCCACGGGAACGATACCTGCTTGCCCGCTATCGTATTGAACGAAGGCAGGAAGAGCAGCACGATCAGTACGGCCAGCACAAATGCCAGCATCGCCATGAGCAGGGACTCGCTATAGAACTGGCTGATCAGCTGTGAGCGCAGCGAACCGATGGCTTTACGGATCCCCACTTCGCGGGCACGTTTTTCGGAGCGTGCCGTGCTGAGATTCATGAAGTTGATGCAGCCTAACAGCAGCACAAATACGCCAATGATACTGAAGAGCCACACATAAGTGATCAGGCCGCCTTTGTTTTCGCCGTTCACGAAATTATTGTACAGGTGCCATTTGCGCATTGGGTGCAGGAACAGTTCGGTGGTATAATCCGTGAGTGTTTTCTTCCGTTCCAGGAGGCCGCGGATGCGGGCAGACACCCGATCCATCTCAGCATGATCCGCTATCTGGACATACAACCTCGACACATTATTATTCCAGTTGTCTTTGGCATCTTTCAGCCAGCCCCATGTATTCACATATTTGTCCCACGCCCCAAAAAAAGCAACGCCCTGCCAGTGGCTCTTAAGCGGCATATCTTCGTATACGCCTGCTACTGTCAGAGAAATGATGTTTGTGATCCGTACTGTTTTACCGATCACATCCCCGCTACCGAATAGTTTGGCAGCCAGGGTTTGGGACAGCATGATGGAACCTGGATCGCTGAGCGCATTGCGCGAGCCCTGCAGCATCTTAAACGAAAACAGTTCCGGGCCGTCCGGTTCAATAAAGCAGCCCTGCTGCGTGAACTTATTCTCACCCGCGGCAATCGTGAAATCGCCGGTTCCTGCACGGGCAACATATTTGAAATCTCCCGGGTAAGACGAACGTAGTTCGTCGGCCAGGGGAATAGGCACTGAATTGAACGCGCCAGACTCCTTCCCCTGTGTAGCGCGCTGCCAAACCTCCGCGATGCGCGGGTAATTTTCGTAGTGGGTATTAAAAGACAATTCATCCCATACCCACAAGCCGATCATCATTGTAACGGCCATCCCCAAAGCGAGACCGGCAATATTGATCACGGAAAACGCTTTGTTTTTCCACAAATTCCGCCAAATGATCTTGAAGTAGTTATGCAGCATACGAGGAGGTTTCCGTTCCCTCCGCAAGAAGGTTGCCAGCTTTGCCGATTCCTGCCTACAGCGGCGGGCGGCGATGCAGGAACGGATGGCTGTTCGCTACCGAACGGAAAGCGTTCATTTCCGGACAGTATAATTGGCCGCAAATAAACCGAGGGCACTTAACGGCACCTGCAGTAGCAGGACCAGTGTAGCGAGGCGACCAAATCCAGGACTGGTGACGGGGATGAATGCCGGTCGCGGTGCCGCAAGATTTCAGCTCCCGCGTTGCACGATGCTCCCAGGCACGTTTTCGAGAACGATTGCATCGTTTTATCGCCGTTGTTTTTATAAATAGAGGCGTAAAAAAATCGCAAATAACCGGGCGAAAATCAAGGTCTTTTTGGGGCGGCGGAACGAGCGGGGTTAAAATAAAAAAACCCGCTGAAACTTAAGTTAGCAGCGGGTTTTAGTGTTTTCGTGCACCGTTGGTGTCGGTACCAGTGTTGCCTCACCTGGATTCGAACCAAGACAAACAGAACCAAAATCTGTCGTACTACCATTATACTATGAGGCAATCGTTCGTTGGGATTGCAAAAGTATACTTTTTTTCATTTCTGCAAAAAAAACGGCTGCTTTTTTTATCTGGTTCGCTGCAAACCCTTATCCCTTCAGGATTTCACGCACCCGCTCCACTACCCGTTCCGGCGCCAGCTGTTCCATACAGGCATGATCGCCCCGGAAGCAGGGCTTATTGCCGAAAACGGAGCAGGGCCGGCAATACAGGTCTAGCTGCACGGCATTTTCCGCCGGCTGGCCAAATCCCATAAAACCGGCGTAGGGGTGTGTGGCGCCCCATACAGATACTACCGGCACCCCGAAAAGTGACGCCAGGTGCATGTTGGCGGAGTCCATGCTCACCATCACGTGTAGCTGCCGGATGATCGCCAGCTCTTCCCGCAGGCTGTGGCGGCCGGCTACCACCGTCAGGGCCGGGTACTTTTCCGCGAGCGCTTTGAGCTGCTCCACCTCGTGGGCGCCCCCGCCAAACAGCAAAATGTCTGCATCCTCCTGTTCCAGCAGCTGACGGATAACTTCCTCCATTTTGGCCAACGGATAGGTTTTCTCCTTATATGTTGCGAAAGGCGCGATGCCGATCTGTTTCCGGGCCGCCAATAAACGCGTTTCCGGCGCGATTTCGGCCGTTTTCAGGCCCAGCCCGGCAAATACCTGGCGATACCTCGAAATGGTGGTTTCCAGCGGTTGCAGCACCTTATTTTCTTTACGCGTCAGCTGCTTTTTGCCCTCCCGGCCCTTGTCGATCACTGCCACGGGAATGCCCAGGAAACGGTAAAAAGAACGCACTATCCGCGAGCGCAGCACATGGTGCAGGTCCGCCACGGCGCTGATGTCCGGGTGGTCTTTCCGAAGGGCCTTAAACAGGCGGTACAGGCCGGCTACCCCTTGATGGGCGCCTTTCAGGTCGGCAGGGTAAAACACCAGGCCGGGAATGCCCTCGCACAGGGCGCCCCAGTTTTTATTGGTCACGAAAACGATCTTCAGCCCGGGATGGGCCGCCAATACCTGTTTCATCACGGGTATCGTCATGGCCGCATCGCCCATGGCCGAAAAGCGGATGGCGAGAATGGTGGCGGAATTACGGCTTTTGGCCATACAGCACCGGGTTGAGGGACGGGTCGTTGTACATTTTCATCTGTTTGTACACTTTCATGTACTTGCGGCCAGCCGCAATGTCGGCCAGCAGTTCTTCGATGGCGGTCGACAGGTCGCGCTGCTGTTCCAGCAATATGTCCAGCTTGGCCTGGCAGGCGCGGCGGTGCTCCTCGGACGCATCGGGACGGGTAGCCTCCTCGCGCATGTGGTAAATCTTCAGGCCGAGGATAGACAGCCGGTCGATGGCCCAGGCGGGGCTTTCCGTATTGATGGAAGCGCCACTCTGCGGCTGAACGGCCTTGTACTGTGCCAGGAAATAACTGTCGATATACTCCACCATGTCGGTGCGCTCCTGGTTGGAGCGGTCTATCCACCGCTTCAGCTCCAGCGCCGCTGCAGGGTCTACCTGCGGGTCGCGCACTACGTCTTCCAGGTGCCACTGTACCGTATCTATCCAGTTCTTGGCATACAACAGGTGCTCGATGGCGCTTTTTTCATATGGATTGCTGATAACCCGGTGAATATCATTGTGAATATGGTAATCACGGATACTCTGGTCGAAAATGCGGATGCAAAGTGCGGTAAACATGCAGCAAAAGTAAAAAAAAAGCACACTGTAGATACAGAGTGCCGGGCATAAATCATGTGAATGTTCGAGAATGCAATTGTGTAGGCTCTTAATGGTTCTCTAAAAAGAGGGCTTAAATAATCATAAGCGACTTTAAATTTTGTTTTTGAACATGCCTGTTACCAGCATGTTGGTGACGACAGCAACAAGCCGATAACATAGCATGATCAACATATCTTATATCAAGGGAAAACCGGTTTGTGCGGATTTTCCGTGTCTTTTGTCTGGTTATTTAACTATCTGCGCTGTATTCTTTTCGGGTTACACGCCACTGTTATGCATCGCTAGGATTAATTGGCATCGCTCCGCTATATTTCCCGGAGCCTTGTATAAAGTTAGCACGGGGTGCTGCCATAATGTTGCAGTCCGGCATTTTTTCAAAAAATTCAATGCCGTTTTTATAACCCACTGGAAGCCCGGTGTTTAATGATTTCAGGCAACTAACGCCGCCGTGTACACGAATGAAAAAAGGCCCCGTTTCCGGAGCCTTCTCGTTTATTTTTTTCTTAAAGCGATGAAATACAGCGGGATGCCCAGCAGGATGATCCCGAGGCCCGGCAGGGCGTATTCGGGCTCGTAGCGCAGCAGCAGAATGGCCAGCGCGGAAGCTACCAGCATATACAGCGCAGGCAACACGGGATATCCGAAGGCCTTATAGCTGCGGGGGATTTCAGGACGGGTTCTGCGCAGCACGAAAATTCCCAGGATGGTGATGACATAGAATACCAGCACCCCGAATATCACCATCGCCAGCAGGTCGTTATACTTGCCGCTCAGGCACAGCAGGCTGGCCCAGAGGCATTGTACCCACAGGCCGTAACCGGGCACGTTAAAGCGGTTGAGGTGACCGGCTTTTTTGAAGAACAGGCCGTCTTCAGCCATGGTGTAATAAATCCGGGCGCCGGATAAAATGAGGCCGTTATTGCAGCCGAACGTGGAAATGATGATCATGACCGCAATGGTCACTGCGCCAATACCGGCGCCGAATATACGTTCCGCGGCGGCCACCCCTACCCTGTCCTGCTCCGCGAAGGCGATCTCGTTAAAGGGCAATACGGCGAGGTACATAAGGTTGGCGGCTACGTAAATGATGGTCACGATCAGCGTTCCCAGGAACAGGGCGCGGCCGATGTTCTTTTGCGGATTCTTGATTTCTCCGGCGATGAACGTCACGTTGTTCCATGCGTCGCTCGAAAACAGGGTGCCTTTCATAGACACGGCAACGGCGCCGAAAAAGGCCATGGTGCTCAATGCGGTGGTAATCACCTGGCCGTCGGCCACTTTGAGGCTGCCGCTCACCCAGGCATTGCTCCAGTTGGCGTTCCAGATATCGGCTTTGGCGCCGATAAGCAGCCCGAAGATGATCAGGCCGAACAGCGAGAACAGTTTGGTGAAAGTAAAGACCGTCTGGATGATCTTCCCGTTTTTCACGCCTCGGGTGTTGATGTACGTGAGGATGATGATCGATGCAATCGCCACCAGTTGCGCCACCGACAGCTTGAAGGCCCCTAGCGTCAGCAAAACGTTGTTCTCCCCCAGCTCCGGCGCCAGGTACCCGACGTATTTGGCAAAAGCCATGGCTACCGCGGCAATGGTGCCCGTCTGGATAACACCGAATTGCGTCCACCCGAAAAGGAACGCCACAAACGGGTTATAAGCCTCGCGGAGATATACGTACTGGCCGCCGGCTTTGGGAAACATGCCCGACAGCTCGCCGTAACTGAGCGCAGCAATCAGCGTCACCACGCCGGCCAGCACCCACATGGCCATCATCCATCCGGACGATCCCATGCTGCGGGCTACTTCCGCGGAAACAATAAAAATACCGGACCCTATCATGGACCCGGCAACAATCATAGTGGCGTCGACCAAACTTAAACTCGGTTTAAAGGCGTTTTCCTGGTTAGTTGACATGGTGGAGGTTGATATTGTTGTAAAATATTGGTTGATAAAAAAAATCCCGGCATTGGATGCCGGGACTAAATTTAAATATATTTCAGGATTCGTCTGTTATTTTTTAGCAGGGGAAGCCTCGTTCAGCGCTTTGATCACATCGCCGGTGATGTTGAAGGCATCGTCCTTGTAAAGAATGTTGCTGGCGCCGGAGCGGTATGAGAAGATAAAGGAATAACGCTTGTCGGCGTTGTATTTCTTGATGGTCTCATCGAGGCGCTTCTGCAGGTCTTCATTGAATTGCGCTTCCTGCGTTTGCAGCTGCGCATATTTGTTCTGGCGGTCCAGTTCATGCTGCTGCGCTTTCTTCTGCAGGCTGGCTTCGGCGGCCTGGCCTTCTGCCTGCGTCATCGTCGGCGCTTTCTGCTGCAGGGTGTACAGTTCGTTCTGCAGCTGGCGCTCACGCCCGCTGATCTCGTTCTGGGCGCGCTCCTTTTCTTTGTCCAGCTGTGATTTCTTTTCCTTGAAATATTCGTAGTGTGCTTCCAGTGAGTCAATATCTACGTATGCCAACCGTTGTTCAGTAGCGCCTTTGCCTGAGCCCCCTGTAGAATCGTTGCTGTTGGCTGCGGCAGTTTTATTACCCTGTTGGCAGGCAGCGAATACTCCGGCAACCGCCGCCAGGATGAGCCCGTTTTTCACAAAAAATTGACGAGTGTACATGTTGATCGTAAGATTTTAACTCCAGATGTTTTTTAATGTAATAGTTGTGGCGGCTAAAATAAGGTTTTTGGGATATAAAAAAACGTTAAAATGGAAATGGGGGAAAATTGTTGACAGCAGGGGAAAACAAGGAGGAGAGCGGATGTCGCAAGACGCTGCATCCGCTCCCCGGGAATTATTTTACTTTTTCAAGCGCCATTTCAGGCTCGTCAGTGGTAAGGAAGTCGGCGCCGGCTTTCAGGTAAGTATCCATTTGCTCGGGTTGGTTCACCGTCCAGATATTCACGGTCACCTTGTGTTTGCGGGCTTCCTGGAAAATATTCATGTCCTTGTCGATGACCTTCCAGTTGTAATCGAAACCCCAGATTTTGTCGGCGGCGAGCTCTGCGGGCGACTTCTCGCCGTTCAGGTAAGCTACCTTCGCATGCGGGTCGATGGCTACTACCTTTTTACAGATATCGTAGTCGAAGCTGATATAAAGCATCCAGCCTTCGCATTGGTATTTCCGGATGAGATCCATGCAGGCCTGCGCCAGTTGCTGGCCCCGCTCTTTGCTGACGCGGGAAGGCTTGATCTCCAGCACCATTTTGGTAGTGTTTTGCTTCATCCCTTCCTGGATGAATTCCTCGAAGGTGGGCACTACCTCGCCGTTTTTCAGCTGCACTTTTTTCAGTTCGGCTACGGGCGTTTCCTCCACTTTTTTACCACCGATCTCGGGGTCGTGGGAAAGCACGGGCACTCCGTCAGACGACAGCCACACGTCGAATTCAGAGCCTTCGCAACCCAGCTTCACGGCATCGCGGAAAGAGGTCAGGGAATTCTGGCTGCCCTCGTGGTGCTTCCAGGCGCCGCGGTGAGCCACCACTTTGTTACGGTTGAAATTGTCCTTCACGAGAATAAAGCCCTCATTGCCTGCCGCGGTAGACACGGTGATGGCGTACTGGTAAGCGGCGCCTTCCCTGGAGAGGCTGGCGCGCTTTTTCAGCCTGATTTCGCCGTTTTTGGCGATGGTAAACAGGCCGGAAGTATCGGCCACCAGTTTGGCTGCTTTGGCGGGCGCAGCGCCGTTAAAAAGCTGGCCCACCAACGCTCCGGGTTTCCCTACGGGCACGGTGTGGTTGTTCAGCTGTACTTTCTGGGCATGTGCTGCAATGGCAATCATCATGGCCGGCATCATAATGAGACTTTTGTTAAGTCGATAACGTAGAGGCATGGTAATATGTTTTCTTATCGTTTGCAGAAGGGAGATGTTACGGTTTATTTCCATAAACTTTCATATCAGTTACACAAGGTTACAAAATACATCCTTCCTGCAGAAAATCAAAATCATCGGCAAGGTAAAAATAAAGAAGCGGCGCGGGGGTTAAATTCTTATTAAAAATGCGGGGGACCGGGAGGGCTTCAAAACAAAAGGGAAGCGTTGCCGCTTCCCTTTTTATCAATCTGGTTTGAATAGTTCTATTCTTCTTCGTCGAACTGGAACACCTCTTTGGAAGATGCGAGGATGTCGTATTCTTCTTTCGAGCCTACGATCATGTTCTCGAACTCGCGCAGACCGGTACCGGCCGGGATGAGGTGACCGGTGATCACGTTCTCCTTCAGGCCGAGCATGTCGTCCGACTTGCCGTTGATGGCTGCGGAAGACAGTACCTTGGTGG
>CBFGZV010000072.1:0-14008 GCA_965653365.1 uncultured Chitinophaga sp. | reverse complement strand
ATGGCCCGGTAGTTCAATGGATAGAATAGAAGTTTCCTAAACTTTAGATACAAGTTCGATTCTTGTCCGGGCTACGAATTTTCCGCGAAGGCGCCGATTTTACCGGCGTCTTTTTCATTTTGGGGATGCTTGGTTGTCCCATTGGTTGACCCTATTGATTTGTAGTCGTCTATTTCCAGTCTTTTCATTGTTTTATCTTATTTAAAGTCAAGAATTTCCATCGAAAATTCAAGGTTTTGCTTCAATGCACCAGCAGGTAAAACTCAAGCATCTTAAAGAACCGCCAAAAGGAAGGCGCTACTTTGCCCACCTGGAGAAAGGCAGCGGATCTGATCATTTGTTTGACTGTGAGACCCATGCCGGAACCTGCAACATCTTCCCTTGCATGATCGATAAAATGCTGCAGGCTGTCCAATGACACCGTTCCTTCCTGCATCAATCCCATCACGATCATGTCCGTCAGGTACCTGTCTTTTTTTACTTGAGCCAGTTACAGGTGATTTCCATGCTTTGGGGGTTGACCGAAGGGCAAAGCGCTTCCGCTTTGGTCGTAATAATTTTAAACTGATGAAAAATATGATGTGGATGTATTTCTTTTTATGAGCATTGCGTCGGTCGGTTTTTCGAGGAGGTGCGGATTGTTGCGCAGGTAAGCAATTTCCTGAGGGGTTAGTTTTTTTCGCCCGGATTAAAAATTTTATCGACCTGATCGCTTTTCATAGTACAAAATTTTGACCGTTACCAGCAAGCCGAAGTTATGATAAAAAAGGCACCCCGAAGCGTGCCTTTTTTATTTAGAAACCAGCCACCGGTGCCGGTGGCGGCGTATCGACCAATTGCTGGATGAACCAATACCGCGAATCGACGTTCAGGCCGAAAAAATATTGTTTGTCGCCCACGCTGAACGGAAACTGTACCGGGTAAGCATACTGCCAGCTGCCGACCTGCAGTTTTTCACCGCGATTGCCCTCGGCGTCCAGGCGGCGGATGAACCACTCCGCAGACCCGAGATCCTGGCCGTAAAAATACTGACTGCCCTGTACATTGTACGGAAATTGCGCGCCGTAAGCGGATGCCCAGGTACCGTACCCCTTGCAGGCGCCCATGGTGCCGTCGGGCTGGATGGCGTAGATCTGCCAAGCCTTCGAATCGAGGTTTTGTGCGTAGAGAAATGTGTTTCCATCAACGGTGTAAACGAACAAAACGTCACAGATAAACGACCAATGCCCTTTGTCCGTTTCAATGCCGAAAGTGCCTGTATCCGTAAGCGAAAAGATAGTCCAGTTGCCGTTCTTAGTGTTTTGCCCGAAAAAATACGCGGCGTTGCCGATATTGAACGCAGCCACGGCATTAACTACGGTGCCTGATTGCATGCCCGACGTTTGCTGGCCCACACAGCCGAGGGCAGACAACGGCCTGATTGTCCAGGCGCCGGTAACATTGTTTTGTCCGTAAAAAAAAGTTTTGCCAGCTACACTATATGCGCATGCGATCTGGTAGACGGTGTCCCATCGGTCGCTTTCCGCTTCATTTGGGCTCATTTTTCCGCCGATCAGCAGCTTGCGGGTGAACCAGTTCCCGTAATTGTCCTGCGCAAAAAAGAAGGCGTTATCGCCGGCCGTGAAAGGGACGATGGTCTGGAATACTGATTTGAGGTGACCGTTGTCGGTTTCAGGACCCATGGGAACGGGGATTTCTTCATACAGCTGGCGCATGGCGAGCTTGTCAAATCCGGAGAGGTTATCCCAGCCCTGGGCGGCGCCGCCTCCCAGTTTCACGGAATGGTCGGCATTCCAGCGCATGGTCCAAACTTCCTGGTTATCGGGAAAGCCGCCCCAGCCTTCCGCCGGTGCGGGGTAATGCATGACGGAACCTTTGTCGTATGGCGTGAGGTTCCGGGTATTGGTAATGAGCCTGAAATTATCGTTCCCATGCCCACCATTGACGCTTAACCATTGCACGTTGATAAAAGTATCGCGATCGCTACGGCTTTGCTCGTGATACAGCCCCAGGGCATGGCCGAGCTCGTGGAGCGCCCTGCCGCCGCTTTTCAGCTTCAGCAGCTGTTCGCCGCCCTGCATACCCACTGGACTTTTGCTGCCGCTGGAGTTTTCAACGAACAAAATGTAATTGGCTTCATTGCTTTTTTCTACAAACCACACTTTGGCATATTTCTCCCATGTGCGCATGGCGTTCAAAGCATCATCCTGAAAAGGGAAGTTGGAATCGAACCTGTACGGAATTTTGCGGTAGGTCCACAGGTGCGCGGTACCTGGTTTGGTTGCGGCCATAGAATATGTATTTTTAGGGTTAAAAGAAGATAACAGAGGATGTAAGGAGAAGGTTCGGGAGAGATTGTTAATGAGGAAAATGAATGGAGAATCCTGTTAGTGGGACTTTCGCATTACGTAAAATTGCCTGGAGGAACCGGTCGCATTAAGATTTTCGGGAAATCTTAGTTCGCATGTCATAGCAATTTCCTCGCAAACAAATACCCGGGCATTATCTAATGCCCAAAAGGTTGGCCTGTTCGCATTATAATATGAAGCATAAGTATGATTTGCTTCCGGCGCTGCCGCAGTTGGATGGATAGGGATAAAGTCAATGCCGGTGATGCCGGATTTTATTTTGACCATTTCCCCAAGCAAGCGCATTTCGGCACCAGCGCAGCCCGGGCAACAACCTGGCCAGCGCACTCATTGCTTTAAATACGTAATAGGCGGACCCACCTTTTCAAAGCCATGCGCTTTCCGGAGTTTGTTCCGCTCCTCCTCCGTCATGTTCTTCGCCACTCCTTCGCTCAGCTTTATGAAATATTCCTCCATTTTGCCAGCGGGCTGATGGCATATGATGACTTTCGCCACGCCCTGGCCAATCTTCGCAAACGTGTGCGGCACCATCCGTGGCCCGTATACAAGATCGCCGGCCCTGGCATTCCAGGTATTTTCTCCAACCTTCACCAGGAACTCCCCTTCCAGAATATACCACCACTCATCGGTATCAAAATGCGTGTGCAGAATCGGTCCGCCTTCCTTTATTCGCGTCGATTCAAAAACAAACATGCCTCCATTCGTGTCTTTCGTCGATACCTTGGTGTAAAACTGATCTCCCTCGAAGGGTGAGATGCTTTTGTTGAAGCGGTCTTTCCCGGCATCAACCTTGAAACCTTTGTCGTCTCTGGTCTTGGGTTCAAGGTTCGCCATTGCGCTGAAGGGCGCCATCAGAAAAGAACCGATGGCCATGCCGACTTTTAAAAAGGAACTGCGGTTCATAGAAGTTGATTTTGAGGTAAACGATGTAATGCAGAATTGGGGTGCTGAAAAACTACTGCTTACAAGTTACGCAATTATTCCTGCACGGTCGGGCGCCTTAAGATTGATGCAGCGTAATTAACAATTTCTGTTAATGAAGCGGCGAGCACTGCTCCCGGGCCCGCTTCCCTTGGCGGAGCGCCTCGTAAATACCCTCCTGACATAGGGTTGTCACCGTCAAATGTTAGCTTTACGGCCTCATGAATCAAAATTATCTAAACAATGAACAAGCTCGATTTAACCAAAGCCCACAAGTCGTATTTCTCCGCCAAAACAAAGCCGGAACTGGTCACTATTGAAAGCGCGCGTTTCATATCGATACAAGGGAAGGGCGACCCCTCCGGCCAGCCGTTCGCGGACAACATTGAAGCACTGTATACAATTGCCTACACGTTGAAATTCATGTACAAGGCGAAGGACCACGACTTCGTTGTTTCGAAACTGGAAGGCCTCTGGTGGTTCGATGAAGAAAAGTTCCGCAACAAAAACATCGCCAGCAGCTCGGTAGAAGTGCCCCGGAGCGAATGGGAATACCGCCTGCTGATCAGGTTGCCGGACTTTGTATTGGAACCCGAAATTGAAACCGCAAAACAGGCGGCCCGAGCGAAACAGAAATCCCCGCTTGTTACAAAGGTTGAGTTCTTTACGATGAATGAAGGAAAATCAGTACAGATGTTGCATGTGGGGCCTTTTTCAACAGAGCCGGAATCGTTGCGGCAAATATGGCTGTTTATGGAAGCCAACAAGCTGGACAGGAACGGGCTTCATCACGAAATTTACTTATCGGATTTCAGGAAGACAGAACCGCAAAAACTGAAAACGATTTTAAGGGAACCGGTAAAATAAACAACCCAGGCTAGTGATCCGGCAACGAAAGACGGGCTGTCCAAGGAGCATCATCGAATATTTTACGGAATAATTGCTACACGTCGTTGAAACGTACGTTGAAGGTCCGGGGGGGCGTGCAGCCTGGCCAATTGATAGCCTTCCGTTTTTCGGATGTTGGACATCCATTCATTCATTCCATCGAACTCACAGTTCCAGGAACCTGTGCGCCCTCCATTTTTATATCTACCTTGCACTAAATTTGACGGTATCATGAGCTCAAAATCCATCAAAATAAAAGTCAACCCGGCCATCGGCTCCGTTTCCGCCAGGTACATCGCCCCGGCGAATGCCAAATGCATTTTGACGCTGGCCCACGGCGCAGGCGCGGGAATGGAACATGCTTTTATGGAAACCCTTGCCAATGCGCTGGCAGGCGTAGGCATTGCTACGCTTCGGTTTAATTTCCCTTTCGCCGAACACAAAAAAGGCAGGCCCGATTCACCGGCTGTTGCGCATGCCACCATTGAGGCCGCCATTCAAAAGGCCGGCGAGCTGAGTCCCGGTCTGCCCTTATTTGCGTCCGGCAAATCTTTCGGTGGACGAATGAGCTCCCAATACCTGTCGGAGCACCCGGAGAGCCCCGCAAAAGGAATTATCTTCTACGGGTTCCCCCTTCACGCGGCCGGCAAGCCTTCTATCGACCGCGCAGAGCACCTGAAAACGATCAAAGTCCCCATGCTTTTCCTACAGGGTTCCAAAGACACCCTGGCTACCTGGGACCTGATTGAAACCGTCTGCGAATCTTTACGTAAAGCCACGCTGGTTAAATTCGAAGGGGCGGACCATTCTTTCAAGGCGGGAAAAACGGATGTGATGTCGTTGCTCGTAGAAGCAACCAACAAGTGGGTGGAAAAGATGCTGAAGAAATAGTGAATAAACAGACAGGCTCCCGGGTCTGTCAAAAGGATGATGCATCACCCCGCATGCATCGAAGCGGCCGGGTGCCCCTGAACGGTCACGGGATGAACATCGCTATATCAAATTCGCAGCTGTGATCTTATTTTCGTCAGCTCCCCCAGCAACGCCGTTTCCCGCACCGCCTCCCTCATCCCCAATCCTTCCGCCATCCGGGCAATGGCCAGGTTCAGTGTGTCGATCTCCGTTTCACGGCCGTGTTTAATATCCTGCAACGTGGAAATCAGTTGCCCGTCAGACGAGCGGCTGATGCGCAGCAGGTTTTGTTCTACTTCGCCCGCATCGAGGCGAATCCCTTTTGCACCGGCAACCGCCACACATTCCGCAATAACGCGCCGGGCAATGGTGAGCGCGGCTTCGTGACGGTGAAATATCCCGTTGTCGACATCCAGCAGCGGGCATATAGAATTGAACACGCAATTAATAACCGCCTTTCTCCAGACGACCGTTTCGATGTCATCTTCCGCCCTGAACTGAAAGCGCGGGGTATCGAGCAGCGACACCACTTTCTCCAGGCCCGCCACCGTTCCCCGCACGATGCCGATGGGCGATACGGACACCGGTTTGAAGCGTACGGCATGCTCGCCAACCGTTTGCGCCGTTACGAACAGTACGCAGCGGTACACCGTCGGGTAGTGTAAATCGATGAAAGGCTGTTCTACCTCCCATCCGTTTTGCAGCAATACGACAGGGGAATGGCCGGCTTTGTGGCGCAACGCTTCGGCAAGCTGCCGGTTGCCGTAAGATTTGTTAGTCAGCACAATTATGCCATTGAGTTCGGGAAACCTGCCGAACGTGCTCACATCTACCACTGCTTCGGTCTTTTCACCGCTTTCCTGTATCACCGCTATCGTCTGTGCCGTCGTGCCGCCGTCTTTCACGCTGCCGCGCAACAGGTGTACGTTCCTGTTTTCCAGCCGTAGCGCCACGGCGAGGGTTTTACCGATCGCGCCGGCGCCGATGATGTATATGTCCTGATCATGCATAGCCACAACTATTGATGCTGCATAAAATTCGGTAAAATAAACACTGGTGTACAGATCCAGTTTTGAAAAATTTGGCCGTATCAGTTGCTTCGAGTGCGCTCATGCAGCAGTAAATGCGCCCCAAAACACCCGCGGCTTAAATTGATCCGGTACAATGTGCAAGATCTGTTCTGGTAACCGGGAAGGCGCCCGAACGGGCGCCTTTGTAAAACACTATTCCGTCAGGCATTCCGGGCAGCATTCAGGCCAATCGAACGATGTGGCCGCATACGCGTAAGCGCCATTGTCGCATACCACTTCTCCCTCCAGGTCGCCGGAGCAATAAAGGTCATCGTCGGCGAAGCGGTGCGAAATGTACACGTCGCTGTGATTGATGTAGTCGCTGTAAGTGGCGAAGCCGTTGATCAGCCCATTGCCCCAGACATTGTACGTTACCGCGGTGGGCGTTCCTACATAGTAATAGTACACCCATATCTCGTTAAACGCAGGGTCGTACATCAGTTCGAAAAACGTAATAGTGCCGCTGGCCATCTTGATGTTCCGGGCAATTTTCAGGGACTTCTTTCTGGAGATGCAATTGGCCGATCCAGGTAAAATCAGCAGGGCGCTTACCAGCAATGCAAAAACAAGCGTGAATCGTTTCATAGTGGAATTGTATTTAGGGTGAAAAAAAACAGGGTCGTCTCAAGCACGGGCCTAACAAAAAGGGGCTTTACTAAATATAATGCAAAAATTCGGTTAATGCAAGCAGGGGCCCGCCGGCTAAGGGCGACACCGCCTTTCCCTCCATGAATGCGGACCGCATGGAAAATTCGCGTTGATGCTCCGCTTTGCAACCGCGATACAAAGATTGCCGAGAGTTGAATAAGGGGATTGTGTTACTTTAGCGGCATACCGGCCACGGATATATTGTTCAACAAACCCGCCCATCTGCTATGAAAAAAACGAAAATCAACATAGACCTCATTCTCCCCGATATACCCGACGAAAAGGACGCCTGCGTGCAGCGCATCATCGCCATGATGGAAGGCAGGCAGGGCATAGAAAAAGTGCACGTCGTGCCAGGCGAAAAACCGCAACTGTGCTTCCATTACGATCCGGATTTGATCACGGTGGACCGGGTGGAAAATATGGCCCGGCAGGCGGGCGCGGGCATTTCGCAACGCTACGGCCACATCCTCGCTTCCGTGGAAGGCATCCGCCACCAGCGGCAAACGGGCCTCATCGAAACCGCCATCCGGGGCGCCACGGGCATTCTCTCGGTGGCCGTTTCGGCGGCAGGCCAGGTGATGGTCGAGTTCGACACGGAACAGATCAGCGAAGAAAAAGTATATACCCTCCTGGAGAAAGAAGGGCTCCGGATAGCAGACCATCGCTATGCTCACGGACACGACCACGGGCATGGCGAACCGGGCCACGAACATGTACACGGCGGCGTTTTCGGGAGCAACACAGAGTTGATCTTCAGTTTAGCCTGCGGCGCGCTGCTGGGCATCGGCTTCGGCCTGTCGCGCTTCGGCGGCATACCGGCCGTTGTTCCGCTGGTGTGTTACATCACCGCTTATTTCTCCGGTGGATTTTTTACCGCGAAAGAAGCAGTCGAAACCATCCGGAAAGGTGGCTTCGAGATTGATTTCCTGATGCTGGTGGCCGCTATCGGCGCGGCCATCCTGGGTAGCTGGGCGGAAGGAGCGCTACTCCTGTTCCTCTTCAGCCTGGGCCACGCGCTCGAACATTTCGCGATGGAAAAAGCGCGGAAGTCGATCGCCGCCCTCACGGCCCTGGCGCCTAAAACGGCCTTGCGGAAAACGGGCGGGCAACCGGAAGAGGTGAAGATTGAAGCGCTGCAACAGGGCGACGTCATCATCGTGCGCCCGAATACCAAAATCGCGGCAGACGGTTTTGTTGTAAGCGGCAGCAGCAGCGTGAACCAGGCGCCCATTACGGGAGAAAGCATCCCGGTGGATAAAGTGGCCGTGGCAGACCCTGCCATCGGCATCGAAGCCGCGGCGGAGCTCGACGCGCAACACAAGGTATTTGCAGGCACCATCAACGGTAACGAGCTGCTCGAAATAAAGGTCACCAAAACCGCCGGCGACTCCACACTGTCACGCCTCGTCAAAATGGTGAATGAGGCGCAGACGCAGAAATCCCCTACACAGCAATTCACCGACAAATTCGAACGATATTTCGTACCGGCCGTACTGATACTTGTACTGCTCCTGTGCTTCGCGTTTGTGGTGATCGACGAACCGTTCAAAGTCAGCTTCTACCGGGCCATGTCGGTACTCGTTGCCGCCAGCCCCTGTGCTTTGGCCATTTCCACTCCCAGTGCCGTGCTGAGCGGCGTCGCGCGGGCGGCGCGCGCGGGCGTGCTGATCAAGGGAGGCCGGCCGCTGGAAGACCTCGGCTCCCTCACGGCCCTTGCATTCGATAAAACCGGCACCCTGACGGAAGGCAAACCGAAGCTCACCGCCATTGTATCGCTCACGGGCCTGCCCGAAAACGAACTGCTGAAAACCGCCGTGGCGGTAGAAGCGCTCAGCGATCATCCCCTGGCCAAAGCCATCGTGCGCGACGGGAAAGTACGGCTCGGCAATGCAAACACTCCCCCGGCGCACGACATGGAAGCCGTACTGGGCAAAGGCATCAAGGCCAAACTCGGCAACAGCGATGTCTTCATCGGCAACATCGCCCTTTTTACCTCCCTCGGCGATGTGCCATTACCTGACGCACTGCAGCAGGCGGTGAAGGAACTTGAAGCAGCCGGCAATACCACCATGGTGATACGGCAGGATGCAACGTACACCGGCATCATCGCGGTAATGGACACACCGCGCCCGGAAGCCAAAGAGGCGCTCCAAAAACTGCAACAAACGGGCATCCGGAAAATGGTGATGCTCACGGGCGACAACCAGCAGGTGGCCGAGGCTATCGCCGCGCAAACCGGCATCACCGAAGCCCGGGGCAACCTGCTGCCCGAACAGAAAGTAGCCGCCATTCAAGAGCTCGCCACGCAGGAGAACAAAGTGGCCATGATCGGCGATGGCGTGAACGACGCACCCGCCATGGCCAAAAGCACCGTCGGCATTGCCATGGGCGCCGCCGGCAGCGATGTGGCGCTCGAAACGGCCGACATTGCGCTGATGGGCGACCAGCTCACGCTGCTGCCCTTCGCCATCGGCCTCAGCCGCAAAGCCAAAAAGATCATCCGGCAGAACCTCGTGATCAGCCTGGGCGTGGTAGCCATGCTGGTGCCGCTCACCATCTTCGGCGTTGCATCCATCGGCCCCGCCGTCATGGCGCACGAAGGCTCTACCCTCGTAGTGGTGTTCAATGCGCTGCGATTGCTGGCTTACAAAAAATAAGCGGCTCACCGCTGATTGCCGGTGAACCGCCATTCAATTTATTTGTCAATAAAAAAAGCCCGGCATCACACCGGGCGTTTTCATTTTTAGAATTTCATTTCCGCAGGTGGCACGTTATCGAGGAACGGGGTGGCCACGTTCATAATTTTTTCAATTTCGGACATCAGCGTTACGTGGCCCGTGGCGGGGAAGATGGCAAGGCGCGATTTCGGTACGCCGCCGGCCATATCAGAGAAAATATCACCGCCCAGCAACCGGTACATGTCGGTTTTATGTGTCATGTCCACGCCGTCGTTATCGCCCATGATCAACAGCACCGGCGCTTTAATGGCTTTGATGTTGTTTTCGCCGAGGTTAAAATCTTCTTTGTCCATTTGCATGTATTTCGTAACGAACCTTCTCCAGTCGCCGGGCCTGGGAGCAACACTTTCATACACGGTTTTCAGCGGGGTGTTGTCGAGAACGTCGGGCGTAAAGGATTTGAACGCCTCCAGCGCTTCCTGCTTCCAGCCGGTCATTTTATATACCGTGGACAATATAACGAGCTTCTTGACCTTTTCCGGGTGGGCGATGGCGAACTGGAATGCCACCGTGCCGCCGAGGCTGTAGCCAAGAATGTCTGCGCTGTCGATTTTCAGGTAATTCAGCAGGCCGGCCACATCATCTGCGAGTGCGGGGTAAGAAGGCTTACGGTCGATGTCGCCCGTACGTCCGTGCCCCTGCATTTCCAGGGCGATTACTTTCCGGGTTTTCGCCAGTTCGGGGATCAGCTGGCTCCAGTTCAGCTGGATGGTCATGAAGCTGCCGTGGAGCAGTACGATGGGCGCTCCTTCGCCGTGGATTTCATAGTACAGCTTCATCCCGTTTACCGGTGCGTAGCCGGACGATTTCAAAGTGGCGGGTGCTTGCTGTGCACGGGCGTTCATGGCAGTCATTGTGCAAATAAATAACAGCAGTGCAAAAATTGTTTTCATTGTGTTCTGTTTTAGTCAGGTTTAACAATGCAAACATACCGCCGCCTAGCGGATTTGAAGATGTGCTATCGCGACAATTGCAGGGTGAATTGCGACTTATTGGGCCGTGCGTTTCCGCTTCTCCGTAAACGGCTTGCAAACCATTGCCTATAGCGTGTTTGAAGCAACCTACGCTTCCAGCCCGAGCCTTCTGGATATATCGGAACTGAATTTGTTATGCGGATCGTATTTCCGCTTTACGGTCAGCCATTCCGTATGCCGGGGATACATGGCCTTGAACATGGCTTCACTCAGCAGCGCGTCTTTACCGAGGTACAGGCGGCCGCCATATGTCAACACTTTCGCATCCAGTTTCGGGGTAAAGGTCAGCAGCTGCGGTGTTACGGGGAAGTCGATCGCCAGCGTATAGCCGCGGAAGGGAAACGACAGGATGCCCTGGCCGTCGCCCATTTTCTTGAACACATTCAAAAACGGCATGCAACCGCTGTCTGCAATCATGTTGAGGATGTCCGCCAGGTGCTGTTTTCCGTTCTCCTCCGGGATCACAAACTGGTACTGTACAAAGCCTCGTTTGCCGTACCCTTTGTTCCAGTTATTGATGGCGTCGAGGGGGAAGAAGAATTTATCGTAGTGCACGAATGCCTTCGGGGAATTCTGCACGAAGGAAATCACTTTATTGAGCATGCGCACTGTGAGGCCGTTGAGGGCAAAGCCCGGGAGGAAAAATGGAACGGTCAGTTTCCCGGACTGGTGGAGCTTCAGGGGCGCCGCCTTTAGTTTTTCCGGCAGTTCCTGCAGTGTAGCGCCGTTGCCGAGCGTGAGCACGCCGCTGCCCAGCTTGCTGCCTTTGGCCAGCGCGTCTATCCAGGCTACGGAATAATTATAGGTATGATCATATTCCTCCAGCGCCTCCAGCATGTGATCGAGGTTTTTGATACGCACGGATTTCTGCCGGAAGTAGGTGGTTTCGATTTTTCGCAGCTGCATTTTTACCGTGAGGATGATGCCGAGCAGCCCCAGTCCACCGAAATTGGCCCAGAAAAGGTCCGCGTTTTCCGTGCGGGAAGCCGTGACCACGCTACCGTCTGCCAGCAGAATGGTGAAAGACAGTACACAATTCACAAAAGAACCGTCTGTATGATGCGCTTTCCCGTGTATGTCGTTCGCGATGGCGCCGCCGAGGGTCACGAATTTGGTGCCGGGGCAGATCATGGGAAACCAGCCTTTTGGAGCAAACACTGAAATAATCTCATCCAGACTGGCGCCGGCCTGGCATTCCAGCACACCGGTGGCTTCATCCCACCCGGTGAAATAGTTGAGATGTGTGCAGAGCACCACGTTCCGGTTTTCATTCACCGCCTGGTCGCCGTAGCTCCTGCCCAATCCGCGGGCAATCACGGGGCCGTTGTTCAATGTATTCCTGGAATCGTTTTCGGTGCGGGGGGTTACGATGTAAGACTCTGCAACGGGGTAATTGCCCCAGCCCGCCAATTTTCCTTTCTTCAGTGGCATCGGGAACGCTGATTTCGCGCAAGTTAGCCATTTTGGGCCATTTTCCCGGCGTTTATCCGTACGGAAAACCTTTTCCATGCCGCCGCCTTCGTGCGGGGCAATTATTGGAATTATACCATTAATTGGTGTGATGCTCCGCCTCGCAGCAAATAGGCGCGGATAAAATAGACTACCTCATCAGCAACGCGGGCTTCGGTATTCATGTACCGCTCCCGGACACTGCGGTAAGGGACCACAAGGAGTGAACGGCTTCCTCGCCGGGCAAACCGCGCTGGGCCGCGTGGGACAGGCAGACGACATCGGCAGCGTGGTGGCGTTCCTCGGCAGCGACGAATCGAAATGGGTGAACGCCCAACGAATGGAAGCATCGGGCGGGATACTTTTATGGGAAGGATGGAAGAGCAACAGGAGCCGCGTGAACACCCGGCTTCATCATGTACAGTTCCCCCCGGGAAAGATCCATCCTTCGAAAAACGCCGCCGGTTCAGGGAAGCCTGGCGCCGTTACGCCTGCATTCCCTGCTTCACGAGCCAGTCGTACACAAAATCCGCGTCACCTTCCCATCCCGGCTGGCCCAATACAAAGTGGTTGCGCCCTTCAAACTCCTTGTATTCCAGCACGGAGCCGTTTTTATGGTATGCGTTGAAGTTACGCCGGTTAAGATGCGCGGGAATGATATTGTCCGTGCTGCCGGCTGTCAGCAAAAGCGGTGCGTGCGGTTTGTTGAAATCCACACGGGCAGCACTGGTCAGGCCGCCGCGGGCCACCGTTTTGGATTCGGGCACGGTGAATTTTTCCCAGGATGCTTTCTGTTCTTCCAGGGGCATATCGTTCACGAAGGCATATTGCCAGTCTTTCAACGACATCAGGTACGTTTTCCGGAGGGAAGTGAATAGTCCCAGCGCCTTCCAGCCTGCCTTGAGGAAAGAAAATTCGTAGGGGAACACTCCCTGCGGGGGAACGGAGTGAATCGCCACACCGGCAACCCCCAGGTCGCGGTTGATGAGGATCTGCGTGATCAGCCCACCGAGGGAATGCCCGATGATGACCGGTTTTTCGGGAAAACTTTTAACGATGTTCGCGTAATGATTGACGAGCTGCCCCAGCGTCAGATGCGCCAGGTCTGTGTCGTTCGGCTGGCGGTTGCGGAGCTCTGCCGCGGAAGAAGCCTCTTTATACGGCCAGGACGGGGCAATGGTCTGGTAGCCTTTGTTCCGGAAATACACTTCCCATTCATCCCAACATTTGTTGATCACAAAGGCGCCGGTCACGAAAACGATTTGTTTGCTCATAAATACAAGGTTTTAGCATGTTATGATAACAGGTACATCGAACGGACTGGGGATCTGTTTGTGGTGTATGACTGGGGCGGCGATTTCTAAAGATAAGGAAAAACCCGGTGGAAATGTGAGGCCGCCGGACATTTTGTGATGTGATACGAAATGTATAAAACAGGGTGCGCCTTCCTGTGCGCTTTACGCCGAATTCCGTAAGTTTACCTGAATTTAACCCGCAAAACATCATGCAAATACAGCTCAATGGAAACAGCCTCCTCATCAACGGAGAGCCCATGCAGTTCCCCCTGCACATCGAAAAGCTCCAATACCTGTTGGGCAATGCAAGGCTCAATGAAAAAAAACAGAACCACATCTACACCTGGGACGACCTGGGCATTTTCGCTTATTCGAAAAACGGTGAAGCGGTGGAAGTACTGGCGCTCGACATCGCGCCGGGCGACTATGATTTTTCGCCGGCGGCGACCTTTAATGCCCAGCTGCTGATAGAGCAAACGCATTACAAGGATTACTACCAGCAAAACATCCGCAGTGTCAAAAAGCTTTCGAAGTACGACGAAGGCGGCACCCTCACCGTACGTGATTTCGACGTATGGTTCAATATCGAAAACGGCCAATTTACCGAGGTCAATATCAGCCACCACGTACCGCCCCCGCCCAAAGACACCGAAAAGTACCGGCACCGTAAAATCGACGGCGAAACGATCGAATTCGCCGACTTCAACTTCAAGCTGGCCGTTATCCAGCACCTGATGTACG
>CBFGZV010000071.1:0-14096 GCA_965653365.1 uncultured Chitinophaga sp. | reverse complement strand
AATTTTTAATCATTAACTACCACCGCTTATGCAACGCATATATAAAACACTCCCGGTATTGACGCTCGCCTTTGGCATGATGGCCTGCACAAAAGGATTCGAGGATATGAACAGGAACCCGAACGAGTCGGAGAACATCAACCCGCAGTTCCTGCTGTCTACCACGCTCATCGCCACCGCGTACGATTACCAGAAGGATGCGTACTACGACAAGCCCGCTTCCGCAGGGCGTTACATCACCCTGGTGCGCAACGAGGGTAACGACAAGTTCGACTGGGGGCCGCAGAACTGGGACGGTTTTTATTCCAAATTGTCGACCAACAAAAACATGATGGACCTCGCCACGGCCAGCGGCGAAAAGCAATATGTAGCGCTCGGCAAAATCCTGAAGGCGTTCAACTTCGCCTACACCAGCGACCTGTATGGCGATATTCCCTATTCCGAAGCCCTGCTGTCGAAAGACGACAACATCGTGCACCCGAAATATGACGAACAGAAAAACCTGTATCCCGAGCTGCTGAAAGAACTGCGGGAAGCCAATGATTTACTGGGAGGGGAGCTGTCCGCCATCGATAAAAAATCGGACGCCATGTATGGCGGCGTTGCGCTGAAGTGGCGCAAGTTCGCCAACTCGCTCAGGCTCCGGTTGCTGCTGCGGATGTCTAAAGGTTATCCGCAGGCATTTACGGAAATGCAGGAAATCGTGGGGAACAAAACCAAATATCCCATCTTCGAATCCAACGCGGACAACGCGGAAATCAAATACCTCGGCGATATCGGTGCCAACAGCTGGCCCGGCGGCCCCAAGGCCAACGCGTTTTCGGAGTTCGACAAGCGCAAGCCCAGCAAGGAAATCGTGGATGCGCTGCGCCTGCGCAACGATCCACGTTTGCAGGTGTGGATCGCAAAGGTAGATCAGCCCGCCGGGGGCCTCGTAGACCCCAACCTGTACGTGGGTGTGCCCAACGCCATTCCCGCGCCGTACGATTACAACGGCGGCACGCCGCATATGTCGCGGCTCACGGCCCTGTTTAACAGCAATTCGGACCCGATGCTGACCGCATCCATGATGACGTATGCCGAAGTGTGCTTCATTCTCGCCGAAGCCCTCCAGGCCGGTAAAATCACCCTTGCCGGCGAAACGGCCGAATCGATGTACCTCAAAGGGATTGGCGCCAACATGAAATACTACGGCGTGGATCAGAAAGCCATCACCGATCATTACTACGACCAGGCCAGCGTGAAATATAACGGCACGTTGAAGCAGCTGATCGAACAGAAATGGATCGCGATGTTCCTGAAAGGAGCGGAGGGCTGGTTCGATTACCGCCGCACCGGTTTCCCGCAGTTCGTGCCCGGCCCGCTCGCGCCCGGCGGCATTCCCAAACGCTACATTTATCCCGATGCGGAAAGAGCGTATAACGAAGCCGCGTACCAGAAAGCATTAACTCTATTTGGAGAAGATAAACAAACCACGCTCATGTGGTACCTGAAATAACCGATGATGAGATCAGCAGCAAAATTCGTTTTTTCCATGATGGCGCTGGTGGGGTGGGTGCAATGGGCATCCGCCCAAACCAGCCGGCCAGACCGTATTGTACTGAACGTAACGGAAAACATGGCTACCTCCGCGGCCGCTACCTGGCGCACGGCTACGGGCGTTAGCGAGAGCTTCGCGGAAATCATGCCCGCAGACGCGGATCCGCGGAATGTGACGAAAGCGGTGCGCAGCAAGGCTATCACCACGCCTTTATTGTCGGACACATTGTCTGTGCACTACCATAGCGCCGTATTCCGGGGCCTGCAGCCCAATACGCTGTATGCATACCGCGTTGGGCAGGGCGACGACTGGAGCGAATGGTTCCAGTTCCGCACGGCGGCGGCAGCCCCGCAGCCTTTTACATTTATCTACCTCGGTGATGCGCAGGCGAATATTTTTTCCCTCTGGTCGCGCACCATTCGCAAAGCCTATGAAATGGCGCCCGATGCGCGGTTGATACTCCATGCCGGCGACCTGGTGAACCGGGGCAACCGTAATGCGGAGTGGGAAGAGTGGTTCCTGGCCGGCGGGTACATTCACAGCACCGTGCCGGGGCTGATGTCGCCGGGTAACCATGAGTACTATTACACCCCGGCCGACAGCGGGATGGTATCCGCCTTTTGGCGCCCGCAATTCACCCTGCCCGAAAACGGGCCGGCGGGGCTGGAAGAAACCTGTTATTATACCGACGTGCAGGGCGTGCGTTTCATTTCGCTGAACTCCCAGGAAATCGAGATCAATCCCACCCTGATGGCCCGCCAGCAGGCGTGGCTGGAGACCGTGCTGAAGGATAACCCGAACCAGTGGACCTGCATCGTGTTCCATCATCCCGTGCTGTCTACCAAACGCACGCGCGACAACAAAATGGTGCGCGAGAATTTCAAACCGCTTTTCGACAAATACAAAGTGGACCTGGTGATGACCGGGCACGATCATACGTACGCCCGCGGGTTGGTAGACGGCACGATGTACGTGGTGTCTGTCAGCGGCCCGAAAATGTATCCACTCGATCCGCACCCATGGATGCAGCGTACCGGTTCCCATACCCAGCTGTTCCAGCTGGTGCATGTGAACGGCGGAAAGCTCCGCTTCGAATCTTATACCACCACCGGGCAGTTGTTCGACGCATTCGAACTGCAGAAGAAAAAAGGCGCCCGGAATACCTTTACCAGTAAAGCGCCGGGAGGCACCATCGGCAGATAACAGATTTTTTCCGGCATGCGAATCAGATATTGTTTACAGCTTTTTTTGTTCTGGGTGCTTGTTGCGGGCTTCCTACAGCCGGTGAGCGCGAAGCATGCGCCACCCGATGCAATGGTCATGTACACGGAGCTGCGGCAGGCGGCGATCTTCGCCCCGGGCCATCCGCAGGCCGCGCGGGTATTGCAGGAAGAACTGGAGAAACGTACCGGCCTGCGATGGCCGGTAGTGGCGAAGCTGCCGGCTGGTGGCGACGTTGTTGTATTGAAAACACGGCAACAAACGCTCCCGGTTTCCCTGGGGGCCATGCCTCCTTTGCCGTTGCAGCCAGAGGCTTTCCGGCTGGCGGAACAAGTGACGGGCGGCCGCCGCATCATCGTGGTGGAGGGATACGATGCCCGTGGGGTGATGTTCGGGGTGGGGCGGTTGTTGCGATTATTCCGGTATGCGAAGGGCAGCGTGTCGACGCCGGCCGGCCTCCGCATCGCGGAAGCGCCGCAGAAAAAAATGCGCGGCCACCAGCTGGGCTACCGCAACCTCGCCAATTCGTACGACGGGTGGAGCGTGGCGCAATTCGAACAGTACATCCGCGAGCTGGTGATTTTCGGGACCAACAGCATTGAAGGCATTCCCTTTCAGCCATGGGGCCCGCACTTTAGCCTCCCTTCGATGGATATGAACCTGCGCCTCAGCGAAATCTGCCAGCGCTATGGCATCGATTTCTGGGTGTGGACGCCCGCCACCTTCGACCTCGCAGACACCGCCAAACGCGCATATTTCCTCCGGCAGTTCGATACCCTTTTCCGTAAAGCGCCGCGGCTGGATGCCGTGTTTTTCCCCGGCGGCGACCCCGGGCATAATGCCCCGCAACTCGTTATTCCTTTCCTTGAAACTTTATCGGCGCCGTTGCGCCGGCATCACCCGAAGGCGCGCATCTGGCTGTCGCTGCAAGGTTTTACGCCGGAGGCCTGCCGGTTCGTATACGACTATATCCGCCGGCGCAGGCCGCAATGGCTGGCCGGCCTCGTTACCGGACCGGGCAGCCCCCCGATGGAAGAAACGCGCGCAGCGCTGCCCGCGCCGTATCAGCTTCGTCATTACCCTGACATCACACACAACGTGCGCTGCGATTTCCCCGTGCCCTGGATGGACCCGGTATTCGCGTTCACGCTGGGGCGCGAAGCGGTGAACCCACGGCCGGTGTACCATACGGCCGCATTCCGGCACACCGCGCCGCAAAACGACGGCTTTATCAGTTACTCGGACGGGGCGCACGATGATGTGAATAAAATGATCTGGAGCATGCTGGGCTGGGATGCGTCGCAAACGCCGCGCGACATGCTGCTTCAATACGCGAATTTCTTTTTCAGCAGCGAAACAGCCGCTCCTGCCGCCGATGGCATACTGGCGCTGGAACAGAACTGGGTGGGCGCCGCCCGCGAAAATACAGGCATTCTCTCCACCCTGGAACGGTGGCGGCGGATGGAACATCTTCACACCGGCAACTGGCGCTGGCAAATGTTTTTGCTGCGCGCTTACTACGATGCCTACGTGCGCGAGCGCGGGCAGCGGGAACAGGCCCTTGAAAAGGCGGCCTGCGAAGCGCTGGCGCAGGCGCGTACCACGGGCGCGGACACGGCCATGCAACGCGCCGGAAAAATCCTGCAGCAGGCGGACGCGTTCATCCGGCCCGAATGGCGCACCCGCATCGTGGCGCTTTGCGATTCCCTGTACCGCTCTATCGCCCTGCAAACCAGCGTATCCAAATACAATGCTTCCGGCAACGAAAGAGGAGCCGTGCTCGACTTTTTAGACCGCCCGCTGAATAACCGCTGGTTGTATGAAGATGCCTTCGCCCGCATCCGCCAATTGCCCGCGGCGCAGCAACTGGCCGCGCTGGACACGCTGGCTTACTGGGAGCAGCCGGGAGAAGGGGGATTTTATGATGATGTGGGCAATGTTAGCCGGTCGCCCCACGTTGTACGCCCCGAAACGCTGGCTGCCGATCCGCTGATGCTCCGCAGTGATAACCCGGGATTCGACTGGTGGGACGGCGGTTTCAGCCGCAAGCGCCTCTCCTGGATGGTGAGCATGCGATGGCCGCACAGCTTGTTGTACACCGGCCTCGATACGGCCGCGCAATATACCGTGCGGGTGACAGGTAACGGCGAATGCCTGCTGCGCGCCAATGGCGAAAAACTAACGCCTTCCCGCTACGGGAAAGGCATCGGCGACATCAAGGAATTTCCCGTGCCGCAGGCATTGACCAGGCAGGGCCGCCTGCAACTCACGTTCGATGCCATCAACGAAGATCATTTGAACTGGCGCCAGCATTCCCGCCTGACGGAAGTATGGCTCCTTAAAAAATAAATCATGACAGTGAAAATGTTTGCAGGCCTCGGGCTGTGCATGTGCTCCTGGGCCATGGCGGCCGGGCAGGCCATGGATGCTCCCTTTCGGCAGCCTATATCACAACAGTACGCCACGCCGCCGGAACTGGCGCAGCAAAGCGCGCTGGTACGCGTGGTTACCGACTACAACGACAACGCGCATGTGATCACCGATAAAGGTTTTTACCGGGTCTGCAACGGCGCGCTGGTGCGTGACCGGCGTTTCCGGCCACTCGCGGATAAAATCCCCCTCGATGTGACCGCGCAGGAGGGCAGCGGGCATCTCTATTACCTGTATGCAGACAAATGGCTGACCAACGGGTACGCCGGCGTGCCCTACATGACGTTGCCCGAAAAAGGGCGCTACAACAGGCTTGTCGTGGCGGCAAACGGGCAGGTGCTGTTGGCGGGGAATGCCGGCCTCGCATTGGCCGAAAACGGGCAACTGAAAAATTGTGGTACGCTGCCGGACCCGCTGCTGCAATTGCAGGTGCACAACAACACGTTTTACGCGCTGACAGGGAAGGGGGTTTACAGGCTGGCCGGCACACGGATGGAGCGCCTGCATGCGGCGGAAAATGCCCGTGCCATGGCTTTTCGCGGGGAGGAGATCGTCATCGGCACTTCCAACGGCTACTACGGGGTGAGCCGCGCAACCGGCGATACAACGCTTTCTCTTCAACGGCGTATACCCGTTACCGGTATCAACGATCTGCTGATCGTGAACGGCCGCATCTGGGCGGGTACCGACGAAGGCGCTTTCATGGAAGATTCCGCCGGGCTGTACCGCTATTTTGCCTCACGGCGATGGCTGAACGACAACCGGGTGAAAAGCCTGGCGGCGGACGCGGAAGGAAACGTGTACCTGCTTACGCCATCGGGCCTGAACCGCATCGGGTTTCCCGCGCATACGCTGGCGGAGAAAGCCGCCTACTTTGAAAAGAAGATCAGGGAGCGGCACATCCGTTACGGGTTTATCGCCAACCTGCACCTGCGCTCCGCCGGAGACGCCGGTTCGTCAGAAATGGCGGATACGGATAACGACGGGCTGTGGAGCGCATTCTACCTCGGCAGCCAGGCTTTCCGGTATGCGGTGACGCGCGAGCCGAAGGCCAAGCGTTATGCCTGGGAAGGGTTCGAGGCGTTCGAGCGCATCCTGTCGGTGAACCAGCTGAAAGGCTTTCCCAGCCGCACCTTTGAACGGAAAGGATATAAAAACTCCGACCCCGAAAGGTGGCGCGATTCCCCCGATCCGGAATGGGAATGGAAAGGCCACACCAGCAGCGACGAATTTGTGGCCTACATCTGGATAGCGGCCGTGCTGCACGAAATGGTGGCGGAAACGCCGGATGAAAAGCAACGGGTGGCGGCGTTCATCGACAAGATCATGACGCACATTATCGATAACAAATATTATTTCGTGGACATCGACGGCAAGCCCACCCTCTGGGGCCGCTGGAACCCGGAATACATCAACTGGTACCCGGAAACCATCGGCGACCGCAAGCTCGGCAGCACCACCATCATCGCGGGCCTGCAACTGGGTTATGCGCTCACGGGCAAACAGAAGTATAAAGACGAGGCGCTGCGCCTGATGAACAAACACGGGTACCTGAAAAACATCCTCGTGGATTACCGCAAGATCACGTATACAACCGGCTACAAGCACATGGGCATCGACATGGGTACCGGCGGCTGGAACCACAGCGACGACGAGATGGCGTTTCTCACGTACTGGGTGCTGTACCGTTACGCGTTCACCGGCGAGCTGAAAAAGCAATACGCCGGCGTTATCCGCAACCACTGGGAGCTGGAGCGGCCGGAGAAAAACGCCGTATGGAACCTGATTACGCTGGCCACCGCCGGCGATTACGATGCCGATGCCACACTTTGGTGGATGCGCACGTTCCCCATGGATTTGGTGACGTGGCAAATAAAAAACTCCCACCGGAAAGATATTACGCCGATACCCGCTAACTTCAGGGAGCAAACCACCGAGCGGCTCATTCCCCTGGATGAGCAGCCGGTGCACCGCCACAACGCCAACGCCTTCGACCTCGATGGCGGGGGCAAAGGCATCACCGAACTGGCGGGCGACGAATATTTGTTGCCATATTGGATGGCGCGTTATCTAAAAGCTTTGAACTGATGCACACCAAAAAAATGATGACCCTGTTGGGATGCTGCCTGCTGCTGCAGGCTACCTATGCCCAGAAAGCCGCGGAGCGTCCGAAGATCGTGATCGGCATGATGGTAGACCAGATGCGCTGGGATTTCCTGTACCGATACGGGCAGCGATATACGCAGGGCGGCTTCAAACGCCTGCTCCGCGAAGGTTTCAGCTGCGAGAACACCCTCATCGATTACGCGCCCACCGTTACCGCCTGCGGCCACAGTTCGGTGTACACCGGCTCAGTGCCCGCCGTACATGGCATTATCGACAACGGCTGGTACAGCCGCGAGCTGAAACGCGAAATGTACTGCGCGGAAGATTCCACCGTGCAGCCCGTAGGCATACCGGGCGCCAAAGGCGGCATGTCGCCACGCAACCTGCAGGTGACTACCATCACCGATGAATTGCGCGTAGCCACCGGCTTCGAAAGCAAAGTGGTGGGCTTCGCGCTGAAAGACCGGGGCGCCATTTTCCCCGCCGGCCACAGCGCCAACGCGGCCTTCTGGTACGACGGCGGCTCCGGGAAAGTGGTGACGAGCACCTATTACATGAAAGAACTGCCGGCCTGGGTGCAGCAGTTCAACGACAAAAAACTGCCGGAAAAATTACTGGCGAACGGCTGGAACACGATGTACCCGCTGGCCTCCTACAAACTCAGTGAAGCGGACAATAAAGATTATGAAAACAAATTCGTGCATGAACAGGCGCCTGTTTTCCCGCACCAGTTCAAAGGCCGGGAAAACAGTTCCGTTCGTTCCACGCCCTATGGCAATACCCTCACCTTCGAATTCGCCAAAGCGGCCATCGAAGGGTATGGCTTGGGCGGCGGACAGGTAACCGATTTCCTGGCGGTGAGTTTTTCATCGCCCGACGCCGTGGGCCACCAGTTCGGCCCCAATTCGATCGAAGTGGAAGATGTGTACCTGCGCCTCGACAAGGAGCTGGATGCCTTTTTCGCCTGGCTCGACCAACGTTTCGGCAAAAACAATTATCTCTTTTTTATCACGGCGGACCACGGCGTATCGCACTCGCCCGGTTACCTCGAAGAGAAAAAACTCCCCACCGGCCTCATCAACGGCAAAGCCGCGGTGGCGGCGGTGAACAAGGCCGTGGAAGCAAGGTTCGGCGTGCCCGGTGCCGTGCTGGATATCTCGGCTTACCAGGTTTACCTGAACCGGAAAGCGTTTGCGGAGAAGGGGATCGACATGGGCGTGGTGGAGAAAACCGTCGTGCAGGTATTGAAAGAACAACCCGGCGTGGCTACTGCCATCCCGCTTTCGTTGCTCGGAAGCGCGGCTATTCCTGAGCCGGCTAAAACGATGTTCATCAACGGGTACAACGAGGAGCGCGGCGGCGATGTGCTGGTGGTGTACAAGTCCGGCTGGAAAGACGGCAGCCGCAACGGCGCTACGCACGGCCTCTGGTATCCTTACGATGCGCACATTCCGCTGGTTTGGATGGGTTGGGGTATCAAGCCCGGCAAAACTCACCGCACCACCGGTATGACGGACATTGCGCCCACGCTGGCCGCGCTGCTGCACCTCCAGATGCCCAGCGGCAACGTGGGGCAGGTGGTGACCGAACTGTTCAAATAACGATCCATCCATACGGCGGCACGGCCGCCATCCCGTCAATGTGTTGCGGGCATTTCCATTTTCCAGACATTCACCACAAGGGCCGGCCTGTTAAAGGCTGGCCCTTGTAGTATGTTTCATGTACCGGGCGCGTATCCTAAAGGGTTCACGCCATTCCTTCTGATAAGCGTTCCCATCATTTACCGGAACCGGAAATGTATCCCAAAGGGTTCACGCCATTCCTTTTGATAAGCATTCTCATCATTTATCAGAACCGGAAGTGTGTCCCAAAGGGTGCACGTAATTCCTATTGATAAGCATTTACATCATTTTTCGAACCGGACGTGTATCCCAAAGAGCTCACCCAATTCCCGGTGAAATGCGTTCCCCTCATTTATCAGAACCGCACGCGCACCCCGAGGTTTACGCCCAGCCCGCCGATATTGATGTAGGAAATCAGGTCGTTCGCGGGTGCGTTATCGTTTTTGTAAGTCGTTTTGCTGCCGGAGTTACCGGTGGGCGTGTTGGATTGCTCATCGAGCGTAGTCACGTAATCGGTGTGGCGTTCCGCCGTGCTGAGATCGTTCAGCCCACGCCGTTGGGTCGTGATCACCTGTCCGTTGGTGGTGTTAACCACGTTGGTGACTTCGTTGTATGCCGTTACCTCTTTCGTATCGCCTTTCACGGGCACGTTGCGGTATTCCGTTTCGAGGAACAGGTCGAACCGTTTGCCGAGCGGGTAAGTCACACCCATCGCGCCCTGGAAGCCGATGGTGGGATGGGGCTTGATTTCTTCCTTGCGGTGGATGGTGGTTTGCGCAACCACGGTGGCCGGTTGCCCGGGTACCGCGCTGGTCCGGCTGGCGTCGGTTTCAATGAAAAGGCGGCCCCAAAGCGGCACCACCACACCGAACCGCACATACGGGTTCAGTTTTTCGAACCCCGGGCTGATCACCAGGCTTGGCGCAAAGTCTACCGCGTTTACATGCCCGTGCGACTCAATGCTGCCCACTCTCGTGCTGGTGCCCTGGATGGTGGTGACATTGCGGGTCATCAGGTTTTTCTTGCTGTTGAAGTAGTTGAACGTTCCTTCCACGGCGATGTAGCGGTTGAAGTTGTACCCGAAGGATAAGCCTCCCCGAACGCCCGCACCGTAAGAACCGGTGAGCACTTTTTCAGAAAGGGTGGTAGTGGCCCCCGTTGCCGGATTCACGGCATGGTGCTCGTCTCTGGGCGGATACGGGCCCACATCGGGGAACTGCCCGTGTGAAACGCTGAAAAAATATCCGCCCGCTGCTTTCATGTAGAATTTTCCTGACTGTGCCTGGGTTGCATGCGTACCTGCCATTATCAGCAACGCTGAAAATATCAGTTGTTTCCGTTTCATATTGACTCCGTTTTGGTGATTAGAATATGGTCAATATGGAAGTTACTGATTTTAAAGGGCTTACGCAAATCATAATGTGGGCAACGGTTGCGATGCCGTTTCATGTTACCCTTTTCTAGCTATATGCAGCGTTCGCGCAACACAAAAAAAATGGGGAACGATGCTCGTTCCCCAAAAAGTGACAGGCTGCCGGCAAGAGCAGCCCGTCGTTCTAAATCCGCCAATTAAAAAAAACGTGAGATAGGGATATTTTGGTTAAGCTGGCCGCCGGTGAAGGCAGCCAGCTGTTGTTTTAGTCACTGATCACTGGTTCACTCACGGGATTGGTTCAAAAAATTCCTGAGGCTGGTGTCAGGCTTTGCCATTGCCGCGGTTGCCATGGCCACCCTTGTTGTCATTGCCACGTCCTCTGTTTCCTTTATCCTTGCCGCTGTTACCGCGGTGATTGTTCCATCCTTCGTTGCCACGGCGATCGTTGCCGCGGTTATTGTCCCACCGGTCGTGATCCCGGCGGTCGTTGCCCCGGTTATTGTCCCAGCGGTCGTTATCGCGGCGGTCGTTGCCGCGGTTATTGTCCCAACGGTCATTGTCGCGGCGGGGAGCGCCATGATCATTCCAGCCGTTATGGTCGCGGCGGTTGTCGCGCACGTCGCGCAGTATGGGCTGGTCATAACGGTAGCGGTAGGCCGCATAGCGGGTCCTGTACCGGTCGTGATAACGGAACGGATCGCGTTCGTTGATCACCACCTTGTAGGTGCGGTAAAAGTCGTAGTGACGGAAGTGTGCCGGTACGTACCTGGTGCGTACCCAACGTCCGCGGTGGAAGTAAATATATTCGCGGGCGGGAATGTAATAATACATGTCCATTTCCGGCAGGTAATAGTATTCTGCGTAATCGTAGCCAGACGGGCCCCAGGCCGGCTGCATGCCGATGTTGATACTCACTCTCACCTGCGCGGCGGCCGGTTTGAACGCGGCTGCCACTGCAATCAATGAAACCAGGATGAAGAATCGTTTCATACACAATCGTTTTAGTCTGCATATTAGACGGATTGTGTTAATCGTGGTTTAATGTGTTAAAAGAGTTTAACATATTAACAAAAAGAATCTGAGGCAGTTACCAGCCGCCACCGCCTCCGCCGCCGCCACCGCCGCCCGAAGAACCGCCGCCGCTGCTGCCGGAGCTCCAGCTGCTGCTGCCGCTCGAGGAGGAAGAGGAACGTGGTGGGGTGGGGTCGACCTGCGCCCGTGACAAGGATGACACAAAACCCGAACCGACGGAGCGGGAAAAATTGCGGTAATTCATCGGCTCGCCATCGTACCACTCCGGTGAATACCCCGCCTGCTCCAGCACATTTTCAAACTTGCTGCCCCATTCGTTTTCGAGGTCGAGCGCAATGGCGTAGGGGAGCAGTCTTTCAAACAACGCCGGCGTGTGTTCCGGCGGCGTCAGCATATTGAGCCGGTGCTCTTCCGCGGTTTTGAGGTACATCATGAAGCCTTCGATTTTCGCGGCTTTTTCCGCGCCCAGCGGCGTGGGCGCCTTGATGAGGTAGATGTACCAGAAATACGCGGCGAACAGCGCAAGGATGAAGATCAGGGCAACGACGGGCACATTTTCCATCACCATGAACAGCACGCCCAGCGGCGCAAGGGTGAATATGCCGCCAAAAACGGTGAGGAATATGCCGGTGCAACCGTTTTTCAGATTCCTCAGGCCCGCAAGGAGCACGCTGCCGCCTACGCCCAGAAAAGGCAGCAGGAACAGGAGGAAGAAAAACTGCCCGATGCTGACGGCCATGAGGTAGCCGAGCAGGATGGCGCCGGCGATCAGGCCGCCAATGGCGATCTGGCGTGAATTGCTGAGGAAGTATTTTTTGATGTCGTACTGGCTGGTGAGGGCGGCTTTGCAGGCTTCCTGCGCTCTGGAGAACGTGGAATGATACGCATCGTCTACCTTGATTGTTTTTCGTCCGCTGAACAATTTCCGGAAGATGGCTTTTTCTTCCGGGAAGATCGCAGGGTTTTCATCGGCGCCTTTTTCAAGGGAATAGCCATCCTCGTCTTTTTTGATGTGGATGGCTTTTTTAATGGCCATATTCACAATGGCGGCGGTGAAGCCGGTATTGTCCGCTTTCCGGGTGTGCAGGTAACGGATGCCGCCGGGAGAGAGGCCGTCGGGCGGCTCGAAGGCCGGCACCGGAATGGGTTTCTCCGGATCTTTACCGTGCCTGCGCCAGGTGAAAAAGCTATACCCGAACATGATGAGGCTGCCCAGCACCGCCAGCCAGTATTCCCGGTAGCGCATCAGCTGGCTGAGGAGTTTTTCCATAGCCGTGGGTGGCGGCGGGCGGGTGATCAATCCGGGCGAAAACCCCACCGCGACGGTAAAACCGCTGCCGCTTTCGAGGCGGTTGCCGGTTTGGAACACCTGCGCACCGCTACTGTCGCGGCTGGTGCTGCAATCCGTAGCCGTTGAGCCGTGCGGGCCGGTGTAGCAGGCTGTCTGCAGCACCTGGGCGCCATAAGGAACGGTGATGGCCGCGCTGGCTTTTTCGATGGGGAAAGACCAGTTGCTGCCCGTCACGTTCCAGTACAGCTCGTCGTATCCGTTGAAAAAACCGATCTGTCCCGCGCTTTCGTAGGTGAGCTCATATTCGTATATCCCTTCCTGGAGCAGCACGTCCGCATCGCCGATGCGGATGGTCAGCTCCCCGTGCTCTTCCAGTTCGGTATAAGGCTCCGGCTGCCCGTTCTTCAGCACGCCGCCCACATGGATGCCCGTATGCACGTTGCGGCCGTACACATCTTTGCGGTACACCGGGATGGTGCGGAAAATGCCTTTCCGGATGTTTTCGCCGGCGGCATAGACCTTGATTTTTTCCCGTACGTGCAGCATACCGCTGGGATAGATGACGATATCCGCATGAAACGCCAGGATGCCCTCCGAGTGAGGGTATACGGGCGCTGTGGAGGGATATGGCGCGGTTACGGGCACGGCGTCTGCCGCCGCGGTCTGCGCCATGGCGAGGCGGCCTGCGAACAGCAGGATGGCCAGGAGGAAAAATTGCTTCGTCATAGGCTTACTGAAAAGACACGTTTGGCCGTTCGCGGTGTGCCGCGTTATCGATTTCAAAGAATTCATTCGTCCGGAAACCGAACATGCCCGCGATGATGTTGGAGGGGAAACTTTCCACGAGGTTATTGTTTTCGCGAACGGTGCCGTTGTAATACCGCCGCGCCGATTCGAGGTTGTTCTCGATGGCGCTCAGTTCGCTTTGCAGCGCCACGAAATTGGCGCTGGCCTTCAGGTCGGGATAATTTTCCGCTACGGCGAGCAGCGCGCCGAGGGCCCGCGTAAGCTGGCCTTCCGCCTGCATTTTATCGTGCGGCGTGCCGGCCTGCATGGAGGCTGTGCGGTAACGCGTCACTTCCTCCAGCGTGCTTTTTTCATGCGCGGCGTACCCCTTCACGGTTTCCACGAGGTTGGGGATGAGATCGTACCTTTTTTTGAGGCTCACATCGATGCCGCTCCAGGCTTCCTTCACCAGGTTGCGCCGGTTGATCAGCCGGTTGTAGAGCGACACGGCCCACAATGCGGCGACGGCCACAACGGCAAGGATGACAATGGTGGTAATACCCATAAGGATAAATTTGGTTTATGGGCAGAAAAATAACGAAAAAAAGCACAAGTCCGTTTATTCCCTCCATTGCGTAACCGGCCGGCGGCCGCCAGCTTTCTGCTGAAAGCCAGCGGCGCCATTGCCAGCACCATATTCCAGATGTAGAACCCGTACATGATGCTGCCGGTATAACACATCCGCACTACCGT
>CBFGZV010000070.1:0-14849 GCA_965653365.1 uncultured Chitinophaga sp. | reverse complement strand
TTTCTTGCGATAAAAAACCGTAAGATTGTTTTGGTGTATGATGGCCCCCGGTATTCACCGGGGGTTTCTTTTTTTAACAAATCCCCTTTTTAAACCTTTTCCATCGCACGCCGTCTATCTATAAAATCGTCATTTTATGAAGCAACTCTTTTTAATCATTTTCCTGGCCGGTGCGGTTAGTGTGGGGTATGCCCAGGATGGAGCGAAGTCCAAGGTAAAAACCAGGCAGGTGGAAGATCTGAAGCTGGATGAAAAGCAGGAAAACCAGGTGCGCGATATCAATAAATCTTATATGCAAAGCGCACAGGACATCCGCAAAAACGAAGCCCTGAGCAAGGAAGACCGGAAAAAACAGCTGGACGCCCTCCATACCGAGCGCGTTGGCAAAATCAAGTCCGTGCTGAGCCCCGAGCAATTCGAGAAATACCAGCAGAACCGGGAAAAATCCATGGAACGCGCAGACGACTACAAGGAAAAAAGGCATAAAAAAGAAGGCCGCGGCAAGGGTGCACCTACTGAAGAAATGAAAAAACAGGTGGGCTTGACGGATGCACAGGGACAGGAGCTGCAGAGCATCAACCGCGACTTTATGGCCCGGATGAAGGAACTCAAAAACAACGAATCGCTCAGCAAAGAACAGCGCCACGAACAGCTGAAATCGCTGAACGAGGCCAGGAAAGACAAGATCAAACTGGCGCTGGGCAACGAAACGTTTCAGAAATACAACGACTGGCACAGGCGTGAAATGGGGCATCATAAAGCCATGCGGAAACGGGACGACCTGCGTCGCAAAAAAGATTCTACAGACAGACTTTGACATTGCTTACATACAAAATCTGACTAGTACATTTTAAAAGGTTTTAAGGTTTATCCGGGCTGCCTATCCAGGCAGCCCGTTGTTTTAAATATGTGATTCGCAAAAAAGCGTTCCGGCAGTCACCGGAACGCTTTCGTATGGCGCCCGGGATGTGGCCCGGGAAATACCCGTCATGCAGGCGCTGCACCTTGCAAAAAAAAGCGCCCTGGCAATGCCGGAGCGCTTTTCGATTATAGGACAAACGGCATTACTGCAGCTTGAATGTTTCTGTGAATTTGGTGGTGAAGTTCCCTTTCCGGAAGTTCTCGTCCTGCATCAGCTGCTGGTGGAACGGGATGGTGGTTTTCACGCCTTCGATCACGAACTCGCTCAGCGCGCGCTCCATCGTATTGATGGCTTCTTCGCGGGTTTGCGCCACGGCAATCACTTTGGACACCATGGAGTCGTAATAGGGAGGAATGACGTACCCGGCGTAAATATGCGAATCCACGCGCACGCCATGGCCGCCGGGTGTGTGCAGCACCGTGATGCGGCCCGGGGAGGGGCGGAAATCGTTGTAGGGATCTTCGGCGTTGATGCGGCACTCGATGGCGTGCATCTGCGGCGTATAGTTTTTACCGGAAATCGGGATGCCGGCCGCGATCTTGATCTGTTCCTTGATGAGGTCGAAATTGATCACTTCTTCCGTTACACCGTGCTCCACCTGGATACGGGTGTTCATTTCCATGAAATAGAAATTGCGGTGTTTGTCAACCAGGAACTCGATGGTGCCCACGCTTTCGTAATTGATGGCGCTGGCGGCTTTGATGGCGGCGTCGCCCATTTTTTCGCGGAGCTCGGGCGTCATGAAGGGGGAAGGCGATTCTTCCACCAATTTCTGGTGACGGCGCTGGATGGAGCAGTCGCGCTCGCTGAGGTGGCACACTTTGCCGTACTGGTCGCCGGCGATCTGTATTTCGATGTGGCGGGGCTCCTCCACGAATTTTTCCATGTAGATGCCGTCGTTGCTGAACGCGGCTTTGGCCTCGGTTTTGGCCATGTTGTAAGCGTTCTCGATCTCGTTTTCGTCCCACACCACGCGCATGCCTTTACCACCACCGCCGGCGGTCGCTTTCATGATCACCGGCAGGCCCATTTCGCGGGCCAGGGATTTGGCCTGTTCCACGCTTTCGAGCAAACCTTCGGAGCCGGGAATAACGGGTACGCCCGCTTTGATCATGGTTTCCTTGGCCGTCATCTTGTCGCCCATTTTCCGGATCATTTCCGGGGTGGGGCCGATGAACTTGATGCCATGCTCGCCACAGATTTCCGCGAACCGGGCGTTTTCCGCGAGGAAGCCGTAACCGGGGTGAATGGCGTCTGCATTGGTGATTTCGGCAGCAGCCATCAGGTGAGGAATATTCAGGTATGAGTCGCTACTCTGTGGTTTTCCAATACATACGGCCTCGTCCGCAAATCGCACATGCAGGCTGTCTTTGTCCGCGGTTGAATATACCGCCACCGTTTTGATCCCCATTTCCTTGCAGGTACGGATAATCCGCAGGGCAATCTCGCCACGGTTGGCGATCAATATCTTTTTGAACATGTTTTTCTTATAGGTGATATAAAAACTAAAAAGGGAAAAGGTTGCAAGCAACCTTACAACCTTCTCCCGTTATCAAAGAGTTTATGGTTCTACCAGGAACAACGGCTGATCGTACTCCACGGGAGATGCGTCATCCACCAGCACCTTTACAATTTTGCCACTCACTTCACTTTCGATTTCATTGAACAGCTTCATCGCCTCGATGATGCACACTACCTTGCCGGCGGCTACATCGTCGCCCACGTTTACGAACGGCGGCTTATCGGGGCCGGCGCTGCGGTAGAACGTACCGATCATGGGCGATTTGATGGTGATGAGGTTGGAGTTGGCCGGGGCTGCCGCTGCCGCAGGGGCCGCTGCCGCCGGAGCGGGCGCAGGCGCTGCCGCGGGCTGGGGAGCCACTGCCACAGGCTGAACCGCTGTAACGGCCGGTACTGTTACAATCTGTTGTACTTCGCTTTCCTTCTGCTTTATTGTAATCTTAAACTTGTCCTGCTCAATGCTCAGTTCGCTGATATTTGACTTGTTGATCATTTTTATCAGCTCCTGAATCTGTTTAAAGTCCATGTAGACAGTTTTTGGTTTTAGTTAAATGCTGGTTCTCTAATGATAGAATTGAAAAAAGTATATGGCTATTCTTTTACTCTCTCGATATATTCACCTGTTTTGGTGTTTATCCTGATCAGCTCTCCCTCGTTCACGAACAGGGGAACCATCACCGTGGCGCCGCCTTCAACGGTGGCGGGCTTCAGGGTGCGGGTGGCGGTGTCGCCCTTCATGCCCGGCTCGGAATAGGTCACTTTCAGCACAATTTTATCGGGCAGCTCAACCGCCATCGGCAGTTCGGTTTCGGTATTGATGGAGATAGACACTTCGTCGCCATCTTTCAGGAACTGGGGCGCATCCACCATTTGCTCGCTCACCACAATCTGCTCGAAGGTTTCTTTATCCATGAAGTTGTACCCGCTTTCGTCCTGGTACAGGTACTGGTATGATTTTTTCTCCACACGTACCGGGTAAATGGTATCGCCTGAGTTCCAGGTATGTTCGATGGAGCGGCTATTGTCAACCCCCTTCAATTTTGCCCATACTTTGGCGGCGGCACGGGCTGTTTTGTTCTGACCAAACTCTACAACAGAATACAAGCTGTTATCCAGCTTAATGATTAATCCTGTTCTGATATCTGCGGTGGTAGCCATAAAAGGTCACTGATTTAAAGTTAAAAATTTACATTAGGATTGCAAAAGTAAAAATTTTCGCATATGAACAAACAAAACTTGCCGGATTTCACACAAAAGCGGTATAGTTTTGGTACCAAGTCACGCGAAGATAATTGTCACTTTACTATTTTTAAAAATATGATTATGAGAAGCTGGTTATTACTCTTTTTATTCCTTCCTGCCGTATTAAAAGCCCAGTCTGTTGCGCCTGCGGCCGCCCAAACGCCGCCTTTCAAACAGTACAAAATCATTTCTCCCCTGCCAATGACCCTTTACGACGGCCATACCTTCAACAAGAACGACCTCCCGAAAAATAAGCCGGTACTGGTGTTCCTCTTCAGCGTGGAATGCGACCACTGTGCCCATATGACGCAGGAAATCCTCAAAAACATCGGCAAGTTCGGAAAATCCACGATATTAATGGTCACTCCTTTTAAACTGGAGCGGATGAAAGCCTGGTACGACCAGTACAACATCAGGAACTACCCGAACATCATTATGGCTGCCGAGCCCACCCGCCAGATCGCTTATTACTACGACCTGAAGAACTTTCCCGGTATATACATTTATGACAAGAAACACCGGTTGGCGGCGGACTACGAAGGTACCGTTAAACTGGACACATTGTTAAAGCACTTGTAAAATTCTTTCTTTGGGCCGGCGGCGGGTTATTTTTTAGCAGATTCCTCCCAAATTCCCATTCCGATATGCTATTTTTGTTCACCAAATAATTCTTCACCTTTTTAAAATACTCAGATACGATGAAAGTTACTGTTGTAGGAGCTGGAAATGTAGGCGCAACCTGCGCTAACGTGCTGGCCCACAGAGATTTTCTGCAGGAAGTTGTTTTGCTTGATATCAAGGAAGGCACTGCAGAAGGCAAGGCCCTGGATACCTGGCAGCAAGCCCCCATTGACTATTACAGCACCAAAGTGACCGGTGTTACCAACGACTACACCAAAACCGCCAACAGCGATGTGGTGGTGATCACTTCCGGCCTCCCCCGCAAACCCGGTATGAGCCGCGACGACCTGATTTCCACCAACGCCAACATCGTTAAATCTGTGACCGAGAATGTTACCAAACACTCTCCGAACGCGATCATCATCGTAGTATCCAACCCGCTCGACGTGATGACCTACTGCGCTTACCTGAACGCTAAAAAAGACAGCAGCAAGGTATTCGGCATGGCCGGCATCCTCGACACAGCCCGTTACCGCGCCTTCCTGGCAGACGAGATCGGCTGTTCCCCGAAAGACATCCAGGCCATCCTCATGGGCGGCCACGGCGACACCATGGTGCCCCTCCCCCGTTACACCACCGTTTCCGGCATCCCGGTAACCGAGCTGGTTGCGGCAGACAAACTGGATGCCATCATCCAGCGCACCAAAGTAGGCGGCGGCGAAATCGTGAACCTGCTGGGCACTTCCGCCTGGTACGCTCCCGGCGCTGCTGCAGCCCAGATGGTGGAAGCCATCCTCAAAGATGAAAAACGCATCTTCCCCGTTTGCGCATGGCTGACCGGCGAATACGGCCTGAAAGACATCTACCTCGGCGTACCCGTGGTACTCGGCAAAAACGGCATCGAAAAAATCATCGAACTGCAGCTGAACGCAGACGAACAAGCCCTCCTCAACACTTCCGCCACCCACGTAAAAGAAGTAATGGACGTGCTCGACAACATGAAAACACCCGCCTAAGGCCGGTTAATCATACCACTACAGCATCCGCACCTTCCGGTCCGGATGCTTTTTTTTGTCCGCCATCTGCCAAAACACTTTTCCTTGCACTCAAACGGCTGGTGCTGTTGACATTAACCATATTCACCGGACATAATTTGCCCGCCGTTTTGGCTGTTGTAACAAGGATATTCGTAACTTTAACTATCCGAGGGCTCGAAGCATAACTGTTCACCACCAGGCAGGGAATTAGAAACGGTATCACTTATATTTTCCGGTAACCAGAAACATGATCAAACTACTGTATGCTGTGCTGCTTTGCAGTCCCGTGTGGGCATTTGCACAAACTGTTACATGGAAGGCCGACCGGGACCATTCCAGCGTGAGGTTCTCCGTCAACCATCTCGTGATTTCGAAAGTAGACGGCACGTTTAAGAATTTCGGGGGCGACATGACATCCAAAGGCGCTGATTTTTCCGATGCGGCCATCGGCTTTACGGTAGATGTTCTCAGTATCAGCACCGGCGACGCCCCGCGCGACAATCATCTGAAATCAAACGACTTTTTCAATGCAGAAAAGTACCCCGCTATGACCTTCAAAAGCAGCTCCCTGACCAAAGTGACCAGCGGGAAGTACCTGCTCACGGGCGACCTTACCATCCGCGATGTGACCAAACAGGTAAAATTCAACGTGGCCTATGGCGGCACCGTCAAAGACGCTGCGGGGAAGCAGCGCGCCACTTTCAAAGTGAACACCTACCTCAACCGCTTTGATTATAACCTGAAATGGGACAAGCTCACCGAAGCCGGCGGCATGGTGGTAGACAAAATGGTGAATATCGAACTGAAGCTGGAATTCGTGCAGCAATGACCGTAATGGCCGGAGGATGAAAGTGTTAGCAATTGCGCTTTGTATCCCCTTATCCTTTAAATTGCGCTATATTTTTTCGGCATATGTCTAATATTGAAAAGCTTATTTCTATCAGGAATTTCACGAGTGAGCACCATAAAGGCCTGGTCAGCCTCATTTTTGTAGGGAACTGGATCATCTCCAAACATCAGACTTTCTTCAAGCAATACGACATAACGATGCAGCAGTTCAACATCCTGCGCATCCTGCGGGGGCAACACCCTAAAAGCGCCAGCATCAACACCCTCAAAGAAAGAATGCTGGATAAAATGAGCGATGTGTCGAGGCTGGTGGAACGCCTCCGGAAGGCAGACCTGGTGGAGCGCAAAAGCTGCGAGCTGGACCGCCGCGCCGTGGACGTCAAAATCTCCGCCAAGGGCCTTCAGCTCCTGAAAACCATCGACGAAGAAATTGGCGGCCTCGAAGACACCCTGAAGGCGTCCCTAACAGACAAGGAAGTCGTGCAGCTCAATAAACTGCTCGATAAACTGTTGAGTTCCTATTAACCGCACCGGCGGCCACCATATCTGTAACAGGCAGGTATCACGTTCCATGGAAAAACCGCTACGCTTCTTCACGCCACCCGGCTCCCATCAGTTTTCTTCAATATAATCGAGATCGATCCCGAAAGTTTCCCGCATGGTGAATGCCGCCACAAAGGCCAACGCAATGCAGATAATGCCGGTAACCAGCCCGCTGGCCAGGTAGGAAAAACCAAAGCTGGTCTGCAGCCCGCCAAACACGATGGATATCACCGGCAACAGGCCCCGCGCATAGTTGGGCACGGTGGTGGCGGCGGTGGCGCGCAGGTTGGTACCGAACTGCTCGGCGGCCACCGTTACGAAAATGGCCCAGAAACCCACGCTGAAGCCCATCAGGCCGCAGATGGTATAAAAGGCGGTTTCGGACACGCCGTGGGCGCTGAAATACAATACCACACTGATCAACACGAGCGTATAAAAGATGTAGAGCACTTTTTTCCGGCTGCGCATTATCTGGCTGAGATAACCGCTGGCAAAGTCGCCGAAGGTGAGCGCAGCGTAGCAGATCATGATCGCCTTGCCCGGGTCGATGGCGCCTTTCACCCCCATTTCTTTCGCGAAGGCGTTGGAGAAGGTCATCAGGATACCCACCACATACCAGGTGGGAAGGCCCACCAGTATACATTTGAGGTAGCGCATGAACCGTTCGCGGCTTGTGAAGAATTTGAAATAGTTGCCGCGGCTCACGGCGCTTTCCTTGATGTTTTTATACATGCCAGACTCCACCACGCTCACGCGCAGTATCAGCAGGGCGAGGCCGAGCCCGCCACCGATATAATAACAGATGCGCCAGTTGTCGCCGAAATACAACGACACGAAGTAAGCGGCTACCGCGCCGGAAATGCCCACACTGGCCACGATCATCGTACCCAGGCCCCGCCGTTCCTTCGGCAGCACTTCCGATACCAGCGTAATGCCTGCGCCCAGTTCACCGGCCAGCCCCAGGCCCGCCACAAACCGCCAGATCATGTACCAGGTGATGGCGTGCTCGCCGGCCACCATGCCATTGGCCACGTTGGCCACGGAGTACAGTAAAATAGACCCGAACAGTACGGACAGGCGGCCGCGCTTGTCGCCCAGCACCCCCCAGATAATACCACCGATGAGCATGCCCACCATCTGGATGTTGATGAGCCACATGCCCACAGTGTCGATTTCCTCACCCTGCAAACCCAGGTCGGTCAAGCTTTTAATCCGGATAATACCAAATAGGAGAAGATCATAAATGTCTACGAAATAGCCCAGCGAGGCCACTATTACTGCAGCGTTCAATAACCTGACCGGTTTCTGCGTGGAATTCATACGAAAGTTTGTTTAAGTAGGTTGATAAGTTTGGCTATAAATAAAAAGAGACGCAAATTAATTGCGTCTCTCCAAGATATACAAGAATTTTATGATTTTACTTCTTCTTCTTTTTCTTTGACCGGGGTCTCTATCGGATTCCCGAATTCATCGAAGTGGGAATGGATGGTGGATTTGCCGAAAATAAACTTGATGGCGACCGGCAGGGTGGTGATGACCACGATGATAATGATGATCCATTCCAGGTGGTTTTTCAGCGTGGGGAAGGCTTTATCCAGGTAGTGGCCCGCCAGCATCATGGAAAATACCCAGGAGAAGGAGCCGATGATGTTCCAGAACATGAATTTTTTTCTTTCCATGCCCACAATCCCTGCCACGATGGGCGCGAACGTACGGACTACGGGAAGGAAACGGGCTACGAAAATAGCGCCGCCGCCATATTTGTCGTATACCTCTTTCGCCTGCCAGAGATGTTTTTTCTTGAAAAAGAACGTGTCTTTTCTTTTGAACAGGATGGGCCCGGACTTGCGGCCGAACCAGTACCCCACAATGTTCCCCAGCACACCGGTGATGGCGATCAGCGTCATGATCACTACCAGCGGCATATTAAAAAAGCTTTCGCCCAACATTTCGCCGTAGATGCCGGCGATAAACAGTAAGGAGTCACCCGGGAGGAAGAATCCAATGAACAAGCCGGTTTCTGCGAAAATGATAGCCAGAATCAGGTAAAATCCTCCATTCTGTATAATCCACTCGGGGTTAATTAAATGCTTAAAAAACTCTATAATCTGATCCATGCTGTTGTTTAATTAGAATTAGTTAGGACGCCCTAAAATACGCTATTATATGTCAAGAGGAAGTTAATATTTTATGAAAGGCAAGCTAGGCCTTAGTTTCAGGCGGCAGGTTCTGGAAATCGACCTCCCCTTCCCATTTTCCGATGACGGCGGTGGCGAGACAATTGCCGATTACGTTTACAGACGTGCGGGCCATGTCCATCAGCTCGTCGATGCCGAGGATGAGGAATACGGGCCAAACGGGCAGGTGGAACGAAGCCACGGTGCCCAGGATGATCACGAGGGTGGCGCGGGGCACGCCGGCCACGCCCTTGCTGGTCAACATCAGCGTGAACACCATCAGGATCTGCTGGCCCCAGGTGAGCTGATGGCCGGCCGCCTGTGCTACGAATATTGATGCCAGGGCCAGGTAGAGGGTAGACCCGTCGAGGTTGAAACTGTAACCGGTGGGCATTACAAACGCGATCACTTTACGCGGCACCCCCATTCTTTCCATCGCCTCCATGGCTTTCGGCAGGGCGGACTCGGAGCTGGTGGTGGCAAAAGCGATCGATACGGGCTCTGATATTTCTTTGATGAAGCGGCGGATGGGGAGCTTGATGATGAGCGCCACCGGTAAGAACACCAGTAATATAAAGGCGATCAGCGCAACGTACAGCGTGAGCAGCAGCTGGAGCAGGTTGCTCAGCACCGACAGGCCGCCGTGCCCCACCGTATAGGCAATGGCGGCGCCCACCCCGATGGGTGCGAAATACATGACGATATTGGTGAACTTGAACATCACCTCCGACAAACTTTCGCAGAACGCCAGCATGGGCCCGCGGAACTTGTCTTTCACCAGCAGCAGCGAAATGCCGAAGATCACACTAAATACCACGATCGGCAGTATCTCCCCATGATAAACGGATTTGGCGATGTTTTCCGGGAATACGTGCAACACCACATCCTGCCAGTTCTGCGGCTTGGTTTCGGGCAGCTTCTCGTGCAACGCTTCGGGCGGCATTTTGATGCCTACCCCGGCCTGGCTGATGTTAATGGCCGCCAGCCCGATAAAGAGGGCGATGGTAGTAACGATTTCGAAATACACGAGCGACTTCCACCCCATGCGGCCCACCTGCTTGATGTCTGAGTGGCCGGCAATGCCCACCACCAGCGTGGCGAAGAGCAGCGGGGCGATCACGGTTTTGATGAGCTGAAGGAATACTTTACTCAGTACCTGGAAATTGACGGCGATGGCGGGGTAATCGTGCCCCAGCTCCGCCCCGATCACCATGCTCACGAGAATCCAGGTGGTCAGGGATTTTTTGGTGATGGCGAACCAAACGATGGTGGCTACCGTCAGCCACCGTAAAATCATTAAAGCAACCGGCGAAACTTCCACCCATCCCAAGTGCTCGAACGTATGTGTAAAGGCTACTACCGTAAAAGCGATCAACGCAACAAGTGCCGCCAGCTTTTTATTCATTCTAGAGGTGATTTAGTTTTGTTTGTGTCATTAAAAAAACACAGCGGAACACCGTAACCGGCGCCCCGTTGCGCTAAAAATTGTCCAAAAATAAGGTTCTCGGCGCAAAATCCCCACAAATGTTGTCAGAATGCGGTCACACCGCAGCTCCCACCGATATAAAATAAAATATGGCTTTATAATTTTACATGCTATATTTGACGACCATAAAAAATCTAAACAAGCTCAATAAATCAACCTCACATCTTATCGTATGAGTAGACTTTTTGCCAAGAAACCTCTGTCAATACTCTTATCGGAAGCATCAGACTCGGAAAAAGGATTAAAGCGGACACTCGGTTCCGGGGCGTTGGTAGCGCTCGGTATCGGCGCGATCATCGGCGCGGGGCTCTTTTCCCTGACCGGTATTGCCGCTGCTGAAAACGCCGGTCCGGCCGTAACGATTTCTTTCGTACTGGCTGCCGTAGGCTGTGCTTTCGCAGGTCTTTGCTATGCAGAGTTCGCTTCCATGATTCCTGTTGCGGGAAGCGCTTACACCTATTCTTATGCCACCATGGGCGAGTTCATCGCCTGGATCATCGGCTGGGACCTGGTGCTCGAATATGCACTGGGCGCGGCTACCGTAGCGGTGAGCTGGTCGAGGTACCTGCTCGAGTTCCTGGCCAAATTCGGCATCCACATCCCCCACCAGCTGGCGGTGTCGCCCTGGGAAACGGTTAAAATGAGTAACGGCACCATCATCGAAGGCGGTATTTTCAACCTGCCTGCCGTGATCATCGTGGTGCTGCTCTCCCTGCTGCTCATCAAGGGCACCAAGGAATCCGCCGGCATGAACAACTTCCTGGTTATCCTGAAAGTGACCGTGGTGATCATCTTCATCGTGCTCGGCTGGAGCCATATCGACCCCGCCAACTACGAACCGTATATCCCCGCCAACACCGGTAAATATGAAAACTTCGGGTGGACGGGCATAGCCACCGGCGCAGCCGTGGTGTTCTTCGCCTTCATCGGTTTCGATGCCGTATCTACCGCCGCACAGGAAGCCAAGAACCCGCAGAAAGGCATGCCCATCGGCATCCTGGGCTCACTCATCATTTGTACTATTCTGTATGTTCTGTTCGCCCACGTAATGACCGGGCTGCTGAACTATAAACTGTTTGCCGGCGATGCAAAACCTGCCGCCACCGCTTTTGCGCAAACGGGATATGACTTTTTGCAGACCGGCCTGATCATCGCCATCCTGGCCGGTTACACCTCGGTGATTCTGGTGATGCTGCTCGGCCAAAGCCGCGTGTTCTACTCCATGAGCCGCGACGGCCTGCTGCCCAAATTCTTCAGCGACGTGCATCCCAAATTCAGGACCCCCTGGAAAACAAATGCCTTCTTCATGGTGTTCGTAAGTCTCTTTGCCGGCCTGGTGCCTGTCAGCGACCTCGGTCACATGGTGAGCATCGGCACCCTCTTCGCCTTCTCGCTGGTATGCATCGGCGTAATCATCATGCGGAAAAAGATGCCGGAAATTCCCCGCGCGTTCAAAACCCCGCTGGTACCGTTCGTACCCATCATGGGCGTACTGGTATGCGGCTACCTGATGTATTCCCTGCCGAAAGAAAGCTGGTGGCGGCTGGCCATCTGGCTGGGCCTGGGCCTCGCGATCTATTTCTTCTACAGCAAAAACAACAGCAAACTGGGCAACCCGCAAAAGTAACCCGCTTTGTCACAATATTGAAAAGACCCGCCGCAATGCCGCTGCGGGTCTTTTATTTGGGAGAATTTAATATTTTTGCACCCACAATCAGGAACTGTATTTTACTATGGGACGTATATTCGAAGTAAGAAAGCATACCATGTTTGCCCGCTGGGACCGCATGGCCAAACAATTCACCCGTATCGGGAAGGAAATTGCCATCGCCGTGAAACAAGGCGGCCCCGACCCCGATAACAACCCCGCCCTGCGCCGCTGTTTTCAGAACGCCAAAGGCGTGAACATGCCGAAAGACCGCGTGGAAGCTGCGATCAAACGCGCCATGGGGAAAGATAAAACTGATTACGAAGAAGTTGTATATGAGGGATATGCACCACACGGCGTGGCCGTGATGGTGGAAACCGCTACGGACAACACCACCCGCACAGTGGCCAACGTGCGCATGCACTTCAACAGAGGTGGCGGCAGCCTTGGTAACAGCGGCTCCGTGGGCTTCATGTTCAACCGCCTGGGCGAGTTCAAAATCAAGAACGAAGGCCAGGACCTCGAGGAGTTGGAACTGGAACTGATCGATTTTGGCCTCGAGGAAATCGGCGAAGACAGTGAAGGCAACATCATCATCCGCGCCACATTCAACGAATTCGGCAATATGGCGAAAGCGCTCGAAGAAAAAGGGCTGAATGTGATCAGCTCAGAGCTGAAGCGCATCCCCGCCACAACCGTGGAGTTAGGGGAAGAGCAGGCGAAAGAAGTGCTGGAACTGATTGACCGCCTGGAGCAGGACGACGACGTGCAGCAGGTGTTTCACAACCTGAAATAGTTATTTACTGCAACATAATTAAAACGGGCTGCCGGTAACCGGTAGCCCGTTTTGTATTTTTTCCGTGCACTGTAACCGTAGGAAGGGCGGAATGATGCCCCTTTGACTGCTTGTACCAGCGGGAAGGGTCGGGTGTCATTTGACATCCTGGTCAATGTGTATAAGCCATTGTCATTCCCTGCGTTGCACCGTTAGGGCGAATGCGCGAGCATGCGGCGCGGCGGTTGTTACCCGGGTTTTCTGAGGTTGTTTGAATATCTTGTTGTTTCCCACTCAGTCTCGACATTTCCGGCTACTTTTCGAGGAAAGCAATTACAGGGCTTTTCGTTACCGGTTTACGAGATTTTCCGGTCGTCACTTCGAGGAGGGTATTTGCCTTGCTTGACAGGGCTTTTCGTTACCGGTTTACAACGTTTTCTGGTCGCCCTTTGAAAACCATATTCCTATTGCTTGTTGTTTCCCTCTCACTCATTCACTCACGACATTTTCCGGCCGCTTTTCGAGGAAAGCAATTACAGGGCTTTTCACTACCCATTTGTGACATTTTCCGGCCACCCTTCGAAAACCATGATCTTATTGCATGTTGTTTCCCACTCACTCGCGACATTTTCAAGCCGCTTTTCGAGGAAAGCAGATACGGGGTTTTTCATTACCCATTTACAATATTTTCCGGCCGCCCTTCGAGGAAGGCTTTTACGTTGTTCACCGATTTTTCCATCAGCCGTTTGCGGGCTTCCACCGTTGCCCATGCAATATGCGGGGTGATGAGGCAATTGCGGGCAGAAAATAGCGGGTGGTTGGCCTGCGGTGGTTCGATACTGAGCACATCGAGCCCGGCACCTGCCAGCTGACCCGCATTGAGGGCAGCAGCCAGATCGTTTTCGTTAATGAGCGGCCCGCGGCTGGTATTAATTAAAAATGCGGACGGCTTCATAGTGGCGAGCAACCCGGCATTGACAAACTCCCTGTTCTGTTCATTCAGCGGGCAATGCAACGACACAACGTCTCCATAACGAAAACAGGCCGCCTGGTCCGTAAACGTAACGCCTTCCATTTTGTCGCGCTCCGGATGTTTATGGCTTACGATCACCTGCATACCAAATGCCATTGCAATACGGGCAACAGCCTGGCCGATTTGTCCAAACCCGATGATGGCAAAGGTTTTACCCTGCAATTCCGTTAAGGGCTGTTTCCAATAACTGAAATCGGCGCTGCGGGCCCACTCTCCCTCCCGTATACCTGCCGCGTGCATGCCCACGCCTTGCGCCAGTTCGAGCAACAGCGCAAACGTGAGCTGCGCCACGGAGGCTGTGCTGTAAGCCGGGACATTGCATACCGGGATACCGCGGTTACGTGCTGCTTTCACATCCACCACGTTATAACCGGTGGCCATTACCCCGATGTAACGGAGCGAAGGAGATTGCAGGATAGTATCTGCGGATACGAGCGCCTTGTTGGTTAAAACGATGTTCGCGTTTTGTACCCGTTCCGGCACCAGCGCGGCGGGTGTACGGTCATAAACGGTCACGTTGCCAAGGGATTCCAGTGCGGCCCAGCTGAGATCGCCGGGGTTGAGGGCGTAGCCATCCAGTACAACAAAAGTACGGATTAGCCGAAATTTTTGCCTGCTAAAAAAGGTGACCGGCATTAAGGTCATCTGATCGATCACAAATTGCGCGCGCCGGGGCGGAAATTTGCCTGCTAAATAAAATCTACCCGCGTAAAAAGCGTATCTGATCGATCATAAATTACGTGCACCGGCGATAATTTTGCCTGCTAAATAAAATCAACCCGCACCGCATCAAGTGCTATCTGGTCGATCATAAAATTGCGTTCACCGGGGGCGGTAATTTGCCTGCTAAAAAAGGTGACCCGCATTCAGGACATCTGATCGATCACAAATTACGCGCACCAGGGCGGTAATTTGCCTGCTAAAAAGGTGACCCGCATTCAGGACATCTGATCGATCACAAATTGCGTGCACCAGGGCGGAAATTTGCCTGCTAA
>CBFGZV010000069.1:0-14916 GCA_965653365.1 uncultured Chitinophaga sp. | reverse complement strand
ATTTGATGAAGCTTTGTATTCCGTAACTTTATAAGATGGAAGAAGAACCGAAAGACAACTTCGACTGGCAGCTCCTGCAATTTTTCTTCAAGATCGCGCGAACGGTTTTCGTAGGCCTTTTTTGGATGCTGATCAATATCTTTTTTGGTTTATACCTCGGGTTTGCCGTGCCCGAAGAATCCACGCCCCTGCGGATGTTCCTTTTTTACACCTGGCTGGTGCTCAGCCTGGCGGCATTTATTTATTACACCTGGCGGACATGGCGGCGCAAAATGCCGCCCCCTTGAGCGCCGGTTATTTGCCTGGCGCCGCGAATACCTGCGTCCACACGCCGTTGGCGCGTCCCACACCCATATCCCTGTAGTTTCCGTTCATGATATTTTTGCAATGACCTTCGCTTTTCAGCCAGCCGTTGATGACGTCGGCTTCTTTTGAAAAGCCGGAGGCGATGTTTTCGCCAGACCACGAATAGCTGTAACCTGCGGCTTTGATGCGCTGCTGCGGGGTAGTGCCGTCCGGGCTGGTATGTGAAAAATATTTGCGTTCCGCCATGTCTTTACTGTGTTTGGCGGCCGCCAGCTCCAGCAGGATATTCCACGAAAGCGGCTGCACAGGCGGCATAGCGGTGGCGCCGCAATTGCAGCCCTTGGAACGCACATCGTTCACGAGCTGGAGGAGCAATTCCTTGTTGACGTTATTCTCCACCACGACGACCGTCCCCGGTTCTTCCCGACCCGGATCCGGCCGCGGTTCCACCACGGCATCTTTTGTACATGCAACCGCCAGCAGCAAACAGGCAAAGGGTAAAAAGCGATTCAGTTTTGTGAACATGCGAATCCCAGTTAAAAGTCAAAATTTCAGGTACTGGGTTCTTGATAGGAAGAGGTTAAAGCACGTTGGCTTTTTCAGAGGAAGAGGGTTAAATAATCGCCAACAGCACTATTCTTCAGGGTGGATACAAAAGTAAGGCGCCGGTCCGAATAAACTAGCGTCGTTGTGCAAAAAAGATGTTAATGAAAATAACAAATTAAAGATCAATATAGTATGAAGGTCAATTGGCTATTTTGGGTGCCGCCATTTCCTGGCTCCAGAAGTTGCCCACCTTTGCTACGCCCATCTCGATGAAACGATTGCCCATCAATACTTTGCAGTGTGTAACGCTTTTGAACCAGCCGTCTACCACGCTGCGTTCATTGAGGATCCCCAGCGCGATGTTTTCGCCCCAGGCCTGCCACTGGTAGCCCATCCGGGCGATGCGCTGGCCGGCATTATTACCGCTGAGGTCGTTGTGGCCGAAATAATCATTGTCGAGCATGTCCTGGCTGTGCAGGTACGCCGCACGCTCCAGTGCGGTGTTCCAGCGGATGGGCGGCGCAGGCGCCATAAAGGTATCGCCGCACTGGCAGCCCTTTGCCCGGACGTCGTTCACAAGCGCGAGCAGCACTTCTTTATTGACCGGGTTGTTCATGATGAAAGTGGTATCTGCCACCGGTACCGGTGGCGGCGGTGTAATCGATGTCAGCGGTTCTTTACTACACCCCACAAGAATAGTGCAACCGATTGCGAAGCCCGCGCACAGGCGTACAAATCCAGTAATCATGTGTCTGAATAAATTAAATAGTTAGAAACTAATTGATTCTCTGCGGTTTAGCGAAGGGTACGGTTTAAAATACCTGCGTGGGGTTTTTCAACAGCATGGATAAACCATATTGAATACAGCATATACTGTAGGAGATGCAAAGCTACGGCCACGTTTTGTAAAATTCATCTTAACAACTGTAAAAATTCTGTTAACGCATTGATTGTTAATCAATTGCAAACGGCAGGCATAGGGCACCAGGTAGCGGGACCACCTGATTTTATGTATCTATATTCAACACAGCAACAAATATATACAATAAATATAAAATGTAAAAAAATAAATATAAGTGTGTCGCATGTGAAATCGCGGAGGGATGGTAATTTTGCGGCCCGGAGCCCCCAAACCGGTTCGTAACCCCGGCCTGCTCCTGTCACTACTATGGTATGAAACCTTTTGCAGCAATGATCGTCTTATTTGTACAGTTGGAGCAATGCTGATGGAAAAAACGCAGCACAAATGCGCCAGCATGAATTTTTTTAAACGTTTCTGGAAAAAGTACGGCACTAAACAGGCACGTTATGCGCAGCTGGATTACAGCTGCTATTTTGAGTTGCCGGCAGTCAGCGGCATGCGCCTGGAAAGCCGTTATCTGGGCAAGCTGGGATTGCCGAAAGGGTATGTGCTGGTATGCGACCCATTGCTGGGCCTGTACGACGCGCTGCCCTACACACGGCGTGTGCCGCCCGGGCAATATCCCGTTTCGTTGCTGGTGGCAACGGGGCAGACGGCTAAGAAAAATGCGTTGCTCCGGATGAGCTTTTCGGAAGAGCGGCCGCAATATTGGGAACTGGCGCTGTTGCCGGGCCAATCGGCCTCGCCGGACCATGCAAACGATGCTTTTTACGGATTTACGGCAGATGCGGGTGTTGGCTGTCTTTGTGATGCGCAGGTACAGCCATACTTCAACCAATACCTCGAGCGTTTTTTTAAAGATTATCCCGAGGGGGATGTCTATTCATCGGTATTGTCTGCCGCGTTCGAAAAAAACGGCGGGCTCGGCGCCAACTTTTATCTTCCCTCTTCTCCGCAAATGAACGCCATGCTGTTTCATACCGGTTATGGCGACGGCATTTACCCTGCATACTGGGGATTGGGGAAAAATGGGGATGTATGCAGCTTTGTAATTGATTTTCTTGTACTATAACAAATACGCCATGTTGATCAGAATACTCCTGATGGTGCTGCTGCCGGGTGCATTGTACGCACAGACCCCGGACCTGGCTGAAGGCGACATCGTTTTTCAGTCGAATATTTCCCCGCAGTGCAAGGCCATCGAGCTGGCCACCCATTCCCGTTACAGCCATTGCGGGATCGTGTTTAAAAAGAATGATGCGTGGTACGTGCTGGAGGCGGTGCAGCCCGTGCGGGAAACCCCCTTCGCCGAATGGATCGCCAGAAACAGAGGGCGGTATGCCGTGAAGCGCCTGCGGGGGGCCGATTCCCTGCTCACGCCGGCAGTTGTTAATAAAATGAAAAGTGCGGGCCAGGCATACCTCGGAAAAGACTACGACAGCTATTTTGAGTGGTCCGATCAGCGGATTTATTGCTCGGAGCTGGTCTGGAAAATCTATAAAAGCGCCACCGGCCTCGAAGTGGGCCGGCTGCAGCCCATGCGGGAATACGACCTGACCCATCCGCTGGTAAAGGCGACCATGCAGGAGCGCTATGGTAACAATATTCCCCTCGAAGAAAAGATGGTGTCGCCCGGCAACATTTTTGACTCGAAGCTGCTGGTAACCGTGGTGGGCAAGTAAACACTCCGGCCTGCCAACTGTTATATTCCGGTAAAGCCATCATATGAAAACGAAATTCCTGTGGCCCCTGGCCGCCCTGGCGCTTTTCGCGTCGTGCCAAAACAATCCGAATTCCGGAACAACAGACAGCACGCAAACTTCCACGTCCACTCCTGCCACGCCCGAAGGATATTATGAGGCCGATCTGCCTGCCGCGTCGAGCCCCGGCCGCCATATCGCATTGAGCATCACAACCGGCGGAGAAGTGCAGATGACCACCGACTATAAGAACAATACCCCGGAGATCGTACAAATGGGAAACTGGGTCACGCTGGATAGTGGCCGGGTGCTCATTACACTGGTGACAGTGGGTAGCGGAAACCCGCAGAAAGACACCCTTTATTTCAAACAGGATGGCGAGGGCCTCCGCTACCAAGGCGCTAATTATGGTTCAGACGGCCTCACGCTGATGCGGAAAGAAAAACCCGCGCCCGCCCCCAAAGAGCTGGTGATTTGGGTGAAGAGTGAAGCCGAGTGCGACCGGGGCCCCGGTTTTGGCAAAACAACCTGCTATGAGGTGCAGTATGGAGACAAGCTGATGACGCCGGCATCGGAGCCATGGGAAAAGCTCATGGAGCCGATCGACAGTTTCCGGTACGAAAAGGGCCATCTGTACAAACTGCGCGTAAACCGCGTTCCCCGCGACCCGCGCATCCAGGATGTAGGCGCATATGAATACAGGCTCGTGGAAGTTGTTTCGAAAGAAAAGACGAAATGATCGCGTATTCCGTTCAATTCAGTCCAACCGCAGGCTTTGAAACTCCGGTTTGTGAAAGAAGCCGAACCAGAAAGCGAACGCTTCATGGCCGTCGAGCAATCTGAATTTGTGTAGAATTTCCCGGGCGAAAGCGACGCCCGCCGTGCCGTTTGCCGTGATGAACGGGCCCGCCGCCACCGCGGGTTTCTGTATGTAGTGCGATTCGCCTTTATACGCAGGCACTGCCTGTTTGAGCAAGCCCAGGTCGTTGCTGGTATGGGGCACGTTATCGAGCAGGCCCTCATCTGCCAGGTACAGGGTGGCGTCGCAGATGGCGGCGATAGTTTTTCCCTGTTGCAGCATGGCCTTTACAAACGGTGTGATTTCCCGGTTGCGGCCTTCGGACCAGGCGCTGCCACCCGGAAGAATCAGCAGGTCGGCTGCTGCCGCATCCAGTTTATCCAGCGCCGTTTGTGGCACAACCGTCAGGTTGGCGGCGCTGGTGATGGCCTGGCCGCTGATGGAAAAGGGTATGACGTCAAATTCGGTGAATTGCTGAAGGGCGGCGGCAGCCAAAGCGGGCTCCCAATCGGAGTAACCGTCGAATACAAACAGGTAACAACGTTTTGATTTCATGGCTCGTGATTTTTAATGATACCACAAATTTCAGGCAGGTATTTGACAGCAGTATGTCAGCAGGAAATGACCGCCTCGAAATAATCGAAAACGGGTGGTTATTTTGCGTTTTTCGGGATAAAGCGCTAACTTGCCCCCTGAAATTTCTTAAAACTGTATATCATGTTGTTGAACGTTTTACTTAACGCTATTTACGAGTCAGGCAATAAGATCGGCCATTATGGTGCATGGTTTTTCATCATCCTGTTCAGTCTGATGTTTTTGTACGCCATGGTGAAGTACGTAAAACGTTAATCAGTTAGACGATATTAAATAGCAAAGGCTGCCTCGTTGGGCAGCCTTTCTTTATTGTGTAAAAACTTAGAACGCTTCTGAAAGAGACAGGTAAAACCCGGATTGTCTTTTTTCCCCGGGCCTTTTTTCACCCCACCCGTAATCAAGCCGAACGGTGATGCGGGCAGACTTGTCGTAAAAATAGCGGATACCCAGTCCATAATTGGGTTTGAGGCGGGAAAACGAAAACCCGTCGTTATTGAAAACCGTACCGGCGCCGGCAAATCCTGCCAGGGCGAAGGTCGGCTGCAAATCCACGAACCACAATTTGATCCGTATTTTCGGATCTACGAAGTAGCGGTATTCGGCTTGTGCGGCCAGATAATTCTGCTCGCGGTAGCGGCCGGTATAATATCCGCGCATGATGTTATCGTTGCCCAGTTCCGGCAGCAGGTAAAAGGGCAGCGTTTTCCCCTGCAGGCTTTGCGCGAAGCCGTTCAGGCCCAGCGTGCTTTTGCGCGTTACGGGAATGAACTGGCTGGCTTTGACTTCAAAGCGCCAGAGCGGGTGTTTGCTCAGAAAAGACGGCGCATAGGCGGCGTTAAAGCGAACGTAGGTGCCATCGGTGCAATAGTTCTGATTATCGCGGTTGTCGTAAACGCCGGTAACTCCCAGGAAGGTGGCGTAGCCGCCGGTTTTGTCCACCAGCACACTTTCTGGGAAAATGCCCTTCTCGTTGTCGGCAGTATATTTATCATGCTGGTAGGTCACGGACAAGCCCGCATAGAAATGGCTGGTAACGCGTTTTTCCGCTTCCACCGAAATTTTGTAGCGTTTGTTGCCGATCAGCGACTGGTCGGCAAAATGTGTGGAATCGCCGATGCCGTAGTAATACACCGGGAAGTTGTGATACCGCAGGTTGGTTTTGATGTGGAAATCGTTATTGCGCGTCCAGTTGTCGGTTTGGAAGTTCAGTTTAAACTGCTGCCTGGTGGTGAAAGTCACCAGCGCTGCCATGGTTGAGTTTCTGGTGAGGAGCGACGGGTTTCTCTTATCCCCGTAATAGGAATACAGCGCGGCCACGCCGAACTCGAACCCTTTTTCCGGGGAATATCCCACCACGGGTATCGGGAACAAACTTGAACGCCTGATGGTATCTTTTGTGAAGGGAAGATGATGAGGGTTTTCATTTACCCGCAAAGAATCCTGGGCCTTCATACTTTGCGCTCCAAGCATACAAAAACTTAACACAGCTATCTCTTTCCGCATATATTGCAATATCCTTAAAATTCCCGAAATACGGAAATGGCCCTAAAAGGGGGCCTTTTTACCGCGAATGAAGCCGGCAATGACATTGATGACAAATGCGAGATGGCCAAGGAACATGGCCAAAAACGAGATCAAGATCATTTTCCCCGACCAATATAACGCACCATCCATCGCGTACCAGCTTGAATAGTCAACAAAATAACGTTTGGAAAGCTGGTTACCCCCATGCTCCCCCACCTGACTATCGAAAATAAATGCCAGAAAGCAGGTCAGGATGAAAAAAAGCAGGGTATAAACATGGATGTACTGCAGTATTTTCCACTGGCGGAACGAACGTGTGGCGAAGTAAACCGCCGTTTCGAACAGCACGATGCCCGCCAGCAGGCCGGTCAGGAAATATGGGCCAATTATAAAATAGGTATCGTGCAGGTGAATGTCGAAAGCATCATTAAAAAGGATGGCCCAGATCAAAATTGGAATGATCAGCAGCGGCAGCATTACCGGTGGCAGGTAGATTTTTTTTATCATATAGCGGCGTTGGATTGTATGTTCCCGAATCTTTGATCTTTTACCACCCTGCCATTTTCGAACACCGTTTCCAGCAGGTCTGGGTGTTGCGGGTGGGAGCCGAGCGCAACGGTTTGGTAACCGGATTGTGTGCGGATGAGCTTGAGCCGGCCGGCTTTCGATTTTTTGAAGGAAGTGCGCAGGTGGCCGTCGGCGTCAAGTTCCACCGGAGATTTCTGCACTTCCACACCACGGCCGTCGATTTCGGCGTAGGAACATTTCAGGGCAAACTCCTGCGTATCGCGGTTCACTCGCTGCAATAAGGCGCCGCCCATGCCCAGCACCAGGTTTTCGGCGCTGATGCCGGCTTGTTTCAACGCCTCGTAAATAACCGGGATGGAGTCGTAACTGATACCGTCTCCCTGAATGACGCGGACTTGCGGCGGCAGCACCCGGAACCCTTTTTCATTGACGCTGTGCCCGAATTTTTCCATCAGGATGTCGAATACAGCGAGCAACGTCCGGACGGGATCTCCGGAATCAGGGCGGACGACCAGCGTTCCATCGCGGGCCAGTACCTGGTCTTTCAATAAAGTGCCCCAATATTCTTCACAGGCGCGGAAAATGTTATAGGAGTCGGATACGCAGGCAATGGTACCGGAAGGAAAGGCATCCAGCACATGTTTGAAAATAGCGGCTTCCCCTTTTTCGCCCAGCAGGGTTACGATGGAGTGTTCCGTAGCGGGAATAGACAACCCGGGCGCCTTCGCCGCGTGGTAATATTTTTTCGCAAAGGTGGACGCGGCCAGGGTGTCACTGCCGTTGAAGTTGACCAGGTGCGCACTTCCGCCCAGACCGGCACTTTCCACCGAGCTTGCGCCCCTGAACCCGAAATCGTTCAGCACAAAATCGATCCCGGCAAAAGATGATGCGCTGGCGGTGGCGTTGTAATACCGCTTTACCACTTTTTTTATTTCGCGGGAGAGGGTAGCTACCGTACACGGGTACCACACCTGCATCAGCAGCGTTTCAAGGAAATTGGTCAGCCAGTAACAGGCGGGGTCGGTATTCTCGATGGTCATCAGCACCTGCTTTACCGGAACCACACTTCCTTCCGCCACCGCTTTAATCCGGACGGGCAGGCGGCCCCCGTGTTTTTCAAGTATATGGGTAAACCGCGCAGGGTCGAATACGTCTTTCCGCCCAAACACTTCTTCAAGCTCGCCGCCCGCGGCACGGATTTTTTCTGCCGTCACAACGGGCCCTTCGAGGTAAGCCTTCAGAAAATACTGCAATCCGTAAAATACCGTTTCGCCAAATAACCCGCCCCTGCTTTCGAGGTAAGAATAAATGTGTGTGGTGCCGGGCACGTATAATTTATGATGGGAGTATTTGTAGGCGTCTGCCAGCAGAATGAGGTTTGCTTCCATAGATTGAAGATGCTGTCATAAAAAAGCCGGCATGCGGCCGGTTACGGGTTATGCGAATGTAAACGATTATCCCAATATCGCGAGCCTGCATAAGATATTGAACAGTTATACGGCCATTTATGCGGGCATGTTGCTGAAAGTCAATACAAATGCGGCTTTTATGTGATGCGTAATAGAAATATTGTATTCCGGACACAAAAAAATATTGCACTCCCGCCTTCAATTCAAAAATTTGTGTGAAAAAGCGATGAAATTGAATGCCAAATAATTAGGAGAAAATCTCAATGTATGTCTCCTTTTCCTTCAACTCGTTGAAACGTTCCCGGTTGAAACTGTACAGTTGGGCGGGGCGGCCCTGGAGGGGGTGTTTTAATTTCTCTTGCTGAGTGGTCAGCAGGCCCAGGTTGTGGATCTTTTTCTGAAAGTTGCGACGGTCTACCGAGCGGTCGTAGAGCCATTCATAAAGCTTTTCAAGCTCGGACACGGGGAACTTGGCATCGAGCAGCTCAAATGCCAGTGGCTCGTTCCGCATGCGCACGCGCAGGTGATCCAGTGCGGCGGCGATGACGGCTTCGTGGTCGAAGGCCATCTGGGGGAGCTCCCGTACGGGGTACCAGCGTGCTTCTTTGTTGCCGGCACCTGGAATCAGTTTGGTGGCGGTGGGTTTGATCAGGCCAACGTGCGCTACGCACAGCACGCGGCCGCGGGGATCCCTGTCGGGCGCCCCAAACGTCCGGAACTGTTCCAGGTAGTTGGCGCGCAGCCCCGTTTCATCCCGTATTTCGCGGTGCACGGCATCTTCAACCGGCTCGTCGTTGCGGATGAAGCCGCCGGGCAGGCCCCATTTAAAAATGTGTGGGGGAATGCTTCGTTTGCTGAGCAGCACCATCATGCCTTCTTTAGAAGTAAAGCGCAGCACTACGGCATCTGCCGTCACCCTGATGTGTTGATGAACTGGCAAGGGATAAGAGTTTTCTGGTTTTACTGTCCGCCTACATACTGCTGTACCTGCGAAGTTCCTTTGCGGAGATTCACGAACAGCGGATTTTTTTGCGGATCAAAAACGATGATCGTATTGGATTCCCAGGCATCCTGCGGGGCCGGCAGTACGATTTCCACCTGCAGCGCGTTGGCGCGGCGGAACATCAGGCTGTCTTTCTTCACGTACCGTGCCTGGAAGTTGTGTTGCTGAAGGTATCGGATCATACTGTCGCGGCTGGCGTTCACGAGGGTGTCGGCCGTAACGTGCTGTTCGCGCAGCACAAAGCATCTATCGCTGATCACTTCATAGTTGGTGGTATCTGTTTTTTCGCGCACGGGATTACACGCAGCCAGCAGCGCCAGGGAAAATAAAAGACAACGCATACCGCAAGTTATAAAAACCACATTTAAAAAGCGATATCAAAAACTTTCTCGTCTTTCCCCCGCTTTACTCTCACGGTGGTACGGTCGCCAGCCTTAAAAACGGAAAGCGCGCCCATGTAAGATTCCACGTCGCCTACGGTTTTTTCGCCCAGTTGCACGATCACGTCGCCGGGTGCTATGCCGGCTTTCTTGGCGGGTTTGCCGTCGGAAACGCCTTCTACCCGCACCCCTCCTTTATTATACGTATAGTCCGGCATAATGCCCAGGGTGACGGAAAACCGGGTGTTCATGGGCTGCGGGTCGCGGGTTTTGGAAAAAGCCAGGCGCGGCTGTGCATTGGCTTTTTCGACGATGCTGTATACCAGCTTCACTACTTTGAGGCTGCCATCGTAATTAATTTTATCTGCGTCATCGCCGGGCTTGTGGTAGTCGCCGTGGGTGCCGGTAAAGAAAAACAGCACGGGCACGTCTTTACGGTAGAACGCCGCATGGTCGGACGGGCCTGCGCCGGTGGAATCGTAATTCACCTTGATCCCGGACGGAACAGCGCTTTTCAGGATGGCGCCCCAGGCGGGAGACGTGCCGATACCCCCGACCTGGAGGCCTTTATCGGCGGTGAGGCGGCCCACCATATCCATATTTACCATATAGTTCACATCTTTCATCGCTATGCCGCCGTTCTCAATAAAATACTTACTGCCAAAGAGGCCCAGTTCTTCGCCGGAAAAAGCCACGATGGCGTAGTTGTTCTTTTTAAGCGACGAAGCTTTGAGCATACGCCCCAGTTCAATGAGAGCGGCCGTGCCACTTGCATTATCGTCTGCGCCGTTGTGGATGGCCTTTTCGGAAGGAGCCATGGAGTTATGGTCTTCCCCGTACCCGATATGGTCGTAATGCGCCCCCAATATCACGGTGGTGGCGGATCCATTGTCGATATAGCCGATTACGTTAGTGCCGGTTCTCTTGCTGGGTTTGAGCGCAACTTCAAAATCCACCTGGAAGCCGTTGGCATCGTCTGCACTGAAAATTTTGCTTACTTCCGGCCCGGCCCAGATGGCGGGGATAGACAGCGGGGCGATTTTTTCATCGAGCCATTTGGTGACGGTAAAGGCGTTTTCCGGCCCGTTGAAGAAAATAATGCCGGTGGCGCCATTTTGCTTGGCCTCTTTGGTTTTTTTGATGTAAAAGTCCATCGGGGCGCCATGGGGGTTGATTTCGTCTTCCGCCGCTTTCACATCCACGAGCCAAACGTTGTCAAGGTCGTTCACGCCCGGCAGCACTTCCCCTTTGGCTGCTTTTTCGGCACTGAACGGCAGGGGAATAAAGGTGCCAGGCGCCTGGGGACGGTGATTCAGCAGCAGGCGTGTTTTGGGGCCGGCCTCCTTCCCTTCCCGAACGGTAAACTCCTGCAGGTACCCGTTGTTTCCTTTCGGGCTGAGCCCGGCCTGTTTCATCTGCTCGGCGATATAGGCCGCGGCCAGTTGTTCGCCCGGTGTGCCGGTACGGCGGCCCTCCAGCTTGTCGCTCGCCAGGTAGGCTACATGCAGTTGCAGGTTGCTCATGATTTTGCGGTCTGCTTTCTTTTGCGGGTATGCTGCCAGCGTTAAACAAACAAGCGGGCATAACAGGTAGATCTTTTTCACTGCAGGGGAGTTTTGCCGCAAAAATAAGCTTTATCACGGGATTGTCTGACGGCCCGGCCCGCTTTGTTTTATACTCAAATTAAATACTAAATTTGCCGGGCTCTGAAGGAGTTACAACAAATAAAAGCAACAAAACAGCATGAAAAACACACCATTTACACAGAAGCACATTGCGTTGGGCGCAAAAATGGCCCCTTTTGCGGGTTACAACATGCCCATCTCCTATTCCGGTATTAACGATGAGCATGCGGCCGTCCGCAACAGTGTGGGTGTGTTTGACGTGAGCCACATGGGCGAGTTCATGCTGAAGGGCGAAAACGCGCTCGACCTCATTCAGCGCGTTACCTCCAACGACGCGTCCAAGCTCACCGCCGGCAAGGCCCAATACAGCTGCCTCCCCAACAGCGAGGGCGGTATTGTGGACGACCTGCTGGTATATTGCATTGAAGAAAACAAAGTGTACATGCTGGTGGTGAATGCCAGCAATATTGAAAAAGATTGGAACTGGATCAGCCAGCACAACACCAAAGGGGTGGAAATGCACAATATTTCAGATAAAACCGGTCTGCTGGCCATTCAGGGCCCGAACGCCACCAGCGTCATGCAGTCGCTGACGGACCAGGACGTGGTGAACCTGAAATACTACACCTTCGTCAAAGGTACTTTCGCCGGGGTAGAGAATGTGCTGATCAGCGCGACCGGGTATACCGGCGCCGGCGGCCTGGAAATATATTTCGAAGATAAAGACGGGGCGGCCGACAAAATCTGGGACGCCATTTTCGCCGCCGGGGCATCCAAGGGCATCAAACCGATTGGCCTGGGCGCCCGCGATACCCTGCGCCTCGAAATGGGCTTCTGCCTCTATGGCAACGACATCGACGACCGCACCAACCCGCTGGAAGCCGGTTTGGGCTGGATCACCAAGTTCACGAAAGACTTTACCGCCCGCCCCATCCTGGAAAAAGTAAAGGCCGAAGGCGTGCAGCAAAAGCTGGTGGGCTTTGAAATGGTCGACAAGGGCATTCCCCGCCACGACTACGAAATCAAAGACGCCGCCGGCAACACCATTGGCCGGGTAACCTCCGGCACCCAGTCGCCCACCCTGCAAAAGGCCATCGGGCTGGGATATGTGAAAACAGGCTTTGCAACACTCGATACAGAGATTTATATTGCAGTTCGGGATAAGCTGCTGAAGGCAAAAGTGGCAAAAGCGCCGTTTATCGGTTAAAACCCGGGTGCTTTTGCAATTTGGCGGAAAGAGGCAGCGTTATTGAAAACCATCGTTACCGTACCATATCTTAAACAGTTTTACTGCTATGCCGCTTATTCATCTTACCACGGTTATTCATGCGCCGTTGCCCAGGGTGTTCGACCTGAGCCGGAGCATTACGCTGCACAAGCGCAGCATGGAACATTTAAAGGAAGAAGCCATCAAGGGAAAAACCAGCGGGTTGATTGAATACGATGAAACGGTGACCTGGCGCGCGAAGCATCTGAACAAGATGCGGGAGCTGACCATGCGGATCACGGCGATGCAGAAGCCGGGATACTTTTGCGATGAAATGGAGCAGGGTGATTTCACCTTTATGAAACACGAGCACTATTTTAAAGAGATCCACAACGGCACCATTATGATAGACATCATGGAGTTTGGAACGCCCTACGGCCGGATGGGCCGCTGGTTCGAAAAACTCTACCTGAGAAAATACATGAAGCGGCTGCTGCAGCTGCGCAATAAAATCATCAAGGAGTACGCGGAAAGCGAGAAGTGGCGGGTGATCCTTGATTAAAAAAAGAAGCATGAGCGAGATTACAAAACCAAGGCTGGAAGTTTGCCTGTCACCGGCCCTTTTGCACCTGTTCGACGTGAAGAACAGTATTGTCGTGATTATTGATGTGCTGCGGGCCACCTCCACCATCTGCACGGCGCTCCATAACGGCGCGGCCAAGGTGATTCCGGTAGCTACCGTAGAAGAATGTGTGAACATCGGGCGCCAGCTGGACGCGATTACGGCCGGCGAGCGCGATGGAAAAATTGCCGACGGCCTGCTGCACGGCAATTCCCCCTTCGAATACCCGGTTGAATTTATCGGTGGCAAAGTATTGGTACTGACGACTACGAACGGGACCAAACTGCTGCACATGGCCAAAGACGCGGTGCAGATCATCACCGGCTCTTTCCCGAACATTTCTTCCGTGTGTGAATACCTTATTTCCCAGGGGCAAAACGTGATCCTGGGTTGCGCCGCGTGGAAAGACCGGGTCAATATGGAAGACACCCTCTTCGCGGGCGCCGTCGTAAGCCGGATTAAATCGCACTTCGACGTCAATTGCGATTCCGCCCTGGCCGCCGAAACGCTGTACGAAAGCGCCAAAGGCGACCTGTTCGGTTTCATGAAAAAAGCATCCCACTACCAGCGCCTGGCCCGTTACGGCCTGGAAGAAGATATCCGCTTCTGCCTGACGCCCGATGGCGCCGATGTGCTGCCGATTTTGCGGAACGGTGAGCTGGTGAAAGAAAAATAATGGATCCCGGCGCGGCCAGGATAAAAAAAAGGTGTTCCGGTCAACCGGAACACCTTTTTTATGTGAAGGTTTTTGAAATTACGCAGCCAACTGTTTGCGGGAACGGAGGAAATTATCCAGTGAATAGGCGCCGCCGCCGTTAAGCAGGAAGAAGATGTTCACCAGCAGCATGGTAAGCGGCGAGTAAAATTCCATCAAACCGCCGCCGGATGCCATTTTCATGATAGTGGCCACAATCATGGTGAGCACCAGGGAAAGCGCCGCGAACCGGGTGAACAGGCCGAAAATAAGCAAAAGGCCGCCCGCGAACTCGGCGATGGTGGCCAGCAAGCCCCAGAATGCAGGCCAGGCACTGATGCCAACGAATTTCATGGCACTGCCCACACCCGTCCATACCTGTTCGCCACCGGCGATTTTTTGCCAGCCGAAAACAAAGAAGAGTACCCCGATTCCAACACGGAGGATCAGCAGGCCGAGATTTGCATTTTTAGAATTGTCAATGTTGAGTGTGTTTCCCATAGAAATAATTTATGCGAAATTACTTCCGGAATACCCCCTCCCGCAATGGATATTTTTTTGTTTCAGTTGCACATTTTTTAAATATATCCGCCCACGTCCGCCCGAAACGCCGCTTTTCTCCCCTCCGCCCCTCTCTGTTTGAATTTTTATGCTTACTTTTGTGGATTGCCTTTTCATGAGCCGCGAACAGGAAAAAACGAACTCAGCAGACCGGAAAAAATGATGCATCGCTTTATTGGTATTTGTTTCTAACCCCGGCTTGTGCTAAAAACGGGCAATAGCAAGGAAAGCATGTCGCTACCCCACTTATTGAAATACGTATATAATAACGGCACCGATGAGGTGATTCGCCGGGGCAAGCGCATTTTTGCCACGGGCGGGGTAGAATTGCTCGAAGGCGACCCGGTGTTGCGCTCCGCCACTTTCCGGGTAAAAAGCGATACGCACGCCAATTACTATAAAGTTTCCATCAACAAATACCACGAACCCTCCACCATGAGCGTTCGTTGCCAATGCCCCTATAATCTCGGCGACATCTGCCGGCACGAAGCGGCCGCCCTCTTCCAGCTGCAGGAAATGCTCGACCGGAACCACTTCGAATCATTTGAAACACAAT
>CBFGZV010000068.1:0-15310 GCA_965653365.1 uncultured Chitinophaga sp. | reverse complement strand
CCATCGCGCAGCAGCGCGGGCTGAAAAAAGTATTCATCCACGCCTTTACAGACGGCCGCGACACCGACCCCAAGGGCGGCCTGGCCTATCTGGAAGACCTGCAGAATCACCTGGCGCAAACCACCGGGCAAATCGCTTCGGTTACCGGGCGTTATTATGCGATGGACCGCGATAAGCGCTGGGAAAGGGTAAAACTGGCCTACGACGCGCTTGTACATGGCACCGGCACCCCTACCCAGGACCTCCTGACCGCTGTGAAAGCTTCCTATGCCGAAGGGGTCACCGACGAGTTCATCAAACCAATCATCGTTACAAACGCCACGCAGCAGCCCATCGCCACCATCCAGGCCGGCGACGCCGTGCTGTGCTTCAACTTCCGCACCGACCGCTGCCGCGAAATCACCGAAGTGCTCACCCAGCAACCCTTCTCCGACTTCGATATGCAGCCGCTGGCGCTGAACTATACCACCATGACCGAATACGACAAGTCGTTCCACGGCGTGCACGTTATTTTCGACAACGACAACCTGGTGATGACGCTCGGTGAAGTACTGGAGCAAAACGGCAAAACGCAGATCCGCATCGCGGAAACCGAAAAATATCCGCACGTATCGTTCTTCTTTTCAGGTGGCCGGGAAACGCCTTTCAACGGGGAAAAGCGCCTGCTGGTGCCCTCCCCCAAAGTAGCGACCTACGACCTGCAACCCGAAATGAGCGCCAACGAACTGACCGCCGCCATCGTTCCCGAGCTGGAACAGAAAACGGCCGACTTCATTGTGCTGAACTTCGCGAATGCAGACATGGTGGGCCATACCGGTATTTGGTCCGCGGCCATCAAGGCCGTTGAAACGGTAGACGCCTGCGTGGCCAGGGTGGTGACCACGGCCCTGCTGAACGATTATGTGATCTTCCTGACGGCCGACCACGGCAATTCCGACTACATGATCAATGAAGACGGTACACCCAATACGGCGCATACGCTCAACCCGGTGCCCTTCTTCATCATCAGCCAGGACTTCAAAGGCTCCGTTAAAAACGGCAAACTGGGCGACATCGCCCCCACCATCCTTCATTTCATGGGCCTGCCCGTTCCGAAGGAAATGACCGGCAACCTGCTGGTATAACACCGTACGTACAATTGATTCATAGTGAAGGGGATGCCGCGAGCGTCCCCTTTTACATTATTTTCCCCCCGCTGTAACTTTTCCCTTATCGCCCCCGTTTAACCTTCAAATCCGTCCCCCTATGCGTAAGCTGCTTTGTATCTTCCCGTTATTGGCATTGGCTGCGCTGATGCTGGGTGGGTGTGCGAAGGAAAAGTGCAACAGGAAATCCACCATCAAACTGTATACCCCTGTCATGATGGCCCTGGCCGATGTGCGGGCTACGGCAGGCGTAGCGCAGGCTCCGCGTGAGATCGGACAGCCCGGTAAAATTTATATCACCGGCCAGTACATCCTGGTTAGCGAACCGGGTGAAGGCATTCACATCATCAACAACAGCAATCCCTCGGCGCCGGTAAAGGTGTCGTTTATCAGTATCATAGGCAACCAGGACATGGCCGTGAAAGGCAACATCCTGTACGCAGACAACTTCAGCGACCTGTTGGTGTTCGACATCAGCGATCCGGCGAATACGCGCAAGATCAAAACTTTGCAGAATGCACTGGGCTACAGCTGGGACCGGGAAGGCTACGTTATCGGCTATTCCTACTGGGGCAAGCCAGATTCGATCGTAGTGCGCTATACTGTGCGAGACACCATCGTTCACACGGAATGTGAAACGCCGGGCGACGTACGCTTCTTCGCCAACGCCGAATTCAGTTCGCTGGCGGGTGCAAAAGCCGGCGGCAGCGGCTCCGGAAAGGGCGGTTCAATGGCCCGCTTCACCATCGCGAAAGACTACCTGTATACGGTAGACGCCAGCAAGTTGCGCCCCTTCAACCTGCAGAATCCCGCCGAACCGGTGGCCGCCCCGGAAACGATCATAGGCTGGGGATTCGTGGAAACGATTTTCCCGTATGGCGACAACCTGTTCATCGGCAGCCGCTCCGCCATGTACATCTACGGCCTGGCCGACCCCGCGAAGCCCGAACGTAAATCGATGGTGACGCACTTTACCGCTTGCGACCCGGTGGTGGTAGAAGGCACCACGGCGTACATAACGGTGCGTGCCGGCACAACCTGCCAGGGCACCATCAACCAGTTGCTGGCATACGACGTGACGGATGTGACCAAACCCGTAAAATTAGGCACCTACGAAATGAAAAACCCGCACGGGCTGGGAATAGACAATGGGAAGCTGTTTGTTTGCGAAGGGGTGCACGGGCTCCGGTTTATGGACGCCTCCAAGCCCCAAAGGATTGAAACCACCAAACTGGTGGAAGGCCTGAACGCGTACGACGTAATTCCCTTCGACAGCGGCAACCGCCTGCTGGTGAGCGCGGCCGACGGGATCTATCAATACAGCTATAACACCATGACCAACCCGGTGATGGTCAGCAGGATACTTGTAACGAATAAAACACGCTGATTGAATGCAGCGCCGTCATAACTTATTCCGACTGAATTGGCGCTCTTGCCAAGAATTTTAGTGCTCTCGACAGATTTGCTCATGCATCAGATGCGCCGTTTTCACGGCGCATTATTTTTTTAGGGTAAATTTGCAGACCCGGCGCAACGGCACCCGCGGAATTGCCCGGTCAATTGACTAATATTGTTCCGGTGGCTTTGTGCTATACCAGGCCAATGAAGGACTGACAAGCTACAGGTGAAACGAAGTCCCATCGGCCCGATAAAAAGATAATAAACTACTGATGAAACAACGTTCCATCAGCCCGATAAAAAGATAACAGATTACTGATGAAACAACGTTCCATCAGCCCGATAAAAAGATAATAGACTACTGATGAAATGGATCGCGTTCTTGTGCCTGCTGGCGGCAGCCGGGTGCAGCTTACCCAGGGAAGAAAGGCAAATAACCGGAAAGGATACCAGTTACCGGGCGCTGGCCAATTATTACTGGGATGAAATGGCCCGGCTGAAAAACCAGCAACTGACGGTCAATAAAGTGGTGCGTATCAACGGCCATGCGGATTCCGCCGTGGTGCACGACAGCGCCGCACTGGAAGCGCTCTTTCGTCCCCTGATGGATGCGGATGTGAGCAAACCATCGCTGGCCGGCGCTTACAAAACCGACACCATGGTAAACCAGCTGGTGGCGGGCGATACAACTTTCATCCTGCAATCCAGGGGAAAACAAACCAATCCCTACCGGCTGATGCTGGACGTGGACCGCGACGGCCGTATCAAAAAAGCGACCGTAACGGCCTATACCACCAACCTGGTGTACGAATACCGGCAGGAAATATTGTATGAGCGCAGCCGGCAGCTGCGGGTCAGCACCTATCAGAAAATCATTTTCATGAAACCGGAATACCTCGAAGTGCAGGCCTGGTTTCTTCCGGCAAAAGCGTAAACATGACAGCAGCGGAGTTTCAACAGATTTCACATACTATTCCCACCCAGGCAGGTATTTACAAATACTTCGGGGCCGACGGCGAGCTGCTTTATATCGGCAAGGCCAAAAGCCTCCGTAAAAGGGTCAGTTCTTATTTCGTTAAAAATCACGATAACTATAAAACGCGTAAACTGGTGGACACCATCCACCACATCGAATTCACCATCGTGGATTCCGAGCAGGATGCCTTTTTGCTCGAAAATTCGCTCATCAAGCAGTTCCGGCCCCGGTATAATATCGAGCTGAAAGACGATAAAAGCTACCCTTACATCGTCATCAAACACGAGCCCTTTCCCCGTGTGTTCCTTACGCGCCGCCTTATCCGCGACGGTTCGGAATACCTCGGCCCCTTCACCTCCGTAGGCCGCGTGCGCGAGGTGCTCGACGTTATCCGCTACAACATCCCGCTGCGCACCTGTAATCTCAACCTCAGCCAGCAGAACATCAAAAAGGGAAAATTCAAGGTGTGCCTCGAATACCACCTCGGCAACTGCAAAGGGCCCTGCGAAGACCTGCAAACGGAAGAAGATTACCGGGAAGGGCTGCAACAGGTAAAAGAGATCCTCCGGGGCAACCTCTCCCCCGTACTCAATATTTTCAAAGCACGCATGCAGGAGCATGCCGCCAATATGGAGTTCGAGAAAGCCGAGATACAGCGCAAGAAAATAGAAAGCCTGCAGGCGTACCAGGCCCGCTCCACCATCGTCAGCTCGCGCGTGGGGAATGTGGATGTATTCTCCATTATCACCGACGGCAACTTTGCATACGTAAACTACCTGCGTGTATTGAACGGCACCATCGCCGACACCAAAACCGTGACCCTGGAAAAACAGCTCGAGGAAAGCGACGAAGAAGTGATGAGCTATGCCATCGCCTACCTTCGCGACGCCTTCCAAAGCAACGCCCGCGAAATTGTGGTGCCGTTCGAGATCGAGTTCCCGGCAGAGGGCGTTACCCTCACCGTGCCCAGGGGTGGCGACAAGAAGAAGCTGGTCGATCTCTCCACCAAAAACGTGGAATACTTCCGCGAAGAACTGCGCAAGAAAAAAATGCTGCTGCTCGAAGGCAAAAGCGACATGGAAAAGAAAAAGGTGCTGTACCAGCTGCAGGCAGACCTGGAGCTGCAGGAACTGCCCGTACACATCGAATGCTTCGATAACTCCAACTTCCAGGGCAGCTATCCCGTGTCTGCCTGCGTGGTGTTTAAAGATGGCGTGGCCTCCAAAAAAGACTACCGCCATTTCAACATCAAAACGGTGGAAGGCATCAACGACTTCGCCTCTATGAGCGAAGTGGTGTACCGCCGTTACAACCGGCTGCTCGCCGAACAGCAGCCGCTGCCGCAGCTGGTGATCATCGACGGCGGCAAAGGACAGCTGGGCGCCGCCATGGACAGCATTTACAAACTGGGCCTCACCGGCAGCATGACGGTAGTGGGCCTCGCCAAAAACGAAGAGGAAATATTCTTTCCGGGAGACAAAGACAGTATCAAGCTCCCCTTCAACAGCGAAAGCCTGAAGCTCATCCGCCGCATCCGCGACGAGGTGCACCGTTTCGGCATCACGTTTCACCGGCAGAAGCGCAGCAAGGGCACCTTCAAAAACGAGCTGGAAGCAATCAAAGGTATCGGTGAAAGCACGGCCACACAATTGCTGCAGCAGTTCCGGTCCGTGGCCAAAGTAAAGCAGCTGAGTATGGAAGACCTTGTGAAAGAAGTGGGGCAAAGCAAAGCACAACTCATTTGGCGGCATTTTCACGGAGAAGGAACGGGGGGCGATGCCGCAACGCTGTCATAAAAACAATCGTTGTAAAATAACGAGAGCCCGGTTTGAGAACCAGGCTCTTTTCCCCAAGTTAACCATTAAAAGACACAGATTTATTTTTGAAATGCCGTGAGCGGCATATTCTTCATGAATTGTTAATACTAAAGTAGTATTCAACACGTATTCCTATTGTTAAGTGTTTGTTATCGACAATAAAATGCCCGGTGGGCTGAAAGCCTTTACCACCGGGCATTGTAGAGAATTCATTCTCATTTTAAAACTGCTGTTTCAGCGCACTGCATTAACGTCGCAGTAATAAATAAAAACGCACAAACTCATTGGTCTATTTGCCTGCGAGATACTGCATGGATACTGCAGTATTGTTGTTGCCGGTTACTACGAGCAGCGCCCGTAATGCCTGTAACATATGCCGTTGTTCATGCGCCACCAGGAACCGGAAGGTGTCTCCCGCGGACAATTTAATCAGCTTTGTGATCGAAATGGGCACGCGTACCCGCCCGATATCCGTTTGCCGCGCGCGTTCCAGGAGGCGGAGCAGTTGTTCCTGCTGCGCGGTGAATTCAGCGAGCACTTTTGCGGCGTCGGGCTGCGGAACGGGACGATGGTCTTTAGGCGCTTGCATCTTTGATTTCAGGGCGCCGTCCGGTTTCGGCTGCATAAGGTTGGTGAAATAGTTGCCTATCCAGCTGCTTTTGAATTTTACGGCTGCGGGAAAACCGCGGTGGGCGCCCTTGTCGAGCGCCGCTTTCAGGTGCGGCAGGTAGTAGCGGCCATAGCTGTTCAGATGATCGAGGCACTGGATGACGCTCCAGCTGCCAGGCGCAGGCGGCTGCAACAGGGCGGCGTGGGGTTGGGGCATGATGCGGGTATTGAGCACGTTGAGCAGGCTGCTGACGTCGTTATGCAATTGCTGTAATAATGTTTTGCTATCGAAGGCGGGCATATTTCTGTTTTTAAGTAGGATACAAAAGTACAGTGACCCCTCGCGATAAATCTTTGCCTGCGCAAAGATTTATGCTTTGCAAAGCACCTACATTGCGGGTGTGTTTCTTACAGCCGTATGCCGCCGAGCAGCCGGCTGAAAGTGGCCGGGTCGAGGCCCAGGTAAGATGCCAGGTATTTGTGCGGGATGAGCTGCAATACGTGCGGACTGCGGGCCAGCAGGGTACGGAATTTTTCTTCCGCGTTCTGCGTGAGCATTTCGATATGCCGCTCCATTACGCCGGCCAGCGCCAGCATGGTGCTGCGCTGCACCCAGGCGGTGATTTGCGGGTACTGCTGCATCAGCCGGTGCATGTCTGCATACCCGATGCGGAGCAGGGAACTTTGGGTGAGGGTTTCGAGGTAGTAGCGCGAAGGCTGCTGCACGAAAAAAGAATCGATGATGCCGGAGAACGAACCGGTATAGGAAAACACAAGTGTGGCCTCGCGCTGATTTTCGGCGATGCAGAAAGCCCGCTGCACACCATCCAGCACGAAATACACGTACCGCTCCGTTTCACCGGCGGCGGTCAGCACGGTTTTGCGTTTATGGCTTACAGGGTGCCAGCAGGGCGCGAGGGCTTCCCACTCCTCATCCGGGAGCGGCAATACTGCGTTGATGGCCGAACGGAGCGCTTGCATACGGTTGCAATATATCATAAAAAAAGCTGCCTCCGTGTGGAGGCAGCTTCATTATTGTTAACAGGATTTGACGATGATAGCAGATCAATATTCCCAGAGGTCCTGTTCTTTATTAAAGATTTTGTCTTTGATGGCCTGTCCTTCGAGGAGGCGCATCACGCCGTCTTTAATATAGTTGCTGATTTCGCGGTTGAAGGCGTTCTTCTCTTTCACTACGAAGCTGGAGAAAAAGCGCATTTCAAACAGGTCTTCCCAGGTCATGGTAGCCGCGTCGTTATTCTGGTTGTATACGTCGTATTTGGCCAGAACGGGGCGCAGGTCGGGGTAATATAACCAGAACAAGGGCAGTGAACCCCTGACGGAGCCGTCGTCGTTCATACGGGATACCATGGGCGCGATGCCCAGTATCCGTACTTTCAGCGCTGAGGCTTCCTGGTCGAATACCCAAACTTCCTTGATCTTGTATTGTTTGATGGCTTCGGGGTTGAATTCGTCCCTTGTTTCCACCATTTTTTCTTCTCCTGTTACGGGGTCTACGCTTCTTACGGACCTCACTTCACCGGAAAGGCGGGTCATGATTTCGTCGTAAGAGATCAGGGTGCTGAAGCGGTCGTCGACAGCGCTGAATGCTTCCACTTCCTTGTTTTTAACAGCGTTGAGCAGAATATTGATCAGCAGCTGGTTTACCCCGCTCTCATCTTCCACGTTGTACTGGAAGGGGAGGTTCATTTTTTCGCGCACGTCGATCACCTGCCAGATCTGTTTCTCCCAGAACTTGTCGTCTTCGCGAATGTGGTCGTATGCGATGGGCACACGGTCGCGATTCGGCGATCTTTCGGAAACACCATCTATACGGAGCGATTTGCGCGGGGTATCTACCGGGGATCCCACACCATCCTGCCGGAGCGAAGGCGGTACGCCGGCCGGGGCCGCCTGTTGGGGAGGCGCGGCGGGTGGCGTTACCGTATTGCCGGTAGCGGGGTTGGTAACGGGTTGCTGCTGCTGTTGCGCAGGCGGGTTGGTGGCGGGCGGATTAGCCGCACCCCTGCGGCGCGACTGTGCGTCGGCCGAAGCTGCCATCACCAGCATTAAAAATGCACCCCAGCTGATTCTTTTCAATATTACTGCTCGCATAGCCCAGTAATTTTTTTTCTTTAATTGATCTTGAAATTAATGTTCTGCATCGCACGCACCCTGCCATCCGGGCCTTTTACCTTGATGTTATCAAAGTAAACCTGGTCGCCGGGCTTCAGGTTACGTATGGCGTTTTGAATACCTGCGTCTTTCGGCCAGTATTCGGAATTCGCGTCTCCTTCCACATACTCGCGGCCTTTGGGCTCGATGCCCATCCGGTAGCCCACTACGGCATACCGTACGCCGTCGAACAGGAAGTCTTCAAGGTCGGCACGCAAACCGCCCTGTGCCTTAAAGTCTGCCGCCTTCATAACAGGACCTTTGGCGAAGCCAACCTTCATGGCGGGGTCGGGGATGTTTTTCACACGGAACTCCTTAGAGTCGAGTGTTTTTACTTTCCCGTCCACTTCGGCGGATACGGAGATCACTGCCTTGCCGGTACCACCGACTGTTACAACGAACTCGCCCGCGCCTCTTTTGGAAATGGAAGCACCCGGAACGCCGCTGATGGACGCCTGTATTTTTTCAGCCGGTACACCCGCCGCCGTGATGGAGATCGGGTTTTGCAGTGCTACATACAATACGTTCATTTTATCGGCGGAGATGGAGGTAGCGGAAGCGCCTACTTTATAGGTTTCAGAGAAAGGGCTGGTTACTTTTTCGCCGTTGGGCTTCACCAGTTCCACCACACCGGAAATGGTATGGTCACCGATGGCGCCTACGGGGATGCGGTAGGTAGCCTTACCTGCCTCTGCCTCCACGCGCTGGCCGTTAATCACGATGGTGGGGTTTACAGTGCTGCTGTAAGCGCCCATCACCACTTTGGCTTCCAGCTCCTGGCCGGTGGTAAAGTTTTTAGAATTCAATGATACGAACGCCTCCAGCTTGTCGAACACAAAATCGTCTTCGGATACTTCCTTCAACAATTTGTCGATGATCATCGCTTCGGAGTTCTTGATATCGTTCTGGAATTTACCCAGAATGGTTACGGCAGCAATGGAGGGAACCATGTTAAAGTGGTAAGTCGTCCAGCTTTTTTTCACGGGTCCTTTCAGTTCCGGATCATTCACCCTTAAAGGCAGGTTGGCTTCAAAAGCCGCTTTGTCTTTCGGGTTGATCACAGCCAGCAGTTGCTGACGGAGATCGGCCAGCTGTTTTTGCAGCTCGGGGCCTTTCTTCTGATTCTCCATGATGCGTGTAGCAGCATCCAGGTTATCTTTTCCTTTAATTTCTCCTTTTTCGTCCAACCCGCCACTCGCGGTGATAATTTCTTTCTTAAGATTTTCTATATAGGTATGGGCGGCTGCAGACAAGGCTTTCACCTTGTTGGCCTTTTCATTGAGGGGGCCTACTTTCGCCGCGTCTGTCGTCATCAGTTTGGCGAATTGTTTATAGGTCACCTCGTTTTTGTTGTCGATGGAGGTGTTGGAAGTATTGATAGAATTATTTACGATATCAAATGCGTTCAAAATTTCTGCGGACACGTTCAATGCCAACATGGCCGTTAGTACCAGGTACATGAAGTTGATCATCTTCTGCCTGGGGTCTTTTGGTAAAGCCATAGTTAATTACAAGTTTTAATGAATGTCTCTTGTTTGGTTACTATTGCGTTACCTATCTGCCCTGCATTGCAGTGAGCATGTTACCGTAAACGGTATTCAGATTACCAAGGTTGCGTGCCAGAAGACTGATTTGTTCCTGTGTTTTCTTAGCATCGTCCACGCTGCCGCTCATAGCCTGAGATGCGGAGAGGAGGTTGCTGTAGAAGGTGTTCATCGCCTTCAGGTGGTTATTGGTATCCTGCAGTTCCAGTTCATAGATGGCATTCAATGAGGCCAGGTTTTTGGTCATTGACTGCACCTGATCGTGGAAGTGGCGGGTAGATTCGGATGCGTTGTTGAAAGAAGACACGGCTGCCGCTGCGCTGGTGTAGGCCTGTGTTACAGAGCCGATGGCGCTGGCCGCTTCGCGTGTTTTCTGGGTATAGTCGCCGGTGGCGGCTACCACGTCGCTGATGTCGCGCATTTTGTCTACCGTCTGACCCAGCTTGGAGAAGTTGTCGCTCAGGCGGGTAAGACTGGTGGGCGTAATGTCTGCTTCCTGGAGCATCTTGTCCATGTTGGCCAGTGCGGGCGTACCTGCCACACCTGCAACGGGAGCTGCCGGGGCGCTTGTATCCGGTACAAAGGCGTACACGAAGAAGATCAATGCTTCCACACTCAGACCCAGGATCAGCGCTACGTCAGCGCCAGGCCAGTGTTGCAATTTGAACAGGGCTCCGACGATCACGACAGATGCGCCGATACATACGAAGAAGTTGAGCCATTTCGCTGTGTTAGGATTCATAGCCATAGGTTAAAATTGTTTATGGGTGATTAAAAGGTAAAAAGCTCGTTTCAGGTTTGCCATAGTAGTGTGATTTTCAGCTATTAATTCCTATAATGGTTATTTACGGTTAAAGTCATTTTTAGACCTGCTCAGGAACGCGATGGTGCAGCGGAACCCGATGTAGGATTTTGCGCTGTCCTGGTACTCGTACGAGCGCGTACCGTTCTGCAGGAAGTGCCCGATGTCTTTCCAGCTGCCGCCCCTTACGGTTTTGCGTTTCATGCGCGGAGGCGCATCGTCGGCAATGTCCATTCTCAGATAAGGGTTCATATCGGAAGTGAATGAATAGGCGTTCTGGTAGAAGATGTCCTGCGTCCACTCCGATACGTTGCCGGCCATGTTGTACAGGCCGTAATCGTTGGGCCAGTAAGCATCGGCGCGCACGGTGTAAAAGCCGCCGTCTTCCGGATAGTTGCCGCGGCCGGGTTTGAAGTTGGCGAGCAGACAGCCTTTCTTGTTGCGGATGTAGTAACCGCCCCAGGGGTACGGCGCCTGTTCACGGCCGCCGCGGGCAGCGTATTCCCACTGTGCTTCCGATGGCAGCTGGAATTTGTCTTCCGTAAACTGCTTCTTGGACGCGCGATAGTCTTCCCAGAATTTACTGCGCCATTCGCAGAATGAACTTGCCTGGTGCCAGGTTACGCCCACCACCGGGTAGTTGTCGAAGGCCGGGTGCCAGAAGTACATACGGGTCATGGGCTCGTTGTAGGCATAAGAGAAGTCGCGTATCCAGCAGAGCGTGTCAGGATAGATGGCCACGTCTTTCTTTTCGATGAAAGAAGAACGCGGCTTGTCTTTATTTTCACGGAGCTTTGCTTTCTCCCAGTTAAACGTTTCCTGGTGGTAGAGGAGCTTGCGCACATCCACTTCCTTGCGGCCGTACAAACGGTCATCCGCCGAATAGATCATGGCGTCCACCTTTTCGTAGGTCGCCTTGTCTTTCCAGTTCACCTTTTGTTTCCAGTCCACATAATCCTGCCCGTCTTCATTTTTTACATGGCCCATGAGCACGTGCGCAATGGAATCCGTAACCCAGTATACGAACTGGCGGTATTCATTGTTGGTGATCTCCGTAGCGTCCATGTAAAACCCTGAGATAGAGATGGCTTTGTTCCTGGCGGTATAGGCATAGTTCACGTCCTCATCACTGGGACCCATGTGAAACGTGCCGGAAGGTACATACACCATTCCATAAGGTACGGGAGGGGAGTATTTCGGGCGGGGACTAACACCAATCAGCTGTCCCTGCGCATTTTTCGGGGTTTTACCACCACCGCAACTGGCCAGCAGCACCGACAGCAGTATAACCATCAGCCCACTGCAATAATTAAGCTTCATAAGGGTGACTTTCATTAGAATACGAATTTTCTTTTAACCTTGCCAGATGCATTGGCCCACGCGCAATATATCTTTTTAGTCACACTTTTCACCTGGTTGTTTATCAGAAAGATAGCAAATGTAATAAATAATTTTAATCCGTAGTTAGTTTTCCCACAACTTTTTCAATTCCCACACTGAAGGCCCACGTAACACATTTAAACGCGGCTTTTAACATTTTATTATGTACCCAGCCGTCGCTTTTTTTATTCAACCATGGCGGCATGCCTCGGGGGGCTGTCTCTAAAGGCTTGCCTATCAAGGATATAGTCGCATTGAATATAAATATAATATTTATTTGGAAATATTCAATGTTAATTTTTCGCACGAAATCCAAATATATCAAAGGGAGTGCAAATTACAACAAATATCAGATTAAATTAATGATTTCTGATATGTATTCGACAGGCTTCATACAATGATAATCCTTGCAGAGATAGATCAGTGTTTTCCCCGGCTGCAGCCGGTTTTGCAACAGCGGTATGCGCTCCTGGTTTTCATCGGACCCCAGCAACACCTTGCCGGGAACATACAGTTTATTCAACTCATCCATCTTATCCCGGTAAGCCGGGCCGGTTACCGCCAGCTCCGGCGTTCCCTGTACCAGCCGCAACATCATGGCCGCCCACACGCCAAACGAAGTGGGGTACCGTACTACCGACCCGGAGAGGCTGGCCGTCATGCTCAATGCCCTTTCCGCCCAATCTTTCCTGTCAAAAACAACCGAAAGATACCAGAGGTTGTGCGCCATCACGGCGTTGCCGCTGGGCACCGCCCCGTCGTACACTTCCTTTTTCCGCACAATCACATCGGCCTGCCCTGTGGCGGTGTAATAGAAATAACGCCCGGTTTCGTCCCCAAATTGTTCAATCACAAATTCCGTGATACTTGCGGCTTTCTTGAGCCAGCCCAGATCGCCCGTAACCTCCTGTAATGCAATCAGCGCGCGGATGAGATAGGCGTAATCGTCCAGAAACGCGGGGTAGCGCGCGTCTCCCTTTTTATACGTATGCCAGAACGCGGGGGATGCCCCGGCCTGTTTCATTTTTTCCCAGAGGCACGCCATGGCGCTTTCCGCCATCGCCAGCCAGCGCTTTTCTCCGAAAGCCGCGTAGGCTTTGCAGCACGCGTGTATCATGAGCGCGTTCCAGCCCAGCAGTATCTTGTCGTCGAGGCCCGGCCGGATGCGCTTACCGCGGGCTTCAAAGAGCACCTGCCGGCATTTTTCCATCCGTGCTTCCAGCTCCTCCGGCTGCATGCCCAGTTCGGCCGCCACCTGTTCCGGCGGGCGTGGCACCCAGAGGATGTTCACGTCTTCCCAGTTGCCATGGCGGCTTACATCGTAATAAGCGCAAAAAGCGGGCGCATCGCCGCCGAGCAGGCTTTCCACCTCGTCGAGCGACCAAACGTAGAACTTGCCCTCCACCCCTTCCGAATCAGCGTCGAGCGCGGCGTAGAACCCGCCTTCGGGCGAGGTCATCTCCCGTTGTATGAATTCGAGCGTTTGGGCTACCGTGCGCGCATATACGGGTTGGCCGGTCAGCTGCCAGGCTTCGCAAAGCGTGTCTACGAGCAGGGCATTATCGTACAGCATCTTTTCGAAGTGTGGAGCCAGCCATTTTTCATCGGTGGAATACCGCGCAAACCCGCCACCCAGCTGGTCGTAAATGCCGCCGTACACCATTTTGTCGAGCGACAGCAGCGCCTGTTGCAGTGCCGCTTCGTCTTTCCCGGTGCGGTAATAACGCAGCAAATACTGGATGGTAAAGGAGGCGGGAAATTTGGGCGCACGGCCGAATCCGCCCCATTCCTTATCGGCCTGGCCCATGATGGCCAGTGAGATGGATTTGCATTGCGCCTCCGTGAACAGTTCCTCTTTGGGCAGCTGCATGTTCACCGCTTCCATCCCGAACTGGTTGCTCTGGTGCAGGTGCTGTGTGAGGTTGGAAGCCTGGCTTTCCAGCTCGTCGCGCTTGGTCCTGAATGCCTCCGAAACGGCCAGCAGCACTTCTTTCCACGAGGGACGGTTGTAAGCTTTTTTAGGCGGGAAATACGTGCCGCCGTAAAACGGCTGGCGGTTGGGCAGCAGGAATACGTTCAGCGGCCACCCGCCCGAACCGGCCATGGCCTGCAGGGCGTCCATGTAAATGTGATCAATGTCCGGCCGTTCTTCACGGTCTATCTTGATGTTGATGAAGTGCTCGTTCATGATGGCTGCCACGCTGGCGTCTTCGAAGCTTTCCCGCTCCATTACGTGGCACCAGTGGCAGGCCGCATACCCGATACTGACGAGGATGGGCTTGTTTTCCCGTTCGGCGCGCTGCAGGGCTTCGTCGCCCCAGGGGTACCAGTCAACAGGGTTGTGAGCGTGCTGCAACAGGTAAGGACTGGTTTCCTTTGCCAGATGGTTCATGCATTCGGGAATTTGTATGAGGAAATATGTACCGCACTACTGTTGTTCTAGCAGCAGCAGGCAGTTCGTTTCAAATGTAAAACGAAAAAAGGGAGCATTGTGCAATGCTCCCTTAAAATTATGTGATGTGTTTATTTTTTCAGATTCTGCAGAAACTGCTCCAGCGCAGCAACCATAGATGGTGCCTGGGGTGCGGGGGCTTTTACATCGAGCCGGAGGCCGGCTTCTTCCACGGCGGCGGAAGTAGTGGGACCGAAAGCCCCGATGCAGGTGCCGTTCTGTTTGAATTTGGGTACGTTTTCGAACAGGGATTTTACGCCGGAGGGGCTGAAGAACACGATCATATCGTATTCCGTTTTCGACAGCACTTCTTTCACGTCGTTCGAAACGGTTTTGTACAATGAGGCGGTGGCGTACTCGCACTTGTTGGCTTTCATCCACTCTTCAATGTCTTTCTTCTGGCTGTCCGAACTGGGGAAAAGGAACTTTTCGTTTTCCCTGTGCTTGTTCATTACTTCCAACAGGCTTTTGGTGGTGCCGTCTGCCCCATAAAATACTTTGCGTTTCCGATAGAGGATGAATTTTTGCAGGTATAACGCAACGGCTTCTGTGATACAGAAGTACTTACAATCCTGAGACACCTTCACTTTCAGCTCTTCACAAATACGGAAGAAGTGGTCCACTGCATTCCTGCTGGTAAAGATCACCGCAGTGTAGGTAATGATATCCACTTTCTGTTTCCGGAAATCCTTACCTGGAACCCCCTCTACGCGTATAAAGGGATGAAAATCCAACCGAACGTTGAATTTCTTCGCTAAGTCAAAATAAGGTGATTTCTCTGTCTCTGGCTTAGGTTGGGAAATTAGGATCGTTAGTTGTTTCTCCTGCAAATCTTTTTTTGGCCCGCCTTTTATCATACGTAATTTGCTCTTGTTTTAACAATAGCAGTAATCTTACGGATTACCAGTTAACCAAAGTAAAAGTACCTTTGTAATTATTAAAACCGGCACTACTTCGAATGCGCAAAGGTAAAGAAAAAAATGCAATTTGCTGAAAGAGAGATATTGACGGA
>CBFGZV010000067.1:0-15504 GCA_965653365.1 uncultured Chitinophaga sp. | reverse complement strand
GCGCCACCACCACGTTGTTCTGCAGGATCATGGTCACGAACGAATGCACCATTTGCAGGTAGTCCAGCTTGCCGAACATCGACTCGTCGTTTTTGTCGTCGAGCAAAAACAGCCAGGTGTTGAATTCCGCCGCGATGCAAAGCTCGAACCGGCCCGCCGTGGGGAAGGCTCTGGCGGACAGCATCGCGAATTTGGCCCGGCGGAAACGTTCCCAGGCTTTTTCAGATTTAACCAACTCAAAGCGGCTTACCCAGTCGGCGGTGTGTTTTTCAGCTTCTTTGGCGAAGGGATTGAGCATAGAAGGGAACGGGCAGTAGATCTGCGGGAGTTGAAGGGATAGCATAAATTGTGTGTTTAATGGTTAATATATAATGGTTACAATCTTGTCCTTAAGCGTTACTGTGTCTCTCGCTATAAATTACGCTATTTTGCATTCATAGAAATACTGCATTTTCGCTGCAGCGTTGAGATTCGTGTGATATGAAAACGTGCTAACGGTTACGGATAGATGAACCTCCGCGCAGGGAAAATTCGCCCGTTTGCTTTAACTTGTAGGCCTCATGAGCAGTTCCGCATCATCTTTTCAACGGCAGGCATGGAAGCGCTTACGGCGTAACAAAGGTGCTATGGCCGGGTTGGTGGTGATTGCGCTGGCCCTGCTGGCCGGCATATTCGCCTACTTCATCGCGCCCGATCATACCCCTTACGCCAACGATATGGTGCTCGAGATAAGCGGGCAGAAACCCGGCTTCAAAATAGACATGCTGGCGCTGCACAAGGCGCAGGAAACCCCGCGGCGCAGCTGGTTTCACCGGCTCGTGTACGGGCAGGAAGCCGCCGTGTCTGTGGTGCCGCTCAAAGGCTGGGCCTTCGCAGGCGACACTATCCGCGTGCAGCAATACGTAGATGAAGCCACCACCCTCGCAAAAAGTTATTCCCTGGCCCAGGTGCTCTACGGAAAAGACACCGCCATCGCCGACTTGCGCGCCGCGCAAGAGACGGTGCGCGACAAGCACCTGCAAACCCGCCGCTATTGGCTGGGCACCGACAAATTCGGCCGCGACATTCTCAGTCGTTTGCTCGTAGGTACCCGCGTAAGCCTCAGCGTGGGCTGCATTGCCGTGATCATTTCCCTCACCATCGGCATTTTCCTCGGCGCCGTGGCCGGTTATTTCCGGGGCGTGACGGACGATGCGGTGATGTGGCTGATCAACGTGATCTGGAGCGTGCCCACACTGTTGCTGGTTTTCGCGATCACCCTGGCGCTCGGCAAAGGCTTCTGGCAGGTGTTCGTGGCCGTAGGCCTCACCATGTGGGTGAGCGTGGCCCGCATCATCCGGGGCCAGGTGCTGGGCCTGCGCGAGCTGCAATTCGTGGAAGCCACCAGGGCGCTCGGATACGGCCATGTGCGCACCATCACCCGGCATATTCTTCCCAATATCCTCGGCCCCGTAATGGTAGTGGCCGCCGGCAACTTCGCCACCGCCATCGTGGTGGAGGCCGGCCTCAGCTTCCTCGGCGTGGGCGTGCAGCCGCCGCAGCCTTCGTGGGGGCTCATGATCAAGGAAAACTACAACTTCATCATCACCCATAATCCCCTGCTGGCGCTCGCGCCCGGCTTCGCCATCATGCTGTTGGTGCTGGCGTTCAACCTCTTGGGAAACGGCCTGAGAGACGCAATGGACGTGAAAGGCCGCATATAAGAAATAATTTGAATAGAAGTATTATTTGTTATAATTTCGGGATACTGAACCATATCGTCTATGCCCTGTAAACATTATCTGCTGGTTTTTTTTGCCGCCTGCCTGCTGGTGGCCGCCGGCTGTAAGAAGAAAAAGAAAGACGTGCCCGATCCCGTCAATCCCCCTGCGCAGGAAGCCGAACTGGTGGCCACTATTCCCGACATTTACCTGAACGAAGACCGCAACGCGGCACAGGGCGCCACGCTTGGCATCAAGGTGAAGATCACCTCCACCCCGGCGCCGCCTTCCGGCGTGACCATCACCGTTACCGCGCTCGACCCCGCCGGGCAGCCGATACCGCAAAACCCGGCGTTCGACAGCACCACGCCGGAAACGAATGTGACCCTCATCAATCTGCCCAGCCTGAAAGTGGCCAGCATCGTGGTGACCGTTACATCCAAAACCAAACCTTCCAATACGAAAACATTCCGTTTCGGTGTGCTGAACAAAGTACCCTGAACGGCGAATCGCATATCACCGGCCTGTTCCCTGTCACCGCGGAGAACAGGCCTTTCTTTTGCATATTTTCCCTAGGTTTGTGATCTTTCGAACCGGATCTGAACATGAGAATAGCCATCAATGCCGTGCCCCTGCTGCAAGACTCGCTTGCAGACACCGGGAACGTGCGCACCGAAATGTTGTACAACCTGTGCCGGCTGCACCCGGATGTGGAATTTGTGCTCATCAATAACCGCCCGCTGCCGCCGCAGCGCCCTTTACCGGCCAACGCACGGATAGCAGAACTGAAGCCCCTGGCCGGCGGGAAGCTGGGGCGCTATCTCTGGCGCGAAATGCAGTGGCCGCGCGCGCTCAAAAAACTCAAGGCAGACAAAATACTTTGCATAGACGATGTATTGCCGGTGCCCGAAGGCATGCCGGCGCACCTGCTGCTTACCCGCAATGCCGGTGTGCTCGGTACCATTTCCGCACCCAAATACATCCGCCGGTATACCGGCATCGCCCTGTTTTCCGTGTTCATGCGCGAGCAGCTCAACCAGCGCTTCGGCGGGCTCGACGGGCGCGTCCTGCAATTGCAGCCCGGTGTGGCGGACGTGTTCAAACCAGTCAACTGGGAAGAAAGGGAGGATATCAAGCGTGAGTTCGCCAGCGGCATGGAATATTTCATCGCATTGGGCAGCATCGACCCTTCCAATAACATCATTCCCCTCCTGAAAGCTTTTTCCATGCTGAAGAAGCGGCTGCTCTCCAGTGTAAAACTCGTGCTGGCCGGTAAGATGACGGACGCGGGCGAGGAAATCGCCGAAGCGCTGCACACGTACAAATTCCGTGATGACGTGATCTGGGTGGAGGAGCCGGACGATGAGACGCTCGCCCGGCTGGTGGCCGCATCATACGCCCTCGTACATACCGCCGGGGCCGATGGCCTGGCCGTGCCGGTATACGCCGCGCACCGGTGCGACGTGCCCGTGGTGGCGCTGTATGCCGGCGCCGCGCCCGAAGCAGGTGGAGACGCCGCCCTCAACGCCCTTCCGGCCGATATTACCGACCTTTCCGAAAAAATGGGCGCATTGTATAAGGACGAATTGCTCAGGGGCCGGCTGCTGGCCCATATTACCCGGGTGCCCGGTTGGGAAGACGCCGCAAAGGCGCTCGGTGGCAGCATAATCTGAACATGCACGCACAAAAGCTTATTTTTGCCCTCTCAAATCATTTATAAAAGAGTATGACAAAGAAATCTACCATACAGATTCAGGTGGGCCTCGACGAACAAAGAGTGCCTGAATCGATCGAATGGACGGCTACAGACAGCACGCAGGACAAAATGAACAAAGCCAAGGCCATGATGGTGGCTTTCTGGGACGGGGCCGACAAAACCGCGCTGCGCATCGACCTGTGGACAAAGGAAATGATGGTGGACGAAATGGCCGATTTCTTTTACCAGACCATGATGACCATGGCCGATACCTACCAGCGCGCCACGCCCTGGGCCGACCAGGCGAACGACCTGCGGGCCTTCGCCGCAGATTTTTACAAAAAATTCGAAGAAAAACTCAAAAAGGAAAACCCGTAATATGTCATTAGAACAAAACATCAATGGTGCCATCAAAACCGCCATGCTTGCGAAAGCAGAAGCCGAGCTCCGCGCGCTGCGTGCCATCAAAGCGGCCATATTGCTGGCCAAAACTTCCGAAGGTAGCACCGGTGAGCTCACCGAAGCCGACGAGCTGAAACTGCTGCAGAAACTGGCGAAACAACGGAAAGATTCCCTCGAAATTTTCAGGCAGCAGAACCGGGCCGACCTTGCTCAAAAGGAAGAAGAGGAACTGGCGGTGATTGAGCGGTACCTCCCGCAGCAAATGGACGAAGCCACCCTGCGCGCCGAGCTGACGGCCATTATTGCATCGGTGGGCGCTGTCTCGCCCGCGGATATGGGCAAGGTGATGGGTGTTGCCACCAAACAGCTCGCCGGCAAAGCCGACGGGAAGGCGATTTCCGCGCTGGTAAAAGAATTACTGACCAAATAACGTCCTCCGGCCTTGGCCATCGACATCATTTTCGCCATTATTCTGGCTTTTGCCGTTTACCGGGGTTTTACACGCGGCCTGATTGTGGCCGTGTTTTCCCTGGTGGCTTTTGTATTGGGGCTGGCAGCGGCGCTCAAATTGTCGGCCGTACTGGCCGCATACCTCGCCCAGTCCGGCATGCAGGGCCGCTGGTGGCCGGTTATCTGTTTTATTGTGATATTCCTGGCGGTGGTGATACTGGTGCGCCTGGGCGCCGCCGCCATCGAAAAAGTGGCGCAATGGAGCATGCTGGGTTGGGTGAACAGATTGGGCGGCATCCTGCTTTACACTGCCGTGTTCATGGTAGGGTACAGCGTGCTGTTATGGCTCGCCAACCAGCTGTACTGGCTCAGTCCCGAAGTGAAACTCCAGAGCGTCGTATATCCCTATATCGAACACCTCGGCCCGAAGGTGATAGAACAAATGGGGCGCATTTTACCGGTTTTCAGGGACGTTTTTGCCGAACTGGAAGCTTTCTTCGAAAATGCAGCCCGCGAAATGCCGGTTCAATAGCGCCGTTTTAGAAATTATTTGAATTAAGAAAAAGAATTATTTTAGCGCAAAATTGACTTCAAGCTTAGGTAATGAATTACGAAATCAAAACACAGGGCAAATTTAAATACATCGAAGAAGGAGAAGGGGAACCGGTGATTTTGCTGCACGGCCTTTTCGGTGCCCTCAGTAATTTCAGCGGCCTCCTGGAGTACTTCAAACAATACAATAAGGTAGTCATCCCTATGTTGCCCTTGTTTGACCTGAATATCCTGGAAACCTCCGTAGGCGGCCTGGCCAAATACGTTCACAAATTCATCGAAACCCGCGGTTATACCAACTTTCACCTGATGGGCAACTCCCTGGGAGGTCACGTGGCCCTGGTGTATATCCTCAAACACCCGGAAAACGTAAAATCACTCATCCTCACCGGCAGCTCCGGCCTGTTCGAAAACGGGATGGGCGAAACCTATCCCAAGCGCGGCGATTATGAGTATATCCGCAAAAAAACCGAGCTTACTTTCTTTGATCCGGCCATGGCAACCAAAGAACTGGTAGACGAAGTATTCGAGATCACCAGTAATCGCCTGAAAGTGATCAAAATTATCACCCTGGCCAAATCCGCTATCCGCCATAACCTGGGTGAAGAACTGAAAACCATTCATACGCCAACCCTCCTTATCTGGGGGAATAACGATACCGTTACGCCGCCCATGGTGGGAGAAGAGTTTCACAAGCTCATCCCCAACTCGGAACTGCATTTCATCGACAAATGCGGCCACGCTCCCATGATGGAAGTGCCCGACGAATTTAACGTCATCATGCACGCCTTCCTGAAAAGGCTCAACGCCGGGGCGGTGAAGCCGAAGGCCGTATAACCGCTCATCCATACTGCATTGCCATTGCTCCGCGATTCTGTAATTTTTCCCCGCAGTTTCGCGGTATTGGAATATTCTTTGTTATTATTGTAGCAGAAACACGATCTATTATGTTGGCACAGGAACTCATTTCTACCGTGGTGCCGGTGCTCCATCCCATGGATACCGGTGCAAAAGCATTACGGCTGATGAACGAATTTCATCTGACGCAATTGCCGATGGTAGTGGATAACAAGTACCTGGGGCTTGTGGAGGAAGACCAGGTGCTGGATTGGGAAGATCCGGACCTTTTGCTCGAAACGATGAACGGAAACGCTTTTAAGCCCGCCATCACCGAAGGCGCCCATTTCTACGAGGCGCTCAAATTATTTTACGACCAGAAACTGTCGGCCCTGCCCGTGGTATCGCGCGAAAACGATTACCTCGGCATGATCACGAAAGACAACCTGCTGGCCATCCTCGCCCAGTACAACGGCGTCAAGGAACCGGGTGGCCTGCTGGTGCTGGAAGTGGAACCGCGCGATTACAGCCTCAGCGAAATCGCCCGCATCGCCGAAAGCAACGAAGTCACCCTGCTCAGCGTCAATACCATCACCAACCCCAACTCCGCCAAACTCGAAGTGCTCCTCAAAACCAACCGACAGGAGCTCCAGGGCCTCGTGGCCACCTTCGAGCGGTTCAATTACACCATCAAATACATGTTCAGTGAAGAGCTGGAAGAAGATCTGCTCAAAAAGAACTACGACCTGCTGATGAACTACATCAGCATGTAGTTGCCGTAAAAGCCTTATTTTTAAAGCAGAACCTACAATCCTGCATGCGCACTGTATTCTTTTATGTACGTACCCGGCGGTACGGTTGCCGTTTGTGTTGGGCCGTCTGGGCACTGTTGCTGGGCATCGCCATGCCCGCCGCCGCCCAGGTGCCGGACAGTACCGCCGTTCCTTCGGTGCAGCCGCTGGCCGTAGTGCAGGATTCCGGATATGTCATCGTACGGAACATCACCGTCAGCGGTAACAAAAGAACCCGTACCTCCATCATCCTCCGCGAACTACCCATCAAACCAGGCGATACGGTGTATCTCCGCACGCTGGCCGAAACGCTCGAAGCCGGCCGCAAGCAGCTGCTCAATACCTCGCTGTTCCTCAACGTGGCCGCCAACGTCAAAAACTGGGAAGGCCGGGAAGCCGACTTTGTATACGAAGTATGGGAACGGTGGTACCTCTTCGCATTCCCCATCTTCAAACTGGCCGACCGTAACTTTAACCAGTGGTGGGTAGAGCAAAAACGCAGCCTCGACCGCGTCAACATCGGCCTCAAAGCCTTCCAGGACAATCTGACCGGCCGCAACGACGACATCTATGCGGATGTGACCATCGGTTACACGCAGAAGTTCCTGCTCGGCTACAACCTGCCGTACATCGACCGGAAACTCAGGCAGGGCCTGGGTTTTGTAGTGTCTTACAGCCGTAACCGCGAAATCAATTACATCTCCGATTTAAATAAACAGCAGTTTTTCCGGCAGGATGATTTCTTGCGCCGCCAGTTTGCACTGGCCCTGACCTACACCTACCGGAAAGCCATTTCCACCCGTCACCAGGTGGTCCTGAACTATTATCATGAATCCGTGAACGATTCCGTGGCCCTCAAAAATCCCGACTATCTCGGCGGCGGGCGAACAGAAATGGGATTCCTCGAACTAGCGTACCGCCTCAATTATATCAAGGCCGACAGCTGGCAGTACCCGCTGGTGGGGCAATCTCTCTCCGCCGAAGCCTCGCGCACGGGTCTGGGGCCGCTCAGCGGGCTGGAATACTTTAAATTCCGCGTCAAAGGCGCCAAATATTGGGAGCTGGCCCGTAAAACCTACGGCGCGCTCAGCGTGATGGGGCAGGCTAAATTCCCCGACCGGCAACCCTACATCGGTATGCGGGCAATGGGATACGGAGACGACTACCTGCGGGGCCTGGAATACTATGTGGTGGACGCTACGAGTTATTTTATCTTTAAATCCACCCTCCGCCGCGAGCTCCTGAACTTTAAAGTGCACCTGCCCATTGTGCCCAAAAAATTCAGCAACCTGCCCATCCGCGTACTGGCCAAAGTCTATGGCGACATGGGTTACGGGTATGCCCGCCAGGTGCGCAACGGCATGCTCAACAACCGCATGCTCTACACCACAGGCGTGGGGCTTGACGTGGTGTCTTTTTACGATACCTGTATCCGCTTTGAATACAGCATCAACCAATTGGGAGAAAAAGGACTATTTTTACACGCTAAACTGGATATGTAAATGCACGTAGCCCTTTACAGCCGCGGTTTTGTCAAAGAAGATCTGGAGGATATAAGACTGTTGCTGGATGAACTGAGCCGTCAAGAAATTACCCCCGTGGTGTATGAGCCCTTTTTTAAAGAGCTCCGGCCGCATGTACAATTCCCCGCTGATACCGATACCTTTTCCCGGGCGGCCGACCTCGACGGGCGCATCGAGTTTCTCGTGAGCCTCGGCGGAGACGGCACCCTGCTCGATACCGTTACCTACATCCGCGACAAAAACATTCCCGTGATGGGGGTGAATTTTGGCCGGCTGGGCTTCCTGGCCAGCATTGGCCGCGAAGAGATACACGAAGTGGTCAACTCCCTGGTAAGCCGCAGTTATGTGGTAGACCGGCGTACCCTCATCCATCTCGACGCCAGTTCCCCCCTGTTCGGCGAAGTGCCCTATGCGCTGAATGAATTTACCATCCACAAAAAGGATACCTCCGCGATGGTGAAAATCCATACCTACCTGAACGGGGAGTTCCTCAACACCTATTGGGCGGACGGGCTTATCGTGGCCACGCCAACCGGTTCCACCGGGTATTCCCTGAGCTGCGGCGGGCCCATCGTATTTCCCGAGGCGGGCAGTTTTGTGATCACCCCCGTGGCCCCGCACAACCTGAACGTAAGGCCCATCGTGGTGCCCGACGATCATGTGATCTCGTTCGAAGTGGAGGGCCGCAGCGACCAGTTTATCTGTACCCTCGATTCCCGCATGGAAGTGATCGACAACCGGGTGCAACTGGCCGTGAAAAAAGAAGATTTTTCCATCAACCTGTTGCGGCTCAACGAAGGCAATTTCCTGCACACCCTGCGTAACAAACTGCTTTGGGGCATCGATACCCGGAATGCGGGGAGAAAATAACTATACGAAGTCGGGCCCGCAGGGCGTTTATACGCATGAAGTACTGCATCCGGCCGTCTGACCGCCGGGTGTGAACGGACGAACCGGAGCGATAATCGTTTCGCTTACAACCGGTTGTGAATACAGGCCGGTGCCTGGCGGTTGAAATTTCAGTGGCAGGCAGATGAAAAAGGCTTATTTTACGTTTTTACTGTACCTTATGCTGTATTCGCGTATTCATTGGAAGGTTTTGCTGACGGCCTCTTTGTGGCTGGCGGTTTTGCCGTTTAACAAAGTGCTGGCCCAGAACGAAGAAAGTTATGTGGGCGAGCTCGGTTTCACCGCCGGAGGGGCCCATTACTTCGGCGACCTTAACACCCATATGGGCCTGCAGGCCGTCAAACCCACGGTGGGCATCTATTACCGCAAATACTTCAACGGGTATGTGGGCGCGAGGGCCCATTTCCGCTTTATGCAGCTGGGTTATTCAGACGTCTATAACACCAACAGCTTCCAGAAGCGCCGCAACCTGAGCTTCAATACAGAACTGTATGAGCTGGCGGTGCAGGGGGACTTTAACTTCTTCCGGTTCGAACCGGGCAGCGCCGACTACCGGTTTTCACCGTATCTCACCCTGGGGGCGTCGTTTTTCCACTTCAACCCCTACGCATATTATCAAAATAAGAAATATTTCCTGCAGCCGCTCCATACAGAGGGGCAGGGAACCGGCCGCTTCCCCGACCGGAAGCCCTACCAGCTCTATTCATATGCCTACCTGATCGGCGGCGGCGTGAAATACAGCCTCAACCGCCGCCTCAACCTCGGCGTGGAATGCCTGTTCCGCTTCACCCAAACCGACTATCTCGACGACGTCAGCACCACCTACGCCGGTATAGACGCCTTCGCCACCAAGCCCGACGGCAGCAGCACCATCGCCGCCATTTTGCAGGACCGGAGCGGGGTTACCGGCGCGCCCATCGGCGAAAGGGGACGGCAGCGCGGGAACAGCCGCGACAAAGACCAGTTTGCCACCATCGAGGTCACCCTCGGCATCCTGTTCACCTCCTACCGCTGTAAGTTTTAAGCCCTAAAATGCGCTCCCAGTCGTGATTCCCGTTAAAACTACGTTAAAACCACCCCATCCCCTTTGCAGGAAAGGGCATAAAGTTATTTTTGTATCTTTGCACACTTTTAGTAAATCTGATTTAACACGACCTGAATAGCCATGAGTTTGAAGGATCAATTAGACCTGCAACGACTGCCCCGCCATATTGCCATCATTATGGACGGAAATGGCCGGTGGGCTAAAGAACGGGGTCAGGACCGCCTTTACGGTCATCATCAGGGAGTGGAAAGTGTGCGTGATATCGTGGAAGGGTGTGCCGAACTGGGTATCGGGTACCTGACACTCTACGCCTTTTCCACCGAGAACTGGGACAGGCCCGTATATGAAGTGAACGGCATCATGGAGTTGCTCGTTACCACCATCCGCAAGGAGGTGGAAACACTGAACAAAAATAATATCCGTCTCCACGTGATAGGAGACATGACCATGCTGCCTGCGCATTGCCAACAGGAGTTGCAGGAAGCCATGGATATCACCGCGCCGAACACCGGGCTCAACCTCGTGATGGCGCTGAGCTACAGCGCACGCTGGGAAATTGTGCAGGCCGCCCGCAACATCGCGCGGGACGCGAAGGCCGGCAAAATCAACCCGGACGAGCTGACGCCCGAAATGTGGGAACAATACCTGTGCACCGCCAAGCTGCCCGATCCTGAACTCATGATACGGACCAGCGGCGAACACCGTATAAGCAATTTCTTATTGTACCAGCTGGCCTACGCAGAACTGTATTTCACCAATACACGCTGGCCGGACTTCCGCAAGGAAAATCTGTACGAAGCCATCTTAAATTATCAAACCAGAGAACGTCGATTCGGCAAAACAAGCGAACAAATACAGCAGAATGAAGAAATCGTTTCCTAAAAGCCTCCTGGCCGTAGTTTTATGTTGCAGCGCGGGCGTGTCTGCGCGTGCCCAACAAAGGGATACTGTTCCCGTACCGGTAACAATGCCGGCGGATATCAGCCCTTTTTCCCTGGGCAACCCGCAGCAATTTGAAATTGCCGATATTGCCGTAACCGGTACAGAATTCCTGGATAAATCATTGCTGCTCTCCCTCTCTGGCCTCGCCGTTGGCGACAAGGTAGTAATGCCCGGCGACCACTTCGCCAAAGCTATCCAGGGGCTGTGGGGCCAACGCCTGTTTTCTAACATCGCGATTTACATTACTAAAATAGAAGGTAACAAAATATGGCTGGAAATCGCCCTCGTGGAGAAACCCCGTATGTCTTCCTTCACCTTCAAGGGAGTTAAAAAATCCGACGCAGACGAGCTGACCACCAAAGCCGCCCTCCGCAAAGGCAGCGTGGTAACGGAGGCCCTCCAGCAGAACACCCTCGCCGTAGTGCGCAAGTTCTACGCGGAAAAAGGCTTCCGCAACGTGACCGTGCGTATGGAAGAAAGGAAAGACCCGCCGCCGGCCATCAACTCCGCTTCCGTGATCTTCTGGATCGACAAAGGCAACAAGGTAAAAGTGAACGATATCAACATCGTAGGCAACTACAACCTGTCTGATAACGCGCTCAAGAAAAAAATGAAGGGCACCAAGGAAGTGAGCCGCTTCACCCTTTATCCCGAAATGGCCAACGCCTGGACGGACAGCATGGCTACTTCGGACGACTACTGGAAAGAAATGGGCTTCCTCTCCGCCACCCGCACCCTGCAGAAAATCGATCCCTACTTCCGCTTCCACCTCTTTTCCTCTGCCAAGTTCAACGACATCAAATACACCGAAGACAAGGAGAAACTCATCGCCTTGTACAACTCGAAAGGTTTCCGCGACGCGCAGATCGTGAAAGACACCACGTACAACTCCGCCAAGGGCAACCTCAATGTGGAAATCAAGCTCGAAGAAGGCAAAAAATATTATTTCGGTAACATCACCTGGAGAGGCAATACCGTCTATAACGACACCATCCTGTCACGCGGCCTCGGCATCAAAAAAGGCGACGTGTACAACCTGGAGCTGCTGGGCAAACGCCTCGGCAACCCTCCCGGCCCTGAAGGTGGCGACATCGGCAGCCTGTACATGGACGACGGTTACCTGTTTTTCCAGGTAGACCCCGTCGAGATCGGTATCCGCGGAGATACCATCGACTACGAAATCCGCATCCAGGAAGGCCCGCAGGCCACGATCAAGGATATACGCATTGCCGGTAACGAAAAAACCAACGAGCACGTTATCCGCCGTGAGCTGCGCACCCTGCCCGGCGAAAAATTCAGCCGCCAGAACCTGATGCGCTCACAGCGTGAAATTTCCCAGCTCGGCTTCTTCAACCCCGAAACCATCGGTATCAACCCCGTGCCCAGCGTACAGGAAGGTACGGTAGACATCGACTATAAAGTGGAAGAAAGGGCCAACGATCAGCTGGAGCTGTCTGCAGGCTGGGGCGGTTACATCGGCCTCACCGGTACGCTCGGCGTAACCTTCAACAACTTCTCTCTCCGCAACATCTTCAAAAAGGAAACCTGGGATCCCTTGCCCAGCGGCGACGGACAGAAGCTGAGCGTAAGGGTTTCGTCCAACGGTAAAGCATACCGCTCCTATAACTTCTCTTTCACCGAGCCCTGGCTGGGCGGGAAAAAACGGAACCCCTTCTCCGTTAGCTTCTACAGCAGCCACCAGAGCCCGTACGCCATGGCCAAATATTATGGTCAGACGGTGGAAAACGAAAACGCTTACCTGAAAGTAATGGGTGGCTCCATTTCACTCGGCAAACAGCTCCGCTGGCCCGACGACTGGTTCTCGCTCATGTACTCCATCCAGTACCAGCGTTATAAACTGTGGGATTACAACTACTTCGGCATGCCCGGCTTTGAAACCGGTACCTCGAACAACCTGAGCTTCCGCATCACACTGGCGCGCTCTTCCGTTGACCAGCAGATTTTCCCGCGCAGCGGCTCCAGCTTCATGGTATATGGCCAGTTTACGCCGCCGTATTCCATGTTTAACCGCGACAAGGACTATAAAGCCGAGCCCATCGCCGAGCAGTTCAAATTCATCGAATACCAGAAATACCGCATGAGCGCCGAGTGGTATGTGCCGTTGAGCCGCCCCCGCGGTAGCGACAATAAATCGCTGGTGCTGAAAGTGGCCGCCAAATTCGGTTACCTCGGCCGCTACAATAACCGCACAACGCTTTCGCCCTTTGGCCGCTTCGAGCTGGGTGGCGACGGTTTGAGCAACTTCGCCGTGTACGACAGGGATATCATTTCCCAGCGCGGTTACCCGGTATATTATACGTCCAACCCGAAACTCAACCCGGACGGTGGCGGTGTGCCGGCAGGCTACTCAGGTTTCACCATGTTTAACAAATATGTGATGGAACTGCGTTATCCGTTCAGCCTCAACCCGAGCTCCACCATCTTCGGCCTGATATTCATGGAAGCCGCCAACGGTTACCGCGATTTCAAAGAGTATGATCCGTTCCGCCTCCGCCGCTCTGTGGGCGTGGGTGCGCGCTTCTACCTGCCGATGTTCGGCCTGCTCGGTTTCGACTATGGCATAGGATTGGATAGGTTAAGGCCGGGCGCCGGAATGAAGGATGCAGCTAAATTTACCTTCATGCTGGGCTTTGAACCGGAATAAAATATTTATTATATATTGCGAAACCTCCGGAAACGGGGGCCGCAGTATAACCCAACAAACCTTATTCACATGAAAAGATTTTTCGTCACCGCGTTTTTAGTAATAGGCTCCGTTATGGGAGCGCTGGCGCAGAAGTATTGTGTGATCGATACCAAATACATTCTCGAAAGCATCCCCGACTACAAAGACTCGCAGAAGAAGCTCGACGCTATCGCGGAACAGTGGCAGAAAGAAATCGACGCCAAGTTCCAGGAAGTAGACAAAATGTACAAATCATACCAGGCGGAGCAGGTAATGCTCACCGACGACCTGAAACGCAAGCGGGAAGATGAGATCATCGCGCGTGAAAAAGACGCCAAAGACCTGCAGAAAAAGCGTTTCGGATACGAAGGCGACCTGTTCAAGAAAAGAGAGGAACTGGTGAAGCCCATCCAGGATAAGATTTACAACGCCGTGCAGAAACTGGCCGCCAGCCGCATGTACGACTTTGTGCTCGACAAGTCCGGCGGCATCACCGTGATTTTTTCGGATCCTAAACTGGACAAGAGCGAGGAAATATTAAAATCCCTGGGCGTTAAAAAATAATGAGTCATTTTCTTTACCTATAACTTTTTTAATTTCTTTTAAACACAAGACAACATCATCATGAAGAAGTATGTAATTATTGCAATTGTTGCATTCACCGGTTTATGCAGTATGAAGGCCACCGCCCAGTCCAAAATCGCGCATATCAATGCTCAGGCTCTGATCGAGGCCATGCCGGAAACTAAAAAAGCACAGTCAGAAATCGAAACATTTGCACAATCCCTCGAGAAAGAAAGCAAATCACTGATAGATGAATATAACAGGAAAATGAAGGCTTTTGACGATGAACTGGCCAAAACGCCCAACATGAGCGAAACCATGAAGGAAGTAAAAGCCAAAGAAATCCAGGAAGCACAGAAACGTATTCAGGACTTCCAGCAGCTGGCCCAGGAAAAAATCGGCCAGAAACAAAACGAACTGCTGAAGCCCGTGTACGATAAAGCCCGCAAAGGCATCGAAGACGTAGCGAAAGAAAAAGGGTATGCTTATGTACTGGACAGCTCTCAGGGCTCCCTGCTGGTTTCTCCCGCGGGCGACGACATCCTGGCTGCCGTTAAGACTAAGCTGGGCGTACCTGCCACTGCAGCGGCCGCTCCTGCCAAATAAGCGATTATAAAACGAATTTGACCGGGAAACCATCCAGATGGTTTCCCGGTTTTTTTATGGCGGAACGGCTTCGTGAAAGGAGGGAATCCTTTAAAGCCGCACACAAGCCCGTGAAGCACCCCAAAGCTCGTTCAATTGACGGACTGCGATTGGAACTCCCCAACGCCGCATCCGGGACGGGGAAGCGAGCTGTCAGGAAATGAAAAGGCCGGGTCAAAAGGGCCCGATGGTGGTAAAGAGCGCCTGGGATAAGGCTATTGGGCCGTCTGCATCCGCTGCCAGGCGTCGATATTCAGGTAGTCGGAGTTAATATATGATTAATTATCAGTTACTTACGTGATGCGGGCACTTTTTCCATTTTTATTTCCCGCTCGCTCTTTTGATTTTAAATATTTTACCCTACCTTTGCCTTCCGTTTTAAACGGGGCTGATCACAGTCTGCCCTCCTAAAACGGGATGGGTATTAAGTTTTAAGTACAAGGAAAAATTAAAAAAACGATGAAACCGAGTGAGCGAGGTTCCATCTGACAACTGCAAAAACAAATTTTAACAGATGAAACGTACTTTTCAACCGCATAACAGACGCAGAAAGAGCGTACACGGTTTCAGAAAGAGAATGGAAACTGCCAACGGCCGTAAAGTATTGGCATCCCGCAGGGCTAAAGGCAGAAAAAAACTGACTGTATCTGACGAGCGCAAGCTGAAATAATCGTCATAAACTCATATTGCCATAAAAACTTATTCTTTTAACAAGGAAGAGAAGTTAAAAAGCAGGAAAATGATTGAAACGCTTTTTCGGGA
>CBFGZV010000066.1:0-15797 GCA_965653365.1 uncultured Chitinophaga sp. | reverse complement strand
TACCCGCTGCAGAAAGTTTATAACGTAGGATTTAACATTGGCCTGTAAAAGATCTGATATGAAGAACATCTTTTTAAAAATAACCGTTTTTTGCATGGTGCTGACAGGAACCGTTTCCTGCAACAAGTACCTCGACGTGGTGCCGGATAATATCCCCACCATCGATAATGCTTTCTCCGACCGGTACAACGCGATGAAATTCCTGGCCACCTGCTATTGGGGCATCCCCAAATCCGCCGGATGGAACGAAAATCCCGCGATGCTCGGCGCCATGGAAATGATATTCAACAGAACGCACAGAAGCCAGGCAGGCATGCAGTTCGCCCTCGGCGAAAACAGCGCAGCGCTGGCGCTCACCAATTACTGGAGCTCCGGCGGCACCATGGTGCGGTCGCTGTACGCCGGCATGCGCGATTGTAACACATTCCTGGAAAGGATCGACGGCGTGCAGGACATCAACAAGTACGAAAAGGAACGGATGAAGGCGGAAGTGAAACTGGTAAAGGCCTATCTTAATTTTTACCTCATCCAGTATTACGGTCCCATCACTCCCTTAAGAACGAATACCTCGCTGACGGAGCCAACCGCTGGCATCCGCGTATACCGCGAAAAAATAGACGACTGTTTCAAATACGTGCTGGAACTGATTAATGAGGTTATCCAGTCGGATGCACTGCCGCTGATGATTGAAGGCAAAAACACCGAACTGGGAAGATTCTCCAAGCCGGTGGCATACATGCTGAAGGCGAAGGTGATGACGTACTGGGCCAGCCCGCTGTTCAATGGCAACACGGACTACAGCGGCTTCAAGAACCACGAAGGCGCTCCTTTCTTTAACCAGCAGTACGACGCTTCGCGCTGGGACAGCGCGGCGAACGCCTGCAAAAAAGCGATTGAGGTGTGCCTCGCCGCGGGCAACCGGCTGTACAAACCGGCCGATTTCAAGGCGGTCAGCGCCAGGGTTACGTCCGATACGACCCTGCTGATCAATACCCTCCGCAGCGCCGTTACGCAACGGTGGAACCCGGAGATCATCTGGGCCAATTCATCTTATCCGGCTAACTGGAGTTACCAGATCACGGCCATCGCGCGGATGGAGGCGGCTACTTCCACGCCGTCCGGTTACACGGGCGTGCTCAGTGTACCACTGTCTACCGTTGAATTGTTCTACTCCAACAACGGCGTGCCCATCAATGAAGATATCTCGTATCCCTACGCCAACCGGTACAACATCAGGGTGGGCGACAAGGCGCATAACCTGTTCATCGCCTCCGGCGAGAAAACGGCCTCGCTCAATTTTGACCGTGAAATGCGCTTCTATTCCACGTTGGGCTTCGACCGCGGCAGGTGGTACGGCAACTTCTACCGCGCTACCAGCGATAATGAATCACCGTTTCCCAAAAACCGCTTCGGCGAGTTTTCTTCCGTGTTCAATCCCGGCGAGTACAACGCCACCGGTTACTGGCCCAAAAAGCTGGTGTCGATGAATACCACCTGGCGCGATGCCAATAGCGTATCCGAAGAAACGTATCCTTACCCAGACATGCGGTATGCGGACCTGCTGCTGCTCTGCGCCGAAGCGCTCAACGAATCCAAACAGGCGCCCGATAATGAAGTGTACCAGTATGTGGATTCCGTAAGGGCGAGAGCGGGACTGAAAGGTGTGCTGGAGAGCTGGGCCACCTATTCCAACCAGCCCGCCAAGCCGCTTACCAAAGAAGGAATGCGCCAGATCATCCAACAGGAAAGGAAAATAGAACTGGCGGCGGAAGGCGTTTACTTCTGGGACAGCAACCGTTGGAAAACGGCGCTGAAGGAAAGGAACCGCGCTGTACAGGGATGGAATATCAACGGCCGCGAAGCGGAAGAGTATTACACCGTTACCACCGTTTACTTCCAGCGATTTACTTACCGGGATTATTTTGCGCCAATCCCCCAGTCTGAAATGATTAAAAACCCTTTGCTCATTCAAAACCCCGGTTGGTAGGTTTAAAATACTTGGTTATGAAAAAATTGTTCTTACAGATAGCTGTTTTCGCCGGGCTGCTGCAGGCCTGTACCGAAAAAACCAATGAGCCGATATCGCCTTCCTCCGGTAAACCGGGGCTTGTAACGGAAGTATCGGTGGTGAATGTGCCGGGCGGCGCCATGATCACCTATCGTATCCCCAACCAGGCGGATGTGATCAGCGTGAAAGCGGTGTACAAAATTACCACCGGCAAACAGTACGAAGCGGTATCATCCATGTACGAGAATAAAGTGGCGGTGATGGGCTTCAACGATACGGAAGACCACGAAGTGCTCTTGTATACCGTGAACAGGGGGCAGGAATTATCGGAGCCCGTGAAGTGCACCATCAAACCGCTCGCTTCTCCGCTTAGCCGGGCCGCCAAAACGGTACAGATTCAGGGCGACTTCGGCGGGGCGAGATTCACGTGGACGAATGAACAGAAGTCACCGCTCGCGCTGGAATTCTATACACCGGATTCCCTGGGCAGAATGGCCCTTGCCAGGGTAGTCAACTCCCAGGCGGAAGCAGGGAGCCAGGCATTGAGGGGCTATGCGCCCGTTCCCCGCGAGTTCGGGGTAGTGGTGAAAGATAACTACGGCAACCGCTCGGATACGATTTTCCCCGCGGGCAGAAAAATCACCCCACTGTTTGAAGAACGGCTGCCGAAAGCCACCATGAAAATCATGAAACTGGCCAACGATCAGAACTTTACGAACTGGGAGGGATCCGACCAGAAGATCATCGACGACGACAAAACGTCTTTCGGCCACTCGCCTTCCTCGTCCCTGCCGGCGCCTTTTACCCTCGACCTGGGTATGCTGGCGAAAGTGAGCCGCATTGTATTGTTCCAGCGGAAATTTGGCGACAGCTTCTTTAACTGGGGAAACCCCCGGGCCTTCGACGTATATGTGAAAGTGGGCACCCCTTCCCAAAGCGGCGATTGGGGCGAATGGAAAAAAATCATGGAAACGGAGATCATCAAACCTTCGGGCGCGGCCTCGGGTACGGTGACCGACGACGATCTGCGGGCAGGTGAGAATGGCCACGAATTTACCTTCGACCTGTCGCAGGAACCGGTGCGGTATATCAGGATAGTGGTGCGCTCCACCTGGGGAAACACCACCTTTACGCACCCTGCCGAAGTGGACGTATACGGCGAGCGGAAATAAACCGCCGTGTTTAATGTGATCATTCAAATTTAATCGACAAGCACATGAAATATATACTGAATGCTTTTTCGTTTTTGTGCATGCTGACGCTGGTGGCGTCGTGCGACAAGTTTACCGACATCCACAAGGACTTCATCAAGAACGGAGAAATCATCTACGCGGTGAAACCCGACTCCGTGGTGTTCATCGCCGGGAAGGAACGGCTGATGATGCGGTTGTGGATGGAGAATGCCCAGAATGTAAAGGAAGTGGTGGTGTCGTGGAACAGCGGGCAGGACTCGCTGATCGTGCCCGTGTCGTTCAAAACCGGGAGAGACAGCGTGGAAGTGCTGCTGAAAAACCTCGAAGAGAAATCGTATTCCTTTAACATTTATGCCGTTGATAAATTCGGCCACCGTTCCCTGAGTTATACGCAGTTTGGAACGGCGTTCGGAAATAATTACACGGCATCGCTGGGCAACCGCAGGATAAAGAAAATCACGCTGACGGAGAAAGAAGGCGTGATCGACTGGTTCGCGCCGGCGGAAGGGATGATCCTGAACGAGGTGAACTTCACCACCAAGCGGGGGAACGACACGCTGGTGCGTTTCTCTTCTACATTGTTCAGCGTAACGATCGATGCGAAAGCCGGCTCTACGTTCAAATACCGCTCGCTCTTCATACCGCAGGCGGAATCCATCGACACGTTCTCTTCGGCGTGGGGCACCGACAAGCTGCCGGAAACATTTGTGCTTGACCGCTCCGCCTGGCAGGCCATCTCGGTGTCTGACGAAACCGCCAGCGACGGCGGCGGAAAAGCCGCGCTGATCGACGGTAACCTGGGCTCCTACTGGCATTCGCAATGGGGACCGAATATTCCACCGCCGCACTGGGCCATCATCGACATGGGAGCCGTGAAGACCATCGCCTCTTTCAGCATTTACAGAAGGGCGGGCAATACAGACGCCAAAACTGCGCAGTTCTACCTGGGCAACAGCAGCGATCCCAATACAGGATGGACGTTGGCGGGCGAAGGTGTTTTTTCGTCGGGCGATATGATGAATGTGAACAATACGGCCAACGCAACGGGAAGATACCTGAAGATCTACCTGCCGGATAGTAACAGGCCGCCGTTTACGGCCATCGCGGAAGTATATGGGTATGGTAAATAAATGAACTGAGCAGGTATAAGAAAAGGCGGGCTACCGGAAGGTGGCCCGCCTTTTTTGGTGCGGTTATCAGCTGTTGCTGCCGCGGGAGATTTCAAGGTACCTTGCTTCGATCTTTTCCCAGTCGCCGTTGCTGCCTTTATGCGCGGCCAGTAACGATTGAAGCGCCGCGGTTTCCGGCGGCTGCCCCGTGGCCATCTGGATTTCAAACAGCACCAGCAGGTACTTCGCCCGGTCGAGGTCGCCCAGCAAATCCGCCCGGAAGCCATACTTCGGCAATGTTTCCGCGGCCATCTCCGGCGCTTCCTTGGAATACACGATGTCGTACAGCACCGCGAATTTCTTCGCGAACGCCTCATTATCCAGCGTGCGGTAAAAGTTCACCGCGTTTTCCGCGAGGGGGGTGCCTACAAAAAATGTATTACCGCCTACGTCTGTCAGCGTGAACCGCCGGTCGGCCAACAGGTCGCGGACCTTGGTGATCCGCGGAAATCCGGAACGGGGAATTTTGCCGAAGTGTTTTTTCAGATTGCCCGTAAACAGGGCATTGATGGCATCCACGTCATCCACCCGGATGAAGCACATGGAAGAATTACCGGAAGGGTCCAGCTTCCTGTTTCCCCAGAAGTGAAGTTCGATTTCCCCGAATTGCACTACGGCGTATGGGTTCGGGGAAACGTACAGGCCCTTTACTTCGAAGCCTAATTGCTGGTAAAATGCCGTCTGTGTTCTGATGTCCGTGCAGGGCAGAATCGGGATGACGTTGTTCATGATGGTTTGCGGTTGAGAGTGATAGCAGGTGCTGCAATGATAGCGAATTAATGCACCCGCCGGCGATGCAGCACGCAGATAATCCGTTCACGAAGAAGGATAATCCGTTGCTGCGGCGTCGGCTTCCCGCAACAACAGCGCGCATGGAGCGCTGCATTCATCCCGCGCCCATATACTTCTTCCGGTATGCCAGCGGATTGTAACCGGTCATCTCCCGGAAGGCCCTGTTGAAGTTGGATAAAGTGTAGAATCCACTGTCGTAGCATACCTGCGCCACGTCCAGGTTATCGTTCATCAGCAGCTTGCAGGCGTATCCGATGCGTATTTCGGCCAGGAAATCTGAAAAGTTTTTGTTCGCATGCGTTTTGAAATAGCGGCTGAAGGAGGTGGGCGTCATGTTGGCGATGGCGGCCACATCGTCGAGCGTGATCTTTTCCCGGAAGTTCTTCATCACAAAGGCATGCACGCTGTTCATCCGCTCCGTGTCGGACGCCTTCAGCTGGTTGGTGTAACCGGCGCTGGCGAGCTGCCGGCATTCGGCGGACTGCGACAGCAGGTGCAGTAATTGCAGCAACGACAGGATTCTGTCGAAATCGTGCTGTTGTAATATCTGCTGCATCAGCAGCGTCGCCTCGTGGCTGGTGTTGCCGTAAAACTCAATGCCCTGGCTGCTCCTGGTGAGCAGCTGCCGCATCTGCCAGGCTTCCTTTTTTTCCAGGAAGCCGTGCCCCAGGAAGTCTTCCGGCAGGTACACAACGATGCCTTCCGTCCATAGCTTTTTATTGCCTTCAAAGTACTCCGGGTCGCTTTGCCACATATGCGGCAGGTTGGGGCCGGTAAGCACAAAATCACCCTGCCTGAAAGGCGCCAGGTGATCGCCGGTAAAGCGGGTGCCCGTGCCCCTCAGTACCACGAACAACTGGTACTCGGGATGGAAATGCCAGTTTGGATCGAAATGCGGCTCGCGCAGTAATTTAGCTTCAAACACCCTGTCTGCCGAAATAGGTGATTTCTGTAACGCAGCTTTCATGACCGGTAGTTCTTTTCATTTATCATAAGAATGGAATTTGATGTCTAATTTATGATAAAATATAGTCAAAACCTGGCAATATCAAGGAAAGGTCCGGAAATGAATTTCCGGATATTCGTTGTAGCATTCGTTCTTTCTTATGAACAGAAAATTCCACGTTTACTTATTCTTGTCAGCATGCTGCCTTTTTCTGGCAGCATGCCGGCAAGATGGGCCGCGCAAAATCGACATCCTCTTTCTCGGCCACAACAGCGAGCACCACAACAGCGCGCTTTATATGCCAATGCTGGCTTCGGCGCTGGCAACGGAAGGCATTCAGCTGACGTATACGGACAACCCGGACGATCTCAACAGCGCGAACCTCGCGCAGTACGACGGCCTGCTCCTTTACGCCAATCACGATTCCATCACCGCGCCACAGGAGGCCGCACTGCTGGAGTTCGTCAAATCCGGCAAAGGATTTATCCCGGTTCACTGCGCCAGTTACTGTTTCCGTAATTCTGCCGCGTTTATAGACATGGTGGGAGGCCAGTTCCTCAAACATGGAACGGATTCCTTCACCGCCGTGATCACGGGTAAAACGCATCCCGCTATGCAGTCGCTGAAAGAATTCGCGACCTGGGATGAAACATATGTGCACGATAAACTGAGTAAAGACCGTACTGTCTTGATGGAGCGGGTAGACAGCCAGGGACGCGAGCCCTGGACCTGGGTGAAAGAATACGGCAAAGGGCGCGTGTTTTATACGGCTTATGGGCACGACGAGCGCACCTGGAACAACCCCGGTTTTCATGCCTTGCTCAAAGCCGGTATCGTCTGGGCCGTTGGCGACGAAGTGAAGAAACTGTGGGAACCCTACCGCGCGTCTTTGCCGAAGCTGGCATACCGCGATGAAGCCAATATTCCTAATTACGAAAAGAGATCGCCCGCCCCGCAATTCCAGGAACCGCTGTCGCCCGAAGCATCGGCGAAGCTGATCCAGGTGCCGCCCGGTTTCAGACTGGAACTGTTCGCGTCGGAGCCGGACATCATCAATCCCATTGCGATGGACTGGGACGAGAAAGGCCGCCTTTGGGTGATCGAAACGGTCGATTATCCCAACACCGTGCGCGACGAAAAAGGAGAGGGCGACGATCGCATCAAGATATGTGAAGACACGGACGGCGATGGCCGCGCAGACCGGTTCACGGTGTTTGCCGACAAGCTGAACATCCCCACCAGCCTGGTGTTTCACGATGGCGGCATCATCGTGTCGCAGGCGCCGCATTTCCTTTTCCTGAAAGATACTACCGGCGACGGCAAGGCGGATATCCGCAAAGTGATCATCGACGGTTGGGGAACGTTTGATACGCACGCCGGCCCTTCGAACCTGCGCTACGGCGTCGACAACCACATCTGGGGAACGGTGGGATATTCCGGTTTCAAAGGCGCCATCGGCGGGGTGCCGTTCACCTTCGGCCAGGGCTTTTACCGCTTTGCGCCCGACGTTTCTTCTTTCGAATTTATGACCTCCACCAGCAACAATACCTGGGGACTGGGTTTCACAGAGAACAATGATATATTCGGCTCGACGGCCAATAATACGCACAGCGTATTCATGGGCATTCCTAACAAGGCGCTGCAGGGCGTGGAAGGAATGAACGCCGGCGGCAGCGCCAAGATAGATGGTCACTATGCCATGCATCCCATTACGCAGCATGTGCGGCAGGTGGATGTATTCGGTGGCTTTACCGCCGCCGCCGGTCACAGTTTTTACACGGCCCGCAATTACCCGGAAGAATACTGGAACCGCATCGCATTCGTCTGCGAGCCCACGGGCCACCTCGTACATTCCGCCCGCATCGAAAAAGACGGCGCCGGCTTCAGGGAAACCGACGGCTGGAACCTGTTTGCCAGCGCGGACGAATGGGTGTCGCCGGTGGAGGCGAAGCCGGGCCCGGACGGGGCGGTATGGGTGCTGGACTGGTACAACTTCATCATTCAGCACAATCCCACGCCCACGCCCGAGCGCGGTGGCTATGCGGCCACCAACGGCAAGGGCAACGCTTATGAAAACCCGCTGAGGGATAAAAGCCATGGCCGCATCTGGCGCGTGGTCAGCAATAAGGCCAAAAAAGTGAACTATCCTGATCTCGATATAAAACAGCCGTCTGCTTTGGTGGCCGCGCTGGAAAACGACAACATGTTCTGGCGGCTTACCGCGCAGCGGCTGCTGGTGGAGCGCCGTAACAAAGACGTGGTGCCGGAGCTGGAGTCGCTGGTGAAGAAAGACATGCCGGCCGCATTGCACGCGCTCTGGGCCATTGACGGGCTCGGCGCTGCGGCTAAAAACGAATCCGTGGCCGCCGCGCTCAGGCACGCGCATCCCGCGGTAAGAAAAGCGGCCATCGAGATACTGTCAAAATACGACTGGACGGAAACACAGATATTGAACAGCGGCGTACTGAAAGATGCCGATCCGAATACCCGCCTCGCCGCACTGATATCGCTCACGGAAACGGGACCATCCGAACAGATAGGCAAAGCGCTGTACGCCATGAGCAACGAAGACGCTGTTAAAAAAGACGACTGGCTGGGCAAAGCGTTGTACGCCGCTGCCAGCCGCCACCGGAAAGGATTTATCGATGCGTTCATGGCTGCGCACCCGGGCTACCAGCCCGCCGAGCCTGCCGCCGGGAACCGGGCCGCAGCAAATCTTAACGATGCTGGTTGGAAAGAAATGAACCTCCCTTCTACGATCGAAAACGCGGGTCTCGAAATGGACGGCGTAGTGTGGTTTCGGAAAACGGTCGACGTGGCCGCGCCCGGAAAAGAAGCGGTATTGTCGCTCGGCCCCATCGACGATTCGGACGAAACATTCGTGAATGGTGTATCGATCGGGAAAACGGAACGGAAATGGAACCTGCCCCGGAAATACAAAATACCGGCGGGCGTGCTGAAGCCGGGCAAAAATGTGATTGCCGTGCGCATGGAAGATACGGGCAACGATGGCGGCATTTATGGCCAGCCGGCCGATCTTCACCTCCAGAACGGAACACAGCGGATTTCCCTGGCCGGCAACTGGCGGTACGAGGTGGAAAAAATATCGCGCGGCCGCTCCGCCCGGTTGTTTGGTGACGCGGGAATGGCGGAAACATTCGTGCAGGCCTATCTCAACAAACCGGCAACGGACGACCCCGCTGCGGCCGCAGCCAACGCCACGGTCATACACATCAAGGTGATCAAGAACGAAATGAAATACGATGTGAAAACCTTCACGGTGGAAGCAGGCAAACCTGTCGAGATCAAATTCGAGAACCCGGACTTCATGCAGCACAACCTGGTGATCACCCGCCCCGGCGCGCTGGCCGTGGTGGGGAAGGCGGCAGATAAACTCGCTGCGCAGCCCGGCGGCGCGGAAATGCAGTATGTGCCTTCGGTGCCGGATGTATTGTTCTCCACACGGCTGGTGAACCCTGAAGAAACGGTTACGCTCCGTTTTACCGCTCCGGCGCAAACCGGCGACTACCCGTTTGTCTGCACGTTCCCCGGCCACTGGTCCATCATGAACGGCGTGATGAAGGTAGTGCCGGAAAAGTAGCGCCGGACGGCGGAGAATGCCACAGAAAAACGATGTCATGAACGTTATGATGGACGTGTACAGCAAACCGATGCTGCTGCAACATTCATGTGATGGAAGTGATGCAAAACATAATTTTACATGCAGCAACAGATTAGCCTGGGCGTCAGCACCTGGTTATGGACTTCACCTTTCACCACCGCCACCACCGCGCTTTTCCCGAAAATAAAAGCGATGGGATACGATGTGGTGGAAATTCCCGCCGAATACCCGGAGCTGATCAACGGCGCCGAAGTGGCCCGTGCGCTGAACGCCAATGGCCTGAAAGCGGTGGTTTGCGGGGCGTTCGGGCCTACCCGCGACCTCACGCATGCAGACCCGGCCGTGCACGAAAACTGCTTTACCTATATCCGCGACTGCTTTGATCTCTGCAATGCGGTAGGGGCGGGGTTCCTCGCCGGCCCGATGTATTCCGCCGTTGGCAAAACGCGGATGCTGCCGCCGGACGAACGGAAGCGGGAATGGGAGCTGGCGGTGAAAAACCTGCAACGTGTGTGCGGGGATGCCCAGGCGCAAGGCCTCTCCATCGCCCTGGAACCGCTTAACCGCTTCGAATCCGACCTCGTGAACACCGCCGCCGATGCGCACCGCCTCGTGACCGACGTTAATCACACCGCCGCCGGTATTCTGCTAGACGGTTTTCATATGGCGCTCGAAGAGCGCAGCCTCTCCGCCGCCATTGAGCTGGCAGGTCCGAAATTACTGCACGTGCAGGTGGCGGAAAACTATCGCGGCGTGCCCGGCACGGGACAAACACCCTGGCATGATTTCAAAAAAGGCCTCGATACCATCGGTTATAAAGGCGTCGTAAGCATCGAAAGCTTCACGCCCGAAATAAAGGAACTGGCCGGCGCAGTCTGCATCTGGCGGTCGTTTGCCGAAACGCAGGACGCGTTCGCGGAAGAAGGATACCGTTTTTTACATCAATTGTTAAGATATGAGCGATAAAAAAATCAACGTGGCGATTGTGGGCCTGGGGTTTGGCGCGGAATTCATCCCCATTTACCAGCATTACCCCAACGCCCGGCTGGTAGCCATCTGCCAGCGAAATGAAGCACGGCTGAACGAAGTAGGCGATGCTTTCGGCATCGCGAAGCGGTACACGGATTACGATGCCCTGCTGCAGGATCCCGAAATAGACGCCGTGCATATCAATACGCCCATTCCCGATCACGGCATACAGTCGATCAAAGCGCTGAAAGCCGGCAAGCATGTGGCCTGTACGGTTCCCATGGCCACCACAATCGAAGAATGTGAAGAGATTGTGCGCCTCACCAAAGAAAAAGGCCTCACCTATATGATGATGGAAACCGTGGTATATGCCCGCGAATTCCTTTTCATGAAAGAACTGTACGAAAAAGGAGAACTGGGCAAACTGCAGTTCCTGAAAGCAAGCCACCAGCAGGATATGGATGGCTGGCCGAATTACTGGCCGGGCCTTCCGCCGATGTACTACGCCACCCACTGCGTGGGCCCCGTATTAGGGCTGATGCGGGGAGAAGCGGAATATGTCAGCTGCCTGGGCTCCGGTACGATCCGGGAAGACCTGCAGCAGCATTATAATTCTCCCTACGCGGTGGAAACCACCCACATCAAGCTCCGTCACTCGGACCTCTGCGCGCACGTATACCGTTCCCTGTTCGACGTGGCACGGCAGTACCGCGAAAGCTTCGAAGTGTACGGCTCGAAAAAGTCGGTGGAATGGCCCCTGATCGAAGGGCAGCCGCTGGTGGTGCATACCGCTAAGCAACCGGAGCCCGACATTCCGCAGGAAACGGAATGCCCGGATTATGCGCACCTCCTGCCCGCGCCCATACAGCGCTTCACCCGGCAGGGCGTGTACGATGCAGACGATCATCAGCACCTTTCATTCACGCAGGGCGCCGGCCACGGCGGCTCACACCCGCACCTGGTACACGCCTTCATCGACGCACTGGTGAAAGGCACACAGCCGTACCCCAATGCGTCCCAGTCCGCCAACATCACCTGCGTGGGCATTCTCGCACATGAATCTGCCAGACAGGGAGGCGCCATCCTGCCGTTACCTTTGTTTACTTTTCAATCATAACGTAAAGTTTAAGTGTAAACATGTTAGGCCCGGGTAGTTTTGCCCGGGCTTTTGCATGCCTACCGCTCTCATTAACAACCGGTTTCGGGAGAAAAACGTATATTTAGTATATAGATCCTATGATATGTCGATATTATCTCCTATAGCCGAAAACCAGTCCATGAAGGTCCTGGTGGCCGCCGTACAGGAAATGTCCCTGGCGCGCAGCCTCGAATCCGTCATGCGCATCGTGCGCACAGCCGCCCGCCGCCTCACCGGGGCAGACGGCGCCACGTTCGTTCTCCGAGACCAGGGTAAATGTTATTATGCAGAGGAGGATGCCATCGCCCCCCTTTGGAAAGGGCAGCGGTTTCCCATGGACATTTGCATCAGCGGCTGGGCAATGATCAACCGTAAGCCGGCCGTAATCGAGGATATTTACCTGGATAACCGCATTCCCATCGACGCGTATCGCCCCACGTTCGTGAAAAGCCTGCTGATGGTGCCGGTGAGAAGCATCGACCCCATCGCGGCGATCGGTAACTACTGGGCGCAGAAACACCTGCCGTCAGACGAGGAAATCGACATGCTGCAGTCACTGGCGGATATCACGGCGGTGAACATGGAAAACATCCAGGTCTACGCCGAGCTGGAGCAGCGTGTCAATGAGCGTACGGAAGAGCTTATCCATTCGCTCGACCGCGAACGCGAGCTGAGCGCGGCCAAAACCCGCATGGTATCTATGGCTTCGCACGAATTCAAAACGCCGCTGAGCGCCATTCTTTCCAGCGCCTTCCTGCTCGAAAACTACAAAGGAGAAGGGCACGAGGAGAAGAAAAAAATACAGCTCGGCAAAATCAAATCTTCTGTCAACAATCTCAATACCATCCTGCACGATTTCCTGCTGATCGACAAGCTCGACCAGGGAAAAGCCGAAATGAAAGCCGAGCGCATCCACCTCCGCGACTTTATCGAAAACCTGGTCGACGAATTCAGCAGCGCCCTGCGAATCGGCCAGAAAGTACGTTTTACCCATGAAGGTGAAATGGACGTTGTGCAGGACGCGAAAGTGCTCCGGCACATCCTGCTGAACCTGATTTCCAACGCCAGCAAGTACTCCGGCGAGCACCAGCCGATCGACGTTCGGGTGACAGTGACCGATGGCAAAGTGACGGTCACGGTGCGGGATTACGGCATCGGCATCCCGTATGAAGACCAGCAGCGGATATTCGGCAACTTTTTCAGGGCTTCCAATGCCGGCGACATCCAGGGCACGGGCCTGGGCCTGAACATCGTGAAACGTTATACTGATCTGCTGAACGGCCAGATTTCCTTCGAAAGCAAACCCGGCGAAGGCACCTGCTTTACACTGATATTCGACGGCGTTACTGTCTGAGGAAGAAAAAGTAGCCGTTTACGAAAAAGAAAAACGCACCGCTTTTGATGAGCGGTGCGTTTTTTTATTGAATAGCCTGGTATACCGCCACCTGAAATTCTTCACCGATGGAAAAATAAGGTGAGAGATATTCCTGCGTGAACAGCAAGGCTATCAGCCCTTTTTCGGGATCTGCCCATCCGTGCGTATTGTAAGCGCCTCCCCAGCCGAACGCTCCAATACTGCGGGGCTGGAGATATGCGTTGCGGGCTGTTGTGAGCGCAAAGCCCCCGAGGCTGAACGCAAAATCGTCCGGTTGCGGCGGAAGGGGAGATGGAACCACGCCTTCCCCCAGCTGGTTGCGCAGGAGCAATTCAATGGTGGCCGGGGCAACGAGCTGTTTACCGTTGAAGCGGCCTTTTTGCAGGTACATCGTATAAAAGTTGGCCATGTCCGCCACAGTAGAGCTTAATCCGGCTCCGCCCGACAAATAGCTGCCTTTCAGCGTGGGGAACTGCGGGTCTACACCTTCATACAACGGGTGGTCCGCTTTTTCGAGGCCGCCACCAGCGGTAGTTTTGTAAAGGCTCACCAACCGGTCTTTTTTATCGGCGGGCAAATGGAACCAGGTGTCTTTCATGTTCAGCGGATCAAATACGCGTTGCCGCATAAACACATCCAGCGGCAGGCCGCTCCAGATTTCGATGAGGTACCCCAGCAGATCGGTATTGAGCCCGTAGGTGAATGCGGCGCCAGGGTCGTGCTGCAAAGGCAGCGTGGCGAGCAGTTCCATTTTTTCTTTGATGGTAGACGCGCCCGTGCCGATGCCAGACGGAATGCCCGCTTTTGCGTAAATGCGCTGCATGACCGGATCGCTGAAAACAGCCGCGTAGGCAATGCCGGAGGTGTGCCGTAACAGGTCGCGGACGGTGATTTCGCGACTGGCCGGCCTGGTTGTATAACTGTGGTCGGCCGGGTTGTGAGAAACCAGCACTTTCGGTGATTGGAAGGCAGGGATGTAGGCGGACAAAGGATCGTCCAGCAGAAATTTCCCGTCTTCCCAGAGCATCATCACCGCCAGGCTCGTCAGGGCTTTGGATTGCGAGGCGATCCTGAAAATATTGCCGGGCTGCATGGCTCGCTTTGTTGCAATGTCTGCATAGCCGAACGACTTTTGGTACATCACTTTCCCGTGCCGGAGAATGAGCGCCGTGGCGCCGGGGATGTGCCTTGCTTCAATATGTTTGGTGATAACGGCGTCTATTTTCTGGGCGCGGTCGGGGTTGATTTGCGCGCCGGCATGATGGTAGGCGGACAAAAAGACCAGGGCCGCCAGCAGAAAAGATCCTTGCTGATGTTTCATTGTTTTGATTTTCTACCACAAAGTTCGGCCGGGTTTATCTATAAATAAAATAGGATAAATGATAGGTGTCTATCATTTTTGTGATATCATTTTTCAGCTTGGAATGGGATGTACTTCGCCTCGAAACGGATCATCCTCCCGGTATGCTTTTTACGAGGTCCTTTCGCCCTGCAGGTACCTGTAGCTGCTTTGATGCCGGTATTTTCCTGGGGCTTTTTTGGGTGCCCTGCATGAACCGGGTGGGGCGACGGGTGTATAGCTTCCCAACCTCATCGCAGTTACGAAAAAACCGCCGTATTTTTATTGTACACCAATACCCAGCATATGGCACCGCACAACAGCACCGAACGGTTCGGCAACCGTGTAGACGACTACGTTAAGTACCGCCCCGGCTATCCGCCCGCGGTGGTGGAATACCTGCAGCAGCGTTTCGGCTTGCCGGCAGGGAGTGCCGTAGCGGATGTAGGCTCGGGCACGGGCATCTCCGCGGCCTTGTTGCTGGATGCGGGCTACCGGGTCACTGGTGTGGAGCCGAATGGGCCCATGCGCGAAAAGTCGGTGGAACTGCTGGGACATTTTCCGGGCTTCACCGCGGTGAACGGCACCGCGGAACATACGGGCCTCGAACCGGCGAGCATGGACGCCGTGGTGGCAGGGCAGGCTTTTCATTGGTTCAACGCCGCGCAGGCACGTCCTGAGTTTAAGAGAATTCTCAAACCACAAGGCATTGTGGTGCTGATCTGGAACGAAAGGCTGACGGACGATGCGTTTTCTGCGGCGTACGACGAGCTCATCGTTCGCCATGGCAGCGACTACAAACAGGTAGATCATCGCAATACGGATGAAGAAAAAATCAGCGCTTTTTTCCATCCCGCCGCATTTGAATCCGCCACCTTCCCGAACCGCCAGGTGTTTGATTTCGACGGATTGAAAGGCCGGCTCAGCTCATCGTCATACGTGCCGGCGCCGGGCGAAGCGGGGTATGATGCCATGGTGCGCGACCTCCACGAGCTCTTCGGCCGCTTTCAGCAGAACGGCACCGTTACGGTAAGATATGCGACCAAAGTATTTGCAGGAACCTTGTAACATGCGGCACGGTAAACAGCGTGCAGTATGGTGCATGCAAGGTTGAACCATCAGCGGAATTTTATGCGACCAAAGTATATGCAGGAACCTTGTAACATGCGGCACAGTACACAGCCTGCTGTGTGGTGCATGCAAGGTTGAACCATCAGCGGAATTTTATGCGACCAAAGTATATGCA
>CBFGZV010000065.1:0-15944 GCA_965653365.1 uncultured Chitinophaga sp. | reverse complement strand
ACATGTATTTTCAAGATACTAAACTACGCTTTTGTGCACTGAATGAAAAATAAAAACGGGCCGAAAAAATGGCAGCAGGTTGGCAGCAGCGATGGTTTTGCCTGCCCGCCGGCCAACTGTTCCGCGCATAAAAAAAGGAACGGGGCATACCCGTTCCTTTCATCCGATATCATGTGTTCAGATTATCCCCTGAATTTGGCGAACGCCGCAATGGCGTTGTGGCCGCCGAAGCCGAACGTATTGCTGAGCGCCACGTTGATCACTCTTTTCTGCGCCTGGCCGATGGTCAGGTTCAGGCCCTTGGGAATGTCTTCCGCCAGTTCGGTGGTGTTGATGGTGGGCGGCACAATGTCGTCCTGAATGGCTTTGATACAGGCGATGGCCTCGATGGCGCCGGCGGCGCCGAGCAGGTGACCGGTCATCGATTTGGTGGCGCTGATGTTGAGTTTGGAAGCGTGCTCGCCGAAGGTAGCCTGGATGGCTTTCAGCTCGCTGATGTCGCCCAGGGGGGTGGAAGTGGCGTGGGCGTTGATATAGTCCACATCTTCCAGTTTCAGGCCCGCATCGGCCAGGGCTTCTTTCATGCCCAGTTGTGCGCCTGCCCCTTCGGGGTGCGTGGCGGTGAGGTGATATGCGTCGCAGCTCATGGCGCCGCCTACCATTTCACCGTAGATGGTGGCTCCGCGGGCAATGGCGTGCTCATAATCTTCGAGAATAATGGCGCCAGCGCCTTCACCCATCACAAAACCGTCGCGGTCTTTGTCGAAGGGGCGGGAAGCATGCACCGCGTCGTCGTTACGGGTAGAGAGCGCCTTAAGGGCGTTGAAGCCTGCAATGCCGGCACGGGTGATGGGCCCTTCGGAACCACCGGCTATGATCATGTTGGCCTTGCCGAGGCGGATATAATTAAATGCATCTACCAGCGCGCTGTTGGAAGAAGCGCAGGCGGAAACAGTACAGTAGTTGATGCCCATCAGGCCGTATTTGATGGCGATCTGGCCTGCGGCGATGTCGGAAATGAGGCGGGGAATGAAGAAAGGACTGAATTTAGGCACAAAGTTGTTCTGTGTAAATTCCACGATCTGGTCTTCGAAAGTTTGCATCCCCCCGTTACCGGATGCCCAGATCACGCCAAAACGGCTGCGGTCGATCTTCTCCAGATCCACACCGCTGTTCTGGATTGCTTCCTGTGCCACTACCATCGCGTACTGGGTAAAAGTGTCCATCTTACGGGCTTCCTTCTTTTCAATAAAGGCGTCAATATCCAAGCCTTTCAGCTCGCAGGCGAACTTGGTTTTGAATTCCGTGGTGTCGAACTTGGTTATCGGACCCGCACCACTCATCCCGGCTTTCATGTTATTCCAGAACGTGTTTACATCATTACCAATCGGTGTGATTGCCCCCATTCCGGTGATCACTACTCTCCTCAGTGTAACAGTACGCATAAGTTTTACTTTGTTTGACAAAAGTTAGGTCGCAAAGTTAGTCACTTATTATCACTAATGTGCATACACATGTAATTATTTTAGTATACACTTCATATTTATATGAGCCCTTTTAAAATTGCAGGTAGATGGGCAACATCGGCTCCAGGGTTTTCACTTCATTGAGGAACCAAAGGAAGGCTACCATCAGCGCTACACTGCCCCACAAGGGCAGGCGCACCAGGCCGGCTTCCACTTTCTGTTCGGCCGCGTCGGGCATAAAATGGAGTACATACCCGATGCCCATCACCACAAACACGGCGGTGTAAGCCTGCAGCAACTGCAGGCCGAGCCCGGCCTGGAAGTTGAAGGTGATCTGGTGCAGCAGGTTCCAGGCGCTTTCAAAAGTTTCGCATTTGAAAAACACCCAGCAGAAGCAAACGAGGTGGAACGTAAAGAGAATGCCCCCCACCTTCCAGAGGCGGCTTTTCAGCCCCCCGGCGTTCTTGAGCGGGTTGATCTTTTTCCATTGTTTGTCGGCGCCCAGTGCCGCCCCATGCACACCGCCCCAGAAAATGAAGTTCCAGCTGGCCCCGTGCCAGAACCCGCCAATGAGCATGGTGAGCAGCAGGTTGAGGTGCTGCCGCCATTTTCCCCTGCGGTTGCCGCCCAGCGGGATGTACACATAATCGCGGAGCCACGACGAGAGGGAGATGTGCCAGCGGCGCCAGAACTCGGTGATGGAACTGCTCTTGTACGGTTTGTTGAAGTTGGGCGGTATGACGAAGCCCATCCACCGGGCAATGCCGATGGCCATGTCTGAGTAGCCGGAAAAGTCGCAGTAAATCACCAGGGCATAACCGTACACGGCAAAGAGGCATTCGATGCCGGTATAGCGGGTAGGGTCGTCGAAAATATACTGCACGAAATTCTGGTAGATGTAGTCGGAGATCACCACTTTTTTGAACAGGCCGCTGACGATGAGGAAAAAGCCCTTCCCCACGTCTTCCTTCGTAAGCACGTACGGCTTGTAGATCTGCGGGATGAAGTCCGCCGCCCGTACAATGGGGCCCATCATCAGTTTCGGGAAAAACGAGAGAAAAAAGAGGTAGTCCATGAACCGCTCCACGGGTTTGATTTCCCGGCGGTACACGTCTATCGTGTAGCTGAGGTTCTCGAACGTGTAAAAGGAAATGCCGATAGGGAGCAGGATATTGACGGGACTGATCTTCCCGCTGCCGATGCCGTTGATGATATCGATGAAGAAGTTGGTGTACTTGAAATAGAACAGCATGCCGATGTTGATGAGCACGCTGAACCAGAGCAGCGCCTTCCGCCGGCCTTCTCCTTCTTCGCGGTAGATGCGGTTGCTGAGGTAAAAGTCTACGATGGCGGACAGGATCACGAGGCCCACGAATTCCCCGCAGGCTTTATAAAAGAAATACAGCGAAAACAGCGTGAACACCCATACGCGGCCGCGCTCGCTGTTTCTCACCAGCTGGTAGCACAGCAGGAAAGCGGCGAAAAAGTACAGGAAAAATGCGCTGTTGAAGAGGATGGGCTCTTCCGGGTTGTACAGCAGTTGTTTGACCAGGTTTTCGGCGAAAGACATCGGTTATCGGTTAAAATTTGTATAGCCTGCTTCTAGGGCTTCGTAAAGCAGCGTGCCCTGCAGTGTATAGCCATAGGCGTTGAAATGCACATGATCGTGGCTCCAGGCCCGCGCAAACCGCTTGTCTTGCGGCATGGCCTGGTACAGATCCCAATATGCCAAACCGTTTTCACGGCAGTATTGCACCATGGCGCCGCGCAGTACCTGCGCCTGCTCGTTGCGGGTGTAGCGGGTGCGGTAATACACCTTGCGCGATCCTTTTTTCCGGTACGGCACCTGGCGTTTTTTCATCATCCCGGACGGCGGCGTGGTAAACAGGATGCAGGCCTGCGGGGCCCGTTCACGGATGGCCGCCACCGTTGCCGTCATGTCTTGCCGGAGCTGCACGGGCGTTACGCCGCCGAAAGCCTCGTTGGTGCCGAGGGAAATAATGACCAGTTGCGGCCGCAATGCCTCCATCTGTGCCTGCACGGCGTTGCCGGGCTTGTTGTAATGTGAAAACTGCGCGCCGTTCACGCCGATGGCATGGTAGAGTACGCCGGGCTCCCCGTTTTTGAGCACCGCGCCATAGAAAGCCACGCTGCCGGGCCACTGGAGGCGAAAGCCATACATCGTGCTGTCCATTGTCACAATAGCGGTTGTATTCCCTGCTTCCACCACTGCGCCGTTTACCTCAACAGGCGGGCCGTCGTAAAAACATTCGATGGTGTGAACGGGAATGAGTGGGTTGGCGGTGAACGACAGGGCAGGCGCGGGGCTCGTGGTGCGGATCACTATCCCACCGGGACTTTCCATCCGCTCGTTTCCCTTATCCACCATTCTTTCCGCGTCCCAACGGGCGTTACTGCTCCAGCGGTATCCACCGGGACCATTGGTGCCGGCAAGGTTGTAGGGGAACACCCAGCCGCGGCCGGCATCGCCAAACCGGGCTTTCAGCCGCACGGCCACCGCATCCGGCAGAAAGCCGGCCTGTACATGGGAGTCGCCCAGGTGCAGGATGCTCACCACCTGCGTGTCTGCCTGTTGCAACAAGGCGTAGAAGCGGTGCAGGGCCGTGTCGTTGTACAGGAATTTGCGCTGCGCCAGCGCGGCGCCGCAGCAGCCCAGCCAAAGCAGCGCCATGAGCAAAATCCTGCCGCCGTGCTTACTGGTATTCATCCATAATGGCTTTATACAGCAATGCGCCGATGCGTGAGGCGCCCCTGAAGTTGAAGTGCGTATAGTCTTTGTTGGCCAACGTGGTATCCCCTTCCACCCAGCGCGCCATGGCGCCTTCGCCGCCCATGGCCGAGTACAGGTTCCAGTAGGCCATGCCCCTCGTTTCGGCGAAGCTGTGCTGAATTTTCATCAGCGCCTTCACACCGGGCGCAGTCACGTACCGCCCTTTTTTCTTGTACGCTTTGTCGGCCGTGCCTACGATGAGGATGGACGTTTGGGGGAACATCCGGCGGAGGGAGTCCACCACTTTGGTCATGGGCTTTTCGTACCAGTCGAACCGGGTGTTTTCCGGCAGGAACAATACATTGGCGCCATAGTGCAAAACGATGAGGTCGTACGGGCGCACCCCCTGCATTTCTTTCCACATGCGGCTGCTGAGCTTTCCCAGCTCTATGCCGCTGATGCCGCGGAAAGAATAGTTATCGAGGAAAATGCCCGTGCCGCTTTCGAAGCAGGCGCCATAGAACGGGGCGGTATCGTCTGCATGGAAGCGCAGGGTAATGGAACGTTCGGTGGAATCGGAAATGAAAGTATAGGCGTTGATGCCGGCTTCGCCCTGCAGGCGCACGGGGCGGGCGTTCACGCTCAGGCTGCGCTTGCCGCGACCGTAGAGCAGGCTCACTTCTTCAAACTGGTTGAGGCGGCTACGTTTCACGGGTTGGTAACGCACCCAGCTTTGCGGGGCGGGCACAAATACGTGACCGGACAAGCCCAGCTCCGTACCGGCCGGCGGCGTGTTCTTGAAGTGGTAGTCCAGCCAGTCGCCCGAAAAGCTGTGGGCGATGGTGGTGCGGAAACCGGACACCACCGAGGTGGCGGGCACATACCCCACCCCCTTACCGCCAAAATAGGCCTGCAGGCTGTCGCGGAGGTCCTGCGTGATGAGGTCGCCCTCGATCATCGAGTCTCCGAAATAGGCGATTCGCACTTTTTTGCGGTGCCCGCTTTTGAGCGCCCTGAGCGCGTCGATGAAATTCTTCATACCTGCGCCCTGGCGGCTCACGCCATAGTCGAGGATGCCGGTGTAGGAAACGTAATCCCTGGGCAGGGCCAGGGTGGCGGAATCTGCCGCCGGGGTCGCTTCTTGTGCAACCGCCGCCGTATCCGCGGCTGCCGGGCGCAGTGCGGCCAGCACGTCGAGCGGACGGGTGGTATGGGAGCCGATGGAAAAGGCGTTATTGAACATCGACAATAGCCCGAGGCAACCCAATGTGCCAAGGGTTATCAGGAACGGGTAGGGATGTTTGTTTCCGGAAGGCATAAGTCGGTATGTGTCAGTTACGTATACCCGTAACAGTTAACGCTGCAAATCTATTGTTTTGCCAGCTTTAATTCATCATCCAGCTCATATAATTTATAGCGCCTGATCATGCCGCTCACCCGGTTCACCCAAACGTCGCCCGCGGATGAGTACCCGGAATGGATCAGCTTGCCGAGCCAGGCTTTGTAATCGTCGTTTCCTTTCATGTCTTCATACCATTTCCGCTTCATGATCAGTTTCACGAACTGCCTGTACGAGGCCGAGTCCGTCGCGAACTCCCGGTACACCGAGCGGTAGGTACCGCCCTGTTTGGCGAGGGTGTTTTTGCCGACAATGCCGAAGTGGTTTTTCAGCAGCCGGGCGTTCCTGCTGGTGCCCATGCCGGATTCGAGCATGGCCACGCCTAATATCACACTGGCCGGGACGCCGGTTTCTTTCATGAGGTTAACTGCAATGGGCTCGTACTGCTGTAAATACTTTTTGGGGGCTTTCTGCGCCGATGCCGCCAGGCCGGAAACCAGCAGGCCGCTCAGCAACAGGTTTCTTTTTTTAACTAAAAACATGCTATGCTTTTAAATGTACCAATCCGCACGGTCGCTTTTCACAGGGCAATATTACGGCAAACCCAATACATGAATTGTAATTGATATGTTAATAATTGATAATTTAATTTATTTCTGATGGTATTTTACCTTGAATAATGGGCAGTTTGGCCGGAAGTCGCTATAAAGTGGAAAAGTTATGGTGTGGATAAGCCCGCCGGTATCATTTTCTGCGCTTAGTGCGTTAAAATAAGGGTCATTTTCGGAAAAATCGCTCGTAAATGATTGATATCGTGCAAGTTGATCTTCTCCCTAAAATGCGTTTTTGCCGAAAACACGCACTCCCTACGCACTATCCCTTAAGTAACCCTTAAGTATCCCTTAAGTAACATGGGAGGAAGGTGGAAGTAAACCTTAAGTGTCTTGTCCTGTCTTGTCCTGAAAAAACTTTACAGTTAGGTAGCTTGATACTGATTTTACTTTACAGCCAGGGGTATTAATCCTGAAGCAGCTTTACAGCTGGGCAAGAGCTAATTTTAGTTGTTTCTGGGCTTTTTGCTTCCATTTCTTGATCAATAATCCGGTTTACTGGTGTGCGCCAGGTCGGGTGTAATATTGTCTTGCCCTGGACACCCTTTACAGGCAGGTGGTCTTGTCCCACTATAGGTTTACACCAATTGTAAGCTCATCCTGTTTACATACCAGTCGCTCCCACATCGCAAACCGAAAAGTAATCCCCCCCGTCTGCATGCAGGGTTGGCCGTTCTTTCGGCAGATGCGGGCACAAAAAAAGGCTGACCGGAACCGTTGTTGCCTGGTCAGCCTTTTCATTATCCGTTACCGCTGTTATTTCAGCAGGGAGAGTTTCAGTTCATCCAGCTGCACCTGGTCGATTTCCGACGGCGCATCCAGCATCACATCGCGGCCCGAGTTATTTTTCGGGAAGGCGATGAAGTCGCGGATGGTTTCGCTGCCGCCCAGCAGGGAGCAGAAGCGGTCGAAGCCGAAGGCGATGCCGCCGTGCGGGGGCGCGCCGTATTCGAATGCGCCGAGGAGGAAGCCGAATTTATGCTGCGCTTCTTCCTTGCTCATGCCGAGGGCGGCGAACATTTTTTCCTGCAGGTCTTTCTGGAAAATACGGATGGAGCCGCCGCCGATCTCGGTGCCGTTCAGCACGATGTCGTATGCATTGGCTTTGATTTTCCCATATTCGGAAGGGGTGTCCATCAGGTGCAGTTGCTCCGGTTTGGGAGAAGTGAACGGGTGATGGCGGGCTACCCAGCGGTTTTCTTCTTCCGCGTATTCGAACAGCGGGAAGTCGATTACCCACAGGGGCTTGTATTCGTCTTTATTACGCAGGCCGAGGCGTTCGCCCATTTCGAGGCGCAGTTCGCTCATGGCTTTGCGGGTGCGTTCTTCCTTGCCGGCGAGTATCAGGATGAGGTCGCCGGGGTTGGCGTTGCATTGCTGTGCGAACAGTTTCAGCCCTTCTTCGTTGAAAAATTTGTCTACGGAGCTTTTCAGCGATCCGTCCGTATTGTACTTCACGTAGATGAGGCCAGTCATGCCGATCTGCGGGCGCTTCACCCACTCCGTCAGCTCATCGAGCTGCTTGCGGGTGTATTCGCTGCAGCCGGCGGCATTGATGCCTACCACCAGCTCGGCTTCGTCGAATATTTTGAAGCCGTTGCCCCGGGCGGTTTCGCCAAGGTCTACCAGTTTCATCTCGAAACGGATGTCGGGCTTGTCGTTGCCGTAGTATTTCATGGCGTCTTCCCAGGTCATGCGGGGAAAGGGCTCGGGGAAGGAGATCCCTTTGATTTCCTGGAATACGTGCTTGGTCATGGCTTCGAAGGTGTTCAGGATGTCTTCCTGGTCTACGAAGCTCATTTCACAGTCGATCTGGGTGAATTCCGGCTGGCGGTCGGCCCGCAGGTCTTCATCGCGGAAGCACTTCACGATCTGGTAGTACCGGTCGTACCCGCTCACCATCAGCAGCTGCTTGAACGTTTGCGGGCTTTGGGGCAGGGCATAGAACTGGTTGGGGTTCATGCGGCTGGGCACCACAAAGTCGCGCGCGCCTTCGGGCGTGGATTTGATGAGGTACGGCGTTTCGATATCCATAAACCCGCGGCCGTCGAGGAAGTTCCGCACGGAGCGGTTCACACGGTAGCGGAGGGTGAGGTTTTGTTTTACGAGGTTACGGCGCAGGTCGAGGTAGCGGTATTTCATACGCAGCTCGTCGCCGCCGTCGGTATCATCCTGAATGGTGAAGGGCGGGGTTTTAGAGCCGTTGAGAATGGTAAATTCCGATACGGTGATTTCCACGTCGCCGGTGGGTATATTGGGGTTTTTATTGGTACGTTCGGTTACGGTGCCTTTCACCTGCAATACGAATTCCCGGCCCAGGGGCTGGCTGTCGAGCTGGGCATTGAGCGATTCTCCGAGCAACAGTTGCGTAATGCCGTAGCGGTCGCGCAGGTCTATAAACGTAATGCTTCCAAACTTGCGGACGGTTTGCACCCATCCCGCCAGTGTCACCGGCTGGCCTGCATGTTCCATGCGCAATTCACCACATGTGTGCGATCTGTACATTTGTTTTGATTCTTTTAATAAAGGAGGTCAAAGATAAGATATGCATACCTGAATTTCTACCTCAGTGCATTAAAATACCGTTTAATATCTATTTCAGGCAGCAGGGGCGCGCCTTCCAGCAGGTGCCGGCGGAACTGCGCCGCCGCCCAGGGAGCCAGGGAACAGCCTTTGGAGCCCATTCCGTTGAAAATGCCCACCCTGGGGTATTTCGGGTGCATGCCTACAAACGGCCGCCGGTCCATACCGGAGGGCCGCACGGCTGCCATCTGTTTCTTCACTTCAAACGGGACGTTCAGCAGCTGCTGCAGCCCGCTTTCCAGCGACACGCGGGCGGCCGCCGTGGGGGATGCATCGGGGTAATCCCACGAAAAAGAAGCGCCGGCCCAGTAGGTGCTACCTTCCAGCGGCACCAGGGTGATGCCTTTTTTGATGATATCCGTTGTTTCAAACCCGGGGATCTCCACCACCAGCGCTTCTCCCTTGTTGGGCAAAAACTTCAGCCCGCCGAAATAGGGATTGGCGGGACTTTCCACGCCTTCACAAAAGATCACCGCCCCGGCCCGCAGGTCGTGATAGATCACGCCATCGTCTTCCAGCTGCAAGGCGCTTACATTGAACCGCTCCTGCCGCAGCAGCCCCAGGCTTTGCAAAAAGCCGTGCCAGGCGGGCAATAGCGCGCCCAGCTGTACATTGGCGCCCTTGATGATGCCGGCGCCGAAGGGTTGCAGCAGTTCGCCGCCGTGGCGGACGGTGGCGGGCTGCTCCATGTAGGCCGCCGCCACGTTGCCTCCGGACGATGTGCGGCCGCCGGTTTCTCCGGCGGCGGCTGCTGCAAAAGCATCTTTCATCTGCGCGGAGGGCCATACGCTCCAGATGTCGCGCGGGTGGAAGCAGGCAATGCCCAGCATAGCCTCCATGGCGCGGTAGGTGCTTTGCGCCTCGGGGAAAATGATATCGTACAGCCACGCCAGTTCGAACCGCCGGCCGGATACGGGGTTGATGATGCCCGCAGCCGTGCGGGAGGCGGTGTGGGGCTGGGCATCATCGTATACCAGCACCCGCTGCCCGGCCTGGTGCAGCTGCCAGCTGAGCAGGGTGCCGGAAATGCCCTGGCCTACAATGATATAGTCGAACCGGTTCGTCATGACCTCAAATGTAACGCATGCCTTCAAACGAAACGTCCCCGCTACCAGGGGCAGCGGGGACGCCGTTCGTTCAATATGTTATCAGGCGGGTACTGCTTTCAGCACTTCCGCCATTTTTTTGCCGATGTCTGCGGGGCTGTCCACCACGTGAACGCCGCATTCGCGCATGATTTTCATTTTAGCGGCGGCGGTATCGTCTGCACCGCCGATGATGGCGCCTGCGTGGCCCATACGGCGGCCCGGAGGCGCTGTCTGGCCGGCGATGAAGCCTACCACGGGTTTGGTGCCGTGGGCTTTGATCCACTGGGCTGCTTCGGCTTCCATGCTGCCGCCGATTTCGCCGATCATGATGATCGCTTCCGTTTCGGGGTCGTTCATCAGCAGTTCCACCGCTTCGCGGGTGGGGGTGCCGATGATCGGGTCGCCGCCGATACCGATGGCGGTAGATACGCCCAGGCCGGCTTTCACCACCTGGTCGGCCGCTTCATAAGTGAGGGTGCCTGATTTGGACACGATGCCCACACGGCCTTTCTTGAAGATGAAACCGGGCATGATACCCACTTTCGCTTCTTCGGCGGTGATCACACCGGGGCAGTTGGGGCCTACCAGGCGGGTTTTGCGGCCCTGGAGGTAGTTTTTCGCCCGTACCATATCCTGCACGGGAATGCCTTCCGTGATACAAACAACCAGCGCGATGCCCGCATCAGCGGCTTCCATAATGGCGTCCGCAGCAAATGCCGGGGGCACAAAAATGATAGATACATTCGCTCCGGTCGCCTTTACGGCATCGGCCACGGTATTGAACACCGGGCGCTCGAGATGGGAGCTGCCGCCCTTGCCGGGCGTTACGCCACCTACCACGTTAGTGCCGTACTCAATCATTTGGGTGGCATGGAAAGTACCTTCAGTACCGGTAAATCCCTGCACAATCACTTTACTATGCTTATTTACTAAAACACTCATCGCGCTTGATTTAATTAATATTTACGTTAAGGTGGGGCAAAAATAACGGATAATGGCTAAAAAAGAAAGGAACTGCCCCCAGTTGAAGAATATTAACTATTTGGTGAGGATCCCCCGGCTTTTTTCCGCCAGTCTTTATCCCGGAACATCTCCATTTTCCGCATTTCCTTGATGTCCTGGAAAAATTCCGAGGCAAAAATGAAGTCGTTCAGCAGCTGGTCGTCGGAGAAAATGATGTCTTCGTTGCTTCCCTCCCACTGTTTTTTGCCCTCATGCATGTAAATGATGTGGTCGCCGCTTTCCATCACAGTGTTCATGTCGTGGGTATTCACCACGGTGGTGATGTTGTAATCCTGGGTGAGGTCTTTGATGAGCTTGTCGATCACCAGGGAAGTCTGCGGGTCGAGGCCGGAGTTGGGCTCGTCCACGAACAGGTACTTGGGATTGAGCACGATGGCGCGGGCGATGCCCACGCGTTTTTTCATCCCGCCGCTGATTTCGGCGGGGAATTTTTTATTGGCGTCTTTCAGCTGCACACGGTCGAGCACTTCCTGTACGCGCTTTTTCCGGTCTTTATAACTTTTGTCGGAAAACATATCGAGGGGGAACATCACGTTCTGTTCCACCGTCATACTGTCGAACAGCGCGGAGCCCTGGAAGAGCATCCCGATGGCCTGGCGGATGGGCTTCTTTTCCTTGTCGTCCATCGCCGTAAAGTCTTCGTTATTGTAAAGCACCTGGCCGCTATCTACCTGCATCAGGCCCACCATGCATTTCATGAGCACGGTTTTTCCGCTGCCGCTGGCGCCGATGATGAGGTTTGTTTTACCGGCTTCCATCTTCGCAGACACATCTTTCAGGATTTCCTTTTCTCCAAAGCTTTTCCGGATATTTTTCAATTCGATCATAACTCAGTCTTCGAAAGTTGAACATTAGAGCAAAATGGCCGCCAGCACATAGTCGGCAAACAGGATCAGCACGCAGCTCACTACCACGGCGGTTGTACTGGCCCGTCCTATTTCCAGCGCGCCGCCGCTTACGTTGTAACCGTAGTAAGCCGGTATGCTGGATATGATGAAGGAATACGTGTACGATTTGCTGAGGGCGAAAAACACGTTATAGCCGTCGAACGAGGCGCGGAGGCCCTGCATGAACTGCTCGTGCGAAATGATGCCGCTGAGCTTGCCGGCCTCGAGGCCGCCGAAAATACCGAGGAACGCGGCAATCACCACCAGGGCGGGGATGGTGAGCATGGCTGCGAGTATTTTCGGGAGAATGAGGTAGGCTTTGGTGTTGATGCCCATGATCTCCTGCGCGTCGATCTGTTCGGAGATGCGCATGTTACCCAGTTCGGAGGCGATCTTGGAGCCCACCACCCCGCCGAGCACGATGCAGACCATGGTAGGCGCCAGCTCGATGATGATGGTATCGCGCACCACCTGGGCGATCACGGTTTTGGGGATGAGGCCGCTTACCAGCTGATACGCCGTTTGTACGGTGGTTACCGCCCCGAGAAACAGGGAGATGATCACCACGATGCCGAGCGACCCGATGCCGATCTCCACACACTGATGCATAAATTCCTTCCAGTACATCCTGAAGTTCTCCGGCCGGGAGAACATCCCTTTCAACATCAGCAGGAACCTGCCGAAATGGTAAAACAATTTGAACTCCATAACCTGTCAAAGATAGTCTGAAAAACAATTCGCGGGCCAGCCAAAGGGTTATTTATCGCAAGCTGCTTACCAGCAGGCGCTTCAGGCTCCGCTCGATAATCTCGCCCATGGTGCGGCAGCGGGCAAATACGGGGTCCTGGTAATGCTGTGCGAGCTCCTCGCCCAGCTGGCTGATCTTTTCGGGGAACGACACCCGGTCGGTCATGATAACATCGCGCAGGTCTTTGATACGGTGCCGCTGCGCCTTGATGCGGCGGGCAATCAGCGAACGCTCTTCCTGCTGGTACTGCTTCACCACCTCGGCATTGAGGTGTTTCATGGCCAGTTCCACAAATACCCGGTTCTCCTTGAAAAACTGCGGCATGTAGAGGGTTTTCTTGCCTTCGTAAAACTGCTGGTCGAAGTCGATGGCCCGGATGCGGAACTGCACGTCGTCGAAGTCGGGCGTAATGTCGAAGATGAAGTTATACGACCGCATGTCGCCCAGCAGGCGGACAAAACAACGCTCGTTGAACTTCACGAACTCCTTGGCGATACGCTTCGGGTTGAACTCGGGCCGCTGGAGATAATCTTTGGCGAACTGGTCGCCGGGCACGCCGGCAATGTGCTCCTCCACGAGCGTGTTGCCGTCTACCAGGAAGTTCATCCAGTAGGGCGACAAAATATGTTCCAGCTCGAGGCCGTATATGCGCGAGGCATCGGCTATCTTGATGTAGAAATAGTCGTATACCTCATTGTAGTTGTTGACGATCTTGATCCGGAAGGGATGGGAATTGCCGAAGGTGCAATAGTCGATGCGCTCGATGTGCAGATGTTCCTCCGCCGCCTGGTCGCCACCGGCCTTCATGATGGAATAGATCCGCTTCAGCCCTGCATGCAGCGAAGGCGTCATGCTCTGCGGGTACAACACCGATTCCCAGAGGGTGTCTTTCCCGGCTTTGTCGTACAACGGGATGCCGTATTCGTAATACTTCAGCTCTTCATACGACACGGGCAGCTGCACCTCGCGCTCGTACATCTTCAGGTAATTCCTGAATGCCGGGTTGAGCGGGAAGAATATCTTTTTTCGGGAGATGGACTGCATGTGAAACTGATCCGTTGAGCCTGTAAAATAAATAAAAAAACGACCTGGAATTACGGATGGCGTCAAACAAAAAGGGCGGCCGGTGAGGCTGCCCTTTTTGCGAATGTTATTTCTTTTTCCCGTTCCTCGCTTCTTCCGCCTTGCAGCACTTCGTTTGCGCATCCACCACGGCAATCAGCACCACGTTCACGATCTGCCGTACGGTGGAGCCGAGCTGCAGGATGTGCACGGGTTTTTTCATGCCCAGCAGGATGGGGCCGATGGCGTCGAAGCCGGCCACTTCCTGCAGCAGGTTGTACGCCACGTTGCCGGCGGCCAGGTTAGGAAAAATGAGCGTATTCACGTCTTCGCCGATCAGCTCGGAGAAGGGATAGTTGTCTTTCAGGATCTCTTTGTTGAAAGCCATGGCAGCCTGTATTTCACCGTCTACCGTCAGTGTGGGGTCCATCTTTTTCACCAGCTCGCGGGCCCGGCTCATGGTTTGCGCCTCGGGGGTGGGGCTGGAGCCGAAGTTGGAGTACGACAGCATGGCGATGCGCGGCGTGATATTGAACTGGCGCACTTCTTTGGCTACGAGCATGGTGATGTCTGCCAGCTCTTCCGCGGTGGGATTGAAGTTGACGGTGGTATCGGCCAGGAACAGCGGGCCGCGCTTGGTATTGATGATATACATACCGGCCACCCTTTTGGCGCCGTCTTCCATCCCGATCACCTGCAGGGCAGGCCGGATAGTGTCCGGGTATTTGCGGGTGAGGCCGGAAATGAGGGCATCGGCTTCGCCGGTTTCCACCATCATGCAGCCGAAGTAGTTGCGCTCGCGCATGATCTTTTTGGCTTCGTAAAGGTTGAAGCCTTTGCGCTGGCGTTTCTGGAAAAACAGTTCGCCGAAGCGGTGGCGCGTTTCGCTCATTTCGTCGCTTTTCGGATCCACGATCTGCACATCGTCGATGTCGATGCTGTTTTCGGCCATGAGCGTGCGGATGCGTTTTTCATTGCCGAGCAGGATGGGGATGGCGATACCTTCGTCATTCACCACCTGTGCGGCCTTGAGAATCTTGATATTGTCGGCCTCCGCGAACACCACGCGGCGCGGGTCTTTGCGGGCTTTGGAGCCGATCACGCGGAACAGCTGGTTATCGAGGCCGAGGCGGTTGTTGAGCACCTCGCGGTAGGCATCCCAGTCTGTAATGGGCGCCTGCGCCACGCCGCTGTCCATCGCCGCTTTGGCCACCGCCGGCGCTACGGTACTCAGCAGGCGCGGGTCGAGCGGTTTGGGAATGATGTAGTTAGGACCGAACACGAGGTTACGCTCGTTGTAAGCGAGGTTCACGATGTCTGGCACGGGCGACTTGGCGAGGTCGGCCAGGGCGTGCACAGCGGCCAGTTTCATGGCTTCGTTGATCTGCGTGGCCCGCACGTCGAGCGCGCCGCGGAAGATGTAAGGGAAGCCAAGCACGTTGTTCACCTGGTTGGGATAATCGGAGCGGCCGGTGGCCATGATCACGTCTTTTCGTGCGCCCACCGCTGTGTCCCAGGGAATTTCAGGGTCCGGGTTCGCCATCGCGAACACGATGGGATGTTTGGCCATGCTTTTGACCATCTCCGCCGTTACCACGTTGCCTACAGACAAGCCCACGAACACGTCGGCGCCTTTAAGGGCCTCTGTAAGGCTGGCGGCTTTGGAGGAAGTGGCGAACACCTGCTTCATTTCATCGAGGTCTGCCCGTTGCTTGTTCAGTACCCCGTCTTTATCGAACATGATGAAGTTCTCGGGTTTGGCGCCGAGCGACACATACAGCCGCACACACGCCATAGCCGCGGCGCCGGCGCCGTTCACCACGAACTTCACTTTTTCTATTTTCTTCTTTACCAGCTCCAGCGCGTTCAGCAGGGCCGCGCTCGAAATGATGGCGGTACCGTGCTGATCGTCGTGCATCACGGGTATTTTCAGCTCCTTGCGCAGCCGCTCTTCGATGGCGAAGCACTCGGGGCTTTTGATGTCTTCGAGGTTAATGCCGCCGAAGGTGGGCTCCATGGCTTTCACCACTTGTACAAACTCGTCTACGGTCTTGCTGCTGAGCTCTATATCGAATACGTCGATGTCAGCGAATATTTTGAATAGTACGCCCTTCCCTTCCATCACGGGCTTGCCGGCTTCGGGGCCGATGTCGCCCAGGCCCAGCACGGCAGTGCCGTTGCTGATCACGGCAACGAGGTTTCCTTTGGCAGTATATTTATACACATTTTCAACGTCCCGCGCTATTTCCTTGCAAGGCTCGGCCACTCCGGGAGAATAGGCCAGCGAAAGGTCCCATTGGGTTTTGGTGTCTTTCGTAGGTATGACTTCTACTTTACCGGGTCTGCCTTTTGCATGGTAATCCAGTGCATCCTGCTTATTCAGTTTTTTGGCCATAAAGATTGTTA
>CBFGZV010000064.1:0-16303 GCA_965653365.1 uncultured Chitinophaga sp. | reverse complement strand
CCGGCGGCCTGGTGCAGATCAACACCAAAGACGTACCGGACAACAACTTCCTGCAATTTACCGTGGGCAGCGGCTTTAACACCCGCACGATCGGGAAAGATTTCCATACCTACAACGGCGGCAAGCTCGACTTCCTCGGCATCGACGACAGCCGCAAGCTGTCTGCACTGTTCCCCTCCACCGCTGACCTGCGTTCATCTACTGCATCCGCCAGGGCGGAATACGGTCAGCAGCTGAACGATGTTTGGCACACCAACACCAACAGTGCCCCCCTCAATACCAACTTCCAGGTGAGCGGCGGCTTCAGCAGCAAGCAGAGCGCGTCAAAAGGTTTCGGCGGCGTATTCGGCCTGAGCTATAATAAGCAGAACCGGCTGGTGAACATCAACCGCAACTACTATGAGCTCGACGGTAGCCCCCGCTTCAACTACAGCGACCTGCTGAGCAGCCAGAACGTATTGCTCGGCGGTATCGCCAACCTGACCTACCGTACAGGCAACAGCAAATTCAACTGGAAAAACTCCTATAGCATCAACAGCAACGACCAGACGACCATCCGTAATGGCGAAGACATCGATGGCGATATCCGCTACGGCATCCGCAGCCAGGAACTGAGCTTTGTATCCAACCGCCTGTACAACACCCAGCTGGTGGGCGACCACTTCATCCGTAACGGCAACTACCGCATCCGCTGGAACGCCAACTACGCGCTGATGAAGCAAGACATGCCCGACCTCCGCAGGTTAAAATATACCTCTGTAAACGGGGGCGATTATTTTGTGAACGTGCCGTATAATACCGGCGCACCGAGAAATGCCGGCCGTTTCTATTCTAATCTCGACGAGAACATCTACGGCGGTTCCGCCGATATCGCCAAAACGTTTAAATGGCTGGGCAACCAGCAGCAGGTGAAAGTGGGCGGTCTGTTCCAGCGGAAAGACCGTGATTTCAACGCGAGAGCGCTGGCTATTATCCGCGGCAGCCAGAGCGAAGACCTGATTTATCTGAGCCCTGATAAAATCTTTGCCAAAGAAAACTACGGCGCAGAGAAATTTTATCTCGACGACCTTACCGGTAATTCGGACAGTTACAAGGCATTTTCCAACCTGGGTGCAGGTTTCCTCCAGTTCGACAACCAATTTGGAGAAAAATGGCGCCTCGTATGGGGTGTGCGTGTGGAATACTTCCTGCAGAACCTGCAATCGCTCAATACCAACGCGATCGAAAATACCTCCACCGACGTATTGCCTTCGCTGAACCTGACCTACCTGGTCAACAACAAAACGAACATCCGCTTCTCCGCTTCACAAACCGTTGCCCGCCCTGAGTTCAGGGAAATTTCTCCCTTTAACTTCTACGACTTCGAAAGAAATGGCATCGTGTTCGGTAATAATACCCTTACCCGCACAAAAATCACGAACGTAGACGCGCGCTATGAGCTTTATCCCAACCCGGGTGAAGTGCTCACTTTCGGAGCGTTTTTCAAATATTTCGACAGCCCGATCGAAACCAACTACGAGGCGCAAGGTACGCCCTCTTTCTCTTACCAGAATGCGAAAAGCGCTACCAGTATTGGCGTGGAGCTGGAGTTCAGGAAAAACCTCGGTTTTATCGAAGAAGGGTTTCTCGAAAAGCTGACCGCTTTCTCCAACGTGGCAGTGATCAAGAACGAAGTGAAATTCCCGACAGGGTTTGCTGGTGTGCGCAACAGGCCCATGCAGGGCCAGTCGCCCTACGTGATCAACGCAGGTCTGCAGTTCGACGATCAGAAATCGGGCACCAACGCTTCCGTACTGTTTAACGTGATCGGTAAAAGGATCGCGCAGGTGGGTAATTCGGACTTCCCGGATGTATGGGAAAATCCCCGCCCCATTCTTGACTTCCAGATCACACAGCGCCTGTTCTCTAATGCAGACCTGAAGTTCACCGTGTCCGACATTCTTTCCAGGAGCAGCGTGTTCTATTGGGAGCGGAACGACAATAAGAAATACGACACGGCCAAAGACCTCGTGATCAATAAGTTCAATTTCGGTACCAACGTGGGCGTACAATTCAGCTACCGTTTCTAGGAGAATTAACGAATAATTAAAACATCGTTCACAATCGCGTAATACAGTAACCTGAATTTTGAGCATCAAAAAATAAATTATGAAAAAAAGCTTGTTCGCTTTATTTGTTTTAGCAACTGTTATTATTACAGCCTGTTCCAAAAGCAATAACCCGGCTCCGAACCCCGGTGGCAATACGGAGTCTGACACATTGAAAGGCGCTATCTCTGCCAACAGAACGCTGAAATCCGGCAAAATTTATTATATCAACGGCCCCGCTGTTGTAAAAAATGGTGTTACACTGACCATCGAGCCCGGTGTAGTAATCAAAGGCATCAAGAGCGGTACTGTAAAAGCGGTGCTCATCGTGGCAAGAGGCGGTAAAATCATGGCTGAAGGCACCTCCAGCAAACCCATCGTGTTCACTTCCAATCAGCCTGCAGGTTCAAGAGCCGCTGCCGATTGGGGTGGTGTGGTAATCCTGGGTAAAGCGAAAGTGAACTCAACTTTCGGTGGCACACCCGGCAGAAAACAAGTGGAAGGCTTCCTCACTTCTGAAATCCAGGACCTCGGCGACGATATCGTGGGCGGCGGTGACGACGACAACGATAACTCCGGTGTTTTCAAATATGTTCGCATTGAGTTCGCAGGTATGGCGCTGTCCGCCACCCCGAACACCGAGCTGAACAGCCTCACTATGATCGCCGTGGGTAAACAGACCAAAATTGAATTCGTACAGTGTTCCTTCGGCGGCGACGACGCTTTCGAGTGGTTCGGCGGTACCGTGAACGCAAAGAACCTCGTTTCTTTCCGTACACTGGACGACGACTTTGACACAGACAACGGTTTCACCGGCCGTGTTCAGTTCGGTGTGGCCATCCGCGATAAAGACGTTTCCGACTTCGCCCTGCCCGGTACTTCCAACAGCTTCGAATCAGATAACGACGCGGCAGGTTCCGATAACGTGCCTTTCACCGCACCTGTTTTCTCTAACATGACCATCGTTGGCCCCTGGGCTATCAACGGCGCCACCGGCATCCCGTCCAACAACGTATTCGGCCGTGGCGCGCACATCAGGCTGAATTCCCGCCAGTCGCTCTACAACTCCGTTGTAGTTGGCTTCCCCACCGGTATCTATATCGATGGCGATAAATCAGCAGACGCTACCGCTGCAGAACTGGACATCCGCAACACTTTCGTAGGCGTTGCTTCTAAAAAGAAACTCGACAGCAAGCTGACCGCTTCTACGCTGAACATCAATACCTGGTTCATGAACAACCGCGGTAACGATACGACCTATAATAACGTAGACGATTTCAAATTCGCGAAAGTAAAAGACCTGACTTCACTGGCCAGCATCGACGTGCGCCCTGTTGCAGGCTCTCCGCTGCTGGGTAAAGCTGCCTTCACGGCAGGTAAATCCACCGACGCATATTTCACCAAAGTAACCTATGTAGGCGCTTTGGATGTAAACGATGCCTGGCTGAACGGCTGGACCAACTTCGATCCGAAAAACGCCAGCTACTAATCATACTGCGTACTTAATATTTCAAGAATTGATTCCAGCGTCCCGGATTATTCCGGGGCGCTTTTTTGTTGGTAACATTTTTTTCATACTAACATAACACCGGATAGGGGAAGGCCTTGCTGTTTCAACTTATATTACGTAGATATTTTTTTCCATTAACCCTGTAAAATTAACCCGATGAAGACAAAGAATCGCCCTATTGCACTGTTCGCGTGCATTGTTATCCTCATGGCCGCCTGTAAAAAGCAGGACGTTCCGTCGAAGCCCGAAACCAACACCACCACAGACGATGGGCTGGTGCTCCAGAAACTGAAATCGTACGGTATTCCCGAAGCGCGCATTAAAGACGCCGGGCAATACTATGCGGTGGACGGTGACATGTATTTTCACAAGAAGAACGCGGATATCGGCCTGATGGACCGGTATTTCAGCAAGCCGAAAACCGACGAGGCGACTGTGCTTGGCCGGGTAGGCGACATCGCCCAGGCGCACACCAACAACGTGGTGAGCAGCGCCAACGTGGAAGCGGTGGCCATCCACATCATCCGGCAGGACCAGTCTTCCGCCGGCGTTGACTGGTCGTGGTACGATGCCATCCTTGAGGCGGCCCGCTATTGGAATGAGGTATCCAACACCAAAATCAACATTGTGAACTACGGTTCTTTCAGCGTGGACGCCAATGTGTCTATCACGTTCATGAATGATGCGGCGGAGCCCCTGCCGTCTAACGTAATTGCCGCCGCAGAGTGGCCCACCGTTTCGGGAACAACCGGCTTCCGGATCCGGATCAATCGCGAGTTCCTGCCCAACCCGTCCAATCCTTCGCAGGCAGTAACGTATTCGTCGAAAGTTTATAATATGGTGCATGAACTGGGGCACTGCCTTGGGCTGCGCCATGCGGACTGGGAGTACGAAGGAGCAGGCAGCATCGGCGCCAACCACATTCCCGGTACGCCCTGGAACGATTACAATTCCGTGATGAGAAGCGGCACTGCGAATAACAACTGGGCCGGGTTTTCAGCGGGCGACGTAACGGCGATGCAGTACCTCTATCCCTGGTCGAACCCGATGGACAAATGGATCACGTCCCCCGACGCCAAAGCACCCAATAATATTGTACACCTCGTGGAAGACGACCAGTCGTTGACCGTGACCTGGAACACCAGCCTGCACGCTACTTCCGGTGTAACGGTGAAACTGTATCAGCACGGCATGTACAAAGGCACCCTCGGTTCCGGATTGCCCAATACCGGCAGTGCAACGTTCTCCAGACTGCAGGTGTACCAGGCGCTGAACTTTCCGAGCCTCTACACGGAAGGGAACATCAGGATTGAACTGGTTTCCGATGCCAATCCCGCGGTGAAGGATATCACAGGTTATTATGTGTTCAGATTGAACAGCTAGGATATCAGATAAAGGAGTTATAGCGGTAAAGCCGCCCCGTTACCCCGGGGCGGCTTTACCGTTTAAATGCGTGTGAAACCGGCGCCGTGCCCCTGATGATGTGCCGTTGAGCGCAAGTGGGGTGGCATCATATGTGCCGGATCGATTGCCCGGCATGGGGGCTTATCGCGGGCCAGGGATATGCGGATGATGGGTGGCCTGGGAAAGTTGAGGGGTGCATTTCTGGTCAGGATGCTTATTTTTGCCTCGAAATTTGAGCACGATAATGAGATTTACGCGAATACTACTGTTGGCAGGATTGGGTGTGTTGATGTCGGCAACGGCACGGGCACAGTTCCTGATGGACATGATCGATACCTCCACCAGCCTGGGCAAAGGCATGATTTCAATTTACAAGAAATTCGACCACCTGCGTATCAGCGGGTACATGCAACCGCAGTTCCAGTACGCTTCCGATAAAGGAATCGACAGCTACAGCGGCGGCGATTTTGCGGGGAATTCAGACAACCGTTTTATGCTGCGCCGTGGCCGCGTCCGGTTCGACTACGCTCATTTCAATAAAAGAAACCTTCCTACGGTCCAGTTCGTTTTCCAGTTCGATGGTACGGAGCGGGGCGTCAACATCCGCGACTTCTGGGGGCGTGTGTTTGACGGGCAGTGGGACGTTATGGCCCTTACCATGGGTATGTTCGCCCGCCCGTTCGGGTATGAGGTGAACCTTTCCTCCGGCGACCGCGAGGCGCCTGAAAGAGGCCGTATGTCGCAGATACTGATGAGAAGTGAGCGCGACATGGGAGGCATGCTCACCTTCGAGCCGCGCGCACAGGATCACCCGCTGCACTGGCTGAAAATAGATGTGGGTGCTTTTAACGGTCAGGGCCTTAGCGGGCCGGCCGACTTCGACAGCCGTAAAGACCTCATTGCCCGCGTGGCCATGAAACCCACGAAACTGGGAGTAGGGGGATGGCGGCTCTCCGCGGGTGCGTCTGTTTTGTACGGTGGTATGGAACAGTTCACCCCGGAGATTTACCGGATGGAAACAGGTAAACCCGCCTTCCGGCGCGATTCTTCCGGGGCCAATGTGGGTAAAATCGCGCCCCGCCACTACTACGGAGGAGATGCACAGCTGGTGATTCCCAACAGGAAAGGTCTCACCCAGTTCCGGGCGGAGTATATCCGCGGCATGCAAACGGCCACCCATCTTGATTCGGAAACGCCGGGCGTAATTCCCGTCCGCTCAGGCGCATTCGCTCCCCTGTATATCCGTAACTTCGACGGCGCATACCTGTCGTTTCTTCAGCACCTTGGCAGTGCAAAACACCAGCTGGTGCTGAAGTACGATTGGTATGATCCCAATACCGGCGTAAAAGGCCGCCAGATCGGAAGCCCGGCGGGCACCAATCTTTCACAGGGCGATATACGCTTTGATACGTTCGGGTTCGGGTATGTTTACTACTTCAATGAAAATATGAAAGCCACCTTCTGGTTCGACCGGGTGTGGAATGAAGCCACAGCGCTGGAGGAGTATGCGGATGATATTCAGGATAATGTATTTACCGCAAGGTTGCAATACCGGTTCTGACCATCAGCATTTTTTATATCTAACCGGCGGCAGCGTGTTAATATGCGGCTAGAGCTCGGGGGAAACGTAGTAGCCCACTTTGATCTCGTCTTTGCAAAGGAGAGCGAAGAACCTGAAGTGACGGGCGTTTCCGGGGCGCTGCCCATATAGGCAACCGAAAATTTTCAGATTAGGGACGCCCCCCTAATTCTCCCTTCCCAGTTCCAGCGTAAACCCGAACGTGGAGCCCACTTCCACTTTGCTCCGCACGTTGATCGTCTGTTCGTGCGCTTCCACGATGTGTTTCACGATGGCGAGGCCCAGGCCGGTGCCGCCGATGTCGCGGCTGCGGGCCCGGTCGGTGCGGTAAAAACGCTCGAACACGCGCGGGAGGTGCTCTTCGGCCATGCCGATGCCGGTATCCGAAATCTCGATCAGTACCCGCTTGCCGTCCATGTTGTAGATGCTGGCAATGGTCTGGCCTTCCTGCTTGCCGTATTTCACGGAGTTTTCGATGAGGTTGATCAGCACCTGGCGTATTTTTTCCTTGTCGGCGTACACATATACGGGCGCTTCGCAGCCCTTTTTGATGCTGAATTTGATCTCTTTCTGCTTGGCTTTGAGCGAAAGCGTGTCGAATACGTCCTTCACCAGGTCCTGTATCACGAACAGCTCCTTGTTGATGGTCATCTCCCCGCTTTCCAGCTTGGAGATCTCGTCCAGGTCGTCGATCAGCCGGCAAAGACGGTCGATGTTCTTGGTGGCGTTTTTCAGGAACATCTTGTTTACCGCCGGGTCGTCGATGGCGCCGTCGAGCAGCGTGTGGATGTAGCCCTGCACCGCAAAAATGGGCGTTTTCAGCTCGTGGGAGAGATTGAGCAGGAACTCTTTCCGGAACGCCTCATTACGCCGCAGGTTGTCCAGTTCCTCCTTCTTCTGCGATGCCCATTTTTCCACGTCTTCGCTCACTTCGTCGATGGTTTTGAGGGGCAGGATGTTTTTGTTGAAAAAGTCTTCCCGTTTCGACGCCTTCGTCTGGTAGATGAACTTGTAGATCAGCTTTATTTTGCGGTAGATGAAGTTCTGCAACGTATAGAGGTACAGGTAATAAGCCACCAGGAAGGTAAGCACAAACGCTATCCCGGTTTCTTTCAGGCCCACATCCAGGATGAAGCAGCCAAGGCCCATAATGACAGACAGCACAAGCGCCGTAAAACCGGCCAGCTTCTGCGGTGATAGATTTTTTGCTTTAAACATACTCCAGAGTGAGTAATGATTGTAATACCGGGAAATTAAGTCAATTTTTTTACTTGCCATACCACATAGCCGGCGAGGCCCCATCGCCCCGGAGAGGAATTAAAAAAGGAAGGAAGAACGGCGGGAAACGCAAACAATCACATCTCGAATTTATACCCCACGCCTTTGACGGTCGTGATAAGGTCTACGCCCAGCTTCTGGCGTATTTTACGGATATGCACGTCGATGGTACGGTCGCCCACGATCACTTCCGTGCCCCACACCTGGTTGAGGATTTCGTTGCGGAGGAACACGCGGCCGGGCTTGGAGGCCAGCAGCTGCAACAGCTCGAATTCTTTTTTGGCAAGAATGATTTCCACCCCTTTATAGGTAACGGTGAATTTTTCGCGGTCAATCACCAGGTCGCCCAGCTGCAACTGCTGCTCCTCCACCTTGTTGAGGCGGCGGAAAAGGGCGTTGATGCGGCTTACCAGCAGTTTGGGCTTGATGGGCTTGGCGATGTAATCGTCCGCCCCCATATTCAGGCCCTCTATCTCACTTTTCTCATCGTTGAGGGCGGTGAGAAAAAGCACCATGGTTTCCTTGAACTCAGGCAGTTTACGGATTTCCTTACAGGTGTCGATGCCGTTTTTGTTGGGCATCATGATGTCCAGCATGATCAGATCAGGCCTGAAAATCTTCGCCTTCTGGATGGCTTCGCTGCCGTCTTTGGCCGTCACCGTTTCGTAACCCGCGCTCCGGAGATTATAACTAATGATTTCCAGAATATCCGCCTCGTCATCCACTACAAGAATTTTACCTACTGCTACTGCTGGTTCCATCAACATAAACTTGGGTTTTTAGATGGCACAAAATTAAACAGCGCTTTCCCGTTTAATGAAATGATAACATTATGTAATTGTTAATTCAGGCCCTCTCCCGGCTGCAAGATACGCAATTCGGCATTGTGCCGGGTGTTATGCCACGCAGGACATTGGTATGGCGTATTTTTTAAATTAGAACAAAGTTTAATGAGACGGCCGGCTTGCGTATTCGGAATAATTGGTAGTAAATTTGCAGTGTAGCGTAGGCGTAACTCATTTATATGAAGAAAACATTACTAATCATATCTTTAAGCATGGTATTCGGCGGAGGTGTGTCCGCACAGCAGATCAAAATACCGATACAGCGACAGATTTTTCACGACAATATCGACAAAGAGCAGGTGGCTGCGGACAAATTTGACGGCAAAACCGACAATTTCGTCAAGGCCTCCGAAGACGAAGCGATGAATCTCCAGGTGACGAACGCCCTGATGAAGCAGGTAGACGCCATCCAGGTGGAGATCGAGCAGAACGAAGCGCTCGATCAGCGGCTGAAGGTAAAATACCTTACCGGTCTCCAGCAGGTGCTCAAGGACTATAACACCAAACGTTCGTTCCGCCGCATCGAGCCGGACGAAGCCCCGTCTATCGTGCAGGCCTACCGCGGCATGATGCAGGCCGACATCGCCGGCAAAAGCATCTACCCCGTTGTACGCAAGCTCAGCTTCGAAGCAGGCGAACGCCTGGTGGAAGTGTTTAAAGACAACCCCGGCTCCAAGGAGGCCCGCGGCGAAATGTGGGGCAAGTATGCCTTCAAGAACCTCGATGATATCATGCCCAAGCTGGGGCCCTATCTCGATTACCCGGTGACGGACTCCATCGTGGCGGCCGTGGCCCGCAAGTACCCGAACAAGGTGCTCACTTACGCCACCTCGTACACGCCCACCGCCAGCGCCATCCGCCGTAATCCCGACCCGCTGGTGCAGCAGATCGTACAGATCGGCCGCTCTTCCCAGTCCACCAAACTGATGCCCTTCATCGACCAGTTGCTCGACGGCAGCGCCTCTATTTCGGAACTGGAAGCCGCCGTGGAAAACGACGATAATTATTTCCGCAAAATGGTGAAGGCGGCCATCGCCCTGCAGCAAAGGAAAGCCAGCGGCCATGAGCCCCTCGGCCTGAAAGCGATGCAGGAAAACATGCACGCCAAATCACTGCGCTATATCCGCGAAATCAACGACCTCCACGAAGAAGGGCCCGCGGTTCGCTTCAGAATAGTGAAAGATTTTACCCCGGAGGAACTGTACTACCTGATCGTGAACGGCCAGGAAGAGCTCTACACCTCCAGCTACACCAACGCCGCCAAGGCAGGGCTGTACGACCAGATGATGCTTCGCATGAAACCGCCCCGCGGCGACAGCCTGCTGATGCTGGTGAGCTTCGACCGGTTCAAGAAGTTCATCGCCATGGCCGCCGGTTTCAACACGCTCGATCATTTCCTCAAATCCATGGATCCTGAAAACGCGAACTACCTGATGGTGAAATTCGTGCGGAGCCTGGAAAAAACGGAAGACCTGGAAGATGCCGTGGACGTGGCCAACTCGTTCGGCTCCATCCGCGACCCCAAGCTGCTCGACTTCCTGCGGGCCGAGGTGCGCAAAAACCTGGTGTTCGTACAGGGGAAAAAGGATAAAAGAGGCACCACCATTTACGGGCTGCTCAACAGCATCTTCACTGAAGATGCCGGTGGTACCGACTCCTCCAAAGCCTCGGACATGGCTGCAAAACTGCAGCTGCCGCCCATCAACTTTGTGGAGTTTAACACCCTCCCGAGCGACAGCGGCCGCATCTACCAGCAGGTGTTCTTTTATGGCGACGAAGACGGCCTGATTTCGTACCGCAGCTTCATGGGTAACTTTCCCGGCGGTGAATGGACAGTCAGCAAAAACACGTACTGGACTACTATTTCGTCCACAAAAGGCAAGCCTATCACTATTTACGCCAATAACCCGCTGAAAGAGCCGGAAGACAAAACCGCCATCGAAAAGCTGGCGGAATACCTCGACGAGAAAGATATTCATCCCACCGTATTCGTGCACCGCGGCCATAGTTACCACGTGAACACCACGCTTGATAACCTGCAGAGCACCGCGCGCATCGTGATTCTCGGCTCCTGCGGCGGCTACCACAACCTGGCCACCGTGCTGGAAAAAGCGCCCGAAGCACACATCATTTCGTCCAAGCAGGTAGGTACCTACCGGGTGAACGAGCCCATTATCCGCAGCCTCGAAGAGGTGATACGCGCCGGCAAGAATGTAGACTGGGTGCAAATGTGGGTGGGCCTCTCGAAACGCTTTGCCGGCGATGCGGGCAGCAAAACACTGTTCGACGACTACGTGCCGCCGCATAAAAACCTCGGTGCCATCTTCATCAAAGCGTACCGCCAGGTGATGAAAGAGAACTGACCACATTGATCAAATACCAGTAAAAGGGAGAAACAGCCGGCCGGCATTCTCCCTTTTGCGTTTTCCGATTAAGCATTTACATTTACAGGAATGGAGCAGGTTCAAAAGAAGAAGTTATTTGACGTCAGTTTGCTGAAGCGGGTATTTTCCTTTGCGGCACCGTACCGGCGCTATTTTTATTTATCCATGTTCCTTACGGTGATGCTGGCGCTGCTGTCGCCCGTCAGGCCCTATCTCATCCAGCTGTCGGTCGACAAATACATCACCAACCAGTGGGTACAAATGCTGGTGGCCGTTACCATCCTCCAGATCGCCATGCTCATACTGGAAACGGCGGTGCGTTTCTTTTTCTCCTATATCACCAACTGGCTGGGCCAGTCGGTGATCAAAGACCTGCGCGTGGCCGTATACAAGAAGGTGGTGGGCCTCAATCTCTCCTTCTTCGACAGAACGCCCATCGGCACCCTTACCACCCGTACCATCAACGACATCGAAGCCATCAACGATATTTTTTCCGAAGGCATCATTTCCATCGTGGCAGATGTGCTCATGATCCTGGCCATACTTGGCGTGATGTTTTATGAAGACTGGCGGCTGACGCTCATCAGCCTGTCGCCGTTCCCGGTGCTGATCCTGGCCACTTACTGGTTCAAGGAAAGCGTGAATAAATCGTTCCACCGGGTACGCAACGCCGTGGCGGCCCTGAACGCATTTGTGCAGGAGCACATCACCGGCATGCTGGTGGTACAGGCCTTTTCGGCGGAAAACCGGGAGTTCGGCAAGTTCCGGACCATCAACAAGGATCACCGCAAAGCCAACATAGACGCTATTTTCGCGTATTCCGTCTTTTTTCCCGTGGTGGAGATCATACTGGCTATTTCGCTGGGGTTGATGGTGTGGTGGGGCGCCAACAAAGTGCTGAATTATGAAGTGACGCAAGGTGTGATGATCGCGTTTATCATGTACCTCAACATGCTGTTCCGGCCGCTGCGCATCCTGGCGGATAAGTTCAATACCCTGCAGATGGGCATGGTAGCCAGCGAGCGGGTGTTCAAGGTGCTCGACAGCGAAGATTACATTGCGGACAAAGGAACGCATACGGCCGGCCATATGCGCGGAGAGATCAGCTTCGAGCACGTATGGTTCGCCTATAAAGACGAGCGGTATGTGCTGAAAGACATCAGCTTTCATGCGAAGCCCGGCCAGACGATTGCGCTGGTGGGGCATACCGGGTCCGGGAAAACAACCATTATCAGCATTCTGAACCGCCTGTACGAAATCCAGAAAGGCCGCATCGCCATAGACGGGGTGCCGCTGCAGGATTACAAACTGGCGGAACTGCGCAGCCGGGTAGGGGTGGTGTTGCAGGACGTATTCCTGTTTTCCGGCTCCATTTACGACAATATCACCCTCCGCAACCCCGATATCAGCCGTGAGCAGGTGGAACATGCCGCCAGGCTCATCGGCATGCACGACTTTATTCAGCAATTGCCCGGCGGGTACGACTATCCCGTGATGGAGCGGGGCAGCACCCTCTCGCTCGGCCAGCGGCAGCTGATCTCATTTATCCGCGCGCTGCTCTACAACCCCGCCATCCTCATCCTCGACGAGGCTACTTCGTCTGTAGACACCGAATCAGAAATGCTCATCCAGCATGCCATCGACAAACTCATCGCAGGCCGTACGGCCATTGTGATCGCCCACCGCCTGAGCACCATCAGCAAGGCAGACCAGATCATTGTGCTCGACAAAGGGGAGATACGGGAGATGGGGAACCACGAGGAGCTGATGAAGCAGGAGGGGTATTACCACAAATTGTACACCATGCAGTTTCAGAAGACCGGAAATGCAGTGTGATTTGTTTTAATACGTAAGCTGCGGTATTTGTTTTTCAATTTCATTGCTTTCTCTTGCTGGTGGCTTTGCGGCTGCAAGCTCACCGGGCACATTGATGCTATTCAGCTTGATGAACAGCGAAACGGCCATAAAGGTCAACATCCGTATGATGCCCATTTACATCCGCATGCGCCGGCTTTTTCTGTCAAACCGGAACTACTGCTAAAACTGGAACGGGTCGAACATATGATAGAAAAACATGATAATCAGCCAGGCATGGGTTTTTGCGAAATTTAGGGGAACCGCTGGCTCCAGCGCCGGCCGACAGGGCGCCTATCGGGTTCAGAATCAACGCATAAGCCGCAACGGCGGCCCGCCACATGATCCTCGTCAGTTTTTTTGCCAGCCACTACTATTTAATATAAAATCGCCTACCTTTGCACAAAATTTCAGAAAACTGTGATTTCCTTGAATCGGTTCAAATACAAGCTGGTAGCCCTGATAACGGTTTTTTCCATGGCCGTGTCCGGTGCATTTGCTTCAGACAATGCAGACCCTCATGCCACTGAAGGCGCAGGCGAAAAGAAAGGTTTTAACGCCAAAGAGGTTATTCTTGGTCACGTAAAAGATGCGCACGACTGGCACGTTTTGAGCATCGGCGATTCACACTGGACCGTGCCCTTACCGGTTATTATCTATAACCCCGAGCGCGGCCTGTCCGTTTTCTCTTCTTCCAAATTCCATCACGGGCACGACGCGTACGACGGGTACCGTCTCCTGGATGCGCATTACATGGAGCACCACCACCTGGACAAAAAACAATACACCGAAGGGTCCATCATCGCCGTAGATGCGAACGACCAGCCCACCGGCGCCAAGATCTACGATCTGTCCATGACCAAAAACATCACTTTCATGATCATTGCTGCTGTTTTGCTGGTAGTGATTATGCTGAATGTAGCCAAAGCATACCGGATCCGCGGTCACCGCCAGGCGCCCAAAGGGCTGCAGAGCCTCATTGAGCCGGTGATCATCTTCATGCGCGACGAGGTGGTGAAACCGAACATCCCCGGTAAAAAAGGCGATAAATACGTTCCCCTTATCCTGACCATCTTCTTCTTTATCCTGATCAACAACCTGATGGGCCTGCTGCCCGGCTCTGCCAACGTAACCGGCAATATCGCCGTTACCGCAGCCCTGGCGCTGATCAGCTTTGTCGTGATGATGGCGTCTACCAACAGGCATTTCTGGGGCCACATCTTCAACCCCCCGGTACCCCTGGGTGTAAAATTCATTCTGGCTCCCGTGGAGCTGATCGGTGTGTTCACCAAGCCCGTGTCGCTGATGATCAGGTTGTTCGCCAACATTCTGGCCGGCCACATCATCATCCTGAGCATTATTTCCCTGGTATTTATATTCGGTTCCCTGAACAAGGTGGCCGGTTACGGATTCCTGCCCATCACCATCCTGTTCAACATCGTTATGATGATGCTGGAGCTGCTGGTGGCATTCATCCAGGCGTTCATCTTCGCCAACCTGACTGCCGTGTTTATCGGCCAGGCCATGGAGCACGAAGGGCATCATGACGCGCATCATTAATCAATCAACGTTTAATCTTTAATTTCAAATACACATTTCATTATGGCACTTTTATCTGTTTTAATGCAGGCTACTGAAGCTGCTTCTTCTGGTCTGGCACAAGCCGGCGGTGCAATCGGTGCTGGTATCGCTGCTATCGCAGCTGGTATCGGTGTAGGTAACATCGGTAAAAGCGCGCTGGAATCCATCGCCCGTCAGCCTGAAGCTGCTAACGACATCCGTGCAAACATGATTCTTGCTGCGGCGCTGGTAGAGGGTGTTGCCCTGTTCGGCGTTATCGCTGGTCTGTTGGCCGTAGTTCTGTAAGAACAAACTTTTTACTGCATCCGGCGCACAGGGCAAAGGATGCAGTAATCTTTACTTCGAAAAGCATAACAACTATTTAAATACACATATATGGATTTGTTGCAACCTGCATTAGGCTTGTTTACCATTTCACTGCTGATCTTCATCATCGTATTCCTGATCCTGAAGAAATTCGCCTGGAAACCCATCCTTTCCACCCTGAAAGAGCGGGAAGATTCCATTTCCGATTCTATTGCCACCGCAGAAAGGGTGAAAGAAGAAATGGCCCAGATGAAAGCGGAACATGAGCATGTACTGGCCGAAGCAAAAGCGGAACGCAGCAAGATTTTGAAAGAAGCGAAAGACGCCAAAGACCAGATCATCAGCGAAGCCAAGGCACAGGCCCAGGCTGAAGCGAAAAAGATCATCCACGACGCTTCCATCGCGATCGAAAACCAGAAAATGGCCGCGCTCACCGAGGTGAAAAACCAGGTAGGCACGCTGGTGATCGAAGTGGCGGAGAAAGTGCTGCGCAAAGAGCTGTCCGACAAACAAAACCAGGAGGCGTACATCAGGCAACTGGCTTCTGAAATCAAAATGAACTAATTTAACCGGCTGAATTAAAGATTATGCAAAATCCCCGTTTAGCAAGCAGATATGCTAAATCATTGATAGACCTGGCGGTGGAAAAGAACGAGCTGGAAGCCGTACACGGCGATATACTGCTGCTGCAGTCCATCCTGCGTACCAACCCGGACGTGGCCGTGCTGCTGAAAAGCCCGGTTATCAAAGCCGATAAGAAGATCAAGATCATGGGCGCCATCCTCGATGGTAAAATCAGTGCGATTACCGCCGGCTTTATCCGCCTGCTGGCCGTTAAAGGCCGTGAAGGCGTGCTGACCGAAATCGCCGCTGCCTTCGAACAACAATATAACACCCTCAAAGGTATCACGCACGTGAAACTGACTTCCGCCACACCGCTGGAGCCGGCACTGCTGAACCTGATCCGCGAAAAGGTGGAAAACACCGCAGGCCGTAAAATAGAGCTGGAAACAGCCGTGAACGCCGGCCTGATTGGCGGTTTTGTACTGGAAACCGGCAACGAACTGTTCGACGCTTCCGTACTGCGCGATCTGAAAGACATCAAAAAGCAGTTCCTTAAGAACATTTACGTGTCTGACATCCGGTAAGTATTTAACAGCAGCCGCTGCGTAACCGCAAAGCTGTTGTCGTTATAATTATTCTAACTTTAACGACTCTTTAAAAAAGCATAACAACATGGTTGACATTAAACCAGATGAAATTTCGGCGATTTTACGCCAGCAACTGAGCAACTTCAACGCCTCCGCGGAGCTGGAAGAAGTGGGCACCGTACTCTCTGTAGGTGACGGTATCGCCCGCGTGTACGGACTGAACAACGTGCGCTCCGGTGAGCTGGTTGAATTCGAAAACGGCGTAAAAGCCATCGTATTGAACCTGGAAGAAGATAACGTGGGTGTGGTATTGATGGGTGCTTC
>CBFGZV010000063.1:0-17991 GCA_965653365.1 uncultured Chitinophaga sp. | reverse complement strand
GTTGATGTTGCTTTTCAGCCGGAATTGCAGGCCCGGCCGGTAATACAACCCCGCCGTATTGATTTTGTAACGGATGGGCACCGTACCGAAGGTGTACGTGTTGGTATGATCCGCGTTCAGCACCAGGTCGTTGAAAATGCTGAAACGCGAGGTCCACATGGGCACTAAAAACCGCCCGAATATGCCGGCGCCCCATTTTTTGGCGGGGTCGGGGCCATCGCTGGCATAGTGGCCGTAGCTGCCTTCCACGCCGATCGCAAACCGATCGCGGACGAACCATCCGAATTGCGGCGATGCGTGCCAGAAGGTGTACTTGTTTTCGATCACACCCCTCGGCGTACCACTGGCATCCGTCATGACAGTCTCGTTTTTGGCCGAAGAAAAGCCGAATGAAGCGCCGACGAAAAATTTCTTCCGGGGAGCTTCCTGGGCCAGGAGGGAAGAGGCGATAAAAAGCATGGCCGCCGTAACGGCAGGGAATAGGTACTTCTTTTTCATACGCATGAATTTGGTTTAACTAAGACAATAGTTCACAAACATGATACCCGCGATTCTTAATATTGTGTTAATAACATATACGTGTTAGCAGCGCCGGTTGATCTTTACTTTTTATTCTGCGCCTTTAATCCTTATTTTTGAGCTACTAAAACCCACTTTGTTTTGAAATCTATTTTGACGGATCGGCAATTAGCGATTACCATCGACCGGCTTAGTCACCAGCTGATAGAAAACCACCCGCAGTTCGAGAACACGGTGCTGATTGGCCTGCAGCCAAGGGGCATTTATTTGTCGGATCGCATCAACCACAAGCTACAGGCGTTGCTGCCCGGGGTGAAGGTGCCTTACGGCCGCCTCGACATCACCTTTTACCGCGACGATTATAAAAGCGACAAGGGGCTGCATACGCCGAATGAAACGGACATTGATTTTTCCATCGATAACAAACATGTGGTGCTGGTAGACGATGTGCTGTATACGGGCCGTACCATTCGCTCGGCCATGGACGCGATGCTCGATTTCGGGCGCCCGGCCACGGTGGAGCTGCTGGTGCTGATAGACCGTCGTTTCAGCCGCGAGCTGCCGATACAGCCAGACTACACCGGCCGCACCATCGACGCCATTATTACCGAGAAGGTGAGAGTGCTCTGGAAAGAGCGCGATGGTAAAGATGAAGTTGTGTTGATTGCCTAATTCATTTATATTTGCACCTTAGAATGTCACTGTCTGCTAAACATCTGTTGGGTATACGCGATCTGAAGCGTTCGGATATAGAGCTTATTTTTCAAACTGCCGATCAGTTTAAAGAAGTATTGCAAAGGCCTATCAAGAAGGTTCCCACTCTGAGAGATACCACCATCGTCAATGTTTTTTTCGAGAATTCCACCCGTACCCGCATTTCGTTTGAACTGGCGGAGAAGCGGCTGGGCGCCGATGTGGTGAATTTTTCCGCATCCGGTTCGTCTGTGTCGAAGGGGGAAACGCTGATCGATACGGTCAACAATATTCTGTCGATGAAGGTAGACCTGGTGGTGATGCGCCACTCCGCTACCGGCGCGCCGCACTTCCTCAGCAAACATATCAACGTGCCGATCGTGAACGCCGGCGACGGCATCAACGAGCACCCCACGCAGGCGCTGCTCGACGCGTTTTCCATCCGGGAGCGGCTCGGCAGCGTGGAAGGCAAAAAAGTGGCGATCTGCGGCGATATCATGCACTCACGGGTAGCCCTTTCCAATATCTACTGCCTGAAAAAACTGGGCGCGGAGGTAACCGTTGCCGGGCCACCCACGCTCATTCCCAAACATATCGCGCAGGCGCTGGATGTAAACGTTACCTACAACATCCGGGAAGCGCTGAACTGGTGCGATGTGGCCAATATCCTGCGCATCCAGCTCGAGCGCCAGAATATGCCGCTGTTCTCTTCGCTCCGCGAATACTCGCTGGCATACGGGGTAAACCGCGCGCTGCTCGACAGCCTGCAAAAAGAAATCGTCATCATGCACCCCGGCCCGATCAACAGGGGCGTGGAGCTCAGCTCCGACGTGGCCGACTCCGGCCAGTCGATCATCCTCGACCAGGTGGAAAACGGTGTGGCTACCAGGATGGCCGTACTGTACCTGCTCGCCAGGAAGGAAGGGGCGAAGGAATAACAGCACCGTCCTACACCGACATAAATTATTACAACAGCGCTCTCTAACGGGAGCGCTTTTTTTATGGAGCAACGGAAACACAACTGCCGTCCGTTCTCGCCACGGGCAATTTCGCGCAAGTTGCACTGCACCGGCAGGAGCGCCATACACGGCCCAAAGAAAAAGGCGCCCGCCAAACGCAAGCACCTTTTTTTATGGGAAAGGATGAGACTACTCGTTCTTCAGGGTTTCTACCGGGTTGGCATTCGCCGCGCGCAACGTTTGCGTTACGATGGTGAGCATGGCGATGACCAGCAGCAACGCAAAGCAGAGCAGCATGCCACCCAGCCCGAACGGCACCCGCAGCGCGAAATTCTGGAGAAACAGCTGCGCAACGATGTAACCGACCGGCAGCGCGATACAGCCGGCAATCACCACCAGTTTCAGGAATCCCTTCGACAGTAATATCACCAGGCTTTTCACATCGGCGCCCATCACCTTGCGCACCCCGATCTCTTTCCTGCGCAGCCAGGTGGTGTAAATCACCAGCGCCAGCAGCCCCATTGCGGCAATCACCATGGTCATGCCCGCCAGGTAAGCCAGGAAACCCAGGTCGCTCCAATGCATATTGTTGTCATACAACGATTCTTTCAGCCACGATGACTTTAACGGAACGGCGGGCGACAGCTTGTTCCATGCGGCATTAACCTGCTTCAGCAATTGTTCGCGGTTACCGGTGCTCACTTTCAGGTTGAGCAGGGCATAGTCCGCGGGCTCTGAGCGGATGGCCAACGGCGCGATCATCTTGCCCAGGTTTTCGTAATGAAAATTTTTGAGCACGCCACGCACCGGCGCCTGTACCGAGTCGTTCAGCCACACCATGCCGCCCACCGCTTCGCCGGCGGATTTGTAACCCAGCGCCAGCACAGCCGCCTCATTCAGCAGCAGCTGCGGTGTTTGCTGCTGCGGCAACAGGTTGGCGCCGGCCGCAAACTGCAGGTCCATCATCGGCACAAAAGCCGCGTCCGCGCTGTAATAATTTATTTGCTGCGGCTTGTCGGTGCGGTTGACCGCCAACGGCATCTGGCCGCCCTGGAAGTAGCCGAAATTACCGGAGGTTGCGGACACGCCCAGTACGCCGGACAGGTTTTTCAATTCCTGCGCCAGCAGTTCCGGTTTGCTGCCCTGCAATTCCACCGTGAGGATGTTATCCGGGCGGAAGCCCGGGTCCGACGTAGCCATGAAGGCAAACTGGCGGTACATGGTAAACAGCCCGATGGTGATCAGCAGCGAAAGGGACAACTGGAAAATAATGAGGCCCTTGCGCAGGTTCATTCTGCCGAACAGGCGGTACGACGGCATGCTTTTCAGCACCTGCGCCGGCGTGAAAGCGGAGAGCAGCCATGCGGGCAAAGTACCGGCCAGCAGGCCCGTAAAAATGCTGAAGGCGAGCAGGATAAGCGCCATTTGCCAGGCGGTGGTGGCCGGCGGAAAACTGTCCGCCGCGCCGCCGAACAGCTGCAGCCGGTTCATGACCGACGTCATGGCCGCCGCTACGCCCAACGCCACCAGCGAAATGATGACCGCTTCCATGATATACTGGCCGAACACCTGCAGGCGCGTGGCGCCGGCCACCTTGCGGATGCCCACTTCCTTGGCGCGCGTGAGGGAACGGGCGATAGACAGATTGGTATAATTGAAACAGGCGGAAACAAGAATGATCAGGCCGATGCCGATGGCGCCCATCACCTTGCCCCAGGTGGTGACCCTACCGATGTTGTTGTAAATGTCGTCCCACGACGGTGTGATACGCTGCAGCCGCTGCACGGGAAATCCGATGGAGCCCTGGCGGGGATCGTTATACAGCGTTTTGGCCAGCCGCGACAACGACGCTTCAAACGCCCCGCGCGTTACGTTCGGCTGCAGCACTGCATACGTATAGCCGTCCTGGTAAGTATTCCAGCTGGCGCTTTTGTCTTCCAGCACTTTTGCTTTTTCCAGCTGCGGCACGGTGGCGGCCGACGCATAGGCCCCGAAGGAAATGTGCGAGCGCTGGGTTTCAGGGCTCAGCACACCGGTCACTTCAAAGCTGCCCATCGCGCCCATGGTGATGATTTTGCCCACGGGATTCCCGTTCCCGAAGAAACGTTTGGCCGTGGCATCGCTGAGCACCACGGTGTTGGGCTGCTGCAGCGCCGTGGCTGCGTTGCCCCGTTGCAGCGTAAAACCGAACACGGAGAAAAAGGCCGGTGATGTGAACGCCCCGTGAACGTAAAACTCCTTGTCGCCGCCGGTGGCTTTGCCTTTGAATGCCGGATACAGGCGAACCACGTCCGCCACGATATTGCTGTCCGCCTTTACCGCCTGTTCGAGCGGAAGGGGAGAGCTGGCCAGTCTGAAACGTTCGCCCCGCGGATCGCGCAATTCGGTCGTGATGCGATAAGTGCGGTCGGGATAAGGATGGAAACGGTCGAAGCTCAGTTCCTTCGCCGTGTTCTCGATCACCATCATACAAACCGTCATGCTCAGCGCAAGGCCGAAGATGTTGATGAACGTAAACAGCTTATGTTTCGTGATATTCCGGTAAGCGATCAACAGGTAGTTACGCAGCATGCATACAATTTATGAAACCTTGTTTTCAAAGCCAATGCCAGCCTTCCCGGCTTTGCAATTCAGGGCAAAACACATTAAATATATCATATTTATGTCCACTACCGGTCATGTGCCGTTCAAATCGGAACAAATCGCAAAATTCATTAGTTTAGGGCATGCGTACAATTCTTCTCTTGCTGGTATCGAATATTTTTATGACGTATGCCTGGTATGGCCACCTGCGCGACACGAACGTACCGTTGTGGAAGGTGGTGCTGATCAGCTGGGGCATTGCGTTTTTTGAATACTGTTTCATGGTGCCCGCCAACCGCCTGGGTTACATCGACGGGTTTAACGGGTTTCAGCTAAAAATGATACAGGAAGTCATCACCCTGACCGTTTTCTGCGTGTTTGCGGTGATCATCCTCAAGGAGCCGCTGCGCTGGAATTACCTGATATCGTTTTCGCTGCTGCTGGGTGCGGTGTACTTTATGTTCAAGAAGTAAGGGGCCCCGGTACAAATCCATCAGCGGTAAAAGTTTGCCGCATTAAATGCCTATTTTTGACAACTTGATAAAACCGGTAACTATTTCATGTTGAAGATCCGATCCATAGGTTGGCTGACAGCCTCGCTATTCCTTTGTTTCAGCCAGCTCAGGGCGCAAACTGCCGCGCCGCTGCACGCCGCTGAAATCAGGCTGCAGCTGAAGAAACTGAATACCCTGGGGAGCGTGCTGTACATCGCCGCGCACCCCGACGATGAAAATACACGCCTGCTGGGTTTCCTGGCCAAAGAAAACCTTTACCGCACCGGTTACCTGTCGCTCACCCGTGGCGACGGCGGCCAGAACCTCATCGGCAACGAACAGGCCGAGCTGCTGGGCCTCATCCGCACGCAGGAGCTGCTGGCGGCCCGGCGCATCGACGGGGCGGAACAATTTTTCACCCGCGCCAACGATTTCGGCTTTTCCAAAAACCAGGAAGAAACTTTTTCGATCTGGGACCGTAAAAAGGTGCTGGGCGATGTGGTGTGGGTTATCCGCAAATTCCAGCCCGACGTGATCATCTGCCGCTTTCCGGCCGACAGCCGCGCCGGCCATGGCCATCACACGGCATCCGCCATCCTGGCCGCCGAAGCGTTCGACGCGGCGGCGGATCCGAAGCAGTACCCGGAACAACTGGCCAGCGTAAAACCCTGGCAGGCCAAACGCATCCTCTGGAATACCTTCAACTTCGGGGGCAACAACACCACGTCCGACGATCAGTTCAAGGTAGAAGTAGGAGCCTACAGCGCTTTGCTGGGAAGGGGGTTCGGGGAAATCGCCGCCGAAAGCCGCTCCCAGCACAAAAGCCAGGGCTTCGGCGTACCGTCTACCCGCGGCAGCGCCATCGAATATTTCACCACCATCAAAGGCGCCGCGCCCAAAACCGCACTGCTCGACGATGTGAATGCCACCTGGGCGCGCGTGCCGGGCGGTGAGGCCATCAGCAACGCCATCGGTAAGGCGCTCGCGCAATACAACCTGGAAGACCCTTCCGCATCCGTACCAGCGTTGCTGGCTATACGAAAACAGATCGCGGCGCTGCCGGACGGTTACTGGAAAACGCTCAAGCTCGGCGAAACCGACCAGCTCATTGCCGCCTGCGCCGGCTTGTGGATGGAAGCCTACAGCACGGCGGAACAGGCCGTGCCGGGCGAAACCCTCAGCACCAACCTCCAGCTCATCAACCGCAGCAAAGTACCGGTGACTCTGCAGAAAATCAGGATAAACGGCCACGACGATGCCTCCGCGGCGCAAACGCTGGCTTTCAATAAATTCGTGACCATTCCCGCGAAGGTAAAGGTGCCGGAGCAATTGGGCACCTCGCAGCCTTACTGGCTGCAAACGCCGCACCCCATCGGCACCTATCACATCGCCAGCCAGGAGCTCGTAGGCCGCCCGGAAAACGTACCGCCGCTCGTGGCCAGCTTTTTCCTGCAGGTGGGCGACCAGGAGCTGGTATACAACCGCGCATTCACCTACAAGTTTACCGACCCGGTGAAAGGGGAAGTGTTCCGCCCGCTCGTGATTGCGCCGCCGGCCATCGCCTCGCTCGATAACCAGGTGTACGTCTATACGCAGGCCACCCCGCAAACCGTTCCCGTTAAAGTACGGGCCATGCAGGCGAATGTGGCCGGAAACGTAAAACTGTTGCTGCCGCCGGGTTTCCGCGCCGATAAAACCTCCGTTCCCTATTCACTGGCGGCTAAGGGCGACGAAACGGAACTGACGTTCCAGGTATCGCCCGTGAAGGTGAACGGCCAGAACATCACCGATACCATGACGGTGGTGGTGGTGGCTAACGGCAAGGAGTACACGAACAGCATGACCACCATCCAATACGACCATATACCCTCCATTTCCGTCTTCCCCCAGGCCAGCGCCAGGCTGGTGACGCTCAACCTGAAGCACAAAGGCCGCAAGCTGGGGTACATTTCCGGCGCGGGCGACAAGGTAGCCGAATCCCTGCGCCAGGTGGGCTATACGGTGGATGAACTGGGTGAAAAAGAGATCATGAACGGCTCGCTCGCCCAGTACGACGCCGTTATCACCGGCGTGCGCGCCTACAACACACAGGAGCGCCTCCGTTACTGGCAGCCGCGTTTGCTCGACTACGTGAAAAACGGCGGCGTGCTGGTGGTGCAATACAATACCAACGGCAACCTCGTCACCAGCCAGCTGGGGCCGCACGATTTCAGCCTGTCGCGCGACAGGGTGACGAATGAAACCGCGCCCGTGAAATTCCTGCTGCCCAACAACAAGCTGTTCAGCTATCCCAACGCCATTACCGCCGGGGATTTCGACGGATGGGTGCAGGAGCGGGGCCTTTACTTCCCCGGCAATGCCAACGGCGCCTACGAGAAACCTTTTGAAATGAACGATCCCGGAGAACGGGCGCTGGATGGCTCTACCATCATTGCGCAATACGGAAAAGGGAAATACATCTATACGGGCCTTGCCTTCTTCCGCCAGCTGCCGGCCGGCGTGCCGGGGGCATACCGCCTGTTCGTGAACATGATATCGAAGTGATTATGAGCAAACAAAACACCAACCCGGATAATACCCGGTTGCGGATGTCGGCCGCATTGTGCATCGTGCTGGGCCTTGTGATCGGGTTCCTGATCAAACGCGTGCACATCGGCCTGCTGATTGGCCTGGCGCTGGGGTTGCTGAGCGGAGGATTATTATCTAAAAGAAAATAACATGGACAACACGCCACAGGAAAAACCGCCGTTGTTTTCCCGCTGGACTGCCTGGTACCTGGTAGTGGCGGGATGGCTGGCGGCGCTGACCATTTTCTTCTATTTGTTTACCAAACACTATTCATGAGCATCTACGACTGGCTGGTATTAGGTTTCACGTTAATCGGCATCATCCTCTACGGCGTCTGGAAAAGCCGCGGGCAAAAGGACCTCGACAGTTATTTCCTGGGCAACCGCACCATGCCCTGGTATATCATCCTGCTCTCGATCATCGGCACGCAGGCCAGCGCCATTACCTTTCTGAGCGCGCCCGGCCAGGCCTATGCGGACGGCATGCGTTTCGTACAGTATTATTTCGGGTTGCCGCTGGCCATGATCGTGATCTGTATCGCTTTCGTGCCCATTTTCCACCGGCTCAAGGTGTATACCGCCTATGAATACCTCGAGCAGCGCTTCGACCTGAAAACGCGCACGCTCACGTCGTTCCTCTTCTTGATCCAGCGCGGGCTCTCCACCGGCATCAGCATTTATGCGCCGTCGATCATTTTATCGTCGCTGCTGGGGTGGAATATTTATTACACCAACATTTTCATGGGCGGGCTGCTCATCATCTATACCATGTACGGCGGCACCAAGGCCGTGTCTTACACCCAGAGCCTGCAGCTGGCCATCATCTTTTCCGGGATGTTCCTCGCCGGCTGGATGGTGGTGCACCTGCTGCCGAAGGAAATCGGGTTTTCCGACGCGCTGCACGTGGCCGGAAAAATGGGCAAGCTCAACGTGATCGTGACGGATTTCAGCTGGAAAGACCGCTACAACATCTGGAGCGGGGTGATCGGCGGTTTTTTCCTCGCGCTGTCTTATTTCGGCACGGACCAGAGCCAGGTGGGGCGCTATCTCACGGCGAAAACGCTCACCGAAAGCAGGATGGGCCTGCTCATGAACGGGCTCGTGAAGGTGCCCATGCAGTTCCTGATCATGCTCATCGGCGCGCTCGTGTTCGTGTTTTACCTCTACTTCCGCGCGCCCATCAATTTTAACCAGGGGCTGCTCAACCAGGTGCACAATTCCGCTTACGCGCCGCAGATGCAGGAGCTGGAGCAAAGGTTCGATTCTTTGACCATCGTGAAGCAGCAGCACGTGAAAGCCCTCACGGCCGCGCTGGATACGGACAGCCAGTCAATGATCGACCAAGCGAAACTGCAGCTGCAAAGCACCGAAGGCGCGGCGGACCAGGTGCGCGATTCCGCCAATGTGCTCATTAAAAAAGCCGCGCCCGGCGCGGAAACCAACGATACCAACTACATCTTCCTTCATTTCGTGGTGAACAACCTGCCCAAAGGTTTAGTGGGCCTGCTGATCGCGATCATCTTCCTGGCTTCGTGGGGCAGCATTGCCGCCGCCCTCAATTCGCTGGCTTCCACCACCATGGTCGACATTTACAAGCGGATGGTGAACCAGAATGCCGCTGAAGCGGAATACCTCCGCATGTCCAAGATCTGGACGCTCATCTGGGGCGTGTTCAGCATCGCCGTGGCGCAGTTCGCCAGCGGCATGGGCAGCCTCATCGAGGCGGTGAATATCCTCGGCTCGCTCTTCTACGGCACCATCCTGGGCATTTTCGTTGTGGCCTTCACGATGAAAGGCGTAAAAGGGCATGCTACATTCTGGGGCGCCGTGGTGGCGGAAATACTCGTGGTCGCCATTTACCTCGCGGATGTGATCTCCTTCCTCTGGCTCAACGTGATCGGCTGCGTGCTGGTGATGGTGGCCGCGGGGCTGATACAAGCGGGTATCGGGATGAACGGGTACGCCGCGAAGAAAAAGTGAGCATGAAAAACCGGCGGGCGCCAACAGCACCGGTCGGTACACATAAAAAAAGAGGGTATCACGTTATAGCGCGATACCCTCTTTTTATGGTCACACACCGGTTTACAGCGTGGCAATCAGTTTCTCGTTCAGCAGCACATAGTCCGCATTGTTGCCTTCTTTGGCCAGTTCCTTGGATTTCTCGGCAGTGGCTTTGGCCGCTGCTTTGTCGCCCATCTTGGCCTGGATTTTCGCCTTCAGGTGAAATATCCAGTAGGCTTTGGGGTTGCCTTTGGTAGAAGCATCCGCCCAATCGAGCGCGGTTTTCAGGTCGCGGCCGGTTTCAAAATAATAGGCTGCCGCCTGGAAGTAGGGTTTCTTGTCCGTTTTCATGGCGGAGTCGATCTGCGCCATCACTTTGCCGTCGATGTCGGCGGTGATTTCGATGGGCAGCATCACGCGGTCCCACAGCAGCATCATGGTCATGGCGCTCGGGCGCACGTTTTCAAACGCGATCATGAAAGATTCAACAGGGAAGGGCAGTTCCTGCGCGTCGGCTTTGAAGCGCACTACGTCTTCTTCCTGCTTGTAACCATCGGTGCCCCAGTTTTTGAGGCCTTTGTTGATCACCACTTCCCAGGTGCTTTCGCCCTGTTTGGCCAGCGTATAGATCACGTATTCGCCGGCGGGTACCAGGGTGCCGTTCAGCTTCACGTCTTCCCCGAATTTGATTTTGGTGGCGGCATTCGCGCCCACGCGCCACATGCGGCCGTAAGGGATCAGGTTGCCCAGTACGTCGCGGCCTTTTACGGCAGGGCGGGAGTAGGTCACTTCCACGGCAGACAGGGCAAAATCCTGCTTGATCGTCTGTGTAGGGCTGGGTTGGGGCATTTTAATGCCTTGCGCGGCCACAGGAGCCACGGCAATCACGCACAGCGCGGCGGCGGAAAAAAACGCAGATAGTTTTTTCATTGGTTTATACGATTTTGTGGTAAGAAAGTTGCACGCAAAAATAAGGAACTCTATTCGATCAGCCCGTTCCGGAACGCATATAATACGAGCCCCACCGTATTCTTAACATTCAGTTTTTCCAGGAGCTTCTGCCGAAGGCCTTCCACGGTGCGGGGGCTCAGGTAGATCTGTTCGGAGATCTCCTGTGTGGTGCATTCGTTGCAGATGAGCTTCAGTACTTCCAGCTCGCGGTCGGTGAGCTGTACCTCGTTCTTGAAAGTGGGCTTGAACTGCTGCTTGTTTTTATGCAGCACTTTTTTGAGGAGGGCCAGGTTTACATTTTCGTTGAAGTAAAATCCTTTCTCGAAGGTGGTGCAGATGGCTTCGTAGATTTCTTCCGGTTCACTGTTTTTGAGCAGGTAGGCGTTGGCCCCGTTTTCCACCAGGTGCACGATGAAGTTATCGTCTTCGTACATGGTGAGGATGATGACTTTGACCTGCGGGTATTTTTCCTTGACCTTGATAGTAGCCTGGATGCCGTCCATTCTGGGCATCTTGAGGTCCATCAGGATCACGTCCGGCTGCTGTTCCTGCATGATTTGCAGCAGATGCTCCCCGTCTTCCGCCTCGAATACCACATTGATATTGTCATAGGGCGTCAACGTATTGATGACCCCGCTACGGAATATCTTGTGGTCGTCGGCAATGGCGACTTTAATAGGAGGCAGCATAACAGCGTACAATTTAGCTTAAACAACAGGCTGATAGTTCTCCACCCTGATTTCGGCCACTGTACCGATGGGTGAATTTTTCACAAAGGTGATGTTTCCGCCGATAATATTCAAACGGCTTTCGATATTTTTTAGGCCCAGGTGGCCCGTTTTTTTCCGGGATTCCTCGAATTTGTCGACCAGCAGCCCGTTTCCGTCGTCTTCCACGCGGATGGTGAGCAGGGTGGGCGTGCTCTGGTAAGTGATGAACACATGCCCCGCTTCGGCGTGTTTGAGCACGTTGTTCATCAGCTCCTGCACCACCCGGTATACGTTCAGGGCCTTTTCACGGTCTACCGGGTAACTGGTAGCGTCCGTCTTAAAGGAAATGGCGATCTGTTTGTTTTTGTTCATGAGGCTGCAGAACGAATCGAGCGCATGGCTGAGGCCGAGGTTCTCGAGGGTGGTGGGGTGCAGGCTTTGGGAGATGAAGCGGAGCTGCTGGATGATGGTATCCGTGAACTCCTTCGTTTCCTTTATCCGTTCCTTTTCCCCGTTGCCGGCCAGCTGCTGCAGGTGGTTGAGGTTCAGCTTGAGCACGGACAGCTGGGCGCCCACCTCGTCGTGCAGGTCTTCCGCGATCCGCTTGCGCTCCGTTTCCTGGCCTTGCAACACGGCCACGAGGCGTTCTTTCTGGATTTGGAGATCTTTGTCTTTCAGCTTCAGTTTGTACTGTACCACCTGCTTCTGCTGCAACACCACCATCACCACCACAAAAATACCCAGGCTCAGCATCACGATCGTGCCTATTAGTATAAGTTGTAATGTATTCATGCCCGCGCTCTTTTTATTTTTGAGAGCCCAATATAGAAAAGAATTACCTGAATTACGCCGGCAATCCAGTACAGCGACGCGGTAATCTTGTACATGGAGGCCAGCACCTCGGTGGGACCGCGCTGCTGAATGAGGTTGAAAGACAGATTTAGCAGGAAACCGCAGCAGACGTTCACAAAGAGGCCGGCATTGAACCAGAACACGGGCAGGGAATTGATGTAGATGGATTTTTCGATTAGGTCTTCGTCGCGCATCAGCTGCAGAAAAAACATCACACCGTATACGATGAGCATGGCGGACCGGAAAGAGATAAACACGGAGTTAAACTTGAGCGGCCCTTCCAGCACGGTAATGTCGGCGATAAACAGGAGGGTGGCGGCGAGCATGATCCATTTGAGCGCTTTCTGGATAGCGGGGCTTTTAAATACCTGTATATAAAAAAGGGAGAGTATGATAAATTGAGCGAGGTGGATACAGGTGATAAAAGCCATGTTGTTCCTGTAAATCCGGGCGATGACGTCGGAACCGACCCCATAGATCACGCAGGATATCAGGTAGATGTATATCAGCCGCTGCTCTTTGTTAAGCAGGGGGAGTTTTAAAGTAAAGGGGATCAAAAACAGAATTTCGACCCCCACCATAAAATAGAAAAAATAGTGATGAAGCGGCACTTAGTTATCTTTAACCGTTACTTGTATCAGAGTTCAATGGATTGGCTTTGGGGCAGTCGTACGGGCACAAGATATCGGTATCCAGGATATCGTCGGAAGACGCATCTTTATCCATGCTGGTTTGAGAAGGCAGTATATCGTTTCCGTCCGCGTCTACCGCAACAATTACGAATTTCTTATCGCGTTTTCCGTCTTTGTCCAGGTCCAGTCCATAATAAATGCGTAACCCCGTGGCGCCGTCTTTCGACAGGAGTTGCTCCAGTTTGTTAATACCGAAGAATGCTGCGAGGATAGGCTCTTTGTGCTTTTTCACGATCTTTTGATCGACACGGTAAGCTTCCGTGAGCTGGGCACCCCGCACGAGAGAGATGAATTTACCAGCGTCTTTGTTGAATTTTGACATGTGGTGTTGTTTTAGGAGTTAGTAGAAATATCGGGTAAAATTATTACAAAATATCACTTTTCAAAGTCCCCCGAAACGGGCATTTCCCTCCTCAAACGAATAGGTGAACCCTGGCATACCAGCCATGGTATTAGATCGGATTAGTACCGGCCCACTGCGGCAATAGCACAGTTTACGTGTTTCCCCCTCCAAAATGCGTATTTCTACGCATTCGGGATTTCTAGGGTCTTAACGCTTGACTGCCAGTTCATTCTTCCCAACCTTTGTACTGTTGAAAGTGAAGGGACAGGAGGGTTATTGAAACCGTGTTAATTCCAAAAGTTCACACGCACTCGGGCCTTTCTACCATAGTTTGTTTTCGTTAGTATGCAGAGGGTAGCCGGTTACCCAAAAGCCGGTAGTTGTTACAGCACGTTATCCCCAAAAAATTGTAAACGAACCAAAAGTGATCGCTATGAGTTACCTGTTAATTGGAAACATCTCTGCGCTGATCTGTGAAGAGAACATCGAACCCCTTGCGAATGCGCGTATCAGGATTTACCTCCCTGCCCAGAATTACGGGGTAGACGAGCTGGCGCGCGGAATTTTTAAGGACCTTCGGCGGCTGTCTGAAAGCGACGTGCAAGCCAAAGCAGATCACCTGTTGGCCGAGTCTATGCTGGACGAACGGGGGAATTTCAGCCTCAGCTGGGAAGACCTTCACCTGTTCACCGAGCCACTGGAAATGGACATCTGCCTCAACAGCGTTCCCGGACGGCATACCGGCCAACAGGAATGGGTCCAGTTTCATCTCAGTACGTTTGTTCCCCATTGGAAGCGGTCGAAAAACAGGTACCTGGGCGCATTCGCCTACGTGGTGCCAGCCGACAAATGGATCGTTATACGCCGTGAATTCGGTGCTTGGGTAATTACCGGCGCCGTTAAGCACGCAGAAACATTCCAGGGCCTGAAAACCCTGCGGGTGGAAGCCTACAATGCCCTCAACGACCGCCTGCTGGGCTGGTGCAACACCAGCGAAACAGGGCATTACCGGTTGTATTTCTCCAGGAAAGACCTCAGCGGCGGCCGGCTGATGCAAGTCCTGAAAAACAGCGACGGCCACTTCAGCGAAGGGCCTGACGTGTATTTCAAAATATACAGCGGCAACCGGCTGGTGTGGCATGAAAGCAAAGATATCGCGCTGCAGCCCGAAAGACAGCAACTGAAGCATTGCGCAAAACTAAACCTGTTTATTCAGCCCGCGCCGGCGGAAAAAAAACAGCCGAGATTATCGGGCTGGCTGAACGATTTCATGCAGATCAACAAAACAAGACCTCATTATAAAGACCGGTACGTCACGTACTAGTCCTCCAATGTTAGAAAGCCCCAATTTTCATAAACAGCTACCCGCCCTCAGCCAAGCCTCCCAAAGGGTAGCTGTTTTTTTCTTTCCCCCTGAACAGCGCGGTAAAACAATGACCGGGCGGCCCGCATGGCGAGGTGCCACAGACTTCTTTGCGATCCTTCTGTTATGCTTTTGCCGGGCCGGCAACCTGGCAGGCCGGTTTCAACCGTTCCGCGGTGGGATTCGTTTCACTGTCAATACATTATGCAACGCCGGCTTCCCCTAGAAACCCGGGTGGTATTGTTGCAGCATGTCCCGAAGGTATTCGCGGTTCAGGTGGGTGTAAATTTCGGTGGTGGTGATACTTTCGTGGCCGAGCATTTCCTGTACGGCAACGAGGTCTGCGCCCCCTTCCACCAGGTGGGTGGCGAAGGAATGGCGGAAGGTGTGGGGGGAAATCGATTTGCTGATCTGCGCTTTGGCCGCCAGTTCCTTGATGAGCAGGAAAATCATGACCCGGCTCAGTTTGCTGCCGCGGCGGTTCAGGAAGAGGATATCCTCATGCCCCTTTTTGATGGTCATATGCCGCCGGGTGGTGTCGTTGTAGAGCGTGATGTTTTTGATGGCCGAGGCCCCGATGGGAATGAGGCGTTCCTTGTCGCCTTTGCCGGTTACCCGCACAAAACCGTCTTCGAGGTACAGTTGCGAAATTTTCAGGTTGACCGCCTCGCTTACGCGCAGGCCGCAACTGTACATCGTTTCGATAATGGCCTTGTTGCGGTGCCCTTCCGCCTTGCTCAGGTCGATCTGGCCGATGAGCAGTTCAATCTCTTCATAAGTGAGGAAATCGGGCAGTTTACGGCTCGCTTTGGGCGATTCCAGCAGTTGGGAAGGGTCCGCCGGGATGAGGCCCTGCAGCAGCAGGAAACGGAAGAAAGCCTTGATACCCGAAATAATGCGGGCCTGCGAGGTGCCCGTCATGCCCAGCGAGGCCACCCATTCCGTACACGCCTGCAAATGCTTCAGCGTCACGTCCTGCGGCGCAATGGCCAGGCCGTTCGCCGTCAGGTACTGCGTGAGCGTTTTCACATCGCGCTCATAAGCCTCGATCGTATTCGGTGAAAGGGAGCGTTCGATCTTCAGATGGATCCTGAACCGGTTAATGCTGGATTCCCACATACGGCAAAAATACAATGAAATCCATTGCATTCATGTTTTAACGGCCGTGCTGCCACAAACTTGGATGATAGTTTTATATAAAAGAATACCCGGTTTTTTGCATAACGCTTCTTTTGCTACTTTTATAACCGCTGGATTTTAGCAATAATGTTATATTGAACGAATATTCAACCACTGTTATGTCGGATTCATCGCTTAAAAGAATTCAAAAGCTGTTAGTAGCCAATCGCGGCGAGATCGCGGTGCGGATTTTAAGAGCGGCCGCGGAGCTGCGCATCAGGACCGTTGCCATTTTCACGTATGAAGATCGTTATTCCCTCCACCGCTACAAGGCGGACGAAGCGTACCAGATCGGAAAAGACGACGAGCCCCTGAAACCTTACCTCGACATTGAAGGCATCCTCCACGTGGCCAAGCTCCATGCGGTAGACGCCATTCATCCCGGGTATGGCTTCCTGAGCGAAAACGTTCAGTTCGCACGCAGGTGCCGCGAGGAAGGCATCATTTTCATCGGGCCCGATCCGGAAGTGATGGCGCAGCTGGGCGACAAGGTGGCCGCCAAAACGCTGGCCCGCAGGGTAGGGGTGCCGCTGATCGAAGACAGCCAGGTGAAGCTGGAAGACGTTGCCACGGTGAGGCAGGAGGCGCTGCGCATCGGTTTCCCCATCATCCTCAAAGCCGCCGCCGGCGGTGGCGGGCGCGGCATGCGCGTGGTGCGGTCGGAGGACCAGCTGGAGAAATCCTTCACCGAAGCCCGCAGCGAAGCCGGTAAAGCCTTTGGCGACGATACCATCTTCATCGAAAAATTCATCGAGGAACCGAAGCATATCGAAGTGCAGCTGATGGGCGACCATCACGGCAACATCGTGCACCTTTATGAGCGCGACTGCTCCGTGCAGCGCCGTTTCCAGAAAGTGGTGGAAATAGCGCCGTCGCCCAACCTCCCAGTTGAAACCCGCAACGAAGTGTACAAATATGCGCTGGCGTTAGCCCGCGAGGTGAAATACAACAACGTGGGCACGGTGGAATTCCTCGTAGACCGCCAGCATAAAGTGTACTTCATCGAGGTGAATCCCCGCATTCAGGTGGAACATACGGTAACGGAAGAGGTGACGGGCATCGACATCGTGCGATCGCAAATTCTGATCGCCAGCGGCCACCAGTTATCCGACCCGGAGATTTTCCTTAAAAGCCAGGACGATGTGCGGCTCAACGGGTTCGCCATCCAGTGCCGCGTGACCACCGAAGATCCCGAAAACAATTTTACGCCCGACTACGGCACGGTGATCGCCTACCGGAATGCCGGCGGTTTCGGCATCCGCCTCGACGAAGGCAGCGCCTATTCCGGCGTGAAAATATCCCCGTTCTTCGACTCCATGCTGGTGAAGATCACCGCGTCGGGCCGCACGCTGTCCGGCGCCGCCGGGCGCCTGCAACGGACCCTGAAGGAGTTCAGGATACGCGGCGTGAAAACCAACATCCGCTTCCTCGAAAACGTCATCACCCACGATACGTTCCGCAAAGGCAACTGCACCGTGGGTTTCATCGATAAACACCCGGAGCTCTTCAAACTGTCGCCCATCCGCGACCGCGCCACCAAAACGCTCATGTACCTGGCGGACGTGACGGTGAACGGCCATCCCGACGTGAAGGGGCAGCACGACGGCCGCAAGTTCCGCGTGCCGCAGGTGCCCTACTTCGACCCGCTGCAGCCCATTCCGCAGGGCTCGCGCAACAAGCTGGAGCAGATGGGCCGCGAAGCGTTCACCCGCTGGCTGCGCAACGAAAAGCCGGTATACTTCACGGATACCACGTACCGGGACGCGCATCAGAGCCTCCTGGCCACGCGCGTGCGCACGAAAGATATCCTCGCCGTGGCCGAAGGGTATACGCGGAGCAACCCCGAACTGTTTTCGATGGAAGTATGGGGCGGCGCCACTTTCGACGTAGCCATGCGCTTTTTGCATGAATGCCCCTGGCGCAGGCTGCAGCAAATGCGGCAGGCCATGCCCAATGTGCTGCTGCAGATGCTGTTCCGCGGCTCCAACGCCGTAGGCTATTCCGCCTACCCGGAAAACCTCATCGCCAGGTTCATCGAAAAAGCCGCCGAAAACGGCATCGACATCTTCCGCATATTCGATTCGC
>CBFGZV010000062.1:0-19680 GCA_965653365.1 uncultured Chitinophaga sp. | reverse complement strand
TTTAACAAATAATCAAAAAATTTTTTTTTTGCCCGGTGGCGGTAAACATTTTGCTACCTGCGGTAGAAAAAGCGCGCGTGTTTTTGCTAACAAAAAACACCGCTCGCTAATACAAAATCAAATGACAGGGGATGACTGACCGGACGAACCATCCGGGCAGAGCAATTGCTGAATATCGTTCCAGAGGAAATAAGCCCGCGACCGGACTTTATACCGCTTCAGCTTGCCGCACTTGATCCAGTCGTAGATCGTGGGGCGGGTAACTTGAAATAGTTGGCAGACCTCGGCAATTTTTAACAGGGGCTTGTAGGTAAGGCCGGGGGTAACAAACGTGGAGCCGCCCGCCGCCGGTTGCGCCTCCAATCGGCCAACTTCCTCCCGCACCAACAATCGCAACTTCTGCCAGAATAATTCAGGCTCCAAAGGAAACAACATTGGCGTAGTGGGCATTTCATTCTTCGCGCTTTCCATAGTTTACAGATTTAGGCTGTAAATATGGGGTTGGGGAGGCGCGGAATCGGGTTAAGTATACTTGTATTTAGTTAAATATGGTGGGATAGAAGGCTATTCGGGGTGATTAAACCGGATTTCCAGCTCTTTTAACATTTGAACGCCTTTTGGGAACTGCATTTCTTCCAACAAAGCGTAGACTTCCTCAAAGCTCTTTGCAATCTCGGTTTGTTTTCTTTGTTCAATTTTCGCCCGCTTTTCCTTCTTGAATAGTAAATCGAGCTCATTTTTCAGGCCCTTTTGGCTTACTCCGAAGATTTTGAGCAGTAGGCTTGCGGATTTATCGCTCGGGGTCAGATAATTGATTTCAGCACATTTATCCAAAATGTAGTAAAGTAATACAAGCCCTCGTGTGGAAAGTTGCTCTTGCTTGCACTTTTCCGCCCATGCCCGCTGATTGCCCTCGAACTCGGCTATCACGGTTTCCAATTTCGGAAGAAAATCACTGGTAAAGGCTGGACGGTACAAAAGGACGTATAAGGGTAGGTAAAGTAAAATACCGACAACTAGCACCGTAAGGAGATAAGAGAAACTAAAACTGACTAAAACTGCCATGAATATAACACCGCAGATGGTTACCAAAGCCGCATAATGAAACAAAGCCCAAAACCAAAAATCGTTGATTACTTTCCGACGGGTCGCGGCTATCGGCCAACTTTCAAAATGCTCCTGATGCTTTTCATGGGTTCGGCGGAAGTGAAGGGTTAGATATACGAAATTAAAAGGTTGTTCGAATAAGATAAATGATTTCATTCGATTAAAGGAAAGCATGCTCATATCTTATTGATTTTGCGTATTTAATTTCTTTTCAAATGTTTTTAATGTTACAAGATTATTCAATAAATTAGGAATATTTTCCAATTGGACGCATAGTTAACGAATATAATTTAAATCTAATTTCCGATAAGCCTAAAGCCATATGAATCAACCGAGAATTTTTATTAGTTCTACTTGTTATGATCTTTCTCAGATAAGAGCAGATATTAACGATTTTATCTTTTCAGTTGGATTTCAACCTACGTTATCTGAATACAACTCATTTCCAATAGATCCTGACAACGATACATTACAAAACTGTCTTGATAATGTTAAAACTTCAGACATATTAATTTTAATTGTGGGAAATAGATATGGATTCGTAACTGATAACGGCAAATCGATTACGAATACTGAGTATTTATATGCGAAAGAACGAGGGATACCAGTCTACATTTTTATTTTCAAACCCTTAATAACTTTACTGAAAGTATGGAAAGATAATAAGAATATTGATTTTTCTAATTCGGTTGAATCACCCAAAGTATTTGAATTTGTAGAATTATTAAGAGAGTCTAATCGGAGCTGGTGCTTTGAGTTCGAAAGAGCACAAGAAATTATATCAACACTTAGAATCCAATTCTCACACCTTTTTAAACAGTCTTTAGATCTTCGTAAAAAATATAGAGTTAGCGACCAGCCGGACTTTTATAAAAAACTTTCAGCAAAGGCACTTAATCTGGTCCTACTTAAAGAAAAGCATTTTGAGCTACTTTTTTTTACGCAGGTTTTGAGAGATGAACTTCAGAAATACGAAACACTAAAACTCGATATTGAATATGAGATTTTGACAAATTGCAGTAAAACCATAACAAACCATATCGAATTGATTTCGTGGTTAAATATCAACTTTTCTTCCCAAGAAAATTTCATTAAAGCACTTAATACTCTTTTAAAGGATGTAATGATAAAATATTGGGGAGCACCTGGAGTCCCATCAGATTTAAAAGGGTTGTATTATATTGCTAGTTCCGTTGCAAAAATTTTCAAAGAGTTAATCCAATGGTCCATAGAGATAAAATCAACTAGGGTAAATAAGGAATTTGAAGTTCTCCGAAATGCCCTTTCTAATGTGGTTCAACCTGCAATTGAAAAGATTTGGGAGTACCCCGATTATATTAGTTCGATATTTAATGATTCACAAGCCGAATTCGAGAAAACCGGAGATAATAAAGAAGTTCAAATAATTCTAAAAATTACTTCAAACGACGAAGCTGTAGGAATATTTATCGAAGAGATGCAAAAACTAAAGGATTCAATTTAGTATCACCTAAACATTTTTTACTCCTAGTAGTTATGCTAGTAAACTAAGTCAACTTTACTAAAGTTCATTGAAAACAAAAGGGAACTCGACTAAATACTCGACTAAAAACGAAAAACCCGCGCTACGCGCGGGTCTCTGAGACAATTTGCGGACCGGACGGGACTCGAACCCGCGACCTCCGCCGTGACAGGGCGGCATTCTAACCGACTGAACTACCGATCCTCACCGCCAGTACGCCTTTCAGCGTACCAGCTGTTCCCCTTTCGGGGCTGCAAATATAAAAATATTAATTCCAATTCGCCAAATTTTCGAACATAAAAATTCCTCACATGTCAATACTGCATTACCACCTCCCCCGCACCCATCCACTTCACACAGTAAATTCAGGCATCGAAGACTAGATTCCACTTTTCAAATCAACCAACCTTATGGTAACATTGGCTTAATAATTTTGCGCCATCATGCACAGTAGCGTCATCCACATTCCACCGGCCCTGATGCGCCGGTTTAAAGAGGGGAAAAGAAGGCTCAGGGAACTGCTCGGCATTCTGGACCCTAAGGCACTGGGATATTGCAACAAGAAAACTGGCAACGACGAAGATGCGAAAGAACTGCTGCTCCAAGCCACACCCTCCCTACTACCAGCTTGCCGTATTTTGCGTATATTTAAATGGCAAAAGGACAAGTACTCCCCTTATACCTGGAGGGACTATCTATTAAATGACTACGCATGGGGGCGCCACACAAAGGTTCGGAGAGATGGGACGTTACGGCGGCGGAAACGCTGTTCAGACAATTTTATGCCCGGCTGTGCCATTACGCCTTCCAGTTTACCGGCGATGCCGAACAGGCGCGGGATATTGCACAGGAAGCATTCGTAGGTTATCTCGCCCGGCAGGCGGAAGTGTCTGCCCACCCGGACGCTATCCGCAGTTTCCTGTACACGTCCGTGCGCCACGCCTGCCTGAACGCCATCCGGCATCACAAGGTAGTGGAGAAGTTCATGCAGGAACAAAGCGCCGCCGCACCCGTGGAGGCCGGCGCCATGCAGGCCATCATCCGCACCGAAGTGCTGGCGGCGGTGCACGAAGCGCTGCAAAGCCTGCCGGAAGAATGCGGCCGCATCGTGCGCATGGGCTACATCGACGGGCTGAAGAACCAGCAGATCGCCCGCGAGCTGAACATCAGCGTCAATACCGTTAAAACCCAGAAACGGCGCGGCCTCCAGTTATTGAGGCTCCGGCTGCCGCCCGAAACATACCTCCTGCTTTTGTACCTGCTGACGGGAGACTGAACCATGACGTTGCAGCGCTGCCGCAACGCCTGCCGTATCAACCTGCATGAGCTCCCTTTGAAAAAATATTTTCCCTGCCTGTCACCCTTTTCCGCCCGCTGCGTTTCTTAATAGCTGATGACACAGCAGCCATTGCCGCACCATATTGCGGAACTGATCGTAAAACATTATGCCGGCGGTATTTCGCCGGAGGAGCAAAACCGGCTCAATGCCTGGCTGGCGGAAGATGAGCGCCACCGCGCGCTGTTCGCTTCGTTCCGGCAGCCCGCCGCCCTCAGGAAAGAGATGGCCTTTTTCGACGGCCTCGACCTCGATGCCGATTGGGAAGCCGTAGCCGTGCGCGCGGGGTACAACACGCAGCGCGCCAGCCGCCGCCGCGCCTGGTACTGGCCGGCCGCCGCGGCCGTTTTACTGGGCGCGGGCGTGTTCCTGCTATGGCCTTCCCCGCAACCGCGGAAAGCGGAAACGGCATCGCTCACGGCAGCGCCATCGCCCACCCCGCAGCCTGGCGGTAACAAGGCCGTGCTGCAGCTCTCCAACGGTAAAACCGTCAGCCTCGGCCAGCTCGCCGATACGGTGCTGAGCGAAGGCGGGTCGCGCATCAGTGGCGGTAACGGGCAACTGGTGTATGACGCGGCCGGCGCAGAGGCGGTCACCTACAACATGCTTTCCACCCCCAAGGGCGGCCAGTTCCGCCTCACCCTCGCCGACGGCACGGCCGTATGGCTCAATGCTTCATCGTCCATCCGTTTCCCTACGCGCTTTACGGAAAGCGACCGTACCGTGGAATTGAGCGGGGAAGGGTATTTTGAAGTGGCCAAAGACCATAAGCCCTTTTTCGTATCGGTCAACGGCGTGAAGATCGTGGTGCTGGGCACCCGCTTCAACGTGATGGCCTATAACGGCGTTACCAGAACCACCCTCACCGAAGGCGCCGTGAAAATACAATTGCCCGGCAATCGCGCCTGGCAGCTCAGGCCCGGCCAGCAGGCGCTGGTGCAGGCCAACAGCGACGTGAAAGTGATGCCGGCGGATGTTGACAAAGCTCTGGCCTGGAAAAATGGCCTTTTCTATTTTAAAGACGACGCCATGACCGACATCATCGCGCAGATCGCACGGTGGTACGATGTGGAAGTGGTGGTGAAAGGCGCCATGCCCGCCCGCCTCTTTTCCGGCAACATCCGCCGCCAGGCTTCCCTGGCACAGGTGCTCGACATGCTCCATTACGTGAGCGGCGCGCAATGCACGGCGGAAGGCAATACCGTGACTATTCAGTTCTGACTGATCAACCAATAAATAACCAAATCGCTTTTAACTTAAAGTTTAAGATGATGAACAAACTGACAATCGCAAAGCGGGCCGTCATGCTCGGCTCCTGCCTGTTGCTATTCATCTGCCTGCGCGTTTCCGCGGCGGCACAGCAGCAGATTTCCCTCACCATGCGCAATGCCACGCTCGAACAGGTGTTCAGCGCCATCCGCCAGCAAACGGGCTTCTATTTCCTGTACAGCAACGACGTGGTGAAGAAAGCCGGCAAAGTGAACATCGACGTGAAAGACGCCGGCATCGACAAAGTGCTGAAGCTCTGCCTCGCCGGCCGGCAGCTCACTTACAAAATCATCGACCAAACCATCACCATCCAGGAAAAAGCAGCGGAGCCACCCGTGATCAAACCCACCGCGGCCGATACGGTGATTACCGGGAAGGTGACGGACGAAAAAAATAATCCTCTGCCGGGCGTTACCATCGGCGTGGAAGGCTCCTCGCACGGCGCCATCTCAGGCGCGGACGGCAGCTTTTCGCTCCGGCTGCCGGCGGGCGCGAAAGCACTTGTATTTTCTTTCATGGGGTTCACCCAGCAGCGCATTGAGCTCACCGGCGCCACCACCCTGCAGGTGAAGATGGCGGAAAGCACCAAGGCGCTATCTGAAGTGGTGGTAACGGCCCTCGGCATCAAGCGCGACAAAAAAGCGCTGGGCTACACCGTGGCGGAACTGAAAGGCGCGGAGCTCTCGCAAGGCAAGGAAGTGAACGTGGCCAACGCGCTCTCCGGCAAAGTGGCGGGCGTGCAGGTAACCCGCGCGGCATCGGGCGCAGGCGGTTCTTCCAAAATCGTGATACGCGGCAACAACTCGCTGCAGGGCAACAGCCAGCCGCTCTACGTGGTAGACGGCATCCCGCTCGATAACCAGAACCTCCGCCCGGCGAGCGCCACCGGCGGTATCGATTATGGCGACGGTATTTCCAATATCAACCCGGAAGACATCGAAAGCATTTCGCTCCTCAAAGGCCCCAACGCCGCGGCGCTCTACGGCCAGCGCGGCAGCAACGGCGTAGTGCTCATCACCACCAAAACCGGCGCGGCGGGCAAAGGCATCGGCGTCCGCTTCAGCTCGGATTATTCCATCGGCAACGCGCTCGTAACACCCGATTTCCAGGACGTATACGGCCAGGGCATGAATGGCGACTTCACGCACTTCCGCGCTACCGACGGCAAAGTGTACACCATGGCGGAAGCCAAAGCGCTCGGGCTGCAAGGCATGCCCAAAATGAGCGCCGGCCGCGACCGTATCATGCGCAGCAGCTGGGGCGCCAAAATGCTGGGGCAGGAATATGAAGACCAGTGGGGCAATGTACTGAAGCTCACGCCGCAACCCAATACCTACAAAGAGTTTTTCAATACGGAAAAACAATTCGTGAACAATATCAGTGTAGACGGCGGCACGGAAAAAGTGAACTACCGCTTTTCCTACTCCAATACGAGCGTGAACGGATACGTGCCCACCAATAAACTGAACCGCAATACCTTCAACCTCCGAACGCAGGCCCAGATCACGCCGAAGCTGCAGCTCGACGCGAAGATCAACTACATCGCGCAGAAAGGGGAAAACAGGCCCACCTTATCGGACGCGTCGGACAACCCGGCCTACCTCTTCATCAGCCAGCCCCGCAGCATGCCCATGAACACGCTGGCAGACTACACGTGGACGGTGCAGGACGTGGCCAAACAATTCGGCTACAGCGGCGTAACTGCAGGCATTGAAAAAACGTACGCCACCAACAGCTCTACAGCCAACCCGTATTGGACCATCCACAAAACACACAACGAAGACAACCGCGACCGTGTGATTGGCATGCTGCGCCTTTCCTACGATTTCACCAGCTGGCTGAAACTCACGGCGCGCGGCGGCACCGATTTCTATACAGACCAGCGCCAGCGCTACCACGAAATAGGCACCTACCAGAGCCAGAACAGGAATGGCGACATCGAAGAGCAGGTGACCCGCGTGCGGGAAGATAACTACGACGTACTGCTGAGCAGCAACCTGAAGCTGAACAAAGACATGACCCTCGGCCTCAACCTCGGCGGCAGCCACCAGAAACGGTTCATGCGCCTCACCGGCAACACCGGCCGCGAGTTCATTGTGCCCAGGCTCTTCGTGATCAACAACACGCTTACCAACAGCTACCTGTTCGACCTGCAGCAGTCCGAGATCAACTCCGTATATGCATCCGGCCAGTTCGGCTTCCGGGAATTCTGGTTCGTGGATTTCTCCGCGCGCAACGACTGGTCGTCTACCCTCTCGCCGGAAAACAATTCCTTCTTCTACCCGTCTGTCAGCACCAGCCTTGTTTTGACAGACGCGCTCGACATCCGGAGCAACACCCTGAGCTTCCTCAAACTGCGCGCTTCGTGGGCGCAGGCGGGCAGCTCCGGCAACCCGTACCAGCTCACCGGCACTTACAGCCTCGACCAGTTTACGCATGGCGGCCAGCCGATGGGGTCTTTCTCTTCCATCATCCCCGATCCCAACCTAAAAAACGAGCTCACCACCTCCACCGAGTTCGGCGCCGATGTGAGAATGCTCAACAGCAGACTGGGTTTCAGTTTCACCTGGTACAACGCTTCCACCAAAAACCAGATCCTCGACGTGCCCCTGCCGCTGTCGAGCCTGTTTGAATACCGCCGCGTGAATGCCGGCGAAATCCGCAACCGCGGCATCGAATTTTCCGTGAACGGCACGCCGCTCAAACTGGCCAACGGCTTCACCTGGGAAAGCGCGTTCAACTTCGCCCGCAACCGCAACATGGTGGTATCGCTGGCGGACGGCGTAGACGCTTTCGTGCTCGGCTCCGACCGTGGGGTGATCGTGAAAGCGGAACCCGGCAAGCCTTTCGGCGTGCTGGTGAGCAACGGCTTCGCCTGGCTGCGCGACGCACAGGGCAGAAGGCTCATCGACCCCGCCACCGGCCTGCCCCTGCGCACCAACGGCCGTGTGCAGCAGGAGCTGGGCAACGCAATGCCCGACTGGACCGGCGGCTTCTTTAACAGCTTCCGCTACAAAGGCTTTTTGCTGACGGCCCTGGTAGACATCCGGCAGGGTGGCATGCTCTATTCACAGAGCAACCGCGAAGAGCTGATTTATGGCACTACCCAAAAAACGCTCGCAGGCCGCGAAGGCGGTTACCTCGCTTCCGGCATCGTGGGACAGAAAAAGGCCGACGGTACCTGGGAAGGCACCAACCAGCCCAACACCAAAACGGTGAATGCGCAGGACTACTGGAACGTGGTGGCCAGCGACAAGGAAAGCGTGGTGTCTGAAGAAATGCTCAACGACGCCAGCTACATCGCCATGCGCGAGATCAGCCTCGGGTACCAGCTGCCGGCGAAGATGCTGTCCGGCAAGTTCATCAAGCGCGCCGGCATCGGCCTGTACGGGCGGAACCTCTTCTACTTCCAGCGCAAAACAGACGGGTTCTCGCCCGAAGCGTCGGCCTTTAACGTAAACAATTCCTCCCTTGGCCTGGAATCCACTTCCCTGCCCATGATGCGGAATTTCGGCATTAACCTGAACCTGGAGTTTTAAGCAGCAAAAAACAAGCACATGAAAAACAGGAAATTTCTCATATACATTACAGGCGGCCTGCTCAGCACGATGGTGCTGGCCACTGGCTGTACCAAGGATTTTGAATCGCTCAACACGCCGCCCACGTCGGTTACCGACATCGACGCAGGCCTGCTGCTGTCGAAAGTGCAGAAAGACGCGGCGTTCGCGGAAGGCAACGAAAGGGCCAACATCGAGTTCGGCTCATGGGTGCAACATTGGGCTGGAGGACAGGTAGCCCCCGTCAGCCGCTACATCCAGCAGCCGACAGATGGCGTATGGGCCGCCCATTACGCCCTGCTGCGCAACCTGATGCAAATACGGACGCAATCCCTGAAAGGCATGGAAGCCCTGCCGGCCGGCAGAAGCAAGCTGGCCATCGCGGCCATTCTTGAAGCGAGCGTATGGCAACGCCTCACCGACCTGTTCGGCGACGTGCCCCTGTCCGAAACCAGTGAGAACGCCGCCAACGTCAACACCAAACCCGCTTTCGATACACAGGAAGCCATCTACACCCGCCTCATCGCGACGCTCGATAACGCCATGGCGCAACTCAACGCCACCGACGCCTCTTACGGCAATGCGGACTTCTATTTCAAAGGCGATGTAGCGAAATGGAAACGCTACGCCAATTCCCTCAAACTGAGAATGGGCCTGCGGCTCCGTTACGCCGCCCCGCAGCTGGCGGAAAAAACCGTACGCGAAGCTATGGCGCAACCGCTCCTGACCAGCAATGCAGACAATGCGGCGGTGCCCACTTTCAACAACGCGCAAACCACTAATGCGCATCCCATTCTGCAACAGTTCATCGGCGGTAGCTCCGACCTCCGTTACCTGGCAGACGCGCTCGTGCGCACCCTGAAATCGAAAAACGATCCGCGCCTGCCGATGATAGCCGCGCCCACGGTCAATTCCGTAAAAGCGGGCGCTCCCGACTACCGCGGCATGGGCGTGGCGCTCACCGATGCGCAGCTGCTGGCGATCATCAAAGACGACTATTCCACCGCCGCCACCACCACCTATTTCAACAGAACGCTCGCCACGCCCATTCCCTGTTATGTTTTCACGTACGCGGAAGTGTGCTTCTTCAAAGCCGAAGCGGCATTGCTGGGCTGGGGCGCCTCCGCGGGCGATGTGCAAACCTTTTACCAGGACGGTATCAAAGCGGCCATGGCCCTGCAACCCTATAACATCACCACCATCCCGCCGGCCTACATAGCGGCGGAGTTTTCGCTGGCTGGCCTCACCGCCGGGCAGCAGCTCGAAAAAATCATGACGCAGAAATGGATCGTGCTGTTCGGCCGCGATTATGAAGCCTTCACCGAATGGCGCCGCACGGGCTACCCGGTACTGACGCCGGGCGGCAACCAGGGCTCCACCGGAGGCACCATTCCCCGCCGCGCCGTGTACTCTTCACTGGAAGCATTACTGAACGCAGATAATTATAACGCCGCGGTACAGCGTCTCACCAAAGGCGATAACTACACGTCGAAAGTATGGTGGGACAAAAAACCGTAACGCGAAAGATGTGAGGATGATCAGTGTGAGCGACATGTTTGAATGAGAAAGGGCTGACCGGTTGGTCAGCCCTTTTATCTGGTTTCCGCTAATTCGTTTTTTTCAGTTTATCCAGTTCCTCCGCGAGTTTGGCGCGGTCGTCGTCGAGTTTTTGCTGTTTCCTGGTGTGGTCGTTGTATGCCTTCTGGGCTTTCTGTAAATCGGCTTCCTTTTTCTGAATGTCGAGCTGCTGCTGGTATGCCGCTATGTCTGCCGCAAAGCCGTTCAGAAATTGTTTCATTCTTTCCACCGCGGCGGGGTCTGAACTGTTGCTCACAAAATTGTCGTATCCCTTCGCCGCCAGCAGCGATACGGTAGCACGTTTCCTTTTCCCGTCCACCCGCGCATACACGTCGAGCTTCTCCGGGGATACTTCGTTCCAGTTAACGCCCTTGTAAGCCATAAAGCCCTGGCGGCTTCGTTGTTTACCGAACCCCGCCTGGTTTAGTTTTGCGGCGAGCGCCGCTTTTACGAGCTCTTCCGGGTAGTCGAACTCCGCTATGACTGCGCTGCATGCCGTTCTGTTGAATTTCACAGTGCCTTCGGATGCGTTTTGCGCGCTGGATAACATGGGTGCCGCAAGGATGGCCATCGCAGCGAGTGCTTTCGATACAATTCTCTTCATGGTATAATGCTTTGGCCTGCATATTTCAACATCCATACCAAATCAGAAAAATTGATATCATATACAACTTTACGATACAGTATAAATTTTTCATATACCCGTAACCGTAAGAACGGTGCGGTTTACGCGGCGGCCGTTAACGGGGCGTTAATCAAAATCTTTCGGGAACTTGTCCGCGATCAGGTTCAGCCGGATGCCATGTTCTAGATAAGCCTTCAGCCCGTCCAGCACCGTCGTAAACCCGCCCGTGGAATCCCGGATAATGGCGATGAGGTCGTCGCCCGTTTCCCGGAAACCATAATTGGTGGCCACCACATAAGTAGATCCGTCCTCCAGTTCCTGGAATTTGAAGTCGACCGTAGTGGCCGGCTCGCCCCACTCCACGGTGATGAGCCGGTTAGGCACTATAGCCGTCACCGTTACCGGGGTAGATACGTTGTACATCTCCCATTCCCAGGTAACCCGCTGGTGTAACGCCAGCTTGCCGCTGCTTTTGGTGAACCAGAAATGGGTGGTCACCGCCGGGTCGATGAAGGCATTGAACACTTCCCCTACCGGCTTTCTGATCAGCATTTGCGCCTCGGCGCGGTGTTGCTCGTTTTTCATAAGAACGTTTTTTATGAAACCGTTTGGTTTCAAATATAAACATTATTCCGGAAAGGCGGCGGACGGCGGCTTCCGGCAGGATTTTTAACTAATCAATTGACTGACAGCCTGTTGATAGGCTCACCGCTTGTTGCGTTACCCGGTACGTGATACATTCCACCGGGTATTATGTCCGTTTTCACCGGTATCCGGATGCAAACGGAAGGGTAGTTTTAGTACTTCAATAATTCAACCAAAAAAACAACTCCACTCCGCAAAAACCTATCAGCATGAAGAAAACATTTACCAGCTTTTGCATGGTGCTGTTGCTGTGCACTTTGTTGCCGGCCTTGAAAGCAGCTGCCGCCATGCCCCCTCCTTCCGGGTATTTCAACATGATATCCCGTTCCGTCTGGGAACTGACCCAGGTGCCCAACATCGCCACGGAAACGGCCCGGATAAAAACCTCGCTGCAGGTGGCCGACTTCGAGCCGGTGGGCCTCCGGGCCACGGCCAACACGCCCCTGGTGATCAATGTGGAACAGATCAGCGGGGAAGGGCTGCCCAAGCTCATCATGGGCACGTACGACCGGCAGACGGTAGTTACCTACAACCTGGTGGCGGGCGTCAATACCATTACCAGCGCCATCGGCGGCGACCTGTACCTGCAATATTCCTCCGCCACCCCGTCGGACAACAACAAGCTAAGGGTCACTTTCCAGGCCGGCTACCACACCATGCCGCTCTACATCCTGGGCGCCACCTCGCACCAGGACTGGCTCGACATGCTGGCGGCGGACACCCTTTCCCCCAACGCCACCCTGGTGTCTGACCGTACCTTCATCGTGGTATCGCAGGTGAAGGCGGAACAGTACAAAAATGAAAACCAGGATACCTTGCTCACCCTTATGGACCGGATCATGAAAGCGGAAGGCGACATCAGCGGGCTCGACAACAGCCTGCCCATCCATGCGCCCATCCTCCGAAACAAGCTCATGATGCTCGAAAAAGCCAGCGGCAACCCGGACGCTACGTCGCTCGGCCGCGTGCGCATCCCCACCGGCAGCATTCACTGGCTACTGTCGCCTTCCTACATCCTGGAAGACGGCGGCTGGGGCATGTTCCATGAAATAGGCCACCATCACCAGCATTGGGCCTGGACCTGGTCTACCTGCATCGAAGTGTGCGTGAACATCTATTCACTGGCCGCCAAAAGAGCCATTCATCCCGGCGCGCAAGGCATGAGCACCAGCGACTGGAACGGTATCATGAATTACCTCGCCCAGCCGCAGGCCGCCAAAAACTATAATGCCAGCAGCGTGTCGCTGTTCATGCGCCTGGGCATGTTCCAGCAACTGTGGCTTGCGTATGGCGACAGCTTTTATCATACCCTGCATAAACGGGTAAGGGCGGAAGCGCCCGCGCCCAGCGGCGATGAGCAGGAAATGCGGATCTTCATGCTGTATGCTTCGCAGATCAGCGGGGAAAACCTCGCCCAGTTTTTCCGCAACTGGGGGCTGAACGTGAACCAGTCCATTTACGACGAAATCAACGCGCTGGGCCTTCCCGCGCCGGCCGTGGAGCCATCTACGCTCCGGGAAGACCTCGTGGCCACTATCACCACGCCCGCGAACAACGCCGTGTTCCCCGCAGGCTCCAACGTGCCGCTGACGGCCACCGCATTCGGGCCGGACGCCATCGCAAAAGTGGAGTTCTTACAGGGCGGCGTCAAACTGGGGGAAGACACGACCGCGCCTTATGATTATACCTGGAACAATGTGAGCCCGGGCAATTACGCCCTCACCGCCAAAGCCACCACCCGTGGCGGCGTGGAGAGCACGTCGGCCGTGGTGAACATTACCATGGAATCCGTTTCGATCCTCTCGCCCGCCAACAACGCGTCGTTCCCCGCGGGCGCTCCCATCGCCATCAGCGCCAACACCAGCAACGCGGTGAGCAAGGTGGAGTTTTATGCAGACAGCATCAAGATCGGCGAGGCTACCGCCGCGCCTTACAACTTCAACTGGCAGGGCGCGCCGGCCGGCACTTACATGCTGACCGTTAAAGCCATCGGGCAAAATGGCGACACGGCCATCTCTACCGGCGTCGGCATCGTGAGCGGCGGGCAATTCCCGCAGGCGGATGCCTATGTACGCGATGGCGGCAGCGCGGGCTCCAACTTCGGCACGGCCACCGGCCTGGTCGTGAAAAAAGACGGCAATGCCGGCTTCAGCCGCATCACCTACCTGAAGTTCGACCTGAACAGCTTCAGCAGCGCGGGCAACGCCACACTTCGTTTATATGTGGCGGGCGCCGGCTCCGCGGTAACCGGCACGCAATGGCAGGTATGGAAAAACGATGCGGACAGCTGGACGGAAACCGGCCTCACCTGGAACAACAAACCCGCCAACACCACCCAACTGGCCAGCCAGCCCGGCAGAAAAAGCGGGTATGTGGAATGGGACATCACCAGCCAGGTAGCCGCGGAAATCGGCGGCGATAAAACGTTGTCGCTGGCCATCGTATCGTCCGTATCCGGCCAGACCAACGACGCCACCTTCCATTCGAAGGAAGTAACGGAAGCGGATCTACGCCCCGTCCTGTTCATCGACGGCCTCCCGCAGGTGTCGCTCGTACAGCCCCTCCACAACGATACCCTGCCCGAGCACGGCACCACCCTTATCCAGGCCAGCGCCAGCGACGACCGGCAGGTAGACAGCGTGCAGCTATACATCAACGGCGAAGAAAAAGCGCATTTCACGCAGGCGCCCTACCAATGGAGCTGGGCCAACCTCGCCCCCGGCACCTACGGCATCCGCGCGAAAGTGACCGACAGCGCACGGCTTAGCGCCTGGTCCGATTCCCTCACCGTAGTAGTGGTGAAAGACACCATCGCCCCCGTGATCGCCGTACCGCCGGCCATCACCGCCAACCCCGCGCCCGGCGCGCATACTGTTGCCGTGAACATTGGCCAGGCCACCGCTACCGACAATGCGGGCGTAGCCAGCCTCACGCACGATGCACCGGCCGTATTTCCCGTGGGCGTCACCACCGTTACCTGGACGGCCACCGACCTGAGCGGCAACGTGTCCACCGCTACCCAGGCCATCACTGTGCAGTATCTCAAGAGCGCATTCGGCGCGGTAACCGTATATGCCGGCAGCGACTTCAACGACCGGCAGATAGACCTGCAGGCACAGCTGTACCTGAACGGCGCGCTGATCGGTTCGGGGGAACTGCTGCACCAGTCCATTTCCGGGCCGGGCCTCGGTAACTGCAAACAGTTCATTATTCCCATCAACGGCGACAGTGTGACCTACACGCCGGCCGACGTGCTACAGCTGAAAGTGTTTGCCCGCAACACCGGCGGCGAAACGTTCCGCATCAAGTTCTGGTACAACGCCGAAACCGACGACTACATCACGAAAGGGACCGCCAGGCTCTCGAAGTACACACCGGTAAGCCCGGACGGCAATTTCTTCTACCTGCGCAACGCGTTTGCCCTGCAAACGGCGTCTGGCAGCGAAGCATTGCAGCAGTCGCTTTACGTTACCGGCGCCTACCAGGAAATCGGCACCTGGTCTACCATCGCGCAAAGCGCCACTGCGGCAGACGTTGCGGCCATCAGCAAAACCGGCGGCAATTCCATAGCCAGCGCCTCACTGTTGCAGGTGAAGGCTTATCCCAACCCCAGCAGCCACGAATTCATCCTTACCGTGGAAAGCAGCGCGGCCAAAGAAGTACAGGTACGCGTGCTCGACATTGCGGGCAGGCTCGTAAAACTGATGTACACCAACCCGGGCCAGCAACTGCGCTTCGGGCAGGAACTGCAGGCGGGCATTTATTTCATAGAAGTATTACAAGCCAACAGGCGTGAAGTATTGAAAGTGATCAAGCAATAGATCACACGCGCATACAGGAGCGCAGCGCCGGCCTTCGGGCCGGCGTTTTTTATGTGAAGGTTTTCACCTGCAGGTATTTTCGTTTATACGCCACCGGTGTAAGCCCGGTTACTTTCTTGAACTGGCGGTAGAAATTGGAAATATTGATGAACCCGCACTGGTTGGAGATGTGGGGGATAGACAGCTTGTCTTCGATGAGCAGGCGGCACACATGACTCACGCGTACTTCGGTCAGGAAATCGTAATAGGTTTTCCGCGTCATCAGTTTGAAATAGCGGCAGAAGGAAGTAACCGTCAGGTTGCTGATGGCCGCCACTTCCTCCAGCGTGATCACGTTCCGGAAATGCAGCAGGGTATGGTTATACACGGCGTTGAGCCGCTCCGTTTCCTGCCGCCCGGCGGGATGGAACGAATAGGAATTGCTCACGAACGTGTATTCATCGGTCTCAGAAAGCAGATTGAGAATCGACAGCAGCATCACCACTTTCTCCAGCCGCTCCGCGTTCACCATCTGCCAGAGCAGGCCCGAGAGTTTCTTCCTGGTTTCTCCCTGGATAATCATGCCCCTCCTGGCTTTGTCGTACAACTTCAGCAACAGGTGGGCTTCGGGCAGCAGCAGGAAATCGTCGCCCATACAATTGGGCAGGAACTGCAGCACGATGGCTTCCACATGTTTATGCCCCTTCTTCTGGGTCTGCTCCTCTTTGCAGTACCAGGTATGCGGCATGTTCTCCCCCAGCAGTATCATTTCCCCGGCGGAAAAGTTGCCGATCTTATCCCCGATAAACCGGATGCCCTCGCCCTTCAGCACGAAGTGCAGCTCAAGCTCGGGATGATAATGCCAGGTAGTGTCAAAGCTGGGCTCCACATCGTGGCGGATGCTGAATGAAGTCTGGATGGGACGCGGAACTTTATGGAAAAGCGGTTTCATAGCCGTGGCGGATGCTGTTTCCTCAATTTAAGTCAAAATCTTTTGATGCGCAACAGCCGGGCTCGTTGCTACCGTTATGATAACATAGTACAGCACCCGGATAATCACCGGTAAAAATCCGGGACGGATAAATGATATATTCGTTGCAGCCTCCGCTGGCCCATCACCGGATGCGGCAAACGGAGGCGGCTGCATCCATGTCTTGCGCAGGCGGATAAAACCGGGCCGCCGCGCCCCATTTCCGGGCACCGGGCATTGCATGCGGGTGCCTGAAAACAGCGAAACAAACACGATTCCCATGCGCCTCACTTTCCCGATAGCCGCCTTGCTCATCGTCACCGGCTGCGGCGGGCCGGCAGCCAGCCGCCAATCCGCCGCGGATACCAGCTTTTACACGCCCGGGGATTTCGCCAGGGTTGAAAAGATCGACGCGCACGTGCACATCCGCACGCGCGACACCATGTTTGCGCGGCAGGCGAAACGCGACAATTTCCGCCTGCTGACCATTGCCGTGGATGAGCCGCCTGGCTACGAAGCACAGGAAGAATACGGCATTGCGCAGATGCGACGGTTTCCGCAACACGTGGCCTTTGCCGCTACCTTTTCACTCAACGGCTGGCAGGGGAAAGACTGGGAGCAAAACACCATCGCACACCTGCGGTCGGCCATCGGCAAGGGTGCAACCGGCGTGAAGTTTTACAAAAACATCGGCATGGAACTGAGGGACCGGAACGGGCGCTTCGTTATGATCGACGACGCGCGATTCGATACAGTGCTGGCATTTTTGACCGCGCACAACATCGCCGTGATCGGGCACTTCGGCGAACCGAAAGACTGCTGGCTGCCGCTAAGCCAGATGCTGATGGGCACCAACCGGAAATATTACGCCCGCCATCCGGAGTATCACATGTACCTGCACCCGGATTATCCCTCCTACCACGAACAGATCGCCGCCCGTAACCGCATGCTCGGAAAACATCCGCGATTGCGCTTCGTAGGCGCGCACCTGGGCAGCCAGGAATGGGATACCGATACGCTGGCCCGCCACCTCGACCAATACCCCAACATGGCAGTGGACATGGCGGCACGAATATCCTCCCTGCAATATCTGGCCATGCAAAACCACGGGAAAGTACGGGCGTTCTTCATCCGGTACCAGGACCGGCTCATTTACGGCACCGACCGGATTTCGGATGGCAGCAAACTTCCTGCGGAAGAAGCCGCCTTCATCCACGATGCCTGGCGCCGCGACTGGGATTTTTTTACCGGCAGCGACACGCTTCGCTCCTCCGCATTCGAAGGCGTATTCAAGGGCCTGCAGCTGCCAAAAGGGGTGGTAGACAAAATCTACCGGCTCAATGCAGAAAAATGGTTCAGGGGATGGGAACATTGAAGGCCTGCTTCGGCACATACACCGCGTGGTTCCGGAAGCCCGCCGTTTCTTTGATGCGGCAGGGGTTGGTGGGCAGGCCGCGTACCACCGTCTGCACATAAAACACATGCCCGCTGCCCGGGTACTGTTGCAAGGCCTTGCTTCCCAGCTCCTGCCGGGCGGTGGTGATGAACAGCGTATCGAGCCGGGGGCCGCCGAACACGCAGGAAGTGACGTTCGGCACGGGGAGCCTGATGGCATCGAGCAGGGCACCGGTACGGGGATTCCACCGGTACACGCCAAACCCGCCGTAATGGGCAATCCACAACATGCCTTCTTCATCTATCGCCATACCGTCCGGGCTTCCCAGCGAGGGCGGCACTTCCACCGCGATCTTTTCAAAAGTGATGTCTCCGGTGGCTGCATCGTATAAAAAGGACTGCACGTTCCGCAACGTGGAATCGATGAAATACATCCGCCGCCCGTCGGGCGACCAGCAGATGCCGTTAGGAATGGTGAGGCCGCCTATTTTCTTTGACAGGGAGAGCGTTTCATCGAGCATGTAAAGCGAACCTGCGCTGTTGGTGAATTCCGTGCACATGGCGCCCACCCATAACCGGCCCTGCGCATCGCAGGCGCCGTCGTTACAGCGGTGCGTGGCATGTTCCGTATCAATATCGGCCAGCCACTGGAAGCGGTTATTGACCGGGTCGAATTTGGCCAGGCCGCCCTGCATGCCCAGCAGCAGGTTATTGTGATCGTCCGCAACGGGCAGCACGAGCGTCACCCTTTTTTCCAGTTGCCAGCAATGCGTGTCGCGGGTTTCCCAGTCGAGCGTAAACAGCGTCCGCTGCTCAATGTCTACCCACATGAGCTTGTTCCCTTCCGGGAACCAGACGGGGCCTTCGCCCAGTATGCATGCGCTTTTGCAGAGTACGGCTGGTGTCATGTCCATTTGTTTTAAGCGGGCCAGTATGCTTTGATTTTCCGGCGGAGGAAAGCGACGCTGCGTTCGAGTTGCGCCATACCGTCTACGCCGTCCTCGATGCTAATCCAGCCGTCGAAGCCGACGCGTTTCAGTTCGGTAAAAATGGCGTCGTAATCGTTGAGGCCCTTGCCGATCTCGCCGTGGCTGAGGCGTTTGGCATAGCCGGCCGCGCCGCCTTCTTCGCGGCGCAGGTCTTCGATGGTGCCTTCTTTCAGGTAGCGGTCGCTCGCATGCATCGTTACTACCCTGCCGGATACACGTTTTAATAGTTCCAGCGGTTCTTCTCCCGCCAGGTAGGTATTGCTGGGATCGTAATTGACACCGAAGTTAGGGTGATGGATCATATCCACCAGCCGGCAGAACACGTCCATTTTCTGCGCGAACTCCGGGTATTCCCAGAAATCGTCTTTGTAATGGTTCTCGATGATGAGGGTGATGTTGCGTGCGGCGGCGTAGGGAATGCAGGCCTCGATGCAATCTGCCGCCAGCCGGAGCCCTTCCTCCACCGGCAGTTCCGGCCGGCGCTGGCCGGACAGTACACGGCAGTACGAACCGCCGAGGCTATGCGTCATGTCTATCCATTGCCGCTGTTTTGCGATTTCCTGCGCCCGGAATTTTTTATCCGGGTGTGTGAAGTCAGGCGAGCAGCACATCATCGGTATCACTTTCCCTTTGTCTTCCACCTGCCGGCGGAAGCCGGTCCATTTGGATTTGTCCGCCATTTCGAGGAAGCCGGCGTACCATTCCAGCCCATCCACATCCAGGGCGGTGGCCAGGTTTATCCATTCGGAAAGTTGCATGCTGCCGTCTTTGCACAGCGCGTGCATAAAGGCTTTGGGAAAAACAGCCAGTTTGGGCATAGCGTTTCTTTTTCGGTTAAGCTGCTCCGCCCGGCGCGGCGGGCAGGATGGATTGATCTTTGGGCGGGTTGCGGCCGATCATGGGATGTT
>CBFGZV010000061.1:0-19681 GCA_965653365.1 uncultured Chitinophaga sp. | reverse complement strand
CGCTCAATCATTTAACGCACCAGCTGAAGAAAAAACCGGAACAGCACTTCGCCGAAGTTGCCGCCGTGATTGCACTCGCCCGCAAGAAAGGGCTGGAGTGCAATGTGTATCTCGAAGACTGGAGCAACGGCATGCGGCACTCGCGCGACTACGTGTTCCAGTACCTCGACTTCCTGAGCCAGCAGCCGGTGAAACGCATCATGCTGCCGGATACGCTCGGCGTGCTCATTCCCTCCGAAGTATACGCCTATATTTCCGACATCGTGCAGCGCTACCCGAAGATGCACTTCGACTTCCACGCGCATAACGACTACGACCTCGGTACCGCCAACGTGCTCGAAGGCGTGAAAGCCGGCGCGCACGGGCTGCATCTCACCATCAACGGCATGGGCGAACGGGCCGGCAACGCCCCGCTGGCCAGCGCCATCGCGGTGCTCAACGACTTTATGCCCGGTATCAGCACCAGCGTGGCCGAAGCCTCGCTGTATTCCGTGAGCAAACTCGTGGAAACGTTCTCCGGCTTCCGCATCCCCGCCAACAAACCGGTGGTGGGCGAAAACGTGTTCACCCAAACCGCCGGTATCCATGCAGACGGCGACAAAAAGAACAAACTGTATTTCAGCGACCTGATGCCCGAGCGCTTCGGCCGCCAGCGCAAATACGCCCTGGGCAAAACCAGCGGCAAAGCCAACATCGAAAACAACCTGCAGCAACTGGGCATCCAGCTCTCCGACCCCGACCTCAAAAAGGTCACCCAGCGCATCATAGAGCTGGGCGACAAGAAGGAAATGGTGACCCAGGCAGACCTCCCGTATATCATTTCCGACATCCTCGACAGCAACACCATCGAAGACAAGGTGCGGATAGACAACTACGTGCTGACGCATTCCAAGAATCTCAAACCGTCGGTGACCCTGCGCATCTCCATTAAGGGCGAACAGTTCGAAGAACATTCGCAGGGCGACGGGCAGTACGACGCGTTCATGAACGCGCTTAAAAAGGTGTACAAAAAGCAGAAGCAGGAACTGCCCGCGCTGACGGACTATGCCGTGCGCATCCCGCCCGGCGGCAAGAGCGACGCCCTTTGCGAAACCATCATCACCTGGCGGTTCAACAACCGGGAATTCAAAACCCGCGGCCTCGACAGCGATCAGACCGTATCGGCCATCAAAGCCACGCAAAAAATGCTCAACTTAATCTGATTCAATTATCTCTCACACAATAAGAATGGCAACGAAACATATTTTAATTGTTCCAGGCGATGGAATAGGACAGGAAGTAACGGCAGTCGGCAAGAAAGTGCTGGAAAAAATAGCCGCCAAATTCGGGCATACCTTTACGTACGACGAAGCGCTGATCGGCCACGTAGCCATCGAGGCCACCGGTAACCCGCTGCCGGACGAAACGCTGGAGAAAATGCGAAAATCGGACGCCGTACTGTTTGGCGCCGTAGGCCACCCGAAATACGACAATGACCCTTCCGCGAAAGTGCGCCCCGAACAGGGCCTGCTGAAAATGCGCAAGGAACTGGGCCTTTACGCCAACCTGCGCCCCATCAAATTATTCGACGAGCTGCTGGGCGCGTCCAGCATCAAACCGGAAATCCTCAAAGGCGCCGACATCCTCTTTTTCCGCGAGCTGACCGGTGATATCTACTTCGGTGAAAAAGGCCGTAAAAACAACGGCGATACGGCTTTCGACATTGCCGAATACAGCCGCTACGAGGTGGAGCGCATCGCCCGCAAAGCGTTCGAAGCCGCCCGCGCCCGCCGCAAAAAGCTCTGTTCGGTAGACAAAGCCAACGTGATCGAAACATCGCGGCTGTGGAGGGAAGTGATCCAGAAAATCGCCCCCGAATACCCCGACGTGGAAGTGGAACACCAGTTCGTAGACGCCACCGCCATGCTGCTGATCAAAGATCCGCGCCGCTTCGACGTGGTGGTGACCGCCAACCTGTTCGGCGACATTCTGACCGATGAGGCCTCCCAGATCGCAGGCTCCATGGGCATGCTGGCTTCCGCCTCCGTAGGCGACGGTACCGGCGTGTACGAACCCATCCACGGCTCTGCGCACGACATCACCGGCAAAGGCGTGGCCAACCCGCTCGCCTCCATCCTTTCCGCCGCCCTGCTGCTTGATATTTCATTCGGCATGAAAGCAGAATCCGAGGCCGTGATCAGCGCGGTAGACCAGGTACTGAAAGCGGGTTTCCGCACCCGCGACATCGCGGACCAGCAAACACCGGCAGATAAAATTCTCGGTACAGATGCGATTGGGGAGGAAGTGCTGAAGTTTTTGTAAGAAATAAACGTTCAATGGTTGGGGCCGTGCCGGTGAGGTGCGGCCCTTTTTTTGGCACAAAAATGTGAGCGGATGCCCCTTGCCGAATCCCTACTTTTGCCACTGTTGACCATTCTTATTCACTTCAATTAAACCCTGTATCACTAAGCATGAACAAGTCTTTCAAACGCACCGTGGCGCTGTTAGCCCTTACCGCAAGCCCGCTGGCCATATTGGCGCAGAACACATTTCCGGCCACCGGCCCTGTCGGCATCGGCACCGCCAACCCGCAAGCCACCCTCGATGTAGTCGGAACTACCCAAGCGAACATGTTCATCCTTCGGGGACATGGCGGCAACAGTTGGAATTCTCACTACAACTATGCTATATATCAGGAGCCCGGTGAATGGATCCATCCCTATCCAAAACTGGTGATTAATTACCATACAGGGATCAAGATGGTGGGATTTCACCAATACGGCGGAATGAAATTCTATACCGGTTACACACCGGGCGGCACACCTACTGATGTCGCTTTCAGCATTGGTGATGGTGATCACAACGTCAGGGTAACGAATAATCTCCATATCGGTCAATTCGGTGTCAACCAGAGCAAACTCATTCTACCGGGCGTTTACAATTTCGAAAAAGTATCATTAGGGCAGGATGGAAACGGAAACAATTCGTTGGAGTTCATTAATCACAACAGTACTACAAATTCATACGGAGTTAAAATGGGGACCAGTGTAGATACATACGGTTCGGGGCTTTACATCGTCGCGGCTCCATCTGCGAGCTCTTATGAAACCCTGCAATACGCCACATCTCCCGCCATTTTCGTGCATTCAACCAATACCGTCGGCATCGGCACGAATCAGACCCATGGTTACAAACTCGCTGTCGGCGGGAACATGATCGCCGAGCGCGTCAAGGTAAAGCTGCAAAGCAACTGGCCCGATTACGTTTTCAGGAAAGATTATACACTGCCCACCCTGCAGCAGGTTGATCAGTTCATCTCCAGAAACGGCCATCTGCCGGATGTGCCGTCCGCCGCCGAAGTGAAACGGGACGGGATCGATATGGAAGACATGAACAAGGCGCTGCTGCGGAAAATAGAAGAGCTCACACTGTACCTCATTGAAATGGATAAACAGGTAAAAGCACTGCAGGAAGCCAATAAGGTGCTCGAAAAAAAGATCATCCACCTATAACAAAAAAGCCTTGCATGTTGCAAGGCTTTTTCAATATCGTTAGTTGATAAACCACCACCGTAACCCAATCCGCAACGCGAAGTTGTTGGCAGGATAAAACGGCGCCGTCATATTGTTGTCCCACACGAAAGTATTGAGGTTCTCTGTGCGTACGTAAGCCGTGAATGATTTGATACGGAAGTGCACAAACGCCGCCACATCGGGGTAGTTCGAAATATTATACCGGCGCTGGTATACGAACTGGCTCAGTACGGGCGAATAATCGTCCGCGTAATAAGGTGTGTTGTACTTGGCTTCGATACCCGTATACAGGTTCAGGTTTTTGAAGAGGCGGGCATTGTAGGCCATGCGTGCGCGGGCCCACACGGTGGGCAACTGCAGCGGCGAATCACCGATCACCCGCTGGAACGCGAAGTTGGCGTCGAGCGTAAAGCTTTTGATGTCGAGCCGTTTGTAAGCCACGATCTGCAACAGGTTGAACAGGCCGGCGAACTGCTCGCTTTCCGTATAACTTTTGAAATAGGTGAACTTGTTGAAGAGGAAATAATTGGCGGCCACATTGTATTTCAGCCGGCGGTTGTCGGCCTTGAACTGCAGCTGGGTGATGTTTTCCTTGCCGAGGCCGCCGTTTTCGTACGTCACGAAGTGGTTGGTGCCGAAGTATTCGTTCACGTAGGACGGCTCCTTGTTCACGTTACTGAACATAAAGCTGATGTTCCCCAGCGTTTCGTTCAAATACCGGCTCAACACGCCGCTCACGGCATAATCGCCGAGGTTTTGGCCCAGGGTGTACAGTTCGCCTTTGGCAGAGAGGTCCCATTTCTGGTTACGGGTTTTATTCCGGTATTCGCCATGCACGCGCATGTTCGAGAACTTGGTAGTCGCCGTCAGGAAATCGCCCTGGATATAATCGAACCCGGCGCCCAGCCGGATAAAGTGCGCCATGTTACCCAGTACGGGAAAGGAGATCAGCGAAAGGTCGTTGCTGAGCACGCGCCAGCGGTGGCGCGTCAATACCGTATCGGCGCCGAACGCTTTGGGCCATAGTTTCAGTTTGTAATTGTTGACGTAGTAGAGCGAATCGGGGTTCAGGTCGATGAACTCATACGTGTTCTGCGTGTAGCTGAACGTATGCTCCACCCTGAAACGCGGATCGAATTTATAATACTCGGTGGTATCATTCACATGCACGGTATCGCCCCTGCCCCAGTCGAATTGCTGGCGCAGCAGGATGCTCGATTCCTGGAAGTCGTTTTTCACCGGGATGTTGGTATTGAAGAACGCGCTCGACTGTGCCGTACCGCCCCCCATTCTCGTGGGGATGAGGCGGCGCCGGTTATATTCCGGATCGCTCAGCGACACGGTATCTACAATCCCCCCGTTTTCACCCGCATTGAGCTTGTTGAGATAATAGCTCATGAGGATGTGATAGCGTTTGTTCTGGCTGTTGTAATGGGCGGTTACCTTGTAGTTGTCGTGATTGGTAGCCTGCGCCCGGAAATAACCCGGGGAGTTGATTTTGCGGTAGGCGAAATGGAAGTTGAATTTGTTGCCGCGGTTCTGTGTGTGCATCAGGTTGATCATCTGTTCCTGCTGCCCGCCAATGAGGTACCCCAGTTCGGAGTACGGGCGGTTGGTGTTGAAGAACTGCGCGTTCTGGTGGTTGAAGCCGTACACATCGAACGAATGAAAGCCGGGATCGAAGCCGGGGATCATGCGGGGCGTGTAGATGAGGTTGCGGGCTGCGCTGCCGTTGTTGCCGAGGTTGATGTAAGAGCCCGGCACCCCGAGGTAGTTCAACGTAAAATCCGCCACGGATGAGTCGAGCATGAAGTCCGTGGGCTCGCCGAGGTACCGGTAGCGGATGGTGAGCGTATCCGGCTCATGATCATGGGCGGACGTGTCGCGCTGCATGCGGGAATTGCCTCCCCCGCCACCGCCCACCGGTAGGCGGTTGGTATTGAATTGCGCCTTCAGGGCGCCGCCGGTGCAAACCAGCAAAAGAAAAACGATCGTGAAATGCCTCATCCTGATGATTCGTGTAGGGCCCGCCATTTGCTACAATTGTCGGACCAATTCGCTGAAAATATATGTTAAATGTGGTTCTGCTGCTTTGGCGGCGGCCAGCACCTCTTCGTGGGTGATCACGTTCTCTTCCTCGCGGATGCCGATGTCTGTGATAACGCTCATGGCGAACACTTTCAGGCCGCTGTGCACGGCCACGATCACTTCGGGCACGGTGCTCATGCCCACGGCGTCGCCGCCGATGATGTGCATGTATTTGTATTCGGCGCGGGTTTCAAAGCTGGGCCCCTGCACGCCAACGTATACGCCGCTGTGTAAAGATATGCCTTTGGCGGCAGCAATATCGCGCGCCCGGGCTATCAGCGCCTTCGTATAGGGCTCGCTCATATCGGGGAAACGGGGACCGAGTTCGTCGATGTTACGGCCGCGCAGCGGGTGCTCCGGCTGCAGGTTAATGTGATCGGTGATCACCATCAGGTCGCCCACCCTGAACTGGCGGTTCATACCGCCGGCCGCGTTGGAAATGAGCAGGGTGTGGATGCCGAGGGCTTTCATCACCCTTACGGGGAAAGTCACCTGCTGCATGGAGAGGCCTTCGTAGTAGTGAAAACGGCCGGCCATGGCCACTACCGGGCGCCCGCCGAGGCGGCCGAGGATGAGCCGGCCCGCATGCCCTTCCACCGTTGCCGGCGGGAAATGCGGGATGTCGTTATACGAAATCTCTACTTTGTCCGTGATGTCCGCCGCCAGGTTGCCCAGGCCGCTGCCCAGGATGATGCCCACCAACGGGGTTTCCCGGGCCGACTGTTGTATATAAGCGGTAGCTTCCCTGATCTGTTCCAGCATTAGCCAAGTTTTATGCCCGGCAAAGTTAATCCTATAAACCATACCATCAGCCGGCCCCGAAGAATTCGTGCCTGTAAACCGGGCGTATGGTAAGATAAATAATACACGGATAAAACATAAAATGACTAAATTAGCGCCCAAATTTAATTACCGATGAATTTACACGAGTACCAGGCTAAAGAACTGTTGAAAAAATATAACGTACCGGTACAGGAAGGTATCCCGGTAGATACTCCCGAAGCGGCGGCAGAAGCTTATAAGCAACTGAAAGTGCAGTTTGGCAACGAGTTTGCCGTAGTTAAAGCGCAGATCCACGCCGGTGGCCGTGGTAAAGGCAAAATTAGAGGTACTGAACAGCGCGGTGTAGCGGTGGGTAAAAATTCAGAAGACGTTAAAACCATTGCCGGCAATATCCTTGGCGGCACCCTGGTAACCATACAAACAGGCGAGGCCGGTAAAGTGGTGAATAAAGTGCTGGTGGCGCAGGACGTATACTATCCCGGCCCCAACCCCATCAAGGAACTGTACCTCTCCATCCTGCTCGACAGGGCGAAAGGCCAGAACGTGATCATGTACTCTACCGAAGGTGGTATGGACATTGAAGAAGTGGCCCACAACACCCCGGAAAAAATATTCAAAGAGTGGGTACACCCCGGTGGCGGCCTCCAGCCGTTCCAGGCCCGCAAAATCGCATTCAACTTCGGTTTGAGCGGCGAAGCTTTCAAAAACATGGTGAGATTCGTGACCAACCTCTACAACGCGTACGTAGGCCTCGACGCCGCCATGCTCGAAATCAACCCCCTCTTCAAAACCAGCGACGAGAAAATCATCGCGGTGGATTGCAAACTGAACCTCGACGATAACGCCCTGCTCCGCCATCCCGACCTGGTGGCCCTGCGCGACATCACCGAAGAAGATCCCACCGAAGTGGAAGCCGGCAAATACAACCTCAACTTCGTGAAACTCGACGGCAACGTAGGCTGTATGGTGAACGGCGCCGGCCTGGCCATGGCTACCATGGACATGATCAAGCTGTCCGGCGGCGAACCCGCCAACTTCCTCGACGTAGGCGGCACCGCCAACGCACAAACCGTGGAAGCAGGCTTCCGCATCATCCTGAAAGACCCGAAAGTAAAAGCGATCCTCATCAATATCTTCGGTGGTATCGTTCGTTGCGACAGGGTGGCCCAGGGTGTGATCGACGCCTACAATTCCATCGGTACCATCAATGTGCCCATCATCGTACGCCTGCAGGGTACCAACGCTGCAGAAGCCAAACAGCTCATCGAGCAGAGCGGCCTGAAAGTACAGTCCGCCATCCTGCTGAGCGAAGCGGCCGAACTGGTAAACAAAGCAGTAAGCGCCTAATCCGCTTATAACTAATACTATTTTGAAAGTGCTCCGGCGATCCGGAGCACTTTTTTTATGTCAAATATGGTTAAAACGAACTATATAACCTCATCAACCCCACGCCGTCCCCACACCATGTCCGCGTTACTTCCACACCAAGTCCACCTATCTCCCGATTAACCCTGTGTGTACCCTGTATCTTCAGCCGGTGTACCCCCCTCTTTGCAACATCCACGGGCCTTCCCCGGCATAGTCAAATTAGTATCAACCCGCCTCAGAACCCGGTAAAAAACCATTAGTTGCATGCTTTCCCGTTTCAACACAAAAACGGCCGCGTTCATCCCATTTCCAGCATGGCATGCTAAAAAACCATTACCTTTATGGCCCATCCTCCTTACTACCCGAAACATGACCGGTTATTGGTTTTCCATTAACACAGCCATTTCATGTTAAAAATCAGACAGTTTTTCCTTATCTGCTCCGGCGCCCATCTGCCGATGCTTCGCCGCGCTCCCTCGGAGCTCAACAAGTACGCCGGCATCGGCGGCACCGTATTTTTTACCGGCCTGCTGGCCGCCCTCTCCGGCGGGTACGCCCTGTGGACGGTTTTCCGTGAGCCCTGGGCCGCCGTGCTCTTCGGTCTCGTGTGGGGACTGATGATCTTCAACCTCGACCGTTACATCGTGGCCAGCATGAAAAAACGGGAACGCTTCGGGCAGGAGCTCTGGATGGCCACCCCGCGTATCATCCTGGCCGTGATCATCGCCATTGTGATCTCCAAACCCCTGGAATTACAGATCTTCGACCGCGAAATACAGGCCGAACTGGTGATCATGGAGCAGCAGAAGTTCAAAACACAGGAAGAAAAAGTGAAGGAACGCTACCAGGCCCGCACCCAGGAGCTCAACAGCCGCCTGCAGGCCCTTCAGCTGGAAATCAACACCCAGGCCGCCCGCCGCGACACGCTGATGCTGGTGGCCCAGCAGGAAGCCGACGGCACCGGCGGCTCCCGCGTTAAAAACCTCGGGCCCATCTATAAAGCCAAAAAAGCGGATGCCGACAGCGCCACCGCCGCCCTCGCGGTGTTGCAACAACGCCACGGCGACCTCCGTAAAGAACTGGCGGCGCAGGACTCCACTACCGCGGCGGCCGTTACCCAGCTCAAACGTACCAGCCTCGACGGCCTCGCTTCCCGCCTCGAAGCGCTCGGCACCCTCACCAAAAACAGCGAGCCCATCCGCTGGGCCAACTGGTTCATCATGCTCCTGTTCATCGCCATCGAAACCGCGCCCGTTTTCGTGAAGCTCATTTCTCCCCGCGGGCCGTACGACGATCTGCTCGAACAGCATGAATACGCCTTCATCATGCACAAAAAAGAAAGGAAAGCGATCATGGCCATGGAAACCGAAGAACGCATTGCCAAAGGCGCCATGCGCACGGGGCAGCGGGTGGAACAGGCCATCGTGTGATCCCGGCGGTACCCGCCATCAGGTGATGCCTTGCGGCAACAGGGTATCGGCACATTTGTTTTTACCCGCAACTTTGCGTAGATTAAACATATTATGCAAGTACACCTGAAAACAATCCACGAAAGCAGTGCCGCCGCCGGATGGGCGGGGCCGAGGAGCCTGGTGATTGACCGTACGCCGAGGGCGGGCGGATTGGGCATCGGGTTCAGCGGGGAAGAGCTCTTCATGATGTCGATCGGCGCAAGCCTGTGCAACGATCTGTACAGGGAGGCCGCCATCCGCGGCATCGAGCTGCAGCACGTCGAGATCATCATCAACGGCGACTGGAGCGGGGAACCGGCCCAGGCCCGCAATCTCCGGTACGATATCAAAGTACAGTCGAACGCACCGAGAGAGGCCACCGAAGAACTGATCAAACATACTGACCACATCGCGGAAATACCGCATACGCTCAGGGCCGGCACGCCGGTGCGGCTGAATATGATGGAGATTTTACGGTGAAATTAACGCGCCTTCATGTCGGCAGCATACCACAGATAAAAAGCACAAATTTCCGGATGTACCGGAGCCCGTCTGGTATTGGGCCGGCCTTGTTGCCGCCTGATGATGAGCTGCTGCGACGGGTTGCGGCAGCATAACGTATAGGCTTATTCGCTGACCAGTTCCACTTCATATACCGGGCTGAAAAGATAGACCCGCCTGGTGTCCACTTCCTCGCACCGGAATCTTTTACGGATGCGCTCGCCGCGGCGGAAAACGCGCCCGTCTTTGGTTTTGAACAGCTGGCCCGGCGGCAGTTGCTCCACCAGGTAATGATTTTCCTTTTTCCGGTCGTACCGCTTCAGCACCCGCATCAGGTCTTCGTCCGCGCACGAGCTCGCCGCAGGGTTATGCAGACTGTCGCGCACCGCCGCTTCCACATCGGGGGGCAGGTAGTTCTTGCCGACGAATTCGCGGAGGATTTTGCTGTATTCCAGTTTCCATTCCTTGCCGTGGGCCGATACACGGTTGCTGTAAATCATGAAGGTGACCAGGTGGGCGATTTCATGCAGCAGGGTGAGCAGGAAGGCGTATTTGTTGAGCCCGCCGTTGATGCTGATGCGGTGGCCCTTGTTTTCATAAGGGTGGCGGTAGTCGCCCAGCACGCTGGCTCTTTCGCGGGTGATGGTGAGGTGAACCTTGTATTCGGTGATATAGGCGATCACCTGCTCGAACGTACCGTCGGGCAGGTAACTCGCTAACGCATGTAAAGGTGCTTCTTGCTTCAACGCCTTCAGGATTTCTTTTGCCGCATACTTTTACGGTACAGGTGGATGGTTTCAAACACCGTGTACACGAGGTAAAAGAACATGAAGAGGAAAATCGTGGCTTTGCTCACGTTTTGCCGGTTCATGAAAATATACACCGCAATACATGCTACGCAAAGCATCAGCTTGGCCAGCGTGGCCGCGTAAACGGCCCGCACCATGGCATTGGGATTGTCTGCCGACATCCCCTTGCTGCCCAGTGAGTAACTGATCATGGTAATAAGCGCCAGGGCTACGTTGCCGCCCATCAGCACGGGAAACTGCACGCCCAGCGATTGCAGGAGCCAGCCCTTTAATAAAAACAATGCCGCCGAAATCAGGATGAAAACGACTGCCAGCCATTGGATAAACTTATCGGTCATGCTTGCCGGTATCTTTTACAATTTGCCACAAAAGTAGGGCTAAAGCGAGTAAAGAAAAAATGATCATGAAGAGCGGGAAACGCATCCCTATCCACTGATCCAGCATATAGCCTCCCCATAAGGCGATACCAATGGCTGCCATCATTTGAAAAGCGAGTCCGGCGTAACGCCAGAGCAGGTTATGCGGTTTCTTCCTCGAGGACGGGTCTTCCATATTTGGAATCCGAATGTTTTTCTACTGATGAATGCGAGGGCTGCGGCGCCTCGGCGGGGTCCATATAGCAACGCCCGTTGAATTTCACGGAAGGCTCCATCTCGAAATGAGCGGTGTAAATATCTCCCTTGATCAACGCATTGCCTTTCAGGAACAGTAAATCCTCCACCTTGATGATGCCGGTCACTTTGCCCAGGATGTCAGCACTCTGGCATACCAGGTCGCCCGTAATTTCGCCTTCAGGGCCCACCACGATCTTGGCTTTCGTGGTCACCACGCCGTTCACGCGCCCGTCTATACGAATGTCTCCTTCGCACTCGATATCGCCGTGGATAGAAGTGCCGCTGCCAATAAGGTTGATGTTAGAGGTGGGCATCAGACTTTTGCTCTCACCTTTCTTGCCTTGGTTAAACATAGGTTCTCAGGTTTTTCTGTTTAAAATAAAGATAGCTACAAGATAGTTAAAAAATATTTAATAAGTACTGTTATCCAGTTTGGGCACCTTCAACATGTTGGTGTCCAGCTTGATATTGCCGCCAATCACATTCTTCAGGTTGTCGAGGTACCGGTCGCGGCTCGAAATCGCCCTTTCCAGCGAGTCCGTCCGCATTCGCAGCTGAATGATTTCCTTGCGCTGTTTGAGATCGCCGTAACCGGGGATGTAATACCGCAGTGGCGTAAACACGACCGTGGCCACCGTGATGGCCACCAGCAACACAAACAGGGTGCTCAGGGCCACGTACACACTCATGCGCGACAGGCGGAAGGCGGTCACCTCCTCGTACGTATCGTCGTTCATGATCACCAGCCGGTATTTGTGGTTCAGCCGGTCCAGGCTCCTCCCCTTGTGTTTATCGTCCAACGCCATCTTTCAGTTTCGAATTAGAACAGGTTAAAACATGCATACGCACTTTCGAAAGCATATGAATGCGGGTAAATTACAAAACGAATGTAAAAATATGATAATAGATTCAGAATAAAGGTGTAAAATAGCAAGTTCGGGTAAATTTATTTATAAAATAACGGTCATTTTTATTTCCCCGGATTCCCGGCCAAATACGCATTTCGAATTCATTATTGTTCAAATCTTCCCTATCTTTAAAATATTTTCGCTTTTTTACTGTTATATAATATCGACCCTGATATTTTTCATGAATTGTTCTAGATCCTTATATATGCGCGCCTGGTGGTTGAGTTTGACGTTGTGCACGGGGGTGCTGGCCGCATTTGGTCAAAATCAGGCGCCGGCCAAGCCTGCCAAGCAGGAAGATCGCCGCCCGCCTTCTGAAAAAATGGCCGAGAAGCCTTTTACCTTCAAGCGTAAGGTGGTGCAAAACACCGTTACGCGTTACAACTATTATTACCACGCCAAGCTTAAGCTCGACGCGATCCTGAAAGGCATTAGCCGAGAGCGGCAGGACAATTACAACGTATTTCTCCCCTTCTATCCCTTTACGGTAGAAAAGCTCAACCTGAACACCAACGACCTCGATTCGGTGATCCAGAAAGCCTCCGTGGCCGTGCAAATCCACGACCCGCGCGGGCGCTGGATAGACGATTGTTACCTGCTGGTGGGAAAGGCCTATTATTATAAAGGCGACTGGGAAAACGCCTCCAATACGTTCAAATACATCAACAGCACGTTCGCCCCGAAAAAGAAGTCGGAATACAATACCGTAGTGGGCCGCAGCGAGGATTCGCGGATTTCGGTGGCCACCCGTGAGAAAGAGAAAAGCTGGTTCAACCGCTTCAACCACAAATCCGCCCGCAACGAGGCTTTCCTCTGGCAGGCCCGCGTATACCTGGAGCAGAAGCAGTACGACGAGGCGCGCAGCCTGCTCAACATCCTGGAAGGCGACCCGTTTTTCCCGAAACGCCTCGAAGGCCAGCTGGCTGAAATACAGGCCTACCGCTACTACAAACAGGGCATGTACGCCGAAACCATCGACCCGCTGGTGATCGCCATCAAAAAAGGGAACAGCGGCCGCGACCAGAAAGCAAGGATGAGCTTCATTCTGGGACAGCTGTATGCCTCCCAGGGCCGCCTCGACTCGGCCATGAACGCCTTCCGCGACGTGATCGCCTACAAGCCGGACGCTACCATCGATTTCAACGCCCGCGTACAGATCGCGCGCTGCAATACCAAAGCCAACGGCGGCAGCCTCGACGAAAGCATCGCCGCACTCGAAAGCATGCAGCGCAAGGAACGGTTCATCCCCTTCCGCGACGCTATCTACTACAACATGGCCGTGCTCTGCGCCAATGAACAGCCGGAGCGGGCGCTCGAATACCTGGGCAAATCCCTCAAAGTGGAAAGCGCCAACATGCTCCAGCGCACCCTCACGTTCAAAGGCATCGCCGATATCCATTATTTCCGGAAAGATTACGCCGCCGCACAACGGTACTATGACAGCACTGCCGCCGTCATGGGGCCGGACTTCGAGGAAGCGGAACTGGTGAATACCCGCAAGGAGGCCCTCGGCGACGTAGTGGCCCGCACCCGGCTCATCCGCCAGGAAGACAGCCTGCAGCACATCGCCAGCCTGCCGCCGGCGCTGCGCGATTCCCTGCTGAACCAGCAGCTCAACGCTATCCGCACCGCCCGCACGGCGCCGCCTGACAAGGAAAAAGGCCGCAAGGGTAATAACACAGACAACAATAGCACCGCCTTCAACCCGAACTTCCCCTCCACCAGCGGCTACGCACCGCCTGCGGACGAAGGGACGGGCGACTGGTATTTCTATAATCCCGGCAGCAAATCCAGCGGGTATACCGAATTCAAGCGCCGCTGGGGCAACCGCCAGCTGGGCGACAACTGGCGCCGCAGCCAGGGGGCCGGTGCGGCATTCAACAACCCGGTAACGGCCAATGAAACGGCCGCCACAGACAATGTCAACACCGCCATCGACCAGCTCCCGGCGGACAGCCTCAATACCGGCGTACTGGCCGCCAACCTGCCCCTGACGCCTGAGAAACTCGCAGAGTCGCGCAACAAACAGATGGATGCCTGGTACGAACTGGGCAAGCTGTACCACGACAAACTGGACGACCCGCGCGAGGCCATTTCCTCGTACGATTCACTGCTGATACGCTTCCCCGAACATCCCCGCAAGGCTGAAATCCTGTATTCCCTCTATGTGTGGCACGACCGGCTGAACCATACCCAGCAGGCGCAGCGGTACAAGCAGATGATACTCACGCAGTTCAGCAGCACCAACTACGCCAACATCCTGCAGTTCGGGCTGCCGAAAGACGAAGACAAGGAGAAAAAGAGCGCCGTGAGCGCGATATACGATTCCGCGTACATCGCCTACCTCACCGGCCATTACGATACCGTTTTCCAGCTCAAGAAGCAGGCGGATTCCACGTACGGCTATTCTTCCCTGCAACCCAAGTGGGACCTGCTGGAAGCCATGACGCTCGTCAAAACACAATCAGACAGTACCGGCAAAGCCGCCATCGGGGCGGTGATCGCCAAATATCCCGGCGAGGCCGCCATTTTGGGCCAGGCCAACGCCATCATGGACGCGCTCAACCGCAGGGCGGAGGTGACCGATTACCTCACCCGGCTCGAGGTGCGCCGCGACAGCTCGCAAACAGCCGTGGTGGACGAAAGCGTCACCATGCGCTATCCCTGGCAAAGCCCCACGCCGCAATTCGCCGTGGATTCCGCCAAAATAGCGCAGGCAAAGGCCGATTCCATCGCCGCCGCCGCGGCCAACCTGCCGCCTCCACCGCCCCCGCCGCCGGTAACGCCGTATAAGCTCGGCGACGAAAAGGCCGCCATCCCGCATTTCGTGGTGATGTCCTTCAACCGGGTGAACAAGGTGCTGGTAGACGAAGCCGTGACGCAATTCGCCAAATACAACGCTGAAAAACACGCCGGCGAGCAGCTCGAAGCCAGCAGCTTTGTGCTCACGCCCACCGAAATCATGGTGATCATCCGGCTGTTCCCCAGCGAGGATAAAGCGCTCAACTATTTCGACGAGGCCGTGCGCTCCGCATCCACCCTGATCGTACCCAGGATCAGACCCACCGAGTATAAATTCTTTATTATTTCCAGGGAAAACTTCATCCTGCTCAATAACACGAAAGACATCGAGGGCTACCGCAAATTCTTTGGCAACAACTACATAACGGAATAATATTTGCACAGATAGCATTGCACCCTGGCCTATGAACTCCGGGGGAAAATGAATAATTTTGCACTATAGACTGTTTCACATAAAATAATATATGAGAAAATCCATCAAGATATTATGGGTCGTATTTGGCGGCGGCGTGGCTGTTTTCCTGCTGCTGTTACTGCTCATCAATCTCCGGCTGATCGGGCACATGCCCAGCCTGGAGGACCTTGAAAACCCGCGTACCGCGCTGGCCTCGGAGGTGATCGCGGAAGACGGGACCATCATGGGCAAGTTTTACCAGGTAGACCGTTCCAATATCGAATACAAGGATATATCCCAGAACGTGATCAACGCCCTGCTGGCAACGGAAGACCGCAGTTTTTACGACCACTCGGGCATCGACCCGAAAGGCACGGCGGCCATCCCGTTTTACCTGCTGGTGGGTAAAAAACGCGGCTCCAGCACCATTACGCAGCAGCTGGCCCTCAACCTGCAGGCCGATGTGGAAGGCAAGGCCCGTTCCCGCAACGTGCTGGTGCGCGGTTTCCAGAAGCTCACCGAATGGGTGATCGCCATCAAGCTGGAAAGGAACTTCACCAAAAAAGAAATCATCACTTTATACCTGAACACTGTTACTTTCGGCGATAACGTGTATGGCATCGAAAACGGCGCCCGCACGTTCTTCAGCAAAGATCCCAGCCGGCTGAGCGTGGAAGAGGCGGCCATGCTGGTGGGCCTGCTGAAAGGCTCCACCGTGTTCAACCCGCGCAGGAACCCGCAAAACGCCCTCAACCGCCGCAACACCGTGATCGAAAACATGGTGGAAACCGGCTACATCACCAAAGCCGAGGGCGAGGCCGCCAAAAGCCGCCCCATAGCGCTGCGCTACAACAAAATAGACCACAATAAAGGCCTGGCCCCCTACTTCCGCGAGGTGCTCCGCGCCGAAATGAAGGAATGGTGCAAGACCCATAAAAAAGCCGACGGCACGGAATACAACCTGTACCGCGACGGCCTGAAGATCTACACCACCATCAACCCGCGCATGCAGCTGTATGCCGAGGAAGCGGTGGCCAAACACCTGAAAGACCTCCAGAAATCCTTCTATCAGCAAAGCAATATCAAAAGCGGCAGCGTATGGACGAAGCGCGAGGACGCGAAAAAAGACCTCGTGAAATTCATGAAGGAATCCGACCGGTATAAAACGATGATGGAAGATGAGGTACCGGAAGAAGACATCGTCAAATCGTTCAACACCCCCACCAAAATGAAGGTGTTCGCCTGGCGCAGTTTCACCGACCCCGAGCAGAACGAAATCGATACGGTGATGACGCCGATGGACTCCATCAAATATTCCCGCGCCGTGCTGCAAACCGGCTTCATGGCGATGGATCCTGAAAGCGGTGAAGTGAAGGCATGGGTAGGCGGCCCCGACTTCCGGTATTTCAAAAACGACCACGTGTTCAAAACACGCCGCCAGGTAGGCTCCACCTTCAAACCGTTCCTGTACTGCTTCGCGCTCATGAACGGCTTCAGCCCCAATACCATGCTGCCGAACGAACCGGTGACCATCGGCAACTGGACGGTGAGCCGCAACTCCGAAGGCAGCGTAGGCGGCTCCATTTCCATGGCGGGCGCACTGGCCAAATCGCTGAACCTGGTGAGCGTTTACCTCATCAAACAGTTCGGCGCACAGGCTTTCGCCAACTTCGCCAATTCGAAAATCGGTTTTGAATCCAACAAGATAGATCCCTACCCCTCCATCTCGCTCGGTGTTTCCGAACTGTCGCTGTTCGACATGATGCGCGCCTACACCATGTTCCCAGCGCGCGGCGTGATCACCAAACCGGTGTACATCACCCGCATCGAAGACCGCAACGGCAATATCCTCGAAACGAACGTGCCGGAGAAACGGGAAGTGATCAGCGAAACGGATGCCTACACCATGGTGAAAATGATGGAAGGCGTAACTGCTACCGGCGGTACCGGCGCACGCCTCCGCTTCCGCTATAACATCCCCGGCGAAATAGGCGGTAAAACGGGCACTACGAACGACAATACCGACGGCTGGTTTATCGGCTACACGCCGCAGCTGCTGGCCGGCGCATGGGTGGGTTGCGAAAACAACTACCTCCGTTTCGCCAGTACGGCCCTCGGCCAGGGCGCCAGCACAGGCCTCCCCATCTGGGCGCTGTTCATGCAGAAAGTATATGCGGATAAAACACTGGGCATCGACCCCAGCTCCACTTTCCCGGTGCCGGCCAATATGCGCAACGACTTGTACTTTAACTACGAAAGCAACGTACAGCCCGGCGCTGAGGCGGAAGACGTAGGCAACGGCGCCGCCAGCGACTACGAAACCATCGATGTGAGCGAATACGGCGAACCGGCGGAACCGGCGAAGGAAAAAGAAAAAGAGAAAGAAAAGGAACCGGTGAAGAAAGACGAGAAAAAGAAAGATGAAACCACGCCACCCGGCACCCAGCCCAAAGCGGTGATGCCGGCGAAGCCCAAAAATAATCCATAAAAAAAGCGGGTGTATCGAAATGATACACCCGCTTTTTTTATGACTGCCGTGGCGGATATATTTCCCCGCTGCAACCTGGCCGGGCTTCCCTCCTGTCAGCGATTGCAGGCAGAAGATATACCGTACGTTATTTCCCCGTGGCAACCGGCGCTGCATCGCCCTTGTATTCCAGCTTCTCCACTTTCATGGCATTATTGATCAGCTGGATGGCGATGCGGAGAATACCCGCTTCCGCACCCGCGTCTACTTTCGGTGCATCATCGGTGGGTTTATGATAATCGTCGTGGCCCCCTGTATGCAGGAACAACACGGGTACGCCGGCCACGTAAAAGCTGTTGTGGTCGGAGCCGCCGCGGCCCGCGCCGTCGGTGAAGTATTTGATCGTGTCTGCTTTCACATCTTTGAAGATCCCGGGCCATTCCGCCGCAGACGCATATCCGCCAATGCCCACGCCGCGCGCCGGATTATAACGGCCAATCATGTCCATGTTCAGCATGAAATGAATATTGTCGAGCGAATCAACCGGATGCTGCGTGTAATACTTCGAGCCCTGCAATCCCAGCTCTTCCCCGCCGAATGCGATGAACAGGAAATTGAACGGCTCCTTCTCCCCGTTTTTCACATAATACCGCGCCAGCTCGAGCAAACCGGCCACACCGGAGGCGTTGTCGTCCGCGCCGTTGTGTATCTGCCCGATGGGATACCGCCCGTCGAACAGGCCCGCCGTGCCCAGGTGGTCGTAATGCGCGCCGATCACGATCGTATAGGCGGCGGCGTTATCGAGGTAGCCGATCACGTTGCGGCTGGGAACATTGAGATGTTTGTTGCGGTTGAATGTGAAGGGCTGGTAAAAATCCCCGCTGTTGCCCGGTTCGAGCCCCAGCTTTCTAAACTGCTGCGCCACGTAGCGGCTGGCCTTCTGCCCGCCTTTTTCGTTGGTGCCGCGGCCTTTCAGTTTTTCCGACGCGAGGTACTGTACGGTTTTCGTAATCCTGCCTGCCGAAGGCGCATAGTCCTGCGCCGCGCTACAGAAGCCTGTCGCTAATAGTCCAGCTAATAAAATAACTCTCATGTTCACTGTTTAAAAAATAAAGGCCCCGGTTTTCGGGGCCTTATTCGGTTTATTTCTTTTTCGTTTTCTGCATTTCCTGTTGCCGTTTCTGCATTTCTTCCAGCCTTTCCGCCCACTTGCTTTTGCCTGCCGGCTTCAGCTTGTTGGCCTGGATTTTCGCGTGGATTTTGTCGTGGTTGATGATGAACGTCTGTATCACCCACTGCAGCAGGATGCTGATCACGTTACTGAGGAAGTAGTAGTAGGTCAGCGCCGCGGCCATGCTGTTGAAGATACCCAGCAGCATCACGGGGAATACGTATGGCATGTATTTCATCACCGGGTTGCTCTGGTCGGTCATCCCCCTGTTATAGAAGGCCAGCACGAGGCTCGTGATGGTCATCAGGATGGTGAACAAGCTGATGTGATCGCCATAGAGCGGGATGGTAAACCCGAAGTTGTAAATGGAATCGTAGGTAGACAGGTCTTTCGCCCAGAGGAAGCTCTCCTGCCGCAGCTCGATGGACGAGGGGAAGAAAGAGTACATCGCCACCAGGATGGGCAGCTGCAGCAAGGCCGGCAAGCAGCCTCCCAGCGGGTTTACGCCGGCGCTGCGGAAGAGCTTCATCTGCTCCATGCCGAAGGCCTGCTGATCGTCTTTATACTTGGCGCGCAGCTCATCCAGCTCCGGTTTCAGCACTTTCATTTTCGCGGCGGACACATAGCTCTGGTAAGTGAACGGCGCAATGATGATGCGGATGAAAATGGTGAGCAGCAGGATGATGAGGCCATAGTTGGAAGTGAGGCCGCCAAGGAAGTTGAACACGGGGATGATGATCCACTTGTTCACGTATTTCACGAAAGCGAAGATGCCGGTGCCGAGGGGAATGATTTTCTCCAGGCTCACGTCCA
>CBFGZV010000060.1:0-20866 GCA_965653365.1 uncultured Chitinophaga sp. | reverse complement strand
GGTACAAAAAAGCCATGAACGACAAAATTAAAATCATCGCCTTCGATGCGGACGATACGCTGTGGGTCAACGAGCCCTACTTCCAGGAAACGGAAAAAGCGTTCTGCGCCCTGCTGGAAGATTATCTTCCCCATCACTCCGTATCGCAGGAGCTGTTTAAAACCGAAATGAACAACCTGCACCTGTACGGTTACGGGGTGAAGGGATTCATGCTCTGCATGATTGAAACCATCCACCGCGTTACACAAGGCACGGCGGGCCTGGCGCTGGTTGCGGAAGCCATCCGGCTCGGGCAGGAGCTGCTGCAGAAACCCATCGAGCTGCTCGACGGCGTGGAGGAAGTACTCGGCGCCCTGAAAGGTAAATACCGCCTCGTAATGGCCACCAAAGGCGACCTGCTCGACCAGGAAAGGAAACTTAAAAAGTCGGGGTTACAGCATTACTTTCATCATATCGAAATCATGTCGGATAAACAGGTGGCGGACTACCGCAAGCTGTTGAAGCACCTCGACTGTGCGCCGGAAAACTTCCTGATGCTGGGCAACTCCATCAAATCCGACGTGCTGCCAGTACTGGAATTGAACAGCCATGCCGCGCACATTCCTTATCATACCACCTGGGTACATGAAGTACACGAGCACCGGCTGGAACATCCGAATTTCCTCGAACTGGAAAAGATCTCCGACATCTTAAACCACCTCGGCACATGAAACGGGAAATAAATATCGATACCTGGGAACGCGCCGACCAGTTCCGGTTCTTCTCGCAATTCACCGAACCTTTTTTCGGCGTCACCGTGCGGGTAGACTGTACGAAAGCGTACCGCTACGCCAAAGAACACCAGCTTTCCTTTTTCCTTGTGTACCTGTACCAGGCGCTGAAAGCGGCGAATCAAACGGAAGCGTTCCGCTACCGCATCTCCAACGGCAACGTATTCCTGTTCGACCAGGTGCATGCCTCCCCCACCATCAACCGGCCGAACGGCACCTTCGGGTTCGCCTATATGGATTTTTATACGGATGAGGCGCAATTTTATGCAGCGGCGCAACGGGAAATCGACAGCGTGCAGCAAAGCACCGGCCTGGTGCCGGCCGTGACCGGCGAAAACGTCATTCACTTTTCCGCCGTTCCCTGGCTCGATTTCTCCAGCCTCTCCCACGCGCGCAACTACAACTTCCCGGACAGCTGCCCTAAAATCTCTTTCGGTAAAGTGACGGAAGAGAACGGTATTAAAACGATGCCTGTTTCCGTGCATGTGCACCATGCGCTGGCAGACGGATTTCATGTGGGACAGTTCGTGGACGCATTCCAGGCAGGAATGAACGGGTTGTGAAATCCACTTACACCAACCCGCTGATAAACTGATCGAGGTTGTCGTCTTTCTGCAGGCCGAGTTTCTGCTTGAGGCGGTAACGCGCCATGCGGATGCTTTTCGGTTCCACGGCGAGACGGCTGGCAATTTCCTTGGTGGAAAGGCCCATTAAAATATAGGAACAGTATTTCAGGTCGAGGCGGGTGAGGGAGTTCCCCGATTTCTCCTGCAGGCGGTTGAAAAATTCGGGGTGAATGCCGGCGAAGTCGGCTTTGAGACTTTCGAAATCATCGTCCTGCCGGCGGTTTTCGTTGATGATACGGTCCATTTGCCTGAGTGCGGGATATTGCCGGGCGTGCTCCGTGATTTTCTTTTGCAGCGCCTGCAGCAACCCGTTCTTTTCTTCCACCTGCAGCGTACCGGCCAGCAGCTCCTTCTGCAACCGCTCCTGCCTTTCCTGCAACAGGAGCTGTTCAGCCTGGAGACGGGCCGCTTCTTCCTCCCGGAGGCTGGCCTGCAGCAAGGCTTCCTGTTTTTCCATGGCCAGCCGCTTGGCTTCCGCCGCCTGCCACTGTGATTGCCAATGCGCGTCTTCTTTTTCCCGCGCCAGTAACTCCTGCTGCCTGCGCGCTGCTTTCAGCCTGAAATGGTACGCACGGAAAATGAATATCAGGGCCACCAGGCCTGCCAGGATGAGGTATGCGTAAATAAAGTTGAGCTTGCGGTTAAAGGCGGCCCGCTCCTGCAAAGCCAGCAGCGCCTGCTCCTGCTTTTCAGACTGGTACTGGGCTTCCAGCTTCTTTGAAATGCCCATCTTTTCCGCGTCAAAAAAAGCTTCGTAGTGGCGCACGTAATCTTTATAATAACGCAGCGCCTTCGCAGGCTCCCCGGCGCGTTCGGCTACGTTCGACAAACCGCGGAACATCCGGGCTTTTGTAATGCTGCCGCTGGAGGAATCGGTTTCGAGCTCGGCCAGGGCCGTTAACAGGATTTTTTCTGCAGCGCCGTAACGTCCTTCGCGGATTTCGTATTCGCTGAGAATGCCGTAACAATTGGCGATCACGTCCGGATACCGGATCTCGCGGGCCAGCTGCAGGGCGGTATTGATGTACTTCTCCGCACTATCGCGGTACACGGGCGGAAAATATTCGAAATACAGGTTCCCGTTATTAAGCGCCACCACGGCGGCGGTATTCCTGAAAATGAGCCGGTCTTTCTCTCTTTCCGCCACTTCCAGCGCCAGGCGGTTATAATATAATACGGAATCGAGCAGGGCGCGCCGGGTGGTGTCTTTCCGGTACCTCGACATAAAATTGCTGCCCATGGCCTGGTTGCCCCGGCAGATATCGTCCGGGTCACCGCCCTTCAATGCGGCCTGCAGGCACATCCGCACGTATTTGTCGTACTTCTTCTCGTCCTTCCACTGAAAATAAAGCCCGGCGATATAATAACATACCCCGCTTTCCCAGCTGTGGGCCTCCCGGCCTTCGAGCAATTTGAGCGCGTGCAGCAGGCTGCTCATGCTTTTGTCCGACTCGTCGTTGACATATTCGAGCCAGCCTTTGCGGTACCATACGAATCCCTGTACGTCTTTCCGGCTGGTCCGTTCAGCAAACCACATCGCGCTGTCGATGCTCCGCTTGGCCGCCGCTACATCGTTGGCCTGTACATACAGGTACGTGAGCGTACCATAGGTAAACGCCCCGTACTGCCCGTCCTTTTCACGCCGGCACAATACCAGCGCCTGCCGTTCCACCTGGATGGCTTCCTGGATATTCCTGTAATGAAGGGCCCGGGCCAACCGGCCCATGGTCATGATGCGGTCTCCCGTGGCGAGGTCCGCCACATTGAGCGCGCCTCTTAGTGAATCAATCAGAATGGTTTGTGCATGACTGCTGCCGGGCAACAGGTAAATCAAAACAATGAATGCCAAACACAAATTGCGGGTGTTTACCATGCAGTAAAAATAAGGCTATTCGGTATTCAATGTTACACATAAACATTAAACACAATACCTAACAATAATCTTTTCAATAGTTAGTATTTCATGTAGACACTTTGTAGACACCCGGCCGCTACCACGTAGTAGCACTGTAGGCGCTCAAAAAACCGGAACGCCGATGCCGGCGCATAGCTTTGCTTCACATTCCTTATCACAAAAAACCGTTTCGTATGACAAACAAAACCATGGCCATCGTTGCCTACCTCACCCTGATCGGATGGCTGATCGTTTACTTCCGTCACAAAGACATGCCGGAAAAAAGCCCGCTGGTCAGCTATCACCTGGGGCAGTCGCTCGGCATCATGATCCTGGGTGTGGCGCTCAGCATCGTTACCGGCATCGTGGTGGCCATCGCGCCGCCGCTGACCTTCCTGATGTCTATCGCCGGCCTTCTTCCATTGATATTGTTCATTTTCGGCATCATTGCCGCCAACAACGAAAGCTGCAGCCCGGTGCCCGGTGTGGGCCGGCTGTTTGAGAACCGCTTCAGTTTTCTCAACTAGGCATTCGTGCTGTAACCCACTCAAACCTGAACCCGATGAAAAGCGGATATATGCTTTTGTGTTGCGCATGGCTCTTCACCATCGCTCCTGCCTGCGCCTTGGCGCAGCAGGGCGATGTGGAGATCACCCTCACGCTTAAAAAACCCGGCGGCGCGGATAGCAGCCGGTACAGTGTGCAGGGGTACTCGTTCCATGCCGACGGGCCCACATCCGGCGCCTACCGTGCCGGCATCCGGCAAAACCTGTCCATTGAACTGGCGGAAATGATGGACGGGCAGCTCCTGCAATGGACAGCCAAAAGCGCCGTTGCCCTCGACGGCCGGCTCGTGGCGAAAAATATCCGCACCGGCAGCATCGTGGCGGAAGCCGTTTTCCGGCGGGCCTCCCTTCTGGAAGCGACGGAAATATTTTATGCCGGCGACGAGGGACGGGCGGAACGCAGGGCGTCCATCGTCATCAGCCCCGCCACGCTCGAACTGAATCGCATACCTGTAAAAATGCAGCCATGAAATTGTACGTACTGCTAATATTTTCCGTGTTGCCGTTTACCGGCGCCTTTGCGCAAGACAAGGGGCTGAGCATCCAGCTGACGCTCACGGACCCGGCCGGCGGGCAAACGGCCACCTACGTATCCAATTCGCTGACCTACTCCATGAACCGTCTCTACCCGGACAGCCTGCCCCCGGCAAGCCGCGTGGGTGAAATGCTGGTGCAGACGAATGTGGTACTCGGAAAAGCGCCGCTGGCACTGGAATGGGTGTGCAACCCCGCCCGGGTGATGAACGTCGGCATTGCGATAAAATCCGGGGCAACCGGGAAGGTGATTCGCAGGATGAAGTTCGACGGGGTGAGCCTCTACCAGGGCACGCAGATCACGAGCGTGTACGGGGAAATCAATGATGTGCTGAACATCGTCTTCCACGCCGGCCCGCAAACCACCGCCGACGATGCGCCGCTGGAAGTGCGGCTGCCGCAAAGGTAATGCCGGGCCCAGCGAAAACTACGACTTGCCGCCGGACCGTTCCGTATTGGCAAACCGGTTAAAAACGCCGAAATCTTGATAACGACTGTGATGTTGAGGAGATAGTAAAAACGGAACCATGCAAAATGAAGGGGCCCGTTTTAAAACGCCGAAATCTTGATAACGACTGTGATGTTGAGGAGATAGTAAAAACGGAACCATGCAAAATGAAGGGGCCGCAATGCGCGGCCCCTTATCTTTCTTTCCTGCAGACGTGTATTTTATTTTTCCGGCACGAACAGTACGGCATCCGCCACGACCGTTCCATCGGCGCCTTCCGTCGTGATTTCCACATACCCCTTGCGGCCTTTGCCGAGCCTCACCGTCCCGAGTTCTACCCACTCACCGGACGTCTGGCCTTCCACCCGCACCGAACCGGCGGTATATTTTGCGGGCTGGATGGTTTTGCCGTCGGGCGAAAGTTGAATGTTGGTGACAGCGGAGAGGCCGGCATGTTTGGGTACGTAGGTGTATACCCGGTAAACGCCCCCCGTCAGCACTTCCGGCGTAAACCGGATGCGGCCGCCTGTTTTTGAAGCGATATGAACGGACGGGCCGTAAGCGCCTCTTTTTTCTTTGGACCACTCGCCCGTGACCTGCACATTGGCGGCATCGTCATTATCTACAAGTATTTCCGCGATGGCGTTAGTGGCCAGCGGCCTGCGGTGCAGTTCTTCCTGCAGGGCGGTCACGTCAACGTCCTGTACGGCCTGTTTTTTGTCGATGGCCATGGAAGCGGCGGTGGCGGCGGATTGCGCCAGCACCATAAACACCGGTTCCATGCGGATGGAGCCGTATGCGATATGGGTAGCGCTCAAACAAACCGGCACCAATACGTTGCCGCATTCCGCGGCTTGGGGAATGATGGAGCGGTACGCGATCGGGTACGGGCCGAAGCCGCCGATCTGCACATCGCCTTCGTTTTTCACCATCCCGTTGTGTACTACCCGCTGGGTGTTATGGGAATCCATCGTATAGGCGGCCATTCCCACGCCGTCTTTCACCACTTCGCGGCCTTCGCAGTTGGCTTGCGTCATCACGTACGCGCCCACCATGCGGCGCGCCTCGCGCACATACAGCTGCGGCGACCAGTTACCAAACGCTTTGTATTCATCTTTGGGATACCCCCATTTCAGCATTTCGTTTCTCAGGTGGGCCGGCATCCTCGGGTCGTGGCCGATGAAATACAGCAGGCCCTTGTTATACCGTTCATGCGCTTTGATGATCTTTTCCCGCGTGGCGTAATCGGCTTCGGGGTAATCGTAATTCATGCCGATCATGTCCGTGGAAAATGCCCCGTTGTTATTGATGTCCGTTTTATTGTTCGGCATACGGTCGAACTTCAGGATGCCGTTGAGGTTGCCGGGTTTGTTCTTTTCCACTACCCTGGCCAGCAACTCGTATCGCGCGGGATCATAGTCTTCGGGCTGCGTGATCGGAATCATGTTGGCCGGCTGGTTGGTGAGGCAGATCCTGAAATTATAAGCCTGTACTTTTTTATCGCCTGCGCCCTGCGGCTCCAGCGGGGCGGGACTGATACCCCATACCAGCCCGCTTTCGGGCTTGCCGGGCACTTTGTACGGGTCGATGCCGTCGGGGAACTGGTGTTTGTCGCGGAGTTGCACCCCGTTGTAAGTTTCACCGTATTGGGCATTCGCCTCACGGCCAACGGTGTAAGAGATGCCGGCCTTCGCCATCAGGTCGCCTTCGTAAGAGCAGTCGATGAACATTTTCGCCCTCACCACACTATGCTGGGCGGTACCGCCGGCAGACGGCTCCAACCGGATTTCCGTTACGCGGCCGCTTTCTTTCTTCGCGGCGGTGATGCGGTGCTGGTACAGCACGTCTACCTGCGCCGCCTTGATATACTGGTGAAACGTTTGCTCCGCTACGCCGGGTTCGAATATCCATTGTTCGAACTTCCCGTAATGTTTGCCGATGCGGCGGTAATAGTCACGGGAAAGCCCGGTAATGGCATATTTGTTCCCGATGTCGGTATACCCCAGCCCACCGGATGTAAGGCCGCCCAGCCTTTTCCCGGGCTCTATCAGCAACACGGTCTTGTTCATTTTTTTGGCAGTGTATGCGGCCATCACGCCTGCCGAAGAACCGCCGTACACGCATATATCCACCTGTTTCACCGCCTGTGCGAACATCGCCAGCGGCAAAGCGAGCAGGCTCAACAGTAATCCTGATCTTTTATTCATTGTTATCGGTTTGTCTGGAAAAGTGCCCCGCACCCGGAGGATGCATTTCACTCCGGGGCGGCGGCATGTTGTGTTAAAAAGTTGCAGCCAGGCTTCGCCTAATATCCCGGGTTCTGATCTTTCACGGGGTCGATGGCCGTGTTATAGTTATACTCGATGGTGGGGATGGGCCACAGCAAATGGCGCTGCGTCATCGTTTTACCTTTCACCGCCAGGATGGTTTGCTGGGCTATGCCAAGCCGCTTCAGATCGAGCCAGCGTTTGGCTTCCGCGCAGTTTTCATACCCACGCTCCTTTACCACCAGGTTAATGAAGGGCTGTTTGCCGGCGTAATCGGCGAGCTTGAAATCTATGGTGGCATCGGCCACTGCGGGATTCTTGCCGTATGCCCTGCGGTGCACCATGTTCAGTTTCTCCATCGCGTCGGCGGAAGGCGCACCGTCTGCCTGCGCCACCGCTTCGGCATAAAACAGCAGGATGTCCGCATAACGGTACATCGGGTAATCGTTACCGCCGGCGGTTACGGCGCCCTTGTCGCTGAACTTCTTGTTCAGGATGGTAGTGGGGCCCAGGCCGAAAGTCTGGCTATACCAGTTAAAACTGTAACGCAGATCATTCTTGTCCCAGTTCTTGATAAAGCTGTTCTGCTCGGAATCGCTGTAGAACGTGTAAAAACCACCGGGAGGATAATATCCTGAATTCGGGTAATGGCAGTATTGCGGGTAGGCAAATCCTTGTCCCGACGGGGTTCGGGCGTATTTGATGTAGAAAATCTCTTCCGTGGAAGTGGCGATATCCGGCCCGAAAAGCTTGTCGAAATCCGCGGCCACCGTCACGTTCACGAGCGAGAACTTGCCGGACTGGATAACTTCCAGCGCCTTGTCGCGCGCTTTTCCATATTGGTGCAGGTTCATGTACACGTCGGTGAGCACGGCCTTTACAGACCATTTGGAAGGGGTGCCCACAAGGCGCGGCGCATCGCCCAGGTTCTGTTCGGCATACTCCAGGTCTGACAGGATGTAACTATACACTTCTTCCTGCGTGGAACGGCGCACGTTGATGGTATCCATATTGGTTTCCGTGCGCAGCGGCACACCGGCCCAGTTACGCACCAGAAAAAAATAGTACAGCGCACGCATGAACCGCGCCTCACCGAGGTAGCGCTGCAGCTGCGCAGGCGTCAGCTCTTTGCCGGCCGGCGCTTTCTGGATTACGATGTTGGCGTTGCGGATGCCCTGGTAAAAAGCGCTCCACATGTCGCCAACGCGGGTGATGTTGGTGTTGTCGAGGCCGGTGTAATCGTTCAGCGGCGCGTGGCTGCCGCGGCCAATGAGATAGTCGCCGTAGATTTCCTGCTGGCACTGGTACAGCGCCCCCATCGTTCCGCTGCCGCGCACAGGCGTATACATGGCGTTCAAACCCGCTTCCACTTCGGTGGGTGTGTTGTAAAAAAGTTCTGCGGCGATGGACTTCGGTTTCTCTTCCAGCAATTTCGAGCAGGAAGCCATCAGCAACGCGGTGAATATGAGGAGAAAGGATTGTTTCATACGTAATGATTGATGATGTTTAAAAACTAAAAGCCGCAGCGGATGCCGAATGTCAGGGATTTATTCGTGGGATAAATGGCGTAGTCGATACCCTGGTTCACGGAGTTGGCGCCGCCGTACACATTCACTTCGGGATCGTACCAGGAATATTTCGTCAACGTGATCAGGTTCTGGCCACTGGCGTATACCTGCGCGCTTTTCATCCACTTCCAGCCGAATTTCTGCACAGGCAGGTTGTAGGCCAGCTGGATGTTTTTGAAACGGAGATAGGAGCCGTCTTCCACAAAGCGGGTAGACATATTCCCGTTCAGCGTTCTGGTGATCTTCGGATATTTGGTGTTAGCATTCCCCGGCGTCCAGTGGCTTTCATACACGTCACGGGGCAGGTTCAGCCCCATCCCCAGGTCGAGCGACGAGGCTTTGTTGAGATTGAAAATGTCGTTGCCCTGCGACCCCTGGATGAAGACCGTCAGCTCCAGGCCGTTCCAGCTGGTAACGGAATTGAATCCGTAAATGAAATCCGGGTTAGGATCGCCGATGTAGGTTTTGTCGGCTGCGCTGATGGCGCCATCTTTATTGATGTCTTCGTATTGGAGCAGACCGGTGGACGTGTAGCCGGTTTCGCGGTAGCCGTAGAAAATCCCCAGCGGCTGGCCTTCGCGGAGCAGGTTCACGTAATCGTTGAGAGAACCGGTGTAAAAAGACTGGCCGAAGATGTCCTGCCCTTTGTAGAGCTTCACTACCTTGTTGCGGTTGAAAGCGATGTTACCGTTCACACTCCAGCTCACCTCGCGCTTCAGGATGTCTGCTTCCACACCCAGCTCAACGCCGGTGTTCTGCATTTCACCCACGTTCTGCAACGTGGTGAGATATCCGGTGGAAGCCGGCAGCCGCACTGTATTCAGCAGGTTCTCCGTTTTCTTCCTGTAGTAATCGAGCGTAACGCGCAGCCCGTTTTGCAGAAAACCGATGTCTGCGCCGATATCCAGCTGTTTGGTCGTTTCCCACTTCAGGTCGCCGGGCAGGGTGGTGCCGGGCGCGAACGCCACGTACAGCGCATCGCCGAAAATGGTGTTGGACGATCCCAGCTGGTTCAGCGTGGCGTATGGATTAATGGAAGTGCTGCCGGAAAGGCCGTAACTGGCGCGCAGCTTCAGGTCGGAAATGATGCGCGACTGCTTCAGGAAATTCTCGTTGGATGCCTTCCAGGCAAACGCCGCGGAGGGAAAGTTCTGCCACTGGTTTTCCCTGGAGTAGCGCGATGAGCCGTCTCTGCGGATGCTGGCGGTGAAGAGGTATTTATCATCGAAGGCGTAATTAATCCTCCCGAGGTACGAGAGCAAGGCCCATTTGGAATATCCGCTGGACGGGATACCCGGTGTGGCGGCGCTGCCCAGGTTGCCGGTACCGGTCACATCGCTCAAAAAGCCGGTGCCCGATCCGTTCAGGGTGGTAGTGGTATTGTCCTGGTAAGTGAACCCGCCCATCAAGGTAAACGAGTGCTTCTCCACTTCCTTCATGTAAGTGATCACATTCTCGTTCAGGAGCCCGGTTTGCTGGGTGGTTTCGATACCGGCGCTACCCACGGAATTGGTGGTAGGCTCGATGTTGGAATATCTGTCCACCCGGTCGTTCAGGTTGTCGATACCGCCGGAAATCTTGATGGTGAGGCCTTCCAGCGGGCGTATCGTTAAAGCGGCATTGGTGAACACGCGGTCGCCCTTTATCCGGTCCGTCTGTTCATTGATCGGGATGAGCGGGTTGATGATCACGTTGGAGATGAACGGGTATGCCGTGTTCAGCCGCCTGTATGTGCCGTCCGCGAGGTAAGGCGTGAGCGAAGGGGGCGCCATCAGCATGGCGGAAATGAGGTCGCTGCCACGGTTGCCGAGGCTGGAGTTCTGCCGCGAACTGTTCAGGCGGGTAAGCACGGTATTGAAAGAAACGCTGAACATTTTGCTGATGTCGTGCTCGATGTTGCCGCGAATATTATAGCGTTTGTAGTCGCTGGCTTTGATGATCCCGTCTTGCAGGAAAGCGGAGCCGGACATGGAAAACTTCGTTTTCTCGGTTCCGCCGTTCACCGTGGCGCTGACGTTGTAGATCGGCGCCGTGCGCAGCACAAGGTCTTGCCAGTCGGTACCCGCATTGCGGCCCAGGCTGTCTATCTGCGCCTGCGTGAAATAAGCGGCCAGCCCATCATTCTTGGCCTGTTCATTGTAAAGCAGGGCATATTGCTGCGCGTTCATCAGCGGCATCTTTTTCGAGACGGTCTGCATGGTGTAGCCGGCCTCTACATCTACCGTGGTGGCGTCTTTTTTGCGACCGCTTTTGGTGGTGATCATCACCACGCCGTTGGCGCCCCTGGAGCCGTAAATGGCGGTAGACGAAGCGTCTTTCAGGATTTCGATGGAGGCGATGTCGGAGTTCTGCAGGAAAGTGGGATTGCCGTTGTAGGGGAACCCGTCTATCACGTACAACGGCTCGTTGCCGCCCAATATGGAGTTGGTGCCGCGTATGCGTACGCTGATGCCCCCGCCGGGCGCGCCGCCGTTCTGCATCACGCGCACGCCGGCCGCACGGCCGTTGAGCGCCTGCATGATGTTGGTAGACGGGTAGGAGGTGATGTCTTTCGATTTCACCTGACTCAGCGAGCCGGTGAGGTCGCTCTTTTTAACGGCGCCATAGCCGATCACCACAATTTCTTCCGTGCTGCTCACCTGGTCTTCCAGCGAAAAATTCAGCGGCTGGTCGCCGATCACTTTGGCCTCTTCGCTTTTAAAACCGATGAACGACACCAGCAGCACCGTGCCACGCGCCACGCGCAGTTTATAGTTCCCGCCGGCATCGGTAACGGCGCCGTTGGTGGTGCCTTTTACCACTACGGAAGCCTCCGGCAGCGGCGACCCGCTCTTATCCGTCACCCGGCCATTGGCAGTCACCATGGTGTCTTGCGCCAGTGTTTTCACGACAGACAGCGGGGAGAAATTTTCTTTCTGTTTGATGACGATGTTTTTCCCGACGATGGAATACGACAGTTGCTGGCCGCGAAGGCACAGCAGCAGCGCTTCTTCAAGCGGCATCTTCTTTACGTCCACAGAAACCTTAGGCGCCTTGTCGATCAGCTGGTGATCGAAGAAAAACACGTATCCCGTTTGTTTTTCGATGCTGCGGAATAATTTTTCGAGGGATACATTTTTTTCGGACAGCGTTACCTGCTGGGCGAAACTCTTTGCGCTGACCTGTAAACATGCGGCTAAAAGAATGATAGCGGAGAACTTCATAACTAACAGCATTTGGGCGATGGTGCGCCGTTTGAAATACCGCGTACAAATAGAACTAAAAAACATAATTTTGGTTTGTTAGGGTAATAAATTCCCACCCGGCCAATGGCCGGGAACGTGGAGTACCGTGGAAATAACTGATCATGGATTGCCCTTATACTGCCGGATCCGAGTGCCATCGGGTCCGGTTATTTTTTAAGGGCAATGATGTTTGGTTCTTTTCATTTTTGTTAGCTTTTCTACATACGATTTTTACTATGGTGTTATAACGATCTTTTTGCCTTCTATCCGGTAGCGGACCTTGCTCAGTTCCAGTATCTTCATCACTTCGGTCACGCTGCTGCTTCTTTCGATTTTACCGCCGAATTCCCTGGCGGGAATATTGCCTTCGTAAGTCACCTCCGCATCGTACCAGCGCCCGATCTGCCGCATCACCCCTTCCAGGCTTTCGTGGTTGAAATGAAAGTAGCCGTTTTTCCAGGCCGTCACTTCTTCCACGTCCACCGCTTCGTTCAGCGTCATTTTACCGGCCGTGCTGAGGCGGGCTTGCTGGCCGGGCTTGAGCAGCATGGCCTGCGCGCCGTGGCGGATGTTCACCGCGCCTTCGAGCAGCGTGGTCTGTATGGAGCTTTCGTCTTTATAAGCCATCACGTTGAAATGGGTGCCCAGCACCTGCACGGCCATCTCGTTCACTTTCACCGTGAACGGCATGGCCGGGTTTTTCGCCACTTCGAAATAGGCCTCGCCGCTAAGCTGCACCTCTCTCGTTTTGCCGCTGAAGGCAGTGGGGAAACGGAGAGATGATGCGGCATTGAGCCACACGTTGGAACCGTCCGGCAGTATAATGCGGAACTGGCCTCCCTTGGGCGTAGAGAGGGTATTGTAGCTGTTTCCGCCCGCTTTCCCGGACGCATCGGTATTATACGCCAGCTGGCCGCTGTTCAGCTTGATAACCTGCACGTTCCCCTGGCTGGCAATGGCGCCGTTGCCGGCGGTGTCGAGCGTGATGCGGCTGCCGTCGGCCAATGTCAGCACGGCTTTGTCGCCGCCCGGCACCAATGCACCGGCATCCGTGGGAACGATGGCTTGCTGCCGGCTCCCGTTGCCCTGCCTGGATAAATAAACGGTGGTTACCAGGGCTGCCAGCAGCACGGCCGCGGCGGCAACATAGCGGGAAAAACGCCTGAGCACCGGCTGCTGCGTGCGCAGGGGGGCGCCGCCGGCCAGGATGGAGCGCCGCACGGCGTCCATACGGGCGGGATCCGAAAGGCCATGCAATGCCTTATTCTCCAGCAGCCCTCCTACAGCGGATTCCCATTGCCGGCGCAAATTCTCGTCGTGCAGCGAATCCAGCAGGCGGGCCGCCTCTTCACGGCTGAGGTCGCCGCGCAGATACCTGTCCAATAAAGCGGAAAATGTTTGATGGTCCATAACGCGAATGCCGGAATGCCGGCGCTATTATGAAGACGCATGGCGCCGCGAAAGGGAGGTGCCGTTTTCAAAAAAAATTTCAATGCAGGAAAAGCAGCCCCCAGAGGATGACGAGGGCGCCGGAAGGGTGGTTGGATAAAGCTTTGCGCAAACTGGCGATCGCCTGCACGATATAACTTTTTATCGTAATGCGCGACACGCCCATGGTCAGGGCGATCTCATCGTGCCGCATGCCGCCGAAACGGCTCAGCTTGAACGCTTTTTGCTGCTGGGGCGGCAGCTGCTGGATGGCCTGCAGCACCGTTTGCTCCAGTTCACGGAATTCGGCCTGCCGGTCGGCCCCCTCTGCCGCCTCTCCGGGAAACCGCTCCAGTACATAGCGACGGTACGCGTCGCCGGAAGCCAGCTTGCGGAAACGGCTGTAAATGATATTACGGGCGGTAATGAACAGGAAACCGTCGAGTTTTTCGACATCCTGCAGCGTGGCGCGCTTTTCCCAGATAATGGTAAACACGTCCTGCGCCACATCTTCGGCCAGGCCGGGCGATTTGGTGAGCAACAGCGCGGCGGAATACACCGCGTCCCAATAAGATTCAAAGATAACCTGGTAGGCATACGCATCCCCGGCAGCAATACGGCGCAACAATTCGCTTTCACTATGTGGAACTTTCTGCATGCAGTATACCGGTGTTTTTCCCTGATTTTGGTGAGGAGCCTCCTGATAAAAGTAGTGAAAAAAATGTTCTTTGCAAGAAGGGCGCCCCGGAAACCCCATTGCCAAACGGCAAAAGGAGGAAAACCTCGCGGCTTCCCTCCTGCTCACGCCGGGTGACTGGACCGGCATGCTGGTTATTCTCGACGGAAATTACTGCACTTTCAATTTCAGCCAGTTGGTACCGGCCGGCTTTTTATTGCCTTCCAGGGTGATGCCCAGCCAATAGTAGACAGAGGGCACCACATCGATCAGCGAAGGCGGGTTGGGTGATACGGCATCGAATGTGTTACCCATGAAATTCCAGGTATAGTTACCCTGCAGGGTGAAATTCTTTTTCGAGGGGCTGAGGTCTTTCAGCACCCCGCCGCTGCCTTCCTGCCCGGGCCAGTAACCGATCAGGCTGGCAAATTTGGGATGCGCGCTGAGGTCGCCGGTGCTGTACGCCCAGTCTTTAATCTCCTGGTCGGTGAGCACGGCGTTCCACACCCGTACGTCTGCCAGGTACATGTCGATATTGTTGGTGGCGTTGGTGAACGGGTCCTGCATCCAGCCCAGGATGAATGGCGATGTGGTGCTGACGTTCCCGGTTGGCGTGGCGGTGATCGAGCCGGTGAGTTTGTTCTCCCCGTCTATGTACAACGCGGTTTTATAAGTGGTACCGTCTTTATACGCCACACCGGCCAGTGTATGCCAGTTGCCGTCGGGCAGGGATTTGGACAGCAGCTCTGATTTGTTATTGCCGTCGGCCACGAACCAGGTAATCTTGTCGCCGTTTTTGAACATCGACCACCCCGGCGTGTTGCCGCTACGCACGGCCACCTTGCTGATAAACGGCGGAAACGTCCATTCGTATTTGCCGGCGGCGTTTTTATTGAACCTGACTTTGGCTTCAACCGTGATAGCGCCGGTACCCACATTGTATAACCCGCCGTCGTCGTTGACCGCCCGCACATAGTTGGAAGCCCCTCCGTTGAAACGGACCACCTCATCGGCGATCTTATGCACTTTGGTATATTCAGCCGCAATAAGACTCGGACTATAATATATGGAGAATGTATATCTGGCTTCTGCCTTGTGGCTGCCCAGCAGTGTACCGTAGCCGCCGCCGGTGGATTGAATCACCACCAGCCAGTCTTCGTCGGCAAAGGTGCTGCGCGCCTTCATGGCGGCTATCAGCTTGCCGATGCGCGTATCTGTGTCCAGGATTGCTTTGGTGTAGGCGGGATTGGCGGCGCTGAAGCCGGAGGTTTGCCCTGCAAGAGCGGGCGCGCAGAAGTTCACCAACGTAATGTCTGCACCGGCTGCCTTGATGTTCGCCAGCGCGGCGTCTTCCACGCCCTGGTCGCCGGCCGCCGGCGATGTATTCACCACTTTATCGGCCCCGCTCAGTAAAAAGCTCGTCATGTCTTCCCAGGGCGTAATCACGGTTACCTTGGTGGCGATGTCGTCGAGCTTCACCGTCGTAATAAAGCTCTCGTAATATTTCACGTCCGTATGCCCGCCTTTGTCGGTAAGGGGAATCAGCGAACTGTCGTAAATCCGGTGCAGGTCGTACCGCACGCCGGTGGTCATGGTAGCCCAGCTGGAGGCTACAGACACCGAGGTGTCGGCCAGGCCATTGAAGCTGTAGATACTGGCCGGTAACAACTCCTTGATCACGGGAGGCTTCAGATCCTTTACCACGTTGGCGTTCGCGCCGTCGATGCCGATCAGCAGCACCTTCTTCTTTTTCAGCTTGATGTTCCCGAACTGCTGGCGGCTGCTGTCGGTGTCGTAATAGGGTTTTTCCGGTATTTCTTTCACGCAGCCCGGCAAGGTGGTGAAGATGCCCGCACAGAGCATGGCCAGCGTTCCCTGAATTATCCTGAATGGTATATTCCGCATGTTGAATGTCTTTTTGATTGATAGTTATTGCTACAGCTGCGCCAGCCAGAGGCGGCCATTGATTTCCCATTCTTTTGCAACGGGCACGTTGAGCCAGTAAGCGATCTGGTTGAATACTTCTTTGGAATAAGGCGCATCCGGCACACTCTTACCGCAGGTAAAAATGGAATTCATCGGCTCCCATTTGTACGCGTTTTTGATCACGAAATCGGGGTAGGCGGTCAACCGGTTCTTAAAGCGGTTCCCCTCTCCTTCGGAGCAACCCCAGTAGCCAATCAGCTTCGCGTAGCCGGGATGTGTGGCGTCGATCTTGTTAGTGCAGGCGTATTGCTTGATAACATCCGCCGGCAGGGAATCGTTCCAGATGCGCACGTCGTTCACGTACATATCTATCATGTTGCCATTCGGCGGCAGGGTGGCGCCGAGCGTGAGCGGGGCGGGACTGTTGATATTCCCGAGCGCGGTGATTTCAGCCTGGGTATTGAAAATACCGTCGGTATACACGCGAACGAAACGTTTGAATGGCGTAGTGGAATAGTTGGTGTAAATCACCGCCGTGAGGTGGTGCCAGGCGCCGTCGTTGATGTTGGCGCCCCTTGCCTGAACGTTGCCCTTGCCTACCTGGCCCGCGTTGAACTGCCAGTACGCGCCCTCCTGGAAAAACACCCAGCCCGGCACGCCGCCGGCGAAGTTGGCGCGTTTGGAAAAGAAGGCGGGATAGTTGGCCGTTTGCCCTTTCTGCACATGCCGCATCTTCATTTCGATGGTGAAGTTGTCTTTATCGCCCACGTTATAAGCCGCCGCATCGCTGAGGCTGGCATTCACGGCATTGGCGTCGGAGCCCGCCAGCTTAACCCCGAACTTCACGCCGGCAGGCGCGATCACCAGGTTAGACTTCAGGCGGGCATTGTAGTACAGCGAAAAGGTGTTGCGCTCGTTTTCGAGGAAGCCGCCGTATTTTTTGCCGTTGCCGCCGTGCGTGGACTGTACAATCACCAGCCAGTCTTCCTCCGCGAACTTCGTGCGGGCCCGCATGGCTTTCACCAGTGCCCCGATGTATTCGTCGGTTTTGAGCAGGGCCGCGCGGTAAGCGGGCGCGTCGGTGGTAAAACCTTCCTGCAGGCCGGCAAGATTGGCGTTGTTGAAATGTGCGATTACAAGGTCGGCACTATCGGCTTTCAGGCGGTTGATGGTGGAATCGCGCACCACATCGTTGTTATTGCCGGCCACGGAAATTCTTACATCCGCTTCCTTGAATAATGTCTTATTCAGCGTTTCCCAGGGCGTTACCGCTACCACCCGGAACGGGCGGGCTTTCTGTTCCTTCACCCGCTTGATGAACGAAGGGAACAATTCGCCGCGCGGCACGCGGGGTACCAGTGAACTGTCCCTGATTTCGGTATTGCCCACGGCGTTGCCGGTCATGATATGCGCGATGGAAGCCGGGTCGGTGGTCACCGAATCGGCGGAGCCTTCAAAGCTGAAAATGCTGTTGGGCTTGAGGGCGTCCAGTTCCGGCGTGGTGATGCGTTCGAGCTGTTTGCCCACCACCCCGTCTACCACAATCAGCAACACTTTGCTGTTGTCGCGGAAGGGAAATTCTTCTCCTTTGTCTGACGGCACGAGGGGGATTTTACTGCAGGCGGCCACCAGCAAGGCAAATACCATGATACCGGCCATCCAGCTGCGTTGTATGTTTTTGGATATCTTCATCGGTTAGATTTTTACAGGCGAATATCTTTTTTCCAGAGCTGCTCCGTGAGCAACGGCAGGTGCTTTACTTCTTCCACAGCGGAGGGCGATACTACAATGCCCCACTGGTCGAAGAAAGGTTTGAGGTTTGTTTTGGCATAGAGGCTGGCCTGCACAAAAAAGAAGTTTTTCCGCACCTCATCCACGATCGGCACGCGGGGCTCGCGGCGCGCGGCTTTGGACACGGCCGTCATCATCCCGTAGCCATAGCGCTGGAACAATTGTACAAAGGGCACGAGGCGCTGAAAAACGTCTGTCACCTGCGAAAACCGTTTGTTCGCATCCACTTTCTCCGCGAATACGAGCGCGGGCGTAACGAACTCGTCTGTATAAATGCGCAACGGCTTGCGGCCGTAACGGCTGGCGATCTTGAACACGAACAGGTTGTTCGATACCTCGCCGAGCGCGTCGGCGCCGCCCCAGCTCCACATATCGCTCATCTGGAAGTTGTGGCCGATTTCATGGAATGGCCCCCAGCTGGCGCCTTTGTTGATCACGGCCGTATCGAGGAAGTCACTGTGCCAGTCGAGGTAAGCCATGCAGGGATAGCCACTGTGCCCGCTGCCGAGCGAAATCTGGATATCGAGCACAAACCGGTGCGGCGTGGTGGGCGCCTGGTCGCGCACATCCACCGGATTGTCTTCCAGGCCGTACCATTCATTATAGTCCTTTATGATGGCTTCATCCCATTTCCGCATTACAGCTTCGGCATCGAAACGGTCGAGCATGGTGAGCATGATCTTGCGGTACATGGTGATAATGAAACGCTCGCTGCGCATTTCGAATACCGGCACGTTGGAACGGCGCAGTATCTCCTTCCATTCGGCGCTGGTGGTTTGGCCGAGTACAAAGTCGGGCGACTTCACCACGTTGCTGAACGTTACGGTCATTTTCTTCGCTACCGGGGCGGCGGGAATGAGGTAAATGGTGCCGCCGTAAATATTGCGCACGTAGTTGGCGCCAGGCAGCAACAGCTTGCGCGTGGAAATAACGGCGGGGCGGAGCATCGGCACCTTGTTACCCACATTGTCCGTATGGGCGCCGATCTGTACGGTGAGCCCTTCGGAATCCTGCGGCAGCACAATCTTCACCAGTTCGCCCGGTGCGGCGTACAAGCCGGTGCTGATCCAGTTTCCGGGCACCACGTTGATGCGGATATAAGGGCTCAGCTGCTTGTAGTTCATATCTACCTCCAGCTTGTAATTCTGCAGCCTGGGCTCCACCACCGACACGAGGCCGGGGAACTTGCGCGCGTCGGCAAAGCCGCTGCTGTCGATCCGGTTGAGGCTCGTGTCGAGATCGCCGATGCCGGCGGTATCTACTTTCGGCGGACTGTCGTAGCCATTATTGAAATGATAATTCTTCCGGCACCCGGAAACGGCAGCGGCTGCCAGGGCGGCTATCAGGAAGCATTTTATTGCGGTTGTTTTCATTGCTAGTGCTTTAAAGTTTCAACGTCAAATCCCACCGTACAGCGGATAGTCACGGAATTCCGCGGGCCAGCTATGGCCATCGAGCCCCCAGCTGTCTTCACGCCTTACGCCCAGCCATTCCAGTATCTGGTAAGGAATGTCGAAGGTGTTGGGTACGTACTTGGTGCCGTCGGAGATACCGGGGAGCAGGTAATTGCTCAGATCCGAGAAAGGCAACCAGGAATACGCGCCGCCGATCAGCATGTCCTTCTTGTTCGGCCCGTAGTCTTTGAAGCGGTTGCCGCTACCGTCCATACAGGGCCAGTAGCCGATCAGGTTGTTGAAATAAAAATGTTCCCTGTTGATGTAGGTGCGCGGCGCCCAGTCTTTGATCACATCGTCCGGCAAAACAGTGTTCCATACTTTCACATCGGTGATGTAGCAGTCTATGGCGTTGCCGAAGGTGGAGGGATTGAAACCTACCGTGAGCGGGCCTTCCGGCGCCACAATGTCGAGCGTGGACGCGAGGGTGGCGGTCCGTTTGTTGCCCCCGTCTATAAACAGCGCCACCTTATAGGAGTCGCTGGTGCGTTCGAACACAGCGGTGTAGGTATGCCAGTTGCCGTCGTCGGTATTTTTGCCGCCGTTGCCGGCGTCGCTGAGCATCTGCACGTTCTTGGAGCCGTCTGCCAGGTAGAGCGTGGTGCCCGCCCCGTTTTTGAACAGCGCCCATCCGATGGTGCTGCCGGTACGGTCTTTCGTTTTACTGAAAAACGGCGGGAAAGTGTAACGGAAGTTATTGTTCGGCCCGCGGTTGAGCTTCATTTTCAGTTCCACCGTCAGCCCTTTCAGTTTGCCGATATCGCCGATGGTATTGTCTACACACCGGCCTCTCACGGCACTGGTGGCGTTATCTCCCGTGAGGCGAACGGTTTTGCCTTCGTACGGCACCCGCAGATCCTGCGGTTTTACGATCACCTTGCTCTGGAAGCGGCTGTTGAAAAACAGGGTGAAAGTGTTCAACCGGGGGTTGCCCATCGCCGTACTGTCTTCCGGATCCTGCTGCCAGGCGCCGCCCCTGCTGGAGGTCAGCACCACGAGCCAGCGCTCGTTCTTATACGTTTTGCGGGCATAGAGCGCATGCATGATGTCTTTGATATACGCGTCCGTTTTCAGGATGGCCTCGGTGTATTGGGGAACAGACACGTCGTATCCGAATTGGGTACCGGCGTCCGCCACGCCTTTGAACTGACCAAGCACCACGGTGGCGTCGTCTTTCTGCAGTTCGGCGATCACGGCGTCTCTCACGGCTACATCGCTGCCAAGAGATTTGTTCTCGGTAGCGGTTGTGCCGATAAGCTTGCTGCTCAGGTCGGGCGAGGCGGTGAGCGCCACGGTGCGCATGGCGGGCTTGCTTTCTTTGATGCGCTGGAAGAATACGGGATATTGATCGAGCTTGCTGTTGGTGTAGTCGTTGTTGACGATGCCGTGTTTGACAGGCCGTACGCCGGTGAGCATGGTAGCCCAGTTGCCGCCGTCTACGGTAGCGGAGTCGCCAATACCGTTCCAGGTATACACGGCGCTGTCGCGCATTTTCCAGATGGTGGGCGGTTTGATCTCGCGGATGGAAAGCCCCCTGGCGCCGTCAATCACCAGGTAGAGCACCTTGGGCGTGCCGGGCAGCTGCCCGATGTCGTTTTTGTATTCAACATCTCCCGGCAGGTCTTCTGCTTTTTTGTTACAGGCCATCGCCAGGGCCAGCAGGAAAAGCGGAATGAATTTATTCATGATCGTAG
>CBFGZV010000059.1:0-21699 GCA_965653365.1 uncultured Chitinophaga sp. | reverse complement strand
TCGTCCGCATCGAAGGCGATGATTTTAATTTTGTCGTTCATGGCTTTTTTGTACCTTTTGCAACGCGAAATTCGCCCATAAAATCATCGTAGAAAAGGACATTTGTCCAACCCGGCCGTTTATGTTACGAACCAATCCTTCCTTTTTGTCGTTCATCGAAACAATCTACCAACAAAAGCAACACGGGGAAGATGTTGTGCTGAAGTCTTTTCCCAAAGGCCGGCATCTGCTGGAACAGGGAAGCCGGCCCGCCAGGGTGTTCATTATCAGGGAGGGCATCGCCAAAGTGTTTTTCAGCGAGGAAAACGGGAAGGATTACATTTTCGAGTTCCTGAGCGCCGGCGAAATAGTGGGGGAGCTCGAAGCTATACGGGATACCGCGTGTCTTTGCAATATCGGCGCGGTTACCGACGTGCAGGCATATGCATTGGACATCCGTTATTTCAGGGAACTGATGAACAAAGACATGGGGTTCAACCGCCTTTTACTGAACGAACTGGCCGAACGGGTGGCCAATACCAGCACCAGGTCTTCTTTCCAGCAGTTGTATACCATAGAGCACGGGCTGAAAAAAATCCTGGAGCTGCAAAAGAAGCAGCAAATCACGCTATCGAAAGAAGATATGGCCGCATATATGGGCGTTACATTGCGGAGCCTCAACAGGGCGCTGAAACAACTGGAGCAGGCCAGGGAGTAGCAGGGCGCCAGATTGTATTTTCATGGGATCGACGGCATTTACTTCAATGTTGTTCCAGGTAAGGATAAAACATGTCCGCAAAAATCGCGCTGTAATGCTTCACCGCTTTGGCTCCCTTTAGCCGCAGCGTCAGCTCGTTATTCGATTGCCAGAAATCGGCGACGATGAACAGCTGGGTAACCAGCCCTTCCAGCACCCGTTTGGGAATATCTTTCCGGAAAACGCCACCGTCCTGCAGCTGTTGGAAGATGGCGAGAAACTCCCTTTCCCGCCGCTGCACCAACGCATGATAATGCTTGCGGATAGCAGGGATACGCAGGCTGATCTCCACGAAATGCAGAAAGATGAACCGGTATTTATAACCCAGCTCGAACGAGCGCACGGAATACCCGACGAACGTTTCCAGGGTCAGCGGCGAAAGGCTGCCCAGTTCGGAGATCAGCGCGTCGAATTCAGTGGAGAGCCGGTCATAGAGCGCCTGTATAATATCGTCCGTGTGCTTGAAATGGTAATGCAGGTTGCCTGCGCTAATGCCCATGTCTGCCGCGATATGCCGGCTGGTGACGGCGTTCACCCCCTGGCTGTTATACAACTCCAGCGCAGTTTTCAATATAAGGGATTTCGTATCCATGATGCGAATTTAGAACATATGTACTAGGTTTCTGAATATTTAGTACATTTGTTCTAAATTTTAAAATATGACGGAGTATCAGGAAGATGATAACAGGCCGTTCTTCCAGCGGCTGCGGGGCAGTGTGTTCCCCATCGGGCCCACGGATAGCTGGTTCGGCAGGCTGTTGAAAAACAGCGGCTTTTACTTTTTCGCCCTGATGGCGGCCCTCGTTACGGTGGTTTTATTCGGGGTGGTGATGTTTGTGCTGTGACATGAAACAATTGTTCGACCCGCTCTTTACAACCTATTGCCTGATTTGGTGCGTGATGCATGTTTTCCGGTATGCCGGGCGCCCCGTCCCGTTCCTGAACGGCTACCTCACTGATTTCGTGGCGGTACCGGCCATCGCGCACCTGGCGCTTACTTTTACCCGCCGCTTCATCATACCGGGTAAGCCTTATCACTACCCGGCCGGTTACCTGTTATTTATTGCGCTGTATACCTCGGTGGTGCTGGAATGGCTGCTGCCGCGCTTTTCCGCCAGCTATACCGGTGACTGGGGCGATGTGGCGGCATACTTTGCGGGGAGTTGCTTTTATTTTTTCGTGCATGGCAGGAGGGGGATGAAAGATAAAGCGTGTGGCCCCAGATGAGTTTTATTGACCTGTATCGCCCCCGAAACAGCCCCGGACCAGGATATTCCTGTTTTTTTAACCCTTAACTGCCGCTATTTTACCCAAATACGCCCTACTTTCTAAAAAAAATAGAAAGTATCTTGTTCATTTTAAAAATGTAAGTATCTTGTGGTGGATATCCACTCTATGAAAAAGTACGAGCAATACAAACGCTTAATTCTTCGAGAGTTCTACTACACCAACATTCTTTCGGCAACTGAACTGAGCGAGCGGATAGGAAAGAGTTTGCCTTTGATTATACGGACCGTGAATAACCTTGTGAAGGAGAATATTTTGCAGGAATCCGGTTATGCACCTTCCAGCGGCGGACGCCGCCCCATTATTTATACTGTTAATAAAAAAGCGCTGTACATCTTGTCGGTGTCGATGGACCAGCTGGTGACGCGCGTGTCGCTGATGGACCTGGAAAACCGCCACATTAGCGGGATTGAGAAATTTGAACTGCCGCTGAAAGATAATCCCGACGTGCTCAAGAAACTGTCCCGCAAGCTCCTCGGCGTTGTGAAGCGCTCCGGGATCAGCAAATCGAAAATAGCCGGTATCGGCATCGGGATGCCGGGGTTTATAGATGCGGAAAAGGGCATGAATTACTCTTTCCCTATGCAGGGTGGCAGCGGGCAAACGATCGTGGAATACCTTACCGAAGCTACCAGGCTGCCGGTGTATATAGATAACGATTCGAGCGTCATCGCCCTGGCGGAATACCGCTTCGGCAACGCACAGCAGAAGAATAACAGCATGGTGATCAACATCGGCTGGGGTGTAGGGTTGGGCATGATATTGAACGGCCAGTTGTTCCGCGGGAATAACGGGTTTGCCGGGGAGTTCAGCCACCTGCCGCTTTTTAACAACAATAAATTATGCAGCTGCGGAAAGAGTGGCTGCCTCGAAACAGAAACTTCGTTGCTGGTGCTGCTTGAAAAAGCGGCGGCCGGTGTGAAGGCCGGCAAAACCACCACATTGCCGAAACACTTCCCCGACGGTGACATTGAAAAAGACTGCGAGCGAATCATGCAAGCGGCGGCGAAAGGGGACAAGTTCTGCGTGGAGCTGCTGGCAGCCATCGGCTACAACATCGGGCGGGGCATCGCCATCCTGATCCACCTGCTCAATCCGCAGTCGGTGATACTGAGCGGAAGGGGCTCCCTGGCCGGCAGGCTGTGGATGGCGCCGGTGCAGCAGGCATTGAATGAATACTGCATTCCCCGCCTGGCAGACAATACGGCGGTGGAAGTGTCGCAACTGGGTTATGAAGCGGAATTGATCGGGTCTGCCGCTTTGGTGATGGAGAATTACGTCAATTAAATAGTAGGATAAACGACCAATAGTCGCAAAGATCCCGAAGAACAGGAATATCAGTGAACAGTTAAATTAGACAGTGAACATGTTTTTGGATGCAATTGCCGTGGGGCAACCGATGCAACCAAAAATAACAATTGAAGTAGTCGCTGCTTCTCAAAATTCTACAGTGAACATTTTTTAAAACTTTTTGCGCAATGATGAAACGCAAACTGTCGTAATTGTCCCGATCCCTAAAGTATGCGTTGTGAAAATTCAGTCAACCAGATTCCGGACGGAGTGGTGGCACGCACCCGGAAAAATATTTTCAAGTTGCAGGTGAACAGGCCGCTGGCCGCCAATTTTACATCAGTGTAGCATCGATGCACCGGCATAGTTACGATCAGCCAGGAGCATGTTTGACAGTACGGCCGCAGACGCAGTGCAGCAGGAAACGACGTTGTTTAGTAATACTTTAACCAGTTATTTCCATATTTTTTGAGCGCACTAGACCACGATATGGATTGGATTCGGATGAAAGGCGGTGATTTGACTGCTTTCGAACGCATATATCGTATGCATGTGCGGCCTATGATGCGCTACGGCCTCAAAATCACCGACGATCCCGCGCTGGTGCAGGATTGTATCCAAGATCTCTTCGAAGAAATCTGGAAAACCCGCCAACAACTGTCCAATACGCCTTACCCCCGTTTCTATCTTCTCCGCGCGCTCCGCAATAAGCTCTCCAAAGCATTGTCTCGCAAGTCTTTCGTCAGCAACGGCGAATTCAACATCGCTTCGGGCGATCTCTTTTCCCGCTGCGTGGAGCTCGACATCGTGGCCAGGGAAACGGAAGCGCAGCACAACGAAACCCTCCGCCACCTGCTCGACAGCCTGCCCCGCCGCCAGCAGGAAGCCATTCATCTCCGTTTTTATCACAATGTGCCTTACGAAAGCATCGCCGAAATGATGGACATGAACTACCAATCGGTCCTTAACCTCGTACAGCGGGCGCTCAAAGCCCTGCGTAAAGGCTTCTCCGTGAAGCCGCCCCTGCGCTGAAAAAAAATTCCGGCGCAAGTGAGTATCCCGCCCCGGATTTTCCCATTACAGAGTATACACACGCTGAATGTTACCGCAAAAAGACAAACTGGAAGAACTGTTGCTCGACAATCGCTTCGTTGACTGGGTGCTGAACCCGGGCAGCCGGTATGCCTCGTATTGGGAGTCGTGGGCGGGCGAGAACGCGGATAATGCTGCCATAGCCGCGATAGCGCGTGATATGGTCCTGGAATTAAAGCTCGAAGAAGATTACGCCGGGGAGGAGATGTTGGACGATGACGCAGACGCGCTTTTCGAGAAAATACGGACTGGAATCGGCAGGCCTCAGCGTCACGCACGCGTGCGGTATTTTCGCTGGGCCGCTGCTGCGGCCATTGCTGCGCTGGTCGCGGCAGGCGGCTGGATGTTCCTGCAACAGGGAAGTAAAGCTCCCGCATCGGCGGAACAATACATGGCCGCCCAATCTCCGGAAGTAGTGCGGTTCAACGGTAACTCCGGCAGCCAGGTACTGTTCCTGCCAGACGGGTCGAAAGTGATCCTCGGCAAAGGAGGGCGCGTTGCCTACAACTTATTAATGGACGGCGGTAAAAGAGAAGTAAAACTGAGCGGAGAAGCGTTTTTCGACGTAGTCCCCAATCCGCAGCAACCTTTTTACATCTATACCGACCGCATGGTCGTAAAAGTGCTGGGCACCAGCTTTCATGTCAAGGCTTCGGGCAACGAAGAATCTGTAGCCGTGAGCACGGGCAAGGTGTCTGTTTACCTGAAAGGGCAGGACCTGGAACAGTCGGCAGCCAGCATCGTGTTGCCGAAACAGTTGTGCCGTTATGAAGCAAGCCTGCGGGAACTGGTGACGGAGCAATATACCGGTGCCTTCGCGCATGAGGCGGAACTGCGGAAGCTGAAAACCCTCGCGTTTGAAGACGCGCCTATGGCGGAAGTACTGCGTGCGCTGGAAACGCACTTCGCCATCCCCATCAAATTCGACGAAACGGCCTTCAAAGACTGTTATATAACGCTAACGCTTGGAAAAGAAAGCCTGGAAGAGATCCTGAAAGTTATCGCCAGGACTGTCGACGCATCGTACACTTTGAGCACATATGGCATCCAGGTAGAAGGTGGCGGATGCCGCGAACAATGAGATAGATTTTAAACATAACAACCAAAAATTCCAACTGCATGTGGCAACCGCGGCCGGCAAGTCCGTTGCTGCCCTGCGGGTCTTCCGCAGCCACGGCATGCAAAAATTGATTACTTACTAAATCGTACCATGAATGAAGAAGAGCTATTCCACTTCGAGGATGCAGGCATGCCTCTGCGGCTTGCTGGCCATCGCAACCGCCTTGCCGGCGAGGGCCGGCACAGGCAGGGAACAGGGTGTGCTGGACAGAAAGCTCACCCTGTCTGTAGAGCACGAAGCCTTTAAAGGTGTGCTCGAAAAAATAAGCCGTAAGGCAGACGTGAAATTTTCCTATACCCGCAACACCGTTCCGGAAAAAGAGAAAGTTTCCGTCGAAGCTAAAGAGGAAACGCTGTCGAAAGTATTCGAAGCATTGTTCCAGCCTTATAATATCAACTACGAAGCCATCGGCAGCCAGATTGTGCTGAAACGCCAGCGCACCGGAACCATGGCCGATGGTATGCATGAAATGAGCGAAACCCTTTCCGCGCTTGCTTTTAAGCAGGTAACTGGTATTGTGCGCGACGCCGTGACCAACGCGCCCATCCCCGGTGTAACCGTGATGGTGAAAGGCACCTCCAAAGGTACTTCCTCCAATGGCGAAGGCCGTTTCGTGCTGGAAGCCAACGAGGGTGATGTGATCGTTTTTACGGCCATCGGCTTCAAGCCACGCGAGGTGACCATTTCAGCCGATAATTCCTACACCGTTTCGCTGGAAACCGACGAAAAGGGGCTCGGTGAAGTGGTGGTGACGGCCCTCGGCGTGAAGCGCTCGCCCCGTTCGCTCGGTTATGCCGTGCAGAACGTGAAAGGCGGTGAAATCACCATTGCCCAGGCGCCCACGATCGCACAGGGTCTCATGGGTAAAGTGGCCGGCCTGCAGATCAGCCAGGCGTCCGGCGGCGTGGAAGGAGGTTCTTCCCGCGTGGTGGTGCGCGGCAATACTACATTGACCGGTGATAACAGGGCGATGGTAGTGGTAGACGGCGTGCCCATCAATAACGACCCGATCAACAGCAACGGTCTCAACAGCGGCGGTGGCGGCCTCGGCCTCAAAACCGGTGCAGATATCAGCAGCTACAACGACTGGGGGACCGGTCTCAATTTCATCAATCCTGAAGACATCGAGAGCGTTACCGTGCTGAAAGGCCCCGCAGCAGCCGCCCTCTATGGCGCGCGAGGCGGCAACGGCGTAATTATGGTGACCCGTAAAAAAGGCACGCAGCGCAAGGGGCTCGGCCTGGAATATTCCTACTCCACCCGCAAAACGCAGGTGTATGAGTTCCTGGATTTCCAGAACGACTTCGGCTCGGGACTCGTAGGTTCGTTGTGGACGGCCGACCAGCAGAAGCAGTTTCCCGTGAATGGCGCCGGCAAGCGCTACCAGATCGGCACCTATACCGGGTCATACGCCGCAGGAGATTACAGGACCGGCGCTTACGGCATGCTGCCCTACAACAACAGCACACAGGCATGGGACCTTTTTTCCTTCCCCAGCGGCCTCTCCTGGGGCCCCAGGTTCGATAACCAACCCATCCTCTGGTACGATGGCGTGGAACGTCCGTATGCGGCTCAGCCCGACAACTGGAAAGCCTTCATGCCCGATGGCAGCGTAAGCCAGCATAACGTGTCCCTGTCGGGCGGCGGAGAGTACGGCACCGTACGGCTTTCGTACACCCGGGACGACAGCAAGGCCAACATCCCTAATTCCAAATACAACACCAACACCTTCAATCTCGGTTCCAGCATCAAAGTGAGCAAAATGCTCACGGCCGACGTAACGGCGAGCTATATCAGCTACTATCGCCTCAACACGCCGCCCGTTGGTTCCGGCAGCTACCTGGCGGGCATGAGCTACGCCGCCACGCGCGACTACCGGCCGGAAGTAGACCTCGCCAACAACTTTACGCCGCAGGGCGCCCGCCGCGATGTGGGCAACTCCAGCAACTTTCCCGCCGGTTCGCCCGCGTATCCGTTCTATTCCTACATGACCAACGCCTGGTGGAATATTTATAAAAACAATACGGAACTCCGCCGCAACCAGCTGCTGGGTGGTATCAGGCTCACGGCCAACCTCACCGACTGGATGACGCTGACGGGTCAGGGAAGCATCGATAATTCGAACGACGCCACCGAGATCCGCGAATACCCGAGAAACATCCAGGGTACCGATGGCGCTTACAGGGAAGCCAATTCCCACAACCTCAGCCGCAACCTCACGGCCATGCTCCGCTTGCATAAAGAAGGACTGTGGCATAAAGATTTCAATGCCAGCATTACCGGCGGTGCGGAGCAATACTACCGGAACGACTATACGGTGAGCGCCGCCACGAAAGGGCAGCTCCTCAGCCCGTTCGTGTTCTCGCTGAAGAACGGGGCAGAACAGCCCGACCCGTCGAATGAAATCCGCTATGCTAAAAAGATCAACTCGGCATTCGGGTTCCTCGACCTGGCTTTCCGTAATTCCATTTATCTCCAGATTACGGCGCGTAACGACTGGTCGTCGACGCTGAACAAAAGTTTCAACTCCTACTTTTATCCCTCTGCCAACCTCAGCTATGTATTCTCCGATGGTATTCCCGCTATCCGCGAATCATTGCCGTGGATGAGCTTCGGGAAGGTGAGCCTGTCATACGCCGAAACCGGCAGTGATACCGACCCCTACAGCATCTTCAACCTGCTGTACGTAAACAATATCAACGGTCAGGCTTCGCAAACCTACCAGCCGACGCTCAAATTGCCCGACGTGAAGCCGCAACGCAGCCGCCAGTATGAGCTGGGCCTGCAGCTGGGTTTCTTCGAAAATCGTTTGAATGTGGAACTGACGGGGTATACGATGAAAACATACGACCAGATCATCACCGGCACCCTGCCGCAATCTTCCGGCTTTACGTCTGTGGTGCTGAACAGGGGCTCGATGGGAAACAAAGGGCTGGAATTCGTGATCAACGCCACGCCGGTACGCAGCAAGGATTTCTCGTGGACGATCGGCCTCAACGGCGCGCATAACAGCAACAAGATCCTCGACCTCGATAAAGGCGCTGATAACATTCCCATCGGCAGTTTCTTCGGCGGAAGCGGCGTTTCTACCCGGCTGAAAGTGGGCGACAGCTACGGCACGCTTTACGGTAAAGATTTCACCTACCTCAATGGTAAGAAAGTGGTAAAAAGGGCCGTGAATCCGCAATCACAGCTGCCTCTTACTTACACTGCCGGCGGCAAAACACATTATGCGGGCACGCAATGGGTACTGACGCCTACCGAGGTGCCGATCGGCAACGCCACTCCCTGGTTGACCGGCGGTATTTCGAACACGTTCCGGTATAAAGATTTTTCCCTGTATGTGATGGCGGACGCCAAACTTGGCGGCGACACTTACTTTGGTACCTACGCCGCGGCAATGGGTAACGGCCTGTTGCAGGAAACGGTGAAAGAGCGTAACGGCGGCGGCCGGCCGTTGGTGTACCCGGATGGCACGCAGTCCAACACCGGCGTGATATTCGACGGCGTGTTCGCCGACGGTACGCCCAATACCGACGTGGTAGCCGCACCCTGGTACTACCTCATGACGTACACCTCCTGGAACCACCTGGGCGTTCCGCGTTCCGCGTCTGTTTTCGAGAACTCCTGGATGAAGCTCCGCGAAGTGGCGCTGACGTACCAGCTGCCCCATAGCCTGGTGCGGAAAACGAAAGCGTTCCAGGCGTTGAGCCTGTCGCTCATCGGCCGCGACCTGTTCTATATATTCACCACCATTCCGAAAGGGCTTAATCCTGAAGGGGTGAACGGGATCGGCAACCAGCAGGGCATCGAGTATTCGTCCATGCCGCGGATCCGCTCCTTCGGCTTCACCGTGAAAGCTTCTCTCTAAACTCAAAACGAATTGAACATGAAAAGAACCATATATAGTCTGCTGGTATGCGGCCTCCTCTTCGGAAGCGCCGCGTGCAGGAAAGGGTTTGAAGATCTTAACAGGCCTTACAGTGACGCAGACGACAGCAGGATCAGCATTCCCGGCTTGTATAACGGAATGGTGGAATCGTTCACCAAATATGGCGACGATGCCATGAACGTCAGCCTCCTGTACCCGATCACCAACCAGCAGGCATATCAGAACACGCTGGCGCCTTACGTGAACTACGCAGGTGGGTATTGGGGCAACTATTATCCCATGCTGAAAAACTACCGTGAGCTGATCAAGCTGATCGAAAAGCAGCCAGACGCCGCTGCTTTCGCGAATGTGCGGCACATGGCCACCATCCTGATGGCATCCAAAACATTGCGGATGCTCGATTATTACGGAGATATTCCATACAGCGAGGCGGTGAAAGCGGCCGATGGATCGGTGAACTTCCGTCCGGCGTACGACAAGCACGCAGATGTGTATAAAAGTGTGCTGGCCGACCTGAAAACCGCCGCCGATGGACTTACGACGGCTGCGGGGCAAACAAGCATCGGCGCCTCTGAAAGCTTCCTGAAAAGTGATATTGCCGCCTGGAAGAAGTTTGGGAATGCGCTGCGGCTGCGGTATGCCGTGCGCCTGTATAACAAGGAAAATGCCCTGGGCAATGAGATCATCACCGACATCATCGGCGGCAACAAACCGCTGCCCAATGGCCAGAATGTAGCCGCCAGCGATATCTGGAAAGATAACTTCGGCCTGTGGCCAGGCAATTTTTCGAACGCCGGTACCTTTGCCGCGCTCGACGCCAAGTGGAACTCGTATGCCGAGCTGTCTATTTCCAACATGCGGATGAGCAGCAACGTATGGCAGCAGATGTCGTCTACCAACGACCCGGGCGGTACCGGTATTTTCGACCCGCGGTGCTATGTGTTTTTTATGACGAACAACGCCGACAAATGGGTACCCCAGCCGCAGGACGGCTCGCAGCCCGAAGGCGGCCGGCCGTATGAAGGGGGGATGACCACGCGCAGGGCTATCGGTGCGGATCCAGCTAATAAGTTTGCCTGTGTGAATTTCTTCATGGCCGCCGACAGAGTGTACTATCCTATCCTCATTATCACGGAAGCCGACGTGCACTTGTTGAAAGCGGAAATTTATCAACGGGGGATAGGCGTAGCGAAGGATATCGTAAAGGCGAAAGCTGAATATGAAGCGGGGCTGCGCGCTTCCGTGGATTTCTGGTACGGGTATGCGAAAAACTCCGGGTTCTGGACAACCAAGCCTACGCCGCCTACCGCCCTGGAAATGACCGCTTTCCTTGCCAATCCGAAAGTGTTGTATAACGGCGCGAACGATGCCGACGCACTTCGCAAGATCGCGACACAGGCCTGGCTGGCCACCATGTTCCAGCCCTGGGAAGCCTGGGCCATCGTACGGAGAACGGGCCTTACGCCGAAAGACCCGAATTATACGCCCAGCGTGGTGAACAAGTTGCCGTACCCCGACGACGAGACGATCAACAACCACGACAACTGGCAGAAAGCAACCAACGGCGCCACGCCGGCGCAACAGGTGTTGCAGAAAGTTTATTGGATGCCTTGAGCAAAAGAGAACATTGCACATACAACGCAGGCTGCCTTCATTCGAAGGCAGCCTTTTTTTATTGCCGGATGCGGCTGATGTCGTCTCTGCCGTAGGCCGGCCATGCGCCTGTTTTAGAGGCTACCAGCGCACCAAGCGCAGCGGCGAAGGCCAGCGTTTCGGCCGGGGGGGATTGTTGCAGCATGCCCGACAGATATGCGGCGAGGAATGCGTCGCCGCTGCCCACGGTATCCGCCACCTGCACTGTATAGCCAGGGTGTTCGTACAGGGTATTGTTGCTGTACACCGCCGCACCGTCGCCGCCCATGGTGACGATGACCGTGGACAAGCCGAACTGTTGCCGCAGCAGCGCGATTTTATCCGCCAGCGTGGCGGCATTGCCATACCAGCTGCCCACCAGTTCCAGTTCTGCAAGGTTCAGCTTCAGGATGTCGGCTTTTTGCAGCAGGGCTTCCAGGGTGGCTTGGGTGTAGTGCGGCGGTCGCAGGTTGATGTCGAGCACCTTCACTGCCGGCGTGTCGAGCAGGCGGAAGAGGGTGGCCTGCGAATCGGGGTGGCGCGCGGCGAGGCTGCCGAAAATAAAATAGCCGGCCTGCCGCACCTGCTGTGCAAGCGCTTCGCTGTAGGCAATGTGATCCCAGGCGGAGGGAATCACGATGTCGTAATGCATCTCATGATCGGCGCCGGGCTGCGCGAGTACAATGCCGGTAGGTGTGTGCCCGTCTGTCTGAATGCCCGCGGTGTCGATACCGTGCTGCGCCACGATGCGGATCAGTTCCTGTCCGCGCTCGTCGGCGCCCACGCGGGTGATCAGCGACGGCTGCATGCCCAGCTGTTTGAGGTGATACGCAACGTTCATCGGCGCCCCGCCGGGCAAAGCGCCGGAGGGCAATACGTCCCAGAGCAGTTCACCGAAACATACGATCGAAGGAGTTTGCATACTGTTCGTTTTGATGCCGGCGGTTCCGCCGCCGGCTTATGTTTAAAAAGCTGTCAGCGTTTTGTTTTTCCCCCGGCGCCAGCCTTCCGTGCTTTCAGTTGCGCGTGGTACAACGACGAAGGCTCGAGACCGGGCTGGTTTTGACCTTCCCATTCCGCGTCGGGCCTGCCTTTCAGGCGGCCGGTTACTTTTTCGCCCTGCAGGCCGATGCAGTAGTTTTTACCGGAGGCCCAGGGCGTTTGTACGGCGGCTTTTTTGACGGTGCAGTTCCAGACCACCTGCGTAACACCGGCCCAGCCGTGGCCGCTGCCCCAGTTGCCGCGGTCCTGGATGTTGAGTTCGCCGTCTGTAACGATATTATCGTACAGCGTGCCGCTGGCCCAACGGTGATGCGGCCCGATGTCTGCATGCGTGCGTTTGGCGGTGCAGTTCACGAACACGTTCGGGCCGCAGGTAATGGCCCCGGTCACATAATCGTGGCGGCCGTCGGTAGCGTGGCAGTCCATGAAAAGGTTCAGCTGCCCCGAGTTATTGAACGAATAGCGGCGGCTGCCGGTGATGATGGATTTATGCTCGAAGCAGTTGCTTTGGATAACGGTGATATTGCGTGCATGCCGCTTGAGGTTCACGCAGCTGTAACCGAAGTATTTGGCCGTAACGCCTTTCACCCAGCCGTGCTCCGTCTTGTCGAACGCCACGGCATCCCAGGCATGGTTTTCAGCCGTGTCCGAATCGAACGTGGATTCGCAGGTGAGGTTTTCCACGCCCACCTGCCGGATGCGCCCGCCGAAAGTATATTTGTACAGTTCGCCGCCGCCATATTTCGTTTCCATCGGCATCACTACGGGATTGTCTACCGTTACCCGGTTGCCTTCCACGGCCACCACCGTGCGCTCAAACTGCAGGTCGTATTCTTTCGGCTGCCACTGGCGGGTGCCTTCGCGGCTTTCGATCTGGTCCATTTTGATATCGGTGATCCATTGCTGCGTGCCGGGCCTGAAAAGGATGACGGCATCGCCGGGCTTGAACTTCGCGGCATTGCTGACGTTGAACGTTACCGCGCCGGCAGGCACATAACCGTCCGTGATTTGCACGCGGCTACCGGGTGTTTCCGTGATCTGACCTTCGCCATAAATATCGATGAGCGACACCTGCTTTTTGGAAGCGGCCACGAGCACGGTGCCCGCTTCGCCGCGCAGCACCACGCCGCCGGCCGTAATACGGATCCGGTCGGGAATCGTGTACCGGCCGCTCTTCAGCAAAAGCGCGCCGCGGAACCCGTTTTGGTCGGGCGTTCTCTGCTGCACTTCGTCAATCGCCGCCTGGATCATCTCCTGGTCGTTCCCCGTGCCGGTAGGCGAAATGGTTTTTACCACCGCCACCTGCGGCAGCGGCCGGTCGCCGTAATAATAGCCCACCCGGCTGAAATCGGGAATGGTATTGCCCTGCGCATCGGGGATATACCGGATGCCGCCCGCTTTGTCTTGCTGCACGAACCTGCTCTGCCAGCCGGCTGGCGCGGGTTTAAGATAAATGAAACACCCGATGCCGAGAAGGAGCGCCGGGAGGGTGAATAAGCTGGATTTCATAACGTGTGTAATTTGTCGCCGGTAATTTTACATAATATTCAGAATATTTTCCCGGAAATAGCTGGCCGGCGGGGCAAATACGTCATTTTCAGGGGTTGGATGCGACGGCAATAAGGGGTACTTTAGTATGATGAAACACATCTCCGTTCTTGTCCCCGAAGGCGGTTCCCTCGCCAGCATCGAATGCCCCCGTTTCGTATTCACCGAAGTGAACAAATTCCTCGAACGGCAGGGGAAACCCGCGATGTTCAAGGTAGCGCTGCTGGGCCTCGGCACTTCCGTGACGCTCAACGGCGGCCTGTATACGGTACAGACAACACCGCTGGAAGCCGTTGCCGAAACGGACCTGGTGGTGGTGCCCGCGCTGGAAGACGATATGGAACGGTACCTGGAGGCCAACCAGGGCTTCCAGGCGTGGATCATCCGGCAGTATAAAGCCGGCGCGGAAGTGGCGAGCCTGTGCGTTGGCGCGTTCCTCCTCGCGTCTACCGGCCTGCTGATCGGGAAAAAGTGCGCCACCCACTGGATGGGCGCCAACAACTTCAGGAGAATGTTCCCCGACGTGAACCTCGTGGAAGATAAAATCATCACCGACGAGTTCGGCATCTACTCCAGCGGCGGCGGCCTCTCGTTTATGAACCTCATCATCTACATCGTGGAAAAATACGCGGGCCGCGAAGCCGCCGTGTTCTGCGCCAAATTCTTCCAGGTGGATTTCGACCGCGCCAGCCAGTCGCCGTTCATCATCTTCCAGGGGCAGAAAGGCCACGAGGATGAAGGCATCAAAAAAGCGCAGGAATTTATCGAGCTCAACTTCCAGGATAAAATATCAGTGGAGCAACTATCCGGCCTGCTGGCCCTCAGCCGCAGAAGCCTCGAAAGGCGGTTCAAGAAGGCAACCAGCAACACCGTTTCGGAATACATTCAGCGGGTGAAAATCGAAGCCGCCAAAAAACAGCTGGAAGTTAGCGCCAAGAATATTTCGGAAGTGATGTATGAAGTGGGGTATACCGACCAGAAAGCGTTCAGGGCGTCGTTTAAAACCATCACCGGCCTGTCGCCCGTCGAATACCGGAACAAATACAATAAAAATGCCGCAGTAGTGGCTTAACCGCTTGCGTCCATGCAATCTCCCGAAGCGGAAGGAAATACCTGACGCCATCCCGCCCTGCACAGGTGTGGTAAATGAGCCTTCATTCCCGCCAACCCTATCCTGCTGCCCATTCCGCGCGCAGCCTGGGAGCGGAATAAAAAGCTGACGCAAAACCCGCATTATTCGTTTTGATGTTACCCTCAGGTTGGAGATGCAGCCCGTTTCCGGGGCAGCTTTTTTTTGCCGAGTGCGTCGGTGCGGTTGCTACATCTTCACACGCTCAGTTGAACGCTTCGCGGCAAGCCATTTTAACAAGGGCGCGTTTCCATTCCACCGGCTTTCCTTAAATTGCTGTTCATGAAACCAACTTACGAAGCCACGGCCGCCTATGCCCGCGGCATGGATGCAGCCGACCCGCTGGCCCCGTTCAAGGAACAGTTCCATTTCCCGCAGCACAACGGGCAGAATAGCATCTATTTCTGCGGCAACTCCCTTGGCCTGCAGGCCAGAACCGTGGAAGCGGCCATCCGGCAGGAGCTGGAAGACTGGCGTAACATGGCGGTGGAAGGTTACTTCAGGGCGAAACACCCGTGGTTGTATTACCAGTATAATTTCAGCGCCGCCCTTGCCGCCATGATGGGCTGCGGCGAAGAAGAAGTCACTGTGATGAACACCCTCACCGTGAACCTGCACCTCATGCTGCAAAGTTTCTACCGGCCCGGGAAAGAGCGGTTCAAAATCATCATGGAAGCCGGCGCCTTCCCGTCGGATCAATATGCCGTTGAAACGCTGGTGAAACTGCATGGCTTGCGGCCCGAAGAGGCGATCGTGGAAATTCATCCGCGCAGCGGCGAAAAACTGTTGCGCACGGACGACATCCTGGCCGTCATCCGCGAGCAGGGGCCGGCACTCGCGCTCGTATTGATGGGCGGCATCAACTATTACACCGGGCAGTTCTACGATATGCCCGCCATCACGGCGGCCGCGCATGCAGCGGGCGCATATGCGGGCTGGGACCTTGCACATGTGGCCGGTAATATTCCGTTGGAGCTGCATAACTGGGAGGTGGACTTTGCCGTATGGTGCTCATACAAATATCTGAATGGCGGGCCTGGTGCGGCCGGCGGATTATACGTGCACAGCCGCTTCGGCAACGACCCCGCTTTCCCGCGGCTTGGCGGCTGGTGGGGGAACGATGAGAAGACGCGATTCAACATGGAAAAAGGTTTCGTGCCGCGCAACGGCGCGGCCGGCTGGCAGATCAGCACGGCGCAGGTGTTCAACATGGCCGCGCTGAAAGCGTCGCTGGAAATGCTGAACGAGGCAGGCATGCCACGGCTGCGGGCCAAGAGCATCGCGCTTACCGGCTACCTCGAATACCTGTTGCGGCAACTGCCGTTGCCCTGTGAGATCATCACGCCTGAAGATCCGCAGCAGCGCGGCGCGCAGCTGTCACTCTATTTCCCGGAAAACGGCAAGGCCATTCATACGCAGATGATGGAGCAGGGCATCATCTGCGATTACCGTGAGCCAGGCGTGATACGGCTGGCGCCCGCGCCCATGTACTGTTCCTTCACCGATGTGTTCCGGCTGTATGAGGTGCTGCGGAACTTTAACGTATGACGCCACAACATCGATCATCCAAATCTGCTTATATGAAACCACAAACCTGGCTGGCGCTCGGCGATTCCTATACGATCGGGGAAGGCGTGCCGCTGCACGACAGTTATCCTTACCAGGCCCTGCAACTGCTGAGGTCCGGCGGGCGGGCATTCCATGCGCCGGAAGTAGTGGCGCGCACGGGATGGACGAGCCACGAGCTGATGGCACATTTGCGGGCAATCCGCCTGCAGCCATCGTACGATTATGTTAGCCTGCTCATTGGTGTGAACGACCAGTATCGGGGCCTGGATGAAGGTGAATATGAACGCAGCTTCGAATGGCTGGCTGAGCAGGCGCTGCTGCTGACACAGGGCCTTGCAGCGCGTGTGACGGTGCTGAGCATCCCCGACTGGGGCGTGACGCCGTACGGCGCCGGCCGCGATACGCATGCCGCGATAGACCGGCACAATCATATCAACCGCAACGTCAGTGCAAGGAAAGGTTTCCATTACATCGACATCACGGAAGAATACCGGCGCACCGGCGGTTTGGCGGAAAATGTGGTGGAAGACGGGTTGCATCCCTCCGCCGCCGTATACCGCCGCTGGGCGGAGGCGCTGGTGAAAAATCTTTGATAATATACCCTGATATACTACATTTGCAGGCACCCCGGGAGCGCCCGGGTTGATCGTTTTATGCGAAAATCCCTGTACCATGGCGGGTCTTTGGGCCGGATGGCAGGGTTTACTATCTTTATGAAACATTGTGCGGGAACGAAAGAGCCCGCGCAGCATCCATCAGGCCGTTGAAAGCAGACAATCTCCTGGTGCAAGTACTTTAACTTTTTAAAACTGTGTATGCAATTTCTGGATTTTGAAAAACCAATTGCTGATCTGTACGAACAACTGACGAAGCTGAAAGAGAACGGTGACAAATCCGGTGTGGATGTTTCCGCTACCGTAAATGAGTACGAACAGAAAATAAACGACACCAAGCAACAGATCTATAACAATCTTACCAGCTGGCAGAAAGTACAGCTCAGCCGGCATCCCGATCGGCCGTACACGCTGGAATACATCGAAAGGATGACCACCAATTTCGTGGAGCTGCATGGCGACCGGAATGTGAAGGACGATAAGGCCATGGTAGGCGGCTTTGCCGACCTCGACGGCGAAACGGTGATGTTCATCGGCCAGCAGAAAGGCGTAAACACGAAGATGCGCCAGATCCGCAACTTCGGTATGGCCAATCCCGAAGGGTACCGCAAGGCCCTCCGCCTGATGAAACTGGCGGAACGCTTCAACAAGCCGATCATTACCCTCATCGATACGCCGGGTGCGTATCCCGGCCTGGAAGCGGAGGAACGCGGGCAGGGCGAAGCCATTGCACGTAACCTCTTCGAAATGGTGAAACTGAAAGTACCCGTGATCTGCGTGATCATCGGTGAAGGCGCTTCCGGCGGAGCACTGGGCATTGGCATCGGCGACCGCATCTTCATGCTCGAAAACAGCTGGTACACGGTGATCTCTCCCGAAAACTGCTCCACCATCCTCTGGCGCAGCTGGAACTTCAAGGAAAAAGCAGCCGAAGAGCTGAAACTCACTTCCGGCTACATGAGCCAGTTCGGCCTGGTAGACGGGGTGATCAAAGAGCCCGTCGGCGGCGCGCATTCCAATCATGAAGAAATGGCAGACATCCTGAGAGCCAGACTCAAAACCACCCTCGCCGAATTAAAGCAGATCGATCCGGAAACCCGCATCACGCAACGTATTGAGAAGTTTTCGAATATGGGATTTTTTGAGGAACGTTAGGATATTTCTATTGCGGGAACCAATCCAAATTTCAATATTTGCATTTTTTTCCGGGCCTATAAGGCTATTTTGACAAAGTTCGATATGCTACAGCAACAACTGAGGGGAACCGGCGTAGCGCTGGTAACGCCCTTTACTACACAAGGAGCGATAGATTGGACAGGCCTCGAAAGGCTGATCAATCACGTGATCGGAGGCGGTGTAAATTACGTGGTGACCCTGGGCACCACCGGCGAAACGCCCACCCTGTCTTCCGAAGAAAAGCTGGACCTGATAAAATTTACGTTCGAGAAGGTGAATAAACGGGTACCGGTGGTAGTAGGTATTGGCGATTACAATACCAGCGACGTTGTGAAGCGACTCGAAAGTTGCCCGCTCGACGAGGCTGCCGCCATTCTCAGCGTGGCGCCCTATTACAGCAAACCTACCCAGGAAGGCATCTTCCAGCACTATAAAGCAATTGCCGCCGCTTCGCCCAAACCGGTGATCCTCTATAATGTACCGTCCCGCACCGGCCGTAACATGACCGCCGAAACCACCCTGCGCCTGGCGCACGAAGTGGAAAATATCGTGGCCATGAAAGAAGCTTCCGGCGACATGGTGCAGTGCATGCAGATCATCCGCGACAAGCCGAAGGATTTCCTCGTGATCAGCGGAGACGATGCCGTGGCCATGCCCCAGCTCGCCTGCGGCATGGACGGGGTAATTTCCGTTGCCGCCAACTACTTTGCGAAAGACTTCTCCGCCATGGTGAAAGCTTCCCTGGAAGGTAACTTCGAAGAAGCCCGCCGCCTGCATTACAAAATGCTCGAGGGCTTCGACCTGATGTTCGCCGAGAACAACCCGGCCGGTATCAAGGCGTTTTTGCACCACGCCGGCATCGTCGATAACACCTTCCGCCTGCCGGTAGTGCCCGTTACAGCCCCTTTACAGGCTAAAATCGACGCCTACCTGAAGCAATACTAAAAACGACATACCACCTTATTATAAGGCCGCATCCATCGGATGCGGCCTTTTTTATAGGTATGATTCGTCCTAAAATAGGTTGACATCAAAGTCAGCTTTTATGTGTAAACATCGTGCCCAAGGGGCTCATCGGCGAAGCGTGCTTGCCTAAAACGCCACGCCAACGGTGAGGCCCAGGCCCCTGACGCCCACGAAGGGCATTTTTACATCCGCAAACAGGCCGTCGTTGCGCACATCGGCCGTAATGTTCTTTTTCCCGCCGATCTCGATGAGCGATTCCACCTCGCTTTTCAGGTCGGCGCGCTCCTGCTCGCTGAGCATACTGAGGTCAGTAGGCGCGTCTACCTTGCCGGACATGCCCCCGTAATGGGCGCCGATGATAAACAGGTCTACGATTACCCGGGGAACGATGTTGAATTGTCCGCCCAGGATGACACCACCACCGAAGCCGCTGCTTTTGCCTTTCATGGGCACCAGCACCATAGTGCCGTCCGGCCGCTCGAAATCGTAGGGATAATCGTATTTAAATCCGGCATAGCGGCCATACACGCCCGCATAGAACCCTTTGGCGCCCGGGCGGCGGCCGGTGTAGAAGCGGATTTCCGCCGTAACGGCGCTGCCGCTCATCTGCAGCTTGCTCAGCTGCTGGGTGATGTCGCCGTCGCCTTCCTTGAAATAGTCCATCACCTTTTCGGTGAGCGGCGTGCCGGTCAGGAAGGTTTTGGGCATGAAGCGGTACCCCAGGGATGCCGAGATCTTCCGGGCAATGAGGCGCTCGTACGTGATGCCGTAGTTGCCGAGGGCGATCGCAGAGAGGTTCGTTTTAATGATGTTCTGGTAGTAAGGCTGGTTGCGGAGCCGCTCTTTACGGCCGGGGGCCTCCGTTGTATCGGTGGCGACCGAATCGGCGGGAATGCTTTGGGCGTTGGCGTGCATGCACAGGCATAGCCATAACAGGGCAGGCAATACTGCGTGTTTCATGGTTATAGGGATTATTGTTTTAATGCGTAAATATAATTGTGATTAATGCATTATGCAACAATGCTCCCCATTTTTTTGCTAGATGAGATAGGTAGTGCCTTCGAGGGCCAGTTCGGTGTGGGGGAATACGGGGATGCTCTCGTCGAGGAAGGGCTGGAGCTCGGTGTACTTGGACGAGAAGTGCCCGATCAGCAGGCGTTTGGCGGCCGCTTTCTGTGCCAGCGTGGCAGCCTGCACGGCGGTGCTGTGAAACCGGTCCTGCGCCCGCTGCACGAGGGCATGCAGGTAAGTGGCCTCATGGTACACCAGGTCCGCTTCCGCAACGTGTGGCAGCAGGTCTTCGTCGTAGATGCTATCTGCGCAATACACGTACCGTTTGCCGGGCGGCGGCGGCAGGGTGACCCAGTCGTTTTTCACCGTTTTGCCGTTTTTCTGTTCGTAGTCGGCCCCCTCCTGGAGGCGCGAATAATAAGCGGCGGGAATATCGTATGCCCGTGCCTGTTCCGGTATGACGCGGCGCTTGCGGCGCTGCGCGGAAAAGGAGAAGCCGTAGCAGGGAATGCGGTGCTTGGTGGGAAAGTAGCTCACCTCCATGTCTTTTTCGCGGAACAGCACGCCTGTTTTATCGGGCAGCAACGCGTGGAAGGAGAGGTTGAACTTCAGGGTGGTGGCTGCGCACAGCAGCTGCAGGCGCAGAATTTCTTCCAGTTCGGGCGGCGCGTAAAGGGAGAGGGGCTCGGTGCGGCCCAGCAAACTCATGCTGTTGATGAGGCCAATGAGGCCGAAGTAATGATCGCCGTGCAGGTGGCTGATGAGGATATGGCGGATTTTGCTGCGCCGCACCTTGTATTTCGTCAGCTGCATTTGTGTGCCCTCGCCGCAGTCCACCAGCATCAGCTGATCGTTATAGGAGATCACCTGTGCGGTAGGATGCCGGTCCGGCGTGGGGATGGCCGAGTTATTGCCTAATATCGTTACAGCGAACATAAGTGCCTAAAAATAATGATTATTCCTCGTCCAGGTTCAATTCACGCTCCAGGTCTTCCATCATTACCATGTCGATGGCTTCAGACATGGTCGGCACGATGTTGAGCATGTCCGGGTAGCGTTCGGACAGCTGAACTGTTAAATCGCTGTTAAGGTGAGCAACGGCGGCAGACAGGCCGCGCTCGTACTGGCGGTGGTATACTGTAAAAATGGCTTCCAGCGCTTCCGGGGCGGCAGACTGGAGGGAACCCAGGTCCAGTATAAGATTCTTGTCTTCCAGTCCCGGCACGCTGCCGGCTTCGCGGAGGAATGCTGCTGACATTTTAGCATCCAGCGCGGGCTCTTCCAGCCGTAAAACCACTATTTTTTCTTTGGTATCAATTTTGAATTGCATATCGCCGGATGTTGTTATTTTAACATTTAAAAAAAAGGACAATCGAAAAAGGAACCAGTCCGATAATTATCCTTGCCGGAAGCAATACCCAAACAAAACATCCATTCTTCTCGTAAGTATATTTACCCAACAAGGCCTTTCAGCGCAAAAGTAAATCTTAACTTTTTATGTACAAGGATAAAAACTAAATCCAAATTTATTTGGTAATATTGTATAAGCAAGCCCCCGTAAGGGTTTAACAAAATCAACTACAATGGATCAGAATTTTTCACCGCAAGTAAAGGAGATCATTTCGTTTAGCAGGG
>CBFGZV010000058.1:0-21926 GCA_965653365.1 uncultured Chitinophaga sp. | reverse complement strand
ACCAAAGTATATGCAGGAACCTTGTAACATGCGGCACTGTACACAGCGTGCCACACGGTGCATGCAAGGGTGAATCATCGCGGAATTGTATGCAACCAAAGTATATGCAGGAACCTTGTAACATGCGGCACTGTACACAGCGTGCCACATGGTGCATACAAGGGTGAATCATCGCGGAATTGTATGCAACCAAAGTATATGCAGGAACATTGTAACATGCGGCACGGTAAACAGCGTGCAGTATGGTGCATCCAAGGTTGAACCATCAGTGGAATTTCCTGACCGGCCCGGTTTTGCGATATTTTAACAAGGGCTGATGTGATATTACCCTTTCTGAAATATCACGGAAATCTGAGTATTTTACTGTCTGTTCAAAGTAATGATACAGATGAAATTCCGCGTATTGTCTGCCTGCTTCATGCTCCTCCTGATGCACGCTACATCGGCCCAAAGCAGCGAAACGACCGTTGACTGGAAAGGGTTTAAAAAAGTAAAATTCCGGTTTGCCTGCCGCGACGCTTTTTTTGTGCTGCCGGGCCAGCCGCTGCCGGGCAATCCCTGGGTATGGCGCGCGCATTTCCCCGACTGGCATACGGAGATGGACAGCATATTGCTGACACGGGGTTTCCATATTGCATACGTCAATACCAATAACCTTTTTGGGCTTCCGCAGGCAATGCAGGTGTGGGATGCCTTTTACGACCACATGACAAGCACCCGGAAAATGGCCCCTAAAGTGGCGCTGGAAGGCGTTAGCCGCGGAGGGCTGTATGTGTACGGCTGGGCGAAGCGCAACCCCGGAAAAGTAGCCTGTATTTATGCGGAAGCGCCCGTTTGCGATCCCCGGAGCTGGCCGGGCGGCAAAGGCCGCGGCAAGGGAGCGCCCGAACAATGGGCGCAATGGCTGCAGTTGTCGGGACAAAGCGAAGCTACCGCCGCCGGTTATACGGACATTCCGTTGAAAGACCTGGCGGGACTGGCGGCCTTTAAAGTGCCAGTGTTGCACGTGGTGGGCCTGCGCGACTCCATTGTGCCGGTGGAAGAAAATACTTTTCCACTCGTACAGGAATATACCCGCCTCGGCGGACCGGCTACTGTTATTCCCATGACGAGAGGCGAGCAGAACCTGGCAGGTCATCACTTTTACATTGAGCAACCCGCACAGCTCGCGGATTTTATCGAGCGGCACAGCGTGCCCGTGAACCGGCCGCTCGCCAGTGCCGCATACATCGAAAGCAGCGCCTCACTAACCCGCGCATTTCAAAAATTCAGGCAGGCGAAAACCGGCACCGTAGCGTTCCTGGGCGGTTCTATTACATACAATAAAGGCTGGCGCAATAAAGTGTCGCAATACCTCGAAGAGTCATTCCCGGATACAAAATTTACATTCATCGCCGCCGGCATTCCATCGCTGGGCAGCACACCGCACGCCTTCCGCTTTAGCCGCGACGTGCTGGCCAAAGGCACGCCCGACCTGTTATTCGTGGAAGCGGCCGTGAACGACCGCGCCAACGGCTTTTCCGAAACAGCCCAGGTTCGCGCGCTGGAAGGTATCCTCCGGCAGCTGTACCGCCAGAACCCGGCCGCGGCGGCCGTTGTGATGGCGTTTTCCGATCCCGATAAAAATGCGGATTACGGCGCGGGTAAAGAACCGGTGGAAGTGGCCGTACATAGAAAACTCGCCAAACATTACGGCGCATCCTTCATCAACCTGGCCCGCGAAGTGTACGACCGTATCAAAGCCGGTGAATTCACGTGGGCGTACGATTTTAAAGACCTGCATCCTTCGCCGTTCGGCCAGGAAATTTACTTCCGGACCATAAAAACGCTGCTGCAGGAACAGCTGGCCACGGCGCATGTTCCTAAGAATTTGCCCACGCTCATTAACCGGTTTGCATACGATCACGGGCGCTACCATGGCGTGCAGGAAGCCGTGCAATTGAAAGGGTTCAGGGTGGTTAACGGCTGGCAACCTGCAGACCGGGCTGGTACCCGCGAAGGTTTTGTAAACATACCCATACTGGAAGGGCAGCAACCCGGCTCCACGTTTGAGCTGACGTTTAAAGGCCGCGGCATTGGCCTGGCCGTGCTGGCCGGCCCCGATGCAGGCGCCATCCGGTACCGCATCGACGACGGGCCTGCCCGCACGATGAGCCTGTATACCCAATGGAGCAAACATCTCCATCTGCCCTGGTACCTCATGCTCAACGATGAGCTGCCTCCCGGTAAACACCGCCTGCAGGTGGAATTATTGACGGAGCGCAATCCTGGAGCTACCGGCACCGCCTGCCGCATCGCGCACTTTCTTGTAAATGAATGATGTTGCGTTTTGGTGGCGTAGGGAGCATGCCGGTAAACATCGCTAACTTCGCTTATGGCATTTCCGTTTAACATCGTACCGCTCGAAAAGTCGACGCAAACCGTCAGCGACCTGGCCGACCTGATCATCGAAACCGTCGCCAACGGCGGTTCCGTCAGTTTCATGCACCCATTGCCGGTAGCCGACGCAGCGGCGTTCTGGGAACATTCGCTCGATGCCGCGGCGCGCGGCGAACGTGTCATACTCGGCATCTATGATGGGGCAGTGCTCGCAGGTACTGTCACCTTGCTGTTGCAATGCCCGCCCAACCAGCCTCACCGCGCCGAAATCGCAAAACTGATGACCCGTGTTCGATACCGGGGCAAAGGCATTGCCCGTGCACTGATGGTGGCGGCGGAGCAACTGGCGATAAAACATGGCCGCACCCTGCTTACGCTCGATACTGCTACAGATGGCGGGGCCGCGCGGTTGTACGAAGGACTGGGATTTCATACTGCCGGCGAAATTCCGGGCTTTGCGCTCAAACCGCACGGCGGCCTCACCGGCACCATCATCTTCTGGAAGCAGATCGGGTGATACGGAAAGAATTTTTCGACTTTCATGATTCGCCCAAGACCAGCGAAAATACCGTCATGCCGGGCGTAGGCGCAGGAATTGCCCGCGCAGTACCTGGTACACCAGTATCATCCAGAGCAGCAGGCAGGGAAAGGCTTTGAACGCATAAGGGATCACGATGTTCTTTTTGACCCAGGGCGTCACCAAATCCGAATGCGAGAAACTGGTGCCGATAAGAATGAAGATGAACAGGGCGTTGTTCCATTTGGTGGCCGGCTGCAGCACATACCAGATGCACACCGCCGGGAAAGCGATGATGTAGGTGGGCGATTCGGAGCTGGTGCTGAAAAGTACGGTGAACAGCAGGGTGGAGGCCAGCAGGTACAAGCGATAGCCGGGATGTGCTTTCCAACGGAGACGGCTATACTGAGAAAAGAACAGCAGCAGGCCCGGCCCCAATACCCACCAGTTATTCAGCGACGGCAGCCGGAACACCCGCTGTATGAAACCCATCGCGGAAATATTCTGCAGCACGATGCCCTCGTTGAACCGGTAGTTCTTATCGTTCTTTTCAACGATCGCGGTCATCCACTCGTGGTAGCTGCGCAACAGGTAAGGCATGGGCGCGAGCGCCAGGGGGAGCACAAACATCACGGCCGCCCACAGCGCCAGGCTGCCGGTGAGCCGGAGGCGGTGGCGGCTGAAAAAGAAGAATGCAAGTCCCGCTATGCCGTAAAGTTTGGTGAACGTGCCGGCCATGATAAAAAAGGCGGCCCAAAAATCTTTCCCTTTCAGGATACAGGTAAAGCTCAGTATCAGGCAGGCCGCAATGGCCGGGTTGAACTGGAAGTAGCTGCTCGCCGCCATCAGCTCGTGGCTCGAAAAAATCAGGATGAGGTTCTGCTGAATACGGTTCAGCGGCAGTTGCCGGATGGCGGCATAGAGGAACGCGGCATTCGCCAGCACCCAGAGCATGGCGCCCACGGCATCGGGCAAGAGGGCGAACGGGGCAATGATGAGGCTGAACAGCGGGCCGTACATGTTCACGTCGAAGTACTCGGGGTAGGGGATATAAAGCGGCTGCTGATCGCGTACATGCAGGAACACGTGCTTGAAGATGATGTAGTTGTTCATGTTGTGAACAAGCAGTTCTTTAGCCGCCACCATGGCAGACAATCCGAACCACAGCAGCAGCGCGGGCCAGTCTTTTGCACCCAGCATGGATAAGGTCAGGTGTTTTTTCATGCGCAGGGTTTTCATGGGGATGTTGCAGTCATCAATACTCCACCATCACCTTGATGCTTTTTTCCGGGTAGTTTTCCATCAGCGCTTTCAGGTCGCCGAATTGCACGCGGTGCGTGATATAATCCGCAGGTGTTACGCGTTTGCTGCTGATGCTTTGCGTTACCAGCTCAAAATCCTGCCGCGTGGCGTTGCGGCTGCTCATGATGGCGCCTTCCCGTTTGTGCAGCTCGGGATGGGCGATGGTGAGCGCCTCTTTCTGCAAACCCACGAGCACATAACGGCCTCCGTGGGCCAGATATTGCAGCGAGCTGTTGAGCGCGGCGAGGTTGCCGGTAGCGTCAATCACCACGTCGGCTGTAATATCGCCGGGGTGTTCCGTTACCTGCACGCCTGCTTTCTCGCCGAACGCAAGGCGCTCCGGATTGCGGTCGGTAAGCGTTACCTGCGCGCCCGCTATTTTCGCGAATTCCATCAATCCAAGCCCGATGGGCCCGGCCCCTACGATCAGCACCGATTCCCCGGGCTCCACGCCCGCACGGCGAATACCGTGGGCGCCAATAGCGAGCGGCTCCGTCAGGGCCAGTTCGTCGAGGCTGAGGCCGGCATGTTTCACCAGCGCGGCAGTAGGCACGGAAAGGTATTCCCGCATGCCGCCGTCTACATGCACGCCGCACACCTGCATCTTCACGCAGCAGTTGGTTTTGCCGCGCAGGCAGGCGTTACATTCCCCGCAATGATAGTAGGGGATGAAGGTAACCTGGTCGCCGGGCGCAAATCCATCTCCTCCGTCGCTGTCCACAATTTCGCCCGCCAGCTCATGGCCGAGAATGCGCGGATAGTTGAAATAGGGCTGTGTGCCCTGGTAAGCATGAAAATCGGTGCCGCAGATGCCGGTGCGCCGGATGCGGATGATGGTACGCCCTTTTTCCATTTCGGGTGCCGGTATGTCGATGTATGCCATCTGGCCTGGTGTAGTGCAGATCAATGCTTTCATGATAATTCCCCTTTTGATTGAGTGGCAGACAAGTGACGTGAAATTGTTACAAACTTATCAATTTATATACCCCTAAACGGTGTTTTTCTTTCAAAAAATTGCGCTATATTAACATTGCGATGAAACCTGTATTGCGTCAAATGACGGCCACGCCAAACCTTTCTTTTACCGTACGGAAAGACGTGGGCGTGAATATGATTAACAACTGGCATTACCACGCCGAAATAGAATTGCTGTACATCCGGCGTAGTGCCGGCACCTGGCTCATAGGCGATCATATCGGCCACTTCCAGACGGGCGATGTGGTGATGACAGGCACCAACCTGCCCCATTGTTTCCGGCACGAAGCGGAACACATGGAAGGAGGTGAAACAATCTGCGTCAAGTTTCTGCCGGACATGCTGGGGGACTATTTTCTCGGCCTGCCCGAATCCAAAGACATTCGCAGCCTTTTTGCCCGCGCCGCCAACGGCCTCCGGCTTGAAGGGAGCATCCGCGAACGCGCGGGGAAGCTCATTGAACAGATGCTGGACGATACCCCCGGCCGCAGAATGGTCAACCTGCTCGTCATGCTCCAGGAAATCGCAGACAGCCGCGATTGTGTGGCACTCTCTTCCACCGGCTTCATGCAGAGCCCCGTTGCGGCTACCGATGAGGAACGCATCAAAACCATTTTCGAATACACGATGCGGCATTACCATGAGAAGATATCACTCGACACCGTGGCCGCCCTGCTCCATATGACGCGCCCGTCGTTCTGCCGCTTCTTCAAAAACCGCACCCGCAAAACTTACGTGCAGTTCCTCATGGAAGTGCGCATCGGCCATGCCTGCAAACTGCTCGTGGAAGATGAAAAGACCGTAGCGGAAATCGGCTATGAATGCGGGTACAACAATATCTCCCACTTCAACCACCAGTTCAAGTTCATTACCGCTAAAAAGCCGCTGGAATACAAGCGCGACTACCTCCAGACCCACCGGTAAGGAGAAGATGGCATTCAATGCTGAAATTTGTCCGCCTCTTTTTATATTTTAAAGGCATATCACCATCTTATGCGCCACCTTTGCTTATTGTTTTTACTCCTCCCTGTACTGGCTGCGGGCCAGCAACGAAAACCAGACCGCAAGCTGCAGCGGGCACTGGAAGAAATCGCCGGCCGGTTCAACGGAAGGGCCGGCATTTATGTGCAGCATCTGAAAACAGGCGCCTGGGCGGCTGTGAACACAGATACCATTTTTCCCACGGCCAGCATCGTGAAAGTGCCGCTGCTCGTGGGCCTGTTCGCCAGGATCGATTCCGGGAAACTGGGGTATCACCAGCCGATGGTCTACCGCGATTCCGCCAAATACGGCGGCTCGGGCCTGATGCAGTTCTTTAAAGACAGCGCGGCCACGGAAGTAAGCGTACTGGCGGCGTTGATGATGGCCTACAGCGATAACACCACTTCCCTCTGGAACCAGCAACTCGCGGGCGGCGGCGAAGCAATCAACCGCCTGCTCGAGCAATACGGGTTTAAAGATACGCGCGTCAACTCCCGCACCGCCGGCCGTGAAGAAATACGGAAAATTTACGGCTGGGGACAAACCACGCCCCGTGAAATGACCACCCTGTTCATCCGCATCCGCCGCGGCGAAATCATTTCGCAGGCCGCCAGCGAAAGAATGTACCGGCTGATGACCAAAGGCTACTACGACGAACAGGCGTTGACGCAAATCCCGCCATATGTGCAGGCAGCCGCCAAAACCGGCTCCGTCAACGAGTCGCGATCGGAAGTGGTGCTGGTCAACGCCCCGCATGGCGACTACGCTTTTTATGTGGGTACCAAAAATATCAAAGACCAGCGCTGGGAAGCGGATAACGAAGCCGTTGAAATGATCAGGGCGGTTTCCGCGCTCCTCTGGCAGTACTTCGAGCCCAGCAGTAACTGGAAGCCTACTTTCCGCAAAGAGACGTTCTGACGTCTCCGGAATGTCGTTTTTTTACTATACCGGCAACGCCCCGCACCGGAAATTTGTGACAGCATTTGATGTATGAAAACGCTGTACAATTTTCTGAACGGAATCGGCATGCTGATGATACTGGGCTGTGGCGGCGGAGGCGGCAGCGCCGTCAATCCACCACCGCCACTGCCCGCGGCGCCGGTCATTAACGCCATTACGCCCGACAATGGCGCCTTTAACACCCTCGTCGCCATCCAGGGCGGTAATTTTTCCAACGTGGTGGCCGATCATACGGTAAAGTTCAACGGCGTTAACGCCAGGGTGGTTACCGCGGCCGCCGCGCAACTGACGGTGGAAGTGCCCAAAGGTGCGGGTACCGGCCCGGTAAGCGTTACGCTGCGCGGGCAAACCGTCACCGGTCCCGTATTTAATTATACCTATACCATCACAGTGTCTACCGTGGCGGGCGGCGTAAAGGGCTACGAAGACGGTCCCGCCGCCACCGCCAAATTCAGCGGGCCCAATGGTGTGGCGGTAGATGCACAGGGGAATATTTATGTTGCTGACCACTATAACGACCTCATCCGGAAAATCACACCGGCCGGCATGGTGTCCACGCTCGCCGGCAGCACGGCCGGCTTTGCAGATGGCGCCGGCGCCGCGGCGAAGTTCCGCCGTCCTTGCGGCATGTGCATCGACCAGCAGGGGAACCTGTACGTCACGGATGCGGGTAACCATATGGTCCGGAAAGTAACTCCCGCCGGCGTGGTGACCCGCGTGGCGGGGAATGTGGTGGAAGGGTATGAAGACGGCCCGGGCCTGAACGCGAAGTTCTTTTCGCCTGAACATGTCTGCATCGACAAACAGGGTAATCTGTACGTGGCGGAAAACAATAACTACAAAATAAGAAAGATCAACACCGCAGGGGTGGTCAGCACGGTGGCCGGCAGCACCTGGGGCTACCAGGACGGCGCCGCCCTCTCCGCCAAATTCTACTCGCCCCGCGGCCTGGCCGTCGATAACGACGGGAACATCTACGTGTCGGATTACTTCAACCAGAAAATCCGCAGGATTTCCACAGCCGGCATTGTTTCCACCGTGGCCGGCAGCACCATGGGTTACCAGGATGGCACCGGCGCCGGCGTTCAGTTTGAAGGGCCGCGGGGGATGGTCATCGACGCGAAAGGAAATATTTATCTCGTGGAAGACAGGATCCACACCGTGCGGGTGATGACGCCCGCCGGCGTAGTCACCACCCTCAGCGGCAATCCCCGGTCAGACAATCCGTACGGACTGGTGGACGGCCCGGCCAAAGACGCACGCTGGCGCACGCCCATGGACATCTGCCTCGACGCGCGCGGCAATATGTACGTGGCCGACTTTAACAACAGCGCCATCCGCAAAATCACATTCGAATAATGCATCCAGTCAAACGCTAATGCCCGGAAAGTCAACCGGGCCTCGGATATCACTTGTCGCGCTGCCGGCCTCCTGTCTACACAGGAGGCTTTCTTTATATACTACCTGAGACTAATGTGAGAACGGCATTTTTAGGAATAATAATTGCTGAAAGAAGCGGAAATCGCTAGTTTTAAAGGTATTATTGAAATTATGCATCTATTAACTGTATCGGGTATCCAGAAATTTGAGGGGAAAGAACAAATATTGAAAGGCATCTCTTTTAAACAGGATCGTTTCCAGAATATAGCCATCGTGGGCGAATCAGGCTCCGGCAAAAGCACGTTACTGAGAATCATAGCAGGATTTACGCAGCCGGACGCCGGGGAAGTGCTGTTCGAGCAGCAGAAGGTGAAAGGTCCCAACGATAAACTCATTGCCGGTCATCCTTCGATCGCCTATCTTTCCCAGCATTACGAGCTCCGCAATAACTATAAAATCGAAGAACTGCTTCGTTACGCCAATAAACTGCCGGCGGCGGATGCCGCGGCGCTGTATAAAGTTTGCAGGATAGACCATTTGTTGGGTCGCAAGAACGACCAGATTTCCGGTGGAGAGAAACAACGCATCGCCCTGGCGCGGTTACTGGTAACGGCGCCGAAGCTGCTGTTGCTCGACGAGCCTTTTTCCAACCTCGACCTGATCAATAAAAGCATTCTCAAGGCTGTTATCCGCGAGCTGGGCGAGCGGCTCAGGATCACCTGCCTGTTGGTGTCGCACGACCCGCAGGACATCCTGCCGTGGGCCAGCGAGATCATTGTGATGAAAGACGGCGCCGTCGTGCAGAAGGGCACACCGGTGCAGGTGTACAAACACCCGGTGAACGAATACGCGGCCGGCCTTTTCGGGAAGTACAACCAGATCAGCTCTGGCGGCCGAATGCGGTTCGTGCGGCCGGAAGACCTGCGCATCGTGCGCAGCACCCCGGATGCGCTCATGGGCAAGGTGAAGAAGGTGTTGTATCTCGGCAATGCCTTCGAGATAGAAGTGATGCTGCTCAACGAAATGGTCACCATCCGCACGGTAGACGGCAGCATCAGGGCCGGCGATACGGTACATATTGCGCTGGCGAACTAATATGCTACGGCAGCTATTTCCAGTGCTACCAGTACCACCGCATCAGCGGGGAAGTCGATGCCGCATTTGCCGTGCGCCTCACCAAAGAATCCGGGGTGGCAACGGTGCCGGTGTCTGCATTTTACCAGAACGGGAACGACCATAAAGTAGTCCGGTTCTGCTTTGCCAAGAAAGAAGCCACGCTGGAAACGGCGGTGGAACGGCTCCTGAAAGTGTAATCATCATCCACCCCAAAATATGAACACTGCTGTATTTACCCCTGCATCCACCATCGATGACGTGATCCACCGGCTGAACGGGCTCATCGAACAGGCCTCCCAAACCAACGACCGCATCGGTTATTTCGCCTCGCTGTACCACAAAGTCACCGTGCGGGTGAAGGAAGGCATCCTGAAAAGCGAGTTCGAAGACGGTGCCCGCATGGAGCGCCTCGACGTGTTTTTCGCCAACCGCTACCTCGAAGCCGTGCACCAGTGGCAGCACGGCCAGCGCCCGTCGGGGCCCTGGGCGGTGGCGTTCGAAGGCACCCGGAAAATAACGGTAATCCTGCTGCAGCAACTGCTGCTCGGCATGAACGCGCATATCAATTACGACCTCGGCATCGCGGCCGTGGAATGTGCGGGCAGCAACGATCTGCGCACCATGCACCGCGATTTTCTCGCCATCAACAACATCATCGGCTCGCTCACCTTCGAGGTCACCAATGAGATCAGCCGCATTTCCCCGCTGCTGTCACTCTTCGGCCTGCATGCGCAAAACGGGCAGTCGATCCTCATCCAGTTCAGCATCAGCAACGCCCGCGATGGCGCCTGGGGCTTCGCGCAGGAGCTGAGCGGTAAGCAGGGCGCCGACAAACAGACCTGTTTGGCAGCACGGGACGCGTCCATTAAAAAACTCGCCGAAGCGCTCAAAAAGCCCAAAGGCCTCGTGCGCTTCACCACGTTCATCATCTTTATTTTTGAATGGAAAAGCCCGCGTAAAATCATCGGGGCGTTGTATAAGTACCACAAGGTGTACATTAGGGCGAAATAGGGCCGTATCACGCATTGTTTGCCTGGCGAAGAACGTTATTCCACACCCTTTACCGCCATCCTGACCACGTACACGGTAGTGGAAGCGGTGACAAAAAGCAGGTCGCGGTTTTTGCCGCCGAAGCAGGCATTGGCCGTCCATTTTTCAGGAATGGGAATGTGGCCGATCTGCTGGCCCTGGGGATTGATGACCGTAACGCCGTTGCCGCAGATGTAAAGGTTGCCTTTATCGTCGAGCGTGATGCCGTCGCCGCCCTTGTTCACAAACAGCCTGCGGTTGTGCAGCTGCCCGTTTTTCCCGATGTCGTATTTGTAAATTTTTCCATCGCCGATATCCACCACCAGGAGGTGTTTCCCGTCTGGTGTGCCAACGATGCCGTTGGGTTTCACGATGTTGCCCGCAACGGGAACGGCCGCCTTTTTGCCGGCCGGCAGGTAATACACTTTCTGGCTGTCGAGCTCTCCGTGCTGGCGCGTCCAGTATTTGCGCTGGTAATATGGGTCGGTGAAGTAGATGCCGCCTTTGGCATCGATCCACAGGTCGTTCGGCCCGTTCATCTTCCTGCCTTCGAAATCCTTCAGCAGCACGGTGATTTTTTTATCCGGCGAAATGCGCCACAGCTCGTTGTGTTCATCCGCGCAGGCGATGATGTTGCCCTTTTTGTCCACATACAGGCCATTGGAGCGGCCCGCAGGTTCCAGGAAGAGGCTTAATTGACCGTCGGTATCGTACTTCCAGATCTGGTTGTTGGGCTGGTCGGTAAAGTAGATGTTCCCTTTTTTATCGGGCGCGGGGCCTTCGGTAAAACTGAATTGCCGCGATACGAGTTGCGGCGTTGCGCCGGGGGCCACCACATCCGGCAGGGAATCCGCCTGGTGGGCGATGCAGAAGAGAAGGGCCAGTGTTTTCATGACGTGGATTTTTACAAGTGTAAGGAATAATGGCGGGATTGTCAATCCTTTACCATCCGATGCCGTAGTCTTCCCCGTGGTTACTGCTTCCGCCCCAGAAACTCCCGTGTTTACGGTCAAAATAGATCGCATTGATCGGCCCGCTGGTTCTGGGTTTGAAGTCGAGTATATACCCCATCGCCTCCAGTTCTTTCCGCGTTTTTTCCGGCGTGCCGCTATGCAGCAGCAACCTCCCCGGCCGCGGAACGCGCGCCTTGATGCTGTCGCCGCCCAGTGAGAGCCACAGTTGCTCGCTGTTGATGTTGGCGGCTTCCGTGGCCTGTTGCACCGTCATGCCGAACTCCGTCATGTTCAGGAAAAACTGCAACAGGTTCTGATCTTGCGTATCGCCTCCCTGCACGGCGAACGACAAAAAAGGTCTGCCGTCTTTCAGCGCGAGGGAAGGGGTAAGGGTCACGCGCGGGCGTTTGCCGGGCGCGATCACGTTGAAAGGATTGAGCACCGAATCGAGCACGAAGCTTTGCGCCCGCTGGCTCATGCCCACGCCGGTTCGGCCGGCAATGCAGGCGGGCAGCCAGCCGCCGCTGGGAGTGATCGATACCACCCATCCTTCCGCGTCCGCTGCTTCTACACTGGTGGTGCCGCGCCAGAGGCGATCGTGGTAGGCGGCTTCATCGCGATGGAACGTTACATCGTGTTTGGGCACCACGTTGCCCGGTTGATCGGCCGGCGCCGCGTTGTATAATTTGTTGCGTTCCTGCAGCAGCGGCAGGAAAGGATTTTGTCCGCCTTCAAAAGGGTAGGGGTCGCCGGGCGCAATGAAAGGATCGTTTTTCGTTTTATTGATCCGCGCGGCGCGCTGTTTCGCGTATTCCTTGCTCAGCAGACCTTTGATCGGTGTTTTCGAGAAATACGGATCGCCGTAATAAAAGTCGCGGTCGGCGAAAGCGAGGCTCATCGCCTGGTATACGGTGTGGATATATTCCGTGGAGTTGTACCCCATGCCCTTCAGGTCGAAGTTTTCGAGGATGTTGAGGCTTTGCAGCAGCATCGGTCCCTGTGTCCATTCTTGGAGCTTGTATACGTCGATGCCTTTGTAACGGACGTGCAGCGGTTCTTCCTCGACGGGCTTCCAGCGGGCGAGGTCTTCCATCGTGATAAGGCCACCCTGTTCGCGGCAGCCGCGCACGAATTCACGGGCAATGTCGCCTTTGTAAAAACGGTCGTATGCCGCCATGATCGCCTCTTTTCGGCTCTTTTTCTTTTTCAGGGCCTCCCGCTCGGTTTCCACCATTTTGTGGAGGGTGGCCAGCAAATCCTGCTGCACGAATATTTCCCCGGCTTCCGGCGCTTCCCTGTTTTCGCCGGGGTGGGTGAGCAACACGTTTTTGCTGTAGGGCCAGGTTTTGATGAGCTTTTTCTCCCGCTCGATCATGTTGGCTGTTTGCGCTTCGATGGGATAGCCTTTGGCCATTTCAATGGCAGGGGCCAGCACCTCGGCGAGACTCATGGTGCCGTAATTCGCCAGCATATGACAGATGCCGCCGGGCGTGCCGGGCGTTACAGCGGCCAGGGGGCCATATTCCGGCGGGAACGCATGGCCTTTCGATTTATAATAGGCAGGGGTTGCGCCGGTAGGAGCCACGCCCAGCGCATTGAGGGCAATCACTTTCCCCGTTTTGGGGTTGTAGATCAGTGCCTGCGTTTCCCCGCCCCAGCTCAGCACGTCCCACATGGTGCAGGTGGCTGCCAGCATGGCGCAGGCGGCGTCTACGGCGTTGCCGCCCCGCTGGAAAATGGCGGCGCCGGCCGTTGCGGCCAGCGGTTTACCGGTAATCGCCATCCAGTGTTTGCCGTGCAGCGGCGGTTTCTGGGTTTGAACGGATTGCGCGTGCAGGAAAACAGGCGCAACCAGCAGCAGGAACAGACAGGTAACTTTCATTTATCTAAGATAATCAGTTGGATTGATGCGGGCAATAAGGTCGAACTCTTCGGCAGACAATCCCGTCAGCATCAACGCATGCAGGTTTTTATCGCTTTTATGGTTGCGTACCACGTAAAAATCGGTGCCGTACAGCACCCGCGTTTGCAGCCGGGAATGTTGCAGGGTCTGCTTCAGCAGCGGAAACACGGCCTCTCCGTCGTGCAGGATGTAACTGATGTCGGCGTAGACATGTTCGTACTGCAGCATCAGGCTGCAAATGATTGTGTACCAGTCCACTCCCTTCCAGATCTGCTCTGGCTTGCCGGGTGTGGGCGCCCCGTCGTCGTCCGCCAGGAATTCCAGGCCGCGCTCCGGGTGTGTGAACAGCCGCGCGGCATAGTTCTCCCGGTCGTGCTCGAAGAAGCGCTCCCATTGGTCTTCTCCGCCGAAGTGGCCGAAACAGATCTTCAGGTGCTCCAGGTTTTGCGCCATCGTGCCGGTGGCGGCATCGTAACCGAACACGGGGTGCAGCGCCGGATCCCTGGCCACCAGCTCCTTCAGCAGGGCGGGATGCAGCATGCAAAGGTAGTTCAGCGGGTGGGTGAAATTGAGGGTGTAGTCGATGGCCTTTTTCTGCGGCAGCAACAACGGCTGGTATTCGCCATGCCCCATCGCCTGCTTGAAAACGGGATGCTCGTCCCACGCTTTCTCTTTTTTGCCGCGGTAGAAAATCGTGCCCTTGATGCAATGCGTCATCACGGGTATTTCATTATCCGCCGCGTATTTATACAGCGGCAGCAGCCGCGCGTCGAAAGGGAAGTAGCCCAATGCGGGGTAAATCTTGATGCCGGCGAATGCCTGTTCTTCCAGGCAGGTTTTGATAATGCAATCGTCCAGCACTATCCGTCCGTCGACCACCCGGTAGCGGAAGTAATCCGGCTCCTGCTCCATGCGCCGCGGGTCGGCGAACACGAATGGATGAATGACGTCCTTCAGCTCCGGTTTCTTTTTCAGCCTGCCGAGCTCCGCGAGCTGTTCGAGGTAAGGCACCGGCGCCTTGCCTGCTCCCATATAATCCATGTCCATCGGCAGTATCACGAACTGTGTGCCGCGCTCGTACTGGCGGATCAGCCGGCCCAGGATGGTGCTTTGTTTTTCATGGAACGAAAACCGCCCCAGGTTCATGTACCGCTGCGCGAGCCGGATGGTTTGCTCGCCGGGCAGGCTCCGGAGAAATTTCCACGATTTGCGCAGGATGAAAAACAGGAAGTTGCGGCCCGAGGGAAACAGCGTCAGCAAGATCACGATGCATAGCACCTGCAACCATATACTCGCAATGGGCACAATCATCCCCCACGATTCCAGCAGCGCCCGCAGCACGCCAATCTTCTCCGCCAGCCAGCCTTCCGGCGGCATCCAGCGGCCGAGCCAGTCCCAGATAAAAAACAGTACATGATAGGTGAGCACCGCCCCTGCCAGGGTGTGCAGGATGGAGATGATATAATTGCGGCGCAGCAGTATCCAGCAACGGTACAATGCCCGCGCGAATTTTTTATGCCACGAATGATGCCGCCAGCGGTGCGGACCGCGGAACCAGGCCCGGCAAAGCCTCACCACGCCGGTAACAGGTAGCAGGAAGTAAAACGGCCACGGAACGAATTGTTTGGCCAGCCAGGGCGGCACACTGTCGCCCGTAAAGATATGCGTGTGGCAATTAATGACAGGTTTTTCCGGCATTGCTTTCAGATTTAGGGATAAATAGGCTTTGGAAAACAATATATAAAGAAAAACGTATATGTAGTCTGTGTATATGGAGGAGGTACCGTAAGTTATTGAAAATTTTATGAACCCTCCGGCGGTGATGCCGGCGGCAGATAAAAAAAACGCAGGATGGGGCTGCCATCCTGCGTTCAATGCGATAATGAGGGTTCGTTATCCTTCTGTTACTTTATTGCTTTCTTTCACTTTTTCGGGCACGCCGCGGATGTCCCACACAATGCCCATCCAGCCCAGCATGCGGATGATGTAATAGGTAATGTCGACCTCCCACCAGTAGAATCCCTGCCGGGCGGCGCTCTGGTAATAGTGGTGGTTGTTGTGCCAGCCTTCGCCGAGCGTTACCAGCGCCAGAATGAAGCTGTTGCGCGATTCGTCGCCGGTTTTGTAACGCGGCTTCCCGATGCTGTGCATAAGGGAGTTGATGGTGAAGGTACCGTGAAACAGCAGAATGGTGCTGAGGAAGAACCCGATGAAGAGGGTAGACAGTCCCGCCTGCCAGTCGAACCAGCCGGCGCCGTTCACTTTGTTGCCGATGAAATACACGGCAATGGCCAGTATTAACGGGGGTACGAAGTGATATTTGTTCAGCCAGAACAGTTCCGGATGTTTCATGTCTTTGATCAGGTCATAGCGGGTTTCTTTGTGTTCTTCGTCCATGATCCATCCGATATGCGCATGCCAGAAACCGTATATTTTGGCGGAATGCGGATCCTCTGGCGTATCGCTGTGTTTGTGGTGCACGCGGTGATTGGCCGCCCACCAGAGCGCGCCCTTCTGAAAGCTGCTCTGTGCGCCGAAGGCGAGTATGAATTGAAAGAACCGCGAGGTCTTGTACGATCGGTGCGAGAAATAACGGTGATAGCCGCCGGTCACAAAAAACATCCGTACGAAATACAGCACGGCACATAAAATCCAGTCAAACGCAGTAACGTGCGTAAAGAAAGCGAGTAACGGAACGAAGTGTATTCCGATGAAATCCAGTTCATGCAGCCAGTTCGTGCCTTTCCCAGTCGGTTTTGTGTTGTTCATACGTCAAAAGTAAAACCCGTTTCGTTAACGAGCAATGATTGTGGTCACCGGCTCGCGTCCCGGAAAACGGCTGCTGTATTTAATGCAGGTTTTTTTAACATGGATTTAACTTTTGGCTCCCCTCAGATGCGTGGGATATTTTTACGGCGTACCACTGCGTGCGGGTTATTCCGGCCAACGTTGCTGACGGGTGATTATTGCAGAAAACCTGGGGGAAAGGAGCCGGAGAAAAAGTGACGAAAGTACGGATGGTGTGGGGTATATACACAAACGGCCCCGTTCAAATGCATCAGGGCCGTTTGAATATATAGTGAACTCGTGAGAAGAAAGTTTATGCCAGTGATTCGTTCACCATGGCATTGGTTTTACGGGCGGCTTTTTTGCCATGTTTGTACATCCGGTTATACGCATTCCGGGCTGCGTCTTTTACGTCGTTAAGAGCCGCATCTGCGCGGTGGCGGTTCTTCATGTACCAGAAAATTCCTGCGGCAGCGGTGCCTAAAACTGAGGCTGCGATGATGATGTTTTTCATGACTCATGAATTTTGGTTCAGAAATCAAAATGCAAGGTGCGTGCCAGAAAAAGCAGGAAAAAAACGGGGTGTGCAATTAATTCCACACCGTTTAAATATGGCGGTTTAACATCATCCCGTAAAATTTGCCATACGAACTGCTTTGCCCTGAAATAAACAACTGTAGCCCTTTCTGGCATTTTCATTGAAGCCTTTATCATAAAACCGATATGGTAAAAAAGACGCCTCCCGGTCATGAAAACCCGGACCCGAAACAGGAAAGGAGCGTGCAGGCATAAATGCGTTTCATCATCTGTCCTATAAAAAAAGCGGGTGTATCTTTTTGGATACACCCGCGCTCGTTTATCGGAAAACCGGATTAATAGTTGAAGCGGTAAGCCACTGTGGCGGTGAACTGGGTGGGCGGAATCGGGTTCACGCTGTAGTTCTCGTGCACGTAGTAGTTATACTCGTTGGTCACGTTGGATACTTTGGCCATCAGCGACAGTTTTTTGAATGCATAACCCGCGCTGAGGTCGAGTTGGGTATAGCCTTTCACCGGGATGGTCCTGTTCGGCACCGCTGCCGGCTGGCCTACGGTGTTGTTCCAGCCCGCGCCGCGGTCGCCGGTGTAGAAGGCGGTGGCGCCCAGTTTCAGGCCTTTCAGCTTGGTGGCCACAAAAGTGTAGAACACGCTGGCGTTAGCAGTATGATTCGGGTTATTCACGAGGCGGTCGCCTTTGTAATAGCTGCCTTTGGTGCCCGGTGATTTGGATACGTAAATTTCGTTGAAGCTGTAGCCGGCTACGATGTCGAGGCCCGGCAGGGGATGGCCGGCGATGTCGATCTCCACGCCTTTGCTGGTGGTTTCGCCGATCAGCGCCTTGATATTGGTGTCGTTGTTGGGCTGGCCGTCTTTACGGAAAGGTGCGGTTTGCGCCAGGTTGTTGTTTTTGATGAGGTAACCGGTAACGTTGAAAGACAGCATGCCTTTGAACAGGTCGTTCTTCACACCGATCTCATACTGGTCGATGAGGGAAGGTTTCACGGCGTTGCTGTCGATGTCGAGCCCGGAGTTCTGGGTGAACGAATTGGAATAGCTCGCGAACACCGCCGTAGTGGGAATGGGTTTGTATACCAGGCCCAGGCGCGGAGAAAACACTTTGTCTGTTTTGCCTGTGGTGTAAGTGGTCACGTTGGTTTTGATATCGAGAATTTCGGGCTTGCCGCTTTCGAGATACGACCAGCGGATGCCGGCGAGGAGCTTCAGTTTTTCGGAAATGCTCACCAGGTCCTGGATGTACACGCCCACACGGGTGGTCGGTGTGATGGTCCTTTTCGTTTTGGCCGCCGCGGGAATGTCGGTGCGCGGTACGAATTTACCGGGGTTGAAGATGTTGATGGAATCGTAAATCTTGCCGGTCACATCGTAGGTGAACGCGGTGCTCTTGTATTTGTCCGCGTCTGCACCGAACAGCAGGGTATGCTGTACGGAACCGGTTTTGAACTTGCCGGTGAGGTCTACCTGCGCCATGTAATAATTCTCATCGTTGTTCAGCCTGCCCAGCGGGCGGCCCCAGTCGCCGTTGGCCAGCGCCTGGATTCTTTCCAGCGAATAATAGTCACGGTTGTATTTCTGGTAAGCAGCCATGCCGCTGATGCTCCAGCTGTCGCTGAACTCGCGGCGGATGGTAGCGTTGGCCGTGCCCTGCTGCGTTTTGGCGTATTGCCAGGGCGCACCCAGGAAGGTGTTGCGCGGCAGGTCAGACAGTTTGGTGTTACCCACGGAACCGATACCGAAATCCGGGGTGAAGTCGTGTTTCAGGTAGTCGCCCTGCACCAGCAGCTCGGTGCGGTTGCCGAGTTTGAACAGCAGGGAGGGGTTCACGTAATAGCGTTTGGAGCTCACCTGGTCGCGGAAGCTGTTGGCGGACTCGTAAGTGCCGTTCAGGCGATAGGCGATATTGGATGAAACGGGACCGTAAACATCGAATGAAGGCTTATAGAGGTCGTAGCTTCCCACGCGCATCGATACTTCGCCGCCGCCGTTGAACTTCGGTTTTTTGGTCACCATGTTCAGCACGCCGCCGGGGGCTACGTTACCGAACAGGATGGCCGCGCTGCCTTTCAGTACTTCCACTTTCTCGAGCGAGCTCATTTCGGGCATTACGCCGGTATTCACGCGGAAGCCGTTTTTAAACATGTTGTTGCTCGAAAAACCGTAACCCCGGGCGGAGAAGCTTTCCTGCGTACCGGCGCGGGTGGTGGCGAGATATACGCCATTGATGTTTTTCACCACGTCGCTGAGGCGCTGGGCCTGCTGGTCGCGGATAACGTTTTCTCCTACCGTGGCAATGGCCTGGGGAAGGTCGAGCACTGCCACAGGCAGTTTGCTGATGGTAACGGGTTTGTCGTTCTGGCTTTTGCGGTCGGTCACGATCACTTCCGCCAACTGGCTGGCCGTTTCCTCGAGGGAGATGTTCAGTTCCAGCCCCTGGTCGGCCGCCAGGGTGATGGTTTGCCGCTGCGGCTTCAGGCCAACAGAGGATATATAAAGCGTATAAGTGCCTGGTTTCAGGTTCCGGATGGAGAAAGCCCCGTTTTCACCCGTGGTGGTGCCACGGTTCACTTCCTTGAGCACAACGGTCACAAAGGAGGCGGGTTTCCCGTCTACGGTGGTAATAGTCCCTTTTACGGCGCCTTTGGGGGCGTTTTCAGGGGTTTCTTCCACCGCCGGGGTGGCGCCCACCGGGGCTATAGCGATAATTTCCTGGGCGGAGACAGTGTAATTTCCAATCAAACCTGCGAGTAGCAAAGAGTAAATATATTTCACCGGGTGTTAAATTTTTTGCAAAGGAAACGACTGTAGGAAGTAAAAACAGGTCCAATCGGGAAATCCATTTACGCAATCCGGAAAAATTAAGACGCTTGCCGGAGGGACGGACGGTAAATGACGTCGCCCGGTTTGGGGTATATAATGACAAAAGTAGCCCTGGAGGAATACAATATCCAGTTGATTTACAGCTCATTAGACTTTCGATTCGCGGTTTTTACAGCGGGGAAGTCCTTAGTGGCAGATGTTTTAGTGGTAGAAAGAAGCCGCAAGGTGGCGCCCATTGCGCCTTGCGAAAATAAAAAGCGGGCCCCGGAAGGGCCCGCTTCGTTGGCTGCAATTGCGTTGAATATTATACGGCCGGCTCCTGCTGGCTGAGGCAGTGGAAGCTGCCCAGGCCCCAGATGATGTCGGTAGAGTCGATGCCCACCACTTCCCGGTCTTTGAAACAGCCGGCAATAATGCCGAGCGCCTCATCGTCTTTCCTGCACTGGAACGTGGGTACGATCACATATTTGTTGCTGATGTAGAAGTTGGCGTACGAAGCCGGCAGGCGCTGGTCTTCAAATACCACTGCGTCCGGCATGGGCAGCGTCACGATATTCAGCTGTTTGCCGTTGAGCAGCCGCATCTGCTGCAGCTGGCGGAGGTTTTGTTGCAGCAGGGCATAGTTCTCGTCCTGTTTGTCGGTTTCGATCACGGTGAGCACCGTGTCTTCGTTCACAAACCGGATGGTATCGTCGATGTGCCCGTCGGTATCGTCGCCCACGATGCCTTCTTCCACCCACAGCACCTGTTGGGCGCCGTAGTATGCGTGGAGGTAGTTTTCCACCTGTTCGCGGTTGAGGTGCGGGTTGCGGTTTTCGTTGAGCAGGCAGCAGGTAGATGTTAGAATGGTGCCGTTGCCGTTGAATTCCACCGAGCCGCCTTCCATGATAATGCCGGGATTGAACAGCGGCAGGTTATAATGGCGGGCGATGAGGGTGGGGATGATGTCGTCCTGGTCGAACGGCGGGTATTTGCCGCCCCATGCATTGTAGTTCCAGTCTACCACGGCCTTCTTTTCGGCGGCGGACGGGTTGATCAGGAAAGCGGGGCCATGGTCGCGGCACCAGGCGTCGTTGGTGGGGTGGTGGAAAAATTCCACGTTGGCCATGTTCACGCCGGCGGCCTGTAAGTGGCCGGTGGCGAAGGTTTGCATGGCCGCGTCCGCCACGTTGATGCGCACTTTTTCGCTGTCGGCCAGGTATTTGACGAAGCGGCTGTAATGCGGATAGATGGTATGGATTTTCCCCGGCCAGCTCGCTTCCTTATGCGGCCAGCTCAGCCATGTGGCGGTATGGGGATGAAATTCTGCGGGGAAAAAATATCCCAGCTGCTGCGGTGTCGGATGCGTCATGCTTCGTCGTCGATATATCTTTTAGTGATGGGTTGGTAAGAGTCGATGCGGCGGTCGCGCAGGAAGGGCCAGTGCGTGCGGTAGCGGTCTGTTTTGTTCAGGTCGAGCTCGAGCACCACCACTTCTTCACCTTCGTGCGGGCTTTGATACAGTACGGTGCCGAAGGGATTGGCGATAAAGGAGCCGCCCCAGAATTTCATCAGGCCGTCCTGCTCCAGCCCCACGCGGTTCACGCTCACCACATGGATGCCGTTGGCCACGGCGTGGCTTCGCTGGATGGTTTGCCAGGCGTTGTATTGCTCGGTATTGGTGGCCTCGTCCTGGCTGGTGGCCCAGCCGATGGCGGTTGGATAGAAGAGGATCTCGGCGCCCATGAGCGCGGTAATGCGGGCCGCTTCGGGATACCACTGATCCCAGCAGATGAGCACGCCGATGGTGGCGAACTTGGTTTTGAAAACCTTGTAGCCCAGGTCGCCGGGGGTGAAATAGAATTTCTCGTAATACGCCGGGTCGTCCGGGATATGCATTTTCCGGTATTTGCCAAGATAGCTGCCGTCTGCATCCAGCACGGCGGTAGTGTTGTGGTACAACCCTTCCGCGCGTTTCTCGAACAGGGAGGCAATGATCACCACGCCCAGCTCTTTGGCCACCTGGCCGAGGGCTTCGGTAGAAGGCCCGGGAATGGGCTCCGCCAGTTTGAAGTTTTCATAATCTTCCACATCGCAGAAATAAAGCGAGGTGAACAATTCCTGCAGGCAGATGATCTGCGCCCCCTTCGCGGCGGCCTCTCTTACTTTGACGATGGCTTTTTCCAGGTTCTGCGCCTTGTCGGCAGAACAGCTCATCTGAACGAATCCGGTTTTTACTTTTGCCATTGAATACCCATTGTTAAAACGGGTACAAAGGTATGAAAAACCCG
>CBFGZV010000057.1:0-22982 GCA_965653365.1 uncultured Chitinophaga sp. | reverse complement strand
TTCCAGCTGCAGGAAATGCTCGACCGGAACCACTTCGAATCATTTGAAACACAATACGATCAGCAACATACGCTGATCAAGATGAAATCGATCGACCTGAAAACGATCAAATTGCTCACTTCCAGCGCCATGATGGCGGACGCGGAGCGCATCCTCCGCAAGTCGCAGGCGGTCATCAAATCCGCCAAAGACGAAAAAGTGGAAGCAGAGCTGAAAGTCGACAATAAAAAGTACCCGCTCATTCTCCAGCGGAACGAAGAGCGCAATTTCGACACCCACTGCACCTGCGACGAGCATGAGCACCCGCTCTGCGTGCACAAAACGGCCCTGTTCCTGCAACTGCTGAACGCCCACGGCCCTTTTTATTTCGATACGCTGCGCAATTGGGATAAAGAAAAAAATAAACTGCTTTCCTCATACGGTTATTCGCTAAGCGACGACCTGGAAGGGAAGTTCACTTTCTCCTACATGAACGGCAAGCCTTTCCTGCGGGTGCTCGACCCTACCATCAAAAAGGTGGAGGCGCCCGTGGCGGTTAAGCCGGAGCCGGAGGAGGAACAAACCATTACGGCTACACGCCGCCTGGGGGTGGTGATGAATGCGAACGACAAGCTGTTCCCCTATTTCCAGATGGAACTGATCAGCGGCGACGCGAACGAAGAAGAATCGGAATTCGTGTCGCTCGTGAACCGCATCGACCTCGGCAAGTACGTGGACTTTTACCTGTTCAGGGAAAAAGACCGCGACCTGATCACGCCCGTCCGCAAGCTGCAACAGGGAGAAGTGAGCAAGTTCCTCAATAAAAATTCCCCCTTTGCCGGCATCTGGGAAAACATCATGCACGAAAACGAAGACGGGCTGCCCATGGAAACCATGGAGCTCATCGTGGAATACCTGCATCCCAAGATCAGCAAGCTCTTCCCCCAGCTGGCGGAGCACCGCCTGGTGTTTTTGCTGCGCGAAGGACAATCGTTCAAAACCAAAAACCTGCAGCCGCTGCAGGTAGATGATATGCCGCTGGAGCCTTATTTCAAGGCCAGCCAGGTAGACGGGCACGTGGAAATCACCGCCTGGGTTGATATAGAAGGCCAGGCCGTCAACGTGTCGGAAAACCAGTGGGGCAGCCCCCTGCTGTTCCTTCACAACGGGATCATGTACCAGTTTAAAAACCCGCAGGACAGTATCAGCATCATGCGCTATCAGCAAATGAACGCGCTGCGTGTGCCTTCCGGTGAATGGCAGGATTTTCTGAAAGAAGTGATGCTGCCCCTCGGCAAAAATTACCCGGTACAGTTCGACGCCGCCCTGTTGGCGGAAGTTGACGATATCGTACCGGAAACGAGGGTGTACCTCAAGGAACTGGGCGAAACCTTCGTGATCCAGCCTGGCTTTGCCTACCATGGGCACGAGGTGGAGTGGAACGAAGAAACGCGCATTACCGTGCAGGAGGGCAATAAAGTGCTGGTGATTCACCGGAACAAGGAGGCCGAAAACGCTTTCGTAGCCAAGCTGCGCACCCTGCATACCAATTTTACGCATCTCAACAACTATAACTATTTCTTCCTGCGGTCGAAAGAAGCGCTCAAGAACAACTGGTTCTTCCTCTTTTTCGACGCGCTGAAAGAAATGAACGTCCGCGTATTCGGTTTTGAGCAGCTCAGGAATTTCCGGTTCAATCCGCAGAAACCCGTTACCAACCTGCAGATCAGCTCCGGCATCGACTGGTTCGACGCGCAGGTGGAAGTGCTCTACGGCGATCAGAAAGTGGGCATCCGCGATATCAAGCGCGCGCTCGCCAACAAACAGAACTACGTGCAGCTGGCCGACGGTACGCTGGGCCTGCTGCCGGAGGAATGGCTGAAAAAATATTCCCTTCTGTTCAAGATCGGGGAAGAAAAAGATAAAGGCGCGGGCCTCAAACTGAGCAAGTACAACTTCTCCGTGATCGATGAGCTGTACGAGTTTATCGACGACGATGCGATACTGGTGGAGCTGGATGAAAAACGCCGCAAGTTGCTCCAGTTCGACGAAATCAGGAGCGTTGGCCTTCCCGCCAACCTGCAGGCCAACCTGCGCCCTTACCAGGAAAGCGGCTTTCAGTGGCTGAATTACCTCGATGAGGTGAAATGGGGGGGCATCCTGGCAGACGATATGGGTCTTGGTAAAACCGTGCAGGCCCTTACCTTCATCCAGCATTACAAAAACGAAAACGGCAAATGCCTCGTGCTGGTGGTTTGTCCCACTACACTGATCTACAACTGGGAAAACGAGATCCGGAAATTCACTCCCGAGATCACCTATCACATCCATCACGGCCCGGCGCGCCTGCGCAACCCGGAAGAACTCCAGGCCTTCGACGTGCTGATCACCACTTACGGCACACTGAGAAGCGACGTGCAGCTGCTGATGAAAATGGAGTTCGACTATGTGATACTCGATGAGTCCCAGGCGATCAAAAACCCGCAATCGAAAGTGACGAAAGCGGCGCAGCTGCTCAATACGCGCAACCGTATTGCGCTGAGCGGTACGCCCATGCAGAACAATACGTTCGATATCTATGCGCAGATGAACTTCCTCAACCCCGGTATGCTGGGCAGCGTGGACTTTTTCAGGAATGAATTCGCCACGCCGATCGACAAATTCCAGGACGAGGAACGTAAAGAACACCTGAAAAAACTGATTTATCCCTTCATCCTCCGCCGCACCAAAGAGCAGGTGGCAAAGGATCTGCCGGAGAAAATCGAAACGGTGATTTTCTGCGAAATGGACCCGGAGCAGCGTCATATTTACGATGCGTACCGCAATACGTACCGCTCCAAAATCCTCGGTGTGATCGAAGACCAGGGGATGGAGCGCAGCCAGCTTACCATTCTGCAGGGCCTTATGAAGCTGCGGCAGATCTGCGATTCGCCGGCCATCCTCAACGAAACGGAAAAGTATCCCAATCACTCGGTGAAGCTGCACGAGCTGACCCGCGAAATAGCCGAAAATATCGGGCATCACAAGGTGCTGGTGTTCAGCCAGTTCCTGGGCATGCTGGGCCTCATCCGCGACCGGTTGGCCCATATGAAAATCCCCTACGAGTACTTCGACGGCAGCACCTCTACGATGGATCGTGAAAAGGCCATCCAGAACTTCCAGAACAACGATGATTGCAGGGTGTTCCTGATTTCGCTGAAAGCGGGCGGCGTGGGCCTCAACCTCACGGCGGCCGACTATGTGTACATCGTTGACCCCTGGTGGAACCCGGCCGTGGAACAGCAGGCCATCGACCGTACGCACCGTATCGGCCAAACGAAAAACATCTTCGCCTACAGAATGATTTGTAAAGACACGGTGGAAGAAAAAATCCTGGAACTGCAGGAAAGGAAAAAATCACTGGTGAAAGAAATCATCGCGGACGACAGCGGGTTCATCAAGAAACTCACCAAAGAAGACGTGCTGTATCTGTTCAGCTAACGCAAACCGTTCCGTTTTTACGAAATCAATTTATATCCCACGCCACGAATGTTCACGATCTGTATCCGCGGGTCGTCTTTCAGGTACCTGCGCAGGCGGGTGATGAACACGTCCATGCTGCGGGCGTTGAAAAAGTTATCGTCGCCCCAGAGGTCCAGCAGGATAGACTTTCGTTCCATTACCTGGTTGCGGTGCCGGCAAAGCCGCCAGAGCACTTCCGCTTCGCGGTGCGATAAAAATTCCTTGTGGTTATTGCGGGTAAGGGTTTGTTTCGTGTAGTTGAACGCGTACTGGCCGATGAGGATTTCATCGTCGCCCGGCTGCGGCGCGGGTTGGAAGCGGCCTACCAGCGATTTGATGCGGACGATGAGCTCGTCCATGCTGAAGGGTTTTTTCAGGTAGTCGTTGCCGCCCAGCTCAAACCCTTTCACCACATCGGCCGTTTGCGATTTGGCGGTGAGAAAAATGATGGGAATGGACTTGTCCGTTTTCCTCACTTCCGCCGCCATGGAAAAACCGTCCATGTCCGGCATCATGATGTCGAGCACCAGGATGTCGGGCCTATGCTGCCGGTACAGCCGCAGGCCTTCCTGCCCGTTGTGGGCGCAAAACATACGGAATCCCCTCATTTCGAGGCTGTCCTGTACAATCTGGGCCAGTTGTTTCTCATCTTCTACCAACAGTACCGTTGCATCCATAATCATCAGTTTTCTAACACCGGGGATAGCTTGCTGTTTTATACCCGTTTTGTGTCAATTTTTAAAGGTGCGACGCTTGCGCCGGAAAATCAATTAAGCTGGTTGATTGTGGGTTGCAGCCTTTCGCCCGTTCGAGTAATCCTTGTTTGCCGGCCTTCGGGTTCCTGAATGCTCAACCTTCACCCGAGCGGAATTTCAAGTGTAAACTCGCTCCCCTTTTCCGGCAAACTTTTAACGCGCACCGCACCGCCATGCATCTCTGCGATCTTTTTCACATAGCTCAGTCCCAGCCCGAAACCCTTTACGTTGTGCAGGTTGCCGCTGGGCACGCGGAAGAATTTTTCAAAAATGCTTTCCTGGTAGCTGTGCGGAATGCCGATGCCGTTATCTTTCACGGTTACTTTCAGGTGCTGTGCTTCTTTGGCGATTTGTATGTTTACCACGGCGGGGTCGCCGGAATATTTGATGGCGTTGTCTACCAGGTTGTTGATGGCGTTGGCGAGGTGAGTGCGGTCGGCAACCACCAATGGGTCTGAGAGCACGGTATAGCTGAAATCTACGTTCTTGGCCGCTTTCAGCCGGTGATTGGCTACGATGCTGCTTACCAGGTCGTTGATGTCGGTGGTTTCGTAATTGAGCTCGAAGTTTTCTTTTTCTTCCGCTGCGATGTGCAGCACTTTCTCCACCAGGTCGCTGAGGCGCTGCAATTCCTGCCGGGAGATGCTGAGGTAGGATTGTGTTTTTTTCGTGTCGTTGAGCGCGTTGAAGTTCTGCATGGCTTCTACTGCGGCAGACACGGTGGCGATGGGCGTTTTGAGCTCATGCGTCATGTTGTTGATGAAGTCGTTTTTGACTTCCGACAGTTTTTTCTGTTGCAGGATGGTGCGCAGCATGTAGGTGAAGCATCCTACGGTGAGCAGCAGCAACGCGGCGGAGCCCAGCAGGGTGCCCAGCATCTGTTGCAGGATGTGGCCCAGGGGGCTGTTGAAGCGCGCCCTTACGGCGTATTCGCTGAACGGGTTGAAGGGAATGACGAAAGACTGAAGCGGATCCGGTTTGCCGGTGTTGATGGCTTCGAGCGCTTCCGGCGTCATATTGATGGAATCCAGCTCATACGGCGTGGTGATGCCGCGTGACGCAAGCTCTCTGCCGTACACGGAATCGAGGCTTTTGACGGACATGCGGCTGCTGTAATATTTGTTTTCCATCAGCATATCTGAAATATCTTTCGAGATGGAATCGGAATAGATTCTTTTGATGGAGTCGCCCGTGAAGAGGCGCAGGTGCAGCTTCCCTTTGTCCGCCTGTATGACCCTGGTAACCGTAACCCCCTGGCCCACCGAGCCTGAATCGCGCCAGCGCATGTCTGCCTGGAAGTTGACGAAGCGCGCCCTGCCGATAGTGGCGCCCCGTTCCGCGGGTAACGCCCGGGTAAAGATGCGGTGCACATCGCCGAACTGTTTGTTCTGCACCGCGGTGCGCAAGGCATCGTTGATGTCGCGGTTAAAGTCCTGCAGCCGTACGTGGTAAGCATTGTAAATCCAGTATCCCTGGAAGATGAAAACCCCCAGGATGCAGGTGCACATTAAAACCAATATTGTCCGGATTCTGTTCCGCATGGTTGTAAAACTATCCAATCCCCGGCAACTGCAAACAAGGCTTAACATTAATTAACACTAAATAGTACTGGTTAACCATCACAGCGGGAGAGATGCCGCAATTTTATCTCCTAAAACCGAATGTCATGAAAATACTGTTGTATGCCCTGCTTGCGGGCGCATTCCCGGCCGCGGCGCAGCAAAAGTCCGGCGTCATCGAATATGAAATGACGGCCCGCCTGGAGGCCGGATCGTTCAAGATAGTGGCCATGGGGCCTGGTGGCAGCCCGCTGCCGGCCGATGCGCCGATGCCCGACCTGCCGGACCTCATTACGACCAAGCAGACGCTTACTTTTTCGGGCAACAGGGCCAGGATTGAATCCGAAGGCATGTCCAACCGTATCATGATGTCTGCCGGCCCTGGCCCCGGCGGCGGAGCCGTGCAATCCGCCACGGTAGCTGGTGGCGCGCCTTCGGCAAGCGTGAGCGGACCGGGCCCCGGGATGCGATCCGCTGCACTGCGCCCTCCTGTCAGTAACACCACGTATATTGATCTGGCAAACAGGAAGTATATCACCGTTATCGAGGAAAAAGAAGACAGCGTGGTAAAGGGCGCCTGGTACACGGAAGAAGACTACAAGCAGCCGGCGGCGTTTAAAACCTCCGGAAAAACGAAAACCATCGCCGGGTATACCTGCAAACGGGGCACCGTCAAAGTGGGCGAGGAAAACTTCGTAGTCTGGTACACGGAAGACATCCCGGTGCTGTTTTCGCCGGTGAACGGTGTTTTGCCCGAAAAGGGCGTCGTATTAGCCATTGAAAGCAGCAAACGTTCCTTCATAGCCAAGAAAGTTACCCTGAAGCCCGTATCGGAAGCGGAAGTGAGCCCCCCGGCCAATGCACAGAAAGTAACGCCCGAAGAACTGAAAGAGAAACGGCGCCAGATCATCGAAAAATTCCACAACGATCAGTTGGAGAAACTCCGGTAGTTTAAGACACCCTTATGAAACATCGACTTTTACCCTTATTGGCGACGCTTATGGCCCTTGTATCGGTTGCCCGGGCGCAGCAGCGGGAAACGCGCATCACCGGTGTGCTGACGGACCGCGTTAACCGGGAGCCGCTGCCCAACGCGGCTGTAGCCCTGCTGGCCGAAAAAGACTCCGCGCTGGTGATGTCTGTGGTGGCCGACGCGAAGGGCGCCTTTACCATCAAGGGCCCGCAACCCGGAAAGTACGTGTTGCTGGTATCGTACATGGGATACAATCCTTTGGCCCGTAACCTGCACATTCACGATACAACGGGCCTCGTGCCGCTGGGAACGCTCGCGCTGCTGCGGAAGGGGCTGAACCTGCAGGAAGTGGAAGTGGTGGAACAAAAACCACCCATCACCATCAAAGAAGATACGGTGGAATTTAACGCCGGCTCGTTCAAGGTGAGGGAGAACGCTGTGGTGGAAGACCTTCTGAAAAAACTGCCGGGCATCCAGGTGGAGAAAGACGGTACTATCAAGGCCAATGGTGAAACAGTGAAGCGGGTGCTGGTAGACGGGAAACCGTTTTTCGGCGACGACCCTAAAATGTCCACGCGCAACCTGCCGGCCGACGTGATCGACAAAATACAGCTGATTGACCGGAAAAGCGACCAGGCTCAGTTTACGGGCATTGCCGACGGTGAAAACGAGAAAGCGCTCAACCTTACCATCAAGCCGGATCGCAAGAAAGGCATGTTTGGCCGTGCCACAGCGGGCTATGGCTCCGATCAGCGGTTTTCGGCCAACGCCAACCTGAACCGCTTCCGCAATACGCAGCAGCTGGCGGTGGTGGGGATGGGCAACAATGTGAACAATACCGCTACAGGCGGCGGTGGCGGAGGGCGGGGGATGATGATGGGCGGCGCCGGAGCGGAAGGCGTAGCCCGGAACTGGCTGGGCGGCATCAATTACAGCGATAACCTGGCCAAAGGCCTCCGGCTCAGCAGCAGCTACTTTATGAACGATACCCGCCGTGAAAATGAAAAGAAAACCGAGGGGGAAACGCGGCTGACGCCCGATTCGTCGCGCTTCAACAATAACATCAACGGCAGCCTCAACAACTCCGCCAGTCACCGCGTGAACGCTCGCGTCGAATACGAGATCGATTCCTTCCATTCCCTGATCGTAACGCCTAACCTCACCTGGACCACCGGCAGCACTTTCTCCGAAAACCAGACCACCACCCTGCTCAACAGCGATACGCTCAATTCCGGCCGCAGCCTCACGCGCTCTACCATGCAAACGCCGAACCTGAACGGCTCCGCCCTCTTCCGCAAAAAATTCCGGAAAAAGGGCCGCACCTTCAGCACCAACCTCACCTTTGGCGCCGGCAGCACCGAGTCCGAATCCGTGAACCAGTCGCGCACCGCGTATTACGAGCAGAATGCCACGCGCAAGATCGATACGATCGATCAGAAAGTGATGCAGCGGAATGCTTCTAACAATATCGGCGTACGGATGAGTTATACCGAGCCCATTTTTACCGACCGCTTCCTGGAGCTGAATTACGGATATGCGTACCACTTCAATTCCTCCAACCGGCGTACCTACAACCGCAGCAAGCCCGGCGAGGGCTACGATGTGCTGGACGACAGCCTGTCCAACGCATTCGATAACGTGTACAGCAACCACCAGGCGGGGCTCAGCGTGATGACGCAGAAGCTGCGCTACAATTACACGCTCGGCCTGAACGTGCAGTTCAACAGCCTTAACAGCGAAAACCTCAGCAAGCACACGGAAATCAATCAAAGCACCGTCAACATTTCGCCGCTGGCGCATTTCAACTACAACTTTTCCGCGAAGAAGCGCCTGCGGGCGGCGTACCGCGGGCAAACGAAACAGCCCACGCTGGAGCAACTGCAGCCCGTGCCGGACAATTCAAATCCTCTGTTTATCAAAGAGGGCAACCCGGACCTGAAGCCGTCGTTTACCAACAACCTGAACGTGAGCTACAATGCTTACAACCAGGAGCAGATGCGGAGTTTTTTCGCGGCCGTAAACGGCTCGTACGTACTGAACCAGATCGTCAATTCCAACACCTTAACGGCGGATGGCCGGCAGGTGACGAAGCCGCTCAATGTAAACGGCAACTACAATATCAGCGCGTTTGTCGTGAACGGATTTTTCTTCAACGGGAAGCAGCGCACCTCCGTTAATTCCAATACGAACGTGACGTACAGCCGGGATATCAGCTTCCTGAACAGCCGGCAGAATTACACCAACACGTTGAACATCACTCAGGGCGCCACTTTCAACTATATGCACGGCGAGCTGTTCGATGTGGCGGCCGGCGGCAGTGTGAACTACAACCGGGCTCGTTTCAGCGTGGACAAGCGGAACAATACCGACTATTTCAGCTTCGGCCTCAACCTCGATTTTAATGTGAACCTCCCGCTGGGCTTCATGATTGGCGGTGATGTGGATTACATTGCCAACACGGGCCGCAGCGCCGGTTACAACCAGCAGTACACGATGGTGAACGGGTTCGTGTCCAAAACGCTGTTCGCCAAAAAGCAAGGCCAGTTGCGCTTCCAGGTGTACGACCTGTTGAAACAGAACGTAAGCGTGAACCGTACGGTGAGCGGCAATTACATCGAAGATTCCGAAAGCCAGGTGCTGCGGCAGTATTTTATGCTGAGTTTTACCTGGTTTATCAACAGCTTCGGCGGCAAGGCGTCCGGCATCCGGATGGGCATGCCGCCGCCGATGTAGTACAGGTGAATGTTTTCGCCGTTCTGCCACCTGCGCATCCATGCCGTGATCGTCGCGGCATGGATGCTTTCCAGGGGTCCCAGCGGAAACTTACCTTCGCGCGGCAGCGCCGCCGGATAATCCCCGGAAGAATGTTACATTCGGTAAAAACCAATGCATATGCCGGCCGGTTATTCAGGCACGCCGCTTTACCGCAAACTGGGCATTAAACCCGGGTCAACATTGAGCGCCCGGCATGCGCCCGCGCATTACCAAATGTTACTGGAAGGTTTGCCGGAAGATGTGAAATGGGTGAAAGGAAAAGCGGACCTGGTGCATTTTTTCGTGGAGCGCAGGAGCGCACTCGAAGCGTCATTGCCGTCGCTGATGGCGGACATCCCGAAAAACGGCGCCATATGGGTATCCTGGCCCAAGAAATCGTCTGGCGTGGCAACAGATGTGACGGAAGACGTTATCCGGGCAGCCGCCCTGGCGGTGGGGCTGGTAGATGTGAAAGTTTGCGCGGTGGATGAGGTGTGGTCCGGTCTCAAGGTCGTTTACCGGCTCGAAAACCGTTGATCATCCCTTTCCGGGGGCCCTGCTGCCAGTATTGGGTTAGATACACCACCAGGCGGGCGATCGTAAAGGTCGGGATAAAGTCCAGGCCGGGAAACAACTCTTCAATAAAGTTGAAAATACTGCCGAATGCGCCCACGGGGCCGCCGAACATCCTGTAGAAGATGAGGGCCGAAATGGGCGCCCAGATCACATCGCTCACCTCACCCAGCAACGGCACTGCATAACTGGCTGCGCCAAGCAGGTCCATCAGCAGGCAAAGCAATAAACTGGGGGTAGCTCTTCTTTCCATACGCACTCGTTTTATATATATAATCAAATAACCTACCAAAATGTTACGCTCCGGGCCGGAAATTGGGGCCTCAAAAAAGCAATGGCGCCCGGAAAGCCTTGCCGGTATTGGATTTATATACGAATAGCAGTCGTCATATGGTTTTACGAGAAAGAAAAATGCGTACTTCCACGCATCCGGCTTGCATCCGCCCGATAATTCGATTAAATTCACTGCCGGTAAACCCGTCGCGTTATGACAAATCATTCTTCCCGCAGAGATGCGATCAAAAAAGTAGCAACCATGGCACTGGCAAGCACCGCCTTCACTTCCCTGTCTAACCGTGTGGCCGCGCATGAGCAGGCGGTAGACGAAAAACTGAAAGGGAAAATCAATCACTCCGTTTGCGCGTGGTGCTATAATGGCATTCCGCTCGAAGACCTTTGCAAGGCCGCTGGTCAAATCGGCATCCAGTCTATCGACCTGCTGGGGCCGAAGGACTTCGGCACCGCCAAAAAATACGGCCTTACCTGCGCCATGGTGGCGCTCAACCATAAAGACTGGGGCATTACCCGTGGCTGGAACCGCATCGAACACCACGAGCCCCTGATCAAGGTATACGAGCAGCTCATCGATGAAACGGCCAAAGCCGGCTTCACCAACCTCATCTGCTTTTCCGGCAACCGGGGCGGTATGGACGACCAGCAGGGCATCGAGAACTGTGCCGCCGGCCTCCGGAAACTCATGAGCTACGCCGAGAAAAAGAAAGTGACCATCGTGATGGAGCTGCTCAACAGCAAGGTAGACCATGCCGATTACCAGTGCGACCATACGGCCTGGGGCGTGGAGCTGTGCAAGGCCATCGGCTCGGAGCGCTTCAAATTGTTATACGACATCTATCACATGCAGATCATGGAAGGGGACGTTATCCGCACCCTGCAGGCCAGCCAGCAATACATCGCCCATTACCACACCGGCGGCGTGCCGGGCAGGAACGAGATCGATGAAACCCAGGAGCTGTACTATCCCGCCATCATGAAGGCCGTGTACGAAACCGGTTTCAAAGGGTTCGTGGCGCAGGAATTTGTGCCGAAACGGGAGGATAAACTGGCCTCCCTGAAGCAGGGCGTGCTGATCTGCGACGTTTAATATTTCCAGTCTTTCCGCAGCATACCCATTACCACCATATCCACATACTGGCCGTGCAGCTTTGCGCTTTGGCGCAGCACGCCTTCTTTGGTAAACCCCAGTTTGATGGGGATTTGCGCGCTCTTGTCGTTCTGCAGCACAAAACGCACTTCCACCTTGTTGAGCCGCAGGGCTGCAAAAGCGTATCCAATCAGGACCTTGCAGCAACCGGTAACGATGCCTTTGCCCTGGTGTGCTTCCGTGAGCCAGTAGCCGATTTCGGCTTTCTGCAGCGCATGGTCCCAGTCGTGCAGGTCTATGACCCCGCACAGTTCGCTGTTGTGCCAGATGCCGAACGCCACGGCGCTCTGCTCGTTTGCCTTGCGCAGCATCAGTTCAATGAAGCGGAGCGAATGTTCTTCGGTGGTGTTGTAGTCTACCCAGGGCAGGAATTTTCGCAGGTGCTTACGGGATAGATTGACCAGCTGAAACAGGGCGGGCGCGTGTTCCGGTTGAAGTTGCCGCAAGCTGGTGGTATCGTTTACAAGGAGTTCTAGCATAATGAAGCGGGGTAAACATAGGAAAAATACCGATAAACAAAAACAGGTAACCCGCCCTTTGGCAGATTACCTGTTGTTCTTGATTATGACGGTACTGTACTACTAGCGTTTCGAGATCAGCTGCTGCTTGGTCATGTCTTTCACTACCTGCTGGCTGTATACGACGGCCATCCGGGCGGCGGACGAGGGGTCGAACGTTTCCGTCTGTACGGAGTAAAGCAGCTGTTTGTCTTTCAGGTTATACAGGTTGCTTTCCAGGAAATAACGCGTATTGGTGGTGTAATAGCCTGGTTGGTACACCCGGTCGTACATGCTGTTGTAATACCACCAGAACCGGCCGTAATACGGCGGGAAGGGGCGGTAGAACGGGCTCCTGTCGGGCACGTAATTCTTTTCCTTGCTCTTGTCGAGCATCACGATGGTCATCACCTGATCAATATCGCGCTGGCGGATTTTATTCATCGCCTTTTGTTCGTTCAGGCCCTTGAATGCTGCCGGCCCGTATTCCTCGTAGGCAGATACGGCGTTGTAGCCGCGTTGCCTGAGGGCGGTCACCATTTCTTTTTCCATTTTCGCGCGCAATCCGCCTTCTTTGTCGGTTACCAGCCCCATCACCATGATCTTCTGGTCGGGATGCAGGGAAATTTCCGGTTCCTTCCATGAGGACGTTACCTTGGTGCTGGAACAGGCTGCGAAGAAGACCACCAGCCCCGTCAGCACCCCTGCGGTTAAAAATCTCATCTTGTTCTTCATAGTGCTGTGTTTTGTAGAGGTAAGACGGCAAACAGGGTGCAAAAGATACATGGTGCAACAGGGTTTAACATATTTTTGGGGGAACTGTTAAAGGTTTGAGAAAAGTGGGCACGCCCGTTATCGGGCCTTTTTAGCATGGGCCGGGCGCCTGAAATACGATGCTTTGGAGAACCTCTCCAAAGGCTCTCCGGGCTGCGCCAGAGATGAAGCGTCGCTTCAGCATACCAACAGCATAGATACCCTCAAAAAGCGGTTACTGCATAGAAACGGCGAAAAATCAAGCAGGGTTGCTTTCCGTGTCGCTGGCCATTGTTATCTCCGGCTGTCGGATTTTACGCAGGGACTGCTTTCACTATCGATGGCCATGGTTATCCCTGGCTGCCGGATTTTACGGCCATAAAAAAGGGCTGACCGTGGTCAGCCCATATAAATTTTCCCAAGGCGAATCAGTAGTTGATCACCTGTTCTTCGATTTGTTGCGGTATTTCGCGGAACTCATACAGCTGTGTGCGCAGCTGCGGCTCGAAGCCCGCTTCGCGGATGGCGTCCTGAATGCTCCGGTAAGTGAAGCGGTGGGGGGCGCCGGCGGCGCTCACCACGTTTTCCTCGATCATGATAGACCCGAAGTCGTTCGCACCGGCGTGGAGGCAGAGTTGCGCCACAGCCTTACCCACGGTGAGCCAGCTGGCCTGAATGTTTTTGATATTGGGCAGCATGATGCGGCTCAGGGCGATCATGCGGATGTATTCTTCCGAAGTGGTCATGTTGTGCACGCCACGGATACGGGCGAGCAGGGTATCCACATCCTGGAACGTCCAGGGAATAAAGGCGGTGAAGCCATAGTGTCCTTCCGGTTTTTCGCTTTGCACCTGCCGGATGGCCACCAGGTGCTCGAAGCGCTCAAGCACGGTTTCCACGTGGCCGAACATCATGGTGCCGGAGGTCGCGATGTTCAGTTTGTGGGCGGCGCGCATCACGTCGAGCCATTCCTGGGCGCCGCATTTGCCTTTGGAGATCAGGCGGCGTACCCGGTCGTTCAGGATTTCCGCGCCGGCGCCGGGAAGGCTGTCCATGCCCGCTTCCTGCAGGGCGCGGAGAACGTCTATATGGGTGCTCTTTTCGAGTTTGGTGATGTGCGCCACTTCCGGGGGGCCCAGGGTGTGCAGGCGAAGCGTGGGATACAGCTGTTTCAGCTGACGGAAAAGGTTGGTGTAAAAGCTGAGACCCAGTTCCGGGTGGTGGCCGCCCTGCAACAGCAGTTGATCGCCCCCGTATTTCAGGGTTTCGTCAATCTTGCGCTTGTACTCCTCGATGTCGGTGATATATGCCTCCGCGTGGCCGGGGATGCGGTAGAAATTACAAAATTTACAGTTGGCGGTGCACACGTTGGTCGTGTTCACGTTCCGGTCAATCTGCCAGGTCACTTTGCCGTGCGGCACCTGTTGCTTCCTCAGTTCGTTGGCGATCTGCATCAGTTCCGTCAGGGGGGCATGCTCAAACAGGTACACACCCTCTTCTGCCGTCAGGAATTCAAAATGCTGGGCCTTTTTGTATAAATCCTCTAATTGCATCTTGGCAACAAAGGTAGGGCATCCGGACAACTATTTTGCCACTTGTAATAATTAGGTGCGCGCAGAAGGGATAGAAATGTTAAATTTATAAAAATCGAGATGCGTTGCATCTTTCCTTATGCATTTTCATACATTTCAAGTTTTTATCCTCTGCCTGCTGATTTTCAATATTAACGCCAGGGCCCAGGATCAAGAGAGCATCAACCAGGAGCCGGAAGCCCGGCTCATCACCCGTTTTCCCTTCAAGCAATACTACGGGGGGGTGGTGGTGATCTCTGCCCGGTTGCAGAACTATCCCGACACCCTGCAGTTCCTGCTCGATACCGGCAGCGCCGGTATTTCACTGGATACGGGCACCTGCGTGAAACTGGGCGTCAAACTTTCGCCGTCAGACAAAATCGTGCGCGGCCTCGGCGCCAGCAAAAACATTTCCTTTGCCGTGGACCATTCCCTCCATTTGCCCGGTCTGACGGTCGACAGCCTGGATTTTCACGTGAATAACTATGAGCTTATCAGCCAGGTATACGGCATACAGATAGACGGGATCATGGGCTACAGCCTGCTCAGCAAGTTCATCGTGCAGGTGGATTATGACAAGGAAGAGATTGTAGTGTATTCCCAGGGCCGTTTCCGTTACCCCCGCGGCGGGTATCTGATGAAGCCCAACCTCACTTTCATTCCCGTGGTGCCCGCGCCCATGCGCAGCGGCAAACGGAATGTGAACCACCGGTATTACTTCGACACCGGCGCCGGCATGTGCCTGTTGCTGAGCACGCAGTTCGTGAAAGACAGCGCCCTGCTGGTGAAGCGCAAAGCCAAAGTGATACCCACCGAAGCGCAGGGCCTCGGCGGCAAAATGCAGATGTTCATCACCACCATGAACGAATTCCGGATCGGCAACTACACCTTCCGGAACGTGCCCACCTACCTGTTCGACGATATCACCAACATCACCTCCTATCCCTCGCTTGGCGGCATGATCGGGAACGACCTGCTGCGGCGCTTCAACCTCACCCTTAACTACGCCCGCAAGGAGATACACCTCCTGCCTAATACCCATTTCCGCGACCAGTTCGACTACTCCTACACCGGCCTCATCATTTACCTGATCGGCAACCGCATAGAAGTAACAGACGTGATCAGGAACTCCCCCGCCGAAAAAGCCGGCTTCAAGCCCGGCGACATCATCCTGGCCGTCAACAACAATTTCACCAGCAACCTCCAGGTGTACCGCGATATTCTCAAAAACATCGGTACCCGCCCCACCCTGTTGCTGATGCGCAACGGCGAGCTGATGCTCAAAAAGCTGCCCATCCGCAGTATATTGTAGCCATTTGTCTTAAATTTGTATGTTTGGGCCAGCTGCTCCGGCGGCAGAGCCATCATGTATTTTCAAAAACGGATATGATTCATTACAATAAATTCACATTGGACAACGGGCTTCGCGTGCTCGTGCATGAAGACGCCACCACACCCATGGCGGTGGTGAACGTGCTGTACGACGTTGGCTCGCGCGATGAAAACCCCGCGCAAACCGGTTTCGCCCACCTGTTCGAGCACCTGATGTTCGGCGGTTCCATCAACATTCCCGAATACGACGAGCCGCTGCAGATGGCCGGCGGGGAAAACAATGCCTACACCACCAGCGACCTTACCAACTACTACATAGAACTGCCGGCCGAAAACATCGAAACGGCTTTCTGGCTCGAAAGCGACCGGATGCTGTCCCTCGCCTTTTCTGAAAAAAGCCTCGACGTGCAGCGGAAGGTGGTTTGCGAAGAGTTTAAAGAACATTACATCAACAAACCCTACGGCGACGTATGGCATAAAATGCGCGAGCTGGCTTACAGCAGCCATCCCTACCGCTGGATGACGATCGGCAAGGAACTGTCGCACATCGAAAATGCCCGCCTCGATGATGTAAAATCGTTTTTCTTCAAACACTACCGCCCCGTCAACGCCATCCTGGTGGTAGCCGGGAAAGTGACCACCGATCAGGTGAAGAAGCTGGCGGAGAAGTGGTTCGGCGACATCCCTTCCGGCGAAAAATACGTGCGCAGCATTTCCGCGGAGCCACCGCAAGCAAGCGCCCACCTCCTGGAAGTTACCGGCAAAGTGCCGCTCGACGCGCTCTACAAAACATACCACATTTACCCCCGGCAGGATCAGCGCTACTATACGGCCGACCTGATATCTGACATTCTTGGCGGAGGAGGCTCCTCCCGCCTGCACCAAACGCTGGTGAAAGAAAAAAAGCTGTTCAGCAACATTGAATGTTATCACTTCGGTACGGTGGACGCGGGCCTGCTCAGCATCGAAGGCAAGCTGGTAAAAGGCGTGAAAATGAAAGATGCGGAACGGGGCATCCAGGAAGAACTGGAGAAACTGCAGCAGACCGTTATCCCCGAAAGAGAGCTGCAGAAAGTAAAAAACCGGGTGGAAAGCCTGCTGGCTTTTGAAGACATGAGCCTGCTGAACCGCGCCAACAACCTGGCCTTTTACGAACTGATGGGCGACGCAGGGCTGATGAACGCGGAGTTCGAGCGCTACGAGCGGGTGACCACAGCGGATGTGCACCACGAGGCGCAGATCATCTTTTCTGATAAAAACGCCAATACCATTCACTATCACGCAGGAAACCAAGCATAAATTATGATCAACAGAAAACAGGCGCCCCCGATCAAAGACGCTGTGGAATTTGAATTGTCGCTGAAGCCATACGAATTGTTTACGCTCGACAACGGTATTCCGGTGTATTTGATCCGTTCGGAAGAACAGGAAACCCTTCAACTGGAGCTGGTGTTCCCCGCCGGCTCGTGGTACGAGTCCGAAAACATGGTGGCCGCCGCCACCAACTTCCTCATGAAGAACGGCACCAGCAAACGGTCCGCGCTCGAGATCAACGAACTGGTGGAATATTACGGCGCTTATCTCAACCGCAATTGCTTTCACGAAAATGCCACATACACGCTGCACTGCCTGTCCAAGCACACGGCCTCCCTGCTGCCGGTGTTCCAGGAAGTGATCCAGGACCCCGTGTTTCCCGAAGAAGAACTGGCGATATACGTGCAGAACATGAAGCAGAAGCTGGCGGTGAACCTGCAGAAATGCGAGTTTGTGGCCAACCGGCATATCGATAAATACCTCTTTGGCGAGTTTCACCCGTATGGCCGAGTGAGCAGCATGATGGCGTACGATGCCCTGCAGGCCGAGTCGCTCAGGGCATTTTATAGAAAACAGTACACGTACAACAACTGCAAGATTTTCCTGGCCGGCAACCTGCCCGCGAACATGATCGAAATGCTGAACCTGCATTTCGGCAGCAGCGAATGGAACGGCCAAAGCCATCTGCTGCGCCCGGACCTGCCGATATTGCCCGCGGAAGAAAAGAAATACCGCATCTTCAACGATGAAAACGGCGTGCAGGGAGCAGTACGCGTAGCCCGCCCATTCCCGAACCGCTACCATCCCGACTTTCCGAAGATGCTCGTATTGAATACCATCTTCGGCGGATACTTCGGCAGCAGGCTGATGAGCAACATCCGGGAAGACAAAGGATACACCTACGGCATCCACTCACAGATCTACAATTTCCGGCAAACCGGCGGCATCAACATCCACACCGAAGCCGGCCGCGATGTTTGTGAAGCAACCCTTACGGAGATCTACAAAGAACTGGAACGGCTGCAAACGGAACCGGTGCCGGAAGAAGAACTGGGCCTGGTGCGTAACTACATGATCGGGTCCATCCTCGGCGACCTCGACGGGGCTTTCCAGGTTATCCAGCGCTGGAAGAATCTTATCCTCAACGACCTCGACGAGCACTATTTCCAGAACAACGTTAAAACCATTAAAACCATTACTGCCGAAGAGCTGCAGCACCTGGCCAAAGTTTACTTCAACCGGGAAGATTTTTACGAGCTCATCGTGATCTGACGGTGAACATTCAGCCTACTTTTTGTGTAATTAATGGGACCGTATTGTATGACCAATTAAGCCTATCATGGGAATACTGATTCGTATACTCGTCACCGCATTAGCCGCCCTGCTAACGGCGTATCTTTTGCCCGGCGTAAAACTGCAGGATTTCAAAACTGCGCTGTTACTCGCCATTGTGCTGGGCCTGCTCAACCTCATCGTAAAACCGATACTGGTATTGCTCACGCTCCCCGTGACCATTATTACCCTGGGCCTCTTTCTGCTGGTGATCAACGCACTGATCGTGCTGTGGGCCAGCAGCCTGGTGAAAGGGTTCAAGGTCGACAGCTTCTGGTGGGCGCTCATTTTCAGTGTAGTGCTTTCCGTGATCAGCAGTATCATGTTGTCGCTGGGGCCGTCGCAGGACAACGAATAAAAAGAGACAGCGGGCCATGCACTTGCCCGCTGTCTTTTTTATGAGCTGTAAGTTTTATTGATTCAGCTTCAGCACCACACCGCTCCTGGTGCCATTGTGCTTCCCGTTATCGACCGTTATCTGCCCGTTGACCAGCACATACCGGAAGCCGGTGCTGTACTGGTGCGGGGCGCTGAAGGTAGACAGGTCCCGGACCGTTTCCGGGTTGAAGATCACCATGTCTGCCGCATACCCGGGCAGCAGCAGCCCGCGGTGTTTGAGCCGGAACTTTTGCGCCGGCAGCGAAGTCATTCTGCGGATGGCTTCTTCCAGCCCGATCACTTTTTCTTCCCGCACATATTTTCCCAGCACCCTGGCGTTGGTGCCGTACCCGCGCGGATGGGGCACACCCACGTTGAACTCCCGGATGCTCGCGTCGGATGCGAACATGTTGAAAGGATATTGCATGATATATTTCACGTCCGTTTCGCTCATGCCGTGAAACACCATGCTGGCGTTTCCCTGCTCCGCCATGTCCAGCACCGTTTGTACTTCTTCCTTCAGGTTGGATTTGCGGCCCCGCATCCTGTTCACTTCCGCGATGTTTTTGCCGTTGAAGGTGGTGTCTGGCTTGAAATAGGCCACCACGGCATAGTCGAGGTGCTTCAGGCGGCGCTTTTTATAGAGTGCCGTCATTTCACCGGCAATTCTTTTTCGGGTGGCAGGGTCTCTCAGCCGGTAGAGAATTGAATCTGTTCCGCCAGACAATGCCCAGTCGGGCAGCATGGTACGTAAACTGGTGCTGCTGGCGGTGTAGGGGTACTGGTCGATGGTGACTTCGAGCCCTTCCCGCCGTGCTTTTTCCACCATGCCGAGCGTTATATGGGAGCGGCCCCAGTTTTGCTTCCCGCCGATTTTGAAGTGGGATATTTCCATGGGTATGTTGGCCAGCCGGCCGATGGTGAGCGCTTCTTCTATGGCTGCTTCCACGGCATCTCCCTCATTGCGCATGTGGGTAGCGTAGAGGCCGCCGTGCCGTGCTGCGGCTTTCGCCATGCCCACCACTTCGGGCGTGCGGGCGTAAAGGCCGGGAAGATAAATGAGGCCGGTGGAAAAACCCACCGCTCCGTCCTGCATCGCCTTGTCCACGATGGCCTCCATCTTCTGCTGTTCTTCCGCGGTGGGCGCGCGGTCGGTACTGCCCATCACGGCCCGCCGGACATCGTTGTGGCCAATGAGCGAGCCTACGTTCACGGAGGTTTTCAGGCTGTCGAGCTGGCGGAAATATTTGCCGAGGTCTACGTTGGACGATCCGCAGTTGCCCGTGATCACGGTGGTGACGCCGTCGTACAGGAAGTTGTCCGCCGTAGGCACTTTGAATTCGTCGCCTTCGATATGGGTATGTACATCGATGAAGCCCGGCGCTACCACCAGGCCACCGGCGTCGATGGTGCGGGCGGCTTTGAGCGTAGCGGGCAGGCGGCCCGTTTGCAGCACGCGCCCGTCTTTCACCGCCACATCGCCATAGTACCAGGAGTTGCCCGTGCCGTCGATGATTTTGGCGTTCCTGATCACAAGATCGCAATCTGACTGGGCCTGTACGCCCAGGCCCGCCAGCAGCAAAGGAAGCCATAAAAGCCGTTTGGTCATTTTGTTGTGTTTAGCTGGAGTGATCCGCCACAATTTTCCACTCGCCGTTCATTTTCCGCACCACGATGGTGAAGTGGCCGGACAGGTCGCCGATGGTGCGGGCGAGGTGCCATTTTCCTACTACAAAATACACATCCGCGGCGAGTTTTTTAAATTCCAGCAGGTTGAACGTGAGCGTGCCCATGCCTTCTTTGCCGGGATACGACTTTTTATAATTGTCGAGCGTGGCCTGCCAGCCGTACGTGATGCCGCTTTTCCCGATGAACATCAGGGAATCCGACCGCCAGTAGGTATCCATGAAACGCTCCAGGTTTCCCTCGTTCCAGGCTTCCAGCTGGGTGCCGAGCACGGCTTTAATCGCGGTAACGTCCGGCGATTGCGCACTGGCGGGCGTTTGGAGGGTAAATAAAGATATCGCAATGAGAATGATGCATTGACGCATGGTAAATTTTTAGCAAAAGATAAACAGTTTTTGGCATTTGCGCATTAGTTGATTATACTACCTTTGCACAACCTCGTAAAATAAAAACACTATCAATATGCCAGGATTTGAACTATTTGGCGAAGAAGAGAAAAAGGAAGTAAATGACGTACTGGAAACCGGCATTTACATGCGTTACGGATTCGACGGTCCCCGGAAAGGGATCTGGAAAGCAAAAGAACTGGAGCAGGCGCTCTGCGAACGGTTTAACGTGCAGCACGCGCAGCTGACCTCCAGCGGCACCACAGCCCTCACCACCGCGATGGCGGCGTTGGGCATCGGCGCCGGCGATGAGGTGATCATGCCTACGTTTACTTTTGTGGCTTCGTTCGAAGCGGTACTGTCTGTAGGCGCTACGCCCGTGCTGGTGGATGTGGACGATACGCTTACCCTGGCCCCCGAAGCGGTAAAAGCGGCGATCACGCCGAAAACGAAAGCCGTGATGCCGGTGCATATGTGTGGTTCCATGGCCGACATGGACGCCCTGGTAGACATCTGCCGCACGCATCAACTGCTGCTGCTGGAAGACGCCTGCCAGTCTACCGGCGCCACCCACAAAGGCCGCGCGCTGGGTTCCATCGGCGATGCCGGTACTTTTTCATTCGATTTCGTAAAAACCATCACCTGTGCCGAGGGCGGTGCGGTGATCACCAACAATAAAGAAGTATACCTGAAGTGTGATGCGTACTCCGATCATGGTCACGACCACCTCGGTGGCGCCGACCGCGGCGCGGATGGGCATCCACACCTGGGCTTAAACTTCCGGATTTCGGAGCTGCATGCGGCCGTGGGCCTGGCGCAGATCCGCAAGCTCGACCGTTTCCTGGCCATCCTCCGCAACAACAAACAGGTACTGAAAGAAGCGCTGGCCGAAGTTCCGCAGGTAACGTTCCGCCGCCTCCCCGATCCGGAAGGCGACAGCGCCACCCACCTCTCTTTCTTCCTGCCCGATGCCGATACCGCCCGCGCAGCCACCGCCGCCATCAAAGCCGCCGGCCTGCCCGCGTTCTACTGGTTCGACAACAACTGGCACTACGTGCGTAAATGGCAGCACTTCAAGGAGAGCGCCACCCTCACACCGTTTGCCGCGCAGCTGGCCCAGGCCATGGATGTATATAAAACCAAAACGTTCGAGGCTTCCGACGCCATCATCAGCCGCTGCATTTCTTTCCCCATCAGCCTCGCCTGGACGGAGGAAGAACTGCGCGACCGCGCCGCCAAACTGGCCACCGCCGTTAAAAGTGTTTTATAATCCAAGCTTCCGCAACGCATGAAAAAGATCGCACTGATCCCCGCACGTTACGCAGCCACCCGGTTTCCCGGCAAAATGATGGCCGTGCTGGGCGGCAAAACCATCATCTGGCGTACCTACGAATCTGCCCGTAACACCGGCGTGTTCGACGAGGTGATGGTGGTAACGGACAGCGACGTCATTTATAACGAAATCGTCAGCAACGGCGGTAAAGCCGTGATGAGCAAAAAGGAGCACGAAAGCGGCTCCGATCGTATAGCCGAAGCCGTAGAGGATATGGAAGATGTGGACATCGTGGTGAACGTGCAGGGCGATACCCCCTTCACCGAAAAGGAGCCGCTCGAAAAGCTGTTACAGGTATTCGAAGGCGAAGCGGGAAAAAACGTGCAGGTAGCATCGCTCATGCAGGTGCTCACGGATTGGAAAGACATTGAGGATCCCAATTTCGTAAAAGTGGTGGTAGACAAGGATTTTAACGCACTCTTCTTCTCGCGGTCGGTATTGCCGTACCCGCGGGATAAGTCGGTGAACACCACCTACTACGAGCACATCGGGGTGTATGCGTTCCGCCGCGACGCCCTGTTGCAGTTTACCCGCACGCCCATGAGCCCGCTCGAAGCCGCGGAGAAAATAGAATGTTTGCGTTATCTTGAAAACGGGATACCCTTGAAAATGGTCGTAACAGGCTATATGGGCGTGGAAATCGACACGCCGGAAGACCTGGAGCGCGCTTCGAGGTACCTGGAGAATAAATAATGACCAACGCATCACTGGAAGCTTTCCAGCCGCCGTTGAAAAACTAAACAGTTAGGGATGAAATTCAGAAACTTTAAACTCGTCGGGTACGTGATTTTCGGCCGCGGCGCGTTTAATCAGCTCGATGAGATCATTGCGCCCCACCGCAAGGGAGACGCGCCCATGATCTTTT
>CBFGZV010000056.1:0-23295 GCA_965653365.1 uncultured Chitinophaga sp. | reverse complement strand
TCTTTCGGTTCTTCTTCCATCTTATAAAGTTACGGAATACAAAGCTTCATCAAATCGGTACTGTCGCCCCGGAACACGTTAAAGTCGACCGTGGTGCGGATGCCATTCACCCGACCGATGTCGCTGTGCTGCCAGAAAACCCAGTTGCGGGCGCTGCGAGGCTTGTCTTTCTGGTAATAATGCGCTACCCACAGTGGGTAGTCGTCAAATTCTTTCCCGAGGTAGGTTTCATAAAAATGAATGTTGGTGTAGATGATGGGTTTCACGCCATATGCCTTTTCCATTTCCTCTAACCAGATGCGGGCGGTGCTGCGGATAACGGCGGGGGGCTGATTATTATGCACCTCAATGTCGAGCACGGGCGGAAGGTCGCCGGTCTCGAGTTGCACCACGTTTTTAAAGTTGATAGCTTGTTTGAGCGGGTCCCGGGTGGAGTAAAAGAAGTGATAGGCCCCGCGGACGATGCCGGCTTCTTTGGCTTTTTCCCAGTTACGCTGAAAAGTCGCATCTTGCCGGGTGATGCCTTCCGTAGCCTTGATGAACGCGAACGATATCCGTATTTCGTCTACCTGCATCTGCCGCACGGCCCGCCAGTTCACATTTCCCTGGAACTTCGAGATGTCGATGCCATGCATGGAATAATTCACCGGAATATCGATGCCGAACTCCTCGTAACGCACAAATTCAAGGGGCGTACGCTGCCGCAGCAGCCACCAGGCCGTTGTTGCGGCGCCAGCCAGTGCCAGGCTCAGTAATACATAAATAAAGGGGCGCGTGCGTTTCTTCTTGGCCATGCTCAATGGGTATCCTATGAAAATCAGCAGCAAGTATAGGGCAATTTTTTGTGCTATGCGTGAAAGGCCGTATTGTTGTCGTAAATTTATACCCTAAAGAACGCGAGGCCATGCCCAAACCAAACATCAACGATGCGCTGAATTTCCTTTCCAAGTTCACTTTCCGCCGTGGCTGGAATGCCGGCAAGGTGCTGGGCAGCTATTACTGGAGCAAATGGACGAACAAACCCATACAATGGGGGTTACCGATTTCGATTTCCTTCGAGCCCACCACGTCGTGCAATCTCCGTTGCCCGGAATGCCCGAGCGGCCTGCGGGCATTTACCCGGCCTACCGGCATGCTGCAAAACGACTTCTTCCGCAAAACGATCGACGAACTCCACCGGGAGCTGCTATATCTTATCTTTTACTTCCAGGGCGAGCCCTATCTGAACCCGGCTTTCCTCGATATGGTGAAATACGCCTCGTCCAAGGGCATCTACACCGCCACCTCCACCAACGCGCATTACCTGACAGACGAGAATGCGCGAAAAACGGTGGAAAGCGGCCTCGACAGGCTGATCATCTCCATTGACGGCACCACCCAGGACGTCTACACCCAATACAGGGTGGGGGGCAAACTCGATAAAGTGATTGAAGGGGCCAAAAATATCGTGAAGTGGAAAAAAGCGTTGAACGCCACCAAGCCTTTCGTGTTTTTCCAGTTCCTGGTGGTGAAACCGAACGAGCACCAAATAGAAGACATTAAAAAACTGGCTACGGAAATCGGGGTGGACGAAGTGCGCTTTAAAACCGCGCAGGTGTACGACTATGAAGAGGGCAACCGGCTGATACCGACCATCGACAAGTTTTCGCGCTATAAAAAGAACGAAGACGGCACCTATGCCATTAAAAATAAACTGGGCAACCACTGCTGGCGCCTCTGGCATTCGCCTGTGATTACGTGGGACGGGCTGGTGGTGCCCTGCTGCTTCGACAAGGATGCCCAGCACCGCCTGGGCGATCTGAAAACCAGTACTTTCAGAACATTATGGCATAACGAAAACTACCTGCGTTTCCGCAGCCAGCTCATTAAAGGGCGCAAGCATATCGATATCTGTGCGAATTGCAGCGAGGGTACAAAAGTGTGGGGCTAGGGCTCGGTTAGCTTTCAGGGTCATCGTCGTGTGAACGGGCGGCCGCGGCTTTTTTACGGCGCCGTTTGTTGCGGATGTTATCGAACAATTTTATGCCCAGGCGTACACCGATGAATTCGGCGGCCGTAATAAGGGCCGACGTAAGCACCGATTTTGTGGCGCCACTTTTCCAGGCCGTTTTTGCGATGCCGCCCACAATGCCGAGCACGCCGCTTTTTGCGATGCCGGGCACCACGCTGTTCATCGCCATGGATTTATAATTGCCTTTCAGATGATCGATCCGCTCGCCGAGCTCGTTCTCGAGGCGGCGGGTTTTCTCTTTCAAACGCTGGATTTCAACATCCAGCTGCTCCATGTTTTTTACTTTAACTTTTGGCATGCGGGGGCGTGTATTAATGTTTCATCAGGACGTTATTTTTCTTTATCCGGCCGACGTTTGCCGTTCTTTCTCCTCTCGCCTTTCTTCCCGGCGTTCTTCCATTTCTTCAATTTCCTCTACCAGCTCTGCCGCCAGCATATTGGCCAGGGGCCGCTGGATAAGGGACTTGCGGAAAAGAATGAGGACCACGAAAAGCAGCACAAAAAAACCGGCGGCACAGGAGAACCCGATGGCGAAACTGTCTGTCATTTCTCCTATCCAGAAGCCAACCACCATTCCCAGGAAAACAATCACAAAAAAGAACAGCAGGAAAGCCATTATCAGCGAAAAGAACAAACCCAACGCCTTTGACAGCTTTCCGGCTGCCTGCAGTTTAATCAGGTCGAGGCGGGTTTCCAGGTAGTTTCTGGCCACCTTGCCCGTCTCTGAAAAATAGTTGGAAAAATTATCTTCCATGCAAAGTGAATTTATGAGATGCTACAATGTAACCATTAAGTTAATTCATTTTCGATAGCATCTTCGAATTGCTGCTTTTTTGCACGGAAACGGTCTTTCAGTTTTCCGGTCTGGTATTTCAGCTTCTCCACCAGTTCGTCTTTTTTGTCGGAATTCAGAAAGTAGCCCACAGCTACGCCTACAGCGGCCCCTACGATAAAAGATACCACTGCTTTTGAACTTCTGCTCATAGTTTATAGTTTTTAAAATGTGAAAGATTTGGGTTTTTCAGGAGTACGGGGTGTTCCTACAACTCCGCATTAAAGGTTACAAACTTTGTTCCATAATTGTTCAAACGAAGGGATTTAAAGAAAAAACAACCATATTGATCCCCATGAGCCGGCACTTCCCGTTCCGATGGCATAGTTTGTGCATTTCCGAAAATCACGTAGGTTTGAACCCACTACCAAGCAATCACTATGAGCTACCTCGACAATGAACGCCTCAAACAAATCGTATTTTTACTGATTATCGCTTTTCTCGGCATTTTGCTGTTTAAAGAACTGTACGCGTTTTTCCCGGGCTTCCTGGGGGCGGTAACCTTATATATCCTTTCCCGCCGCGCCATGTTCCGGCTCGTGGAAGTGCGCAAATGGCGAAAGTCGTGGGCCGCGGCGCTGATCATGGTCCTGTCTTTTCTCATCATCCTGCTGCCCATCAGCATGCTCGTCAATATGCTCACCTCCAAGGTAACCTACGCCATTACCCATTCTTCCGAGCTCATCAAGGGCATTGAAGCGATGAACAGCCGCCTGGAGCAGTCCATGGGGATAGACCTGATGTCGGACGCCCGCCTGCAGAAACTCCAGGAATATATCACCAACGTGCTGCCGGGCTTTGTAGGCGCCACTTTCAACACCCTCACCGCCGTCGCCATTATGTATTTTATCCTCTATTTCATGCTGGTGCACGGCCGCGAAATGGAAGAAGCGCTGTATGAATATATCCCGCTGAAAGACGAAAATGTGGAACTGCTGGGGAAAGAAACGAGAAACATGGTGATCAGCAACGCCATCGGCATTCCGCTCATCGCGCTCATTCAGGGTATCGTTTCGCTGATCGGCTACCTGATTTTCGGGGTGCCGGAACCGGTGTTCTGGTTCGTGGTGACCAGTTTTACGGCCATGCTGCCCATCATCGGGGCGGCGGCGGTATATGTGCCGATGGGCGTTTATATGCTGTCCGCTGGAGAAACCTGGCAGGGCATTGCCGTACTGGCTTATGGGTTTGGGGTGGTAGGCACTTCGGACAATCTCTTCCGCATGATGCTGGCCAGAAAAATCGGCGATGTGCACCCGCTTATCACCATTTTCGGCGTGATCATCGGCATCAGCCTGTTCGGCTTCATAGGCCTCATTTTCGGACCGCTGCTGATATCACTGTTTATCGTACTGATCCGGATTTACTCCAACGAATATCTCGTCAAGAAAAGAGAGGTGAAGATTGTCAAGACACATCATGCCAAGGAAAAGAAAATGAAACAAACGGGGGAATAATTCCACAGTTTGTTGCCTAGCCTTTGTAATAATTATTCTCGGCCATGTACTTCCAAACCGGGTCCGGTACCATATAGCGTACGGATTTGCCCTCCTGTATCCATTTCCGGATGTTGCTGCTCGAAATGTCGAGCATAGGCGCGTCCACAATCGTTGCCCTGGCGCCGAACGTGTCTTTCACTTCGTGGCCGGGCCGGTTATAAATATAGATTTCATAATTGGCCAGCAGCTGCTCGTAGTTTTTCCACCGGGGAATGTTCTGAAAACTGTCGCTGCCCATAATCACCACAAACTGCTGGGTCGGGAACTTTTCGGTCATGTAGGTCAGCGTATCGATGGTAAAAGATGGCCTTGGAAGGGAAAACTCGATGTTGCTCACCCGCAGCCGGGGTTCGTCCTGTACCGCCATTTCAGCCAGGTGAAAACGGTGGTGCTCGTTGAGCAGGGAAGAGGACGCTTTCAACGGGTTATGCGGTGAAACCACCAGCCATACTTTATCCAGGTCGGTATGATAGGCCATAAAACTGGCGATGATCATGTGCCCGGTGTGTATAGGGTTGAAGGAGCCGAAATATAAACCAATTTTCATGGGGGCAAGATACAAGAAAATGTCACTCCAGCGGCTTGAATTGCTCAAACACCTGCCCGCAATCCTTGCAGTAATGGATTGCACGGCAAAGCGTGGATCCGAAGGGAGATCGCAGATAGGTATTCTCGCTACCGCAATGCGGGCAGGGAGTTTGCAGCAGAATTTCCGAGTAGGCCTCTCCGTTATGCACCTGCGGCGCCGCGATGCCGAAATCCAGCAGCTTTTGCCGGGCCGTTTCGGTCATCCGGTTGCTGCTCCAATGGGCGGTTTTATCGATTTCCACGGTTACGGGGGTGCCGAGCTCCTTTTCCAGCACGGTGCCGATGTTGCGGCGGATGATCTCCACGGCGGGGCAGGCGGCGAAAGTAGGTATCATCTTCACATGCACCGTTTCTCCATCGAAGTCCACGGCCGTGATCATGCCCAGATCCAGCACGTTGAGCACCGGAATTTCCGGGTCCATCACCTGCTCGAGGGCTTTGTAGATATTTTCTTTGCTGACTACCATATGGCCTCCGGATCTGTACGGAATACGGCGCCCATTTCGCCGAGCAGCGGCTGCAGGAACGCGGTGTGATAGCCCCTGCGGCCGCCGTAGGCCGGTTCGGTGACCGCTACGTCGGGCAGATTGAGGCCGGCAAGGGCCAGGATGTTATAAATCCGGTCGAGCCACTCGTCCTGCAATGCTTTTTCTCCCGGGTAGATGCCGGCTGCGATCAGCTCCTCCTCGTTGCTCCCGGGCTCGAACAGCCCCAGCGCCAGGGGAAAACAGTAATCAAGGGCCGTTTGCATCCGGGCATAGCTTTCTTCGCCGGCGCGGCATAGCTGCGAAATCCAGGCATTGGCATGCAGGGTGTGGTATTTGATTTCGCCTTTCAGCTTGCGGGCCAGCGGCTGCAGCGGGTTAAAAGCGCTGTGCTCGAGCCGGCTGTAGCGTACGGCTTCAGCATGGTCGAACAAAAAATGCCGCATCAGGCTGAAATCGTATTCGCCGTTGGGGAGCTCCACCAAGTGGCAGCATTTATATTCTTTCTCGTTGCGCAGAAATGCGTACCGGTCCGGGTCTGTTCCGCCCAGCTCTTCGTGCAGGACGCGGTAGAGCGCCCAGGCATGGCCTATTTTGTCCTGCGCCATGGAAGAAAACGCGATATCTTCCTCCATGATGGGGCCCAAGCCCGTCCATTCCGAATTCCGGTGCCCCTGTATCAGCGCATCGTCTGCCATGGCAGTAAGCAGGTGTTGGAGAGCTGCGTTCATTCTTTTCCTGATTTTTTAAAGCGGTTGATCTTTTCCATGACCTTGAACCCGCTGGCGTCGCGATAGGTTTTTTCGAGATTGTTGGCGAACATGTCTTCGTCTTCGGCGCTGAACGCCAGGATGTCCGCACTGCGAACCACCCATAAGTTGACACATTTTTTCCGCCGGGCGAATTGTTCCTTGGCAAACACGAGCGCCAGCTGGGGATTGGGCGCGTGCACGCAGCCAACGTGCTTGTGATGGGCGCCTCTTTTTTCCTGATGAAACACTTCGAACACATTCCAGTTTTCGCCGTCCTGCACCACCACCGGTTCTCCCGAAGCATTCAGCTGCAGGCGGTTTACGCGGGGGTCTAATGATTGGTTATTTTCCATGCGGGTTGTTTTAATGCCGTTTCGAAAGGCGCAAATCGTCATCCGCACCCGGATGCCGGACGTTTTGCGGCCGGGTTTGCTGCCTAAGCCACCGGCGCAACGGTTTTATCTGCCGGGTTCATGAGCGCTTTCCGCACCCAGCGACCGTGTTCTTCCGCCCATTTGCGCACGTCCAGCCGTTCCTTGTTGCAAGGCCCGCCGCCGTTGATCACTTTTTTGAACAGCTCCCAGTCCGGGTCTGAAAATTCCCATTTACCGGTGCTTTCATTTTTACGGAGATTGTCGTCGGGCAGCGTAAGGCCCAGTTCCCATATTTTCGGCACGTAAGTGTCGAGGAACTGGTTGCGCATCTCATCGTTGCTGGCCATTTTTACTTTCCACTGCATCAGTTTTTCGCTGTGCACGGAGCTTTTATCCGGCGGCCCGAAAAAGTGCATAATCGGTTGCCACCAGCGGTTGAGGGCGTCCTGCAGCATGGCCCGCTGGGCGGGCGTACCCGTGGCCAGCTCAATGAATGCGTCGTGGCCCTGTTTGAGGTGAAAGCTTTCTTCGTAACAAATCCTTTCCAGCGCGCGGCAGTACGGGCCGTATGAGCCTTTTGCGTTGGCCACCTGGTTCACAATGGCCGCGGCGTCTATCAGAAAGCCGATCACGGTAACATCGGCCCAGGTTTCAGCCGGATAATTAAATACATTGGAATACTTTGATTTCCCGCTGAGCAGATCGTTGATCATGGCCTCCCGGCTTTTTCCGAGCGTTTCGGCTGCATTGTACAGCAGCTGCCCGTGGCCAATTTCGTCCTGCACCTTGGCAATCAACGCCAGTTTACGTTTGAACCCTGGCGCACGGGTGATCCAGGTGCCCTCGGGCAGGGCGCCGATGATTTCGGAGTGGGCGTGCTGTTCGATGAGGCGGATAAGCTGCCGCCTGTATTCGGAGGGCATCCAGTCGCCCGGTTCGATTTTCTCTCCCCGGTCTATGCACGCTTCGAACGCTGCAAGTTTCTCCGGGTCGTCGTGCAATTGCTCGTCTTTCAACTGCCGTTTGTTGGGCTCGTCAAAAATGTATCCGCCGCCGTACATGGAATGATTGTTTTGGTAATACCGTAAATTACGGATTTTTGCGCTACTGCCCAATTCGGTTGTTTGCAGGCCGATGCACGATTTCCGGCGAAATTTCCCGAACTTTATTACCTATGCTTTCCGCGCTTTTCACGCTAGTTTGTTTGTGCTGTTCCGGCCGTGGAAGTGACCCGCCGCGCGGCCCGGATTGGCATCTTTCGCAGGTGAAACCTTCCCGCGAAATCATCAAGATCATTTTCCTGGAGGATGCCCGGCCGGAAGACGAAGCGTCCGACACGCTTTTTTACCACCAGCGGGCCGTGCGGGCGCGCGACTATCGTGCCGCACCGCGCATGGGCAGCAAAAATGAGGCAGTGAGCTTTACCAGCTTCGCGTTCGACGGAAGCACCCGCAGGTTCCGGGACACGCTCGAAATCACCCTCGTTCTCCAGGTTTTCTGGGTCAAAAGCGCCTCCTGGTCGCGTACCATGCCGCCCAGCCAGCACACGCTGGAACATGAGCAGATCCATTTCGATATCACCCGCCTCGTTGCCGAACGCTTCCGTAAAAAAATCATGCGCCTGCCGCTGACCATCGATGATCACGACAGCCGCATCCAATTCGAATACCTCGAATCGTTCCGGGAAATGAACCGCATGCAGCAAGCCTACGACGACGATGTGCACAGCGGCCGGAATGCCGACCGGCAGCTGGAGTGGCGCAGGAAAATAAGACAGGAATTAATCGCCGAAGGGGTTAAACCGGCCGACGAAAAGACATAATATTTCAAATATGAAACCGTTTTTAATATTACTGCTGCTGGTCAGCAACGCGGCCGCCGCACAGCGGACCGACACCATAAGGGAGCGTTCCGTCTACATGATCAACGGCCTTCCGGCGGATTCTTCCGACCTGCCGGGCCTGAAAATCCGGAAAATGGACGTGATTGGCGGGCGCCGCGCTGTCGCCGCCGGCATGCAGCCGGGCATGAGACTGGTATTGATCCAGCTGGAAGAGCAGGAGTTCGATGTTTCCGGTTTCGTGACCGACCAGCAGGGTCACCCGCTCCGCAAGGCAAAAACCGTATCGCTCAACGGCGGCTTCCGGAAGGCGCACATCAACGACCGCGGCAGATTTAATATCCAGGGCGTGAAAGCGGGCACCCGCCTCACTTTCACCCACAAAGGCTACCGGAACGGCCGACTGGACGTTTTTAAGCAACCGGATAGCTCAATAACCGTTAAATTACAGCGGAATTAACCGCTCCATACATTAGCAACACAGATCCATATGACAAAACGCTTAGCGCTACGGTACCTGCTTTTCGCCGCCACAGGAATGGCCCTGTTTTCCTGTAAAAAGAGTAAAACATCCCCGGATCCCGGTCCTCAGAACGGCCATAAATATGTCAACGACTGGATTTATGAGAGCATGAAATCGGACTATTACTGGACGGATAATATCCCTTCCAACCCCGACCGCGCCCAGGCACCGGGCGATTTCTTTTACAGCCTGCTCAAAAGGCCGGACGATCGCTTTTCCTGGATCGTGGAAGATTATAAAACGCTGCTGGCCTCGCTGAGCGGCGTTAATAAAGAAGCCGGCTACAGCGTATCGCTGTTTTTATTCGGCCAGTCGAAGCTGGGTGCACAAATCCAGTATGTGAAGAAAAACTCCCCCGCTGAAGCGGCCGGCCTCAAAAGAGGCGACGTGTTCTGGGGGGTGAACGGCAAAGAATACACCTATAGCTCCGGTTCGGACGTGGATGCTTTTCTCGGTGCGCTGGAACAGCATCATACCCTTCGCATCTCCAAAATAATCACGGGATCTGACGGAAAAGACAGCGCCACGGCTCCCGGCAACCCCATCAACCTCACCGTAACGGAGTTTGCCGAAAATCCCGTGTACCTCGACTCCGTGTATGACATCAACGGTAAAAAAATCGGGTACTTCATGTACAACTTTTTCGCGCCGGATAAAGGAGATTCTTCAGGGCTGTACGACAACCAGGTAGACGCCGCATTCGGCCGCCTCAAAGCCAGGGGCGTTACGTCCCTGGTGCTCGACCTGCGGTACAACCCCGGGGGCGACAGCCGTTCCACCGTCAACCTGGCGAGTAATATCGTGAAAGGATTCTCGGCGGACAAAGTGTTTTTCCGCCGCGAGTACAATAAAGCCATCACCGCCGAGATCACCAAAGAGCTCGGCGCAGATTATTTCATCCAGAAGTTCACGGCCGAAGCTAACAATATCGGCAACCAGCTGGATCAGGTGGTGGTGCTCACCAGCGGCAGCTCCGCTTCCGCCAGCGAGCTCCTGATCAACGGCCTGCGCCCGTATATGCCGGTGGCTATTGTAGGCGATACCACCTATGGCAAAAACGTAGGGTCGTGGACAATCTATAAAACGAATGACCGTCTTAACACCTGGGGCCTGCAACCGATCGTGACCAAAGCATTCAACGCCGAAGGCCGGTCTGATTATACGACGGGATTTGCGCCGGACGTTGTTGTGAAAGAAAATTTCCGGATGGGTACGCTGGGCGATGTGAAGGAGCCGCTGCTCTATGCTGCGCTTACACGAATCCTGGGCGCTCCGCCTGCCCGAATGGCCGCCGGCGAAACGACAGCCCGCAGCCAGCTACGCGTGGTAGGCCGCTCCCAGCAACGAAAGGCCTACGCCAACCAGCTGATAGAGCAAAAACCAAACTTCTGATACAAAAAAAGCGGCCCGGGCCGCTTTTTTTATTCGTTGATCGCTTTCACCACGTTCAAAAGGGCTTGAGCGGCATTGTAGAAGAATGAGGGATGGATGCGGCTGAATTCGTCCGAGGGCTGATGGTAGTCCGGGTGATCTTCCACGCCGAAGTAGAGGAACGGGATTTTAACTTTGTGGAACTCGTAATGGTCGCTCTGGTTGGTCCAGTTCTGGCTGCCGTCTTTTTCCTGGTCGTGGCCCGTCGGCAATTGGACGCGGCTGCCCGCTGCCGCAGCAGCAACGTATCGTTTCAACTGCGGGTAATGCGAGGTACCGCACACCCAGAGCTCATTTTTGTCGTTATGGCTAACCATGTCCATATTCAGGTTGGCGACAATACGCGTCAACGGCACGGGAGGCCTTGCCACGAATGCTTTTGCGCCCTGTAGCCCCATTTCTTCAGCATCAAAAGCGGCAAAAATCAGGTTGTATTTGGGCGGGTTCGCCGCGTAATATTTGGCAATGGCGAGCAGTACGGCCACACCGGATGCGTTGTCGTCCGCGCCGTTATAGATACTGTCCTGCTGCTGGTTAGGCTTGCCGATGCCCACATGGTCGTAATGCGCGGAAATCACGATGAAGCTGTCTACCCGCCCTTTCACATAGCCGTAGAGGTTAGTGCCCATGATGCGTTTTTCGTTCCGGGTAAAATAAAAAGGCTGCTCGTATGTACTGTTGAATGCTTGCAATGGAACCTGTTTAAACCGGTCGAGCAGGTAAAACTGGGCCATCCGGTTGCCGCGTGAGCCGGCTTTGCGGCCTTCCATTTTATCGGCTGAAAGTGTTTGTACGTCTTTCATCAGCTGCGCGGAGTCGATTTGCGCAAAGGCGGAGCAGGAAACGAAACAGCCCAGGGCTGCCAGCAGTTTTTTCATGCAGGGCTTTTTTCAAATGTAAGCAATCTGCCGGAAGGAATGGCGCGTCCTGGCTGGTTGCCCCAGAAATCGCCATGACGGCTGTTTCAGGTAGTGATTTTCAGGGCCGCCGAAAATAGTCCCGGCACGCGCCGGCTACGCTACCTATTTGAAAATTTCGTACACGATAAAGCTGCAGATGTAGGCCAGCGCGGTCATGTACACGAACTGAATGACGGGGTATTTCCAGCTTTTCGTTTCGCGCTTCACAATGGCCAGCGTACTCATACACTGCATGGCAAACGCATAAAAGATCATAAGGGAAAGGCCCGTTGCCAGCGTGTATACCGGCGTTCCGTCGATGCGGGTGGCGGACGCCATTTTTTCGCGGAGCGTTGCGTCCGTTTCGTCGGCTTCGCCCACGCTGTAAAGCGTTGCCATCGTGCCCACGAATACTTCCCGCGCGGCAAATGACGTGATGAGCGCAATCCCGATTTTCCAGTCGAAGCCCAGCGGTTTTACTGCGGGTTCGATGGCGTGGCCGAGTATGCCGGCGTAGGAAGCGGATAGTTTTTCGGATTGGAACTGGTGGTCGATGTCTGCAAGCTGCGCGCTGTCTGTTGTTTGCGCCTGCAGTTGTTCATATTTCGTGTGCACCGCTTCCATTTTCCCGGAAGGGCCGTAAGAGGCCAGGAACCAGAGTATGATGGAAATAATCATGATTACCTTGCCGGCGTCGGTCACGAATATCTTTGCCTTTTCCACCATGGTGGTACCCACGTTTTTCCAGCGGGGCGCACGGTATACGGGCAGTTCCATGATGAAATAGCTTTTTTCGCGGATTTTGACGAAGAGCTTCATCACTGCTGCTACCAGCACGGCCATAAAGAATCCGAGCAAGTAGAGGATCATCATGGCCAGGCCCTGCAGGTTCATAAAGCCAAGCAGGGTTTTATTGGGGATGACCAGGGCGATCATGATGGTGTAAATGGGCAGGCGGGCGGAACAGCTCATCAGCGGAGTAATCATGATGGTGATGAGGCGCTCTTTCCGGTTCTCGATGTTCCTGGCCGCCATGATGGCGGGCACGGCGCAAGCTACACCGCTGATCAGCGGCATTACGGATTTTCCGTTCAGGCCCACCTGCCGCATCAGCCGGTCGGTCAGAAAACTGATGCGCGCCATGTACCCGGTGTCTTCCAGCACCGTGATCAGCCCGAACAAAATCATGATCTGGGGAATGAACACGGCAATCCCGCCCAAACCGGCGATGATGCCGTTGATGAAAATATCGCTTACCTGGTTATCGGGCAGTACGCCGGACAGCCAACCGCTGAGTGAGCCGAAACCCGCGTCTATCAGGTCCATCGGGTAAGAAGCTATCCAGAAAATGCTCTGGAAGAGCAAGAACAATACGGCCAGCAAAATAGCGTACCCCCAGAACCGGTGAAGCAGCACATTGTCTATCCGTTCGGTTTGCAGCTGCTTTTGGAGAGGATCGGTTTCCACCACGGTGCCGTGCATGATCTGCTTGATGCGGGCATACCGCTGCATGATCTCTTCGCCCTGCACCTTGGTTTTGTTGAAATTGTTTTGCTGCAGCAGGGCGCGCACCGCAGCCTGCTTACCTTTATCCAGGAAAGTCAGTTCGTCGTAATTCACGGCCACATGCAGCGCCGCGTAATCGCTGCTGAGCGGCAGCAGCCGGTTCACCTCGTTCACCACAGCCGGGGCCAGCGCATGGTTTTCGATGAAGTCCCTCGCCGGCGCGCCGAATTTTTCCTGCGCAATCAGTTCGATATTCTTCTTCAGCGCGGGGATGCCCTTGTTTTTCCGCGGGTTGATGGCCACCACCGGCACACCCAGCTCCCGTTCGAGGCCGGCGAGATCGATCTCCACACCTTTTTTCTTGGCCAGGTCCATCATGGTCAGCCCGATAATCACAGGCATTTTCAGGTCGATGATCTGGGAGCAGAAAAGCAGGTTCCTTTTGAGGTTGGAGGCATCGGCGATGATCAGCACCATGTCGGGGCGGTCTTTGCCGGAGGGGTTCAGGAGCACGTCGTAGGTCACAAATTCGTCCGCACTTTTAGGATAAAGGCTGTATGTACCGGGCAGGTCAATGATATTCGCCTCCAATTGCTGGGAAATGCGGGCGGTACCAGTCTTTTTGTCGACCGTAACACCCGGGAAGTTGCTCACTTTCTGGTTTAAACCGGTGAGCGCATTAAAAAGAGAGCTTTTACCACTGTTTGGATTCCCTACCAGTGCGATATTAATTGGTACCTTCATCCTTATCTGATCTCCTGATTTTTGAATATGCAAAACTAGCAATTATAAGGGTACGGGAGTGATCGGATCGGGAAAATTACGTTGTAACACGAAAAAACCGCGGTGGATACCGCGGTTCCTCAGTTCATTGAAACTAAACTTATTGTGACGATTTATTGCTAGTAATGGGTGAACGGGTTGGAGAAAAGGAATGATACCAGGCGGAGGGTGGGACTGCTGCTCACCGGCTTTTTCTCTTTGTCGGCACTATCTTCCACCGGCGTGGTGGCAGGCGCCTGCTGTTCACGGCCTTTGTAGCGGTAATGCTGGTGCAGGGAGTCCTGACGCGACTTTTCCTGCTGTTCTTCCACTCTCTCCTTGCGCTCCCAGCCGTCTTCATTCATTTTCACGTCAATCTGGTTGTTATTGTCCCAGTCGGCGTCACGGTCGTCCCACCATTCGTGGCGCCAGTTGCGGCCGAAGCTGTAGTAATGCCGGGCCTCGCGGTCCACCACAATTCTTTTGCCCACCGGCACCAATATTTCGATATCGATGCGCTGGTTGCGGTACAGCGACCGGCGGGGGATGGAAAATCCGGAGGGAATCAGCAATACGGAGTCTTGCTGCTGCAAATGAAATTCGATTTCATTGGCCAATGTGGTCGCCTGGCGCCAGGTTCTGCCCCTGGAGCTTTTTTTCACCCGTACGGCAAAGCTGTCGTTGGGGCTACGGTCGAATTCGATGCGGATATCGCCCACGATGGCGGTGTCATCCACTACCCGAAGGTGCCCATCGAAAATATTCACTTCGTCCATTTCCACGATATCGTCCGTTTTGCGGATAACCAACTTGTCGGACGTGGGCTGCGTGATGGAATAATTTTCTATTACCGGCTGCGGCCTCACGCTGAAATCGAGCGATACGGAAACACAGAGCCAAATGGTGAAGATCACGCCAAGTACCCAGAGAAACCCGAGGGTATAGCCGGAATATTTATTGGTTTGGCGGATGCCGGCTATCTTTCTCACAAGGAACATGATGAGCGCCAGAATGGGGATGCCAATCAGCAGCGCCAGTGCGGGCCAGAAGAGCATGCTCTGTACTCCGTTGTCCAGGATCAGATCTTTGATAGGGAAAAGGACCGCGGAAAAGATAGCAGCAACGATAAGCCCTACTACCGATACAAAAAGCAGCACTACTGCAAGGAACACAAAGAAGCCTTTGGCGATGAATGCGATGGCGTTTGCGAGTCCCCTGAAGAAGCCTTCTATCGCAGTTCCGGCGTCTTTACCGAACTGTTTCCCGCGGCCCTCGGAAAAATTTTTCACGTCGTCTCCCATTTTTTCCATTCTTGAACGGAAAGAATTCATTTCTTCCTGCACGGTAGCTTTGATATTATTGAGGTCTACGCGCTCCCCCCGCATCTCCAACTTTTCAGCAGCAGTGGATGCTTCCGGGGTTGCAAACCAGAGAATGAAATACAGGAGAATACCGCCGCCCCACAGGCCAATGGCCATTACGGCAAAAACAATCCGGAACACAATGGGATCCACGTTGAAGTACGCCGCCAGGCCACTGCACACGCCACCCAATACTTTATTGTCGCCGTCGCGGTAGAAACGTTTCCGCGGACGGATGTAGGTTTCAAAGCTCTGCGAACCGGCATCCTGGCTCTTGGTGCTCCCTGTACTGTTCAGCGGTTCGTCGCCAAACTGCTCAGGCGTGCCCATGGAGGTTTTGATCGCAAGCACATCCTCATCTGTAATGCAATGAGCGCCTTTACGGATCTTGTCCTGGAATACTTCAGCAATGCGGCTTTCAATATCACCTACAATTTCCTCCGCACCTTCTTCCTGCGAGAAATACCGCCTGAGGCTATCCAGGTACTGCCGCAGGATCTCGTAGGCACTGTCCTCGATAGGGATCAGGCGGCTCGACAAGTTTATGTTGATAATCTTTTTCATCTTCTAATACTGGTTTAGGTTTTAGGTTACCGGATGGATATTTATTGGATGGTATTGTTTTGTTGGGTGAGCTGGTGCACGGCATTAGCCAGTTCATTCCAGGTGCTTTCCAGGTCCAGATAAAATGCTTCTCCTTTTTCTGTCATGGAAAAATATTTCCGCGGGGGGCCCGAGCTGCTTTCGACCCAACGGTAGGTGAGCAGTTCGGCGTTCTTCAGGCGTGTCAGCAGGGGATAAAGTGTCCCTTCCAGGATGTCCAGCTTTGCTTCTTTCATTTTTTCAATAATGTCTGAAGGGTAAGCCTCGCCTTGCTTGATGATGGACAGGATGCAAAATTCGAGCACCCCTTTCCTCATCTGTGATTGCGTGTTGTCTATGTTCATGGCAAGTGCGCTTTAAAAATCTATTTTACGACGGAAGATGACCATTTTATCATCTTCACAACACAAAGGTAGAGAAAATATACTACTATGCAATACACAATACCAAACAATGCAAAATAACTTGCTTACACCATTACCGGCAATTTCTCATATTTGATTGATTTTAATAGCATTATGCGGAATCCTTGTCAAAATCCCGCTTTTTAAATTGTGATGAGCGGTAAATGGGTGGGATAAACCGAAAAACTGCCATAAGTAACAGATTTATAATGGGGTAGGAGGTCATTTAACATTTTTTTGACATGGAAGAATATGATTTCTTGTGTCGGGGAGTTATTTTTGCGGGACGATAAACTGGATTCGAGACGAATGAAAAGATTACTCAGTATATTTCTCATGAGCCTGATGTGCATTCAGGTGCTTCCAATCAAGGAGGTGGGGAAACTGCTGTTTAATAACCAGATTGTGGAAGAGCATGTGGACGGGTGTTCCTCGTCCAAAGGCGCCAAACTTTCTTACAATGACATTAACTGTCATCGTTATTCGGATTACGAAACCGAAATGAACCCGAATTTATTCCTGAACACTTTTTCATACGGGTACCGCGAAGACATTCCGACCAGCCCCATCCAGGAAATCCAGACCCCGCCGCCCAATAATTTTTTAGGTTAATACAGACCTGCGTTGCTGCCATTCCGGGCAGTAACCGTTTTTCCGATTTTGTTTTTATTCTACATCAAGCATTACGCACGGATTTCGCAATGGTTGCGGATTTGCGCCGTTCCCTGTAATTATCAATGATACGGGCGGTTGGCAGGTCCTGCTGCTTTGGCGATATGCATCATGACTGCTGCATACCGGAGTGTAATCATAAACCAATGTTCATCATGAACAAGCAACCTTCTATTTTCTCCAATATTAAAGGCGATCTGTCTTCGGGCCTCGTGGTGTTCCTGATCGCCGTTCCTTTGTGCCTCGGCATTGCGCTCGCGTCCGGAGCGCCGCTGTTTTCAGGTATGATCGCCGGTATTGTCGGTGGTATCGTTATCGGCTCGCTGAGCGGCTCGCAACTGAGCGTAAGCGGCCCCGCCGCCGGCCTCACGGCCATCGTGCTGTCGGCCATCACCTCACTGGGCGCGTTCGAGACATTTCTGCTGGCCGTTGTGCTGGCCGGGCTGATCCAGCTGGTATTAGGTTTCCTGCGGGCCGGTTCCGTAGCCAACTACTTCCCGTCCAACGTTATCACGGGTATGCTTACCGCCATCGGTATCATTATCATCCTGAAACAGATTCCGCATGCTTTCGGGTATGATGCGGATGCCGAGGGAGATTTCGCATTCATCCAGACAGACGGGGAGAACACTTTCACGGCACTGCTCAGCACCCTGAATCACATTCACTGGGGCGCGGTGCTCATTACCCTGGTATCCATCGCGATATTGCTGTACTGGGCGAAAATCCCCAAACTGAAAGCGGTACCTGCGGCCCTGGTGGCGGTGCTGGTAGGCGTGGGCCTCAACCAGTTTTTTCTCGCCATCGGTTCCCCGTTGGGCCTTGAGCAAAGCCACCTGGTGAGCCTGCCCGTGGCGAGCTCTTTCAATGAATTCGTGGGACAGTTCACCGTCCCCGACTTCGGTCAACTGGGTAACGGAGCAGTTTGGTTATCGGCAGCAACAATTGCCGTAGTGGCTTCCATTGAAACGCTGCTCAACCTGGAGGCGACCGACAAGCTGGATCCGCTCAAGCGTTATTCTTCCCCCAACCGCGAGCTGAAAGCGCAGGGGGTGGGCAATATGATCAGCGGCCTCGTGGGCGGCATCCCCATTACATCCGTGATTGTCCGTTCATCCGCCAATATCAACGCCGGCGGCCGTACCAAACTGGCAGCCATCAGTCACGGCGCTCTCCTGCTGGTGTGCGCTGCCCTGATTCCTGCCGTGTTGAACATGATCCCGTTGGCAACGCTTGCCGCCGTGCTGCTGGTAACCGGTTACAAGCTTTGCAAACCCACCGTGTTCAAACAGATGTTCGCCAAAGGAAAATACCAATGGGTACCGTTCGTGGTGACGGTGCTGGTAATCGTTTTCACAGACCTGCTCGTGGGTGTGGGCGTGGGCCTTGCTACCAGCGTGCTGTTCATCATGTGGGGTAACATGAAAAGCCCTTACTTCTTCCAGCGCGAAAAATACCGCACGGGCGATCTCATCAAGCTGGAGCTTTCACAGGAAGTATCGTTCCTGAACAAGGCCAACATCCTGCTTACGCTCGACCGCCTGCCGGAAAGCAGCACCATCGTTATTGACGCGGGCAAAACCGTGTATATCGATCAGGATGTGCTGGACATTATCCGCGAATTTTCACAGATCAAAGCGCCGCAGAAAAAGATAAAAGTTGTGCTCAAAGGGTTCAAAGAAGCATACAAGATCAACAACACAGAGCATGTTTTCCTCGAAGCTCCCGAGAAAGAAAAACCGGCGAGTGTCGTGAGCAACGGCACGCATAAGGAGCTGCTCAAAGAACTGACCATGAATTAAGTAATCACTGATAAAACGATATTAAAATGAAAGCGCACAATAAAATCACTCAGGAAAGCCTTACACCCGAAACTGCCCTGGAGCTGCTCCGGAAGGGCAACGAACGTTTCGTGGGCAACCTTCGCATCAACCGCAACCTGCTGCAACAGGTGAACCAGACCAAAGAAGGGCAGTGGCCTTTTGCCGCCATCGTCAGCTGTATGGACTCCCGCACTTCTGCGGAACTGATCTTCGACCAGGGCCTGGGCGACATTTTCAGCATCCGGCTCGCGGGCGCCGTTGTTTCCGACAACGTGCTCGGCAGCCTGGAATATGCCTGCAAAGTAGCCGGCTCCAAAATCATCGTGGTATTGGGGCATACGCATTGCGGGGCTATCAAAGGAGCCTGCGATCATGTGGAAATGGGTAACCTGACAGGGCTGCTTGGTAAAATCAGGCCGGCTGTTTTTCAGGAAAAAACCATCACGGAAAACCGCACTTCTTCGAATCCCGCGTTCGTGGAAGCGGTGACGAACAAGCATACTGAACGTTCCGTTCAGGCCATCCTGGAACAGAGCATTATTCTTGCAGAAATGATCGAGAAGGGGGAAGTCGGCATTATCGGGGCCATGTATGATGTAGAAACGGGCACCGTCACTTTTCATGAGCACACCAGGCGGATCGGACAATCCCTGGAGGCAATGGGAGTATCGGCGTAGACGCCTGTATAAATTAAAAACCGGAAGAGCAGTCACTTCCGGTTTTTTTTATGCTTACATGTATTTGTCTCCTTTGTGCCGTTTCACTTCGGCCACGTACTCTTTGATCTGTTGCTCGTTTTCTTTCTTACAAACCAGCAACACGTCGGTTGTATCGATCACGATCATATCGTCGAGCCCCTGCAGCACAACCAGCTTGTCGTTAGGCGCCTTCACCATGCACTTGGTTGCATCGATCACCATCACATTTTTACCCTGCACGGCGTTCCCCAGGTAATCCTTCTCAAGGTTCTCGTAGGCGCTGGCCCAGGTGCCGAGATCGCTCCAGCCGAAATTGGCCGGTATAACATACACGTTGTCCGCCTTTTCCATGATGCCGTAGTCGATGGAAATATTGGTGCACTGTGAATAAATTTTTTCGATCACGTCCTTTTCGCGTGCCGTGTTCAACACGGAGGTTTCCTGCGCGAACAATTCGTCCATTTCGGGCAGGTAGGTGGCAAAGGCTTTCAGGATGCTTTGCGTGTTCCACACGAAAATACCGGCATTCCAGAGGAAGTCGCCGCTTTTGAGAAACGTTTTTGCGAGTTCCAGGTTGGGTTTTTCGGTAAATGTTTTTACCTGGTAGACATTATCCGCCACCTGTTGCGTTTCGTACTGAATGTACCCATACCCGGTATCCGGGCGGGTAGGCTTGATGCCGAGCGTCAGCAGGGCATTGTTTTTCTGGGCGAAAAGCAAGGCGTTCAGGCAGGTGCTGGTAAAAGCAGTACTGTCCATGATAAGATGGTCGGCCGGCGCACAGATCATGCTGGCTTTGGGATCCTTCTTATGCACTTTATGGGAGATATATGCCACACAGGGGGCGGTATTTTTGCGGGAGGGTTCGCTCACGATGTTTTCCTGGGGCAGGTTGGGCAGCTGCTTAGCTACGGTACCCGCGTACTGGTGGTGGGTTACCACATAAATATTTTCTTCCGGAATAAACTGCAAAAAGCGCTCGTAGGTCCATTGCAGCAGGGTTTTCCCTGTATTCAGGATATCCAGGAACTGTTTGGGATAGTCCGTGCGGCTATACGGCCAGAACCGGCTACCGATACCTCCGGCCATGATGGCCACATAAAAGTGTTTGTTCAATGGTGTCATCGCTCAAATAATTCCCTCTCGGATTAAATCGTGTAAATGTATAATTCCATGATACTGGTCACCTTTCATCACCAGTAATTGCGTAATATCATATTCCCTCATCAAATCCAGCGCATTCACGGCCAGCTCATCATGCTGTATGGTTTTGGGGTTACGGCTCATGATGTCTGCAGCCTTCACGCCCGAAGCGTCCATGTTTTTCTCGAGCATCCTTCGCAGGTCGCCGTCTGTGATTATCCCTTCCAGTCCGCCGGTATCGTTCACCACACCGGTAACCCCCAGCATCTTCGAAGAAATCTCCACGATCACGGTCCTGAGCGTACTGTCCAGCGTCACTTTCGGCACCTGGTGCAAGCGGCTGAGGTCACCTACCTTGAGGTATAGCTTTTTGCCCAAAGTACCGCCCGGATGGAACTTCGCGAAATCTTCCGCAGTAAAGCCCCGCAATTCCATCAGGCAAACCGCCAGCGCGTCGCCCATCACCATTTGTGCCGTGGTGCTGGAGGTAGGCGCCAGGTTATTGGGGCAGGCTTCCTGTGTAACGAACGTATTCAGCACAAAATGTGCCGACAGGGCAAGATATGAGTCCGGTTTCCCCACAATGGCCACCAGCTTGTTGCCCAGGTTATTCACCAGGGGTACCAGCACTTTGATTTCGGGGGATTCGCCGCTTTTGGAAATGCAAATCACCACATCGTCGGGCGTAATCATCCCCAGATCGCCGTGAATGGCGTCTGCAGCGTGCATAAACAGGGCCGGCGTGCCCGTGGAATTTAGCGTGGCCACGATCTTCTGGGCGATAATGGCGCTTTTACCGATGCCGGTCAGCACCACACGGCCCTGACAATGGGCAATCAATTCCACGGTTTGTTCAAAATCGTCATTGATAAATTGCTCCAAACTCCCAATGGCCGCCGATTCCAGCCTGATCGTCCGCTTTGCTGTTTCCCGGATGTTTACCGTAGTCTTCTGTTTCATGCAATGGGTACAAATTTATCATTTTTTAAATAAGCCCAGCGATCATATAATTTATATTGACACAAACTGGTTTTTTAAGTAATTTCGTGTCCCCCAAAAAAACATGTTGAAAAATTTTCATCTATCAGTTCTGTTTTTACGCTCTGAATAATATTCGTTAAATTAATATGTGATGGCTGTTGCAAAGGTAAGTTTGTTGGATGCATTACACGAACACTTTGGGTTTGATTCCTTCAAAGGGAATCAGGAGAAGATTATTAAAAGCATACTTTCCGGAAAAGATACATTCGTGATCATGCCAACCGGAGGCGGTAAGTCTTTATGCTACCAGCTTCCTGCACTGATGAGCCCCGGCGTGGCGCTCATTGTGAGCCCGTTGATTGCGCTGATGAAAAACCAGGTAGACCTGGTACGTTCTTACAGCAGCAAAGACAATGTGGCGCATTTTCTCAATTCTACGCTCACCAAGGCGCAAATCAAAAAAGTGCGCACAGACCTGCTCTCCGGCAAAACGAAAATGCTGTACGTAGCGCCGGAAACACTCACCAAGCAGGAGAACATTGATTTTTTCAAAGAGCTCGATATTTCGTTCATCGCCGTGGATGAGGCCCACTGTATTTCGGAATGGGGGCACGATTTCCGGCCCGAATACCGCCGCCTGAAGGAAATGATCGACATGATCAGCGACAAGCTGCCGGTTATCGCCCTCACGGCCACCGCAACGCCCAAAGTGCAGAGCGACATCGTAAAGAACCTGGAGCTGCGGGCTCCCGAAATATTCATGTCGTCTTTTAACCGCCCCAACCTGTACTACGAAATCAGGCCCAAGCGCAAAAAGGAGCAGACCATCAAGGAAATCGTCAAATTCATTCACCTGCATAAGGGTAAAAGCGGTATCATTTACACGCTGAACCGCAAAACCACCGAAGAGCTGGCAGACATGCTGGTAGCCAACGGTATCAAGGCAGTGGCATACCATGCCGGCCTCGACGCGGGGACCCGCGCGCAGCGCCAGGACATGTTCCTGCTGGAAGAAGTGGAAGTGATCGTGGCCACGATCGCCTTCGGGATGGGAATAGACAAACCCGATGTCCGGTTTGTGATTCACTACAACATCCCGAAAAGCCTCGAGAACTACTACCAGGAAACCGGCCGTGGCGGCCGCGACGGGCTGGAAGGGATTTGCGTGTGCTTTTATTCCTACAAAGACGTGCAGAAGCTGGAGCACCTCATGCGCGACAAACCGCTTTCGGAAAGGGAAATGGGCGCCCAGCTCATTAACGAAACGGTTGCCTACGCAGAAAGCGCCGTTTGCCGCCGCAAGGTGATACTCCACTACTTCGGCGAAAAATACGAGCAGGAAAACTGCGGCAAATGCGACAACTGCCGGAACCCGAAAGAAAAAATCGAGGTGAAGAACCGCGTAGTGATCGTATTAAAGGCCATCCAGCGCCTCGAAGAACGCTTTGGCACCGAATACGTGGTAAATATCATCACGGGCCGCGTAAACCCGCAAATCACCACTTTCCGGCACGACAAGCTGGATGTGTTCGGGGAAGGGAAGGAGTTCGATCCCCATTTCTGGAACTCCCTCATCCGCCAGATGATGCTGGAAGGGCTGCTCGAAAAAGATATCGAAGAATATGGCCTGCTGAAAATCACTGAAAAAGGCCGCAAATTCATCAAAAAGCCATACTCCATCTACGTTGCGCTGAACCACCAGTTCGATGAGGACGGCGGCGGCGACGAGGAAGACGGCGCTTCGGGCGATGTGCAGCCATCTGCCGACCCCGTGCTGTTCGAAATGCTGAAAGACCTGCGGAAAAAAGTTTCCAAGGAAAAAAACCTCCCGCCGTTCGTGATTTTCCTCGAAACCTCGCTGGAAGACATGGCTACCCAGTACCCCACCACGGTGCAGGAACTGGAAAAGATACAGGGGGTCAGCAAAGGAAAAGCCATCCGGTACGGCAAAAAATTCGTGGATGTAATTGCGGCGTACGTGGATGAAAATAATATCACCAAGCCGGACGACTTCGTGATGAAAAGCGTGGTGAATAAAAGCGGGCTGAAAGTGTTCATCATCCAGAACATCGATAAAAAGATGCCGCTGGAAACCATCGCCAAAAACA
>CBFGZV010000055.1:0-23482 GCA_965653365.1 uncultured Chitinophaga sp. | reverse complement strand
GCATTCCTGGAAATCCTCCCCGGTGTGGAAGGCCTGGTGCACGTATCAGAGATCTCATGGGCTTCTACCCCCATCAACGCCAAAGAGTTCTTCAAACTGGGCGAAGAGTACGAAGCAGTGGTAGTTACCCTGAGCAAAGACGAGCGCAAAATGAGCCTGTCTATCAAACAACTCACCGAAGATCCCTGGTCTACCATCGAAACTAAATTCCCGCTGGACAGCCGTCACAAAGGCATCGTGAAAAACATCACTCCTTATGGCGTATTCGTTGAGCTGGAAACCGGTATCGGCGGGATGATCCACATCTCCGACCTGAGCTGGATCAAACGCTTCAACCATCCGAGCGAGTACACGAAAGTGGGCAACGAAATCGAAGTGGTTATCCTGGGCATTGATAAAGACAACCGCAAACTGAGCCTCGGTCACAAACAGATCGAAGAAGATCCCTGGAACACTTTCGAAACTATTTTCCCGATTGGCTCTATCCACGAAGGAACCGTAGTGAAGAAAGACGACAAAGGCGCTACCGTGCAGCTGCAATACGGCCTGGAAGCTTACGCTCCCGCCCGTCACCTGCGCACTGAAGACGAGAAACCGATCGCTGTTGAAGATGTGAAAGAATTCATGATCATTGAATTCGACCGCAACGAAAAACGCATCCTGGTTTCTCACACCAAAGTTTGGGAACAGGCAAAAGCCGATGAGAAAGACGCCGTGATCAAAGAAAAACGTGCTGATGCTGAAAAAACCCGCAAAACGGTGAAAAACATCCAGTCTAAGGTAGAAAAAGCCACCCTGGGCGACCTGGGCGCGCTGGCCGAACTGAGAGAAAAACTGAAACAATCCGAAGGTGGTGAAGAAAAGAAAGGTGAATAATTGACCTGATTGTTTTAAAAGATAAAAATCCCCCGGTGCTGAGCCGGGGGATTTTTTTATTCAATGTTTTTTTAAAAAAGGTTGACAATGGGCTTTGCTAACCCCCATCCACCAACGCGCTTCATCACTTTTATACCCCAATCAATAATATTTATTAGGATAGTTTTAACACTTCCCCTACCTTCGCACCCTATATAGTCTATATAATTAATAGGGTAGAAACCATGAGACATTTGTACAAGCTTACCCTGCTTTTGCTGCTGGCCAACCTGACTTCATATGCGCAAAACAGGAAAATTACCGGCAAAGTAACTGCCGAAAGCGGACAGCCGTTACCAGGCGTTACGGTTTTCATCAAAGGAACGGCCACCGGCACCGTTACCTCCGCAGAGGGCAACTACACCCTCGCCATACCGGATTCGGCCTCCATGCTCACCTTCGCATTTATCGGGATGGAAACCAAATCGGTGCCCATCAACGGCGAAACCACTATCAACGTAGTGCTGCTGCCTGCCGACAAGCAACTGCAGGAAGTGGTGGTGACGGCCCTCGGCATTTCCCGCAGCAAAAAAGCGCTGGGTTACTCCGTGCAGGAAGTAAAAAGCGCTGAACTGCAAACCCGCCCCACCAATGCGTTGGGCGCCCTTTCCGGCAAAGTGGCCGGCCTCCAGGTAGTTTCCTCCGGTGGCAACATGGGCGGCTCCAGCAGGGTTTTGCTGCGCGGCATCAACTCCATCTCCGGCAACAACCAGCCCCTGTTCGTCATTGACGGGATCACCATCGACAATGCGGACCTCAACACGAAAAGCACCGTCAACGGTTCCGCCGGTAAAGACGTGGGCAACATGATCCAGGACCTTAACCCGGACGATATCGAAAACATCAACGTACTGAAAGGGCCCGCTGCCGCCGCATTGTACGGCACGCGCGCCGCCAACGGCGTGATCGTGATCACCACTAAAAAAGGCCGCGCCGGCAAAGGGCTGGATGTAACCGTGAATTCGGGCATCGAGTTTGAAAGAGTGGTGCGCCTCCCCGAACGCCAGCAACTCTACGGCGGCGGTAAAAGCAACACATTCCAGGAAGCGGTGATCAACGGGCAGACTTACAAAATCGTCGACTACGGTATGGACGAAAGCTGGGGCCCGAAACTGGACGGCACGCCCGTACTGCATTGGTATAACCTCGACCCGGAATACGCAGACACCTATCTGAAACCGGAACCCTGGGCCTATCCCAAGCACGACGTGACGTCGTTTTTCCGCACCGGCATTGCGTCTACCAACAATGTATCGATCAGCGGCGGCGGTGAAAACCAGACCTTCCGCCTCTCTTATACCAACAGAACGGTGCGCGGCACGGTGCCCAACTCCAGCCTCCACCGGAACACGATTAATTTCTCGGGTTCTTCCCGCTTTTCACGCTTCCTGGCCACGGCCAATTTCAACTACGTGAAAAACCAGAGCACCGGCCGTCCGTGGACGGGCGCTTCCAACCGCAATATCATGCTCGAAGCTTTCCAGTGGGGACAAACGCAGGTGGATTACGACAAGCTGCGCGAATACAAACGGCCGGATGGCACTCCCCGCGCCTGGAACAGGAACAGCTGGGAAAATACGGCTCTCGGCCGCAGCACCAAGTATATCGACAACCCGTACTGGTCTGCCTACGAAAGTTACCTCGAGGAAAACCGCGACCGTTTTTACGGCAATGTGGGCCTGGCATACGATGTGAACAACTGGCTGCAACTGAGCACGAAGGTGAACGCTGACCTGTATAATTATCAGCAGCAAGACCGGATTGCAGTGTATTCCCGCAGCCAGAGCAACTACTCCGAATACGCCAACAACTTCAGTGAGTTCAACTACGAGTTCCTCGCCAACGCCAACAAACGCTGGAACAATATTTCGCTGACGGCCTACGCGGGCGGTAACGTGATGAACCAGAAACGCCGCGTATCCAATGCCATCACGCAGGGCGGGCTCATCATCCCGGGCTACTACAACCTGAAAAACGCCAGCAGCGTGCTCAACGAATCCAATTTTTATCATAAGAGCATTTACTCATTGTTCGGCAGCGTGTCGCTGGGCTACAAGAACTTCTGGTTTGTGGACGGTACCATCCGTAACGACTGGAGCAGTACCCTGCCGCTCGACAAGAATTCTTTCACCTATCCTTCCGTGTCGTCCAGCCTGATATTATCGGAGCTGGCGCCATTCAAGGAAAGCAGCTGGCTCAACCTGCTGAAGCTCCGGTTGAGCTGGGCGCAGGTGGGTAACGATACGGATCCGTACCAGTTGCAGCAGGCTTATGAAGCCAGCCAGGCATTCAACGGCAACCCCGGTTACAAACTGCCTTCGGTGCTGGCAAATAAAGACCTGAAGCCGGAGATTACCAGCTCTACGGAAGCAGGCCTCAGCCTGCGCGCGTTCGCCAACAGGATTGGCCTCGACGTGACGTTGTACAACAACAACAGCCGCAACCAGATCATCAACATACCGGTGTCTACCGCCTTTGGCTATGAATCCAAATACATCAATGCCGGCAAAATCAACAACCGCGGTATCGAGGTGAGCCTGAACGGTACGCCGGTGCAGCAGCAGGACTTCACCTGGGACGTGACCCTCAACTGGTCTGCCAACCGCAACAAAGTGGTGGAACTGAACGAAGGCGTTACCACCTTTCCGCTGACGGACCCCACCGGTTCGCTCGCAACCCTGGTGGCCCGCGAAGGAGAGCCCTACGGCCAGCTGATGGGGTATGATTTTGTATATGCACCCGACGGGCGGAAGGTGATCAACGCCAACGGCGCCTATGCCCGCACGGAGCAGTTGATCCCCATCGGCAGCGTGTTGCCCAACTGGCAGTTCGGCATCCAGCAGCATTTCACCTACAAGCGGTTCGACGCCGGATTCCTGGTAGATGGGCGCGTGGGCGGCAAGTTCTTTTCGCAAACGTACAAAGTCGGGATGCAGACAGGCGTGTTGAAACCCACCGCTGAAAACGGCATCCGCGAAAACGGATTAGTGTTGGACGGCGTGAACGGCACCGTGGTGTACAATCCGGACGGCACTTACACCGTGAGCAACGTGAAGGATAATACCACGCGTATTTCCGCATACGACTGGGCGTACGGCTTCTCCACCGGGCCCACCTCGCAGAGCATCCTCGACGCCACGTTCGTGAAGCTGCGGGAGGTGACTGCCGGTTATACCATTCCTTTCGGCAAAACGGCTACAGTGCGCCAGGTAAGGGTATCGGCCTACGGCAGAAACCTCTGGAACATCTACACCGCCAGCAAATACATCGACCCCGAGCTGACCAACAGCGGCGGCAACATCCAGGGGGTGGAAGGGGGTAACCTGCCTATCCCGGCTACTTTTGGTTTGAATGTACAGGTGAAATTCTGATAAATAGATTCGACATGAAAAAACAACTCATTTTAGTATATACTTTAACGTTAGTGGCCGCGGTAGGACTTGTTTCGTGCAGCGACAAAAAGTTCGCCGAGATCAATACGGACCCGAACCGCCCTGTAGACGTGCCCACCACCACCATTTTGTCGACCGCGCAGAAACTGGTGCTCGACAATGCGCGCGGCTCCGCCGGTAACTTCCGCGGGTCGATGCTGTTCGCGCAGTATTTTTCACAGAACCAGTATACCACCGAATCTCGGTACGACCTGCCGCGGAGCAATTCGGACACTTACTGGGACAATGCCTATAAAGCACTCAATAACCTGGAGCAGATCATCCGGCTGAACACGGACCCTGCCACCAAAACCAAGGTGACCGCCAATGTGGGCCCGAACGAAAACCAGATCGCTATTGCCCGCATCCTGAAAACATACGCTTTCCTGTCGCTCACCGACGCGTTCGGGAACATCCCGTACAATTCCTACGGCAATCCCGACCCGGATTTCCAGGCGTTGAAAGTAAACCCGGATGTAGTGAAACCGAAATACGCCTCACAGGAGAAAATCTATACGGACCTGTTGAAGGAGCTGAAGGAAGCTGCCGCTCAGCTTAACCTGAGCGCCGTTACTTTCGGCAACTACGACGGCATTTACAAAGGCAAGCCCGATTTGTGGAAGAAGTTCGCCAACTCCCTGCGCCTGCGCATTGCCATCAGGGTGCGCGCCAAACTGCCGCAGCTGGCGGAAACGCACATCCAGGAAGCGATTGCAGGCGGCCTCATCAGCAGCAACGCCGAAAACGCCGCGCTGAAATATGAAGCCAAAGCTCCGAACGAAGCGCCGCTGTATCGCAATACGGTTTCTGAAAACCGCCGCGACTTTTCCGTGTCGCACGTGCTCGTCAACGTACTGAAAGGCACCGCCGGTCCGTTTACCGCGCCCGACCCGCGCCTGCGCATTTATGCCCGGCCCAACAGTCGAGGTGAATACGTAGGCCAGCCATACGGCCTGCACCCGAGCGTAGCGTCCATCCTCAAAGCGGAAGACATCAGCCTGCCCGGCGCCGTGGTGAACGCCGCCGATTACAGCGAAGTGCTCATGGAATATGCCGAAGTAAGCTTCCTTTTGTCCGAATACAAAAACTGGGACCAGGCGGAATATATCAAAGGCGTGCGTGCCTCCCTCCAGAAATGGGGTGTGGATGCCGCCGCTGAAAATGTGTATGTGGCGGCGCTGCCGGTTGCCACCCAGGAAACGGTACTGTCGCAAAAATACCTCGCCCTTTACATGCAGGGCAACGAGGCTTGGGCCGACATCCGCCGCACCGGTTTCCCGAAATTCCTCGTGAAACCCGGCGACGTGGTGTGGCCTGCCGCGCCCGTAACCGATCCCGAGCTGAAGAAGTTCATTCCGCTGGCCGGCAATGGCATTCCTTCAAGGGTGTACTACCCGCAGAAGGAGCAGACCGTCAACCTGGAAAACTTCCAGGAGGCGGTGGCCGCGCAGGGGAACGACAAGATCGAAACCAGGCTCTGGTGGAATAAATAAACCGGCCATTACCATAGCAGAAACGGCACAAATGAATGTTTGTGCCGTTTTTTTTATGCGGGATGTTGCTGTTCAAATAATTCGCCGGCGAGCGGGGAAATGATATGACGGCGAGTCTGCAGGGGATAGCCGGCAAAGGCGTTTTCCGGGAAAAGGATCCGGCCCGCTGCAACTTCTTTGGGCGTGTGTCCCGTAAAATACCTGAACTCCCGGTTAAAATGGGATTGGTCCGCATAACCGTACCGGTATGCCGTATCTGAAATCGCCCGGTTGGGATGGCGGTGCAGCCATTCCAGGGCCGACTGGAATTTTACCACCCGCAGGTAGGTGTTCAGGGGAATGCCCGCCCGCTCGCGAAACCTGCGCTGGAACTGCCTTTCCGACAGATGATATGTTTTGTAGATGTGGTTCGGGTGGGCAAGGCCAGCCATTGACAGGATGGTTTGCATGCTGTGTGTGATGAGCTGGTCTGGTTTGCCGTACTGCGCCAGCTTTTTGCGGATCAGTTCAAAAAGGGACCGGCTGATGTTGCCGGCATCGGGCATATGGAGCAGCGCTTCCGTGATGCGGTACCCGGCCAGTTCGTCGAGCGGCACCAGTTTGTCCGCCAGCTCGTTCGCATCCACTTTGAAAATCTCTTTCACGGCATGCGAGCGGAGGCAGATGCCCATAGTAAACGGCTGGCCGGTCATATAGTTGATAAATGGCGCGGAGCTTTGCCCGTATACAAAGGCGACGGGAAGTGCCGTTCCCGCTTCGTCCACAAAAGCGGAACGGCCGTTGAGGTGCTGAACGATCATGCCATGATGCCCGTCCGGAATCAGTTTCACCTGCACGGTAGCGCGCTCCGTTCCCGCCGGTGTATACCAGGCGAAATCGATATATTCCTGAAGGTCGGACGGCGGGGCAATCAGCAGCATGATCAAATGTAGCGCAAAATCAAAAATGTCGCTCTCATTCTATTTTCAGTTTTTCCCCGGGTTTACTTTTACGGTTATGAATGCCAATACAGATATACGGCCGTTGGAGCGGCAACACATCGGGCAGGCTGCGCGGGTGGTGACCCGCGCGATGGCCACCAATCCGCTGCACCTCGCTATTTTCGGCGATTCCCCGAAAGCCGAACGGATGCAGGAAGCGCTCTTTCGCCGGGTGCTGCAGCTGGACAGCTGCCACCTGTTTGCTGCCTGGAACGGGGATGTGATGACCGGTGTGATGAACTTTTATCAGCCAGGTTGCTGCCAGCTACCGCCGGTGAAAACGCTGAGGCTGCTGCCCGGGCTGCTGGGGGCGCTGGGCACGAAACTCCCGAAGGTGCTGCAATGGAAAGCCAAATGGGGTGGTCATGATCCCGCGGTGCCACATTTTCATTTCGGCCCCATCGCCGTACTGCCCGCCATGCAGGGCCGGGGAACGGGTTCCACGCTGCTCCGGCATTTCTGTGATATGGCGGATGCCCGTGAAACCGCGGCTTACCTTGAAACGGATAAGGAAAGCAATGTGGCGCTGTACGAAAAGTTCGGTTTCCGGGTGACGGCGCGGGACGTTTTGTTCGGGGTAGACAACTGGTTCATGATCCGCGAATGCAGACCCAAGTAACATCGGGCAGGTTCCGTGCCGGCGCGGCTATTGGCCAGGCGCCGGGATGGATATGGCAGGGGAGGGCGAGCCGGCATCGCCCGCGTCTTTTACAATTGCCGCAGCTGTTCATCGCCAAACGCCAGCAGGGAGCCCAGCTGAAGGTCGGCCAGCGCAAAGCGGGCGTCGCCCCGTTTGTGGGCTTCCGGTACGGCCACTACTTTCATGCGGGCCGCCTTGGCCGCAATCATGCCGGTCACGGAATCTTCGAACGCGAGGCAGGCCAGCGGGTTGCTGTTCAGTTCCTTCGCGCAGGCGAGGTATACGGCCGGGTGGGGCTTGCCGTAGGATTCGAATTCCGCCGAAGTAACCGCCTGAAACCGGTCGCGGATAGATAAATGCTGCAATACCGATTCAATGAGGCGGAGGGGGGAGGAAGAGGCCAGCCCCACCTTAAAGTTCCGGGCATGAAAATAATCGAGGATGTAGGTGAGGCCCTCCATGGCGCGGCCTCCCCGCAGTATTTTATCGGTAACGTTATCGATGATTTCGGTGGTGACCTGTTCGGGGCTTTTGCTGTCCCACTTGAAGTAATCGTGCCAGTAGCTCACTACTTCCTTGGTTCTCAGGCCCGTAGTGAGGTGCGTCAACTCCGGGGAAAGGCTCACGCCAACTGAAGAGAACACCTCCCGCAGGGCGTCGCCCCACAGCGGTTCCGAGTCGATTAACAGCCCGTCCATGTCGAAAATCACCGTATTGATCATAATTTCTACTGTTTGCGCCGCAAAGGTACGCCAAATTGGGGCAACTGTAAATGTTGCAGTTGCAAAGAGATAGGAGCCACGCCATATCGGCCGGCTGTCGTTTGCCCGTCTGGCGGCCCCTAACGGCGGGGATTACCGCGTGGGAGCGTAACTGCCGTAGCTTCGATATCCCGCAGTGTCCTTATGCCTCGTACCACTGCTGCAGTGTAAGATGCCTCCCAGTGCGCACCGCCAGCCTTGCCCGGAACCATCCAGTAGCGTCAACGCCCAATACCCGCACCGCTACTGCGGTGTAAGATGCCTCTCCAGTGCGCAGCAGCCAGTCCCGCCCGGAAACGTCAGATAGCGTCAACGCCCAATATCCCCATCACTGCTGCGGCGTGAGATGCCTCCCCAGTGCGCAGCTGCCAACCCTGCCCGGAACCGCCAGATAGCGTCAACGCCCAATATCTGCACTGCCGCTGCAGTGTGCGACGCAACGGCGGCCCCACCAGGGCGCCGCCGACCGGCCCACCCCCCTCGCCATTAGATAATTTCTAATTTACCCCCCGGTTTTTTTATGAAAAAAGTTTTGTGTTTACATTCCCAGACTATACCTTTGTATTACTCTACAAATTCTATAGGAATATGGGTTATAAAAATCCGATGATGATGAACATGTGTGCGTGCTGTTGGGAAGTCTCAACGGACTAGGAGGGTTTTCAATATATGAACGAAATAAAGTTTTCAGGATCATACAACGAAGGCCTCCGATATGCAACGGGGGTTTTGTTTTTTAGGTCTGTGCCGGAAGGTTGAAAAAATTTACCACGACTGAATACCAATTTTATCACGAGCAACTAAATTATCATGCAAAGCTTCAGAACCGAACTGGAAAATCCGATCGTAGAAAGAGACATTATCGAACTGGAACAAAAGATCAGGCTGTTTCGCGAAGGAAAGATTGCGGACGAGAAATTCCGCAGCCTCCGTCTTGCCAGAGGCGTGTACGGTCAGCGCCAACAAGGCGTGCAGATGGTGCGCATCAAACTGCCGTATGGTAAAATGACTTTGCAGCAGTGGAAACGTATTTCGGATATTTCCGACGAATATGCAACGGGGAACCTGCATCTGACCACCCGGCAGGACATCCAGATTCACTACGTATCGCTCGACAGGACGCCCGAGCTCTGGGCCAAACTGGAACTGGACGATATCACCCTCCGCGAAGCCTGCGGTAACACCGTTCGTAACATCACCGCATCAGACAAAGCCGGCATCGACCCGGAAGAACCGTTTGATGTAACGCCATATGCCGACGCGGCTTTCCGTTATTTCCTGCGTAATCCTATTTGCCAGGACATGGGCCGCAAGTTCAAGATCGCCTTTTCCAGCAGCGAAAGGGATACGGCCATGACCTTCATGCACGACCTGGGCGTGATTCCCAAAGTGCGTGTGGTAGACGGCAAGGAAGTGCGCGGCTTCAAAGTGCTCGTGGGCGGCGGCCTGGGCGCACAGCCCTACCTCGCCAAGGTCGCCTTCGAGTTCCTGGAAACTGACCAGCTGATCCCCTACATCGAAAGCGTGCTGCGCGTGTTCGACCGCCATGGTGAAAGGGCCAGCCGCCACAAGGCGCGTATCAAATTCCTCATCCAGAAAATCGGCATGGAAGAATTCGAGCGCCTCGTGAAAGAAGAATACAAAGCGGTAAAAAATAAATCCGTGCCGGTAGATTACGCGGTTTGGGCCGAGCCTGCCGCACCTGCGGCCGGTGTGGAACTGCCGGCTTTCGCCATCAAAAACGAAAAGCAGTTCGAAGCCTGGAAAAAGACCAACACCTTCGAACAAAAGCAGAAAGGCTTCTTCGGCGCTTACATCCGCGTGCCGCTGGGCGACATCGGTTCCGTGACCTCCCGCGCGCTGCTGGAAAAGCTGCGCCCCGTGGTGGCAGACGATGTGCGCGTAACGGTAAACCAGGGCCTGCTGCTGAAATATGTGCGCCCCGAATACCTGCCGTATGTGTTCAGCCTGCTGGAAGAAGCCGGCTTCGCCGCCGCAGGTTTCGACAGCATCGCAGACATCACCGCCTGCCCGGGCACAGACACCTGTAACCTCGGCATCTCCAGCAGCACGGGCATCGCCGCCGCACTGGAAGGCGTGATTCACGACGAGTTCCCGGACCTCATCTACAACAACGATATTAAAATAAAAATCAGCGGCTGTATGAACTCCTGCGGCCAGCACGGTCTTGCCCACATCGGCTTCCACGGCTCTTCCCTGAAGAGCGGCGGTAAAGTGCTGCCAGCCCTGCAGGTGCTGCTCGGCGGAGGAACCCTGCGCGACGGCGCGGGCCGTGTGTCAGACAAAGTGCTGAAAGTACCCAGCCGCCGTGGCCCGGACGTATTGCGCACGCTGCTGTACGATTACGAGGCCAACGCGGAAAGCAAGGAGCTGTTCAACGACTATTACGACCGCAAAGGCGAAAAATACTTCTACGAACTCCTGAAGCCGCTGGCCGACCTGACCAGCATCCAGGACGGTGACTTCATCGACTGGGGACAGGCCGAATCCTTCAGCACCGCCATCGGTGTAGGGGAGTGCGCCGGCGTGATGATCGACCTCATCGCCACCCTGCTGTTCGAAGCGGAAGAAAAACTGGAATGGGCCGCGCAGTCGTTCGCCAACAACGCCTGGGCCGACGGTATCTATCATGCCTATGCGTGCATGATACAGACCGCCAAGTCCATCCTGCTCGACGAGAACGTGAACTGCAACACGCAGCACGGCATCATGAGCGACTTTGACAAACACTTTGTAGAAACCGGCCGCTTCCAGCTGGATGGTACCTTCCGGAACCTGGTGCTGCAGATCAACCAGCACGAGCCTACCGAAAGCTTCGCCAAACAGTATTACCAGCAGGCCAAAGCATTTTACGACCGCGCACAGCAATACCGCGCGGAAAAACAGGCGGCTAACGTGAACGCCTAACCGAATCAACCTTAAAAAATAACGATCATGCAAACAACACAACCGAAAGTGACGCTGGTAGGGGCAGGGCCCGGTGACCCGGACCTGATTACCGTGAAGGGGCTGAAGGCGATCCAGAACGCCCGGGTTATCCTGTACGACGCGCTGAGCAACAATGAGCTGCTGGACCATGCGCCGCAGAACTGTCTGAAGAGATTTGTGGGCAAACGCGCCGGCATGCACGTATACACCCAGGCGGAAATCAACCGCATGATCGTTAAATATGCGCTTACCTACGGCAGCGTGGTGCGCCTCAAAGGCGGCGATTCGTTCGTGTTCGGCCGCGGCCAGGAAGAACTGGCTGCCGCACAGCAGTACGGCATCGAAACGGAAGTGGTGCCCGGCGTGAGCAGCGCTATTTCCGTGCCCGGCGTCAATAAAATACCCGTTACCGCCCGCAACGTGAGCGAAGGGTTTTGGGTGATCACCGGCACCACGCAGGACGGCAAGCTGTCCCGCGACCTGGAATACGCCATACAGGCCGATACCACGGTGGTGATCCTGATGGGGATGAGCAAATTGGAGGAGATCGCCGCCATCTATAGCCAGCTGGGCAAAGGCCAGGTACCCGCAGCCATCATCCAGAACGGTACCCTGCCCAGCCAGAAAATAGGCGTAGGGGTGGCGGCTAACCTGGCGGTATTTGCCGCCGAACAGGGCCTGCGCAACCCCGCCATCATCGTGATCGGCGAAGTGGTGCGTTTTCATGAGGCATTTCAGGCTTTACAGAGTAAATTAGCGGAAGATTATAAACTGGCCGTTTAACAACAAAACCGCGCGATTATGGAAGCCAATCATTTATTTCCCGTTTTCTTCAAACTGGAACAGCTGCAGGTGCTGGTAGTAGGAGGTGGAAACGTGGGCTGCGAAAAGGTGAACGCCATTTTGCAGAATTGCCCCGCCGCCCGTATCACCGTTGTAGCTACCTGGTTTCTGCCGGAAATGGAGACCATTACCGCGGGCTACCCGAATGTGACCCTGGTGCAAAAAGCTTTTTCGTGCGGCGATATTTTCGGGAAAGACCTGGTGATCGCCGCCACGTCAGACAAAGCGCTGAACACCTGCATCTGGGAAAAGGCCAAATCGTCGAAAGTGCTCATCAACGTGGCGGATACGCCGGCGCTGTGCGACTTTTATCTTGGTTCGGTGGTGCAGAAGGGCAACCTCAAGATCGCCATTTCCACCAACGGGAAATCGCCTACCATTGCCAAAAGGCTGAAGGAAGTGCTGGCAGACGCCATTCCTGATTCGCTCGAAAGCGTGCTGCAACACCTTAACGCCATCCGCGACCGGCTGAAAGGGGATTTTGCCGACAAGGTGAAAAAACTCAACGAGCTGACGAGCGTGCTGGTGGACAAGAAGTAAAACATGATGTGAGACTATAAAAAGAACGAGGCTGTTCCGGATGGAGCGGCCTCGTGCTTTTTATACGGCCAGCATCTTTATGTAATCCCGCGGCGATACGCCTTTGATGTCCCGGAAGAAGCGGTTGAAATTGGAAAGGCTGTTAAACCCGCACTCATACGCCAGTCCGGCGATCTGCCGGTGGCCGTCTGCCATCAGCTTGCAGGCATGCCCCACGCGTACTTCGTTCACGAACTGCACGAAGGTTTTTTGCGTGCGACTTTTGAAATACCGGCAAAACGCCTGTTTGTTCATATGGGCGAGCTTCGCAATTTCATCGAGCTGGATGTCCGTTTTGAAGTGGCTGAAAACATGCGTGAATACACGGTCTATGCGGTCGTTGTCTTTTGCCTGGTAGGTATTCACATATCCTTCGCTGGCCAGCAGCTCGAATTCCCTGGTGCGGGTGAGCACTTCCAGTATGCGCACAAACGTGATCAGCCGGGGCATGCCCTGTTGGGTAGCGATGTGATGCATCAGCCGTTTCAGTTCTTCTTTGGTTTTGCCCGAAAACTTCATGCCCCGTCGCATCTTTTTCAAGAGGGCGGTCATGTGCTTCCCTTCCCCGAACAGCTCCATCACGGCGGCCAGTTTATCCGGGTCGAAAAACAAGGCGAGCGAGCGGGCATGCGTTTCCTGCTCCCCTTTTTCGAAATACCGCCGGTCGTTATACCACACGTGCGGAATGTCCGGTCCCAGCAAAATGAGCTCGCCGCTGCTGAAAATCTCTACGCTGTCGCCGATGATGCGCTTTCCTTCGCTTTCTTCCACATACACCATTTGGCACTCCTTGTGAAAATGGAACTCCGTGGAAAAGTTCGGCAGATCGATAACGCGAACGGCAAACACATCCATCTGCACGTCTTCCTGTATTTTGGTGAAAACCGGTTTCATATTAGCGAACTGGCTGAATAGATGAACGAATACATGTTCTAATGTTAGGGAATTGCGGGCCACCCTGCAAATCCCGGTTAGTGCCGGCAGCGGGCAAATGCGGCCGAAATTAGCGGAATTATGTACTTGAGTGGCATTGTGTGCTAATATACGCTAAAAATTGATCAATGAGCCGGTTGTATTCCCGTGCCGCCACGATTAGTTTTGTTATTATCATATTCAATGGAAAACAAGGAGCGGTGATGAAGGCCGTGGCGTGGAAAGCGAGGTTTTCCATGCCGCCGGCATCACAACGATGCGCGTGGCGGACCTGGTCGCCGGGTGCTTTCCACGCTGAAAACAAACGGGCCGCAACGGGATGGCGAGGGTTGCCTGACCGGTTGCATAAACACCGCCATCGGGACAATGACCGCTTGCGCAACACGTATGAAACGGGAAGGCCGGTTATCTGCAGGATAGTGAAAGCTGCCGGACCAGCGGTATAACACCTGGAAAACCGGATGGCTGATCGAAGCAGGATAATGACGGCAGCCGAAACGGATGATTTAACTTTATTCAAAGTTCAGTATCCCAAAAGCATTCAATCATGCAGTTTTTAAACAATAAAGTTATTCTCCTGACCGGCGGTGCCGATGGCATCGGGTGGGAGTGCGCAAAGGCTTACGTGGCCGCCGGCGCACTGGTCTGTATTGCGGACATTCATCCGGTGGATGATGCGAAGCGCGCGGCGCTGGAAGGCGATCATGCTTTTTTTGCGGCAGACGTGACGCGGGAAGAAGATGTGCAGCGTGTGGTGGACGGTATCGTCCGCAGATACGGGCGGCTGGACGCCATTCACAACAACGCGGGCATTGCGCAACCTTCGAGCCCGCTGCACAGCACCACGGAAGAAGCGTGGGACCGGCTGATGAACGTGAACCTGAAAAGTATTTACCGTACCACGAAAGCAGGTATCGGTCACCTGCAAACATCCCGCGGTTGCATCCTGAACACCAGTTCGCTGGTAGGCACCATCGGGCAGGAAAACCATGCGGCCTATGTGGCCACGAAGGGAGCGGTGAACGCGCTTACGAAAGCGATGGCGCTGGACTATGCTGCCGCCGGCATCCGCGTAAACGCCGTGGCGCCGGCCGCGGTGAGCACCCCCATGCTGGAAGCCTGGAGCTGCGAACAACCGAACGGCGAAGCCATGCAACGCTACCTCGATCAGTTGCAGCCGCTAGGCCCGATGCCCAAAGGCGACGTGATCGCCGACGCCTGCGTGTTCCTGCTGAGCGACGCCGCGCGGTTCATCACCGGCTGCATATTACCCGTGACCGGCGGGGCTGAACTGGGTTACCGGGCGGTTATTTAAAAAAAAAGAGTCAACACAACGGCATGATAAAAAGTATTGAAGCGGCAGACAGGCGGTATGACCTGAAAAACGGCGCTGGTAGCGACGCGGTGCACACCAACCCGCAATATGCGTATGCAGTAGCCAAACTGACGGATGACGACGGCACGGCGGGAACGGGCCTGGCTTTTACGCTGGGTGAAGGGAACGACCTGGTATGCAAGGCGGCGGCTTTTTACGCCAGCCGCCTGAAAGGGCAGGATATCGAAACGCTGATGCACGGCTTCGGCGATACATTCCGCGCCCTCTCCAACGAGCAGCAGTTCCGCTGGCTGGGCCCGCATAAAGGCATCGTACATCTCGGGCTGGCGGCCGTCACCAATGCCTGCTTCGACCTCTGGGCGAAGAAACGCGGCGTGCCGCTCTGGAAATTGCTGATCAGCCTCAGCCCGGAAGAACTGGTGAATACGCTCGATCTTTCCTACCTCGAAGACGTGCTGACGCGGGAAGAAGCGATCGCCCTGCTGCACAATGAAGCGGCCGGCGCACCCGCCAGGGAAGCCATTCTGCAAAGTGGTTATCCGGGTTACGATACCTCCGTGGGCTGGTTTAACTACGACGATGCGCAGGTGCGGGAGAACTGTAAAAAAGCGCTGGCGGAGGGCTTCGCGGCCATGAAACTGAAAGTGGGCTCCGCCGATCCCCTCCGCGATATCCGGCGGGCGAATATCGTGCGCGAAACAGTGGGAGACCAGGTGAAGGTGATGCTCGACGCCAACCAGCAATGGACGCTGCCGCAGGCCATTTCCATCTGCAATGAGCTGCAGCACATGCACCCGTATTGGGTGGAAGAACCGACGCACCCGGACGATGTGCTGGCGCACGTAACGCTCGCGAAAGCGATTGCGCCCGTTAAACTCGCATTGGGTGAACATGTGCCCAACCGCGTGGTGTTCAAAAATTACCTGCAAACCGGCTGCGCGGGATTCATCCAGGCGGATGCCGTAAGAGTGGGCGGGGTGAGCGAGTTCATCACCATCAGCCTGCTGTGCCGGAAGTTCGGCGTACCGGTGGTACCGCATGTGGGAGACATGGGGCAGCTGCACCAGCACCTCGTGCTTTTCAATCATATCGCCATGGGCCACGAAGCCCTGTTCCTGGAGCACATCCCTCATCTGAAAGAACATTTCCTGCACCCGGTGCGCATCGAGCAGGGCGTTTATGTAACACCACAGGAGCCGGGCAGCAGCTGTGATTTAAAATAATTGAAACATGGTCAGTACGGCAGATATCATCATTGCGGTCAGTTACATCCTGCTGATTGTCGCCATCGGCCTCTGGGCCGGCACGCGCAGGAAAGCGGCGCAGGGCGCATCGTCCGGCGAGTATTTCCTGGCGGGCAAAACCTTGCGGTGGCCCATGATCGGGCTGGCCCTCTTTGCCACCAATATTTCCTGCCTCCACCTGGTGAGCCTTGCCCAGAGCGGGTTCGATACCGGGTTGCTGAACGGTAACTTCGAATGGATGGCCGCGTTCACGCTCATTTTGCTGGCACTGTTCTTCGTGCCCTTCTATATCCGTTCGGGCGTGGCCACGCTGCCGGATTTCCTGGAACGAAGGTATAACCGGGCGTGCCGCGACTGGCTGGCGTTCGTGTCCATCGTCGCTGCTGTCATCATTCATATTTCCTTTTCCTTTCTCGCCGGCGGCATTGTGCTCGAAACTTTATTCGGCATCAACATGTACACCAGCATCATCGTGATTGCCGCGCTTACCGGATTATACACCATCGTGGGCGGTTTGCGCGCCGTGGTGGTCACGGAGTCGATCCAGAGCGTGGTGCTGATTACGGGCGCCGTCATCATCACCATCGCCGCGTGGAACAAAATGGGCGGCTGGTACCCGATGACGGCCATATTGGAAGACCACAACGCGCTCGATAAACTGAGTATGCTGCGGCCCGCGGGCGACGCCAGCGGCATGTCGTGGCTGGCGGTGTTTCTCGGTTACCCGGTGCTGGGCATCTGGTACTGGTGTGCGGACCAGACCATCGTGCAACGGGTGCTCGGCGCCAAAGATGAAAACAACGCCCGCGTGGGCGCACTGTTTTGCGGGTTCATCAAAATACTGCCGGTGTTCATCTTCGTACTGCCGGGATTATTCGCCTATGCGCTGTATCAATCCGGCGGGCTCGATGTCAGCGCCCTGGGGCAGAGCGGCGGCGCGCTGAACACCAAAGGCATTTACACCCTCATGATCACCCAGCTGCTGCCGTCAGGACTGATAGGTGTGCTGGTAGCGGCGCTGCTGTCGGGGCTGATGAGCCAGATCGCCGGCGCGCTCAATTCCATCGCCACCCTGGCCAGCTTCGATTTATATAAACGCTTCAAACCGGATACGCCCGATGAAAAGCTCGTGGGAGTAGGCCGGTGGGCGTCTGGCATTGCGCTGCTGGTGTCGATCGGGTTGCTGCCGCTGCTGAACCGCTACCAGAGCCTGTTTGAAGGAATCAATGATGTGATCGCGCACATCGCGCCGCCCATTACCTGCGTGTTCCTGCTGGGCATCTGGTGGAAGAAGGCGTCGCCGAAGTCGGCGCAGTACACTTTGTGGATGGGCTCGCTGCTTGGCGCGGTGGTGTACGCGGTGAACAAACTGTACCCGGCCAGCCTGCTGGCGAAGGTGCCGTTTATGATGATGGCCTTTTACCTGTTCGCAGCCTGCGTAGCGATGCAGGTGGCTTTGTCTTACATCTTCCCCGTTACGCATACGGCGCAAAGCAGCACGCTGTACTGGCGCTCGTTCCGAGAACCGCTGCAAAGCAGGGGATGGGAAGGATTGGGGAACTATAAAACTTTATCTTTTTTACTCCTGCTCACGATGGGAGTATTGTACTGGATTTTCAGATAAGCACCACGTTTACAGCCGTTAGAGGCTACTCTTTTTAAACCAATTAATGAAGACCGTTATGATTAGGAAAATCGTCTGTCTTGTTTTGTTACTCGCATGCTCAGGAGCAGGGCTCAGGGCGCAGTATGCCGGCGCCGGAAACCTGAAAACGAGCCCGGCCGTGATGGCGGAATTTATGGCGCTCCGGTTCGGAATGTTCATTCACTGGGGGCCGGTGAGCCTCCGCGGAACGGAAATCGGCTGGTCGCGCGGCAAGCAGGTGCCACAACAGGAATACGACGAGCTGTACAAAGAATTCAATCCCGTACTGTTCGATGCCGATGAATGGGTGAAAGCAGCAAAAGAAGCCGGGATGAAGTACTTGACCATCACGGCCCGCCACCACGACGGATTTTGCCTCTGGCCTACGGCTTACACCTCCTACAACATCATGAACACGCCGTACAAAAAAGACATTGTGGGCGCGCTGGCGAAAGCCTGCAAAAAACAGGGCATCCGGTTTTGTATTTATTACACCATCCTCGATTGGTATCACCCCGACTACCCGGTACATATCACCGGCGGCAAAATCGACCCCAAGGCGGATATGACCCGGTATGTGGCGTTTATGAAGAACCAGCTGAAAGAGCTGATCGAGAAATATGATCCGTACATGCTGTGGTTCGACGGTGGATGGGAAGAGCCGTGGACCGACGAGATCGGCAAAGACATGTATGCCTACCTGAAAAAACTGAAGCCCGATGTGATCGTGAACAACCGCCTGGGGAAAGAGATAGCGGCTACCGCCAATAAAAAAATCGATGCGGAGAAAATGGTGGGCGATTACGATACGCCCGAACAGGTGGTGGGCCGGATGAATATGGAAACACCCTGGGAGAGCTGCTTTACGATCTGCCAGCAATGGGCGTGGAAACCGAACGACGCAATGAAAACCCTGCCTGTCTGCCTCGACATCATTTCCAAAACAGCGGGCGGCAACGGCAATCTTTTGCTCAATGTAGGTCCCATGCCTGACGGCCGCATCGAAGCGCGGCAGGTGAAGCGGTTGAAAGAAATCGGCGACTGGCTGAAGGAAAACGGCGAGGCCGTGTACGGCACCCTGGGCGGGCCTTATGCGCCTTCGCAGGATTACGCCGCCACCAGGAACGGGAACAGGATTTATCTGCATGTGCTGAAGGCGGGCCTGGCTTCGCTGGAATTGAAAAGCATCCCCGGCAGGAAAGTGCTGAAAGCCTCCTTGCTGCATGGTAACGCTGTGGAGGTGCAGCAGAACGGCAACATCCGGCTCACGCTGCCCGCCCGCGCCACCGGCAACTACGTAGTGGTGCTGGAGCTTGATGGAGATACCCGGGATATTCCCGTGATATAAATCTATGCGTATGAAAAACTATATCCTCATTTGTATCGCTGCTTTCGCGTTATTCAATGCCGCCTGTACGCAGCCGTCCGGTACCGGGAAAGTAGCGCGCTACGCAATGGTGACGGGCATCAAACCCGAAAAGATCAACGATTACAAAAAACTGCATGCGGCGGTATGGGACGGCGTGGTGCGGCAGATCAAGGCATGCAACATCCGAAACTATTCCATCTACCTGAAAGAAATCGGTGGCCAGCATTACCTCTTCAGCTATTTCGAGTACACGGGCACCGATTTCGGGGCAGACATGAAAAAGATGGCGGCCGATAGCGTAACGCAGCGGTGGTGGAGGGAAACGGCGCCGATGCAGCTGCCATTGCCGGATGCGGCGGCGGCAGGGCAAACCTGGAGCGGAATGGAGGAGCTGATGTTTATTCCTTGAAAGGGATCTGCCGGTGCTGACCTGGATGAGACAAGCGGCCAGGACTTCGCGGCAATGAAAACAAGAAGGATAGCGCGTTCGGCGATGGAGGTGGTAAAAAATGTCGCCAGGGCTAAAAGCCGTAGCAGCAGCGGTTGCAGATGTGGCGGTTTACAAAAAAGCCGGAGCAGGAAAATGACTGCCCCGGCTTTTTTTATAGGTAAAGGAAAGCCAGCGAAAACGCGGTTTCCTTTGTTGGACGGCTATTGCTCGTAAAACAGCGCTTTTAGTTCCCCGGCGTCCGCCGGTTTCATTTTACCGCCGAGGATAAGGCGGAGCTGGCGGCGGCGGAGGGCGCCCTCATATAACTTTTTTTCTTCTTCCGACTCGGGCACCACCGGCGGTACAGGCCGGGCTTTGCCGTTCGGGTCGAGGGCCACGAAGGTCATGAATGCTTCGTTGGATTTGTAGCGGTACTGCAGCACCGGGTCTTCGCCCCATACCCGCATATGCACCTCGATGGAGGTGGTGAAGGCGCGGGTCACGATGGCCTCGATGTGCACCACGTTGCCCAGCTTGATGGGTGTTTCGAAGGAGATATTGTCTACGGAAGCGGTCACCACCGGGGCGGCGCAGTGCTTCATGCAGGCCAGCGCGGCGGCAATGTCCATCCAGTACATCAGGCGGCCGCCCATGAGGTTACCAAAGGTGTTGGTATCGTTGGGCAGCACCAGTTCGGTCATCTGAATCAGGGAATCCTGTGCCTTTTTTGGCGTTAAGGTCATATCGGTCGTATTTCTTCCTTTAAAAATCGGCTGTCGGCAGCCGGGGGTATTTCACGTGCCCGGCTTCGGCCCGCAAATTTACGGGAATGGCGCAGAATTTCCCGCTTTCCGCCATGCCCCCGGAAAGTACAACCGCGGCGGAAAAGGAAATTTTTTTGAAACGCAATACCGTAGCGGGTTTGGTGCGAACGGGCCATGGCTCCCGGAAAAATAGACTTGGGTGCGCCGCAAATTTGTGTAACTTTGCATGACCTTACGGAAGTAAATTACTTGACAGGATACACCAAACAGTCCGGCATCACTTCCTCTTTAGGTCAAGTAAAATTTCGGGAACATTAGTTTTTTATGGCAAAATATATCTTCGTTACGGGAGGTGTTACTTCCTCATTGGGTAAAGGAATTATCGCAGCGTCCCTCGCAAAACTATTGCAGGCACGCGGCCTTAAGGTGACAATTCAGAAATTCGATCCATATATCAATGTGGATCCCGGGACATTGAACCCCTATGAGCACGGGGAGTGTTATGTAACCGAAGATGGCGCCGAAACCGACCTCGACCTGGGGCACTATGAGCGTTTCCTCAACACGCCCACTTCTCAGGCCAACAACGTGACCACCGGGCGTATTTACCAAACGGTGATCAACAAGGAGCGCGAAGGCGCTTACCTGGGTAAAACCGTACAGGTGATCCCCCACATTACCGACGAAATCAAACGCCGCATCCTGCTCCTGGGCAAAGACGGCAAATACGATATTGTGATCACGGAGCTGGGCGGCACCGTGGGCGACATCGAGTCGCTCCCCTACATCGAGGCCGTACGCCAGCTCCAGTGGGAGCTTGGGGAGGAAGACTGCCTGGTGGTGCACCTCACCCTCATTCCTTACCTGCGCGCGGCCAAGGAGCTGAAAACCAAACCCACGCAGCACTCCGTAAGGCTGTTGAGCGAAAACGGCGTACATCCGGACATCATCGTGTGCCGTACCGAAGAGCCCATGTACCGCGAGCTGAAGAAAAAGATCGCCCTGTTCTGTAACGTACAGGTTGATGCGGTAATCGAGGCCAACGACGTGGGCACCATCTACGAAGTGCCCCTGGAAATGATGCGCGAAAAGCTCGACGTGATCTGCCTCAAGAAACTCAACCTGCCCGTGGAGAAAGAGCCCGAGCTGATCAAATGGCGCGAGTTCCTCGACAAGCTGAAATATCCCAAAACGAAAGTGACCATCGGCCTCATCGGTAAATACGTGGAGCTGCAGGACGCTTATAAATCCATCCTCGAATCATTCATCCATGCGGGTGCGGTGAACGAGTGCAAGGTGATTGTACAAAATATTCATTCCGAGCATATTACGCCTGAAAACGTGTGCGAGAAACTGAAAAATCTCGACGGTTTGCTGGTTGCGCCCGGTTTCGGCCACCGCGGCATCGAAGGCAAGATCACGGCCATCCAGTATGCCCGTGAAAACAGCCTGCCCTTCTTCGGTATCTGCCTCGGCATGCAAATGGCCGTGGTAGAATACGCCCGCAACGTGATCGGCCTGCGGGAAGCGCATTCCACGGAAATGAACCCGGAAACGCCGTTCCCGGTGATCAACCTGATGGAAGAACAGAAGAAAATCACCAAAATGGGCGGTACCATGCGCCTGGGCGCTTACGCCTGCGACCTGAAGCCCGGCTCACAGGCCTCCGCCATCTACGGCGGCGCCACGGCTATCAGCGAACGCCATCGCCACCGCTACGAGTTCAATAACGACTTCCTCGAGCAAATGGAACAGGCCGGCCTCGTTGCTTCCGGTAAAAACCCGGAAACCGGCCTTGTGGAAATGATCGAATTGCCCACCCACCCCTTCTTCGTAGGGGGCCAGTTCCACCCCGAGCTGAAAAGCACCGTGGAAAGTCCCGCCCCCCTCTTCGTGAGCTTTATCAATGCCGCCAAAACCTTTGCGGAAAGCAAAAACGGCAAGGCTAAGGCCGCTGAAGAGAAGGTTGTACACGATTAATAATTTTTACATATGACGTGCGCCCTCCCGCAGATGGAACTTTAACAATATCATCTGGGGGAAGGCGTACATCATTATCCCTTATATATTACCTTTGCTCCTTAAATTTTAATTTTCGACATGGATAGAAATTCGGTCATTGGTTTTGTTCTGTTAGGAGCTTTACTGATCGGTTATATTTTCTGGAACCAGAAATCAACGGAAACGGCACGGCTGGAAAAAGCTCGTCAGGATTCTATTGCCAATCTGAATAAACCCAAGGAAGAACAGGTTAAACTGGACACTTCGCTGGTTGCAGTGGTTGATTCCAACCGCCCCGTGGCGGCCTTTGGCCAGGATGCCCTGGCAGGCGAAACAGAAACCGTACTGGAAAACGAACTGGTGAAAATCACCTTTTCCAACAAGGGCGGTATTCCCAAAACCGTGCTGCTGAAAGCGCTGCAGACCTCCGAAAAGGAAGGCAAGAACCAGCTGAAGGAATTCAAAACCTCCGACGGCCAGCCCCTCTACCTGCAGAAAGGCTCCTTTAACCGGATGGGCCTGAAGTTCCGCTCCGCCACCGGAGAGCTCAACACGGCCGACCTGTACTTTGCGCCCCCCACCTCGGAAAAAACAACCGACGGCGGCCAGCGCATCACCTACCGCCTCAACAAAAACAGCGGCGCCAACCAGTATATCGAATATGTGTACACCCTGAAGCCGGACAGCTACCTGGTAGACTTTACCATCAACGCCGTGGGCATGCAGGCAGACTTGCCGAAGGGCAGCGTGCCGTTCCAGTGGAACAGCCAGGCAGACCGCCAGGAGCACGACATGACCCAGGAGCGCCTCAATAACCAGATACACTGGCGCCTCGCCGATAAGGAGCACGATTATTTTACCCTGCAGAACCGCGCTGAAGAGAAGCTGGGGCCCCTGCAGTGGCTGAGCTTCAAGCAACAGTTCTTCAACATCACCCTGCTGGCGAAGAAAGAAAACTTCGCCTCCGCCGAAATCCACAGCAAAGTACCGGAGAGCGGCAACATCGTAGGGCAGGAAATGACCACGCTGGCCATCCCGTACAACGGCGCTTCCAGCTTCAGTTTCCCGATGGAGATCTACTACGGTCCCAACCACTATAAAACGCTGAAGTCGATGGACGTGAGCCTGGAGAAAATCATTCCCCTCGGCACCGGCATCTTCGCTTTCGT
>CBFGZV010000054.1:0-29120 GCA_965653365.1 uncultured Chitinophaga sp. | reverse complement strand
TGCAAAATTACGCCAGAAAGCGGGATTGTATATAATCGGTTACCGCCACCAGGTCCTGGGCCTCCTCGTACACCTTCAGCTGCTTGTCGGCGCCGGTGCCTTCGGCCAGGATGCGGTGGGTACCGTCTACGGCGGTGGACCGGGAGCCCAGGTCGTCGAGCACATCGTCCACAAAGTCGAGCAGCTCGTAAATGAGGGCCCGGGTGTTGACTTCCATTTCCTTCCCGAAATCGATCAGGTTGCCGTCAATGCCGTAGCGGGAGGCGCGCCATTTGTTTTCGTTAACGAGGGCGCGGTTGTAAATGATGAAGTTGAGGTTCTGCATGCGCAGCTTGTAGATTTTGGCGCATACCGCCTGGAAGAGGGCGGCCATGGTGATGGTTTCCTGCACGGTCAGCGGCACGTCGCAGATGCGGAACTCCACCGTATCGAAAAACGGGTGTACGCGAAGGTCCCACCACACTTTCTTCGCGTTGTCGATACAGTTGGTTTTCACCAGCAGTTTGATATAATTATCGTATTCTTCGATGCTGGCGAAATAGTCGGGGATGCCTGTGCGGGGAAACTTGTCGAATACCTTGGTGCGGAACGATTTGAAGCCTGTGTTGCGGCCTTCCCAGAAGGGGGAATTGGTGCTGAGGGCGAAAATATGCGGGAGGAAGTACCGTACGCTGTTGGCGATGTGGAGGGCCATTTCGCGATTTTCCATGCCCACGTGCACGTGCAATCCGAAAATCAGGTTGGAGCGCGCGGCGTCCTGCATTTCGTTCACCAGTTCAAAATAACGGGGATGGTCGGTGATGAGCTGTTTTTCCCATTTTGAAAACGGGTGCGTGCCGGCCGCGCCGATGCTGAAGCCCAGGTCGCCGGCGATTTGCCGGATGGTCTGGCGGAGCAGCGTTACGTCCGCATGGGCTTCTTCGATGTTGGCGCAGATCTGGGTGCCTACTTCCACTACGGCCTGGTGCATTTCGGCTTTCACTTTGTCTTTGATCACCTTTTGCGCCTGTTCCACGATCTTCTGCTCGTGGGAGCGGAGCTCGCGCGTTTGCGGGTCGAGCACCATGTATTCTTCTTCAATTCCAAGGGTAAACGCGGAGAAATTCATGCATCAATATGTTTATGGACGGCCTGAGTTGGTTCATTCAATCAAACCATGAAGATCGGGAATTATTTGCCAATTAAAACGTTTGCACTTAACGGGGCTGCGCACTCTCACGGATATACGTACCCCAGGTGAGATTGTTTTGCCCGAAGCGCTGCGCTTTGGCGCGTTCAACGGCATAACGGGCCATGGTGTCTACCACCCATTCAAAATTCTCTTCGCCGACGGAAACAAGGTCCGCATCGGGGGCGGGATTGCAGAAGTCGATGGCATAGGGCACGCCGTCGCGCACGGCCAGCTCCACGGTGTTGAAATCATATCCGAGGGCCTGGTTGAGCGTAATCACGGAATGTTCCATGGCCGCCAGCAGTTTTTCACCGGGCCGGAAGTTGGCCTTGTAGCGGTCGGCCGGCGCGTTGCGCGGCTCGTAGGGCATGATGCGCACATGTTTCCCGCCAATGCAATAACAGCGGTAATATTCCTCGAAGAGGATCTCTTCCTGCAGCATCATCACTTCGCGCCCCGTTTGTGCGTGTTTGCGGAAAAAATCCTCCTTGTCGGCAATGCGGTACACGTCTTTCCAGCCGCCGCCGGCATAGGGTTTCATGTAGGCGGGGAAGCCGGTGAACCGGAAAATGGCGTCCCAGTCCATCGGGTACCGCAGGTTGCGGAACGAGCGGTTGCTGGTATCGGGCGGTTGTTCGAAACTGGGTATCAGCGCGGTTTTGGGAACCGGTACATCCAGGTTGAGGGCAAGGGCGTTGTTGAAGAACTTTTCGTCGGCGCTCCACCAGAAGGGATTATTAAGGACCGCGGAACCGCCGAGCGCCGCGTTTTTGAGCCAGGCGCGGTAAAAAGGCACGTCGTGCGAGATGCGGTCTAGGATCACCGCGTATTCGCCGGGCTGCCCCTGCAACGCCCGGTCTATCATCACGAATTCTGCGCAGATGCCGGGGCCGGCATGGCGGTTCACCCGCTCCACGAAGGCCTGCGGGAAGGTGTTCTCCTGTCCGAATAAAATGCCGATCTTTTTCATCCGTCAGCGTTTTAGGGTAATGAATGTATGCATGCGCAGGCCGGTCCATTGTTGCGGCGATCAGGGCCGCCGGCCGCTAAGACTGTGTTTTGAGCAGGGATAAATAATGCGGCAGCATCTGCCGCCACACGGGCCAGTCGTGCACGGTATTGGGACGCACATCGAGCCAGTGCTGTATGTTTTTCTGTTGCAGGATGCCGGAGAACTGCTCGTTCTGCCCGCGGCACACGTCCGTTTCCGCGGCGCCGAGCACGATGCCCATGCGCCAGAGGTCGGGGTGCGCATTGTCCGGCACGAAGTCCATCGGATTGTTGAAATACACGTTGTCGTCGTAATGCCCGTCGGTACGCGAACGGATGTCGAACAGCCCGCTCATCGAAAACAGGTAGGCTACTACTTCCGGATGGCGGAAGGCGAAGTTGGCGGCATGATACCCGCCGAAGCTGCACCCGGCCACGGCCACCCTGTCGTACCCCGTTTCCGCCATGGCGCGGGGGATCACTTCCTCCAGGATTAGTTCGTCGTACAGGGTGTGATTGTGCGCCCTTTCGGCGGGATGGGCGTTCTTGTTGTACCAGGTGTGCACGTCGAGGCCATCGGGGCAATAGACCTTCACCAGCCCGTTGCGCACGAACCAGCCCACGGCGTCGATCAGGCCGCGGTCTTTGCTCTCGTAATAACGGCCCATGGAAGTAGGGAACAGGATGAGCGGGAAGCCGCCTTCGCCGAAGACCAGCATCTCGAAATCACGGCCGATGCGCGGCGAATGCCATTTATAGTAGTTTTCAGTCAAAGGGATGGTTTTAGGTAATTGTTGACGGGTTTCAGGATACGTTACGAATTTCACGAAAAAATACGGCTTCTCAAAGGTGACGGGATAATAATTGTGACGGCGGTTTATTGGTTCGGCGGCGGCATGGCGGTGCGGCGAACGTCCGGGTAAAGGTATCGCAGGTACACTTCCCACTGCGGGTCCGGCCGCATGTGGATGTGCCGGGTATATTCCGGGAAGTTCTGTTTGTAGAACGTTTCCAGCACCATGCGAACGTCCGCCGTGTCGCTCAGGTAATAATATCCCAACTGGGTGCAATTATACGTGAAACTGCCTGCTCTCACCGCTACGCCCAGCATGCCCAGCTGCTGTTTCGTGGCATCGTCGATGGTGGCGAGCGTTTCGGAGAATTTTTTCTTCGGTTGCCCTTTCCGGTCGCATTCCCCGAAGGTAATACCGGTGATGAGCAGGAACTTTTTCGCGGCATCCGGCGCCATCGACCGCAGTTCCTGGTTCACCGTGGTGACGCCCGGCCTGCCGTCGTACTTTTTGGTGTATGCCGGCGCTTGCTGCGCCAGCGCGCTACCACACAGCAAAGTGCCGAAAATCGCTGATAAAACTTTCATCTCCGTAAATTAACATTTATTCGTTTCAACTCTGGCGCTATTTTTTTAACTTTAGTCATAACCCGTCCGCTTATGCTCCCCCGTAAAGAATCATATGGTCAGTATTCGCTTTTCCTGCAAAGGGAAGTGGCCTTCGACTGTTACCTGCCGCCCAATACGGGCGCCACGCCGCACCTGTTGCTGATGAACGACGGCCAGGACCTGGAGGAAATGGGCTTCCCCGCCACCCTGGAGCGCCTGCACAACACCAGCCACCCGTCGCTGTGGGTAGTGGCCATTCACGCCGGCCCGCAAAGGTTGCAGGAGTACGGTACGGCAAAACATATCGATTACCAGGGCAGAGGCTGTAAAGCCGGGCTCTACACCCGCTTCATCCTGCGCGAACTGCTGCCTTTCCTCGAAAGCCGTTACCACCAGCAGTTTCCGGATAAAACGTTCGCCGGTTTTTCCATGGGCGGGCTTTCCGCGCTCGACATTGTGTGGAACCACCCCCAGCAGTTCCACAAAGCCGGCGTATTCTCAGGCTCCCTCTGGTGGCGGGCTTCCAACGAAACGCCGCAACAGCGCATCATGCACCGGCAGGTGAAGGAAGGGCGCTTTCACCCCGACCTGCGTTTCTTTTTCGAAGCCGGTACGGAAGACGAAGCGGCCGACCGCAATATCAACGGCGTGATAGACGCGGTAGACGATACAGAGGAACTGGTGGCCCTGCTCGAAGCAAAGGGTTATGAAAAAGGAAAACACATTCACTACACCCTCGTTGAAGGCGGTAAACACGATAAGGCCACCTGGGCCGGCGTGATGCCGGAGTTCCTGGATTGGGTGGTGAGAACCTGACCGGGTTGCAAGTACATATAAAAGTGAATGGGCCGGCGTGATGTAACGCCGGCCCTTTTTATCATTGTTAACTGCGATCAGAATACCACCGTTTCGGTGCCGCTCCAGTCGGTTTCCGTAATCACCGGGTCGAGGTTCACCCGGCCGTCTTCCGAAATTTTCACTTCTATTTTGGTGAGCACATTGCGTTTGAACACGATGTCTTTTTCTCCGAGCGATACGATGGCGCCGTTGGGCTTCTGCCATTTGATGGCGACGCGCCCGGTGAACTGCTGCGTGAACTTGAAGAGGTCGGAACCGAATACGAAGTAGCGGGTGTTGATGTCTGCAGGCGTTACGCTCTGGGGATGGCTGCCCTGTAGCTCCAGCAGCAGTTTGCCCGTGGTGAAGTTGGGCGAACTGAGTTTGACGCCGAACGACATGCGCTTCAGGCTGAGTGTTTGGCTCACCGGGCTGGGCATTACCGTTAGCGTAGTGGAACCATGGAAAAAGTCCAGTTCGGGGTGTACTTTTTCCCCGAACGATTTCGTGGAGTCTGCCGGGTCGGTCACCCGTACCCAGCTCACGGTATCCGTCATGGCGCGTTGCAGCGTGTCCATCCTGTTGTTGAGCGTGGCTTTGAAAGGAGCGTCGAAATAAGGCAGCCCGTTTTTCCAGGTGTAGAAGATGCCGCCGCCGGAACCTTTGCGGAAGGCGCGCACGATGATGTTCACTTTCTGTTCCACGGGAAGGTCGAGCACAACGGAATCGGCGCGACTGAACATGCCGCTGGAATAGAGGCGCGGCCAGGGCGCGTCCGCTTTTTCCACCATGACGGCGAAGATGGTGCTGTCGCGCAGCGCGCGGGCGTACCAGTCCGTTTGGCCTGCCCGCCGTTCGAAGGGCAGGTTGGTGTCGAGGGTCAGGATGTCGCCGGTAAGGCGGAACCGCACTGTGACGGTTTCTTTATTATCCGGCGGAGCGGGCGGGGGCGGATCGTTTTTCTTGGCACAGGCTGCGGCGATGATGCACAGGGCCGCGAGCAGGAAATAGCGTGATGTCATATGTCGGGATTGTATGGAGTTTAGAATGAAAGTGCTGAATCGGTCGTATTGATGCCGGCGGGGGCGCTGGTTTTACCCGGCCCGGGAATGGTCACCTGCAGTTTGGTGAGGATGTTGCGTTTGACCATGATCTCCTTTTCCCCCAGCGTAACGGAGCTGCCGTCGGTTTTCACCCAGCGGACGCGTACCGTCAATGCGCGTTGCTGCGGATTGTCCGCATACTTGAAGTAGTCCGACGAGTAAATGAACTGCGTGGTATTGATATCGGCGGGTGTCACCGTTTTAGCCGGGCTGTATTGTTGCGGGAATTCGATCACCAGTTTGCCGCTGGTGAAATTGACCGCTTCCAGTTTCAATCCGAAAGCGAGGCGCCGCATGGGCAGCGTCAATGTAGGCGGCATGTTCGCTACGCTGAATATCGTGCTGCCATGGAAGGCATCCAGTTCCGGCAGATCCGCTAAGGGCAGGGGCTGCGCCATGTTCGCCGGGTCCACCACCTGCAGCGAGCTGAGCGTGTCCCACTGCCTGGTTTGCAATGAGCGGTGAAGGGAGTCCATTTGATTGTTCATCACCGTTTGCAGCGGGTACGGAAAGACCTGCTGCCCGTTTTGCATGCTATAGAACAATCCTTCACTGCTGCCTCTTTTCAGCGCAAAAGCGCTGATTTTGGCTGTGCCGGTCTTCGGCAGCAGCAGGGTAATGGAATCTTTCTGGTTAAAAAGCCCGCTGGAGAAAATATCGTAATAAAAGCCGCCATTCGGGCTGTATACGATCACGGCGTAAACCGTGCTGTCGCGCAGGGTTTTGGTATAGGCCGTTCCGGGGCCCGCTTTCCGGCCCAGGGGCAGCCCTGTTTCCGAGACGGTAAAATCGCCCGATAACTGCAGGCGCACGGATACCGCTCCGGGATTTTCCGGCGGAGGCGGATCATGCTTTTTTGTACAGGAAACGGCAAAGGCGATGATAATCAGGGCAACTGGTAAATATTTCATGGTTTCGGGTAATGGGAATGATGGTTCAAGTTAATCATATTTTAAATATTTCCCTATCCCGCAACAAGATTTCCCGATCCGAATAAGGCAACTGCCCCTGAAAGTTGAATTTCGCGGCTGGAAAAAATACAACCCCCTTATGCACAAGAATTTAACCTATACTATCGCACTCCTGCTAGTTGGCGGGAGCGCTGCAACAGCGCAGCGCCAATTTCCATGCGATCGTTCCCGGCGTAAAACCCTGGCATACGCCCGGTTACACCACGGCCAATGTACAGCTGGCTTACGACATCAACCGGCATTTCGGGGTACAGTTGCTCTGCAATAATATTTTCGATGCGGACGGATACACCACCTATCGCACTGTTTATATTAACCGCATCGATCCGCGGAGTTTTGCGGGGATAGTGCATTACCGGTTCTGACAGGGAAATCATCCTGATAAAAAAGAATGGCCGCCTTCGCAGGGCGGCCATTCTTCGTTTACAGCACGCGTGGCCGTTTTAATTGTTGACGATGATGTATCCGGGGAAGGTGGCCGGCCCGATACGGTAGGAAGATTTGTAGATCACAGTACCGAAATCGTTCTGCTCGGTGTAATGGGATGGCCCGAGAACAAACTGGCTGGTGCCCACGGGCAATACCACTTTTCCCGTACCGCCGGTAGTACCGTTCAGGTCTTCCTGCCATGCATACTGCAGCATCACAATGGGGTATTGCAGCGTATAGGGGATCGTCAGCGCAGCGTCTTTGTAGAAACGGATGCGGTAATTCCAGCCGTAATCGTATACGCCGCTCAGCGGGTCGCTGTTGTTATAGGTTTCTTCGTACGTTACCCGCATGTACGGCGGATTGTACATGTAGTTATAGGTTTCGATATCGCCGGCGGAAAGGCCGATGCGTTGCGAGTTGAAAGTCGAACCGTCGAGGCGGGTGATAGTCGGCAGGCCGTTGACGGAAAAGTCGTGGGAATCATACATCATAATGGAGCCGAAGTCGAAGGTACCAATCTCGGCGCCGGGGATGCCCAGTTGCGTGTAAGTCTTGAAGTTGATCAGCGCGTCGGGATCGATGTTGGCGGTGTGAACATTGATCCAATTGCCCCGGTCGTCGCGCATCTGTTCATGGAAAAATCCGAGCGCATGCCCGATTTCGTGGATGATGCTACCGGTGGTGCACAGCCAGCTCAACCGGATCTCCTGCCGGCCTCCTTTCATGCCGACGTTCGATTCGCAGGAGGGCCCGTCTACGAATTCGACATAGTTGGGCTGATTGGTGCGCTGCACGAACGTGATGTTGGTATTGGCCTCCCAGTGATCGATGGCCTCCTGTATGGACCAGGGATCGGCCTCATTGACGTTGACGGTGTAAAACACGGTCCTGTTCGGCCAGAGCTTGGCGAACTCTCCCCGGAACGTTCTGCCGCCGGGTTCGGGCTTTTGGACGCCCTTGAGTATGTCGAGCTGTTCTGGCGTCAGCAACATGTCGCCGCCCATGATGTAGTCGTCGCCGGCTTTTTTGAGTGTGAACGGTTTACCGGTCTGCTGGTTGGTAAGGGTCACCAGTTCGCCGGGCCGGTTGGCGCCCTCTGCACTGCAGTGGCAATCTTTCTTTTCCGGGGTGTTGGTTGGTTGTTCATTTACCTGTTCTTTCGTACAGGAGATGGTAAAAAGCAAGGCCGTCAGCATAGACGCGAGGCGTATGCGGGGTAGGGCATGGTTTAAGGTCATTTTCATAGTTGTATTTTGATGTGTGAAAAGGCTCGGGTGTTGCGGGTTAAAGCCGGGTTTTTCTGATACCGGTATATCGGGCTGTCGGGTAAACGGGCGGGGCCGGTATAAGAACGGGTTTAAAGTTTGTCTAGCTAAAGATAACTGCCGGGGGGCATAAAAACAATAGCCGCTTCAACGGGCGGCTATTGTTTTTAAAGGGGGTGATATTTTTAGAAGCTGTACCGGATACCAACCTGGCCTCTCCAGCGGGAGGTAAAGTTGTTGGTGAAGTACGGGGTGAACTTCCCGTCGGTATCGTTCAGCCTGGTTTTGTCGTATTGATACAGCGGACCGGCCACTTCGTTCCTGCGAAAGGTGATGGGAGTAGCTACGTTGTTGGTAATGAAGTAAGTACGGCCCCATTTGCTGTTCAGCAGATTGCCTACGTTCATCACATCGAAAGTCAGCTCGATCTTGTGGTTTTTGATGATGGGAATTACCTGCACCAGTTTGAAGTCGAATACGTGCTCGAATGGCGTCCTCACATCGTATTTTTCAGTATTCCGGCCTCTGTGGGAATTCAGGTATTTGTCGTTTTGGATCAATTCCTCGAAGTCGACGCGTTGCTGCGCCTCCGTGCGGGTGTATGTTACTGCGCCGGTTGCCGGGTCTCTTTTGGTGATCGTTTCAAAGCGCATGGTGGCCACTTCTGCCTGGGTGGGCACATACACGAGGTCGTTGTTGCCGCTGCTGCCGCGGTCGTCGCCGGTAGGGTCAACAGAGTTGAAGTACACCCAGCTGTAAGGTGTGCCGGACTGGCCATTGTAGAACAGGCTGACGGTCGTTGCCCATTTTTTGCCATTGCCGTATTTGAAGGTTTGTGCAACGGCGCCGAGAATACGGTGGCCCATACGGTATTTGGAATAACCCAGGTCCAGCTCGTTCAGGCCTCTGGTGTTCGGGGGGAAGCGCCAGTTGGAGCCTGCAGTGGAAGAGGTACCGTCGTTCAGTGAATAAGATTCACCGAAAGAGTAGCCCACTTTTGCAAACAGGCCTTTGGACGAGGTTTTGGTGAATTCCGCGGATAAGTTGTATGTGTAACCTTCGTTGGTATTATCGAGCAGCAGCACCTGGTCGTAATTGCGGTACACCGTGTCCCATACCGGGCGTTTTTCGTTGCCGCCGAGCGTGATGGTATTGTTGGTGCGTTCCGCGTTCAGATTCGTCCAGATGGTGTTGTTGATGGTTTTGGAATAGTTGAACTCCAGGGTACCAATGATGCCCCATGGCAACTGCTGGTCTACCGCCAGGTTGGTTTTAAATACCTGCGGGAATTTAAAGTCTTCGGCGGTGATATTGATATTGGTCGGCCTTGCAACGTTCGCACCCATGGCAGCCAGGTTGGCAGCGCTGTATTGCCCGTAGAAGGGATCGTTTTTGTTGAACCGCATGCGGAATGCCGCAGGCAGTGCGTTGCCGGACAGATTTACGCTTGTGTACAGGTTACCGGTATTGTTATACTGGTTGGATATCCACACAAAAGGTACACGGCTGGTAAATATGCCTACGCCGCCGCGGACTTGCGTTTTGCCATTATTCATCACGTCCCAGTTGAAGCCGATGCGCGGTGCCCAGAGGGGTCTGGATTTCGGCAGCATGGAGGTGGAATAACCGGGGAAGTCTTTGCTGAAAGTACTGTTGCCCGGAGGATTGGTCGGGAAGATGGGGAGGTCCACACGCAGACCATACGTCAGGCGGAGGTTGGGCAACACATCCCATTCATCCTGCGCGTAAAGACTCAGCTGGGCAGCGGAGAATTTCACGCCGTCTTTGGCAAGGCTATCGTTCGTGGTGTAATTGATCTGGTATTGGAACGGTTTCGCGTTGGTCATGAAGTCGTTCAGGGAGTTGAAGGTGTAGGCACCGAAGTTCGCCTGAATGAAGTCGTTCTTCATATTGTAAAAATCGTTGCTGGTACCGATAGTGATCGTGTGTTTGCCCCTGTATAGGGTTACGTTATCGGTCAGGGTGACGATGTTTTGTTTCAGTGCGTTTACCGTTGAGGAGAACTCGCTGCCGAGGTTGAACGTACGGCCGGCGTCGTTAATTCTGACGTTGGTGAAAGGTTCTCCTTTATAATCGCGGTTATCCCTTACAACGTTCAGCCCGATTCTCAGTTCGTTGCTGATTTTGTTAGAGAACAGGGAATTCAGTTCCAGGGTGGTGGAATTGGTTTTAGAAGGAAAATCGTAGTAGCTGTTCAGGTAATAAGCCTGATCGCGGTTGCGGCTGGTGCCCAGCATGTTGTTAGCATCGAGGTAGCTGTGGCGCAGGGTGAGTTTATGTACGCTGCTGATGTTCCAGTCGATACGCGCGAGGATGGAGGTAGACTCCTGTGTTTTATTTTGGGCGGTATATGGGCCGAGGTCTACATTATAGTCGGTCCTCACCTTGTCCGAGATCGCTTTCAGCTCTGCTGCCGTGAAGTTGGTAGCGCCGGTGCCGGGATCGTCGGGATTGAATTCGATGGGGTTGCTTCTTTTGGTCCTCTCCGCGTTAAGGTAGAAGAACAGCTTATTTTTAATGATGGGGCCACCGATGCCTATACCGTAAATATCGTTGTTAAACTTACCGTATTTTGATTTGACGGCATTCGGGGATTTACCTACCAGGCCCTCGTTCTGGAACAGGTAATAAGCCGCACCGTGAAAATCATTCGTGCCGCTTTTGGTGATGGCGTTGATACCGCCCCCGGCGAAGCCGCTCTGTTTAACATCGTAAGGATTCAGTACCACCTGGATCTGATCGATGGCTTCGATGGAGATCGGGTTGGCGCCTGCCTGACCGCCGTTGGTGCCTGATGCTGCCAGACCGAACACGTCGTTGGCCATGGCGCCATCGATGGCGAACTGGTTGTAACGGTTGTTCTGGCCGCCGAAGGAAATGCCGAGGGGAGAGCCATCAGAGCCGCTGGAATAAGTGCTTGCCTGTGCGCTGAGACGGGCAAAATCCTGTACGCTGCGGGTTACTGTGGGCAGATTCTCGATCTGGTTGCGGGAAATGTTCACCGCCGTACCGCTGTTGTTCGGGTTGATGATACCCCCGCGCTGGCCGGTAACACTGATCTCCTTCAGCTGCTGCGAGCCGCTGGCCAGGGTAGCGTCCAGTTTCTGGATCACGCCCAGTTTCAGGTGAATGTCTTCAAAGGTCCGGGCGGAGTAACCGATGAAGGTCACTTCCACCTTGTAGGGACCGCCCGCCCGCATGTTGGGGATGGTATAGCGGCCGTCGGGCTGGGTAGTGGTGCCATAGATGGTTCCGGTAGGGAGGTGGGTCGCCTTAACGGTAGCGCCCGGAAGCCCCTGGTTCTGATCGTCTTTAATAATGCCATTCAGTCCACTGGTGGTCACCTGCGCAAACGCGGTGGCGACGCCCAGTACACATAAAAATGTAATGAGTAATTTTTTAAATCCCATAACAACGAATTTGATGAAGATGATGGTGCAAAGATGAAGAAATATGCTATTCAAACTTTAACTTCAAATTAACAAATTGTTACAACTTGTATTTTTCGAAGAAAAGCGGGCCCCTGATTTTGATTGAACAAGTGTAAAACCTTTTTGGACCGGAAAATGTTCAAATGCAACTGTAGAATTTCAAAAATTTCAAATGAAAACAATTGTAATATGACAAGTTATGCACCTTTAGCAGCCGTATCCTTACAACTGGAATTTATGTCATAACTTTGCACATTCTTTTATCTAACAGAGGAAACATTATGCTGGATACGATTGAATCCGCCATTGAGGATATAAAACAGGGAAAACTCGTGATTGTGGTGGATGACGAAGACCGCGAGAACGAAGGGGATTTTATCACTGCCGCCCGGAATGTGACACCAGAGATCATTAATTTTATGAGTATTCACGGCCGCGGCCTCATCTGCGCCCCCCTGGTGGAGGAACGCTGCGAGGAGCTGGGGCTGGAACTGATGGTGCGAGACAATACCGCCCTGCACCAGACGCCTTTCACCGTGTCTGTCGACCTCCTGGGCCACGGTTGCACCACCGGCATATCGGCGCATGACCGGGCCAAGACCATCCAGGCCCTCATCGACCCGGAAACCCGTCCCGAAGAGCTGGGCAAGCCCGGCCACATTTTCCCGCTAAGAGCTAAAAAAGGCGGTGTACTCCGCCGCACCGGCCACACCGAGGCCACGATCGACCTGGCCCGCCTGGCCGGATTCGAACCTGCCGGCGTACTGGTAGAGATCATGAACGAAGACGGCACCATGGCCCGCCTCCCCGAGCTGCGGGAAATCGCCAAGAAGTTCAACCTCAAACTGATTTCCATTAAAGACCTGATTGAATACCGCCTCCGTACCGAAACCCTCATCGAGGAAGAGGTGCGGGTGCAGATGCCCACCAAATGGGGCAACTTCGAGCTGGTAGCATTCAAACAACTCAATACCGGCGATATCCACATGGCCCTTAAAAAAGGCGAATGGGAACCCGGCGAGCCCGTGCTGACCCGGGTGCACTCCAGCTGCGTGACCGGCGACATCCTGCATTCGCTCCGCTGCGACTGTGGCGAACAACTCCAGGCCGCCATGCAACTGGTAGAAAAAGAAGGGAAGGGCCTCATCCTGTATATGAACCAGGAAGGGCGCGGCATCGGCCTGATGAACAAACTGAAGGCTTACAAACTCCAGGAAGAGGGCCGCGACACCGTGGAAGCCAACCTGGAGCTCGGCTTCGGCATGGATGAGCGCGACTACGGCGTGGGCGCACAGATCCTCCGCCACCTCCACGTGACCAAAATCCGCCTGATCACCAACAACCCCCGCAAGCGCGCAGGGCTGAGTGGTTACGGGCTGGAAATCGTGGAAAACGTGGGCATCGAAATCCATCCCAACCCGCACAATGAGTTCTATCTCAAAACCAAGCGCGACAAGCTGGGGCATGAGATCCTGAAATAAGCTCAAATGTATTTTGCGAAGGGCTGTCTCAACGAGGCAGCCCTTTTTTCGTGCCCTTCCGCCGGATGCGCCATGCCTTCCTTCCCCGGCGCCGCCTTTCCGGTGAATTGCCTGTTTTCAATGGACTATTTACCTCGAACGTATGGTTTACATCGACTTAAGCTATTGATTGTTTCATCATTTATCTGTGATTCGACATAGTTTTTATATTATTTCAATATAGCTCAGCCGTAGTTAAGCCATATCTTTAATAGTATAGAGTATATATAGCTAAGATATGACGTACATATGGCGTATATATGAAGTATCTATCTGTAAATATAGCATCAGCAACACTTTCAGGTTATTTGTGAATATGGTATTCCATGCAGTGCTGGAACTGGATAAGTGGTTGAGATTCAGTAGAATTGGCCCGGTAGGCCTAAGAAGCGTTGAAGCAATTGCATATAAAACGATGCCATACCAGCCTTAATGATAGCATAACATTAGAACGTTTTCTTTGCGGTATGACGTCGCCATTCCGCATCCTGCTCCTGCTGCTGATCGCCAGCAGTCTTTACGCACAGGAAGAAAAAACACTGATCATCCACATGCCGGAGCAACCCCGGCCGCTCACTGATACTACTTTTCTGGCCCTGAAAGACTCTTCCGCCAGGGCCGTGGAGCTGCAGCACTGGCTGGTGGCCGCACGGTGCTTCCGGGAGATGGGGCGCATCTGTTACCACCTGGGGCATTACCCGCAAGCGCTGGACTATCACCTGCAGGCCGGCCGGCTCTTCCGGCAGGAAGGGGAAACGGTCCTCCAGGCAGACAACCTCAACGATATCGGCACCTTATATTATTACAACCGCCAGCCTGTACAGGCGCGTACGATGTACAACGAAGCCTTCGACATCTACCGGCGCGTGAACAATCCCGCAGGCATGGCATTCACGCACGGCAAAATCGGGCATCTCTGTGAAAAGCAGCAGCAATACGACAGCGCGTTTTACTACCAGCGCCTCGCTCTCTCGCAATACCAACAGATCAACGACCGGTCCGGCACCGCCAAGATCTTCGAGAACCTGGGCAGCATTTATGAAGACCTGGCCCGCTACGATTCCGCGGCGCAGTACTTCCGGCGGGCCCTGCAACTCAATCTCGAAAGGGGCGATTCCCTGGCCTGCATAGAAGTGCTGAACAACCTGGGCGACGTATTGCGTAAAACCGGCTGTCACGCGGAAGGGCTGGAGCAGTCCCGCGCCGCGCTGGCCCTCGCGTTGCGAAGCAATGAACTATACCAGGTAAGCAGTGCTTTCCGGGACATCGCCAAGTCGCACAGCGCTTTGGGTAATCACGACAGCGCTTACCATTACCTCGAGCTTAGCCGGCATCACCTGCTCCGGATCTACTCGCAGGAAAACGGCCGCCAGGTGGCGCTCCTGCAAACCATGTACGACATCGAAAAAAAGAACAATGAAATAGGCCGCCTCCGCAACGCCCGCAACATTACCCTGGCGCTCGTAGCCGTGGGGCTGCTCCTCGTGGTGACAGCCCTGCTCGTGATCAGCCGCCAGCGACTGAAGATCCGCAATGCGCAGTTGCTCCATGCCCAGGAACGCCGGCATTACGAGATCGAAAAAGCGCTCATGGAATCGGAGATGGAACACAAAAAATTACAGGAGCACAACCTGAAGCAGGAATTGGAAGTGCGGTCCAAAGAGCTCAGTACGCACACCCTTCACATCATCCGGAAAAACCAACTCCTGGAAACGCTGCATGCACGCCTCGAAGAAATGGTGCGGGAGGACCGCCGCGACCAGAAAAAACAATTGAAGCAGCTGCAGCACCAGATTAACCAGAATTTCAATCACGACCAGCATTGGGACGAGTTCAGGGGCATCTTCGAACAGGTGCACCAATCGTTTTTCGATAAACTGAAAAGCTATTGCGAGAACCTGACGCCCGGTGATCTTCGCCTCGTTGCCCTCCTACGCATGAACCTCAACTCCGGCGACATCGCCACTTTGCTGGGCATTTCGCCAGACAGCCTGCGGGTAATACGGTACCGCCTCCGTAAAAAACTGAACCTTCCGCAGGGCGAAAGCCTGTCGGTTTTTATACAGTCGCTTTAGCGGTAACGTTTTCTTAACAGGCATGTTGTAACGGTCACGATGGTTGATTGTCAATAGTTTAAGGGGAAGCTGTTGCGTCTTTGTTCACGGTGCCCGGCCTTCCTGTAGCCTTTTTGTTCACGCCGGAAATTTGACAAAGGGGCGGTGCGGCTCACAACTTTGTGACGTCTGAAAAAAAGACTTACCGCATGAAAACATTTTTATCCTTCCTTCTTTTATCGTGCCTGAGTATAGCCGGCTATGCTCAGGGAGCCGGCCTCGTCACCGGCCAGGTGATCGACAACAACCAGCATCTGTCGCTGCCCGGCGCCACCCTTCGCCTGCATCCCGGTAACCATTACACCGTAAGCAACCAGCAGGGCCGTTTTGAGTTCCTGGGCGTGCCTGCGGGCAGCTATACGCTGGAGGTGACATATATAGGCTATGAGAAAGCATCGCAAAGCGTGGCGGTAAAAGCCGGCGCCAACGCGGTGGTGAATTTTAAACTGGAGGCCGGCGGTGTTTCCGGGAACGAAGTAGTGGTGCTGGGCGACCGCTTGCGGGGGCAGGCCAAAGCCCTCAACCAGCAGAAGAGCAATCCCAATGTGACCAATATTGTGTCGGCCGACCAGATCGGCCGTTTCCCCGACGCGAACATCGGCGACGCGATCAAACGCATCCCCGGCGTCACGATGCAGAACGACCAGGGAGAGGCGCGCAACATCATCATCCGCGGTCTCGCGCCGGAACTGAACGCCGTTACCCTGAACGGCGACCGTATTCCTTCCGCCGAAGGCGACAACCGCCGCGTGCAGATGGACCTTATTCCATCGGACATGGTGCAGACCATCGAAGTGAATAAAACGCTCACCCCCGATATGGATGCTGACGCCATCGGCGGTTCCGTAAACCTCGTGACGCGCGCCGCTCCCAATGGCCCGCGTATTTCCGCCACACTGTCCGGCGGCTTCAATCCCATCCGCAACAAACCGCTGTACAATGCCTCGCTCGTATTGGGTGACCGTTTTTTCCAAAACAAGCTTGGTGCGGTGTTGAGCGGATCCTACAATAACAACGACTATGGGTCCGACAATGTGGAGGCCGTTTGGGCGAAAGACGAAAAAGACAAGGTGTTCACCGAGGAGATAGAAGTCCGCAAGTACTACGTGCAGCGCGTTCGCCGGAGTATTTCTGCCGCGCTGGACTACCGGATCAATTCCAGCAATACCCTGTACGCCAATGCTATGTACAACTGGCGCGACGACAGGGAAAACCGCTACCGCCTCCGCATCGTGGACATCGAGCCTGAATACGATGCCGGTGACAACCTCACCGGTTACGCCGCTACGCTGCGCCGCGAAACCAAAGGCGGCATTGGCAACGGGCGTAATAAAAACAGGCGGCTCGAAGACCAGCGGGTGCAGAACTATTCGTTGCGCGGCGAGCACCTCATCGGCAGCAAGGTAGATCTCGACTGGGCCGCCAGTTACTCCACCGCCAGCGAAGACCGTCCCAATGAGCGGTACATGGAATTCCAGCAGAAGGATGTGCCCGTGTCGCTCGACCTGTCCGACGCCCGCTTTCCGAACTTCTCAGCACAAGGCAGCTCCACCGGCGATTTCGAGTTCAAGGGACTGTCGGAGAACCACGACTACACCCGCGAAAACGAATTGGGCCTGAAGCTGAACCTGCGTTTTCCTTTCAGCGTGCTGCCTGGTCAGAAAGGCCGTTTGCGGGTAGGCGGCAGGTTGCGCCTGAAAGATAAAAAGCGTGCGAACAATTTCTTCGAATACGAGCCGCTGGCGGATTTTGGGGATCTCTCCGCCATCCCCCTGTACACCAGCGACGGCAAAGGGTTTCAACCCGGCGAAAAATATAATCCCGGTCCGTTCGTGAAAAATTCCTTCCTCGGCGGGCTGGCATTGACCAATCCCGCGTTGTTCGAACAGGAAGATAATCCTGCCGAATATCTCGCCGTCAACTTTACCGCGAAAGAAACCATTGCGGCCGGTTATCTCCGCTGGGACCAGGATTTATCATCCCGTTTGTCGATGATCGCCGGTGTCCGTTTTGAAAACACGAGCATCGATTACAAAGGGAACGTCGTGGAAGAAGAGGAAGAGCTTGCAGGCGTGCGCAGCGTGAAGAACAGTTACCTCAACGTGCTGCCCGGTTTGTCATTCAAATATGATGTGAACAGCCAGACGGTGCTTCGCCTGGCCGCCACTACGTCCATCGCCCGCCCGAACTATTACGATATTGCCCCTTACCTGAGCAGCGTGGCCGACGATGAAGCGCTGACCGCCGGCAATCCCGGCCTGATGGCCGCCTACGCCTGGAATTTCGATTTCATGGGCGAACACTATTTCAAATCTGTCGGCATCCTTTCCGGCGGCGTGTTTTACAAACACATCCGCGATTTCATTTACATGTACAGCGACCAGCAGTATTCCACCGAAAAATTCGCGGCCGAATATCCAGCGGAGAAAAATCCCGTGCCGGCAGGCGAACGGTGGACGTACAAACAGGCTCGCAACGGGAACAGTGTGAAGGTATACGGGTTTGAGGTGGCCCTGCAACGCCAGCTCGATTTTCTGCCCGGTTTTATGAAAGGTTTCGGGGTGTACGTGAACTATACTTATACCAAGTCCTCCGCTGAAGGTGTATACAACGGTGATGGTAAGAAACGCACCGGCGTGACTTTACCGGGCACCGCGCCGCATATGTTCAATGCTTCGCTGTCGTACGAGAATAAGCGTTTCTCCGCGCGGTTGTCCGGCAATTATGCCGCCGCGTACCTCGATGAACTGGGTGGTTCCGCTTTCGACGACCGGTACTACGACAAACAATTCTTCCTCGATGCCAACGCATCGTTCAAACTGACGCGCCAGCTGCGGGTGTTTGCCGAGGCGAACAACCTCACCAACCAGCCGCTGCGTTACTACCAGGGCGTTTCGGACAGAACGATGCAGGCGGAGTTCTACCGGCCGAGATATAATGCCGGGTTCAAGTTTGATTTGTAGGACGGGAGAGAAGATGGCGGATGCATTGCGGTGTTCGGCAATGACTTTTTCCAAATTTTAAGTTGTTTACCTGATTAACGAAAATTGAATGTCAAGAAGCTACATAGTTATTGTTACAGCGTTTTTATGTGCCTGTGAACAGGGCCGTACGCCAGTTCGCGCCGACGCATTGAAACCCGCGGTGATCACCGAAACCGTTGCACACGACACGGATGATCCCGCTATCTGGATCAATGCTGCCGATACGATGAAAAGCCTCATCATCGGCACCGACAAAGACAGCGACGGGGCGTTGTATGCCTTCGATCTCGATGGGAAGATCGTTCGCAAAGCCGGTGGCCTTCGCCGCCCCAACAATGTGGACGTTGCGTACGGACTGCTGGTAGGCGGCCGGCGGGTGGACGTGGCCGTGCTCACCGAAAGGGAAACGAACAAACTCCGTGTGTTCAAACTGCCGGAACTGACGGCCATCGATAACGGAGGCATTGCCGTGTTTGAAGGCGCCGAAGAGCGTGCGCCGATGGGCCTTGCATTATACACTCGCCCTGCCGATTCGGTGATATTCGCGATTGCAGGCCGGAAGAGCGGTCCAGCCGATCAGTATCTCTGGCAATACCGCCTCGAGGACGACGGCCACGGCGCCGTGAAAGGCACGCTGGTCAGGAAGTTCGGGCAATACAGCGGCAAAAAGGAAATAGAAGCGATCGCCGTGGACAACAAACCCGGTTATGTCTATTATTCCGATGAAACGGTGGGTGTTCGTAAATACTATGCCGACCCGGATTCATCGTCCACCCAACTGGCGTTGTTCGGCACCACCGGCTTCGCTTCCGATCACGAAGGGATTTCCATCTACCCGCTGACGGACAGCACCGGTTACATTCTCGTCTCGAACCAGCAGGCCAACACCTTCATGGTGTTCCGCCGGGACAACCAGGCGTTCGTAGCGGAAGTATCCGTATCGACCGTCGAAAGCGATGGGTCGGAAGTAACGGCGGCGCCGTTGGGTCCGAAATTCCCGAAGGGGATGCTCGTGGCGATGAGCAACGGGAAGGTGTTTCATTATTATTCATGGGAGGCGTTTGAGGGGAGGATTAAGAAATAGATATGAGGGGAGGGGCGTTGCTCCTCCCTTTTTATCAGATTCATTTCAGTGCGCTCAATCTTTTTCAATGGGGTCTTTTTCAGGGCTAATAAGTTTGCGGGTATTGTATGAAGATAATTGGAAAAAAGATGAACTTCTGTATGCTTGGAGATAGCAGGATCGGTGTAAAACTGATAAATTTATCCGCAATTGCATTCGATAGCTGATATCGGCAATTGACTTTAAGGAAGATGGAAAGCAAGTTGCTATCCCCTTATAAATGAATTGTGGGCATTTTATTGTCCCCGCCCATTCCCGCACACCCCACTGTACCGAAAACGAACAAAGTATAAATATCTATCTGGAATAAATTATTGTATATTAGGTAGTTGATTGAATGGCACGCTATTTTCAAACCATGCCCGTATGTTTACCAACTATCTTAAAATCGCCTGGCGGAACATCGTCCGCAACAAATCGTTTTCCGCCATCAATATCCTCGGCCTGGCCGCCGGCCTCGCCTGCAGCCTGCTGATCATGCTGTGGGTGCAGGATGAGCGGAGCGTGGATGCCTTTCATGCGAACGGCGACCGCCTGTACCAGGTGTATCTGCGCAGTACGTTCGATGGTAAAACGCAAGGGGTTTATAATACACAGGGATTGTTGGCGCAGGAATTAAAGAACGTGATCCCGGAGGTGGAACTGGCCAGCGGGTTGGAGCTTAACGGAACGCTGACGTTCGGCGCCGGCGACCGCATCGGGAAAATGACTGGCTTTTTCGCGGGAGAAGATTTCTTCTCCATGTTCAGCTATCCTTTGCTGGAAGGCACGGCGCAAACGGCGCTCAATACGCCGGAAGCAGTGGCGATTTCCCGGAAAATGGCGGAACAGTTTTTCGGCAGCGCGGCAAAGGCGATAGGGCAGCCCATCCGTTTTGAAAATACGCTCGACCTCACCGTGACGGCGGTTTTCGAAAACCTGCCGACCCGTTCTTCGCACCAGTTCGATTACCTGCGGTCGTGGAAAGCATTCGTACAGGAAAATCCCTGGGTCAACAACTGGGGCAATACCAGTCCCGCAACATACGTGCAGCTCCGCCCCGGTGCGGACGCGGAAAAAGTAAGCGCAAAGATTCGCGATTTTGTTTACCGCTATAAAGGGAGGCAGCCGGAAATGGTGGTGGAGCTCGCCTTACAGCCGTTCCATGAAAAGTATCTTCATTCCACTTTCGAAAACGGCCGCATTAGTGGCGGTCGCATCGAATACGTACGGATGCTGAGTGTGGTGGCTGTGTTTATCCTGCTGATCGCGTGCATCAACTTTATGAACCTCGCTACGGCGAGGTCTGCCAAGCGTGCGAAGGAAGTAGGCGTGCGCAAGGTGGTAGGGGCGCAGCGTGCGGCGCTCATCGGGCAGTTCGTGGGAGAGGCGATGCTGCTGACGTTTCTGGCGGTGCTGGTGGCGCTGTTCGTAGTCATTTGCACGCTGCCTGCCTTTAACGGGCTTACGGGTAAACAGTTAAGCCTGCCCGTGGGGCAGCCGCTTTTCTGGCTCGCACTGATCGCGCTGATGGGGTTGACGGGTTTCGTAGCAGGTAGTTACCCCGCCATATTTCTCAGCGGCCTCAGGCCCGTACGCGTATTGAAGGGCAGCCTGCAATTCGGGCAAGGGCCGGCCATGTTCCGGAAGAGCCTCGTGGTGTTGCAGTTCACCCTCACCATCGTGCTGCTGATCGGGATGATGGTCATGTACCGGCAGATGGATTATTTTCAGTCGCGGAAACTGGGATACGACCGGGAGAACCTCGTCTATATCCCCCTGGAAGGCAACCTCCTGCAGCAATACGATCTGTTCAAAAGTGAAGCGGCCAGGCTGCCGGGCATCCTGTCGGTATCGAGAATGCGCAATTCGCCTACCGTGATTGGTCATCATATCAACGGCGTTGAATGGCCCGGCAAACCGCAGGGGCTCGATGTGTCGTTTGCGGATGCGGTAGTGGGGTACGATTTTGTGAAGACGCTGAACCTGCAACTTACGGCAGGCCGCGATTATTCAAGGGAATACGGCGCCGATTCCACCGGTTTCCTGGTGAACGAAGCGGCGGTGAAAAAGATGGGGTTGGCGGATCCCATCGGCCAACCCATTAGCTGGGGCCACCGCAAAGGCAGCATTATCGGCGTATTGAAGGATTTTCATTTTAACTCCATGCACCAGGCCATCGAACCGCTGATCATCCGCTTCGACGAAAATTTCAGGTGGGGTATCGTGCTCGTTCGCACGGCGGCGGGTAAAACACCCGAAGCGCTGGCCGGGCTCGAGAAATTGTCTAAAACAATCAACCCGAAATTTCCTTTTACCTACCAATTTTCCGATCTTGAGTATAGCAGGCTGTACAAAAGCGAGGCCATGGTGAGCAAGCTGGCCGGTTTCTTCGCCTTCCTCGCGATTTTCATTTCCTGCCTGGGATTGTTCGGGCTGGCCATGTTCACGGCAGAACAGCGTACACGGGAAATCGGCGTGCGGAAAGTGCTGGGCGCGTCGGTATCGGACATTATCCGGCTGCTGACGAAAGATTTCCTGAAGCCCGTGGTGGTGGCCATGCTGATCGGTTTTCCCCTGGCCTGGTATACGATGTACCGCTGGTTGCAGGGCTTTGCCTATCAAACGGACATGGCATGGTGGCTGTTCGTGCTCGCGGCTTTTGTGACCATTTCCATCGCCATGCTCACGGTGAGCATGCAAAGCCTCCGCGCCGCGTTAACGAACCCTGTAAAAAGTTTAAAAGCAGAATCCTGATAACATGAACCGCATCAAAGAAACCGTCCTCATTGCCCTGGTGCTGCTGCTGGCCGCACACGTGAACGCGCAGCAGACCGTGCAGAAATTCATCCGCGAAACGCCTTACCTGTTGTATCTCCCGCAGCAGTACGACGCGAATCCTTCCAAAACCTGGCCGCTGCTGATGTTCCTGCATGGCTCCGGCGAAAGAGGGACGGATGTGCAAAAAGTAAAACAACACGGCCCGCCGATGCTGATCGAGAAAGGGAAACAGTTCCCCTTCATCGTGATATCGCCGCAGGCGCCGGAAGGCAGGGGCTGGGATGCGGATGTGCTCAGGGAACTGCTGGCTGATGTGCAGAAAAAATACCGCGTGGACGACGACCGCATTTATCTCACCGGGCTCAGCATGGGCGGTTACGGCACCTGGGACCTCGCCACATCGTCGCCGCAATTGTTTGCCGCCATTGCGCCCATCTGCGGCGGCGGAGACGCTTCAAAGGCCTGGCGCCTCAAAAACGTGCCGGTATGGTGTTTTCATGGCGCCAAAGATTACGTGGTACCGCTGGATGCGTCGCAACGGATGATAGATGCCGTGAAACCGCTCAATAAAAACGTGAAATTCACCATCTATCCGGAAACGGGCCACGACAGCTGGGTGGAAGCCTATAATAACGACAGCCTCTACACCTGGCTGCTCTCGCAAAAGCGTTACCACCACCAGCAGGTGCCGGTTGCGGAGAACGTGCTGAAAACCTATGAAGGCACCTATGCCGGCCAGCACACAGACACGGTGACCATTACGCTCGTCGAGGGCAAACTGGTGGCCGGCCCGCGCAAAGGCAAAATTGAATTGAAACCCAGCGCCGACAACGTGTTTTTTATTGAAGAAAAGGCTTTCGATTATGTGGAATTCACACGCAAGCCGGACGGTACCGTAACGGAGTTTGTACTGGTGGGAGAGAGGCGGCAGCCGTTTAAAAAGATCAAATAATCACCGCGTAAAAAGATAACTCACGGCAACGCCGAGATAGCTGCCGGTAAAACTGAACGTACCGCTTTCCACCGGTTTATCCGGCAACGTGAAGCGGTAGGTGCCGGTGGTAACTTCTGTGAGCGACAACGTGCCTTTGAGGCTGGCGCGGATGGAATGCCCGTAACGGAACCTCCAGGTATGCCCGCCGGACAAATGATAAGTCATCCATGGCTTCCGGTGGTTGTCGCTGTTCCACTCGCCTGACTTATAAATGTAATAGCCACTGTTGTACCATACCGCCTCGGCGATGCCTGCATCCACCGGCGACGCATACTGCAGGCTGGCGCCGGCCGCAATATGCCAGTGGCGCCGGTGTTTTGCCATCCATCGTTTTTCCACTTCTACCGGCAGCTTCAGGTAAACGACGTCCATTTCGCGGGAGCCCGCGCCCAGGTTGGATAGATCGTACCCCAGCGGAGGAGTGAAGGCAGTGCGCGGAATGGTGTATATGATACTGTGCCCCGTAACGCCGGCGCCCAGTCCCACGGTTATCCAGAAACCGCTTGTCAGCGGCAGGTACGCATTGAATGTTCCTTCAAACACGCCTGCCCGGCGGCTATGAAGGTCATATGGCCGGTTGCTTCCGGGGATGTCCGCTTTGGCGGCCAGGCCGGCGGTGGCGGTGAAGCCCATGTGCCACCGGTCGCGTTGCGCATTGGCGGGGGAGCAGGTTAACGTGATCAGCAAGGTTAAAATACCGGCAGCACATAGAATGCTGCCGGCGTTCCGGATATTGATCATATCTTCGTTTTTTCAGTTAATAGCCAACGTACCGGTGGCGATGTTTAACGCATCAAACGTGGCAAAGACCTGCCCCGGCATGGTTTTCCACCAGGTAGCATATCCCCGCCGTACTATCTTTATTTCTTTTCTCTTTTTATATCCGTTCACGGGATTCCGTCCGGTGAAGTTCCAGGTGTTGCTACAGTTATTGTCGTAAATGGTGCCGCCATTGCCGGCTGCAATATGGGCCCTGGAGCGTTTCCAACGGTTGCCGCTTTTTACATAAGAAACAACTTTCCCTTTGGCGCTGCTTCTGATCCATATCGAATTTAAGGCAACTTTTAGTTCGAACTTCCTGCTGCCGTCAGGTGAAGTGAAGCTTTTAGGTCTTCTTTTGTTGGAAATACAACCGATCAGCATCGGACTTGCACCGGTTGCTGCAGGTTGAAGGTCGGTGTTGAGGGTGTGCACGGTAGTGCCGATTTTAAGCTGGTAACCGGGACCGAATACGGTGTTCTCCGAGTTGTCGAACGACATATCGGAATTGTCAGGGTGGGCACCGGTCATGTCCGCAGCCAGCCAGTTTTCTTCAATGATCTCCAGTTCTTTCCGCTTGGACGTATAGCCGGGGAAAAGATTTTCGAAGGCGCGGTAAGTAGCGAACTCATCAAACCCGGTGGTCACATCCATGTTATCGAGTTGCTCGGGTGTGAGCGTGGGATACAGATTTTCGTAATTGGCGTTGTGCGCTTCATAATCGGCGTCCAACTGGTCGAGCACGGTTTGCAGGTCCGCCTCACTGTTGAAACGCAGAAGACCGGAGTGATACTCATGCGTGATAATGACGCCCGCATATTGTACGGATTGCTCGCCGCCAGGCTGTTCGCATTTCCAGAAAGGCTCACAGGCGGGATCCAAACAAGGGTCAGCCAGGCCGTAACAATGTGGGGGAACGGGACTGTTTTGCCGGAGCTCGCTGGTAGATAACATTTTCTCTTCCTTGTCGGGCTTGTTGATAGATTTCTGGCAGGAAACAAAAACAGCCAGGCAGGATGCTAACAAAAGAATTCGGGAATGGTTCATACGCTTAAACGGGATTTGGTTATGAAATGATGGGATAAGCTCGGCGTTCGGGTGATTTATCTGGTTAACACTGCATTCAGGTTAAATGCATTCCTGGTTTCCTGACATTGAAACTATGAATAATAAGAACAATTGGAATCCCACGTATGTGTTATTCGATGATGCCCATGAAATGAAGCGTTATTTTCTATCTTTACTGAAAATACCCTGACGCTGAAACCACTTAGTGAATTAACCGACAAAGTCGTCACCTATGCCGAATTCTCGAACGTTGTCCGGGAGGATGGTGTTGATTGGGCGCTCGACATGCTTTCCCTGGGGCACGATACTCCTCATCTGGTTATGTTGGCCGGGATAAGCCGGCAAGCTACCTACTATGAAATATTTCCCTATCTCGAAAAAGCGATAGCAGAACTCGGCCTTGAAGCAAAACAGGGCGAGGCTGCCGCGATCAGCTATGCTGGATACTATGTGAAAAAGATCGCGCGCGGAGAAAAAGTGCGGGAGAATCTCTCATCGCTGCGCGCTTTTGGCATGCAATGGGACAAGGAGCAGCTGACAAGCGATTTTGTACAGCTGGAATATGCATGGCAGGATTTGTCATGCGGTGAAGATGCACAGTACTACTGGCCCAGCGCCACGTTGGAGAATATTGAAATGCTGGTGGAAGAGCATGCGCGGCTTTGGTTGGAAGATCCGCATTTGTCTTCACACGGGCCGCCCGAGAACGCATTGGTGCCACCCGCTTCAGGCGGGCCGCAGTCAAAGAAAAAAAATCTGGCGCGCTGGCTTCCACTGCTCGTACTGGTGCCGCTCACTACCACAATGGTAAGCAGTATATATGTCGCGGCCACCACCAATGTCATGTTGACCACAGAGCATCACATGGCCATCTGCCTGCTGGTAGTTTGTATGATCGTGTCTCCGGTGAATCTTCGCGCCGGAAAAATCCTGCTGCTGGCAACGCTGCTATTTGGAACGCTGAACGCGATTGCTTTTACCTATACCATCAACAGTTACTTTATCCAGTTCGGAAACGGGCCCGCCCTGCGGATACAACCCTTTTCATTGATGATGCTGCTACTCTTCGCTGCGCTGAATTTTGAGCGGCTGAAAGCCTGGAAAAACAAACTCCTCACCCCGAAAGTCTACGACGAGACCACGTAATCCTTTTATCGCCCGCTGTCCCGCTTCGCCGCATTGCTGCTGTCGCGTTGCTGCATCACTGCGCGGCGAAGACTGTCTTGCCGCCTGCGGAGGAACCGGTCGCGGAACAGTTCGTTGAGGTGATTGTAATCGCGTACATAGGAGAGGCCCACACCGCTTCTGATGCGGTTGGAGAGGTAATAGGCGTCGTAGTCCGTTTTGCTGAACGCGTTGATGCGCACGCGCCCGTCGGGCGTCAGAAGGTATTCCACGCGGAAGTCGCCGGCGAAGTTCTGCGACGAGGCGGTAGACGATACGCGGCCCCAGTCGTAGTCCCCACCCACGTACACGCGGATGCGGTTGTTATAGAAGTTTTTGGTGATGCCCGTGCTCACGAGGTTCCGGTCGAACGAGCTGTTGGCGCTATTGCTGAAGTTATACGCCGTGTAGTTCACGTTGAAGCCGATGCCCGCGTTTTTCAGGAAGGTGTTGGAAAAGTTGTTCAGGATGGCCGATGCCTGGGCGCTCAACGCCTGCCCCACACTGTTCTTGCCGGTTACGCCGATATTGGCGCCCCCGCCGTCTGGCGGCTGGAACTGGCCGGTGGCGAGCAGGAAGGATATCTGATATAGGGCCTGGTTCTGGTCCTGGTTAATCTCTTTGAGGCGCGAGGCGATGCCGCTTTCATATGCCAGCGAACCTACGTCGGGCAGCGTGATTTCGTAGGTGATGGCGGGCTGCATGAGCGAATTGCGCAGGTACAGCAGAATTTCCACGCGCTCGGAACGGTTCAGCGCATCCGTGCCGCCGCTGCCGGTTTGCGCGGCGGTGGAAAGGTTGTAGAGGCTCACTTTGGGCAGTGAATACTTGGCGGTGATGTTCACCTTCGCTTCGGCGGGGTCGCCGTTCCAGGTGATGGTGCTGCCTTTGTCGATGTCGAACTTCCAGGTGGCCACCCTTTCGAACGTAAAATTGTATTTACCCTGGTTGATCACGTAGTTGCCGTACATGGTGAAATCGCCGTCGAGGTTCACATTGATGGTGAGGTTACCCGTGCCGTTGGCGGTGATCACGTCGTTGGTAGTGGGGTCGAGGATAACGTCGATTTCCGCATCGGGATTCGCCATAATATCCATCTTCACATTCAGCTTGATGTTGCTCTTCTTCTTGGGTTCTTCCTTGATGGTGCCGTACTGCTTGAACCGGATGAACTCGTGCTTGCCGATGTCTTTGCTGTCCGAAATAGGCAGGTAGAAGTGCGTGCCTCGCAGGGGACGGGCCAGCACGCGCAGCTGCAGGTCGTTCAGCTTGCCGGTGAAATATACGCGGCCCGCCGCCAGTACATCGCCGTAATAGAGGTCATTGTCCTGCGCGCCGGTATTCAGGAAAAGGAATTTCTGCGACTGTACGTCGAACTCGAAGTTCATATCATAGAAATTCTGGTGACTGATAAAGCCGTTCACCTTTGCCTGGTTGTTGAACTTGTCGATCAGGGTGAAGGGTTGCATTTCAATCAGGTTGTCGTCCATATTGTGCACGTGCAGCAGGGGAATCTTATAGTAGGTACCGAGATAATTCACCTTCATGCCGATGTTCTCCACCTTGACGGAGCCGCGGAACGAGGGCTTGTCGGTAGTGCCGGTAACGGTCACCTTGCCGGTGGCGGCGCCGGTGAGGTTGCTCACGTATTCGCCGAGGTATTTATCGAGCAGGCTGATAGAAGTGTTGTTCATTTCCGCGGAAGCATTCACCACGCGGTTGCTGTCGCTTACGCCCACGCTGCCTTTGGCGACGAAGTTGGCCAGCGCGTTGTCCGACTTGACGTCGAAGTTCACCTGCCCCAGCCGCATATCGTAATTGCCGGCCAGTTCGACCAGGCCGAGAGAATCGTTGTCGATGCGCAGCTGGCTGGCTTTGATGTCGGCGTCCACTTCGAGGTTCCTGAAAGGGTCGTTCACGTTGATGGTGCCGTTGGCGAGCCCTTCCACGCGGATGTCTGTAAGGCCGGGGGGAATAATGTCGGCCAGGTTAAGGTCTTTGAGGGTGACCATGAACCGGCTTTCGTCCGGGTTGAATTCATTGGTCCGGATGGTGATGCTCTGGTCGTTGCGGGAAATCCGGAGGTCGCTGACGGTGAGGAAGTTTTCGCTCCAGTAAACTTCGTTGCCCGGCGTCATGCTCCACTGGCGGCCGTTTACGGTGAAGTTGCTGTTGAGGAAATGCACTTTCACGCCGTCGCTCACGGTGATGAGGCGGGCGTAGAAGCCGTCGAGACTGGTGGTGTCTTCCGCTTTCAGGTCCACTTTCACATAAGAGGTGTCCCTGCCGGAGCTGGCCATCACGAGGGGATTGGTAAAAATGGTGCTGTCGTTGTACAACACTTCGCCAATGCTCACGCTCATGTCGATCTTGTTGAAATCGCCGTTGGCTTTGAGCAACAGGTTGCGTACGCCGTAGTTGGTGTAGGTACCCTGCGGAACGGCGGCATTGAGGCTCACCTGGCCGGAGAGGGTGTTGAGCGACCCCGCCACCTGCGTGCCGTTGAGGCCCCTGATGTCGTTGTTGAATGCTTTCAGCACCTTGTCCACATCGCCGAACTCGAAGGAAAACGAGAAGTCCTGGCCGGCATTGGCCGCCGGCGGCGATTTGAAGTAGGCGGGGTAGTATTTGTTGAGGAACAATTTAAAGGCATTGGGCAACTCCATGAAGCTATACGAGCCCTGCACATAGCCGTCTACCTCGTTTCCTTTCACCCTCAGTGTTTTCAGGTTCTTTTCCATGGTGGTGCTGATGGAGAGGGAGTCGAACTCCACCCGGCTTTTGTTTTTGAACAGCGACACGTCGTACAGGCGGGCTATCCCGTCGAAGTTGTCGATGTTGCTGCCGGCGAAGTTCAGGTCCGCCTTGGCTTGCAGGGTGATGGAATCCTGGGTGAGGCGCAGGGCCTTCAGGTCGCTGTTGCGGATTTCGGAATAGAAGTTGAACACCGGCAGGCGGCTGTTGAAGTCGATGGTGCCGGTAAAGTCCATATCGAGGTTGGGATCGTTCACGGC
>CBFGZV010000053.1:0-29228 GCA_965653365.1 uncultured Chitinophaga sp. | reverse complement strand
CGATAAAACGTAGCAGCACATGGCCAGCAGTACGGTAAGTTTCTTCATTATCCTGTTAAATTGATCTACACATATTTTTCAATCACCCCCAGTCCGAACAACGCAAAATCGTATTTCACGGGATCATCAGGGTCCAGCTCGCGGAGCCTGTCTGTCAGTTCCACGGCGGTTTTCCAGTTGGCGTCCGCTTTTTCGATCAGGCCCAGTCTGGCGGCCACCCGGCTCACATGTACATCCATGGGGCATATCAGCTGGGCGGGCGAAATGTATTGCCACAGTCCAAAATCCACGCCATTTTCGTCGCTCCTCACCATCCAGCGCAGGAACATATTGAGCCGCTTGCAGGCGGAGTTGCGGGCCGGTGCGGAAATATGCTTCCGGGTGCGCTCCGGGTGCTCCAGCGCAAAAAACATATGCTGGAAGCCGTTAAGCGCCTTTTCCACATTGGCGTCGCGCGGGGTGATGTGCCCGCTGAACGCGAACTCCAGTGAGGTCACGTTCTGGTAATAGTGCTGCAGGAACTCCACGAAATACAACAGGTCCAGGCCGTTGAACGTCCTGTGCCTGAAGCCCATGAGCTTCATCCGGTCTCTCGGCTGGTGGTTCCGGATAAAATCATACGGCGCGTCGTCAAAGAGCTCCATCAGCTCCGTACACTTATTAATGATGGTGGTACGGTTGCCCCAGGCCAGCACGGCGGCGAAAAGGCCGGCTATCTCAATGTCCTGCAGCTGGCTGTAGCGGTGCGGGATGCAGATGGGATCCCCTTCCACAAACGCCGGCTGATTGTAATAAGCTGCCTTGGCATCTAAAAATTCTTTCAATTGTCGGGACTTCATGGCTCTTCGGTATATGGAAACCTCCCGGTACTTCCGGGAGGTGTAGGTGTATGCGATAAAAGTAAGCAGTTTATGCCAACTTTAAAAATCCCTGTTTATCAACCAATTGCCTGTTTCAGGTCGTTGATCAGGTCTTCCGCGTCTTCGATACCCACGCTGAGGCGTATCAGCGAATCCACCAGCCCGTTCTTCATCCGTTCCTCGCGGGGGATGGAAGCGTGGGTCATACTGGCCGGATGGCCGATCAGCGATTCCACGCCGCCCAGCGATTCTGCCAGGGAAAAAAGCTGGGTGCCGCTGAGCACTTTCAGCGCAGCGTCCATGCTGTCGTCTTTGAGGGTGAAGGAAATCATCCCCCCGAAGCCGCGCATCTGCTTTTTGGCCACGGCATGGTTGGGATGGTCGTCGAAACCGCACCAGAATACTTTGCCCACTTTAGGGTGCTGCCGCAGGTAGCGGGCTACCGCCTCGCCGTTTTCGCAGTGCCGCTGCATGCGCACATGCAGGGTTTTCAGGCCCCGCAGCACCAGGAAGCAGTCTTGCGGGCCCGGCACCGCACCGCAGCTGTTCTGAATAAAAGTGAGCTGCTGGGCCAGGGCGTCGTTTTTCACGATCACCGCGCCGTGCACCACGTCGCTGTGGCCGCCGAGGTATTTGGTGGCGGAATGCACCACGATGTCGGCGCCCAGGTCGAGCGGGTTCTGCAAATAGGGTGAAGCGAAGGTATTGTCTACCGCCAGCAGGATATTGCGCTCTTTGGCCACGGCGGCGCAGGCGGCGATATCGATGATGTTCAGCAGAGGGTTGGTGGGCGTTTCCACCCATATCATTTTCGTACGGTCATTGACGTGCTGGCGGAGGTTGGCCGCATCCTGGAGGTCGGCGAAATGGAACCGGATGCCGTAGCGGGCGAATACTTTGGTGAAAATCCGGTAAGTGCCGCCATACAGGTCGCTGGAGGCAATCACCTCATCGCCCGGCTCCAGTAATTTGATGATGGCGTCGGTGGCAGCGAGGCCGCTGCCGAAGCAAATACCATGCGTGCCGTTCTCGATGGCGGCCAGCGCGTTCTGGAGGGCGTCGCGCGTGGGGTTCTGCGTACGGGCATATTCATATCCCTTATGATCGCCCGGCGCTTTCTGTACGTAAGTGGACGTTTGAAAGATGGGTGTCATAATCGCCCCTGTTGAAGGGTCCGGTTCTACGCCGGCATGTATCAGTTTAGTGCCTAACTTCATGGTCTGCTATATTTTATGGGAATACCAAAGGTACGGAATTTGAATCTTGGGCCGAAGGGGCCCTGATTGGCGCCCAAGGGCCTAACGGCGTAACACGTACGTAGTAGTACGCATCGCCTGCAGCCCAAATTCTACGGGCCTTTCCGGGGAATTTGATAACATAAATTTATCACACCTTCCATATCCGCTCACTTACGAGGAAATTCGATGCGTTCACCAGAAACGGGTTTTCCCGTAACGGTTGTTGGCTTAATTTTACCGTAGGTTTTTCATAGGATATGGTTAAAATTTCTGAGGGCGGTATTCTTACCGCCTTTTTTCATGCACATCATCAAACAGTTATGATATAAACAAAAAGGCAGCGGATTCCGCTGCCTTTTTATGTTCCTGATAACAAGCGTTTTATTTCTTTTTCTTGCCGGTGTTGGCGGTAGCCGCGCTTTCAGACCACCGGATAGGCAGGCTTACCTGCGTTTTGTCCCAGCCCATTAACAGGTTGGCGCCGTAGGCCGCTTTTTCGAACACCATGCTGAACGCTTCCAGCTCTTCGTCTGAAGCTGCCACGGGCACGTCTGTACGCAGCAGGTCGAGGCCCTGGTCGTATTTGTAAGAGCCCCAGATATCCGTTTGTTTATTAAGAATGACGGTCCATTTTGCTTCATTGGGGATGGCATAGAGGGTATACCTTCCTTTGGGTACCAGTTTACCACCGATGGTCACGGGCCGGAAGAATTCGATTTCCGTGGCCTCGTTGGCGCCCAGGCGCCATACTTTCCCATATTCCACCAGGTTACCGAAAATCGGGCGCCCTTTTTTCTGCGGGCGGCTGAATACCGTGCGGGCCACGAGGGTGCCGGGCTCCCCTTTTACTTTGCACACGTACGGGTACATGACGGGGAAGTAGGCCATGTCCATCGGACTGGGGTCTACGGGCGGCATTTTCTTATCCTGGGCAGCCACCACCTGCGTGGCGGTGATCAGGCACACGGCAGCTAATAGCGTTTTAACTGTATTCATAACCTGTAGTACTTTTGAATGGGTATTAAAATCTGCCCCAAACCTACGCGTTTTTCGCAAAATCCTCAAAATGTGCAGGCGGGTGTAAACAGACGCATGCGGATGGCGCGGCCCCTGTTCCCGGCCCGCATCCCAAGATCCACACCGGCTGTGTCCGATCAAAGCCGGTCGTATCCAATTTTTCAAACTCCGGCCGCCATTCGGTTGAAGACTTCCGCTTCCGGTATACCGCCAGTCCTTGACGAAACCCATTATTGGCCGGTTTTATAAACATCCACTTCCGCTCGTTTGCATTACCGCTGGCTTTCCATAAAGGCGATGGCGTCGGGGAAAAACTCGCGGTAGCAGTCGCCCAGCGTCAGGTAATGCGTTTCGAATACGCTGAAAGGGACTTCGGCCGGGTGTTCGAAGTACTTCGCCCGGCGTACGATACCCGAAAAGCTGCGGAAAATACCTTCCCGTTCATGATAACGGTACAACCAGTTTTCGCTGCGCATGTATTTGAACACCTGCTGAAAAAAGGGCGGCAGCAGGTGGTGGTGGTCCGCCAGCAGGTCGTATACCGACCCTGCGAACTGTTGCAGGGCGGGGAGGGTAAAGCGGGATGCGTCGTTGCCGAGGTAATGGTCGTACACCACATCCATGAACACGCTGCCGTAGGGCCCGCAGCTGGGCTGAAAGATGGCTTTGGCGCGGCGGGTGGCCGGGTGTTTGTCTGTAAACTCATCCAGCGCCCGGTGCATGCGGATTCCTTGCTGAATGGTGTCGGGGTAGGTAAACACCTGTTTCCCCTTCACGAAATCAGCGATCATCTGCCCCACCGTGATATGTGGGTCGTTAAAGGAAAGATATGCGTGCGCCAGGTAATTCATGGGTTGTTGAGCGGTATTGATAATAAATGAGCGGTAAAAGCCTGATAAACAAAGGGCTTCACCTATCCGAAGATAGCGATAAATTATGAGGGTGTTCGTTATCATGGCGGGGTGTCCGCTTTTGAAACCAACGTTTTTGCGCCTACCGGTTGTCACCAGCATTCCAGTTTAACAAAGTCTTAACCTTCGGGCATGCAACATTTGCTCTTTTCGCTCAACTCCTTTACAGTAAAGGGTTTGAAGGATGCCCACTAGATGCGTTTATGTAGGTGTGGCAACATGCATAACATTGAATTAATCTTGGTAAACCAATCATAACTATTCGCTTGCCATGCGCTGCAACCGTTGGTACTTTTACATCGTCAATCAGACAAAACAAATTAAATAACCTGGATAAAATTTTTCCGCCATGAAAAAACTTATCGCCATTCTGACCATCGCTGCAGTATTCAGCAGCAGTGCATTGTTTGCACGCGACGCAACCGTCAACAACAAAAAAGTGATGGATGCCTTTAACAAAGAATTCGTAGGAGCTTCAGATGTTTCGTGGTACAGCACTGCAGACAAGTATGTCGCCAAATTCACCATCAAAGCGTCGAAAGTGACTGCGCACTTCGACAGGGAAGGCAACCTGCTGGCAACCTCCCGTTATATTACCGATACGGAATTGCCACTGAACGTGGTGACCCGCCTGATGAAGAAGTTCCCCGACCAGAAAATCCAGAACGTGGTGGAATATGAAGCCGAAGGCGCCACTACTTATGTGATCACACTGGAAAGCGAATCTCACTGGACTGTGCTGAAAGCTGCCTCCACCGGTGGCCTCACCACCCTCAAAAAATTAAGAAAAGCATAACGGCACGCCGTTCGCCGACCTGGTTTTAGTTTTAGTTATAGATCAGTATAAACCGTTCCGGTTGTTCCGGAACGGTTTTCTTTTTGCCCCCATTTAATGCGCCATTATCTTACCTTTGCCGTTTGAAACATTTATAGTTATGAATAAAGGACCGATTTCTCAGTTTATCCAGCACCATTACCGCCACTTTAACGCCGCGGCACTGGTGGATGCGGCCAAAGGCTACGAAACGCATTTGCTGGAAGGTGGTAAAATGATGGTAACCCTCGCCGGTGCAATGAGTACGGCCGAACTGGGTATCTCTTTCGCAGAAATGATCCGCGCCGGTAAAGTGGACATCATCTCCTGCACGGGCGCCAACCTGGAAGAAGATATCATGAACCTGGTGGCGCATACCCACTATAAACGCGTACCCCATTACCGCGACCTGAGCCCGCAGGATGAATGGGAACTGCTGGAAGGCGGCTTTAACCGCGTAACCGATACCTGCATACCGGAAGAAGAAGCTTTCCGCCGTATTCAGCAACACATCTACAAAATCTGGAAAGACGCCGAAACCGCCGGTGAACGCTATTTCCCGCACGAATACATGTACAAGCTGCTGCTCAGCGGGGTCATGAAAGAACATTATGAAATCGACCCCAAAAACAGCTGGATGCTGGCCGCAGCGGAGAAGAACATTCCCATCGTAGTGCCGGGCTGGGAAGACAGCACCATGGGCAACATTTTCGCCTCCTATTGCATCAAAGGCGAATTGAAAGCTTCTACCATGAAGAGCGGCATCGAATATATGGTTGAATTGAGCGACTGGTACCGCAAAAATTCAGGCGGCAAAGGAGTGGGCTTCTTCCAGATCGGTGGCGGGATCGCCGGCGATTTCCCCATTTGCGTGGTGCCGATGATGTACCAGGACCTGGAGTGGACCGATGTGCCGTTCTGGGGCTATTTCTGCCAGATTTCCGACTCCACCACTTCTTACGGCTCATACTCCGGCGCCGTGCCCAACGAAAAAATTACCTGGGGCAAGCTGGACATCCATACGCCGAAGTTCGTGATCGAATCGGACGCTACCATCGTGGCACCGTTGATTTTCGCTTACCTGCTCGGCTGGTAAGCACCGCATTATACTGGCAATCAGATACTATGCATAAAAAAAGGACCGCACCCTGCGGTCCTTTTTCGTTCCCCCGGCGCAAGAACCTTTTTTACGGCTCGATAATTAAATCTCCCCGTTTACCGGTACCTGCTTGCTGCTAACTCCCCATCCCCGCGGTTTTAACAATTCTTTTTCCATTTACATATATAATTATTAAATATTTCTTTATGTTTGCATTACAATTGGGTTATGCATTACACTTTTGATAGTTCTTTCTAAATACGGATAAAATTCTTTTTGCTGTTTCAAAAAAGGGTGTACATTTGACCCGCAAAGTCAAAAAGTCAAAAGGTGCTTTGTAATTCCGACATGGCGGAACAGGATCAAAAAAGGGAAGTGATACTGGAAGCTGCGTTGAAGCGTTTTAAGCGCTTTGGCCTGGCGAAAACGACCATGGAAGAAATAGCGCGGGACCTGGAGATTTCCAAAGGCTCTTTGTATTATTATTTTCCCGACAAAGATAGGATATATGTGGCAGTGATTGAAAGGATGGTGTCGCAGTGCTTTACAGATGTAAGCGCAACGCTGGAAAGCGCAGTATCGGTGAAAGAGGTGATGGAGAAATATTTGTCGGTGAAAGAACAGATTTTACTGGACTATCATTTTCTGTTCGGCATCCACGAGTGGGTGAGCGACAAGCCCAGCAGCCTGATGAGGCAGGTGGGGGATTTGGTACACCAGTCGGAGATTCGCTTTTTGTCTGCCTGGCTCCGGAAGGGGAAAGACCTTGGAGAGGTGGCAGCGGCGCATGATCCGGAAAAAACGGCCGATTTGCTGGTGCACGTGTTGTTTGGTTTATGGGTGATTTGGTGCAAATGGCAGGCCGCAGGTTTCGAGCTTCAGAACTCAGATAATATTAAAGAATTCATGAACCGGGAAAGGGCGGTATTGACCATCTTTTTCCAGGGATTGAGATAACCCATATCATCAGCCACTTCTTCTTCCCCCAATCGAGCAACATGTATGTAGAACATGGTTAGCAGAATCAATTATTGACATATTAAATTAAAATTGTACGACAGATGAAAAAAATGATCGTTATGGCCGTTTTGGGCCTGATGGGTACCCAGTTCGCGAATGCACAGGTGAAGAAAGGTAATTTCCTGATTGGTGGCAACGTAGGTGTTTCAACCAGCACCACCAAACCCGATGGTTCCGACAACAAAATCACCAACACTTCTTTCGGCATCAGCCCCAAAGCTGGTTACGCACTGAGCGACAAATGGATGATCGGTGTGTTTGTTGGCACAGACTTCGGCACTAACAAAGAAAAAGTAGGTACTGTAGAAACAAAAACGCAGCACACTGAATTTACGCCTGGTGTGTTTGTGCGTAACTACCACAACCTGGGCGATTCCAAATTCGCGTTCTTCGGTGAAGCGAATGTTGGCTACGGTTTCAGGACCAACAAAACCAATGGCACCGAAACTGCTAAAATCAATACCATTTCAGCAAACCTGCTGCCCGGTATCAGCTATTTCGTTACCAAGCACTTCGTGCTCGAAGGTTCTTTCGGTGGCCTGAACTATTCTAACATCAGCCACGAAGCAAAACCCTCCGGCGCTAAAACAAAAACCAACTCCTTCGACCTGACTTTCACCAAAGAAATCAACGTAGGTGTTAGCTTCCTGTTCTAATTGAACGCGGAAGAAAATAAAAAGGAAAGTGCGCCGATTTCCGGCGCACTTTTTTTTACCGTTATATTTGCACCCGGATTGGGTACTACAGGTGGGCGATACAACCACGGTACATGTTTTTATGCATGTCTAACTGGTTGAAAAAGAAGATATCATAACAGAATTCCTATTTTGGCAAAGTTTTTGGCCATTATCTCATTGAATAAAACAACCTAATGATGAAATTTAACCGGGTACACTTGTTACTGATGCTGGCGTCCGGCATTTTGCTGGGCAGTTGTACCGTATATCATGAGGCTTCCGGCAAACGTATTCCGCCGGGCCAGGCAAAAAAGATATACGGCACCAAGTCTGCGAAGCCTTTTGCTCCGGGCCAGCGGAAGAAGCATTAAAAGTGATTGGATATGAAAAATGTGAAAAAGTTAAGTGGTGTAGCGGTAGCTGTTTTGTTCCTGGCTGTCAGTTGTGTGGCGCCGAGGATGCCGCCCAGGCCGCCTGCTCCGCCCACACCGCCCGGCGCACCGCCGAGGCCGCCTAGTCCTCCGAAGCCGCCACATGGGCCATCGGACGCGGAACCGCAGCAGATCACAGATCTTACCATAGCATACCCGCATCGATAACACAGGCACATTGAACGAAAGCAAAAAGGGCCGTTACACCATCGCGTAACAGCCCTTTTTTTATTCGTATCGTGGGATAGTTTACCTGTTCATGGTAATGAGGAACTCCTCGTTGTTGCGGGTGCCTCTCATATGTTGCAGCATGAAGTTCATGGTTTCTTCCGTATTCATGTCCGCCAGGTGATTGCGGAGGATGTAGATACGTTGCAGCATATCTTTTTCCAGCAGCAGGTCGTCGCGGCGGGTAGAAGACGCCGTAACGTCGATAGCCGGGAAGATGCGGCGGTTGGCCAGCCTGCGGTCGAGCGCCAGTTCCATGTTGCCGGTACCTTTGAACTCTTCAAAGATCACCTCGTCCATTTTGGAGCCGGTATCGATCAGTGCGGTAGCCAGGATGGTGAGCGAGCCGCCGTTTTCGATTTTACGGGCGGCGCCGAAAAACTGTTTAGGCTTCTGCATGGCGTTGGCTTCCACACCACCGCTCAATACCTTGCCAGACGCGGGTGCTACGGTGTTATGCGCACGGGCGAGACGGGTAATGGAATCGAGCAGGATTACTACATCGTGGCCGCATTCTACCAGGCGCTTTGCTTTCTGCAGGGCGATGGCAGATACTTTCACGTGTTTTTCAGCAGGTTCGTCGAACGTGGAAGCGATCACTTCCGCTTTCACGCTACGTTCCATATCGGTCACCTCTTCAGGGCGCTCGTCGATGAGCACTACCATCAGGTATATTTCCGGGTGGTTGGTGGCGATGGCGTTGGCCACTTCTTTCAGCAGCATCGTTTTACCCACTTTCGGTTGCGCAACGATGAGACCGCGCTGTCCCTTACCGATCGGTGTGAACATGTCCATAATACGGGTGGAGTAGTTATTGGACGTGGTGGTGAGGGTCAGTTTCTCGAAGGGAAACAGCGGCGTGAGGTAGTCGAAAGGCACGCGGTCGCGCACTTCTTCGGGACTCTTGCCGTTAATGGTTTCCACTTTCAGCAGGGCAAAGTATTTCTCGCCTTCTTTCGGCGGGCGTACGCTGCCGCGTACGGTGTCGCCGGTTTTGAGGCCGAACAGTTTGATCTGCGAAGGAGATACGTAAATATCGTCGGGAGAGCTGAGGTAGTTGTAGTCTGAGGAACGCAGGAAACCATAGCCGTCGGGCATCATTTCCAGTACGCCTTCGCTCACGATCACACCATCGAACTCTATATTGAATACGGGTTCTTTTTTGCTCGGGTATTTGTTGGCCGGTGCTGCGGCTTTGGGCTGCAATACAGGCTCCTGCACGGTTACAAAATCGTCTTCCAGATCTTCTTCCGGCAGCACGATCTCTTCTTCTTCTTCCTCTTCGTCGGAAAGAGCGGGAAGCACCAGGTCGTCGTCGTCGTCGAATGTGAGGGAAGGAATGTCCAGGTCAATATCGAGCTTGCGTTTTTTGGGAGCTTCTGTCTCTTCTTCTTGTTTGGAGGAGGTTTTGGTGGCGGCTTTGCGGCCTTTTTTTGCGGAAGGTTTTTCTTCGGAGGGAGTGGGTTCTGCGGGTGCCGGCGGTGTTTCTTCTTTTTTCGAGACCGGTTTCCGCTTCCTTGATTTCTTTTCGTCTCCGTTACCTTGTTGGTCTTCTGATGCTATCACGGCTTGTTTATCTAGTATTTTATAAATTAATGCTTGCTTGTCGAGTTTCTTTGGGTTTGAAATGTCCAGTTTTTCTGCAATGTCAAGCAGCTCGGGAACGAGCATGTCGTTCAATTGTAAGATGTCGTACATCATCTGCGTTTGTCGAATTTTAGAATTGTCGAAAGGCGGGTACCACTGCATACCATCATACACCAATTAACAAATAATTGTTTTGAGTCAATAATAAAGCTTTGATCATTAAATTGATAGGGATCGCTTGAGTTAAGGACTGCTGATGAAGATGGCAAAATGGAACTTAATCAGACAGATTGTGGGTACAAGATTAAAACAAGTTTTTATAATATCCAAAAAAATGTTGATCCCTGTACATCATCTGCCAGCAGGGGTATCGACCGTTTTGCCGGTTCCTCAACCCCATCAATTACCCCCTCTTTCAAGCAAATTACCGGCCAGTTTTAGCGCCTTTTATCTATTTTTGCAGTCAATTTCAAAAAAAATATCATTGATATGAGCCAAAGAGTAAAGATCAAGCAGATTTTGCTTAGCGACAGTACAAACTATGAAGTAACGGTAAAAGGATGGATCCGCACCTTCCGCAATAACCAGTTTATAGCTTTGAATGACGGCTCTACCAATAATAATCTCCAGGTGGTGGTGAACGAAGCGGATCTCGACCCCGCCACGTTCAAACGCCTTACCCGCGGCGCCGCTATTGCCGTTACAGGCGACATCATTCCTTCGCTTGGCAAAGGCCAGAAAGTGGAACTGAAAACGAAGCAACTGGACATATTGGGCGACTGTGATGCGGAAGCATATCCCATCCAGCCGCAAAAGCAAAGCCTGGAGTTCCTGCGCGAAATCGCGCACCTGCGCTTCCGCACCAATACCTTCGGGGCTATTTTCCGCCTGCGCCATGCGCTGGCGTTTGCCGTGCATAAATTCTTCAACGAAAAAGGATTCGTGTACCTGCATACCCCCATCATTACCGCATCCGACGCGGAAGGCGCAGGGGAGATGTTCCGCGTTACCTCACTCGATCTGAAGAACCCGCCCCGGACAGAAAACGGCGACATCGATTTTAAAGAAGACTTCTTCGGCCGCTCCACCAACCTCACCGTGTCCGGCCAGCTCGAAGGCGAACTGGGCGCCATGGCCTTTGGCGACATCTATACGTTCGGGCCTACTTTCCGTGCTGAAAACTCCAACACCGCCCGCCACCTCGCGGAGTTCTGGATGATCGAGCCGGAAATGGCGTTCTACGACCTGAAAGATAACATGGACCTGGCGGAAGAATTCATCAAATACGTTATCCGCTATGCGCTCGATAACAACCGCGAAGACCTTGACTTCCTGGGGCAGCGCCTGGTAGACGAAGAGAAGAACAAACCGCAGGCGGAGCGTAGTGAAATGGGGCTGCTCGAAAAGCTGGAGTTTGTGCTCAACAACGAATTCGTGCGCATCACTTATACCGAGGCGATCGATATCCTGAAAAACAGCAAACCGAACAAGAACAAAAAGTTCCAGTATCCGGTGGAAGAATGGGGCACAGATTTGCAGAGCGAACACGAACGCTACCTCGTTGAAAAGCATTTCAAGAAACCGGTGATCCTGACCGATTACCCCGCCGCTATCAAATCGTTCTACATGAAGCAGAACGAAGACGGTAAAACCGTGCGTGCGATGGACATCCTGTTCCCCGGTATCGGCGAAATCGTAGGAGGGTCCCAGCGGGAAGAGAACTACGACAAACTGGTGCGCCGCATGAACGAACTGCACATCCCGGTAGAAGAGCTCTACTGGTACCTCGATACGCGCCGCTTCGGCACCGCACCGCACGCGGGTTTCGGGCTCGGCTTCGAACGCCTTGTACTGTTCGTAAGCGGTATGAGCAACATCCGCGACGTGATTCCTTTCCCCCGCACACCCAAAAGCGCGGAGTTTTAATTATAACGGTACTCACTATACGAAGAAGGCTGTTCCGGCAAGGAGCAGCCTTTTTTTATTAGCACCCTCTTCTTTTTGACCGTCATCCCTTCAACCTTGGCCATTTTCAAACCCATCCTTGTACGGCGCAAATTCTTTCACCTCCCTTTTTATGGAATTTCATTTTTTATGAATCTCCTAACCGAGCAAACAATGCAAAATGTGTGTTATCCCACGGCAGCGGGTGTTTGTGCCCGTTGCCCGTTTTTTCACCTTTAAAACCTGATTGATGGCAGAAATGAACGCTTCCCACGAAACAGGCCGCCAGCGCGGCGGCCGGCGCAGCAAAAAGTTGTCTACCCGGGTAGACATGACGCCGATGGTCGATCTCGGCTTTTTACTCATCACCTTTTTTATGCTCACTACCGTACTTGCCAAACCCGGCGCAATGGCGCTGATCATCCCGGCGGACGGGCCTCCAACGCCCGTGGGTGATAGTAAGTCGCTCACCCTGCTGATTCACGGGCACAGCGTTTCGTGGTACGAGGGGCAGGGGCAGGATCCCCGGCACCCGCCGGTCTTGCACGCGAGCAACTTTTCCATGAAAGACGGTATCGGCCATGTGATACGCGCCAAACAGCAGAAAGTGGCGCAGGCAGCGGGAGATGCCGATGCGCTGGTGATAATGATCAAAGCCGCGGATAGCGCGCCTTACGGCAGTGTGGTGGATGCGCTCGATGAAATGAAGATCAACCGCGTGGCCCGGTACGCTCTGGTGGATATTACGCCGGAAGAATTGCTGATGCTGGAAACACGGGGTGCAAAGACCCCGTGAGCGAGTTCAAAACCGGCGCACCTCCGGGCTTTAAATCACGGCGCAGCATGCCGCGCATGTATGGGCCGTAGAATGCGTTGAACCCGGGCGGTGATAGTATGCCTTCCCGGCGGATGGAATTGGAACAGCTGCCCGCCACACCTCACCAAAAAAAATGAACTGCCCAACCAACGATGTACTACGTGCCGCCAGCTGCGGGTAACGACGGAGAATTACACAACACCCCGCCCCGCCGGATGGTTGAAAACACGTCCCGGCATACTCAGGCGATTTTCCCTTACCTTTAGTACTCCAAAACAAAACGATATGGCTACCGTTAATTCCATTCCTTCCGTTGACCTGGCGGAATTCACTTCCGGCGACCCCGCACGTAAAGCGGTATTTGTGCAGAAACTCGGCAAAGCTTACGAAGAAGTAGGTTTTGTGGCTGTAAAAAACCATGGCATACCGGACAATGTAATTGCCGACCTGTACAAATACGTGCAGGCGTTTTTCCAGTTGCCTCCGGCCACTAAAAGGTCCTATGAAATCCCCGCCCTGGCGGGCCAGCGTGGCTACACCTCCTTCGGTAAGGAACATGCCAAAGGCTTCGATGCGCCCGACCTGAAAGAGTTTTTCCAGTTCGGCCAGACGGTGGAAGACAACGACCCGGTGAAGGCGGAATACCCGGACAATGTGCAGGTCGGCGAAGTGCCCGCTTTTACACCTACCCTGTTTGAAGCATACCGGGGATTCGAAAAATCGGGCCGTGCCCTGCTGCAGGCCATCGCCCTGTACCTCGGCCTCGACGAACATTATTTCGACGACAAAATCCATAACGGCAATTCGATCCTGCGGGCCATCCACTACCCGCCTATTACGCAGGAGCCGAAGAGCGCCATCCGCGCCGAACAGCACGAAGACATCAACCTGATCACCCTGCTGGTGGGCGCTTCTGCAGACGGATTGCAGGTGCTCGACAAACAGGATAACTGGGTACCGGTAACGTCGCTGCCCGACCAGATAGTGGTAAACGTGGGCGATATGCTGCAGCGGCTTACCAACAACAAATTGAAATCCACTACTCACCGCGTGGTAAACCCGCCACGGGAAATGTGGAACACCTCCCGCTTCAGCATCCCGTTTTTCCTGCATCCCAAATCGGGAATGGACCTTACCTGCCTGCCGTCGACAGTAGACGCGGAACATCCCGCCGCTTACCCGCCCATCACGGCCGGTGAGTACCTCGACGAAAGGTTGCGTGAAATCGGCCTGAAAAAATAATCACATAAAAACCGGGATAGCGCCCGGTTTTTTATTTATAATCGGGAAGCGGTGTTTTCTTTACCGGTATCGAGCAGGCTGATAGCCTCGTTGGACGATACCTCCTGCCCGTTGAAGATTCGTGAGAAGTAATCCACCATGGCCGGGTTGAGCCTGAATTCGTTGTTGGGGAAGTTCATGAAGTAACTGTGCTGCCAGCCCGCCATGCTGTGAAAGTTCACATACACGACATTGTTAGCCCTGGCGCGGGGCTTTACCTTTTCGCCCAGCTGCCGCTTCATCATCAGCAGGTGCGCGCCTTTCAGCTGAAGGTCTGTACGGTTGTAGTGCACATATACCTGCCTGGCGAAGCTGATGTGTTCCACCCATTCGGCATGCCGCTTCACCGGCACGCAGGCGGCGTTGATCACCAGGTTGTCGATAAAGGGCCGGCCGTTCAGGCAGCTGATATCTTCGTGCCGTACCATTTCTTCGAGAATAATATTTCCCATACTGTGGTAGAATGTGGTGAGCTTTGCCCCGTCGATCCAGGGTGCGCGCGCTTCCCTGGCCCGTTGCAGCTCTTTCATCAGGGTGAGGTACTGCCGCGCAGACAACTTTGCGTTGTGACGGGCGAACTTGAAGTTCCTGGAAGGCTTATAGGTATTGTTGATACTGGCGTAGTCGAACATAATCACGTTCACGTTGTACTGGGCGGCCATGAGTTTGGCCCGCGCAACGTTGGCCGGGAAGATCTTACCCATCCCTTCCGCGTACACCACGATGTCTTTCCCCCGGGGCATATGCTCCATGGCGCCGGCCAGCGACGGGGCCTGGAATACCTGCCACTTGCCGCAGGCTTTGTTCAGGAAAAAATATTTAAGGGAAGTGGTGTCGAGGTGTTCGTCTGCAAAACGAAGGCTGTCCGGGTGAATGTACCGGTTGCTCACGAAAACGAGGCTGGTATCGCTCGTTACCTGTGGTTGAAGGGTTCGGGGCTGTAGGAGGAATTGTTCCCAATGCTCATTGCTGTTGTATGCGGCAGACTGTGCCCGGGCTGTTACGATACTGGCAACAAGAAGGGTTGCCAACAAAAATCGCTTCATAATAGATTCGATTGAGCTGTTTTTCTTTAACGCCTAAACGAAGGCATTTGTTTCATGCTGTCAACTGATTTCAGTACAAGTTCCATGCCCTCCTGCAAACCCTTGAAAAACAATGGCTAGGGTGGAATTTGAAAAATTCGTTATTTTACTGGAAATTGGGCAGCTTTATCCAGAACCTATAGTGTTTTTACGTCACATTCCTTTTTTGAAGGCAGTATTGTTGCACAGCCTCACCGCGTTCGGCGGCCCGCAGGGCCACCTGGCGATGATGATGAAAACCTTTGTGCAGCAGCGAAAGGACGTAACGGAGCAGGAACTGATGGAATACAATGCCTTCTGCCAGCTGCTGCCGGGCGCATCCTCGTCCCAAACTCTTACCCTCATAGGGTACAAACGGGGCGGGGTAATGCTGGCGGTCGTCACGCTGATGATCTGGATCACGCCCGCCTGTCTCCTGATGGGTTCCCTGAGCTTTCTATTGCAATATTTCGACAAGCGGGCCCTGCAGGTCGATATTTTCAAATATGTACAACCGATGGCCGTGGGCTTCCTGGCGTACGGGGGCATCAAGGCTTACCAGATCAGCATCCGCAGCATGGCCACATTCATCATCATGGTGGTGGCGATGCTGGCGAGTTATTTCCTAAAGTCGCCGTGGACGTTCCCCGCGCTGATCATCCTTGGTGGCATCATTTCCAACTTCAGTAACAAACGTATCCCCGATATTGCGGAGAAGCCCAAGAAGATTCAGTGGGGCAACCTCTGGTTATTTGCGCTCATCTTCATCCTTGCGGGTTTCTTCTCCGAAATGGCGCGCGCCAACAACTGGATTTCGCGGCGGCCGTTCAACCTTTTCGAAAACTTTTACCGTTTCGGCAGCCTCGTATTCGGCGGCGGCGATATTCTGATTGCGATGATGCTGGAGCAGTATGTGTTCCGTGCCAAGTCTACCTTCATGACGTCCGAAGAACTGCTGACCGGCGCCGGCATCATGCGTGCCATGCCGGGCCCTACTTTTTCGGTGTCTGCCTATGTGGGGGGGATGGTGATGCGCAACCTGGGCACGGGCGCGCAGTTTTTGGGCTGCATCCTGGCGCCTGTGGCCATCTTTTTGCCCAGCCTGCTGCTGGTGCTGTTCTTTTTCCCGATCTGGAACAACCTCAAAAAACACGTGATGATCTACCGTGCGCTGGAAGGGATTAACGCCGTGGTGGTGGGCATTATGTGGGCCGCCACTTTTTTCCTCTTTCTTTCCATCAGCATGACCTGGTATAACCTGCTCATCATGGCCGGTACGCTGGCGATTTTATGTTTCACCCGCCTGCCTTCTCCCGTGATCGTTATTGCCTGCATCCTGGCGGGCTGGCTGCTGAAGGGGGGCTAGTGCTGCTTCCAGAGGCTGTGCAGTTCCCGCATCCTGCGCTCGGTAATGTCGAGGCTGAGATCGTTGGGGAGGTAGAGTTTGTACGCCTGCTGGTCTATCCGCTGTATTTGCCCTACCTGTACCATGTGGGTGTTATTGATCTGGTAAAAACGCATCTGGGCAAACAGTTCCGTATAATACCGGAAGTTGCGCGTGGAGGGTAGTATGCGGCTGTCTGCCAGGTAAAATACGGTCTTGTCGGCCTGCCCTTCCAGGTATAAAATATCGGCCACGGCTACAATTTCCTCGCTGCCTCCCGGGCCGGGCAATACCAGCTGGCGTACTTCCCCGGCGGGTTTGCCGAAGTTGCGCAGCAGCACCTCGTACCGGTCGTGCTGCCGTTCCTGGCCGATGCGCTGTACCACCGTGCCCACGGCCTGCAGCAGGCTTTCCTTGTCGATTGGTTTGAGTATCAGCTCCACTTCGCTCAGGCGGATGGTATGTAAAAAACGTTTTTCGAAGGCCGTCACGAAAATGGCCTCGAACGACGCGTCGTATGCGCCGGCGAGCACGTCGAAGCCGGTGCCGTCGGGCATTTCAAGATCGAGGAACACGAGCTGCGGCTGGTGCATGCGGATTTGTTCTATCCCGTCGCGGCAATTGGCGGCCATGCCTACCGCTTCAATTTCGGGGCAGTATTTGCCCAGCATCAGGGAAATGATGTCCCTGCTGTTCCTTTCGTCGTCTATAATTACTGCGCGGATCATAAGCGTTCAAAGTTGTCGGAGGCCACTATAACTGGGGTATGAGAATCCTGATAATAGTTCCGCTATCGTTGGCCTGTTTTCCTGATTTATCGATGATTTCTATCTGGATATCCGTGTTATACATTTTGTTGAGCAGCTCGGCCCTGTTAAGGCTGATTTCCATGCCGGACGACTGGTGGTGCGCGGGCAGGGTACGCAGGGCCCGGGAACGCTGGATACCGATGCCGTTGTCTTCAATCACACATTCGAGCATATCCGGGGCTGTCATTCTGAAAGTGATCGTCAGTAAGCCGGAGGTCCTGTCGTCGTTATTCATGCCGTGTTTCACGGCATTTTCCACGTAAGGCTGCAGCAGCATGGCGGGCACTTCGAGCTCTGCGGTAGCGATGTCGGGGTCTACCGTAATCTCATAACTCATCTTCTGCTCGAACCGCATTTTCTCCAATCCAAGATAGGTATTTAAATAGGTAATTTCGTCGGCCAGGGAAATAAAATTCCGCCGCGAAAAGTCGAGCGTTTTCCGGATGAGGTACGAAAAGTCGGAGAGATATTTCTGCGCATGCTCGAAATCGCGCTGCATCACAAACAGCTGGATGGAGTTGAGGCAGTTGAAAATGAAGTGGGGGTTGATTTGCGCGCGTATCGCCTTGAGCTCTATTTCCGCCAGTTTTTTACTGTATTCGATGTCGAGCTGCAGCTTGCGCTGTTCTTCCAGCTCCATTTTTTTCCGCAGGATTTCGGTGGTCTGTTCTTTCACCAGCTCTTCCAGCTGCACGTTGAGTTTGCGCTGAAGGTCCTTGTTCTTGTTAAGCTGTTTGATGAGCATTTCCTGCGTTTTCGTTTTTTCCTGATGCGCGAGTTTGTTGCGGTAACTCAGGCCCGCCGCGAAAAACAGCACATGAAGCAACACGCCCAACGCCAGAACGTTGTATGGCGCCACCAGTTCGGGCAACGGCGTAAAGGCCACCGGCTCGCTGTTGGCGATAAAGGCGTATGCAGACAGCACGTACAGGCTGATAGAGCCGAAGAGGAAAAACCGGATAAGCGGATGGTGGCGGGTACGGCGGGCCAGGGCGATGAAGGAAATTCCCAGCGGCACGGAGGTGATATAAAATACCCAGGTATAGATCACGGCCGGCGCCCGGTAGTTGCCCAGCGCAATGAACGTGATGCAGATGACGATCAGGGCCGCAGCGGCCACGGCGCCGTACCGGTAAATTTTCTCCATCAGGGGGAAACGCTCCCGGAGGCTCAGGAATACGTTGCCGAAGAGCATGTACATGAGATAAAAGCAAAACAGCAAAGCTGGTACATCCCAGTAATATTTGAACATCGGGCAGAAGTGGAAGAACGACAGCTGGTAGGGCTTCGTTTCGAGCCGTAATGCAAAATAGACGATCAGTCCCAGCAGGGTGCCCGCAAAATACAGGGAAGAGCGGTCCGGCAGCTGGATGTAGTTGATGATGGTTACGCTGAGCAATACGAGGAGCATGCCGATGAGCACCTGTATGATCATCACTTCCTTTTTATAGCCGTCGGTTTGCTGCTGGCGGAATTCTGCGTATCCCACCTCGTTGAACAGCACGGGCATGAAGTTGTTTTCGCGGTAAAAATTGTTCACCACATGTAGGTAGAAAGTGCCTGTCTGTCCCGGCCCGAGCTGTACGGGGAAGGCCGAACGGTCCCACCGATGGACGCCCCGGCGGTCCGTCATCAGGCCGGTCTGCACCGGCTGTTGAGGTGCGGGAGGGAACCAGGTCAGCTGCTCATGCCAGCCGGTGAAAAAATACAGGGTGCCGGTTTTATCACCGGTGTTGCGGATATGGAGGCGCAGCCAGAGGTCGTTGACAGCGACCAGCGCTCTTTTGCGGCGATGGAAAACGGCGGTGTCGTACCGGAAGGCGCCGGCGGGAATGCCGGCGGGAGTTGATATGTGGGGGGCGCCGCGGAACACCTGCAAATGCGCGCGCAGGTCGGGCCCGCATACCGGCGCATGAAAGTCGATGGCCAGGGTATCCTGGGCAACTGCGTTAGCGGAGAGATGCTGGGCGCAACAAAACAACAGGCATGTAAAAACGAGACGGTTCACAAGGCTCCGGTTGTTAAGAAGGTTCATACAATTTGTCGATCGCCTGGGCCAGGGCATGATCTTTTGCTGTTACCACATTGCCCGCGCTATGGGTGGAAAGATGAATGTCGACCTGATTGTACGTATTGGTCCAGGTGGGATGATGATCCATTTTTTCCGCTACCAGCGCCACTTTTGTCATGAATGCAAAGGCGTCTTTAAAATCGGCGAAGCGGAAAGCCCGGTAAAGTTGATGATCTTTTTCCTGCCACATATACAATTAATTTGAGGGGAACATAACGAAAGCAGTGCTCCTGGGTTACGTTCACAAGTTAAACGATGGCTTAAAATATTAAGTTGATCTTGTTCCGGATATCTTTCATGTCCAGCAAAGATACCAGCTGTACCAACTCTGCTTTTCTGCATTGCTCGATCAGATTTTTAACGTCCGCGTCCTGGTAGTAATTGCCTTTGATGAGCCAGATGTAATCCACGTGTTTCAGCTCCGGCAGCAGGAATTCTGCTTTGCAATGATTGTTGTACAGGTAGTGCGCGGCGGATTTTGTCAGCTCCTGGTATTCGAATACCGTAAAATAAAAAGCGCGGCGGTTTTTGGTGAGGTTGATCTCGAGGGAATTGTTGACCCGGAAATCGTACCCCAGTTGCTTATTGATCTGCCAGCAGAGCTGGTAATCCTTTGCCTGCGAGATGATGCCGGCCAACCAGGTGTCTTCGAAAAAATCTTCCACCAGTTGTTCCTGATCCAGCTTGAGTTTTAATACGGACATATCAGAAAGAAGAATGCTTGCGTAAAGGTATTCAAACTATGCGGCATCTATTTTTCTTTTTTGGATTTGGGGCCGGTAGTGCTTTTGTTGGCGCTTTTTGCCGTTTTAGCGGCGGGGCGGGCATTTGCGGCTGCTTTTTCGGGCCTGCCCTTGGCCGCTTTGGCGCGGGGTGCTGTATTTTTTTTCGCGGGCGCCGCTTTCCCGGCTGTGCCCGCTGTTCCTGTAGTGGCGCGGCCCTTACCGCTGCTTTTTACGGCGGGCTTTATTTTTTTCTCCGGCAGCCGTTTGGTGCTGGTTTTTCCGGCGGGGTCCCAGAAAACCGTGGCCCAGTTTTCAATTTTATCGTTTTTGACTTTGACGCCTTCCTGTTCCAGCAGCTCTTGCATGAGTGTGGGGGTGGCGAAAAAATTCCTGCCGGAGAGCTCGCCTTTGCTGTTGACCACCCGGTGTGCGGGCACTGGCGGTTTGGCGCGGCCGGCGGCGTTCATGGCCCAGCCTACCATCCGCGCGGTGAGCCGGATGCCGGATGCTTCTGCGATGGCGCCGTAACTGGTGGCGCGGCCTTTGGGAATTTTGCGCACGATGGCGTATACCGTGTGCATGAAATTAGGCGCCTCCCTGCCGTCGGGCGTTGCGGAGGGCGAGGAGGCGGCTTTTTTTATCTTCGGGTACGTTTTCATAATCAAAAGGACAGTGCAGGCAACCGTTTCCGCAGCAATAACCCCGCTCCCGGTGGTATTTTTCCGTGAGCACTACATATCCCTGCTCGTTGTAATAAAAATCAATGTTCTCCTCCAGCGGCTTCTTCATCTTCCAGTTCCAGTTTAAAAGCCCGCCAGTCGATCGGTTCGGCCGGCAATGTAAATTTAAGGAAGCGGATGGTTCTGCCGTCGGCCAGGTGCATGCCTTCGTAATAGGTTTGTATGCGGAGCAGTTCCGGCACGGGGTTGAGCGCGTATACGTCCGGAATATCTTCCAGCACGGGGCAGCCCACGGCCGCCACTACCTGTTGGGTGAAGTGGTACAGTTCCGCCGAATCTGTTTTCAGGTGGATGGCGCCTCCGGGTTTGAGCACCTGCTGGTATAACGCGAGGAACCTCGGGTGAGTGAGCCGTTTGCGTGCTTTCGACTGGCGGAGGAAGGGATCCGGGAACGTGATCCAGATATCGGTGACTTCCCCGGGGGCAAAGTAATCCGTCAGTTTTTCGATCTGCGTGCGGAGGAAGGCCACATTCGTGAGCTTTTCGTCGAGCGCGGTTTTGGCGCCGCGCCAGATGCGGTTCCCTTTAAGGTCTACGCCCAGGAAGTTGCCGGCCGGGTTGCGGCGGGCCAGGCCCAGGGTGTAATCGCCCTTCCCGCAGGCCAGTTCCAGGGTCAGCGGGTGGTTGTTGTCAAAGTGCTTCGCCCAGGCGCCCTGCATGTTCTGCGGGTAGATCAGCACATTCGGAAAGGTTTCAATCTCTGCAAACCGTTGTAATTTCTTATGTCCCATGAGGGGGCAAAATTATAAAATTGTTGCGGCCCGGGCGCCAAAAACGTTTTGGGGCGGAGTGGCCCCTTCGCGGGAAGTTTGACGCGGGGCCGGGCGCATCTCCAGGCACGGTCGCCCGCCCGGGGGAACCACGTTGCTAGGCGGCGGCTCCCTGCCATTACCGTAATTAAGCCAGCTTTAAGCCCGTTTTCCAGCCGGTTCTCCGTTGGTAGCAGGGCCAAAGCGGAGAGCAGGGAATGGCCGGCCATGCCGGTGAGCTCGTTATGCCCATTTTTATTGGTAGTTTAACAGGTTGAAAAACAAATATTTAAGATGATTTCTGCAGTGCCTTCCGCTTCAAATACAACCCCCAGGCAGGCTGAAGGCCTTTACTTCGATAGGTATGTATGCTGCAAGCATGAACGCAAAAGGGGCTACGAGGAATGCCGGCAGGGAAAGTGAATTGCCACGGCGTCAAAACAAAAAAGGCTGACCGTTTTGAAGCGGTCAGCCTTTTGAAAGCTGTAGGAGTAGGATTCGAACCTACACGAGGCAGTTAGCCATAGCACAAAGAAGATTAGTGGTCAACCCATTACGCTACGTTTATCCCGTTGTCCTCACCCCCGAGACGAGAGGGCATGTCTGCCAATTCCATCACCCCACAAAGTTGGAGCGGTCCTGTCGGAAACTGCTTCTTTCAAGCGTTTGCCGGCTTACAGGGACGGCTTGTTTGTCAACGATTATGATGCAAATCTAAAGAGAGGGGGTATTTTTTGCAAATATTTTAAGAAGAATTTTGGAAATTTCGATATTTTTTAAATATTTGCATGTAAGTTTAAAACATTCAAAAACAATTTGTCAAAATGAGCCACAATTTGAATATTGACAAACTGGACCTCCAGATCATCAGCGAGATGATGTCTAACGCAGAAATCTCATACGCAGACCTGGGGAAGAAACTCTTCGTTTCAGGGGGTACTATTCACGTACGTATGAAAAAGCTACAGGAGCTTGGTATTGTTAAAGGTACAAGATTACACGTAGATTTAAAAATGATCGGCTATGATGTAATCGCTTTTATCGGGATTTTCCTCGAAAAAAGCTCCATGTACGATGCCGTAGCCAAAGAGCTGCGCAAAATGCCCGAGATTGTCCGGCTCAATTACACTACCGGCGGCTGGAGCATGTTTGCCGAGATTATCTGTAAAGACATTTCATCCCTGCGCCGCGTGTTGCACGACGAGCTTCAGAAAATCAAAGGGATTGAACGCACCGAAACATTTATTTCCCTGGAAGAAAGCTTCACCCGCACTATTAATGTAGTGGAGTAAGCCCCTTCCTTGCGGTTGATTACGCAAGCAGCAAAAAGGATGGCGGCTGCCGTCACCCTTTTTGCTGTACAACCCGTATCAGGTAAAGCCCAGTCTTCTGCCCATCGCCGTGCCCAGCGCCGGCAGTTTTCTCCGTTCAATTAAAAAGCTGGTAAGCCTCGCTATGCCGGCGAATATATAATGTTTGTCGAGCGCGCCTTTCAGGTAATCGCGCCCGGTGCTCCCTCCCGTGCCGATGCGCGAGCCGATCATGCGGTGCACCATGCTCATATGCCGGTACCGCCAGGTGCTCAGCTGCTCGTCTATTTCGAGCAGGCTGTTCAGCAGCTGGAAAGGCAATTGCAGCAAGGGGTAGCCCCTGTACAGCATGATGAACAGCGCGGCCCTGCAGGCCCTGGGCGATAATCCGCCGCTGGCCGCCCCTTCGCCGGCAAACACGGCGTCGAACTGCGCCAGGTTGCTATGCTCCGCTTCGGCGAGGCTTTGCCGGTATATCTGCCGGTAATCGTTCCAGAACACATGGCCCATGGCGGGCTCCGCGCCGGACACCGGGCGGTAATCCACCCAATTGGCGGCTTCCTCGAAAAAAGGCATCCTTTCCAGCCAGTCGTTCACCAGCATCAGCATCGACTTTTCCTGCTCGGCGCGACGAATGATGTCGATTTTATCCTGGGTGAGCTGCGAAATATAGTATTCCTGCCCGAACCGCTGGCCGTACTGCAGGCCCAGCCTGGCTTCCAGCACTTTAAACTGCCAGCTTTGAAAGCCCGATGCCGGGCGCAGCATATCGCGGAAGTCGAGAAAGTCCATCGGCGTCATCGTTTCCATCACATCGATCTGCTGCACGAGCAGCTTCTGGATCGTCACCATCCTGGAGAGGCGGTGCACGATGGTTTGCAGTTCCGGTGAATTGTCGTTCACCGGTTTTTTAAGGATGTCTGCCACCGATTCCGTTTCATACAGCAGCTGTTTGAACCAGAGCTCGTATGCCTGGTGTATCACGATGAAGAGCATCTCGTCGTGCGCGGGCTGCTGATGTTTGTCGCTTTCGGGATGCTGGGCGTTGAGTATTTTATCTAATTGCAGGTATTCACCGTATTGCACGTTGGTATTCATCTGAAAGTATTTAGCGGGAGAAAATAAAAAATCGTTCCGGATAAGCGGAAGCTCCTCAGGTGGGGCTTTTGATGATATTTTTCCAGTTGTTCATGCGCGGCAAAAATAGGGATATGCGGCCAGCTTACAAGCTCGGCGTTTTTCCGCCGTCTACCGGCAGGTTGATGCCGGTGATGTACCCGGCGGCGGGTGATGCCAGGAAAGCCACGGCGGCGCCGAATTCGGACGGGTCGCCGAAGCGCTGCATGGGAATTTCCTGCCGCCATTCTTCCGCCACCGTTTCTTCCGGTACCCCGCGGGCCTCGCCGGTGGCTTTAAACAGGCTCCTCAACCGCTCGGTCGTCATGGCCCCGGGCAGCACGTTGTTGACGGTGATGCCGAAGGGCGCCAGCTCGCCGGCCATGGTTTTGGCCCAATTGGCCACCGCGGCGCGGATGGTGTTGGATACGCCCAGGTTTTTGATGGGCGCCTTCACGGAGGTGGAAATGATCTGGATGATGCGGCCGTACCCTGTGGCTTTCATGCCGGGCACCACGGCCTGCGTCAGCAACTGGTTACAGACCACGTGCATTTCAAACGCTTTCAGGAAAGCGCCGCCTTCAGCCGCCAGGATGGGGCCGGACGACGGTCCGCCGGAATTGTTGACGAGGATGTGCACGAACTGGTCGTCTACAATCGCCTGGATGGTGGCTTTCACTTTGGCGGGCTCCGAAAAGTCCACCACATAATAGTTATGCTGCTGCCCCTGGCTCGTATCCAGCGAAGCGACGGCGGTTTCGAGGAGTTTTTCGTTGCGGGCCAGCAGAATGCAGGACGCTCCCAGCAAAGCTAGTTCCCTGGCCGAGGCGAGGCCCAGTCCCTGTGATGCGCCGCATACCACGGCGGTTTTTCCTGTCAGTGAAAGTTTCATCGGTGCGGTCGTTTATCCCGGGCAGCGGTCCGAAAATCAGCCGTGCCCGGTTTCCTGCCATAAATGTAACGAATCGGCGCCTGAACGGAAGCCGGCGTCATTTATAAATATTTTTCATTAGGTTTGCAGAAGTTGACTTCACCTGAAGCCGTTCCGCACCAAGGCACCTAGCGTTACTTCGCGTATGAATGGCTGGTAATCAAGCACAATACATTTAAATTACTACAATGGAATATAATACCGCACGTAACCATTTGATCATGCGTGAGTATGGAAGGAATATCCAGCGGATGATCGAATATATTCTGACGATCAAGGACCGGGAGCACCGGCAGCAACAGGTAATGGCCGTTATCGAACTGATGGGCACCCTGCAGCCGCACCTGCGCAACGTGGAAGATTTCCGGCACAAGCTCTGGGACCACCTTTTTCTGGTGTCCGACTTCAAGCTGGATGTGGATTCCCCGTATCCCATCCCCACCCGCGAAACGCTGCGCACCAAGCCCGACCGTTTGCCTTACCCTAAAAAATACCCGCGCTTCCGCCACTTCGGTAAAAACCTGGAGATGGTGATCGACAAGGCGCTGAAAGAAAAAGATCTTGAAATGAAGGAAGGCTTCACCCAGGTGATCGGCAATTACATGAAACTCGCTTATGGCAACTGGCACAAAGAAAGCGTGCACGACGACGCCATCAAATCCGAGCTGAACATCATCACCGAGGGCAAGCTGCAATACGCGCCCGGCGCGGGTGGCGGTGCTTCGGCGGCGTCTTTCAACCTGCAGGGCGGCGAACAGCAGCAGTTCCGCAGCGGCAATACCGGCGGCAGCGGCGGTGGCGGCGGCAAACGCAAAACGTACCAGCAGAACAAGTTCAAACGGAACGATAACAACAACGCAGGGAAAAATAAACACAAATACAAAAACAGGAACAAGTGAGCAGCGTGTTCGAAGTAAGAGGCGGAAACCGTCTGAAAGGAGATATCATACCGCAGGGAGCAAAGAACGAAGCATTACAGATCATCAGCGCAGTATTGCTGACCCCCGGAAAAGTAACCATTAACAACATCCCCGACATCCTGGATGTGAACCTGCTCATTGAGCTGATGGGCGATGTGGGCGTGAAAGTGAACCGCATCAGCCGCGCCAGCTGTGAGTTTCAGGCAGACGATATCGATATCGCATATCTGGAAAGTCCCGAATTCAAAAAGAAATCAGGCCGCCTGCGCGGCTCCGTAATGATGGCCGGCCCGCTGCTGGCCCGTTTCGGCAAAGCATACATTCCCAAGCCCGGAGGCGACAAAATCGGCCGCCGCCGGCTCGACACACATGTGATCGGCTTCGAGAAGCTGGGCGCCAACTTTGTGTACGACACGGACGACAACTACTTCCGCCTCGAATCCAACGGCGGGCTCAAAGGCACCTATATGCTGCTCGACGAGCCCTCCGTAACCGGCACCGCCAACATTGTGATGGCGGCCGTACTGGCACAAGGCACCACGACTATTTATAATGCAGCCTGCGAACCATACCTGCAGCAGCTTTGCAAAATGCTCACCAGCATGGGCGCAAAAATCAGCGGCATCGGTTCCAACCTGCTCGTGATCGAGGGCGTTAGCAGCCTCGGCGGCTGCACGCACGCCATGCTGCCCGATATGATTGAAATCGGCTCCTTCATCGGCCTCGCCGCCATGACACAGAGCGAGATCACGATCAAAAACGCCGGCATCCAGCACCTGGGCATCATCCCTGAGAAATTCCGCCAGCTGGGCATCCGCATGGAATTCAGGGGAGACGATATCTTCATTCCCGAACAGGACAGCTACGAAATCCAGACCTTTATAGACGGCTCCATCTTAACGATATCGGACCATCCCTGGCCCGGCTTTACACCCGACCTGCTCAGCATCGTGCTGGTAGTGGCCACGCAGGCCAAAGGCAGCGTGCTCGTGCACCAGAAAATGTTCGAGAGCCGGCTCTTTTTTGTAGACAAGCTCATCGACATGGGCGCGCAGATCATTCTCTGCGACCCGCACCGCGCGGCCGTTATCGGCCTGGGCAGGCAGCACAAGCTCAGGGGCATCACCATGAGCAGCCCGGACATCCGCGCCGGCGTTTCATTGCTGATTGCCGCGCTCAGCGCAGAAGGCAAAAGCACCATCCATAACATCGACCAGATTGACCGCGGCTATCAATACATTGATGAACGCCTGCGCAACCTGGGAGCAGATATCAAGCGCGTGTAACTGAATATGGCAGCACACAAGATCATCATCGTCACCGCACCATCCGGGGCCGGCAAAACAACCATTGTAAAGAAATTGCTGGGTGAGATGCCGGAACTGGCCTTTTCCATTTCAGCCGCCACCCGCAGCCCGCGGGCGGGGGAAACGGACGGAAAGGACTACTATTTCCTGGGCCCCGAAGAATTTCAGCGCCGCATCGAAAACAACGAATTCGCCGAATACGAAATGGTGTATGCCGGCAAATACTACGGTACCCTGAAAAGCGAACTGGAGCGCATCTGGTCGAACAACCAGTATCCGATGGTAGACATCGATGTGAAAGGCGCCCTTTCCATCAAAGAGAAATACCATGCGGACGCGCTGACCATCTTCATCCAGCCCCCCTCGCTCGACGCGTTGCGGGTACGGCTGAGCGAAAGGGGCACCGAAACCCAGGCCTCCCTCGAGGAAAGGCTCGGGAAAGCCCGCTACGAACTGTCGTTTGCCCGGCAATTCGACCATATTGTGGTGAACGAAGAGCTGGAAAAAGCGTACGGGGAGGTAAAGGCCCTGGTAGAGAACTTTTTGGCCCGCTGAGGGTTATACTTTGGACGGGGTTGCCAGCTTCCCCTAATTTCATATCTTTGTTTGGATGGATATTTATACGATTGTTTTACTGGTTTTAGTGATCCTCGTGGCGGGCTTCTTTGCCGGCATGGAAACTGCTTTTGCCAATGTGAACAGGTTGAGTATAGAGCTGAAAAAGAAGCAGGGCCGCGCTACCGGCAAAATCCTTTCCGGGTTTAACGAGCAACCTGCCCGTTTCCTGGCCACAAGCCTCATCGGGCTCACCATCGCCATTGTTATTTACAGCATGCTGGTGGCGGGCTGGCTCGATTCCTTCTGGGCCCTGTTCTGGAACGAGAACGAAATGGGGAAATACGTGGTGGTGTCGCTCTTCATCGAGATCATCGCCGCCACGCTGATCATTCTCTTTTTCGGGTTCTTCATTCCCCGCAGCATTTTCCGCTCACGGCCCGAAGCGCTGCTGGGATTTTTTGCGCTGCCCATATCCGTACTGTCCAAACCCCTGTACGTACTGGGCAACATGCTGGAGTCCATTTCGGAATGGGTGCTGAAATATCTGTTCAACGTGCGCATCATCGAAAACAGGAGCTCCTTCGCCCGGGTGGACGTGGAGCACTTCACCCGCCAGAGCCAGCAGCACTTGGGTGATTCGCAGGAGCTCAACACCGAGCTGTTCGAAAACGCCCTCAGCCTGGTACACGTGAAAATCCGCGGCTGCCTCATTCCCCGCAAGGAAATCGAGGCGCTCGACATCAGCAGCACTATCGAACAGGCGCGGCAGAAATTCATCGGCACCAAGCTCTCCAAGATCATCATTTACGAAGGCAATATCGATAACATCCTCGGCTACGTACACCAGCTGGATATGTTCAAGAACCCGGCAGACATCCGTTCAGTGATACACCCCATCCTGGCGGTACCCGAAACGATGAGCGCCATCGACCTGCTCAGCAAGTTCAACAAGGAACGGCGCAGCATCGCCTGGGTGGTGGACGAATTCGGCGGAACCGCCGGCATCGTGACCATTGAAGACGTGCTGGAAGAAATTTTCGGCGACATCAAAGATGAGCACGACGTGGAAGAGTTCGTGGAAAAACAGATCGCCGAAAAGGAATACATCTTTTCCGGCAGGCTGGAGCTCGATTACCTCAACGAACAATACGGCTTTGATTTTCCCGAAGACGAAAGCGAAACACTCTCCGGCTATATCATCTCCCACTACGAAACCATCCCGCGGCTGAAAGAACGGATCATCATCGATGATTACGAGTTTGACATTCTGAATGTTACAGACACGCGGATCGAAATGGTGAAGATGAAAATCCTGAATTAAAAGTTTCGGCGCGAAAATTGCTGTACGATAAATTGCAGAAAAAACAGCCAGAGCGGATTACAATATAAAAATCGATAAATTTACAGGCAGGAATGAGGGTTACATATTGGTAAACAATAATTTAAAAATAAATTCGTTTTATAATTATTGAAAAACGTAATATTGCTTTTGCTAAATCGTTTTTTACCAGAGTAACGGAGAGTAGTAGTAAATTAACACGAATTGAATTAACAGTGTAGCTGTAACGTAACACAATAATTTGATTTTTGTTAAAAGGTTGTAAAAAACTTTGTTGTAAC
>CBFGZV010000052.1:0-29618 GCA_965653365.1 uncultured Chitinophaga sp. | reverse complement strand
ACGTAACACAATAATTTGATTTTTGTTAAAAGGTTGTAAAAAACTTTGTTGTAACATTGATAATACGATATTTCTTTCTATTTTTGTTTTAGAAATTTAAAAGCTCTGTATCGGTTATAACTTATATCTAATAGCTTGCCATTATGGATGAAGTTATTACTTAAGCAGTAGCGAAAAAGACATTCTCGAATTCAACTTTTTTGGGGTTAACAAACAATGGATGAAAGGCCGGCTCTTGATTCTTCTCGGGCTGGCTCTTTTTTTTGCCCGAATCCCCGATTCCTCCCGAAATCCTTCCACTTCCTCTGCTTTTTGTTTTACCTTACACCCGTTTTTTACATTTTCTATTCACTGGGCACATGTTATATTTGTGCTCCTGATTCATAATACCACATGTTAAAGAAGTTATTCTCGAGTAATGAGGACAAGGCAGAGATGTCGTTTTTTGACCACCTGGAAGAATTGCGCTGGCACCTTGTAAGATCGGCTTTTGCAATTGTCGCCGTCAGTATTCTCGGGTTTGTGTTCACCGACTGGATTCTTACTAACGTGATTTTCGGCCCCACCCGCCCGAATTTCCCCACCTACCGCTGGTTATGCCAGGCGGGCCATGCCATTGGCCTCGGCGATAAGCTTTGCATCGTTCCGCCGGACATCAAGTTCCAGAACTATAAAATGGCCGGGCAGATCATGCTGCAGTTTAAAATGGCGTTCATTCTCGGCATCATCGGGGCTTTCCCGTATATCATTTACGAATTCTGGCGCTTTGTAAAACCCGCGCTGAAAGAAAACGAAGCGAAAGGCTCCAGGGGCGTGATTTTCTGGGTGAGCCTGCAGTTCCTGCTGGGCATCGCTTTCAGCTATTTCCTCATCGCGCCGTTCATGATCAACTTCCTGGCCAGCTATACCGTGTCTGAAGTGATCAAGAACGAATTTTTCATCGACGACTATTTCGGCCTCATGAGCCAGATTATCCTGGGCATGGGCGCACTCTTCGAAATGCCGATTCTGGTGTACTTCCTCACCAAACTGGGCCTGCTCACGCCCATGTTCATGCGTACCTACCGCCGGCATGCCGTGGTGGTGATACTCATACTGGCGGCCATTATCACCCCGCCCGACGTGTTAGATCAATTGCTGGTTTTCGTACCTTTATACCTGCTGTACGAGATCAGTATCTTCATTTCCGCGAAAGTTTACCGCGAGAAAGAAAAAGAAGAAGCGGAAGAATGGTCCTGATAGTGAACAGCACCGCATCATTAACCAATACAAAACTGTAGGGTATGGAACAAACGACTTTTAATCCTGCGTTGCCGGTAGCGATCGGTTCGGATCATGCGGGATTCGACTACAAGGAAGAGGTGATCTCTTACCTGGAAGGAAAAGGTGTGCAGGTGAAAGACTTCGGCACGCATTCCGTTGATTCGGTGGATTACCCCGATTTTGCGCATCCTGTGGCCAGCGCCGTGGAATCCGGCGAGGTTGCTTACGGCATTCTCATCTGCGGCAGCGCCAACGGCGTAGCCATCACGGCCAACAAACACCAGGGCATCCGCGCCGCCATTTGCTGGGGCGATGAGCTGGCCCGCCTGGCCCGCAGCCACAATAACGCCAATGTGCTCTGTATTCCGGCCAGGTTTGTAGATACCGGCACAGCGAAGGAAATGGTAGACATTTTTGTGGAAACACCCTTCGAAGGCGGCCGCCACATGAACAGGGTCGGCAAAATCGCCTGCAGCTAAGCACCACGCATAGTCCCGATATTCAAAAAGGCAGCTTCACGCTGCCTTTTTTGTTGTTTCCGTGGTACGCTGCACGAGGGCACGCTTAATTCTTTAAATTTACCGGTATAAATGTCTTACATGAAACAACTAACCCTCATGGCTTGCCTGCTGGCCACCGGCACAGCCGCCTGTGCCCAGATGGCGGATAAGCGGAAGGCCCCCGTGGCCGCCACGCCCTATGCCAAAGGCATTACGGCGGCCGGGCTGAAAAAACACCTCTACATCATTGCCGCAGACGATATGCAGGGCCGCGAAACCGGCACGCCCGGCCAGTACAAGGCAGCGAAGTACATCACCGAGCAGTTCAAGCGCGCAGGCCTGCAGCCCGGCGCCGGCAACGGGGAATGGGAGCAGCCGTTCATACTGTATATGGACACGCTGACCAATGCCACCATCACCGTGGCCGGGAAAACATTCGAGTTCGGGAAAGATTTTTACAACAGCCTCCGCGATAACAAAAACCAGGATCTGGCGCAAACCGGCGTGGTATTCGCCGGTTATGGCACCGTGAACGATACGGCAGACAGTTATAAAGGCATCGACGCCAACGACAAGATTGTACTGCTGGCCGAAGCCCGCCTGGGAGCGGGTGAACAGAAGGACAGATTACGCGCCGCCGCCAATAAAGGCGCCAGGGCCGTATTCATGGTCAATTCCAACCTGGCCGGCATCAGCCGCGCCGGTAGCCGCCTCCGCAGAACGGGCCTGTATTTCGGTGATATGATGAGCACCATGGAATTCATTCCCAACATCTATTTCATTTCCCCTGAACTGGCGTCCGCCATTCTCGGTAAACCCTACGGCAGCATCGCCGACGGACTGAAAGCCGGCGGTCCCGTGCCCGCCGCGGCCGGGCAGATCGATGGCCTGACGTACCGGAAAGGGCAGCATGAAATAAAATCCAGTAACGTATTGGGCATGCTGCCCGGCACCGATAAAAAAGACGAGTTTGTATTCGTAACCGCGCACTACGACCACATCGGCGTGATCAACGGCGAAGTGCACAACGGCGCGGACGACGATGGCTCCGGTACCGTGGCTGTAATTGCCATGGCGGAAGCCTTTATGAAGGCCAAAAAAGCCGGCAAGGGCCCGCGCCGCAGCATCGTGTTCATGACGGTGAGCGGCGAAGAAAAAGGCCTCCTCGGCTCGAAGTATTACACGGATCATCCCATCTATCCACTTGCCAGTACCGTTACCGACCTGAATATCGACATGATCGGCCGGATCGACCCGGAGCACGCCAAAGACAGCAACTACGTGTACATCATCGGCGACAACAAGCTCAGCTCCGACCTTCGCCCCATCAGCGAAGCAGCCAACCGCCTCGTGGGCCTCGATCTGGATTACAAATACAACGACCCGAACGATCCCAACCGTTTTTACTACCGCTCCGACCACTATATGTTCGCGCAGCACCGCATTCCCATTATTTTTTATTTCAACGGGGTGCACGCAGATTATCATGGTCCCGACGATACCCCTGACAAAATCAGCTATCCGATGCTCGCCAAACGGGCCCAGCTGGTGTTTTACACCGCCTGGGAAGTGGCCAACCGGCCGGATCGCCTGAAGGTGGACAGAAACGAAAAATAACTCAATAAAAAAGCCGTATCGCCGATGCGGCTTTTTTATTGAGTTATCCACTTATTTCGCCATCCCACCCTCATGTTGTACTTTTACAGCCTGCAAATTTTTCAAGTGATGAAGGCAAACTATTTAGACGATCTGAACGACCGGCAACGCGAAGCTGTAACCTCCCTCAAAGGGCCCCTGATGATCATCGCGGGCGCGGGTTCAGGCAAAACTAAAGTACTGACCACCAGAATCGCCCACCTCATGCGGAACGGGGTGGACGCTTTTAATATACTGGCGCTGACGTTTACCAACAAGGCGGCCAAAGAAATGAAGGAACGTGTGGAGAAAATCCTGGGCGGCAATGAAGCCCGCAACCTCTACATCGGCACCTTCCACTCCGTTTTCGCCCGCCTGCTGCGTGCAGACGCACCCAAGCTCGGCTACCCCGGCGATTTCACCATCTACGACGCGGACGATGCCAAAAGCGTGGTGAAAACCATCATCAACGAACTGAACCTCGACGACAAGCACTACAAGCCCAACCTGGTATATAACCGCATTTCCGCGGCCAAAAACAGCCTCATGGGGCCCGAGGAATACCAGCACGATTACTACATCCAGCAGGAAGACCAGCGGGCCAGCCGCCCCCTGACCGGCAAGATCTACGACATGTACGCCAAACGCTGCTTTAAAAACGGCGCGATGGACTTCGACGACCTGCTGTTTAAAATGTACGTGCTGCTGAAGGGATTCCCGGAAGTGCTCGCCAAATACCAGCACAAGTTCCAGTACATCATGATCGATGAGTACCAGGATACCAACCCCGCGCAGTACGAGATCGTGAAACTGCTCGGCGCCGTGCACGAAAACATCTGCGTGGTGGGCGACGACGCACAGAGCATCTACTCTTTCCGCGGCGCTACCATCCAGAACATCCTCCAGTTCGAAAAAGACTACGACGACGTGAAAGTGGTGAAGCTGGAACAGAACTACCGCAGCACCAAGTCGATTCTCAACGTGGCCAACGAAGTGATCGCCAAAAACAAGGGGCAGATCGAAAAGAACCTGTGGACGGATAATATTGAAGGCGACAAAATCAAGCTCATCCGCACCAATACCGATAACGAGGAAGGCAAATTCGTGGCCGACACGATTGCCGAGCAAAAGCTCCGCAACCACTACGCCAACCGCGATTTCTGCATCCTGTACCGTACCAACGCCCAGAGCCGCGCGTTCGAGGAAAGCCTGCGCCGGATGGCTATTCCCTACCGGATTTTCGGGGGACTGAGCTTCTATCAGCGGAAGGAAATCAAGGACTTTATCGCTTATCTCCGCGTGATCATGAACTCGCGCGACGAGGAAGCGATCAAACGTATCATCAACTACCCCGTGCGCGGCATCGGCAAAACGACCATCGAAAAAGTGTCGATTTATGCCAACGACCAGAACATTACGTTCTGGCAGGTGCTGGAAAACGCCCGGGAATTTGGTTTTAAAGGAGGCACGCTCGATGCCATCGATAACTTCGTGACCATGATCCAGAGCTTCCGCGTGATGCTCGACAAGCACAACGCCTACGAAGTGGCGGTACAGGTGGGCAAATCCACCAATATCGTGAAGGAGCTGTTCAACGATAAAACCACCGAAGGCCTCGCCCGGTACGAAAACGTACAGGAATTATTGAACTCCATCAAGGAATTTACCGAAACGCCCACCGAAGACGGCGAGCTGCTCGATAACAAAAACCTCGGCGTGTATCTCCAGCAGATCACACTGCTCACGGATGCGGACAATACCAACGACGAGAACAGCGACGTGGTGAAACTGATGACCATCCACGCCGCCAAAGGGCTGGAGTTCCCGGTGGTGTTCACCGTGGGGCTCGAAGAAAGCTTGTTCCCGAGCGGGATGTCGATCAATTCCCGCGAAGAGCTGGAAGAAGAGCGCCGCCTGTTCTACGTGGCCGTTACCCGTGCAAAATCCCGCCTGTTCCTCACTTACGCCAACAGCCGCTACCGTTTCGGGCAGCTGCAGCAGAACGAGCCCAGCCGTTTCCTGGAAGAAATGCCGGAACGCTATATCGACCGCAGCTATGCCGGCGGCGGCATCCGCAACACCGGCAGCTTCGGCGGCGGAGGCGGTGCGTCATGGGGCAACATGTTCGATAAAAAGAAAGCGGCGCCTTCGCCAGCGGCTAACCCGGCCGCCAGAACGGCGCCCAAACCCACTGCAGGCCCGGTAAGCAGCCATGTGCCCTCTGCCGGTTTCGCGGCAGACGACCCGGCCACCATGGAGCCCGGTATGGACGTGGAGCACCAGAAATTCGGGTTCGGCAAAATCCTGAACCTCGAAGGCGCGCCCAACAACCGCATTGCCACCGTGATGTTCCCCCAGGGCGGCGGCGAAAAGAAAATCATGCTCAATTACGCCAAGCTGATGATTGTGAGAAAGTAAATTTTCCGCCGTGAAAGCCGATCTTATCAAACTCCGCCACTACTGCGCCTACCAGGAACGGTGCCACAGCGAGGTGCGGGAGAAATGCTATGAGCTCGGGCTCCGGGGCCACGACATCGAAGAAGCCATCGCACACCTGGTGGAAGAGAATTTCCTCAACGAAGAACGCTTCGCCAGGGCCTACGCCGGCAGCAAGTTCAGGATGCAGCAATGGGGACGGAAGAAAATCACCATGATGCTGAAGCAGAAGCAGGTGAGCCCATATTGTATCAAAAAAGGGCTGACGGAAATCGATGCGGACGATTATTGGAGCACCCTGCTGGCGCTCGCGGAGAAAAAGTACGGCCTGTTAAAAGCGGAACAGCACCTCAAAAGACAGTACAAAACCATGCAGTTCCTCCTGCAAAAGGGCTACGAGCAGGAGCTGGCGCGGGAAGCCATTGAACAAATCGCAAAAAAGGAAGAATAAACGGAGAATAATTCAAAACTTTCTAAGCGACTGTGCCGTAAATTTGAGGTCGTTTTGTAGTAATCCAACTTTTATGTCTGATTTAACGGTCACGCTGATACAAGCTAATCTGCACTGGGAAAATATTCCGGCCAACCTGGCCATGTTCGACGCAAAAATCGATGCCATCAAGGAAAAAACGGAAGTGATCATCCTGCCTGAAATGTTCAGCACAGGGTTCAGCATGCAGCCCGAAAAGCTCGCTGAAACCATGGATGGGAGCGCCGTGCAATGGATGAAGAAAAAAGCGAAGGAAAGGAATGTGATCATCGCCGGCAGCCTGATCATCGAAGAAGACGGGGCTTATTACAACCGCCTTATCTGGATGTTGCCCAACGGCCAGTTCGGGATCTACAATAAACGCCACCGGTTTGGATTTGCCGGGGAAGATCATCACTACGCCGCCGGCGACAAACGCCTCATCGCCCAGGTGAAAGGCTGGAAGATCTGCCTCAACATCTGCTACGACCTCCGTTTCCCCGTATGGGCCCGCAACACCATCCAGGATAACGGCGCTCCCGCTTACGACGTGCTCGTGAACGTGGCCAACTGGCCCGAACGCCGCAGCACGCCCTGGAGAGCCCTGCTGCAGGCGCGCGCCATCGAAAACCAGAGCTACGTGATCGGCGTGAACCGCGTGGGCAACGACGGCAACGAGATCTATCACAGCGGCGATTCCAGCCTCATCGACCCCGTGGGCGAAATCATCTACCACAAGGCGCACGACGAGGACGTGTTTACGTACACCCTTTCCCGTGCCCACCTCGACGAACTGCGCGCCAAATTCCCCTTCATGAAGGATGCGGATAAGTTCATGATCCTTTAATTATCTTCGCGGACATGATCCGCTTTCTGACCAAAAACCAGTATAAATACAGCGTAATCGCCCTCTGGGCCGTACTGGCCGTTTTGCAGGCCTCGTTCACCGAACTGATGGACGATGAGGCGTATTACTGGGTGTATTCCCGCCACCTCGACTGGGGATACTTCGACCATCCGCCCATGATCGCCGTGCTCATCAAGCTCGGCTACGCGCTCTTTCATAACGAGCTGGGCGTCCGGTTGGCCATGGTGGTGCTCAATGTGCTGACGCTGCTGCTGGTAGACGAGTTGATCCCCCGGAAAAACAACCCCGTTTTTTACTTCATCCTCGCCGGCATGGGCGCCATGCAACTGGGCGGCATATTGGCGGTGCCCGATATTCCCTTGATATTTTTCGCCACATTGTATTTCTACCTCTACCGCAACTTCCTGGCGTCGCAAAGCTGGAAAAACACGCTGCTGCTGGCGGTGAGCATGGCGTTGATGTTTTACAGCAAATACCATGGCGTGCTGCTGGTGTTCTTTACGGTACTGTCCAACCTGCGCCTGCTGAAGCAGTATCGCTTTTACGTAGCCGTGCTCGTTACCTCGCTGCTGTTCTTTCCGCATCTCTACTGGCAGTACACGCACAACTTCCCGTCCCTGCAATATCACCTGGTGGAGCGCAACGCGGCCGCCTACGATATCAGTTTTTCACTCGACTACATCCTGGGCCAGGTATTGCTTTTCGGCCCGCTGGTAGGCTGGCTGCTGCTGTATTACGCCTTCCGTGCAAAGCCGCAGGACAGCTTCGAAAGGGCGCTGAAATTCAGCCTGGTGGGCGTACTCGCCTTTTTCCTGCTCAGTACTTTCAAAGGCCGCGTGGAGGCAAACTGGACCGTGATGATATTCGCACCGTTGATGGTACTGGCGCATCAGGGTATCGTGCGGCAGGGCTTTTCCGCGAAAGTGCTGCAGAAAACCTGGTGGGTGTCTTTACTGCTCGTGCTGGTAGTGCGGGTGTACATGGTGTGGGATTTTGCGCCCGGCGTTGAAATCCGTCCCGAAATACATCACAATAAAACCTGGACGGCCTCACTGGCACAACAGGCTGCCGGGAGGCCGGTGGTGTTTGTGAGCAGTTACCAGTCACCTTCCAAATACATGTTTTATGCCGGGGGGATTTCGTATAGCCTCAACAGTGTTTCCGCCCGCAGGAGCCAGTACAATTACTGGCATACCGAAGAATCGCTCTGGGGCAAAAATGTGCTGCTGATGTCCAACCACCGGCCTTACATTCCCGGCGGCGACAGCCTGCCACGGAGCCAGGGACCATTGTTTTCCAGGACGGAAGATCCGTACTACTCCTACCAGCTCATCCAGTTCGAGCCCGCGCACACCCGGTTACAGGTGCGGGGTGGGGATACGCTCTTCCTGAAACTGGGAGTAAGCAACGGGTACAACGTACCCGTACAAATGAACCCGGCCGATGCACCTACCGTGGGTTATGTGCTCTGGAACGGGAAAGGAAGCAACGAAACCGTGCGCGGAACGCTGCCGCTGGCTGACGCCCTGGGGCAAGACAGTATTGTGGTGCCGGTGCGCGTACCTGCGGGAAAAGGCGATTATACCCTGAAGATCACCTTGCCTGCCCCGGCCGGCCTGGAGCCTACGCACAACAGCCCGCTCATCAAACTGACAGCGGAGTAACGGAACTGATGAATCATCATAAAAAAGACCCTGTCGTGAGTGAGCCGGCAGGGTCTTTTATCTTTTTTTAATGTTGCAACAGCTATCAGTGAATGAAAATTTAACATATACTTTGGGGTTATAATGAAACGCACTGCAATATTTTGGCATGAATTTCGTAAGTTAGGGAACAAGCTAGCCCGAGAGCACTTTTTGCTACAATAATTTTAACCACATCCTGCAACCGGGTATCAGCATACGCTGGTATCTCCTCTTTGTACCATCCTTTTAAATCCTGCTGTGTTTTGCAGTGAACGAACGCAGAGAAATTTGAACCTATTAACATTTCATTAGCCTAAACCACGAAGCATGCCTAAAATACTGGTTATTGAGGATGATGTACTCATGTGCCGCGCGCTCACATTGATGCTGAGCAAGCAGGGGCACACGATTACGGTTGCGCAGAACGGGAAAGATGCGCTTAGATTTTTGCAGGAAACACAGTTTGATCTGATTATCACCGACCTGATGCTGCCGTTTGCCAGCGGCATGGAGCTGATCAGCCGGCTGAAGATGAACCAGCTGCAGGGAAGCACCCCTGTCATGGTGGTTTCTTCGGTGGCGCACGAGAAAACGATCCAGGACGCCTTCAACCTGGGCGCGGACGATTATCTGAAAAAACCGGTAACGCCCAGCGAGCTGATTTCGCGGGTGAACAGGCTGCTGCTCAAAAAACAGGGGATTCAATAATTCTGCTTATTTCTTTTTATGGTATCGATCTTTCAGTGGGTGCAAGCCTGGTTGCTGGAGGTAAGGGAAGATTTTGCCTATCTGCCGCTTTTCATCCAGTCTGCCATTATCGTTTCGCTGGTGGCCATAGCAGGCACCCTGCTGGCTTACATGGGGCTGATGCTGTCCCGCGGCCTGAAATATTACAGGGACCGCCGCAATAAACCGGTTTCGGTGCAGATAGACGCGCTGATACTGGAATATATGATGCAATGCATCCTCACGCCCGAGCCACCGGAGTTGCCGGTAGCGGCTTTCCGGCAGTTGCCCCTTCACCGGGCATGGGCGCGGGAACTGGTGGTGCAGAAAATACTGCATTACCGCCGGAACTTTTCAGGCGTATCCGCAGCGGCGTTCCGCCAGCTGTATGAAGCGCTGGGCCTGCATGAACAGGCGCTGCAGAAACTTCGGAGCGGCCATCCGCCGATGGTGGTGGAAGCGCTCAGCGAATTGTTCAACATGGAAATCATCGTGGACGAGGCCATCGTGTTGCCGATGACCACCAGCAGCCACCGCTATGTGCGCGAAATGGCCCGCTGTTACCTGGCGAAATGTTCCGCCCAGCATCCCCTCGACTTTTTCTCAGACATCGACACACCATTGCTGCCCTGGGAACAGTTTGAACTGTTCAGGGTCATTTCACAACGGAAGGATATGCCTGCCCCTTCCTTCGCGCAATGGATACAACCGGCCTTCCATCCAACTGTTATCTCGTTCTCCCTCAAAATGGCGGCGCACTTTCAACAATATGAAGCCATCCCGGCCATCAGCCGCCTGTTGCCGTCTGACGACCTGCAGCTGCGTGCCCTCGCCATCAATAGCCTGGGCAAGCTGATGGCCGTAGACGCGGAAAACAAGCTGGTGGCCATGTACCCCAGTCAGCCGCAGGCCTGCAAAAGCGAAATTCTGAAAGCGCTCGGCCGCATCGGCTCCGGCAAACAGCTGGGCTTCCTGAAGCAGGAGTTTTTACACGCCCCGGACTTCGACCTGAAAAAGCAGGCCGCCCGCTCCATCGTGCATCATGATGTACTGGCGCAACCCATGCTCTGGGAACTGCAGGCCGAAAGCGTGGGCATGCAGCACGTCATTCTCCAGCACAGTCTCAACCCTTCAATCAAATTCTGATGCAGCATACCATCTGGGAACATATCGTGCGGTTTTATGAACATTCGGTGTTCTTTTACTGCGTATGTCTCTTCGCATTTTACACATTATTGTCAACGCTCTCGCTGATCGCCATCCGGCGGTACGCGTGGAAAAACAGAATCAGGGAAACCATTACCCTGGTAGAGTCGCCGCTTACGCCGGGCATTTCCGTGGTGGCGCCCGCATATAACGAAGGCGTCACCATCATCTCGAACGTACGTTCGCTGCTGGCCTTGAATTATCCCCGGTTTGAGGTGATCATCGTCAACGACGGCAGTACGGACGATACCCTCGATAAACTCATCCGCGAGTTCGACCTCTCGGAAATCGATTATGCCTATCACCCGCAGTTGTTTTCGCAGCCGGTGAAACGCTTCTTCAAATCCGCCAATCCCGCTTACGCCAAGTTGCTGGTGCTCGACAAGGAGAACGGCAAAAGCAAGGCCGATGCAGCCAATGCAGGCATCAACGCCGCGGCATTCGGTTACATCCTCAACACAGACGTGGATTGCATCCTCAACCGCGACACCCTGCTCAAACTGATTCGCCCTTTCATGGATGAAGAAAAACGCGTGATTGCCACGGGCGCTCCATTGCGCATGGCCAACTCCTGCGAAACGGACGCGGGCATGCTCACCGCCGTGCATCCGCCGGAAGACCTGCTCCCGCGGTTCCAGGAAATGGAATACGTGCGCTCGTTCGTGCTCGGTAAAATGGGCTGGACGTTCATCAACGCCGTACCGAATGTATCCGGCGGCCTGGGGCTGTTCGACAAGGAAATCCTGATCAAAACCGGCGGATACGATCCGGCTTCCATGGGCGAGGATATGGACATGGTGATTCGCATGTGTAAATACATGTGCGAGCAAAAACAGGCGTACGCGGTGCGTTATATCCCCGAAACGTTGTGCTGGACGGAAGGCCCGTCTACCCTGAAAGTATTCGGCCGCCAGCGCACCCGCTGGGCCCGCGGCCTCATGCAGATATTCGGCAAACACCGGCACGTGCTCTTCAACCCGAAATACAAAAGGCTGGGGCTCGTAGTGTTCCCATACAATTTCCTCTTCGAGCTGCTGGCGCCGATCATCGAATTCACCGGCATCCTGTATTACATCTACATCATCGTTTTTAATATCATCAACTGGGACTTTGCAGTGATCCTGCTCGTATTCATCTACACCTTTTCCGTGCTGATATCGTCGCTGGCGGTACTGTGGGATCAATTCACCTTCCAGTATTACCGCAGCTGGAAAGATGTGGCGGGCCTTTGCCTGATGGCCTTCCTGGAGCCGCTTATATACCATCCGCTGGTGCTGTTCTTTTCGATCAAGGGATATTTTTACCAGCTCACCGGTAAGAAGCATGGCTGGGGGAACATGCAGCGGAAAGGATTCAAACAACAAGTAAAACCAGCCGTGTGAATAATCATGAAAACGTGTAGTGCGATGAACCACAGAATGATCTACGTCTTTTGTTTAGGGCTGATGCTGGCGGCAACCGATGTGTCCGCGCAGCGGAAAGGGCTGTTGTCGTCCGACCAGCTGCTGACGATGGCGCTGGAAGAAACCAATCAACACCACAACTACGAAAAGGCGATCGCTTTATGCCGGAAGGCGCTGGAGCTGTCGCCCGGATACCCCGATGTGAAGCTGCTGCTGGGAAGGCTGTATGTGCTTACCCGGCAGCCCGCGGCCGCCAGACTGGAATGGCTGGAGGTGCTCAGGAAGCAGCCGCCCAACCGGGAAGCGCTCGATTACCTGATCAATCTCGAAAACAGCCTTGGGCGCGGGAAAGAGGCGATCTGTTATATAGACATGGCGCTGGAACAGGATCCGCTGAACAAAGAGCTGCTGTTTAAAAAACATGGCCTGCTCACGGAATTCCGGCAAACGGAAAGCGCCGATAAAGTACTGACGCTGCTGGCCACTCATTACGGCAGCGATCCCAAAGTGCGCAGCATGCGTGAAGAGGCTGCACAGGCAAAAGAACGCCTGGCCCGCGCGGCGCTGCAGCCGGAAGAAAAACCTGCACCACCTCTGGATCCGAAGCTCGTGGCGCTGGACAGGCTGCAAACAGCGCTGGCCGCGGCACGCAAAAAGAACGATCACCGCGAAACAAGGGCCGTGGCTGAAAAAATACTGGCCGAAGCGCCGGGGAATAGAGACGCCTTCCTGGCCATCATCAACAGTTACCACCGCCAGGAACAATATGGGCAGGCGCTTCACTGGCTCAACAAAGCCCTCGCGCAATCCGGCAGCGACGAAGACCTGCTTCGCCGGAAAACCGGGCTGCTCCAGGAAATGCGCCGGTACGACGAAGCTGCCGTTACCGCCCGTCAACTACTTTGGAAAAACGGCAGCCACCGCAACCTCCAGGCTTTCCGCGACATCCAGCTACAGCGCGCCGCGGCTTTCGACCGTGCCGGCCGCTACACCGAAGCCGGTTCCGTGATCGATACGCTATTACAATACGCCCCGGCAGACACGATGCTGCTGTTCAAAAAAGCCGGCTTGCTCGAAGCGGGGCGGCGGTACGAGGAAGCGGCTGCGGTTACGCGGCAATTGCTGCTGTCGGCCCCATCCAATAAAAAATACCAGCAAGCTTACGCGGAACAAATGTTCGCCGCCGCGCGGGAGCAGCTGCGCAACCAGGCGCCGGAAAAAGCGCGGCCGCTGCTCGAAACCTCGATCCGCTACGCGCCGGCCAACGCCGAAGCATGGCACAGCCTCATCAACCTCGACAACAGCACCGGTAACGTAACGGGCGCCATTGCGCTGTGCGACAGCGCCATGGCCGTGCTGGGGCCGCAGGAAGATTTGCGCAGGAAAAAATCCGCGCTGTTGCAAGCCGCCAACCGGCTGCCGGAAGCATATGCCATTGCGGGAGAACTGGTGAAGGCCGCGCCGGAGAACCGCGAACTGCAACAGATGTATGCCGACCAGCTGACCGCCCATGGCCGCCAGTTGCAGCAGGCGCAGGCGTGGGACAGCGCCCTGGCGGTTTACCGGAAAGCATATGCTTACCAGCCCACCGACACTTTACTGGTGCAGCAGATGGTGAATACCTTCCTCGCATCGCACCAGTACGACAGCACCGTTGCTTACGCCGATAAAGGACTGCAACTGCAGCCCGCACATGAAACGTTGCTGATGAAAAAAGCAGCTGCACTCGAAGCGCAGCATCAATACAAAGCCGCAGCCGAAACGGTATCCGTACTGTTACGGGCCCGGCCGGAAGATAACAACCTGCGCGACGGGTACTACCGGCTGCGGAGTAAAACCTACCGCAACCAGGCCGGGATCATTCACCTGCAGAGTATCTACGACAACGGCAGCAGGCCCGCCAATGTCACTGCTTTGCAATACCTTCGTTTTCACGAGAAAGGCAGCATCGGCGGCCGGGTGAGTTATGCAGACCGTGCGGCCGGCAGCGGCGTGCAGCTCGAAGCTGAAACATATTACACGCACAGCAAAAATTATTACTCATACGGATTGCTGGGCTGGTCAACCGGCAAAGTGTTCCCGAAGTTCAGGGCCGGTTATTCGCTGTTCCGCAACCTTGGCCGCGAATGGGAAGCAGAGCTGGGCACGCGTTACCTGAAAACCGACAGCGCCTCGAATTACGCCGCCGTATGGTCTGCCGCCAAAACATGGGGCGCATACTGGGCCAACCTGCGGGGATACGTGATCACGGAAGAAGGCAACTGGTATCATGCATACGTACTGACGAACCGGTTTTATCTGCATGAACAGCAGGACTTCATCGCGCTTACTTTGTCGCTCGGCAACACGCCCGACGACAGGAGCCGGAACTACCAGTTCAACCAGCAGGCCGCTTTCCTGGCGGGCGGTGCGGGCATCGGGTACCAGAAAACTTTTGCCTACCGGACCACCATGGGCGTGTTCGGCAACTGGACGTACCAGCGCCTTACCAACAGCCGGCATTACAATCAATTCGATATTTACCTGACGCTGCTGCGAAAATTTTAAACCATGAAACCGCTATTGTCCATCTGCTGCCTGCTGGCGGCATCGTTTCCCGGCCATTGCGGCGATATTACGCTGGTAGCGGGCGGGCGCAGCGATTATTACGTCAGCCTTCCGCAAAACGCCGGTGCGCACGAGCAGAAAGCCGCAGCCGTGATTGTGCGGTATATGGAAGCAGTGTCCGGCATAAAACTGCCGGTGCGGGAAGAAGCGGCGGCCGGTGAAAAATCGCTGCGCGTTCTGCAGGATAAAAATATGCAGGCGGAGAGTTTCCGCATCAACACCGAAAAACAATCGGTATTGATCGCCGGCGGGCCCGGTAAAGGCGTCATCTACGGCGCGTACGCTTTTGTGGAACGTTTTCTCGGCTGCCGCAAATGGGACGGCGGTGCCGCCTATACGCCCGAAATGAGCACGGTGGCTGTGCCGCGAGATGTGCGGATAAGCGAGGCGCCTGCTTTCCGTTACCGTGAGGTGTACATGCCGGCAGCCTGCACCGATGCGGAGTACCTCGACTGGCATCGTCTTCACCGCTTCGAAGACCTTTGGGGGCTTTGGGGGCATTCTTTCCATAAACTGGTGCCAGCCGCCAGGTACTTCAAAACCCATCCCGAATATTTTTCACTGGTAAACGGCACGCGCAAAGCCACGCAGCTGTGTCTGAGTAATGAGGCCGTGTTCGATATCACCGTTGCGGCTTTGCAACAGCGCATGGCGGAACAGCCTGATGCCCTGTACTGGTCCATCAGCCCTAACGACGATGCAGGCTATTGCGAATGCGACCGCTGTGCGGCCGTGGATAAACGCGAAGGCGGCCCACAGGGCTCGCTGATACAGTTCGTGAATAAGGTGGCCGCCCGTTTTCCGGACAAGTTGTTCACCACACTGGCGTACGCCTACTCCGCGCAGCCAACGGCGCAATTGCGGCCGGCGCCGAATGTGTACGTGATGCTCAGCAACATCGAAGTGTACCGTAGCCGCCCGCTCGACCGGGAAAGTTCCGCCGCTGCTTTCCGGAACCGGCTCAGCGGCTGGTACGCGCGGAGCCCGAATATTTTTATCTGGGACTACTGCACCCAGTTTACCAATTACCTCGCCATCTTCCCGAATGTAGCCACGCTGCAGCCGAACATGCAGTTCCTGAAAAATCAGCGGGCAGCAGGCGTGTTTGAACAAGGCAGCGGCTACACGTACAGCGAACTGGCGGAGTTGAAAGGATACCTTGCCGCGCGGCTGCTGTGGAACCCGGATGCGGATGTGGAACGGCTGAAATCAGACTTTCTGACCGGCTATTACGGACGCGCCGCCGGCCCGGTGAAAGCCTACCTGGCGCTGCTGGAGCAGGCTTCGGCACAGCAACCGAAACTGGACATTTACGGAAACCCCGTCAACGAATACAACACTTTCCTGTCGCCCGCGTACATGGACCGTTACAGTCAACTGCTAGACCAGGCGGAGGCTGCGGTGGAAGGGAATGCCGTGCTCCGCGAGCGCGTGCAGCGCATCCGGCTGACGCAGGAATATGCGTACCTGCAGCAGGCCCGCTTTTACGGCATCGCGCAGCACGGGATTTTCGAACGGCAGGGGAATGGGTGGAAAGTGAGGCGGGGCCTGGAAGACAGGATACGCCGTTTTGTGGCCGGCTGCAAGGCGGCAGGTGTGAAAGAAATGTCTGAAGGCGGTTTATCGCCCGAGGCATATGGCAAAGAGTGGGAAAAAATACTGGCGGATGGCGTCAGGAGTAACAAAGCGCTGCATGCTACCGTGCGCCTGAAATCCGCGCCGGCGCCGGAGTATCCGGCGAAAGGGCCGCAAACCCTGACGGATGGCAACCCCGGTTATACGGACTTCAGTTACAACTGGCTCTGCTTTTATGGTGAGCCGTTGCTGGCCGAGGTAGATCTGGGGAAGCCCGTTGCGTTGAAACACGTTGCGCTTACGTTCCTGGAAGATCCGCGGCACTGGATATTCAGGCCTTCAAAAGTGCGGGTATGGGCGTCTGCCGACGGGAAAAATTACCGTTTGCTCGGTGAGGTGCAGCAAACCATGCCGGAGGAGGATTATGCTGTGCAGCGGTTGCAGTACCGCTTCGACAACAAAAGCGCCGGAAGCGCCCGGTACCTGAAACTGGTGGCGGATAACTGGCCGCAGTTGCCGGAATGGCGCTTCCGTGCACATAAAAAAGCAATGATCGCCTGCGATGAGGTGTGGGTGGAATAGCGCTTACTTGAAAGCGTTCCAGCCCTGGGCGGTGATCTGGTGTTTGTTGCCGCTGCGGGTGATGATGTGGGAGCCGGCTTCCGGTTCCGTCATATAGCCGATCACGGCGATTTCTTCGTTGAGGGTGATTTTCTCGTAGTCTTCCTGCTTCATGGTGAAGAGCAGTTCGTAGTCTTCCCCGCCGCTCAGCGCGCAGGCCGTTGGGTCGAGGCCCAGTTGCATGGCCAGCTGGCGGCTGTCGTCGGCCACGGGTATTTTTTCTTCGTACAACACGCAGCCCAATTTGCTTTGCTGGCAAATGTGCAGTATTTCGGAGCTGAGGCCGTCGCTGACGTCCATCATGGCTGTGGGCATGATGTCTTTGCCTGCCAGGAAGGAGATGATGTCGTGACGGGCTTCCGGTTTCAACTGCCGGCCGATCACGTAAGTCTGGTTCTCCAGGTCGGGCTGTATTTGCGGGTTTTCGAGGAAAATTTTCTTTTCCCTTTCCAGCAGCGTGAGGCCCAGGAAAGCCGCGCCAAGGTCGCCGGAAACGCAAAGCAGATCGCCTTTCTGTGCGGTGGAGCGTTTCACGAATTTGTCTGGCGCCACCTCGCCGATGGCGGTTACGCTGATCACGAAACCTTTCTGGGAGGTGGAGGTGTCGCCGCCAATAAGGTCGATCTTATATTTTTCGCAGGCGGCGTATACACCTTCATAAAATTCGTTGAGTGCCTCCAGCGAAAAGCGGTTGGAGAATGCCAGGCTCACGGTGATGTGCGTGGGCGTGGCGTTCATGGCGTAGATGTCCGACAGGTTTACGATCACCGATTTGTAGCCCAGGTGTTTCAGCGGGGTGTACATCAGGTCGAAGTGGATGCCTTCCACCAGCATATCCGTGGAGATCACCGTCTGTTTGCCGAAGTGGTCTATCACGGCCGCATCGTCGCCCACCCCGAGGATGGTGCTGGCATTGTATATTTCGATATTCCGGGTAAGGTAGTCGATCAGCCCGAACTCCCCCAGGTCGTTTATTTCAGTTCTTTCTTCCATGGCGTTATCTGTTGATCTCTTTCAGCAGGTCGTTATGCAGGTGGCCGTTGGTGGCCAGTATTTGTTTCTGGTAGGGGGAATAGGTGTTGCCTTTGAAGTCGGTCACTTTCCCGCCGGCCTCCTGTACGATGAGGTATCCCGCGGCGGAGTCCCAGGCGTTAAGGTGGTGTTCCCAGAAGGCGTCGAAGCGGCCGCAGGCCACCCAGCAGAGGTCGATGGCGGCGGAGCCCAGACGGCGTACCGGCAAGCCCTGCTTGAGGAAGCGCTCCAGGGTCACCAGGGCGTGGTTCGGCTGTTCTTCCTCCCATAGGTAGGGGAACCCGGTCACCATGAAGGCGTTGGAGAAGTTGGTTTTGGACGACACGCTGATGCGCCGGTCGTTCAGCGTGGCGCCGAAGCCTTTCTGGGCAAAGAACAATTCGTTCATCAACGGGTTATATACCGCCCCCAGTATCATTTCTCCGTCCTGCTCCACCCCGATGCTCACGCAACAGAGGGGAATGCCATGGGCGAAGTTCACCGTACCGTCTATCGGGTCGATAATCCATTTGATCGCAGAGTCCATTTTGATCTCCCCGGCTTCTTCGCTGAGGATCTGGTGGTCAGGGTAATCTTCCCGGATAACATTTATAATAGCAGTTTCCGCGGCTTTATCGGCCTCCGTGACCAGGTCGTTTACCGTAGATTTATGGGAAACTGTGAAAGTACCGTTAAAATATTCCTGTAAAACTTTTGCACCGGCTTGCGTAGCTTTGAGTAAGGTAGTTTTCAACATGGCGCAAAGGTACGAAGCTTAGCCAACTTCCCCCCAATTCCAAACGAATTAACTATTTTTGCTTTTTAAAACCAGAAACGCAATTAATGGCCATCATTGGTAACCTGATTTCCAGATCCCTTCGCATCCGAAAACAGTTCACGTTTAAGTTAGGGACGCCACGCCAGTACCAGTTGCAGGTATTGCGCCGGCTCATGGAAAAAGCGAAGCACACGCAGTTTGGTGAACATTATGAGTATGAGAAGATGTTGAACAGCCCCAACTGGGTAAGCCAGTTCCGGCAGAAGGTGCCTGTGCATAATTACAATAAGATGCACAAGGAGTGGTGGTACAAGTGCCTGGAAGGGGTGCCCAACGTAAGCTGGCCCGAAAAGGTGAAATACTTCGCCCTCAGCTCCGGCACTTCGGAATCCGCCAGCAAACATATCCCCGTTACCCGCGACATGCTGAAAACCGTGAAAAAAGTAGGGGTTAAACAGCTGTACTCCATGGCTAACTTCAACGTTCCCCCGAAATCCTTCGAAAAAGGCATCCTCATGCTGGGCGGCACCACGTCCCTGTTCGAGAAAGGGGACTATTACGAAGGAGATATGAGCGGCATCCAGGCTAAAAATATCCCGAAATGGTTCCGCCGCTTCTACAAACCGGGCGGCAACATCTCACGCAAGCCCAACTGGGAGCAGCGCATCAAGCTGATCGTACGCAAGGCCCCCCAATGGGACGTAGGGACCGTATGCGGCGTACCGGCCTGGGTACAGATCGTACTGGAAGAAATTATCAAGTATCATCATGTTAAACATATCCATGAAATTTGGCCCAACCTGGCCATCTACATTCATGGCGGGGTGAGCTTCGAGCCTTACCGCGAAAGTTTCCAGAAACTGCTGGGCAAGCCCATCACATTCATCGAAACCTACATGGCCTCCGAAGGCTCCTTCGGCTTCCAGGCCCGGCCAGGGGTGCGAGGCATCAAGCTGGTGCTGAACGCCGGCATATTCTATGAATTCATCCCGTTCAACGAAGAAAACTTCGATGCAGACGGAGAGGTGAAGCCCAACCCGAAATCCTACATGATCCACGAAGTGGTGGAGGATGTGGAGTACGCCGTGATGCTCTCTACCTGTGCGGGCGCCTGGCGTTACCTCATTGGCGATGTGGTGAGGTTCACCTCCGTGAAGGAGCACGAAATCACCATCGTGGGCCGCACCAAACAGTTTCTCAGCCTGGCGGGCGAGCACATGAGCGTCGACAACATGAACAAGGCCATCGATATGGTGCAGAAGAAGCTGGGTATCACCATCCGGGAATTTACCGTGGCCGGCTTCGGGTACGAAAACCTCTTCGCCCACCGTTGGTACATTGGTACGGAGGCGCTCAACGTGGATGCGGACCAGGTGCGGGCCATCATCGATCAGACACTGAGCGAGGTGAACGACGATTATGCCGTGGAACGGACCTCCGCGCTGAAGGAAATTTTCGTGGAGATATTACCTAACCAGGTTTTCCTCGATTACCTGCGTTGCAAAGGAAAAGAAGGGGCCATGAACAAGTTCCCCCGCGTGCTGAAGGGCGAGAAGCTGAAAGACTGGGAACAATTCGTAGCCACGAAAGTAGGTGTGAAAGCATAACAAGTAATTGAACACATGATTGCCGCCATCATCGCCGGTTTGGGTTTAGGAGTCTTTTTGTCGGTATCTGTGGGCCCCGTGATTTTTGCTATCATCAAATATAGCATCAGCAACGGCTTCCGGGCAGGTATCAGCTTTGCGCTGGGCGTTTCGTTCAGCGATATCATGTTCGTATTGCTCGGCAACCTGGCCTCTTCATTCGTGGGTTACCTGGGTAACTACACCACCGCCATCGGCATCGGCGGCGGCATTCTCCTGATCTGCATGGGCGTGTACGGCCTGTTCTTCAAAAAAGTACGGATCACCTCCGGCGATGAGCCTCCTGAAATGTTCAGCACCCGCGACTATGCCAAAATATGGCTGGGCGGCTACCTGATGAACACCCTCAACCCCGGCGTGATCATTTTCTGGCTGGGGGTGTGCGTGGCCTACGCGCCTACCACCGTTTCGTACCGCGTCACCATGTATAGCGTGTGCCTGCTGTTTGTGCTGGCCGCTGATATCCTGAAAGTATTCGTGTCCGATAAAATCCGCCACAAGCTGACCCTCACCAACGTGGAGTGGCTGAACCGCATTGCCGGCGTATGCATGATTATATTCGGGCTGGCCCTGTTGTACCAGGTGTTTTTTGGCGACGGTACATTCTCGCACTGAGGAACGGTTGGCCCTGTGCGTTTGCCGGTCAGGCGCCGCGGAATTCAGGCTTAGCCGCTACTGTCGCCGCGTTGGTGGCCGCCACCGTGTTGTAGTGGCCGCAAAAAGATCGCCTGGCCAGCTGGTAAATTGATCAATCAACTCAGCCATCCTGATAAAAGAAAAAGCCCATCGTTAACGCGATGGGCTTTTTGTATGCCATGAAGTGGTTTACGAAATGGTCCAGGTTTCATTCCCTGCCAGCAGTTTGTCGAGGTTGCCGGGGCCTCTTTTAGCCGTGGCTTCCTGCAGCTGGGCGCTCATGATCTCTTCATAAGTGGGCCTGAAAATCTGGTAGAACACGCCGAACGGACGGGGCAGGTGGCCTTCGATGCGCGGGTCGTCGAACATCCGGGTGAGTATCTGGGCCTTGCCGAAGTCCTGTTCGTCGTGAATCCAAAGGTCGGATGCGCTGAACTGGCCTTCGTTGAGGTCTACCACCACGGGGCGGTGCCCGTCGAGGCGGATACCTTTATTTTTCTGCGCCCCGAAAATGAGGGGCTGGCCATGCTCTACGAAAATGGCCTCTTCCGGTTTGCTGGCTTTTTCGGTGAATACCTCGAATGCGCCGTCGTTGAAGATGTTACAGTTCTGGTATATTTCGAGGAAAGAAGCGCCTTTATGGGCGTGGCTTCTTTTCAGCATTTCCTGCAGGTGCTTCGGATCACGGTCCATACTGCGCGCCAGGAACGTGGCATCCGCTCCCATGGCCAGTGCCATCGGGTTAAACGGGTGGTCGATGCTGCCGAACGGCGTGCTTTTGGTCACCTTGTTTTCTTCCGAAGTGGGGGAATATTGTCCCTTGGTGAGACCATAAATCTGGTTGTTGAACAGCATCAGGTTCACGTCGAAGTTACGGCGCAGCAGATGGATGGTATGGTTACCGCCGATCGAGAGCCCGTCTCCGTCGCCCGTCACGATCCATACGCTCAGCTCGGGGCGGGTTGCCTTCAGGCCGGAAGCGATGGCCGTAGCGCGGCCGTGAATCGAGTGCATGCCGTAAGTGTTCATGTAATAGGGAAACCGCGATGAGCAGCCGATACCCGATACAATCACAATATTTTCACGGGGAACACCCAGCCCCGGCATAATCGTCTGAACCTGCTTTAATATGGAGTAATCCCCGCAACCCGGGCACCAGCGTACTTCCTGGTCCGTTGCAAAGTCCTTGGCCGTGAGTGGCTGCGGAGGGATAGTGGTAGTTGACATTATATTTATATAGATGGTTTGAGTTTCAAAGTTACGAATTCAGCAGATCATCCCAATTACAACGGCGGGGCCGGCGGCAGGGAATATTTCCTAATTGCGTATGAATCAACGTTTAGCATTAAAGATACGAAATAAACAACTGCTGATTGCGCTGGCAAAGATAGTCATTAATCTACTAATATGGTAGGATAATGTTTGGAGCCGGGAAAGAAAGAAAAATACCCATTAATGAGTATTGCACAGGTTGTCAGGAATTTACAATTTTACGGCACTGCCAGATGGCGGGACTATCCCCCGGCCCCAGCAAAGACATGAACCACCACCGCGTTTAAATACTTTCAAGCTATTATAAAGATTCGTTCTGGATATGGAAATGCCGTAAACGGTTTTACTGTCACGGTTATTTTACATGGCTCCCTCTGCGGGAGCCATTTCTTTTTAATATCCTGGCGGAGTACTCGTATCAATGGCGTTGCCAGAAGAAAATGCAAGCTATTACGGCAACCAGGCACTCATTCTATTCCCCGGGTTTGGCGTAAGACGCCGCCACGAAATCCTTTATTCCCAATACGATCTTATCCGCCATGTTTTTCCGGAAGCCGGCGTCGAGGATTTTCATCTCGTCTTCTGGGTTGCTGAGAAAGAGGGTTTCCACGAGCACGTTCGGGTATTCGGTGGGACTGTTCAGCGCAAAGTTGAAGCTGCCTACGTTGCCGAACTCGCTCAGCCCCAGGTCCAGCATATGTTTATAAATGTACTGGCTCAGCGGCCGGAAGCCGATGTGTTTATAGTAGGTGCTGGTGCCCTTGATGCGGATGGGGTCTGAGGAGGAATTGAGATGGATGCTCACCAGCAGGTCGGGGTCTTTGTCGCGGTAAGAGAGGATGCGGTAGTTGTTATCTACATATGAATCGTTTACCCGCGTCATCAGTACCTGTGCGCCTTCCGCGCGGAGGGCCTGTTGCAGCGCAATGGCAACGGCCAGGCACATTTCTTTTTCGTACACGCCGGTAGGGCCACGGGCGCCGGTGTTGCTGCCGCCATGGCCGGCGTCTACGGCGATGGTGAGGTCGCCCAGGCCGGGTTTGGTGGGTGGCCGTTTTACTTTAACGGTGAGCGTGTTGCCGTTGTAGTACACCTGGTGGCCCCAGTGCTGCGGGTGTTTCAGCTCGATGGTGACCCGGAGGATGTCGTCTTCCACCTGGTCGTAGTACACGTTTTTGATCTCGCGCGTGTTTTCCAGCTGGGAGATCCAGTTGGTGTTGGCGGTTGCGCCGTAGATGTCCACAATGATCTTCGAGGGCTCCGTTTGCTGCGTGGAGCGGTAAGGCAGTTTCTGGGTGAGGCCGACGGTTACGTAATCAAACTTCTCGTCGCCCCAAACCCGCCAGGAGCCTGTGAGAGACGAAGGTGGGAACGCGCCGGGAGGCAATAACTTTACCATTTCCTGCGGAATGTAGGCCGTGAAGTTTTTCGCGAGCTTCACCCTGTAATCGGAGCCTACTTTGCCGGTGAGGTGGAGAAATACCCCGGGGTCGAGGTAGCCCGCTTTGGTGCCGCCGAGGCGGTCTTCGCCAAGGCCGAATTTGAGGAAGGGCGCATCGCCGGTGGTGACGGCCACCTGTGGCTGCTGCTGCGGGTCGCGCAGGGTGAAACTGTGCACGGTGTTGCGCTGTACCTGCTGGCTGCCGTCGCTGAGGGTAACGGGCAGCGGGCGGCCGGTGATCAGCGGGTCGTTGCATTGCACGGTATAAGTGCCTTGGTAAATGCCCGGCATGGTCTGGCTACCGCTCACAGGTAATTCGGTGAGCGGGAAGCTGCCGCCTACTGTTACCGTTGCGCCGGGAATGGCTTTCACGCGTATTTTGATAAGGTCGCCGGGGGCCACGATGAGGTTGCCTTCCGGGAACGTTTGTATGTATCCGATATTGAAGGTGTTGATGGGTTTGGGCGCCTGCGGTATGTTATAGGTGAAGGAAACGATACGCACGCTGGAATCGCCATCGGGCCCGATGGATTTGATCTCGAATTCGTTGTCGCCTTCCTCCAGCTCCACCTCAATGGCAAAGGCGCCGGTAGGGTACACTTTCTGCGGCTCGTCATTCACGAGCACCTTGCAGCTGACGCAGGTGCTGCCCACCAGGAACTGGCGGGTGGCGGTAACGGGGTTGTTTTGTTTGCCGGGTTGGGTGAGGCGTAAAAAACTCTTATCCTGTGCATGTACCTGCAATGCGAGTGCAGCCGCCAGCAGCAGGCTTCCTGTCCTTTTCATCATAGACGCTCTGTATTAATCCTAAAAAAGAGGGAACAGGGTAAGCCCTGTTCCCTGCAGTTATACCTTATAACTTTCGGTTGTAAAGATCGCATTTTGCCGCTAATCGCAATGCCCGTTCATCATTTGAACACGCGGGACGTGTGCGCATGGCCGGATAAAATTTTTTCGGTACTGGTGAGTATCGCCGGGAGCGGTCTCCTTTGCACAAGCCTCATCACCATGCTTCGCCATCAGGATAGGCCAGCGGCCGCAGTCACATCAGCACTTCAAAAAGTAAACAGGCTGCCGGTGATCAGTTTGGCGGAAAGTGGCTGTTCCATCAGCTGCGGTCATTCCTCACGATAGCGTATACCGGCTGCCGGCGATCAGTTTGGCGGAAAGTGGCTGTTCCATCAGCTGCGATCATTCCTCACGAAAGCGTATACCGGCTGCCTGTGATCAGTTGTGCGGAAAGGTGGCTGTTCCATCAGCTGCGGTCATTCCTCACGAAAGCGTATACCGGTTGTCGGCGATCAGTTTGGCGGCAATACGGCGGCGCGCTTCCTTGCTGTTGAAGGGCTCCGTTTTGGTGAAGCGTTTCAGCCCGAGCAGCATCATGCGTTGTTCGTCGCCTTCGGCGAAGCCGTTGATGGCGTCTTTGCCGGATTTGTTGACGCGGTCAGCGGCATCGTTGAGGTAGGTGCGCACCATGTCCGCCTGCAGCGAAACGGCATCGGCGCCTTTTTGCTCCGTGAGTTTGATGAGGCGCAGCAGGGCGCTTTCGCAAACGAAAGTTTCGATGGCCATGTCTGCGATGTTCATCAGTATCTCCTGCTCGGTGTCGAGCTTCATCATCAGTTTCTGTACGGCGCCGCCGGCGGCCATGAGGATGGCTTTTTTCATGTTAGCGACGAGTTTCTTTTCTTTGGCGAAAGCATCTTCGTCGTCGCTGCCGAAGTCGGGGATGCTCATCAGTTCCTTCATGACGTTGGTGGCCGGCGTCATCAAGTCGAGGCGGCCTTTCATGGCGCGTTTGAGCGTCATGTCGAGCGTCAGCAGGCGGTTGATTTCGTTGGTGCCTTCGAAGATGCGGTTGATGCGGGAATCGCGGTAGGCTTTCGAAATCACATATTCGTCGCTGAACCCGTTGCCGCCGTGAACTTGCACGCCTTCATCCACTACATAGTCGAGCACCTCGGAGCCGTTCACTTTCAGTATGGCGCATTCAACGGCATATTCTTCCGCGGCGCCCAGGGAGGCTTCGCCGAGTGATTTACCTTCTGCCAGCAGCTCGTGTTCTTTCTGATCGATCAGCTGAGCGGTGCGGTAGAGCGCGGATTCGCACACCCAGATGCGGGTGGCCATTTCGGCCAGCTTGTGCTGGATGGCGCCGAACCGGGCGATGGGTTGTTTGAATTGTTCGCGGGTATTGGCGTACTGGATGGTGATGTCCAGGCTGCCTTTGGCCCCGCCCTGCGCAGCGGCGCAAAGCTTGAGGCGGCCGATGTTGAGAATGTTGAAGGCGATCAGGTGGCCTTTGCCGATTTCTCCCAGTACATTTTCCGCGGGCACCTTCGCGTCCTGGAAATAGATCTGGCGGGTAGAGGAGCCTTTGATCCCCATTTTATGTTCTTCCACACCCAGCGTGAAGCCCGGCGTGTCTTTATCTACGATGAAGGCGGTGAACTTGTCGCCGTCTATTTTCGCGAATACGGTGAAAACATCCGCAAAGCCGGAATTGGTGATCCATATTTTCTGCCCGTTGAGCAGGTAATGTTTCCCGTCTGCCGTCAGTTTGGCGGTGGTTTTGGCGCTCAGTGCGTCGGAGCCGGAGTTGGGCTCGGTAAGGGCGTATGCGCCTTTCATTTCGCCGGTGGCCAGTTTGGGAATGTATTTCTCTTTCTGCGCGTCGGTGCCGAAATAAAGAATAGGCAGGGAGCCGATACCGGTATGTGCGGCCATGGCCACGGAAAAGGAATGCCCCGCGCCGAGCGCTTCATTGATGAGGGTGGCGGTGATGAAATCTTTTCCCAGCCCGCCGTATGCTTCCGGAAAGGCCGCGCCCAGCAGGCCCTGTTCACCGGCCTTCTCCAGCAGGGAAGGCATTAGCCCTTCCTCCAGCTTATCGAGTCGCTCCAACACCGGTGTTACTTCTTTGGCAACAAATTGTTCGGCCATATCACGGATCATAGCCTGCTCTTCCGAAAAATCTTCCGGGATAAAAATGTCTGCAGGCGAACTCTCTTTCACGAGGAACTCTGCACCTTTGAGGGCAGCTTTGCTGTTTACTGCGGTTTCCATCTTGCGTATTTTAGTCTACTCGTAATTTACCGAGATTATAGCAATTGGCAAAAGTTGTTTAAAATTGTCCCCCCGTTCGGGGACAGATATGGAATTTTTACTCTCATACCAGCAAAGCGAGTTTTCCGGTAGCGTTACCGGAAAGGGAGACGAATTGCTGCTCTGCTTCCACGGATTCGGTGAGCGGGCATCGCACTTTCGTTGTATGGAAGCTGGTTTGGGCAATATATTCACTATCGTCGCGTTAGATATGCCCTTTCACGGAAACACCGCCTGGAGGGAGAACCGGCCGCTGGAGAAAACGGACCTGGCGGCGCTCACAGAAAAAATATTGGAAAAGTTCGGCAAACAAACCTTCTCCCTTATGGGTTATAGTATGGGAGGAAGACTGGCCTTGTGCGTTACTGAACAGCTGGCTTCGCGGGTAAAGCACCTGATACTGGTTGCGCCGGATGGTCTCAAAAACAATCCCTGGCACATGTTCGCCACACAAACCAGAGTAGGGAACAGGATCTTTTCGTACAATACCCACCACCCGGCTGTGTTTTTCCGGTTGCTTACCTTATGGCGGCGTTGGGGGTTCCTGAATGAAAGTGTGTACAAATTCGCTTACCACAGAATGGATAAGCCGGAAAAACGGCTGCTCGTCTACAATGTATGGACCATCATGCGCAGGATGATGCCCTCGGTGAAACGCTGTAAGAAACTGCTCGCGCAGTTTGGAATCGATACCGTGCTGGCGTTCGGACGGTACGACCGGGTGATTCCCCCCGCGATCGGTGAGCGGTTCGCAGACGGTTCGTTTCCCTGCAAAATACTGGTACTGGAAAAAGGACATCAACTATTAACGGAAGAACTAGGATTTATCATCAGAAAAAATATCAGGAGCTAGTAAGCGCATGAATGCTTTATTGATTATTACTTTAGGACTCGCTTTTTTATACGGGATATTGATGCTGTCTTACAGCTACGGCTGGCGGCGGCTGAAAACATTCAACCCCGCTGCTCACGCCTATACTTTCAGCACCAAAGTGTCCGTCATTATCCCCGCCCGCGATGAGGAAAAGAACCTGCCGCCCCTGTTAGAAGCCCTGCAACAGCAAAGCTATCCGGCCAACCTTTTCGAGGTGATCGTGGTAGATGATTTTTCTGACGACGGTACGCCGGACGTCGTGAAATATTTCCCGGCCAACAACGTGCGCCTCATCCGCATGAGCGACCACATCAGCAAAGCGCAACGGCTCAATTCGTACAAGAAGAAAGCCATCGAACTGGCTATCAGCCAGGCTTCCGGCCACCTCATCGTAACAACGGACGCAGACTGCGTGATGGGCCCCAAATGGCTCGAAACCATCGTCAAGTTTTACGAAACCTATCACCCCCGCTTCATCGCCGCGCCCGTAGCCTATCATCACGACAATGACTTTTTCAAGCGGCTGCAGTCGCTCGATTTCATGACCATGCAGGGCATCACCGGCTCCGTGGCCTACCTGCAAACAGGCACCATGTGCAACGGCGCCAACCTTGCCTACGAGAAAACGGCTTTCGAGGAAGTGGGCGGTTTTACCGGCATCGACATGATCGCTTCGGGAGACGATATGCTGTTGATGTATAAAATTTATCACGCCTACCCCGATGGGGTGATGTACCTCAAAAGCCGCGAGGCCATTGTGCGCACGCTGCCGGTAGATACCGTGTCCGGTTTCATGCAGCAGCGCATCCGCTGGTCGTCGAAGGCAGACAAGTATGAAGACAAAAGGATCACCCGGGTGCTCGTGCTGGTGTATATCTGGAACGTGATACTCGTGCTGCTGGCGCTGGTGGCGATTTTCAACCCACTGCTCTGGCCCTGGCTGCTGGGTATCCTTGCCTACAAGATTGTGCTCGAGCTCTTTTTCCTCGCCCCTGTGGCCGCTTTCTTCAATAAACTGAACCTCCTGGCCTGGTTTGTGCCCGGGCAGCCGTTCCACATCGTGTATGTGGTGGCGGCGGGCTGGCTGGGCAAGTTCGGTTCTTATGAATGGAAGGGGCGCCGGGTGAAATAGCGCCCCTTCCGGCCAGTTGTTTTAAAGGCGTGAAATCGCCCAGTTACCGCTGGCTGTTTCTGTAATGTTCATCCGGTAGCGCGCCGTGTCGCCGAAGCTCCAGTCCAGATTTGCCCGCATCCATGCTTTCAGCACGGTAATATAGCGCTGCAGTTCGTCGTTCGTTTCTTCGCCGAAGGCGGGCAGCGATTCGCTGAGAGAAATGAAGCGCCGCACTTCCGCATCGTGCATACGGGCGGCTTCGTTGATGGCGGCTTCCAGCGTAAGCCCCCTTTCTTCCTTTAATACCACTACCAGGTTGTGCACGTCGCCCTGGCGGCGTTCCTTGTCGAACGAAAACAAATCGTTGGCCCAGCACACCACGTTGTTGCAGGCGAGCGACAGCTGCACCACCGTTTCGTGGGTACGTACCTCATCCGGCAGATAGATGCTTTCCAGTACTTCAATGAGCTCAATGTCCGCAAAAAGGGCGCCGGTGTAAGGGCGTTTCTCGATGTAGTCGGCCACGGCCGGCGCTTTGTGCTGGATGCGGTTTTCCACCTCCCAAAGGCAGGCGTCGAGGTAGTCCGTCATGCTTTTGACGAAACGTTTTTGCCAGTCGGCGCTGCCGATGCGCTTCATGCGTTTCCACAGGTCCGCGAAACTGTTGGCCAGCGGCATACCCTCGTTAGGCGCCACCACCACGTTGTTCTGCAGGATCATGGTCACGAACGAATGCACCATTTG
>CBFGZV010000051.1:0-30870 GCA_965653365.1 uncultured Chitinophaga sp. | reverse complement strand
TAAATACCGTGATAAGTACAGCTTAAAATTGATGTTCCAACACCGTTACAGGCCCTTTTTACCCTAACTTTGCCGGATATAGCCGGCGGCGTGCCCCGTTGCGGGAAGAATACTGCCGTACGGCTTCCATCGACCATCCAAAACCACACGAACGAATGAAATTGTTGCTGAAATACCTCCGGAATTATAAATGGCTGATCGCGCTGGCATTGTTGCTGGCCACCATCAACCAGGTTTTTTCACTGATGGACCCCTGGATCTTCGGAAAGATCGTGGACCAGTTTGCCGCCCATCCGCACTCTTATAACAAAACCGGCGAGCCCGTAGTACCCCGCGGGCAGAACGAATACCTCTACGGCGTGCTGATGCTGTTGCTGGCTTCCATTGGCGTGGCGATGATATCGCGCATCGCCAAGGCATTCCAGGATTATTTTGTGAGCGCCATCACCCAGAAGCTGGGCGCCCAGATGTATACAGACGGGCTGCGGCATTCCATGCGGCTGCCTTACCAGGAGTTTGAAGACCAGCGGAGCGGGGAAACGCTGGCCGTACTGCAAAAGGTGCGCCTCGACTCCGAGAAGTTCATCTCTCAGTTCATCAACATCCTTTTCACCACCCTCGTGGGCGTGGTATTCGTAATGGTATTCGCCTACCGCGTACACTGGTCGCTCGTATTCGTATACTTCGGCGGCAGCGTGCTGCTGGGCTGGCTGATGAACATCCTGAGTAAAAAAATCAAGTTCATCCAGAAAAGCATCGTCAAAGAAACCACCGTGCTGGCCGGCGCCACTACCGAGTCGCTGCGCAACATCGAGCTGGTGAAAAGCCTCGGCCTCACCAACCAGGAAATACGCCGGCTCAACGCCAACACCATGAAAATACTGCTGCTTGAACTGAAGAAAGTGCGGAGCGTGCGCAGCATCGCCTTTGTGCAGGGCACATTCGTGAACCTGTTGCGGTCGAGCATCCTCTTTTTGCTGCTGTACCTGGTGTATAGGGACACGGCCACCCTCGGTCAGATCTTCACGCTGCAGCTGTACTCCTTCTTCCTGTTCGGCCCGCTGCAGGAGCTGGGCAACATCATTCTTGCCTACCGCGAGGCCGAAGTATCGCTCGGAAATTTCGAGCGCATCCTGCAAACGCCGGTAGAAGCCACCCCGCATAATCCCCCGAAACTGTCCGGCATCCGTGAACTGGCGTTCGACCACGTCAGTTTCAAGCACCTCACCGCGCTGGGCAAGGCGCTCGACGATATTAGCTTCAACGTGAAGATGGGCGAAAGCATCGCCTTTGTAGGCCCATCCGGCAGCGGCAAAACCACGCTGGTGAAATTGCTGGTGGGATTGTACAAAGCAGGTGAAGGCCGTATCCTTTACAACGGCATCGACGCGTCCGCCATCGACATCGAAGAGCTGCGCCATCAGATCGGTTTCGTGACGCAGGACACGCAGCTGTTTTCCGGCACCATCCGCGAAAATCTCCTGTTCGTGAATCCGCGTGCAACCGACGAGGAACTGATGAGCGCCCTGCAAAGAGCCGCCTGCTACAGCCTGCTGGCGCGTGCGGAGAAGGGGGTCGATACGGTGATCGGCGAAGGCGGCATCAAAATATCCGGCGGGGAAAAACAGCGCCTCTCCATCGCACGGGCGCTGCTGCGCCACCCGAGGCTGCTGGTGTTCGATGAGGCTACTTCCGCCCTCGACTCCATCACGGAGGAGGAAATCACCCAGACCGTGAGAAACGTTACTTCCAGCAAAGAACATATTACCGTGATGATCGCCCACCGGCTGTCTACCATCATGCACGCAGACCGTATTTACGTGCTCGAAAAAGGCCGCATCGTGGAAACCGGGGCGCACCATGCCCTGCTCGAGGAAAAAGGACTCTATTACGCCATGTGGCGCCAGCAGATTGGTGAGCGTAAAACGCAGGAATCAGCACAACCGGCCTGATGAGGCAGGGCGGGACTATATGCACACCACAGCGCCCGCCGGATGAGCTTGAGCGCAAAACACTTGAGCCGGCACAACCGGCTGGCCGGCGACAGCCCCGTGGAAAAAATGTACCTTTGCGATACCATGGCAAAAAGACCGAATTATTTTCTCAGCATCCTGAAGATGAAATGCCCCCGGTGCCGGAAGGGTAACATGTACCGCACCAAGAACCCGTTCCACTGGCGCTTTTCGAAAATCTTCGACATGCACGAACGCTGCCCCGTGTGCAACCAGCAATTCGAGCTCGAGACCGGCTTCTGGTTCGGAACGGGTTATGTCAGCTACGCACTTTCCGTAGCCCTGTCTGTATTCAACCTGATCTGGTACTGGTTCTTTTTCGGGATCTCCTGGCGGGATAACAGTATTTTTTACTGGCTGGCGGTGAACGGGGTGATATTGGTACTGGTACAACCCTGGTTGATGCGCATTTCACGCACTATTTACCTGTATTTCTTCGTATACTATGACGAAGAGACGGAGCGCCTGCCGGACACGGTTCATAAGCATGGTGAACACTCCCATCCGCATCCGGCAGGGCATTCACATTAAAAAGACATAAAGATAGTTTGTTGATCAAGGGCCGTAAAAACGGCCCTTTTTGCTTTTCATCCAAAATCTGAGCAGTATGTCAGATCATCTTTAGTACATTTCAATATGTTGAAACAGGTTTCCCTGTTAACGATGCAACAACTAACAAATATAATTCTTCCCGGTTACTTTTTTCTTTCCTGATTATTTGAACGGTTATGAAAACGTGTGCCGCATGCCTTAATCCGGTATGACCGGTACACCCTGTGCTTTAAAAAAGCCTCAACCCACTATTTGCAACATCGATGCAAATATATAGATTTGCAACTTAGTTGCACTTAAAATAATCTAACAACATGAAAAGATTAATGATTCCCGCGCTGGGCCTGGCATTGATTATAGCAGGCTGCCGGAAGAACGACAAACCTGCTGACCCTGTTCAACCCGAAGCGGCCTACCTCCGCCTGGTAGTGTCTGACGTAGACAAAGCCCAGATCACGGTAGTGGAGCCACTCTCCAGGAAAACCACGGTATTCCCCGTGAAAGCTGCCCAGCCCGCCCTGTATGCCACCAGTACCGGCCTGTTTGCGGCCGTTCTCAGCAGATCTGCCAACACGGTTGAGTTTTTCAATTCCGGTATTGAAAAACATGGCGGCCACCTGCATGTCCACACCGCTGAAATGGCGGCGCAAAAGTTTACGGAAGCGGGTCCCACCCACTTCTACGGGCACAACGGCCTTAACGCGATTTTCAACGATGGCACGGGCAGCATCAGCCTGTTTAAAGACGGCGAACTGGAAGGTGCGGGCGGCAAAGTATTGCCGGTAGCCACACCTCACCACGGCGCAATGGTCATTTTCGACGACCAGACCATTGCAGTCACACAAAAAGACGGCTCCGTAACCGGCACGCTACCGGAAAGGGTTCAAATCATCGATCGTTTCGGTACGGTGCTGCACCAGTCCACCGTCGCCACGAAAGGCATCCACGGTGATGCAGGCAACGGCAAAACGGCGGCCTTCGGCAGCCCCGACGGCATCCTGCTGGTAGCGCAAAACGGAGCGCAGTCGCTCGTTCCCTATCCCGCCGATTTCGGTACGGCCTGGATTGGCACCGTGCTGGGCAATAAAGCATTGCCGCACTTTTTCGGATTCGTGTCGCTCGGGCTCTATAAAATCGACCCCGTCGCGAAAAAAATCACACCGGTGCTGAAAAATGAGAACAGCAACATTCACCAGTACATGCTGGATGAGGAAGGCAAAAATCTTTACGTACTGCTCACCGACGGTACGCTGAAAATATTCGACGCCGGCAGCACGCAGCTGAAGAAGGAAGGAAAAATTACAGCTGCCATTCCCGCCGGCGCAACGGCCGCGCAGAAACCTTACTTCGCCGTATCGCGCAGGTGCGTGTATGTGACGGACCAGGCCGCGGGCCATGTAAAAATGTTCGAAGCGGCCACCCTTCGCGAGCTGAGCGCCATCCCCGTTGGCAGCAAGCCGTTCAAACTGGTGGTGGTGGGCGACCAGGAAGGGCTGCAGGCCGGCGACGATTAACCTGCTCCCGGGCCAACTGTCGGCCCGCTTTTTACTCCTGCTCACGCATAAAAAAGGACTGCCAAATCATTGGCAGTCCCTTTTTTATTCCGGGTTCTCAGGAAATTATTTGATCTCCAGCGGAAACTCCGTGAGCACGTCGGTGGTGCCGGGGCCGTAAGAGCCGTTTTTGTTGCCGGGCTGATGCCTTACCACCATGCGCAGGTAACCGGTAAACGCACCTTTGGTGGCCACGCTTACTTCCAGGCCAATGGGCAAATTATGCCCGTCTTTATCGAGCGGTGTTACGGTGGCTACCGTGTTCAGCGAATCGGCCACGTTGGCGTTGGCTTTGCTGAAAAAGAGGTGAAACAGGCGATGCTCGTCCGCTTCCTCTTCAATTTCGTTCGTGATGGTATCGGCCGGGTTCTTGCGCTCGTCGAACAGTTCGGTGGAAAGGTTGTAAGTGGTGTTGGCCTTGAGGGTCACCTTGTCGATCACCGGGTTGCCCGTGAGGTCTTTCCAGGTGGCCACCACCTTATCGGCGGCATTGGCGGCGTTGGTGAACGTGAGCTTCACCGTCGTAATTTCTTCATTGGCGTTCTCGGTCGGTGTTTCGTTCTTTTCCTTTTTGCAGGCGGCAAATAACAGTGCGGCGGCAGCGGCAAATACAGTCAGTCGAAGGTTCTTTTTCATACTAATTTTCGGTTATAATGTTTTAAATAGATGCTTTCCTTCCGAACCGGAGGGGCATCTTTACTTTGAGATAAATGTTCCTTCCCGGTTCGTCCGCGAAGTAGCGGAAGAAGTTCAGGTAATCGCGGTACCGCGTGTTCAGCAGGTTGGCGGCGCCGAGAATGAATGATACGGGCTGCTTCCCGAATTGTACCGTACTCCCGGCTTCCAAACCCACCAGCGTATAACCGGAGGGCGGCGCCATCAGGTCCTGGCCGCGGGGTTCGCTTTTGTCTTCCAGGTTGGCGGGCGTGCGCGTCTGTTTCAGCACGTTACTAACGCTAACGGATATATAATTTTCCCTGAACGCTTTATAGTTACCCGGTGAAAAGCTCAGTTCGTTCTCGAACCGGTCTGCCGGCATGTTGATCAGCCAGTCGTTGTCGGTTTCGTTGTAGGCCCGCAGGATGGAGGCTTTGGAAGTGAGCTGCCATTTCGGGAGAAACTGCCAGCGCACCTGCGCGTCCATACCTTTCATGGACACGTCGGACTGGCGGTAAAACGTATATGGGAACACACCACGGATGGTGACTACGATACTGTCTGTCGGCTGCTGGAAAATGAAGTCGCGGATGTAGTTGTAATACAGGTTCACGTCTGCTTCCAGCTTGTCGCTGATATCGTAATGCAGGGTGGTATTGAACTTAGCCGCGTTTTCGGGTTTCAGGTAGGGGTCCCCGTCTACATACACCGCTGCGCCATGGTGAAGGCCGGTGGCGTACAGTTCGTTCACGCCTGGCGGCCGCCAGGCGCGTGCGGCATTCACGGATACGTGAAAGCTTTCGGTGACGCGGTATTGCGCGCCGAGCGAGCCGGATATGCTGGCATAATCCTGTTCGGGATATTGGATCGCACCCGCGTTGTCGCCCAGGTTGTAATACCGCTTGTTGTCGTAGCGGATGCCCCCTTCCACCAGCCATTGCTGGTTGGCGCTTTCCCACTTCTCCGTCCAGAACGCCCCCCATTGCAGGCTCTGGTAATTCGGGATGAAAAGCCTGCTCCGGTAGCTGTTATCCTGGTAGGTACCGGTGGCGCCGATGGTGCCGCGCAGCCCCTTCCAGCTGAAATGATCCCAAAGCAGCTCGGCGTTGTATGTGGTGAGGTTCAGGTTCATTTTGTTGACAGACAGGGCGGATTTCCGGTCCAGCTCATCGCGGTAGTTGAACTGGCGGGCCAGCACGAGATTCAGACGGCCGGCTTTGCCCGTGTTCAGGTAACTTTTGATTTTGAAGAGCTCGTGCTCCACATGCTGGTAGGGCCTCCTGATATCGTACGAAAACCCTTCGGTGAACTCCGGCAGCGGGCGCTGCTGTTTGATCACATTGTCGAGGTCTTCGCGGTTGCCGATATGGGAGCCTTCGAACACGCCGAGGTTGGTGTTGAACTGGCTGTAAAACAGTTCCACGCCGTACTTCGGTTTTTTCCATCCGATGGCGCCGGAGAAGTTGTATTCTTCCACGCCGGTATTGTCGAGCCAGTAATCCGGTGTTTTGACGTTGCCGCCTTTGCGCAGCGTACCCTGCAGGCGCCAGCTGAGGGCCGGCAGTTTCGGCACCTGCTGCTCAATGATGGCGGATACGGCGCCGAGCCTGTTGTTGGAAAAGCCGGCCAGGTTCACCTCCCCGCCGAGGCCTGGTGTTACGGGCAGCGCTTTCGGTTCCACGAGCACTACCCCGCCGATGGCGTCGCCACCATAGCGCAGCGCGCCCGCGCCTTTGATCACCACCATTTTATTGGCCAGGAACGGGTCCACTTCGGGCGCATGTTCCGAGCCCCATTGCTGGCCTTCCTGGCGGATGCCGTTGTTAAGAATCAGCACGCGGTTGCTATGGAGACCGTTGATCACCGGTTTTGATACGTTCGGCCCTGTGGTGAGCGAGGTCACACCGTTTACTTTTTTGAGCGCTTCCCCGAGGGTGAGCCCCCTCGTTTTTTCCAGTTCCTTTCCACTGAGGGATTCCACGGGCGCCGTGGTCACCTCCTTCGCCGCATGACCGGTAACGGCCACTTCCTGCAGTTGGGTGACGCTGTGCGGTAAGGCGATGTTGCGGCGTTCGTCCGCGCTCACCTGCCAGGTTACTTCCACCGGCAGGCAGCCGATGTGGCTGATGTGAAGGGTGTAGAAACCCGGGCAAAGCCCTTCCAGCCGGTAAACGCCCTTATCGTCGCTTTTCACGGCGAGCCCGTTTTCTTTGAGCACGATGGTGGCGCCCGGCAGCGGCTGTTTCGTTTCACTGTCGGTAACCGTTCCGCTTAAGCGGATGGTGCATTGCGCGCTGGCGGCCGCTGCAAACATCAATTGCATCAACACTGCCGCCCATGCGAACTTTTTAATCACTTGCATGTGTACGGAAAATCATTGGCAGCCTGCGCTGCCGGCAATAAAATCAGATAAAATACCGGATGAGAAGGGGCTAAGCCTGCGGGGGAGCGCGCAGGGAAAAATAATAGGCGGGGTATGAAAAAATGTGCAGCGGCAGCGCCTGGCTGATCACTGCATAGTCGTGCGGCGCGGCAGGAATGGCGGCGTGGTATGCGGGAAGGTACGCTTCCACTTCCCAGTGCAGCCATTCGCAGTGCTGGTGCTGGCCGGAGAGCACAGGCCCGTCCGTATACACCAGGTTACAGGCTTCGTCAACGGTGTCTTCGTGCCCCACAAAATGGTGCACATAATCCCTGGGCGTAATGTATAAACAAAACACGCCCAGCAGTAAAATGGCTCCTATTTGCTGAAAAAGCTTCTTCACCGGCCTGGTTTAGAAAGCAAAGATACGTAAAATCGAAGGATTGCAACATTGTTGCGGAAGCATTGTTCCAGCGAGGCCCTGTTGCGCTGCGCTATTCATCGTTGCCGTTCCGGCGGTGGCCTATCTCACTTTCAGCATACTCCTCACCTGCTGGATAACGCCGTTTTGCAGGCGGGCGTAATACACGCCGTTGGCGAGGCGTTCGCCGTCGAACTGGATGGTGTAGTCGCCTGCCGCATGCACTTTATCTACCGGTGTGCTGATGAGGCGGCCCATGGTGTCGAACACCTGTATCATGGTGTGCCCGCCTTTGGATTTGTAGGCGATGGTGGTTTTGGCGGAGAAAGGATTGGGATAGTTGGTGATGAACTGCAGCCCGTCGTTGATGCCGGGTATGTTGGTGATCACGCCGCAGGCCAGCCCGTTGACGAGCGGGAGGCTCTGGTAGTTGCGGAGCATGATATGATTGAGGTCGGTGCTTTTCACGCAGAACCATTGCTCTAACAGCGACGCATATACGGAACGGAAATCGTATTGCATGGGCACGTTGTCTGAAGCCCCGGCAGAATCCGGCATGGTGGGCGTATTGCCGAGCACCTGCTGGTTCACATAGTCGCCGAAGATGATCATGGGAGCGCTGGCGCCGTGGTCGGTGCCCATGCTGCCGTTGGAGCGGATGCGGCGGCCGAACTCGGAAAAGGTCATCCCCACCACGCGCTGCGATTTCTTGAGGCCTTTCAGATCGTCCATGAAAGCTTTTACGGCGGAAGACACGTCGCCCAGCAGTTTGGCGTGCGTGCCCGTGGTGGTATCGCCGCTGTTGGTTTGGCTGGCATGTGTATCGAACCCGCCGATGCTCACCATGTACAGGCGAGTTTTAAGCCCGCCGGCCACGAGACGCGCCACAATTTTCAATTGTTCGGCCAGGTGGTTGTTGGCCGGGTAAGCGCCCTGGTTGGTCACTTTCGAAGCGGCCAGCTTGATGGCGTCTGCAAAGCGGTTGGTTTGTTTCTGGATGAGGCGGATATATTTCAGCTCCTTGCCCGCTTTGGTGTTGGGCACGGGGTCTTCCACCCCGTTGAGCAGGTTATAAAAATCGGTGGCGCTGGTCACGGCCATGCCCATGTTCACGTCTGTTCCCTGGAATGCGGGCGACACTACGGAGCCGATCTGGATGGCCAGCGGGTCGGGCATTTCGGCATTCGGGTAGCCTACCGGGAAGCCGGGATACTGCGTTTCGAGGTAACGGCCGCCCCAGCCCGTGGGCAGTACTTCGTTGGCGTCTGAACCGGTGAGCCAGATGTCGGTAGCGCGGAAATGCGAGAAGTTGGGCGAAGGGTAGCCCACGCTGTGGATGATGCCCACATGCCCGTCGTTATACAGATCGCGGATGCCTGTCATGGCGGGGTGCAGGCCGGTTTTGGTTTGCCCGGCGAGCGCCAGCACACGGCCTTCGGGAATGGCGATGTTGGTGCGCGCAGCCTGGTATTTGCCGTACTGATCGCGCGGGATCACCATGTTGAGCCCGTCGTTGCCGCCGTTCAGCTGAATCATCACGAGCACGTGGTCGTTTTCTTCGGCTGCGCCCTGCAGGGCCGCCAGCAAAGGCGACGCGCCGAACGCCTTCACGGAAAAACCGTTGATGAAGGAAGGCAGGATGGCTGCCGGCGCGGTATATTTGAGGAAGTCTCTACGTTTCATAAATAGGTTTTCAGCGTGATCAGGCTAAATGGTATTCAGACAGGTTCATGATGTATTTGTACAAGGCACGGAGGTGCTGCACCACAATGGCTTTGTTGGCTGCGTTGGACGTGTCCGCCTTGTACACGTTCCAGGCCTGCGTCCAGTAATAATCCTGTTCTGTGCCGCCGAGGAGGATATTGTCTTTCAGGAAACTTTTGGTTGTATCGCTCACGCCCATCCTGTACAGGATATCGAGCGAATCCCGCACGAGCAGCACGGGGTTGGAGGGGTCAGACAATTGTTCCGCGAAGGCAATCGGATCAATGCGCAAGCCACGGAAGCCGTTGCCGATCATCTGGTCCGCAAACATATTCCGTTGGGGCAGTGTATCGGTATTGATCCAGAGCTCGTGAAACTGCGGAGCGAGGTAATACGCCTCCCAGCCGGAAACGCCCGGCGGATCGCCGATATTCTGCTGCTGCCGGCCCGCGGCGCTTTGCAGGGCCCGCCATTGCGGATATGCGTTGGCGTAGTCGGCCGCCGGCGCCACCGTTACGCCGAACTCGCGGCAAAGGCCCACGGTGAAATCGACCGGGCTTTTGATCAGACAACTCATATTCAGCGGATCATAAAAATGCTCGCATTTGAACAGCGCCAGCAGCAACGATTTTATTTCATAATTCGCGTCGCGGAATATTTTGGCGAGCGGCTCGATCACATTCGTTTCGGTAGCGTCGTCTATTTCGTAGTAGATAAAGAATTGGTAAAATTTCCGGCAGATGAACTTCGCCACTTCGTGCTGCGCGAAAATAATCTGCAGCATATCGTCGAGCTCGGTAGCGCCCATCTCGCCTGTTTTCCCGCTGATCACCTTGTTGGAAAACCAGGATGAAAACTGCTTGTTGGTGATATCGTGTTTGCTGGGATCGAAGTAAGAACGGATGTTCACTTTGTCTACCTTATAGCCGGTGAGCACGTGTGCCCCGGCGCGCACATCTTCTTCCTGGTACTGCGAATCGGGCCCTTTGCCGCAGGTGAACAGTTCCAGCAGTTCGCGCGCATAGTTTTCGTCGGCCGCTGTTTTTTCGTTGAGGTATCCGTTGAGATACACGAGCATGGCGGGATCGAGGGTAATGGCTTTGGCCATGGCCCTGAAGTTGCCGAGCGCGTATTGCCGGAGCGTCGCGTTGTGCAGGTACATGAAGCGCGCATCCCCGATGGTTTGCGTTTCCGTTGCCCAATGGTTGTGCCAGAAGAGCACCAGCTTTTCGTGAATGGTGCGTTGCTGGTTGAGCATCACACCGGTCCACCATGCTTTGTAGGACGAGCGCCGGTCGTTGTTCAGGTCTTCATCTCCTTCCGGTGCGGTCACCCACGTGGCGCCGGGCGCAACACCCGTACTGTCCGGCGCGCCCTGACTGTAATTATTCACCGGCGGTGCGGGCGTAACGGTATTGTTCTGGATCAGGGCGTTCACCGCCTGGTCCATCGACATGGCGCTGAAGTGCTTCACATCTGCCGGAGCCGCGCCGAACATGGCCCGTTTCAGCAAATGCACCACCTGTGCCGTTCCCCATTCGCCGGTGTAAGGCGCAAGGCCGGAATAAGTTCTGGCAGCCGTCGTTTTCGACGCTTTTTTGCGGGAGGGGGCTAGTGTTAGGAAGTCTCTACGGTCCATGTGGGATACGGTTTTAGGAGCTGTTACCCTGTCAGGGCAGGATAATAGCGGTTTTCCGGAAGCAAATTAGTAAAAAGTTTAATTCAATCATATTATTTTATATGAAATGTACGTTCCGGCGGCTGAAATAACAAACATTCACGCAACCGGGTGATTATGAGCGCTATACAGCCCGCTGTCGTGGCAGCATGATGCCGGCACCCTGGTCCGCATTTGCCGGATAGCGCCCGCCAGATGAGCGCATCCGCACTATCTTAAACGAGCTGTCATACCGAAACCGTATGGCGGGCATTTCGCAAAACTGCGCGGCCGGAAACAAAAAGGGCGCACCTCGTGGCGCGCCCTTCGTATGCAGATACATTCATAGTTATGCCAGATTCTCGATCACCCCGGCGATGCCTTGTCCGCCGCCAACGCAGGCTGTTACGATGCCGTACTTCTTGTTCAGCCGCTTCATGTCCTGCAGCAACTGGATGGTAAGCTTCGCGCCGGTGCAGCCGAGCGGGTGGCCGAGGGCGATGGCGCCGCCGTTGATATTCACTTTTTCGGGGTCGAGGCCGAGCTCGCGGATAACGGCTACGGACTGGGAGGCAAAGGCTTCGTTGAGCTCCACCAGGTCGATGTCGTTCAAGGTTTTGCCGGCTACCTGCAATGCCTTGGGTACCGCGGCCACCGGGCCGATGCCCATGATGCGCGGATGCACGCCTGCGCTCACGCAGGAAACCAGCCGCCCGATGGGCTGCAGGTTCAGTTCTTTCATCATCTTTTCGCTCATCACTACTACAAATGCGGCGCCGTCGCTGGTCTGCGAAGAGTTACCGGCCGTTACCGTTCCGCCGGCGGCGAATACGGGCTTGAGTTTGGCCAGTACTTCGAGCGACGTGTCGTGGCGCGGCCCTTCGTCGGTATCCACCACAAAACTGCGGGTCTGTTTTTTTCCTTTTTCGTTGAGATAAACTTCCTCCACGTTAATGGGCAAAATGCCTCCTTTGAAGTAACCGTTCTGGATGGCGTTGATGGCGCGCTGATGGGAGCGGAAAGAAAATTCGTCCTGCTGCTCGCGGCTCACGGAAAACTCTTTTGCCACTGCTTCGGCGGTATTGCCCATGCTGAGGTAATAATCCGGTGTGGTGGAAGCCACGCTGTAGGCAGGCACTGTTTTCCAGCCAGCCACGGGCACGAGGCTCATGCTTTCGGTACCGCCTGCAATGATGCAATGCGCCTGGCCGGTTTGTATTTTGGCGGTGGCGATGCCGATGGTTTCGAGGCCGGAGGCGCAGTAACGGTTCACCGTCATGCCGGGCACCTCGATGCCCAATGCGCGCACGGAAATCATGCGCCCGATCTGCAGGCCCTGCTCCGCTTCCGGCACCGCATTGCCCACAATCAGGTCGTCCACCCTGTTCGGTTCCAGTTGCGGGATGGTTTTGAGCAAACCGGTGATCACGTCTACTGCCAGATCGTCCGGACGGTAAAAACGGAACCCGCCTTTCTTCGATTTCGTGACCGCTGTTCTGAATCCTGCTACTATATATGCGTCCTGCATGATGGCTCCTTTTTTTGGTGTAATCAAATTTAAGGATTTTAGGCCTTATTTGATCTCGATGTTCAAATGTGCGGCGTTCACCCCGGCGAATATGCCGTAGCCCCCGGCCACATTGGTGTGCACGCGATTCTGCTCCACCAGCAGGTTGCCTTCGTTGGCATTCTGCAGCTCCAGCGTTTTAAGATACTGCCAGCTGTGCCAGGTGAGACCGGTTACTTCCAGCACCAGAAAATCGCCGGGCTGGCTCACCCTTTCTGTTTGCATGACGATGGTGATATCGCGGCCGTCGAAACGATCGTCGGGGATGAGGGTGCTTTCGAGGTAATTGTTGGTGATCAGGTCGGTAAAACTGTTATTGTAAGAGGGATCGAACCGGTAACGCAGCCGTCTCACCGGCACAATCTGCCGGGCGGCGTTCATTTCGCCGGCGTAAAGCCGGAAGCGGTAAAAATCTTTCCCCCGTACATCTTTCAGCGTAAACTTCACACGGTTGCCCAACACCTGCGCGAACGGATCGGCCAGTACGGGGCGGCGCGGCAATGTGTCCGCCGCCCGCACGGTATCGAGCCCGCCGGCAGACACCTGGATGCTGTACCGCAGCGCCGCGGAAACGGGCCGTGTTGAAACGAAATACCCCTTTCCCCCGATTTCCTGCCATTGCACGGGTACTTCCACATCGCCCGCCTTTACCGTTACGCCGGCATCGCTGATGGCCGGGAAACTGCTGGCGCCGGGCGGCTGCGAACGGGTAACGCGAATGTACAGCACACTGTCCGGCTGCATCAGGCTGTTCACCACAATCTTGTCCCCATCGTAAGGAATGGGGATGTGCACGCTCTTCTCGCAGGCTGCGAACAGTAAAACGGCCCCTGTGAATGCTGCTATTTTCTTCATGATGAGATCCATTTTTCTTAAAATCTGATCGCGTACGTGACGCTGGGCAGTATCGGCAAAATGCTCAGCATGGTGAGCTCCCGCTTCCCGGCATCGTCGCGTTTATAGTAATAAAAAAACGGGTTCTTCTGGTTGTAGGTATTGTACAGGCTGATGTTCAGCGTGTACCGCGTTTTCTTCCGCTGCTTCACGTGCGTGGCGCCGATGTCGAGACGGTGCACGTCCTGCATGCGCAGCATGTTGCGGTTGCCCACGATGTCGATTTCATTGGGCGGGCCGCCGCCGGGCGTGTGCGGAGAAGGCTCTTCCTGCTGCTCGTAACTGCCTACGGGTAAAGACAGCGGCGCGCCGGTAGAGTACTGCCATTGGGCAGACAGTTCCCAGCGTTTGCCGAGGCGCTGCGTGAGCACGATCTCCACATCGTGCCGCCGGTCGTATTTGTAAGGGAATTTCTTACCCTGGTTGACGGTGGGGAACTGCCGGTCGGCCCAGGCGAGCGTATAACCAATCCAGCCCCTGAAATCGCCCTTCTTTTTCTGCAGCATCACTTCGCCGCCATAGCTCCAGCCCCTACCGATCACCACGTTGTTTTCCCAGCTGGGGGTGGCGGATTGAAAATCGTTGGAGAGCTCGTTGTACTCGATCACGTTTTTCATTTCCTTGTAATACCCTTCCACCGACATTTCATACATCCCGGTCTGCGTGGTTTTAGCCAGGCCCAGTGCCACCTGGTTGGCATGCATGGGCGGCACCTTGTCTGTTGCGGCCACCCACAGATCCGTGGGCATATACGTAGCGCTGTTGGTGAGCAGGTGCAGGTACTGCGTCATCACCGTGTGCGACATTTTCAGCGCCCACCGCTGCGGCAGCAGGATGCGAAAGCCCATCCTCGGCTGCAGCGAGCCATACACCCGGCCGGGCACAATGAAGGACGAAGCGTGCAACCCGAGGTTCAGGTGCACGGAGTTGCCGATTTTCCAGTCGTCTTCCGCGTACACGGCCAGTTCGAGCCCGCCGGAGGTTTCGTCGTTGAAGGAGGTGTCGATCAGCTGCCGGTCGTCAGACACATTGTTGAACCGCAGAATACCGGGCTGGAAAATATTGTAAGTAGCCTGCAAACCGAAGCGTACGGCGTGCTCGGGATTGGGACGGTAATCGAAATCTATTTTGCCGCCCGTATTCTGCACTTTCGAGAAGTAGCGGCCCTTCATGTTGTCGGATTCCCGCAGCGGCGTATCGATCGCCGTGTATTTGTACTGGTAGTCTGTGTTAAAATAAAACTGCGAATAATTGAGCGTGGTATTGGAAAACAACCGGGGACTGAAAATATGGTTCCAGCGGAGGGCGTATGCCTGGTTGCCCCAGCCGAGGCGGAAGCGCATTTCTTCGTGGTATCGCTTGGGGGTGCCGTTGATGCTGTCGAACTGGTGGTTGCGGTCTACCGTCAGGTGGTCTTTCCCGCCGTAGGCGCTCAGGTACACCCGGTCTTTGGGAGAAAAGATGTGATTGATCTTGGCGTTGCCGTCGAAGAAATACAGCCAGAATTCGCCTTCCTCGCCGAGGTTGAACTGCTTATGCGCAACGTCTTGCAGGATGAGGTCTGCATACGTGCGGCGGGCCGTCACGATGAAAGAGGTTTTCCCTTTATCGATGGGGCCTTCGACCATAAACTTCGACGCCAGCAGGCCCAGCGATATTTCGCCGTGATACTCGTACATATCGCCGTCTTTCATCGAGATATCGACCACGGACGAGAGCCGGCCGCCGTAGCGGGCGGGGAAAGCGCCTTTGTAGAGCTCCACGTTCTTGACCATGTCCGGGTTGAACACGGAAAAAATGCCGAACGCATGGGTGGCGTTGTACACGGGCGTTCCGTCGAGCAGGATGAGGTTCTGATCGGGACTGCCGCCGCGCACGTGAATACCGCTGGAGCCGTCCGCACCGCCGCTCACGCCGGGCATGGCCTGGATGGTGCGCAGTACGTCGGCCTCTCCGAGCATGCGGGGCATGGTTTTGGTTTGCGAGATGGCGAGGTTGAGCTTGCTCATCTGCGTTTGCTCCTGGAGCTTCGGGAGGTTGTCCGTCACCTCCACTTCCTGTAATGTGTTGGAGGGCGATAATTTGATGTTGACGAGGCGGTTCTCTTTGTCTTTCAGCTGCGCCGCGCCTGCGTTGTATCCGATGTAGGAAACGTGCAGGGTACCGGTGTCTTTGGCCGTGGTGAGGCTGAAAAATCCGTACTGGTTGGTGGTGGTGCCTGTGTGCAGGTGGGGCATGTACACGGTGGCGCCGATGAGCTTTTCGCCGGTGAGGGCGTCTTCCACGAAACCGTTGATGGTGCGGGTGGCAGCGTGTTTAAAGGCGAGCACCAGCTGGTCGCCGATGCGTTTGTACTGGATGTTGCTGTCGTCGAAAAGGAGGTCGAGCACCCGGCGAAGGGGCATGTCTTTTACGTTGACGGACACACGCCGGGTCATGCTCACTACATCGCGGCTGTAGGAAAAGTGAATGCCGTATTCCTTTTCTATCAATTCGCAGGCAGCAGAGAGGGGTTGGTTGTTAAGTGACAGTGAAATCTTGGTGCGCCAGTTCCAGGCAAATACCTGCATGGGGATCAATACGATGATCAGGCCCGGCAGGAGCGTCCTCGCCAACGACATTCGTAAATTTTTTAGTTAGGTCCGTTATTTAATGGAAAACTGCTGCTGCCCGGTTTTTTCGGCTTGAGAATTGGTCATGTAACTGATGGCGGCCATCACGTTCTCAATCGACTCATTTTCAAAATTGGCAGTGATCTCCTTTTGTAAAAGTGCGCTGTCCGCTACATTCACGTCTACATCATACACGGCTTCCACGGCAGCCAGCACTTTGTGTAAAGGTACATTACGGAACACTAATTGTTTGCTGGACAAGTTGATTATATTTTCCGCGACGGAAAAGTCCGTTTCCTGCGCTTCCCGCCGCAGCATCATCCCGGGCGTAAGCACGGCGCTGTCGCCATGCCGGCGGTCGGTGACCAGTACTTTCCCGCTGTTCACATGCACGGTGAGGCCGGTCTGCGGACCGTATTCCACTGTAAATTCCGTGCCCAGCACCTTGATTTCGGCCTGGTCCACTTCCACTACAAAGGGCGCTTCGGGGTCCTGCTCCACATTAAACAGCGCTTTGCCCGTTAGCCGTACGCGGCGCTCCTTTTTCCCGAAGCCGCCCGCCAGTTTGAGGTCTGCGTTGGATTGAAGGGCCACCCGGCTGCCATCTTCCAGCACGGCCTGCTGCCCGCCGGCGTAGGTCACTTCCTTTTGCGGCTGGCGGGGCCAGAGCCAGAATGCCGCGCCCAGGGCCACCAGCAGCACGGCGGCTATGCGGAGCCAGGGAAAAGAGCGGCGAATGGGCACCACATGGCTTTCCTCCCCGGCGGTGATATTTGCTTTCAGGCGTTCCCAACTGGCATCGGTCCCGATGCCGGGATGGACGGCGGCCGCTGCGGACGCTTCCAGCACCTGGCGAATCCCGTCGAGCACGCCTTCATTTACAGGCTGTTCCATGCGCCAGGCGTCTACCCATTGCCGCTCAACAGCATCCGCTTCATTCAGCAGATACTTGCATAGCAGGGAATATAATGCCTCATCTGGTTGCAAATTGCTCATGTACAGTTGTAATAGTTAATCAGTTTTCCGGATAGATGACGCAGGCCGCTGCCCGCTCCCCCTATCCGGTATCTCATAAAAACAGGTGGAGGTACTCTTTCAGCTCCTGGTGGAGTATTTTGAGCGCCTTACCCATCTGGTTCTCAACAGTTTTTACGGAAATATCCATCACCGCCGCGATCTCGGCATATTTCAGCTGCTGCCGCCGGCTCAGCAAAAACACCTCGCGGCAGCGCTCCGGCAATTTGACGAGCGCCTGCTCCAGCCTTTTTTCAAGCTCTTTGGCCTGCAGCGATAAATGCACCTCCACTTCCTGCATCTGCCCGAACGACGTTTCCTTTTCGCTGCGCACGGATTGTTTGCGCCACTGGCTGATGGCGGTGTTACGGATGGCTGTAAAAAGATAGGAACGCTCCGACCCGGTGATTGCCAGGGTGGCCCGCTTTTCCCACAACTGGGCAAACACGAGCTGCACCACTTCTTCCGCATCGTGGGGGTCGCCGGTATAATGAACGGCGAAGGCGATGCAGTGCGGGTGGTGCTCCTTAAAGAGCCTTTCAAAAGTGCGGAGGTCCAGCATGTTACAACGCTGGCAAAATTAGGCGGCTGCAGCTGATTAACCAAATAGGCCCTGATTTTATATCTTTGCCCCTACATGTACGGTTTTATAAGAAAAATACTCTTCGGCTTTGCTCCTGAAAGCATCCACCACAGCGTGATGCGGGGCTTAAAGATCATCAACGCGCTGCCGTTCGGCAAAAACCTGCTCGACGCTTTCTGTCAACCGAAAAACACCGGGCTCGAACGGACTTTATGGGGCCTTCGTTTCCCCAATCCCGTTGGACTGGCGGCGGGGTTCGATAAAGACGCGAAGTATCTCGACGAGCTGGCGCACCTTGGTTTCGGGTTCGTGGAAATCGGCACCGTCACCCCCCTTCCCCAGCCCGGCAACGACCGGCCCAGGCTGTTCCGCCTGCCGGCGGACCAGGCGCTCATCAACCGGATGGGCTTTAACAACGAAGGTGCCAGAGCGGCGGCCAAGCGGTTGCAGAAACGCCGCACCCATATCATCGTCGGCGGCAACATCGGCAAAAACAAGGTAACGCCCAACGAAGAGGCGATCAGCGACTATGAAAAGTGTTTCCATGCGTTGTTCGACGGGGTGGATTATTTCGTGGTGAACGTGAGCTCGCCCAATACCCCCAACCTGCGCGCGCTGCAGGAAAAGGAGCCGCTCAAGCAGCTGCTGCACCACCTTCAAACGCTGAACACGCAGAAAAGCAAACAGAAGCCCATCCTGCTGAAAATCGCGCCGGACCTGACGGACGAACAGCTCGACGATATCATTGAAATTGTCACCGAAACCGGGCTGGCCGGCATCGTAGCCACCAACACCACCATCAGCCGCAGTTCCCTGCAAACGCCGCAGGCGGAACTGGAACAGATCGGCGCCGGCGGGCTGAGCGGTTTGCCCGTAAAGGAAAGAGCCACCGAAGTGATCCGGTACATTCACCGCAAATCGGGCGGCACAATCCCCATCATCGCCGTAGGCGGCATTTTTACCGCCGACGACGCCCGGGAGAAGCTCGACGCGGGCGCTTCGCTCGTACAGGTATATACCGGCTTCATTTATGAAGGGCCCACCATTGTGAAGAAAATTTGCCAGGGATTATCTCAACACCAATAACATTATGCAAGAACTTCTGACCCTCGACTCACTGATCAGCCTTTTGACGCTCACCCTCATGGAGGTGGTGCTGGGTATCGACAACGTTATTTTCGTATCCATCGTGATGAACCGCCTGCCGGAACACAAACGGAACCAGGCTCGCCGCATCTGGATGTTCACCGGCATCGCCGTGCGCGTGATACTGCTGCTGTGCATCGGTTATATCGTAAAGGCCGTGAACCCGCTGTTTTATATCTTCGGCAAAGGTGTCAGCCTCCGCGATCTCATCATGCTGGCCGGCGGCCTCTTCCTGCTGGTGAAAACGACGCTGGAGATCCACCACAAGCTGGAAGGCGAGGAAGAAACGACGGTGAAGGGTGCCAAAGGCGGCGCTACGCTGATGAACGTGGTGGGTCAGATCATCCTGATCGACATGGTATTTTCCTTCGACAGTATCATCACGGCCGTGGGTCTGGCCAAACACGTGGAGATCATGATCGTGGCGGTAATCATAGCGATGATCATCATGTTCGCGTTCGCACCGCGCATCAGCAACTTCATCCATAAACACCCCACGCTCAAAATGCTGGCGCTGTCGTTCCTGATCATGGTAGGCGGCATCCTCATTATTGAAGGGTGGAACCCCACCGTGGTGCACGATTTCCACCTGAAAAACTACGTCTACTTCGCGATGGCGTTCTCCTTCGCCGTGGAGCTGCTGAACATGCGGATGCGGAAGAAAACCGTACCGCCGGTGGAACTGCGCGAACCGCAGATCAAAGAGAAATCTTAATCATGCTATAAAAAATAAAAAGGCGCCTTCCCTTCCGGAAGGCGCCTTTTTTGTAGCATTTATTTTCCCCGGCGCATCCGTTGTGTGGTTCCGGATGCCGGTATGGCGGCGCTTTTGTTAAATACATCCAACATCAGGGAGGCGATATCCATGTCGTGTTACTTCGCCCTGTTCACCGCCGCCATCAGCGTGCAGCCCACCATGCCGGCCGTTTCCGTGCGCAACCGGGTATCTCCCAGCGACACGGGCACGAAGCCGTATTGCAGCGCCAGCTCTATTTCCGCAGGCGCAAAGTCGCCTTCGGGGCCAATGAGCAGCAGCGTGTTTTCCGCCGGCTTCATGGCGTCCAGCAGGTGCATTTTCCGGTCGGGCAGGCAATGGGCGATGAAGCGCTGCTCCGTAGCCGCCATGAGGCTTTCCAGCGGCGCCGGCTCGGACAGCAGGGGTAAATACCATTGCCGCGACTGCAGCATGGCCGATACCAGTATATTCTGCAGCCTTTCCGTTTTGAGTTTTTCTTTTTCGGTGCGCAGGGTCAGGAGCGGCACGATCTGTTGCACTCCTATCTCCACCGCCTTTTCCAGGAACCACTCCATGCGGGCGGCGTTTTTGGTAAAGGCGATAGCTATCCGTAAATGCACGGCGGGCGCCGGCATGGTCACCTGCTCCGTGATTTGCACCACGCATTTTTTGCGGTGATCGTCCGCGATCACGGCTTCGTAGCGCGTGCCCCGGCCGTCGGCCAGCAGCACGGCGTCGCCCTTTTGCTTGCGCAGCACCTGTATGCAGTATTTGGATGTGGGCTCATCCATGGTATAAAAACCGGACTGTGCGTCGCGGGCATAAAAAACCGGTAACTCCATCGTGTAAAATTATACGATTCATCCGTTCATCACTGATATTTCAGTAAACGGACGAACCGTTGCGCGGAAAAATTGCTCAGGCCGGGTTTTCCGGCTGTTTTTCGAAGCGGCGGGTAATGGACTGGAAACGGAAAAACAGCAGCACCGAAGCGCCCAGCAAGCCCAGCAGCAGGCCGTACCAGATGCCCTGCACCCCGAGGTTGAAGGTGAAGCCCAACAGGTACCCCACCGGTAAGCCCATTCCCCAGTAAGCGAGCATGGTGATGATGGTGGGCACTTTCACGTCGCCCAGGCCCCTCAACACGCCGAGCCCCACCACCTGTGTGCCGTCGAACAACTGGAAGAACGCCGCGATGAGCAGCAGGCCGGCGGCCACGTTGATCACGGCGGGGTCGTTGATGTACATGGCGGGCAGTAAACGGCTGCCGGCCATGAGCACGAGTGCGGCAAAGCCCATCAGCACCAGCACCATGTGATAGCTGGCAATAGCGGAATGCCGCAGGTCGGTGAAATTGCCGCGGCCGAGGTTGTTGCCGCTGCGGATACCGGCGGCGGCGGCAATGCCGCTGGCCATCATGTAGGTCATCGAAGCCAGGCTGATGGCGATCTGGTGCGCGGCTAGCTCGGTGGCGCCTATCCAGCCCACCATGAGCGCCGCGCCGCTGAAAGCGCTCACTTCGAAAATATATTGCAGCGCCACCGGCGTGCCCAGGCCGGCCACTTTTTTAATAGTGGCGCGGTGAATGTTCCGCAGGCTGAATGTTGGCAGGTACTCCTTGAAACGCGGCGATGAGAGCACATACCAGGCCATGGTGATGCCCATCAGCAACCGGTCTGTAAACGTGGCGATGCCGACGCCCGCGATGCCCATTTTAGGCATGCCGAAAAGCCCGTACACCAGCGTGATGCCCAGCAGGATGTTCAGCACGTTGCCCGCAATGCTGATGTTCATGGCCTGGCGCGTAAAGCCCAGTCCTTCCGCGAACTGCTTGAAGGTAAGGTACACCATCAGCGGCAGGAAAGAGAACGCGAGATACTGCAGGAACAGCTTGGCCTGCGCCGCTACGTCGGCCGGCTGGTTCATCCGTTCCAGGTTGTGGCCCACGGCCAGGATGGCGGCAAACAACACGATGCCGGTAATGATATTGATGATGAGGCTGTGCGAGAGCAGGTAACCGCAATGACTGCGGTTGCCCCGGCCGTTTTCCTGCGCGATGAGCGGGGTGAGGCCGTAAGACATGCCAATGCCCGTTACCATAAACACGGTAAAAATACTGTTGCCGAGCGACACAGCCGCCAGCGGCACTTTGCCGGTATGGCCGATGATGATGCTGTCGCTCAGCCCTACCAGGGTGTGGCCGAGCTGCGAGATCACAACGGGGTAGGCGAGGTAAAAGTTGTCGTTGTAATGCGCTTTGTACTTCCTGTATAACTGTTTCATGGTGTCCGTTCCGTTCAAATAAAAAGCCGGCGTCCTGGTGTCGACGCCGGCTTTTCGGTGAATATATTGCGGAGGATGCGGTGATCAGAATGGTGCATCTCCGAATGCGTCGTCGTCAAAATTCATGTCGTTCATCTTCGAGCCTTTCTGGATGAAGATCTTCGCCTCATCGTGCCCGCCGCCTCCGTGGCCCTTCATGCCCGCAAACGGGCTGCTGGCAGGGGGTTGCGGGGGACCGTCTACGAAACCGTCGTCTTCGAAACGCTGAAACTCCAGTACTGCGCGGAGTTTTACGGTATCGAGCTGGCCGTTACGGTGTTTCGCGATACGTACGTGCGTTTCCCCTTTGTTGGACTCGCCCATTTCGTTGGTGGTGATGTCGTAATACTCGGGGCGGTAAATGAACATAACCATGTCCGCATCCTGCTCGATGGCGCCCGATTCGCGAAGATCGCTCAACTGGGGCATCTTGTTGCCGTCTTTCCTTTTCTCCACGTCACGGCTCAGCTGCGACAGGGCGATAACGGGGATGTGAAGTTCCTTGGCCAGCATCTTCAGGTCGCGGGAGATTTTACTGATCTCCTGTTCGCGGTTGGTGTTCCGGCCGTCGTTGGAGCCGCTCATCAGCTGCAGGTAGTCGATGATGATCAGGCCCACGCCGTGGTTATGCACAAGGCGGCGGGCTTTCGCACGCAATTCGAAGATGTTGAGGCCCGGGGTATCGTCGATAAAAATAGGCGCTTTCGCCAGTTTTTCGATACCGTGGGTCATCAGCTTCCGCATTTCGTACTCTTCCAGCTTGCCCCTGGTGATTTTTTCGAGTTTGATTTCCGACTCGGCGGACAAAATACGTTGCACGATCTGGCCGCTCGACATCTCCAGGGAGAACACCGCCGCCCCTTTCGGGAACTTGGGGTGCAGCGCAGCGTTCCGCACGAGGTTGAGCGCGAACGCGGTTTTACCCACCGCAGGACGGGCTGCGAGGATGATCAAATCCGAAGGCTGCCAGCCATAGGTGATTTTGTCGAGCGTGGGGAACCCCGAAGGCACCCCGGTGATATCGTCGCCCTTGTTCCGGAGGTCCTCGATACGTTTGATGGTATTGACCAGGATACGGTCGATGGAGTCGTAGTTTTTACGAAGGTGATTGTTGGTCACCTCGAACAGCTTCGATTCCGCGGCGTCGAGCAGGTCGAACACGTCCGCCGTGTCTTCATACGCTTCGCTGATGATTTCCCCCGAAATCCTGATCAGCTCGCGCTGAATGAACTTCTGGAGCACGATGCGGGCGTGCGCTTCAATGTTGGCGGACGACACCACCATGTTGGTGAGGCGGCTGATAAAGAAAGGACCGCCCACGGCTTCCAGTTCGGCGGTGGATTTCAGTTCCTCCACCACGGTCAGGATGTCGACCGGCATGGATTTGGCGGCCAGCCGCTGCATGGCGGCGAACACTTTCTGGTGCGCCTCTACGTAAAAACATTCGGCTTTGAGGATCTCGATCACCGTGTCGAACGCGCCTTTTTCCAGCATCAGGGCGCCCAGCACCGCCTCCTCCAGCTCTTTTGCCTGGGGGGGAACCTTGCCATACACCATCGTGGAAATGTCGATACCCGGCTTGCGACGCGCATTACGGTCTTTCTTAAGATTGAGATCCATTTATGTTAATTAGTTAAGTAAGGTTAAAAAATGGTTACCGAAGGTTCCTTGGACTCTATAAGGTTTTACAACTTTCTGTGCATTCCATTGCAGGCATCAACTTTAACAAATTGTAAATTTTTTCAAGCCGGGAAAACTAAGGTAACGGCATTTTTCCAATAAGATCCTGATTCTCCGGAACTATATTTATTCGTCGGTAACGCACAGGTTATACCATCGCCCATGCCGGGTTATCCACCGTTTCGGAGGAGGTTATCCACCAAAACCGGTAAAAATCCCTAGCAAAGTTCCGATTATTCACATTTCCTGTGCAAAAAGATTTTCCACATTTTTCTTGCGGAAAATTCCCCCGTTCCGTACAGCAGAAGTTGTTAACTTTACGCGGCGCCGCCACGGCTGCACAAGGGGTGCAAATGTGACGGAAATAATTGATTTTCACAAAATTAAAACGGTGCCCCTGGCACCGAAGGAATAACAGATGACAATTTCGTATAACTGGTTATGTGACTATTTGCCGGTAAAACCCAGCCCGGAGGACCTTTCTGTGATATTGACGGCCATCGGCCTGGAAGTGGAGAGCCTGGAACAGTTTGAAAGCGTGAAAGGAAGCCTGGAAGGCCTCGTGATCGGCGAGGTGCTGAGCGTTGAGCAACACCCCAATGCAGACAAGCTAAGGTTAACCAAAGTAAACATCGGCAACGGCGAGCCCCTGAGCATTGTATGCGGCGCGCCCAACGTAGCCGCCGGCCAGAAAGTAGTGGTAGCCCCCATTGGCGCCACCATCTACCCCGTTTCCGGGGAGCCCATGACCATGAAAAAAGCGAAGATCCGCGGCGAAGAAAGCTTCGGAATGATCTGCGCGGAAGACGAAATCGGCCTCGGCGGCGGCCACGACGGCATCTTGGTGCTCGACGCCGCCCTGCAACCCGGCCTCGCCGCCAGGGATTTGTTCAAACCGGCACAGGACTGGGTATACGAAATCGGCCTCACCCCTAACCATATGGACGCCATGAGCCATATCGGCGTGGCCCGCGACGTGTGCGCCTACCTCAATAACCGCGAGAAAACACAGGCCTATCACGTGCGCAAGCCCGGCCTCAGCACCACCTGCGCGGCCGACCAGCCTTTGCAGATAACCGTGGAGGTGAAAAACACCGAAGCCTGTCCCCGCTACTGCGGCCAGAGCATTACCGGCGTTAAAATAGGCCCCTCCCCGTTATGGATGCAGCACCGCCTGCAGGCCATCGGCGTACGGCCCATCAATAATATCGTAGACATCACCAACTACGTCCTCCACGAAACCGGCCAGCCGCTGCATGCGTTCGACGCCGACCAGATCAGGGGCGGCAAAGTGATCGTGCAGAACCTGCCCACCGGCACCGTGTTCATGTCGCTCGACGGCAAGGAACGCAAGCTTGACGAGGGCGACCTGATGATCTGCGACGGCGAGAACAACGGGATGTGCATCGCCGGCGTGTTCGGCGGGCTCAATTCCGGCGTGAAAGACAGCACCACCAACATTTTCCTGGAAAGCGCCTATTTCAGCGCGGCCGGTATCCGCAAAACCTCCATGCGCCATGGCCTTCGTACAGACGCAGCCGTGCGCTTCGAAAAGGGGCTCGACGTAAGCCTGGCGCCTTTCGCGCTGGAGCGCGCCGTGGCCCTCATCGGCGAAATCGCTCACGGACTGCCCGCTTCCGGGGTTACGGACGTTTACCCGAAACCCGTCGAAAGCCCTTCCATTTCCGTTACCTACGCTTATATCAACCGCCTCAGCGGTCACCAATACGCCCCCGAGCAGGTGAAAAACATCCTGCACAGCCTGGGCTTCACCATTCTCGCAGAATCGGCGGCCGACCTGAAAGTCAGCCCCCCGCTCTATAAACCCGACATTACCATCCCCGCCGACATCGTGGAGGAAGTGATGCGCATCGATGGCCTCGACAATATTCCCATCCCCGAGTTCGTGCACATGGTGCCTTCGCGCCAGGCGCAGCCGGACAAAGAAAGGGTGAAGGAAAAGATCGCCGACTACCTGGCTGCCAACGGGTTTTCCGAGATATTCACCAACTCCATCACCAACAGCCAGTATTACCAGCACCTCGACGCGGACAGCCTCGTGAAGATGCTGAACAGCCTGAGCGCGGACCTCGACGTGATGCGCCCGTCCATGCTCGAATCGGGGCTGGAGCGGATCGCTTACAACCTGAACCGCCGCAACGACGACCTGCTGTTTTTCGAGTTCGGCAAAACATATTCCCGCGAAGCCACCGGCCAATACCCCGAGGCGGCCCACCTGAGCCTCTACCTCACCGGGCAGAAGTTGCCTGAAAACTGGGTGCACAAACCGCAACCCGTGGATTTTTATTATCTTAAAAGCTATATCGGCAATATATTGCAGCAACTGGCCCTGCCCGCGCCGCAAATGACGGCCGCCACGGTACACGGCCTGCAGCCTGCGTTCGAAGTGACGGTAAACGGGAAAGTGGTAGCCGTGCTGGGCGGCGTAGCCCCCCAGCAACTGAAGGCGTTCGATATCAAGCAGCCGGTGTGGTATGCCGATTTTTACTGGGATGTGGTGCTGCAGCAGCTGCAAACGAAGGACACCTTCTTCGAGGAAATCCCGAAATTCCCGGCCGTGCGAAGAGACCTGGCGCTGGTACTGGACAAACAGGTGACTTTCGCTGCCGTTGAAACCGCCGCCCGTTCCGTGAAAACGAACCTTTTGCAGCAGATCAACCTGTTCGACGTTTTCGAAAGTGAAAAACTCGGTGCAGGCAAAAAATCATACGCCGTCAGCTTTACGTTCCAGGACCGGCAGAAAACGCTGACAGACCAGGAAACGGACGCGCTGATGAGCAAATTTGTAAAGGCATTTGAAACGCAATTACAGGCGGAGATCCGCAAATAATGGCACTCGAACAATACATACAACGCATTGAGGACAAGCTGCAGCAGCTGATCAAAAAACTCCAGCAGTCGCAGGCAGACAATGCCATGCTGCGCGAGCAGCTGCTGGAGCACCAGGAAGCGCTGCGCCGGCAGGAGGCCACCATTGTTTCGCTCGACGAAAAGCTGAAACTGGCCAAAATCGCCACCGTTACGCAGGGCAACGGGTTGAACGAGGAAGAGGATGCGTTCCGGAAAGAAGTGCGGGGAAAGATCAACGATTATATCCGGGAAATTGACCGGTGCATCGCGTTGCTGAACTCGTAACCGATCCGGGCCGTTTGACACGGAAGCGGACGTACGGAGCTCAGTCAGGCAGTTAATATTCAGGAGAACGGAAGGGCAGGATGCCGCCAGCCAGCAAGGCAATGACAGCCGATACGCATTTAATAGCTACATTTTTCAATACGAATGATACTTACCTCCTTCATCAGGTCATGCCTGGGGTTCAGGAGGTAATTTTTTTGCCCCGGCCAGTAGAGGGAGGGGAATTCCAGGAGCAGGGCGCCGGCGGCGCGGAGGGCTGCGGAGCCGAGGTCGAGGCAGGCTTTCGGACGCGGTTCGTTCCGCCATCCCGGCGGCAGGCTGTCTTCCCCGAACTGCATGCAACTGCCGTCCGGCACGTCCAGTACGGAAATCACCATGGTGGGCGGCAGTTTGCCGGTGGTGGTGTAAATATTGCTTTCGAGTATGCAGAGGGGCCAGGAGTCGAACACGTAAATGCAATGATCGTCCGCGTAGTTCCAGCGGCCGTTTTCCATGTCCGCTCCCTTGAGGTCAAACGCGTCTTCCCGGTGCCCCAATTTGAATAATTCCATTACAGCTGTTTTTCATCGTGCCAATGCTTTCAAACCCCTTTCCTGACTTTACGGATGAGGCTTCTCACTTCGAGCATCCCGGGGTGGGTTTCGATCACTTCGAGCGGCATGCGGCCGCCGAGGGCGCGGTTGGCGCTTTTCATCCAGGTGTGGAACAGGTCTTTGTCGCCAAACACGGCGTACCCGTAACTGTATAGCTCAACGAGCGCCATGATGCGGTCGCTCACGATGAGACTGAACGTATCTTTCCCTTTTTTCAGATGCAGGGTGCGGTCGGTTACGGCCAGCAGGTCGCTGAGCGTATTGTAATCGAACTCGAAAACCTCCTTGATCGCCGCGAGTTGGTCTTTGGAAATGCCGCGCTTTACGATTTTCTCTTTCTCTGTAAACATAATTGTTTGCAGTCCCAGGATCGACTCAAAACTGTCCAGCAAATCGCCACCGCTTTTTTTTACGAAGCTTTTCTCCCTTTCTTCCTTTCCGGATTTGCCTTTTACAGGCGAAGCATTCATGCCATGATTGTTTAAGGTGAACAAATTCGGCATACGGCAGAGAATTTTCCCTGACGCACGCCATTTTGCACGTATCCGTGCAAAACATTTGTCCAAACTAATGAAATGTTTCATGAATTTTACTGAAGCTATTCCCATATGGGGAGAAAAATATCAGCCAGCAGCCTGCATTTCAGGCTGTGCCTGCAAAAGAAAATAACTCCGGAAACCTGACTTTTTATGAAAAATCCGGTGGAAACGTGCTATCTGATTCATTTTACTACATTTGTAACCATCACACTTATCCACGTATAAACAAACACAATGGAAACACTCATACCTGTCAATATCGTAGTGGCCGACCGGACGTACCGGATAAAAATCCGGACGGAGGAGGAGGAAGACGTGCGCCGCGTGATGAAGGAGGTGAACGAAAAGATCATCGAATTCAAGGCGGCGTATGCCGGCAAAGACATCCAGGACTACATTGCCATGGCCCTCATCATGTATGCCACCCACCCCGCCACGAGCGGGGGAAAAGCCCAGGCCGGCGTGGCCCCTTTCCTGCTGGAAAAACTGCAACACCTTGACAATCTGTTGGATGAGCATTTAAAATAACTGGCAGTGCTGCATTTTTAATCCCTAATTAACTCATTATCACATCATCCCTGTGCTTTGGTGCTATTTTTTTGTTATTTTCGCGGGTCTGTTCCCGCCTGTTCATAAAAAATGGGCCGGGGATGCATTTATAAATACTTTTTAAACTTATTGAAATATGACAGATCCTTTAATGATCATAGTGGCTGGTGTAGTTGCGCTGGCTTTAGGTATACTGCTCGGAAAGTTAATTTTTGCCAAAAACACCCAGATAAAAATCCAGGAAGCGGAAGAAGCAGCGAAGCGGATTATAGCGGAAGGCCAGATATCGGCCGAAAACCTGAAAAAAGACAGGTTGCTGGAAGCCAAAGAGAAATACCTGCAGCTGAAAAGCGAGCACGAAAAGGAAGTGATGCAGCGTAACCAGAAACTCGCTGAGTCCGAAAACCGCATCAAGCAGAAAGAGCACACCCTGAACCAGAAAACCGAACAACTGCAAAAACAGGCCACCGAGAACGAAGCCATCAAGGAGAACCTCGGCCGCCAGATAGAACTGGTCAACATCAAACGCTCAGAACTGGAAAAACACCAGGAAGAGCACATCCGCCGCCTCGAAAAAGTAGCGGCCCTCACGGCTGAAGAAGCCCGCCACCAGCTTATCGAAAGCCTGAAGGAAGAGGCCCGCACCCAGGCCCTCAGCCACATCCAGGAAATCATCGAAGACGCCAAGCTCAAAGCCAACAAAGAAGCCAAGAAAATCATCATACAGTCCATTCAGCGCACGGCTGCCGAACAGACCATCGAGAACGCCATCACCGTGTTCAACCTGGAAAGCGACGAAATCAAAGGCCAGATCATCGGCCGTGAAGGACGTAACATCCGCGCCATTGAAGCCGCTACCGGCGTCGACCTGATCGTGGACGACACCCCCGAGGCCATCGTTCTCTCTTCGTTCGACCCCCTGCGCCGCGAAATTGCCCGCCTCAGCCTGCAGCGCCTGGTGCAGGACGGCCGTATCCACCCCGCCCGCATCGAGGAAGTAGTGGAAAAAACCAAACGCCAGCTCGAAGAGCAGGTGATGGAAATCGGCGAGCGTACCGTGATCGAGCTCGGCATCCACGGCCTACATAAAGAACTGGTGCGCATGGTAGGCAAGATGCGTTTCCGCTCTTCCTACGGCCAGAACCTGCTGATGCACTCCAAGGAAACCGCCAACCTCTGCGCCGTGATGGCTGCGGAACTGGGGCTCAACCCCAAACTGGCCAAACGCGCCGGCCTGCTGCACGACATTGGTAAAGTGCCCGACGAAGAATCTGAACTGAGCCACGCCCTCCTTGGCGCCAAACTCGCAGAGAAATACGGCGAGCACCCGGCCATCGTGAACGCCATCGGCGCCCACCACGATGAAATGGAAATGGCTTACGTGATTTCGCCCATCGTACAGGCCTGCGACGCCATCAGCGGCGCCCGCCCCGGCGCCCGGCGCGAAATCATGCAGAGCTACCTGCAAAGGATCAAAGACCTCGAAAACCTCGCCATGGCTTACGACGGCGTGGAAAAAGCATACGCCATCCAGGCCGGCCGCGAACTGCGCGTAATCGTGGAAAGCGAAAAAGTTTCCGATAACGATGCAGACCGCCTGAGCTTCGAGATCGCCAATAAAATCCAGAACGACATGCAATACCCCGGCCAGATCAAAGTAACGGTTATCCGTGAACGCAGGGCCGTGAACGTTGCCCGCTAACCGGCCATATATTTTCGAAAGGCGCACCACCAACGGTGCGCCTTTTTTTTGTCATCTCCTGCCGCCGCTCAACCCACCATTATTGCATCTGAACGCAATAATGGCTATCTTACCCCCTATCAAAAAAACTACGGTTGTATGAAAAAGAGATTCATGACGCTGGCTGTGCTGGGCCTGCTTTCCATCAGCACTGCCTTCGCGCAAAAAACACAAAAGCTGTTCAACGGCAAAAACCTCGACGGCTGGAAAATACACGGCACGGAAAAGTGGTATGTGGAGAAGGGGGAACTGATTTGTGAAAGCGGCCCGGATAAAGAATACGGCTATCTCGCCACGGAAAAAACTTTCAAGGATTTTGAACTGACCGTGCAATTCAAACAGGAAGCCAACGGCAACAGCGGCGTGTTCTTCCACTCATCCATCGAAGGCACCAAAATCGCAGGCTGGCAGGCCGAAGTAGCGCCTCCCGGCAGCAATACCGGCGGTATTTACGAGTCTTACGGCCGCGGCTGGCTCATCAAACCGGCAGCCGAAAAAGACAAAAACCTGAAAATGGGCGAATGGAACACCATGAAAGTGGTGGTGAAAGGCAACAACGTGACCACCTACCTGAACGGCGTGGAAATGATCACCCTCGACGACGAGAAGATCGGCGCGAAAGGCGGCCAGATCGCCCTGCAGATCCACTCCGGCGGCGGCATCAAAGTGCGCTGGAAAAACATTACCGTGAAAGAACTGAAGTCTTAATTCCATTCTTCGCGATAAAATAATGCGGCCGCGCCATGGGGCGGCCGCGTTTTTTATTTTTTATAGCTCTATTTTTTTGATTATTTAGCCAAACATAAAATTTGCGATGGAT
>CBFGZV010000050.1:0-32254 GCA_965653365.1 uncultured Chitinophaga sp. | reverse complement strand
TCTTCCACCTGGTCTTCGAGGTAAGCCACCCGCTGGTCGTAAAACTGGCTGGGCTGCAGCGCGGCGTTCAGCAAGGTAGGTGTATTGCGGAGAATAGGCTCGTTGTTGAGCGAAGCAGCTACGCGCTGCCCGTCTGTAAACGCTTTATCCGGCTGATGGCAGCTGCCGCAGGTACGCTGGCCGTTGCCGGAAAGTGCTGGTTCATAAAACAGCCGGCGCCCGAGTTCCACCGCCGCATCTTCTCCCGCCGCCGTTTGATCGGAAGAATAAAACGCGGGATTAAATGCATCCGGTGCAAAGGCATGCGCCGCCTCCGTTTTGAAAAAACGCGGCTCGGTTTTAGGTGGCAGCTTCAACGCCGCTCCGCCCCGGTAAATACTTTCGGCCAGGGGATTCAGATAGGCCGTAATAAACCGCATCCGCGAAAACCCGTTGAAATCTTTCGCCTCCTTCAGCGCCTGGCCCGCGTTATAAAATAAATCATTCGTTTTCTCGAACAGTTTTTTATCCTTCTTCCCTATCCCGTCCTGGTAAAACAACCAAACATCGCGGGTGCCGTTGAGCGCGGCGGCAGCTTCGGCGATGCTGTTCTGCGCGATGGGCGCGTCGAACCCGCTGATGCCCAAAGCTGTGATACGCAACAGTTCCAGCCGCATGGCATCAAAAATGTGCGCATCGGTGGTAACAATGGAGGCTGCCATCATTTTAAGGCGGTGGATATTAGCCAGCAGGCGCTGCGCTTCCAGCCGCATCGCCGCTGTATCCGCCGTTAGTTCCGGGAAGATCATTTCCTCCAGCACCTGCAACCCTTCCGGTTCTATCACCACACCTGGGTTGTCCGGCTCCGCTTCGGGCAGGTTGGGACCATTAATCGCTTTTGCCGTAACGGGGTTGTAGTACTCCGCCATCAGCTCGAGCTGCTTGTACGCCAACCGCGTTTGCAGGAAGCGATCCTGTATTTCCACAGCCGGCAGGTGCCGCTTTACCGCATACAAAAGGCGGCCGGCCGCTTCGTCCAGTTCCGCGGCCCTGATGGTGTACCAGTTTCGCACATTGCGCACTTCCGGCGATACTTTACTCACCTGCCGGCTGCGCACCATGATGAACAGCGCCGTAAAAATGATCGTTACGATAATAATCCCGTTTCGCATAATCCACTGTTTTTAAAATGGAGAAATCCTCCCCGAAAGAGGAGGACGTTTCTCTCATACTTCATCGGGGTAAAAACGGTTACTTCGGAAGGCCCTTCAGAATTACGATCTGGCTGGCCTGATTTTCCGCGGCGCGCTTGCTGCCACCGTCCGGATTCAGGTACTTGGTCCCTCTCCAGGAGTGCGGCTGTATGCACAGCGCAAATGTTCCTTCCACACCCACCGTTTCGGAAATATCGATCAGTGCGCCGTATTCCCAGCTGCCGAAGGCAGACGGTGTGGTGGGATTGTATGTTTTCGTATCCGCCGTTGTGCGGCGGTGATCCAGCTCCAGTACGGGTTTCAGCTCGCGGGAGTTGATGTTGTACTGGTATACGATGGCATCGTGCGTTTCGGTGCCGTACGAATTGGCATCTTCCTGGATGTACACGTAATTATTCGTTACGCAGATGTTGTCCGGGTTCTGGAAAGTTTTAGCGGGACCAGTTTTATCGTCGCCGTCGAGCAGCAGCTCGAGCTTGCCTTTCAGGGGATTGGCGGCATCCAGTTTCAAGCGGTAGGTGCGCCCGGCCACTGTGCGGGAACCATCTGCATTCACACCGGATTTTGCCTGGCCCGTTACGTTAAAGAATATATCGCGGCCGCCCTCGGCAGAACCTTTGCGATAATCGATGTCTTCCACGCGGCCAAATCGGATGGCTTTGAGCACGTCTACTTTCGCGTTGATGTCCGCGCCGGTGAGCGCGGTGTGGTTGTCGATTTTTACAAATTCCACGTCTACCGTGGTACCCGTTTTGATGTCGGTTTCTTTCTGGTTGCCGTCTGTGCGTTTCAGCATGTAGAGGCTGCCGTTGTTGAGGTCGCCAACGGTGTTGCTCACGTACATAGCCAGCTGTCCGCCGGATGCTTTATCGTCGTCTTCCCCGATCAGGATCACCGTTTTGCCGGTGTACGCCGTTTTGGGCAGGGGCACCGCATTTTCGGCGCTCCAGCGGCCGAGGCCGTTGTTGTCCCTGAGTTTGGCGGCATTCGCCGGGATATCGAGCGGGTCGAGGAGATTGGTTTTGGATTCTTCGCCGCTTTCGCCGCAGGTGAGGTACACCGGGCCGAAGCCGTGCTCTTCGGGCGTGGCAAGCGTAGCAGAGCAAAGGCGCCATTGCCCGCCGTCCGAATTGAGGATGTACTCTCCTTTAACGGGCTTGAACGTTTTGTCGAGCGTGATGCGCGAAACGGCGAAGTTGTCTTCGTGGTTAACAATGAGGTGATACACATCCCCTTGTTTCATCAGGCCGGAACCGTCGGCCGAACCGCCGAACATAAAATTAGGGCTGCCGGCCAGCTTGTCGTCGCTGCCGATAAGTGAAAAAATCTCCAGTTTGTCGAAGCCTTCTTTTTTCACGATCAGCGCAGGCGTAACGGAATGGTTGGCAAATACGATGTCTTTGTTCGGCATTTTACCCGGTGAATCGGAATCTTTGCAGGCGGTAAAACCAGCACCCAATAACAAAACAGCAGGGAAAATGAATTTTGTGCGGGAAAGTGTGTGCATAAGTGAGGTCGTTTTCTGCGGGCGAAACTACCTTTCCTGTGTTACGCCGCTGTTACGGCAATCTTATTTAAATAAGAAGAATTGCCTGCCGCAAGCACCCATTTTATACTATTTTAGCAAAAAATCACCGGTATGGCCAAAAGACCCTTACTGCCCATTCCAGACGCCATCAATCCGTTCCGGGTAAAGAAACAGCGGCTCATGAACTTTAACCCGGCGACGGCCACCACTTCGCGCAAGCCGGTTGATCACGTAAAAATTACCGTGTTTGAATACGATGAAGATCATGTGAAGGAAGAGGTGATGCCTGATGCACAGAGCTGCCTGCGGTTCAACGGCACCAGTGCCGTCAAGTGGATCAATGTGGACGGGGTGCGCAGGCAGGACGTGGAAACCATCTGCAACAACTTCAACATACACCCCCTGCTCATGGAAGACATCCTGAGCGAAGGCCAGCGCGCCAAGATGGATGAAATCCGCGAACACCTCTTCTGCCTCCTGCCTATGGTGTATTTCAGGAACGAAAGCGCTACGGTGGAAATTGAACAGGTGAGCCTCATTCTTGGTAAAAATGTCGTGATCTCTTTCCAGGACGATCCCGATAAAGACGTGTTCAATCCCATCCGGGAAAAAATCCGCACCCGCGGCACCAAGCTGCGCACCAAGGGGGCCGACTACCTTTTATATGCCCTGCTCGACACGATTGTCGATAACTATTTTGTGGTAATGGATAATCTTGGCGAACGGATAGAGATCCTGGAAGAGATCATTCCCCGACAGCCGAATAACCGCACGCTGGCCCGCATTAATTTTCTGCGGAAGGAAATGCTGCTTTTCAAACGGTCGATTTCACCGGTAAGGGAATTGATGAATGGCCTGATGAAATCGGAAAACGACTGGCTGAAAGAGGATACCGAAAAGTACTTCAAAGACGTGTACGATCACATCGTGCAGGCCAACGACCTGGCGGAAAGTTACCGCGACCTGGTCATGAACCTCCAGGAGCTTTACCACGCGCAGATGAACCAGAAGATGAATGAAGTAATGAAGGTACTGGCCATCGTAACCACGTTACTGGCGCCGCTCACAGTGATCACCGGTATTTACGGGATGAATTTTGATATAATGCCCGAACTGCGGAGCCCTAACGGCTATTTCATCGTGCTGGGCGTGATGCTGTTTATTTTTGTTTCCATGATTTTTGTGTTTCGGAAACGGGGCTGGTTCTGACTTATTTTTTCTTGAACACGGGTACCGTAGAGCAGGGCTCGCCGTACATGATGCTCTTTACGACAGGGCGCAGCAGGCGGGTGATTTCCACATAGGCCGCTTCCGTGATGGCTTTATCGCCGCAACCTTTCACCACGATGCGCTTGTCTGCAAATTCCTGCGGATCGATGGCGGCAATATTTTTGAGGAACAGCGTTTTATGCACGAATTCCTCGTCGCCGAAAGCATAAAAAGCCGCAACCGGCTCAAGGTAGCTCGCCACGAGCATGTAGGCCCAAATGGGAACGATGGCATCGGCCGTACAAACGATGGCGACGTTTTTACCGCGATATGTTTCCCAATCCAGCGCCAGCAGGCCGGCGCGAAAATCTTTTTCTTTCAGGATCAGTTCCATGAACAGATGATCCTTCATATCGAAAACGGCCGTTTCCCCGGCCGGGAAAAACCTCTCCAGGTCTATGGTGGTCAGTGCGCTCTGCGCAACTTTATTAACAATCTCTTCCATACTGCAAATTTACGAATTCCGGGGCAATCGTTGGCGGGGGGCAAATGCGGGTGGCTTAACCGGGGATGTTGGCAATGTGCATATAAATGACGGCTAACTGACAGCTGGTTTAGCTGGCGGATTTAAAAACAAAAAGGCCGGGACGTGCCCGGCCTTTTGCAGACTATATCTCTAAAAATCAATTCGATGTAAAGAATTCAGCGCGGTTGTCTTTTACGTCGCTTTTCTTTTTCAACACCTGGAACAGTTGCTGGTCGGCCACTTGTTTCAGGTTCTGCTCGTATGCCTGGCGCTGTTGGTTGTAGTCGGTTCCCGGAGCCGGCGCAGGCACGTAGCTGTTCACTTTCACCACAAATACGCCGCCGTTGCCCTGGATAGGCTCGCTCACTTTCGCGGTGCCCCATGCTTTATGGAAGGCCGCGCCCACTACACGCGGTTCAAAGCCCATGGAAGGAACGAACGGTGTGGAGAAATTCAGCGCGTCGGCAGTAAGCACCGGTTGGTTGGTGGCAGATGCCGCTGCTTCGATGCTGGCGGGTGATTTCAGCTTGGCGATGATCTGTTCTGCTTTCTTCACTTTTTTCACTTCCGCTTCAACCTGCGGGCGAACTTCTTCAAGCGGCGCGAGGCCTTTGTTACGAACGCCGGTAAGCACGGCTACCACAAATTTATCTTCGAGCGTAAACACAGGGCTCGCGTCACCTTTGTCAGCTTTATACGCCCAGTTCACGATTTCGCGGGAAGCGCCAAGGCCGGGCAGCACAAAATCCATCGGCTGGATGTTGTCTGCGATTCTTTTGTTCAGGCCTTTTTGCTGCACATTTTTTTCGAAGGATTTCTGATCGCTGTTTTTGGAAGCAAAATCGTTGGCCTGGCCCAAAGCGTCGCTGCTGGTGGTGTTGCTGGCGTCGACGGGTTTGGCGAGGTAAGCGATTTTAACGGCGGGGCCGAAGTTTTTCTGTTCAGTGATTTTCACGATGGCATAACCGCCCACAGCCAGTTTGATTACTTTCAGCTGACCATTGGCGCCGGTGAATGCAAAGTCTTTTACTTCTTTCAGTTCGTTGGCGAAATAGCCGTTCGGGGTGAGGGTGTATTCGCCACCGGTTTGTTTGCTGCTCGGATCGTCGGAGAACTGGGTAGCCAGCGCGGCAATGTCCGCACCGCCGTTGATTGCTCCGGCCAGGCTATCTGCACGTTTCTTCACGGCAGAGTCCATACCCGGTTGTGCGATTAGCACGATCTGGCGAAACTTCACCGTGTCGGGCATGGTTTTACGGTCGAGCATTTTTGCGAACACGAGTACGTTATTATCGCGGTAAGGTCCGTAGGTGGCGCCCACCGGCAGGTCGATGATGGAATCTTTTGCGGGAACCTGGATAGCGCCGCGGGAAGCGTACCCGTCATAGAAAGCCAGTTCGGAATTCAGTTTGATGAAACCGGCGATGTCGGGAGTGGTATCCATTTCCGCTTTCAATTTCAGCAGCTCCGCCATGGCAGCGGCGGTGTCTGCAGCCGTGGGCACTACGTCGAAAGACACATATTCCACTTTGCGGGTTTCAGGTACTTCAAAGCGGGCTTTGTTGTCCTGTATATATTTATTCAACTCGGCGTCGGTCACTTTGATGGTGCTGTCTGCAATGGTGGCGTAAGGTACCTGCACATAGCTGATGTTGGCGTTCTGTGCATTGTCTGCAGCCTGTTGTGCGGCCAGCCATTTGGGGTAATTGATACCCTGGTGTACCAGCGTAATATATTTAAGGTTCTTCTGGTATTCAGCAATGGCGTTGTCGAATGCAAGGAGCTGGGCGCTCACTTCGCCGGTCTGGTCCTGGCGGGCATTTTCTCTTACGCGGTCGAAAATGGAACGGTCGAACTGACCGGTTTCCGGATTGGTGAAATTCTGGAGTACCAGGGGGTGCGGATTCTTGCCATTAATATGGTCAGCCACTTCGAGCTGGGTTACGTCGATGCCCAACTCTTCGTATTGCGCTTTCATGATGTGCTCGCGCAGAAACTGATCCCAGGCCTCTTCACGAATGTACTGCTGTGTTTCCTCGTCGAGGCTGGCGCCCTGCATTTGCTGGCGCATCCGGTTTTGGGAGTTTTCTATCCGCTGCATGTAATCACGGTAATCCAGTTCTTCTCCATTTACTTTACCTACCGTGGTAGATTGTCTGAACATGGAATTAGAACCAAAGAATACATCCTGCAGCAAAAAGCTCACAATGGCCAGACATATCAAAACGATGATAACGACGGCGTACTTGTCCCTGATTTTCTGAATAACTGACATATAATATATAGTCTAAATTTTAGAGGTAGCAAAAATAGAATAAAATAGTTGTAACTGCAAAATCGCTTTTAAATGCTCCAAATCCAATACAGCAAAGGGTTTGAGCGGTATCTGGAGGGGCCGGTTTTTGCCTTCATTCACACTTTTTCCACATTTTGGTTTAGTTTAATGCACAGGTATTGGTTGTTTAAAATTGCTCTTAAAGTCCGTCATTTGGCAGTTTCCGGCGAAGGAATAGATGAAATTCGGGTCTTGGTTATCCACAAAATAAGGATATCGCCCGTATAATCCACAACAATTTGTGAATACTTCCGCTGAAAATGCAAAAAATTTATGGTGCGGCTGATTTCAGTATTGGAGGTTGATTTTTCCACAAAAGCTGTTAATAACCATGGGGTAAACGCTGTTTTTTGTGGGAAAGGAGGGCTTTGGAAGAACGAACAACTAAATTTGTTATTCTTCCGGAAGGTGGTCGGGGAATTTTAAAAGTGGATAACCCAGCTGTTTTAACATTTTCTTAATACACACAGCCCCAAAAAGTTCTTCACGCTTTTCGCTGTTAACACTGTGGATAAAGCCCGTCAAATTCAGCAGCAGCGCGAAAAACGCCTGTTAATTTCGTGTGAATAGGCGCTAAAAAAATAATAACAACTACATTTGTACATGGCGGGAAAATGAGTTTCCCCCATATTCACACCCATAGTAGTAGTGGGCTTTTCTTCTTTTTAAAAAGAAAAAAAATTATAGAGTATGATTACGGCATTAACGGAAGCTAAAAAAAATTTGCAGAAGCGGGGATTTTTGGATATAGCGGTGGATGTGCAGCTGGATCTCTTCGCTGAAATAGAGCGGCTTAAAAAGGAAAAGAACGCGATCATCCTGGCGCATTATTACCAGGAGCCGGATATACAGGATGTGGCCGATTATATAGGAGACAGCCTGGGGCTCAGCCAGCAGGCCGCGAAAACGGATGCGGACATTATCGTATTTGCCGGCGTGCATTTTATGGCGGAAACGGCGAAGATCCTTAGTCCGCAGAAAAAGGTGCTGCTGCCCGACCTGAAGGCCGGCTGCTCGTTGGCCGACAGTGCGCCGCCGGAGCTGTTCAAAAAGTTCCGCGATCAGTACCCCGATCACATTGTGATTTCTTATATCAACTGTTCCGCCGGTATCAAAGCGCTCAGCGATATTATTTGTACGAGCTCCAATGCGGAGAAAATCATAGAAAGCGTTCCGAAGGACCAGCCGATCATTTTTGCGCCCGACCGTAACCTGGGGTCTTATTTGATCAAGAAAACGGGTCGTGATATGGTGCTTTGGAATGGGGCCTGCATGGTGCACGAGATTTTCAGTCTTGAAAAAATCACCAAGCTGAAGCTGCGCCATCCGAACGCGAAAATCATCGCACATCCGGAGTGTGAGGCGCCGGTATTGGCCATCGCTGATTTTATCGGGTCTACAACCGGGTTGTTGAAGTTTACGCAGCGAGACGAGGCACAGGAGTATATCGTGGTGACTGAAACGGGTATCCTGCACCAGATGCAAAAAGAAAATCCAGCGAAGACGTTTATACCGGCCCCGCCGAACAATGCCTGTGCCTGTAATGATTGTCCGCATATGAAGCTGAACACGCTGGAGAAACTGTATCTCTGCATGGAGTATGAGCAACCGGAAATTACGATGGAAGAGAATCTTCGTCTTGCCGCGAAGAAGCCGATCGACAGAATGCTGGAGATCAGTGCGCAGGCGGGTTTATGATAATATAAAAGGAAGAAATCTGATTAGAGGAAGCTGCTTTTACGAGCAGCTTTTTTTTTGTCCGTTTTGTAAATAGATTTATTTATCGTTCTATATATTTTATTGTTTATCATTTTTATACATATTAAATAGTGTGTTTTGTTTTACTGGAGCATTGTCTTGTAAGCCGGGGCTGAAACTGTCTGAGCTGGTAGAACCAGGTCTTAACTTTTCCCCGGTTTCACGGCAGGATTTGTTATAGGATCGCACGTTTCAACCAGCTTATCAATAGCGTGTTTTGAATGTAAGTGATTTTTACCCGCTCGGTTTGTGGATGGGTTTAGCGAATCGATTTTACTTTATCCCGGAGAATGTTTGTTGCGAGGTCAGCGTCTGATCGATGTCGTTTTCAGGTTGGTCGCTTTTTGGTAGAGCGGAATTTTCGCATGCTGCAGGGAAAGCGTAGAAATGTTTTTTGGCCCCCAGGGCAAGTAACATTTAGTCCTAAATTGAAATGACCTGATATGTGGAGGTGTGCTTTTTAGCCATAGGTGTGAGTGAAAGTGCATCGGTTTTATTGAGTACTTCGGGTGGGTATTTTCTGTTGGCGATGAAATGATTGATCAATAGCTGAAACTTGTGACAGTATCAGCAATGTGATGTTGCGGGGTAAAACGGAATACCCATCCGCGGCTTTGGAAAGTATTTGGGTTGGTGGAGATGTGCCCGTGTGAATGGTGGAGCGTTCATGTGCATAGGGCCCGATAGAGTTATAATTTCAGTCGTGAATGAAAGTGATGCGTTTTTACGTGCGACAGAGGAGATGATGTTTTACACTGGAGATGTTGGATAGCGGTGCTACTTTCATTCATGGTTGGCAGAATATCCCCCACCCTGCTTTGTTGGTGATTAAGGACATAATTGGAAGCACTAGTCCTTTGCTATAGATACCGCATGCATCTATTCGTGATATTGTTGGTCAGGTTCCGTCCAATCGAATTTGTTGATGCTGCATGTACGACGGTTAATCATATTTGAGTGGAGCAGGGACGTAAGGGTTAGGATGAGATTTACGGGATGAATTGATAGCGAACAGGGAAGGAAATATCATGTGAGTGAGACAGGTGCGGCGGGGCATTCTTTTTTCAAGAAGTTCCCCATACAAAAGTGGGAAGCAGGAATAACCCTGCTATTGACAGGGGGAAAAGAATTTTAGCGAAGTGCCGTTTTTCCATGCTGTCTAAACAGTATTCGTTTTTATGACCGTTCCTCCCAAAAACAATATTGCTACTGGTCTGCAAAAAGCATCCACCCACTCGAATGGACCAGGTAATTGCAATGGAGAGAACTTCTGGTGCCGGGAAACTAACTATGGATGGTGAGCTGTGACTATCATCATGATGTCAGAATGTATTTGCTTTTGACCGGCGAGGCACTTTTCTCTGATGGTTCAAGTTCAATAAAAAAGACGTTCTTTAAGAACGTCTTTATAAAATCTTGACAAGGGGGAATCTACACGGCTACTTCTTCTACCCAAATATGGTCTGCTTCTGTTTTGCGGAGCGATAGATTATAACCGGCCACAATAATGCAGATGGGGTCGCCAAGGGGGGCGATTTTCTCAACCTTCACTGTTTCTCCCGGAACACATCCCATTTCCATCAGTTTTATATGGAGATCGCTTTTCTCAAATTCCCGAATCACCGCGCTTTTGCCAATCGTAAGAGACGAAAGTTTAATCATAAATGTTTGTTGAGCGAGTTAAAACCAATCTGTGACCAAGGCCCCAGCTATTACGCGACAAAGGTATTGTACAAAGCCCAATATGCAAAAAACGGCCGTGGTAGATCGGGATTTTCACTATAATTTTACATTATGGCTATATATTTCTCAGCGCACGAGGTAAAGGTAGGGTTAAAGGACAGAACCCGGTTGAAAGCATTCATTGCTGAACTCTTTAAAAGCGAGGAACAGGGTTTGTCGAATCTGCAGTATGTATTCTGTTCCGATGACTATCTGCTTAAGATCAACGAGGAGTTTCTTCAACACGACACCTATACAGATATCGTAACTTTTGAATTATCCCCTGATCCGGATGTGACCGAAGGGGAGATTTACATCAGCATCGACAGGGTGAAAGAAAATGCAGAGCAGTTTGCTGTAACTGAGAACTATGAATTACACCGGGTGATGTTTCATGGCGCGCTTCACCTTTGCGGGTATAAAGACAAAACGAAAAGAGAAGAAGTTGTGATGCGGCAAAAGGAGGATGAGTATTTACAATTGTATTTTCAGCAATAGGCAAGAGGGGATGTTCCACGTGGAACATCCCCTCTTGGTTTTTTGGAGATACCTTAACGGAATGTTCCACGTGGAACATATAAAATGGGATATTCCTGGAAGGATGGAAATGTTCCACGTGGAACGTTTCTGAAGGTTGATTTTCTGGTATAGCGTTGTTACCCCTACCCCATCATCGACTTTCTCCGTCTTCTCAACGTGTATATTCTTTCCAAATGGCTGTTCATTAGTCTCCGAAAAGGGGAAAATAAATGAGGGTCGGGATTGTTGCAATGTTCATCCTTTTAGTTTTTGTATTTCCATTTCCTTCCAGGCTAGGGACGTACAAAGATCTCTCAGCCTCCTCATGGAATTCATGAGGAACTGCTTGGGCACTTACGGATGTTATTACCAGTCCTTGGCGGTAAAACCCCGGGGCGCGGTCCATAAATCAGGTAAATAATGGAGATTTCTTGTAGTAAGCCCTCCCTCTCAAGGGCTGCTAGGGTACTAAAAAGGAAACCCGGTTGGCCGCTATATCTGTTTCTACCCTTCTAAGGAACTGAAATAATGATATAAACGGTGGTTCCGGGAGACCTTTTTCCTGACTGTAGCCTTAAATGAAAGGGTTTTCCTTTGATTTATTGAGGTGGTGACCTGGAATTTCAATCGAATGAGCACTTTGGGTGAAGAACCGTTCTTACAGTCTACCCCTACTCCACTCCTCTTTAAATAAACTACCGTAACAATAAGGTGAGGATTAGTGAGGACTGCTCGAATGTTATCTATACCTCACCCCCTCTTTGTAAATTCGATGCCTCAAGTATTAAATGTTGATTTTTCGAGAACCATTGGGCCCATCCTATGCAATTGAATATCGTATATACCCCCGCTGGCGCCCATTGGCCGATTACCTCCTTTCTCTTCATTATTCCCCTGCAACTGGAAAAACAAGATAGACCGAATTAACCATTCTTATCACTTGGCCTTCCACCGGCAGCGGTTCGAATTTGAATCATATCACATAGGAAGACGAATTTTCGGGATAGCGTCCTGGCCCCCACCCGCTGCGTAATCCCTCTAAAAACCGGCCCTCCCATCCATCTTTTATACTTAACTTTGCACTTTCAAAAATCAAGTATGTTTCCTTCTTACGATGTTATTGTTGTGGGTGCCGGACATGCCGGGTGCGAAGCTGCAGCTGCTGCAGCCAACATGGGTTCCCGGGTGCTGCTGATTACCATGAACATGCAAACGATCGCCCAGATGAGCTGTAACCCCGCCATGGGCGGTATCGCCAAAGGGCAGATTGTTCGCGAAATCGATGCCCTCGGCGGGTACTCCGGTATCGTGACCGACCAGTCGATGATACAATTCCGCATGCTCAATCGCAGTAAAGGTCCCGCCATGTGGAGTCCCAGGGCACAAAGCGATCGGATGCAGTTTGCCGCCAAGTGGAGGGAAGCACTCGAGAATACCCAGCGCGTAGATTTCTATCAGGACATGGTGAAAGGCCTGCTCGTAAAAGACGGGAGATGCCACGGGGTAATTACGGGACTGGGGCACCAGATTGAAGCAAAAGCAGTGGTGCTCACCAATGGAACCTTCCTGAACGGTGTTATCCATATTGGTGATAAACAGTTCGGCGGAGGCCGGGTGGCGGAAAAGGCAGCCACAGGTATCACTGAACAGCTCGTATCCCTCGGATTTGAAAGCGACCGGCTCAAGACCGGAACACCTCCCCGCATCGACGGCAGGAGCCTCGACTATTCTAAAATGGAAGAACAGAAAGGAGACGATGAAATAGTAGGGTTCTCTTACATGGATGTGGAAAAGATCGCTCCCCAGCAGCAAAGAAGCTGCTGGATTACTTATACGAGCGAAGACGTGCATAACATTTTGCGTACAGGTTTCGATCGCTCGCCTATGTTCCAGGGCCGCATACAGGGAGTAGGACCCCGGTATTGCCCCAGTATTGAAGATAAAATCAACCGCTTCGCCGAGCGCGAACGCCATCAGCTGTTCGTAGAGCCAGAAGGTTTCAATACCGTGGAGATCTATGTAAACGGGTTTTCTACTTCCCTGCCGGAAGACGTGCAGCAAAAAGCACTGCGCATGGTACCGGGATTTGAAAATGCAAGGATGTTCCGCCCGGGTTACGCCATCGAATATGATTATTTTCCCCCTACCCAATTGAAATTTTCGCTGGAAACCAAACAGGTATCGAACCTGTTTTTTGCAGGTCAGATTAACGGAACTACCGGTTACGAAGAAGCTGCCTGCCAGGGTTTGATGGCCGGCATCAACGCGCACCTCAAAGTGAAAGAAGAAGAACCGCTCATCCTGAAACGGAGCGAAGCATACATCGGGGTGCTCATCGACGACCTGATTAATAAGGGAACGGATGAACCATACCGGATGTTCACTTCCCGCGCCGAGTTTCGTACGCTCCTCCGGCAAGACAATGCTGATCTTCGCCTCACCGAAAGAAGCTATCGTTTAGGGCTTGCCTCGGAAGAAAGAATGGAGAAAACCCGCGCGAAAGTTTCTGGTGTTGACCAGGTGAAACAGATATTGAAAGAGCTTGCGCTCGAACCCGAGGAAACGAACCAGTGGTTGGAAGCAAACGGCTCCGCCCCGCTTACGCAAAAACAGCGGGCGCACCAGGTGCTGCTTCGACCGGGCCTGGATATTCTTTCGATGAGAAGCTGCTTGCCGAAAGTGGAAAAAGCATTGGAAGGTTTTAGCCGTGAAGTGTTGGAGCAAGTGGAAATCCAGGTGAAGTACGATGTGTATATCGAAAAAGAAAATGAGCTCGTGCAACGCATGAGTCAACTGGAAGATCTCATCATTCCCGAAACATTCGATTATTCTAAACTGGTTTCCTTGTCGAACGAAGCCCGGCAGAAATTCACTAAAATAAAACCGCGCACATTAGGACAAGCCAGCCGGATTAGCGGCGTCAATCCGAGTGACGTACAAATCCTGATGGTTTTTATGGGCCGGTAATTTTTTATAGCAGTTTTTTGAAAGAGGTGTGATCAACGCACCTCTTTTTTTATGAATATATACCCAAAATCGTAAAAAAAGCCCTGAATAAACATAAATTATTGATTTTCAGTTAGATATTACGCTAAAAATCACCTCCTCAAATTTCGACGATCTCCTGTTGGGTCGATAGTTAGTATCAAAAAGCACAATAATTCGCAGAAAGGGCTAAAAATGCGTTTTTTGAAGAAAGGGTAGAAAAAGGACGAATTTTGTAGGTGAAAATGGATTGAAGGCAACCAGGTCCACTTCGCGAACGTACCATTGTGGTGGAAAAGAAAAAAGAAGGACTCACATTAAAAAAAGATGCAGTAACTTATATACGGCTGAATGTTTTCCACGTGAAACATTTTAGTCTGGATAAGTTAGGATAGTAACAAAAACAGAGTGCAGGACATATCAGACATCATTGATGGTTGCCGGCAGTGGAAGCGCGGTAGCCAGGAAGCACTTTACCGGCAGTTCTTCGGATATGCCATGGCTATCTGTTTGCGTTACGCCAACAACAAGAATGAAGCCATCGAAATTCTCAACGATGGGTTCCTAAAAATTTTTAACCACATCAATTCTTACGATACCTCCAGGCCATTTAAAAGCTGGCTCAGCAAAATCATGGCCAATACCGCCATTGATCATTTACGGAGCCGGAAGAAAATTTCATTTGCGGAAGACATTTCTCAGGCTTATGATCTTGGCGTTACAGACGATAAAGCGCTGGACAAACTATCCTATGATGAAATACTCCTGTTGGTGCAAAACCTGCCGCCTGCATATAAAACTGTTTTCAATCTTTATGTGATGGAAGGTTTTCAACACCAGGAAATTGCCGCCATGTTGGGAATTTCCGAAGGAACTTCAAAATCCAATTTGTTTAAAGCGAAAAGAATATTGAAGGAGAAAATAGAAGAATTAACATCCCTGAATAATAATCAAGACGCCGGTGAAATCGGCGCAAGCGTTCGAAAATGAGTGAACAGTTTGAAAATAGCATCCGTAAAAAGCTGCAGGAAGCAGACGTTCCATTTGATCCCGCCGCCTGGGATCAGATGAAAAAACGGCTCGACGATTCCGGCCGCCGCCGCGGTGCTTTTTACTGGTGGATAGCGGGTCTACTCCTGTTCCTGGGAATGGGGAGCTGGTGGTGGTTTGCACAATATCAGCCGGAAACAAAAAGTGAAAAGAATCGTATAGCCGTTACCGATAGTTCGGCAACCGGATCCAATACACCCTCATCACCGGAAAAAGAAAATATACCCGGGCAGCCTGCTGTACCCAATACAGCGTTGACCCCGGCAAAACCGTTGCCCAACACGCCTGGCGGCAGCGTTCCTGTAACAACTTCCGGTGTAGATGTGGATAAACCCGCTAATAACGCCGGTACCGCATCTGCTCCCCGTATCGGCAAAACACCGTCAGGAAAATATACGACGAATGTGGATAACGCGCAACCACAGCGGACCACCGCGGGAAAAACGGGAGGCAAACCGGCCGGATATAACACTGTTCCTGCAAATTCCCCGGCGCCAGCCAACATCATTCCGGCGCCCCTTAATACCTTGAAAGATTCATCTACCAATACTGTAAGTGTGGATAAGCCAAGGGCGAACAATGCTCCGCCGGCTGCAATCATTCCAACACCGCTTATCATTGCGAAAGATTCATCTAAGAGCACGGTAGGTGTAGATAAGCCAAAAGCAATCAATGCCCCGCCGCCCACAAACGCTCCCGCCACCACCGCGAATGATACGGCTCAACGCATCACTAATGTGGATAACCCTTCCGCGGAAAAGAAGAAAAAACAGAAACGCGGTTTCGATGCCGGCATTACGCTGGGGCCGGACTACAATGCCGTGATGTCACTGAAGGCCGGCCGGCTCGGGTTTGGCGGTGGACTATTGATCAGATATCACATCAACAATAACTTCTACCTCAGCACCGGCGCTAGCTATAACAAAAAACTCTACGGGGCGGAAGACAAAGACTATAACAGTCCCTACCCTACCTACTATAAAAAGATCGACGCGGATTGTAATGTGCTGGATATACCGCTGAACGTGCATTATTCATTCCTGCACAAACCCAAAAGCACTTGGAGTGCGATGGTTGGAGCTTCCTCCTATTTTATGGTGAAAGAAAAGTACGAGTATTACACTTACAGCGGAGGTAAATACAGACGGGAATACAATAATGACAACCAGCACTATTTTTCCGTACTGAACCTGGGCGTTAACTATGAAAGAAACACAGGCGGCATCATCAAATGGGGCGTGCAGCCGTATGTAAAGCTGCCCTTGGCGGGGGTTGGACAAGGAAGTGTGAAGCTTTTGTCTGCAGGCGTTTCGTTCCAGGTAACAGTGGGAAAAAAGGACTAACTTATTTTTTCTCCCGGATCTTCTTATAAACGCGGATCGCAACCAGCAGGCAAATCGTGAACGCCACTAGCCCGATCAATGCCCAAAGCATGCTCAGCAAGCTTTTCAGCACAACCAGAAATACAATCGCCACTAAAAATATAGTAGCTACTTCGTTCCAGACACGAAGCTGCGTAGACGTATATTTCAGCCGCCCGGCCATCAGTCCCTTATAAATGCCGTGCAGCAGAAAATGATAAATGTATAAGCCCAGCACAAAACCGATCTTTATCCACAACCATCCGGGAATATCTCCCAGCAGGATAGCCATCCATGGTCCGAAAATCAGTGTTAGCACGGCGGATGGCCATGTGATCCCGAACCATAACCGTTTTATCATCGTCCCGAATTGCGTTTGCAGGATGCTTCGTTCGGGCTCCGGTTTGTCTTGCGCTTCCGTATAGTATATAAAAAGGCGCACGATGTAAAACAACCCGGCAAACCAGGTAACCACAAAAATGATATGCAGCGCCTTGATGTATAAATACATAGTTTACAAAATTACATAAATTAAGCGTGACGCTTTACAGTGCCATTCAGGCGTGCTGCGGAATAGAACGCCGGGTAACCCGAATATAACGATCATCGTTATCCACATCGCCGTTGTAAAAGAGGGCATTCATTTTTATGAAATCCTTACCAGGCGCGGCCGTTGATGCAGATAGCGGTAGAGCAGCCAATGTATCAGCACACCAGCCGCAAAATTGGTAACGCTCCAGAAAGTCATCCAGCCATTTTCCTTGTAAAATCCCGCACCGAAAAACCAGCAGATAAAATACACGTGGAACCACGCTGGCACTACCCAAGTTACAATTGGTAAGCGGTTGTTGGCGGCCGGGCTTCTTTTCCTGAACCCCACAATTCCCATTCCCCCGAAAATAATGAGCAGTGCCACAAAGCGGAGGGCACTCGTTACGCCGAATTGTTTTAGCCAGTCGGCCAGTGGAAACAGTGAAATGTACAATGCCACCTGCGATAGCAGGATGGATAGCAGCGGCGTGGAAATCCGCCAGGCGTAAAATCGCCGCCATGGCGACTTTTCAAGCAATCTTGCAAATGCGGAGTAATAAAAAACAACCAGCAGCCAGCCATAAAAATTGCCATAAGGCACCCCGAACCACTGGCCTGTCAATGAAAATTCAACGCCGGCCCGGTGTTCCCAGTCCCAATGCCACATGTGGAGGCGGTACGCCACTACATCCATACTGAGATCGATATTGATTGCCAACAGCGTATCGATTGCGGCGGCGGCCCAGACCGGCATGGAGAAAGCATCCGTGATGAGCCGGGCCGTATACATGATCACCGCCCAACCCATACCGATACACAGGGGAATGTCGTTGGGCGCCGTGCCGAACATCACCCAAAACCTGGCGTACACATAACCCGCGCTGGTGGCCACATTCACATATTCCAGCAGCAACCCGAAGCCCAGCCCGCCCAGCAGGTAAGCCATACTGCCGGGGCCTTTCTTCCAGGCGTGCAGGCAGCAGAGCACGAATAATATATACATGCACAGCTCTGTTAACGGATAACAGAAAGCAGGGGGATAGTCATATGGCATTCCGCGGAATGGAGGCATCTCTCAATTTTTTATGATTGTTCTTTGTCCATGTAAGAATTCGTACGGCTGTCTTTCGCAAACACATACACCAGCAGGGAAATAAATATACACCCGGTTACATACCAGTAATAATAAGATTCATGGCCGATGTTCTTGAAATAAAGGGCGAGGTATTCTGCCGTTCCGCCAAAAATGGCCACGGTCAGGGCATACGGTAAGCCCACTCCCAGCGCCCGCACTTCTGCAGGAAACAATTCCGCTTTCACCACCGCGTTAATGGAAGTATAGCCGCTCACGATCATAAGCGCACAGAGAATCAGATTAAACGCCGTCCATACCGAGCCCGCCTCGCCGATGGCGCTAAGAAGCGGCACGGTAAACAAGGTGCCCATTACGCCAAACCAGATCAGTAAAGGCTTCCGGCCGACTTTGTCGCTCAGCCACCCGAACAGCGGCTGTATGCCCGCGTAGATCAACATCAGGAAAAAAGTGATGACGGTGGAATCTTCCTTTGACAGCTTCACTGTATTGACGAGGAATTTCTGCATGTACGTGGTGTACGTATAAAAAGCGATGGTACCGCCCAAAGTGAGGCCCACAACGGTTAACACGGCGTATGGATATTTTTTCAGCAATACCGCTACCGAGCCGCGTTCTTTTGTTTTTCCTTCAAGCGTCACGGACTCGTGCATGTTGCTGCGAAGGTAAAGCGCCACCAGTGCGAGTATGGCGCCGATCACGAAGGGGATGCGCCAACCCCATTCGCTCAGTTGGGCCTGTGTAAGAAATATTTTCTGCAGCATTAACTGTATGCCTAAGGCCAGCAGCTGCCCACCGATCATCGTTACATACTGGAAGCTGGAGAAGAACCCTCTTTTATCGGACGAAGCTACTTCGCTGAGGTAGGTAGCGGAAGTACCATATTCGCCGCCGATGCTGAGGCCCTGTAAAAGCCGGGCCAGCAATAGCAGAACCGGGGCGGCCAAACCGATGCTGTTGTACGACGGGGTACAGGCGATGACCATGGAACCGAAAGACATCAGCAAAACCGACAAAGTGAGTGCGCCTTTCCGTCCGTGCTTATCGGCAATGCTGCCGAACAACCACCCTCCTATCGGCCGCATGAGGAAACCCACCGCAAAAATGGCAGCGGTATTCAACAATTGTACGGTACTATTGCTCTTCGGAAAAAATGCAGGGGCGAAATAAAGTGCAAAGGCGGAATAGGCATACCAGTCGTACCATTCCACCAGGTTGCCGACGGAACCGGTAAAAATGGCTTTCAGGCGCCATGCCGTGGTGGCATGTTGCGGAAGCGGGTTTGTGGTCATGAAATCAAAAATAAAAAAATTATATCCATTCCGCCGGCAAGCCCATGAAACGGGAGAAATCTTTAGTGCGCCGGATCAGGGCCTTCTGCTGGGCGTCGGTGAAGCGGGTGAACGGGGCGGCTTCCATTTCAATCACGTTCTTTTTCACGGTCCGTTTCCAGTTGCCGGTTATTTTCCCATGGCTGACTACGATAGGCTGCAGAATGCCATTCGGCGGCATGAGCTTTTTCAGTTCCGCTTCACTGGCCAGCAGGCTCCTGTCTGCATACCCGGTATAATACTCATCAAAGCCGGGCAACAGCAACACGCCGGTCGCGGGCGGAAGTGTGGCGTGTGGCGGTTTCATCCAGTACTCTTTCCCGCCGGCCGTTGTTTTTTCGAGCGCATTACCAAGCGATTGTATGGCTGACTTTGCCGCCGTCAGCGTTTCACCGCACCAGTACGCGAAATCCTGTACGGTTGCGGGCCCGTGGCCGACAAAATATCGCAGTGCTAAAGTTGATAGCGGAGCGTCGGTTGGTGTTTGTTTATCCACCGGCAACCATTCGTCGAGCAGGGTGTAAGTGAATTCTTTACCGCGGCGTGGCGCGCAGCAGATCACCAGATCGGTGCCTGCCCTGGAAATGATGCTGTTCATCCGGTGGCCGGAAGTATCCATCCTTTTCTTTTCGAGCGCTGCTTTCAATTCGTCGCGCGACAACTGTTTGCCGCCTTCGAGTGTTTTACGGATGATGTCGTGGCTCTTGCGGATCTGGGTTTCGTCGAGGCCGTAGGTTTTAAAAACCGATGCAAACGCCGTTGCTATCCGCGGCTGGATGAGGCGGTTTATCCAGCGCACGTCTTCGGGCGCGATGAAATGGATCGTGCCACGAAGGCTTGAAATCCGGATGAGTTCTTTGGCGGTGAGAGCGGCTTCCACGGCATTGTCTGTCAACCCGGGCACCCGTAACCCGATAGACCATTTGGTGCCTGCATAGTCCTGCCCTTGCATGGCGCATAGCTGCGAAACGGCTTCCCTGGCGGTTTTGACGGGAGACTGGCTGATGAACTGATTAAAAAGCCGGAAGGCAAGGATTTCTTTGGCTGTCATAACATCGGTTTTCGTGGGAGAAGCGGATGTCCAAATTAAATGTTTATTTTAGAGATAGATGCGGAAACTGCTGACATTACTTTTTTTGTTACCCGGAATAGCCCCTGCCGTTATTGCCCAAACAGATCCATGGACCGGTACCTGGCGTGCGGAATACAAGCCCAATGGCGGGCGTGAGCTTATCGTGATGGAATTGCAGATAGGTGCGCCGGCGCACGATGTTTTATACCCGGCGCAGATAAAACTGCAATACGGGAAATTCTCGGGCAGGTATGAAGTGCTGCTTGCCAAGAAAACGGACACGCAGCTGGGCATTGGCCGCGGGAAATATCCCATCGAACAGTCGCCTTTCAAGCTGGGGATCTGGATGCTGTACCTCAACGGAACGCTCGACTATAAAAACGGTCAGCTCTCGCTGCACCGAATGTGGATAGACAAGGCCGACATTTTTATGCGTGGTTTGTATGAGGATGATGAAATCTGGGAGAGCATGAAAGTGACCCTCCGCGATTTCCTGTACCGCCAGGCTATCACATTCAAAAAGTTGAATAGCTCACCCTGGGTTCACCCGCACACCCGGCGGATCGTCGATCCGGACCCCGTGAAAGACAGTGTGTATTTTGGATTGTACCAACGTATCCGGTCGAATAGCCATACGGTGGAACTGCAGGTGGAAGACCAGGAGAAATACGACCGTGATTCCGTGACGCTGCTGCATAACGGCCGGGTGATATTCAGTAAAGCGGAAATAACAGACAGCAACCGCCGCCAGACGGTAAAGCTGGACACCGGCCGTAACATTTTTACCATTTTTGCCGATAACTATGGCGGTCTGCCACCCAATACCGGCAAGCTGTTGATGAAAATAGACGGAGAAGATTACCGGTTTAATTTCACTGCCCGGCCTAATGTGTATGCCACATTTCTGGCTGCAGACATTTACTACACACCTGTGCCGGAAAACCGGCTTACCGGCCGGGCATCGGAAAGAACCACCACTTCCCTGGCCACCCTTGCCGTAGATACGGCAAACGTAACGCTGGAGCTGTGGGACGGGCAGGTGGAAGACGGCGACAGCATCTCACTACGCCTGAACGGGGAATGGATAGCCACCGGTTTTCCGGTAAAAAACCGGTTACAGAAAATCCCGGTGCGGCTGCGGCCCGGCGAAAACACGCTGCTCTTTATGGCGGACAACCTGGGAAGCATTCCGCCGAATACCTCGGAACTGCGGGTCCGTTACGGCACAAAAACGAAAACGTTTGGGCTGAGTACGGATTTTAAAAGGAACAACGAAATAAAACTGATATTGAAAGAATAATGCACACGGATAAAAAGGGCCGGCCGACAAAGTGGCCGGCCCTTTTCACAAATGGGTGGCAAGTAGTATTGAACGCTAACGAAAGAATGCCCACAGGTTGTGCAAACGGGCTGCCTTTCGTATTCACAGAGTAATGACTATTTTCAAGCCAGCACATACGGCCAGCGTTGCGGCCGGGTGAGCATGGCGTTTGCCTCGTCGTCGTTTTTGAAAAGCTCTTTCACGGGATCCCAGAACAGTTTGCGTTTCAGTTTCATACCTGCATGGTTGAGCAGGCAAACCGTGCAGGCACGGTGTCCCACTTCAATTGGTGTGATGGGTGGTCTCCGGGAAACGATCGACTCCAGCCAGTTGCCGTGATGGTCTTTACTGTCTACCAGCTGGATTTCGTTTTCACCGATCACCGACGAGAGAATTTTCGGATCACTGGCGTCGAGCGCTTTCGAATTATTTGCTTTGGCGGTAGGATCATTGGCAGTGGCGGAATAGTTCCCCCGCGATACAAAAATCCAACCCTCGGAGCCCACGAATTTTACCCCATTGGGATAGCTGTTGCTGGCGAGTACTTTCACGCCATTGGCGTAGATGTTTTCGGATTTGAAGGGGCCATGAACGTCCCACAGGCTGCCCGCCGGTGGAAACTCCGCGCTGGCGGTGATTTCTATGGGGCCGGTGTATTCCGTTCCCATACCCCAGTTAACGATATCGAAGTGATGAGCGCCCCAGCCGGTGATCATGCCCGCACCGAACTGTTCGCAGCGCAGCCATCCCGGCCTTGAAAAATCGTTGGTGGGATGCACGCGTTTCAATGTGTAAGGAACGTACGGCGTTTCGCCCAGCCATTTTTCGTAGTTCAGTCCTGCAGGAATGGGCATGTCGTGTTCCACGGTACTTTGCGAAGGGTCGTCGATGGGAAGGCCCACGTAAATCGTGTGCAGTTTGCCGATGCGCCCGTTGCGCACCAGTTCGCAAGCCCGCTTGAATTGCGGCATCGATCTTTGCTGGCTGCCAATTTGCAGTATGCGGCCCGTTTTATGGACTTCATTGCTGAGGAAGCGCCCTTCGGCAATGGTCAGCGATGCGGGCTTTTGCATGTATACGTCTTTCCCTGCCCTTACAGCCTGTACTGCAGGCAGCACATGCCAGTGGTCCGGCGTGCTGATGATTACGGCGTCGATATCTTTATTATTCAGGAGCTCCTGGTAGTCTTCATACATTTTCACGTCCTGCGACTGCGATTTCTTGGCGTAGTAACTCTGCACTAATTTCTGTGCAGATTGCAGGCGGTTTTTGTCGACGTCGCATACAGCCAGAATCCTGGCTGCGTCGTGTTTCCAGACGCCCGGCATATCGTGCTCGCGGGAAATACGGCCGTTGCCGATAGCGCCGATGTTGATGCGGTTGCTCGGTGCCATAGGGCCCTTCACCACATGTGCGGGCACAATGGTGGGAATATTGACAAGCGCCAGCGAACCAACGGCGCCTTTGAGCGAATTTTTGAGGAATTTTCTGCGGGAAGATTCCTTACCAGTTTTCTTATTCATGTGGAATATGATTTTAAATGTGTACTAAAACCCAATGGCATTACCGCCGTCTACCGGCAACACAACGCCGGTGATATATTTTGCGGCGCGGGAGCTGAGGAAAACCGCCGCCAGCCCAACGTCTTCCGGCTTGCCCAGCTGTTGCATGGGCGTGCGGGAGAGCACCCTGTTTTTCCTTTCCGGATCGTTGTTCAGTGCTTTGGCCGACATTTCTGTTTCGATAAAGCCTGGCGCGATGCAGTTAATACGGATGCCCAGCGGCGACCATTCCACCGCCAGCGCTTTGGTAATGCCTTCCACCCCCGACTTGGCCGCGGTATAGGCCACCACTTTCGGAATACCGTATTGGGAGGCCATAGAGCTGATCAGCAAAATGTTGCCGGAACCGCGCGCTGCCATACGGGTGGCCACTTCCCGGCTCAGGGCAAAAACAGCCTGCAGGTTCACCTGGAGAATATGCTGGAATTCGGCGTCGGTCACTTCCAGGGCCGGCTTCTTCAGGTTGATGCCGGCGTTGTTCACCAGAATCTCAACTGCGCCGAATTCCTGTTCAATGTTTTCCACCAGCCCGCCAAGCCCCTCCAGAACAGACAGGTCGCATACTTTATAAAAGGCATTTTCACCCAGCTGTGCTACCGCGGCCTGCAGCACGGCTTCGCGGCGGCCGGCTATCACTACCCGGGCGCCGGCATTAACAAAGGCCTGCGCAATGGCCAGCCCGATGCCGGAACCGCCCCCTGTTACAAGGGCCAGGCTTCCTTTTAAGTTAAATTCACTCATTTGTTTATTTTTCTTTGGCTACGGCCAGGCCGGCTGTGGTGATGTAATACTTGGCCAGTATGTTTTTTATTTCCCATGCCGGCACTTTTCCCTCCTGGAGGAATTTCAAATACCGTTGCATCACATCGGCAAAGTGAGCCTCGTGGCCTGTTTTCAGGTTCTCGGGTATTGTCACCTTCCAGCGGCGGCCTTTATTTTCGAGGCCGATGCCAGGATATTTGCCGGATAATTGCTGAATAGCGGCCTGGAGTGCTTGCGTATAGGCCGTATCGTTAGATTTTGGTTCGATGTACAGCTCCGGTTTCCAGTTTTCTTCTTTGCCCTGGTTGATCACCAGGCTGGCTTTGGTGCCGCGCATGATGGCATAGTGGCTGTCGCCGCCCCCTTCAGACGCCTGGTAGTTCCACAGCGCCGTGGCTCTGATATGCACACCTTTGAGCGAATAATAAATGGATCCGTTGGCCGGCACATCGAGGATGGAGTCCTGTTTCACGAATGCCTGCAGGAAAGCCGGGAAGGCCGTTTCGCCCGTGATAGCTGAAAACTGCGATAAGGTCAGGGGGGTCCGCCACTTCTCCCCTTTGGAAATGCGCACATCGTTCCGGTAGTCGATCCAGGCGGTGTCGAAACAAATCCACTGTGCGAGGTCTACGAGGTGTGTGTTTACATCTACGATGGCGTCGCCCTGCTGGGAGGGATCAAAAAACCAGGATGGCCGCTTCAGGGTTTTGCCGGAAACAGATTTATAAAAATGATGGATGCTTTCGATTTCTACTGCTGGCGCATCGGGTGTGCCTTTTTCCAGCTCGCCGAAAACGCCCGGCAGGTGCAGCAGTTCCTTCTGCAGCAGGTTGGTTATTTCAGAGCGCTCGGTCATGATGTCGTACACGAGCACATTTTTTTCTGCCGCCGCCGGAAAAATCTGTTCCAGCTTTTTGAACCCTTCTTCGGAAATCACCATCGGCTTGTCGGCCAGCACATGCATGCCGGCGTTCACCGCGGCGCTGATATAATCCGTCTTTTGCCGGTTGTTCCCTGCCAGTACGACAACACTGCCTTTCTGCTGTTCCGTCATTTTTTGCAGGAAGTCGGCGCCGGTGTAAACATCTTCCTTCCAGTGCGTGGGATTTTCCGGGCGGGAATTATATTGTTCAATCAGGCTCAGGTGTGCTTTCAGTTCCGGGCCTTCCGGCGCGAAAACCTTCACCAAACTGTCGATACCGGGGTAGGTGGACTTTTGCACCAGTGCGGCATGGAAGTGGCCGGGCGCCAGGGTGATCAGGTGCACCATATTGCTGTCTTCTTTGGGCTGGCTGGTGTTGCAGGCCATCGTTGCAAGCACTGCGGCCAGTACATAACTATTTTTCATCGTTCAGTAATTTCAATAACGTACGGGCGTATCGGGTGTGGTGGCGTAGGCGCGCTGGAGGCTGCGGCCCTGCGTCTGGCTCACCACCCAATGCAGGCCCTGGTAAAGATGCTGCAGGTACGTGGCGTCCTGGTAGTCTTTTTTATCGTGGCCGAAGGAGGTGTACCAAACATGCCCTCCGTCAAAGTGCTGATACCATACGGCCGGATAGTTGTTGCCGAACGAGCCCACGTTTTTAACCAGTACCGAGTCCGCCGGTCTGATTTTCAGGCTGCTCACGTCGTGGGCGATGAGGGTTTTAATGCCCGGGTACATTTCCTTTGAAAAATAGCATTCGTCGTCCCGCATCCATTCTTTAGGCACGCCCTGCACGGAGGGATGCGCGGGGTCAATCACCACCACCTTGAATGGCTGGAACTTGGCGTGCCAGGAGAAAGTGCCTCCAAGCATCATTTTGAACCAGGTCCATTTGCGTTCCGTGCCGATGGCGGAATGTACGCCCATGAAGCCGCCGCCCGATTGAATGTAGCGCATAAATGCCACTTTCTGGGCATCGGTGTCGAAAACTTCGTTGTTGGTGCTCGTAAATACGAGGGCGTCGTACTTTTTCAGGTTGTCGTCCGAAAACACGGCCGGGTTGTCGGACACGTCTACCGTAAAGCCGTGTTCCTGCCCCATTTTCTGAAAGGCGGCGGAAGCAAACGGAATGTTATCGTGCACAAAGCCCTTGCCGTTTTTGGTATAGACGAGGACATGCGTTTTTTTCCAATTAACGGTTGCGGTGGTCACTGTTCCCGTGGTGCGGCAGGCGGTAAAACCCAACAGTCCGGTGAGGATAAGAAAACATAAAAAAGGTCTGGCAAAACTGGTGCTCATCATAATTTTAATTAAGGAGTAGAATCAAATTAACATTGGTATGCAGTTGGTTAAAAGTACTTAACAACCGCATGCAAAGCAACCCTCGCGGCTACCGTGGCGGAACGGGGCATTTATTACAACGATACCGGAATCGTTTGCGTTAAATATATTACATTTAATAGCGGGAAAATTTAACAAATCATCAGTGGAGCACCGGAAAAACGCCGTCACGATAAAAGATATAGCGCAGCAGCTGAAAATGGCGCCGTCCACCGTATCGCGGGCGCTCCGGGGCAGCCGTGACATCAACCCCGCTACCCGCCTGCTGGTGCAGCAGGTGGCGGAAGAATTGCGGTACACGCCCAACCCCATCGCGCTATCCCTGAAAGAAAAGCGCAGCAAGATCATCGGGGTGATTGTGCCCGAGATCGCCAATAACTTCTGCGCCGCCACCATCGGTGGAATTGAGGATTTTGCCTACAAAAAAGGGTATCATGTGGTGATTTTCCAGAGTCACGAAACATATGAGCGGGAGGTGCAGAGCGTGCGGTTATTGACGTTGCGGCGGATCGACGGACTCATCATTTCGCTGGCCAACAACACCCGGCAGTTCGATCACCTGGAAAATCTTCCCGCCCCCGTGGTGATGTTCGACCGGGTACACGACGGGCTACCCGGCCCTCAGGTGGTGGTGGATGATCGTGCCGGCGCCTTCAGTGGCGTAGCCCATCTCATTGCGCAAGGCTGCCGCAACATCGCCTTTCTTTCCATGGCCCCTTGGCTCTCCACCTCGGAAAAGCGCCTGCAGGGCTATCGCGATGCGCTGGCTACCCATGGCATTCCTGTAAATGCGGATTTGATCGTTCAATCCTGCGAAACGGAGCAGGCTATCCGGCAGCTATTCGACGCGCCGGAACGGCCGGATGCGTTGTTTTTCTCCATGGAACGCCTGGCGCTCATGAGCCTGCGGGTACTCAAACAACTGGGTCTCCGCATTCCGGATGATGTGGCCCTGGCGGGTTTTTCAGACAACCCGGCCAGCGATCTCTTTTCCCCTGCGCTCACCACCATCCGGCAGCCCACCTTCGAAATCGGCCAGCGCGCAGCGGAATTACTCATCAATCAGATAGAAGGAGCCGCTTCGTCGCCCCAAACCGTACAACTATCCACCACGCTCGATATCCAGGCCAGCAGTTTGAAAAAGCGATAGCGGCTTCGTGCACGATCACTCCCCCCACGGGCAAGAAAAGTATACCTCAAATTTATCCGTCGAAAATCGGCTATGTGGAATTAAAATCGTAGATTAATAGTTAATTGCAATCGATTGTATTTCCTGGCAAAACGTGGCTTTATGGCCGAATGAGAACTGTATAGCGTAATAATTGATTTTCCACTTAAATGAAAACTTATGCAAAAGGCGAACTACCTGTTTGTGTGGATTGCATTGCTGCTAACTCAGGCGGCGTACGCACAAAACAAACGCATTTCAGGCAAGGTGACCTCCGAACAAAATTCCCCCATACCCGGAGCCACCGTTCAGATCAAAAGCACCAAAATTGCGACCGCTTCGGCGGACGACGGCACATTTTCCCTCCTATCGCCCACAGACCGGGTGACGTTAGTGATTTCCTCCATTGGCTTCAGCGCAAAAGAAATAACAGCTTCGGCGGGTTCACCCGTTGCCGTGCAATTGAAAGAAGACGCGAAAAGCCTGAGTGACGTGGTGGTAGTGGGATATGGCTCTGTAAGGAAAACGGAGCTCACCGGTTCGGTGACCTCCCTCAAGTCTGCCCAACTGCAGGAAATACCGGCCGTCAGCATTGAGCAGGCTATCTCCGGGCGTATGGCCGGTGTACAGGTGCAGCAAACGTCCGGCCAGCCGGGTGCGGGTATCAGCGTGCGCATCAGGGGCGTATCCTCCATCGCCGGCGGCAACGAACCGCTGTATGTGATTGACGGGCTTCCCCAGTTCAACGACGACGTGCGTGGCGCCAACGGCCTTTCCACGATCAACCCGTCGGACATCGAGTCGATAGAAGTACTCAAAGATGCCGCCGCTACCGCTATCTACGGCTCCCGCGGGGCTAACGGCGTAGTGATGGTGACCACCAAATCAGGGAAGGCCGGGCAGGCACGGGTGACTTTCGAAAGTTCACTGGGGTTCCAGCAACTGCGAAAGAAGCTGGACATGATGAACAGTACTGAATACGTTGATTTTGCCAAGAAGTATTACACCAATTCCGGACTGAACACGCCGGCAGACCTGGCCAACTTTTCGCCTTCCGTGAGCACGGACTGGCAGGACGAAGTGTTCCGCACCGCCCTGGTGTCGAACAGTTCGCTGAACGTGTCAGGAGGCACGGAGCGCACCCGCTACTTCGTTTCTGCCGGATATACGGATCAGCAGGGCATTGTAGACAACAGTGATTACAAAAGGGCTTCCGTGCGGCTGAACCTCGATAGTAAGATCAGTGACCGCTTCAGCCTGCAAACGAGGTTGATGGCTTCCCGGTCGATGCAGGACGGCTTCTCGCCTGCGGTTGGCGACAACACCCGGAATTTCGGCAAATCCGGCATCGGCTCCGTATTACGCTCGGTTACCACCGTAGGCATTAAAAATCCGGACGGCTCTTATACAGATACTTCTCCATTTTCCTTTAACGGCATTGACGTGGAAAACCCCGTGGCCGTTGCTTTGGAAGTGCTCGACCGCAACACCACCACCCGCATACAGGGCGGCCTCGATTTTAAAGCCGGGCTGGCGAAGGGACTGACCAATACCACCCGTGTTTCGGGGGACTTTTACCACATCCGCCGCGATCTTTATTTCCCTCGCATATTGCCGAGCATGGGCAATGGAATCGGGGTAGCGGAATTGGGAGAATATGATAAAACGTCCGCGCTGGCGGAAGATTACCTTGAATACCGGTACACCTTTTCGCCCGAAACCTATCTGGATGCCATTGCCGGCGTATCGTACCAGAAGGAAAGGCTGAACACGGTGGATATTTCGGCATCGGGCTTTGGCACCGACGATTTGAAAAGTTACAATCTCAGCTCCGCCAATTCAGTGAGTAAACCTGTGACGGATATAGTGGAAAGCACCCTGTTATCGGCATTTGGGCGTGTGCGCTTTAACCTTCACAACCGCTACCTGTTCGCGGTAAGCCTTCGGAGGGACGGCGCGTCGGTGTTCGCGGAGAATAACAAATATGGCGTGTTCCCTTCCGTATCGGCAGGGTGGCGCGTTTCCGAAGAGGCATTCCTGAAGAACGCAGAATGGGTGTCGAACTTAAAATTGCGCGCAAGCTGGGGCAAAGCGGGCAATCCCGCTATCCGGCCCTACCAGTCTTTGTACCTGGGCCGCACCGTCAACACGGCGCAGGGCGCGGGAACCGGGCTGGCTGTTGGACTTTCTCCCACATTTCCCAACCCCGACCTGAAATGGGAAACCACCACTCAAACCGACTTCGGCGTGGACTTTGGCGTGCTCAACGAACGGTACCGGCTGACTTTTGATTATTACATCAAAAAAACGACGGACCTGCTGGCGTTGGTGCAGTTGCCGCCATCGGCCGGCGTGAGCGCCGGTATCGGCACAGGGCCGGACCAGATCATCGATAACGTAGGGGAAGTGGAGAACAAGGGATGGGAGCTGACGCTCGGCGCCAACATCCTGAATAACAGCGAATGGTCCTTCAACGTGGAGGTGAATTTGTCCGCTAACAAGAACAAAGTGACGAAAACCAAAAGCAACAAGGATATTCCCGCGATATCCGGAGGTAACGATGCTTCCGGCTCCAACAGTATTATCCGGGTAGGGCAGCCGTTGTCTGCATTTTTCGGTCCCCGTTTTATAGGGCTCGATAAAGACGGCGTGCCGATGCATGAAAACCTCAACGGCGACAAGGATTCACAGGGGCGCGATGTCATCAATGCACTCGACAACCAGATTATTGGTAGCCCCTACCCTGATTTGTACTACGGCATCAACCCCACTGTTCGATATAAACGAATCACATTGTCGTCGATATGGGCGGGGGTGAGCGGTGCTACGATTAACAATGCGGGGCGGTTTGACCTCACGAATCCCTCACCGGCCAATCAGTACAATAAAATGAAAGCCGCCGCGGAGTTGTATCCGCGGCCCAGCCAGACCGCGGCCAACGGGCATTTACGGTCGTCCCGCTTCATGGAAGACGCCTCATTTTTCCGCTTGCGCAACGTGCGGCTCGATTATAACATCCACCTGCGGGGACATCAAACCATCAAAAACCTGATCGTGTATGCAAGCGGCCAGAACCTGCTTACCTGGACGGACTATTCCGGTTATGATCCGGAAGTGAACACATTTTCCGGAAACGACCGGCGGCAAGGGGTAGATCTGGGAGCTTATCCCGCATCAAAAACCTATACAGTCGGTTTCAGTATCACATTCTAAATGGAAAACTTATGCAACGCAAACATATTTTTACCGCTTTCATTACACTGGCGCTTATTTCCACCGTGCATTCCTCCTGTGACAAACTGCTGGAGGAAAAGCCGAAAGCCACGGCTCAACTCGACAAACTGGACGCGAGTACGCTGGAGCAATTGACAACCGGCGCATATGAGCCCTGGACGCGGAGCCGCGGCCGTCTCTGGGAATCCACCGTGGGCCTGGGTTTTGAGCTAATGGCCGAATATGCAGACGGTGGCGCTTCCCAGCAGGGCTGGAGCAATTATAATAATCTGCTGAATAGCCCCACCGCGATGAACCAGCCCTGGACCACGCTATACGAAGCCATTGGCCGCGCCAATGCCTTACTGGTGGCCCTCGACGCGAACACGACACTGCCTGCCAACCTGAAGCAGAAGGCATACGGCGAAATGTATTTTATCCGTGCGGTGAGTTACTTTTTTGCGGTGCGTACTTTCGGAAAAGTGCCGCTTCGCCTCAAACCCATTCCCAATGTAGATGATGTAGGGCTTCCGCTTTCAGAAGTGCCCGCCATTTACCAGCAGATCATTGCCGACCTTAAAGCTGCCGAAACAGCGCTTCCCGCCAAAACCGACGCGCCCGGCCGCGCTACGGCGGGAGCAGCGAAAACCGCGTTGGCAGATGTGTATTTGACGATGGGGGATTATCAGAATGCATACGTAAAAGCAAAAGAGGTGCTCGACAAAAAAGTGGAATACGGCTATGACCTGGAAGCCGATTTCTCTACCATATTTTCGCCCACGCTGGCCACCAACCGCGAAGATATTTTTTCACTGAAGTTTTCGCAGGTGCTCGACAGGGGCGCGTTCCTGGCCTCTTACTGGGCCGATGCCCAAGCGAAAAAAGCCGGCTTTTCCGTAAGGGGCAACAAATTCGGGGGGATTATTTCCGCGGCGCCGCTGATCAAAAATTGGGACAATAACGACCTCCGCAAAAAATGGAGCCTCTATACCACTTACATTATAGACGGGCAAGTAAAAAATGCGGAGGTGGAATCGGGCAGCTACGATATGAGAATGGGCAAATACCGCGATCCCAACGCCCCGATCGATACCGGTAATGGCAATGATTTTTATTTCTGGCGGTATGCAGATGTGTTGTTGATACTGGCCGAAGCGGAGAATATGATCAATGGCCCCACTCCTGCCGCGTATGGATACATCAACCAGGTGAGGCGGCGTGCATACGGAGTCAACCCAGCCCAGCCCAGTGCGGTTGCCGACTTGCCGGCCGGCCTTGTGCAAACGGCGTTTCGCGATATGGTGATCAGAGAAAGGGGATACGAGTTCATCGGCGAATGCAAACGCTGGTTTGACCTTGTCCGCACGGGGAAAGCGGCCACTGAAATAGCCGCTGTACGAGCGGTGATTCCCAACCCCAACCGTAAACCGGTACCGGCGAAACTCCTGTTTCCCATTCCGGACCTGGAAATTCAGAATAACCCGGCATTGAGATAGTGGACAGAGCCGCGCGCAATGCGCGGCTTTTCTTATGTTGAATGAATCAGCTGGTGCGGAAAGGGTAGGTGCTATAAAGTGAGATGCAAATCAACTCCTTTTTTAGCTATTCCCCCAACTTTTCAACTTGACCCCTTTTCAACTTGACCCGGTGTTCCTATGCCTGCAAGGGTAAGCGTATAAAAAAAGAGGTCACTTTTGATGACCTCTTTTTCGTGGTGTGGGCCGGGATCGAACCGGCGACACAAGGATT
>CBFGZV010000049.1:0-32382 GCA_965653365.1 uncultured Chitinophaga sp. | reverse complement strand
TCTTTCGCTGGTCCTTTTAAACTATTACGTTATATGATGACACCGATGAAAAGGTACGCTATGCCACTTTTCTTTGGAATGACGGCGCTGGCGCTTTGTGCCCGTTCTGCTGCCGCGCAGGACACCACGGCCCGGAAATCGCCTTCGTATCCAAGCATCCCTGCGCGCGCCGGCCAGGTGCTGCCTTTGAAAGACACGGTTCCGGTGCTGTTCGGACAGCAGGCGGGGGCCAATCTGTTGCAATCGTACGGCATCGTTGATGGCAGCGAGCTGCGGAACATGCCCGTTACCACGTTGGAAAATACGCTTTACGGCAAACTGGCGGGTCTTTACCTGGAGCAGTTCAGCCTGAAGCCGGGCAATGATGAGCCCGAAATGAACGTCCGCCACGGCGCGCCCCTGATCGTCATAGACGGGGTACCCCGCAACGGCACCTCCATCGACCCCGAGCAGGTGGCTTCCATTGCCATCCTCAAAGACGCGCTCGGAACCGCCATGTACGGCATGCGGGGCCAGAACGGCGTGATTCTCGTCACCACCCGGCATGGCTACGCCGGCAAAAAAAGGATTTCATTTACCGCGCAAACGGCCATCCAGCAAATGGTCAAAACGCCGAAGTTTCTCCGGGCGCACGACTATGCCACCCTCTATAACGAAGCGCTGGTCAACGACGGGCGGCAGCCGGTATACTCCGCGGCCGACCTGGAAGCCTGGCGCACCGGCAGCGACCCGCTGGGCCACCCGGATGTGGACTGGTACAACACCGCCCTCAAAAACCAGGCGGGCATGCAGCGCTACAACCTGAACATCGCCGGCGGCAACAAAATTTCCCGCTACTTCGTGGACCTCGATTACCTGAACCAGCAGGGTTATTTCGTAACCGACCCGAAGAACACGTATCCCACCAACAATTTTTACAAGCGATATATCTTCCGCACGAACGTGGACGTAGACCTGACGCGCACCACGCTCATGAGCCTCAGCGTGTTCGGGCGCATCCGCAACGGCAACGAGCCGGGCTCGCGCACGGACAGTGTTTTCAAAAACATCCTCAGCACACCCAACAACGCTTACCCGGTATTCAATTATAACGGCAGCCTGGCGGGCAACAACCAATACACCAACAACGTGTACGGCCAGGTGACACGCTCCGGTTACCGTCCCACCTATAACCGGAACCTGGCGGTGGACCTGAGCCTGAAGCAACGCCTCGACGCCGTGCTGCACGGCCTGTATGTGAAGGGCCTCGTGTCGTTCAACAGTTATTACGACGAGGCGCTGAACCGCTCCAAATCCTTCGCCGTGTACAACGTAGCGATGCGGCCGGGGGTAGACACGGTGATCAGCAAGATCGGCACCGACGGGGAACAGGCGAACACATCGTCCATTACCGCGCAAAACCGCCAGGCTTACACCGAGCTGCAACTGGGGTACGATTCCACCTTCGGCAAGCACCAGGTGGGTTTTACAGGGCTGTATTACCGCGACAGCTATTCCGACGGCTCCCTGCTGCCGCTGATCAATTCTTCGTTCTCCGCCCGCGCGGCCTACAATTACGACCAGAAGTACCTGCTCGAGCTGGCCATGGCCTATTCCTATAATAATATGTTTGCCGACGGCAACCGCCGGGGTTTCTTCCCCGCTGTGGGCATTGGCTGGAACATTGCCAGGGAAGCCTGGTTCAGCGATGCGCTGCCGGCTGTAGGCACCCTGAAGCTGCGCGGCAGCTACGGCCTGATGGGCAATACGCTGCGGGCCGGCTATTATCCCTATCTCCAGTTTTACACCACCAGCGGCAGCTACAACATGGGCAACCCGGTAACCAGCACCGCGGCTATTTATGAGTCCGCGCTCGCCAACCCGTACCTGACCTGGGAAAAAGCCCGGAAGATGAACATCGGGCTGGACGTGGCGGCCCGCAACAACAAGCTGCAGTTCTCCGCCGAATATTACGTGCACAAGCTCGATGATCTCATGATGCGCCGCGGTACCAATGCCGGCGGCATGATCGGCGCCACGTTGCCGCTGGAGAATATCGGGAAGCAAACGGCGCGCGGCCTGGAACTGTCTGCCGGCTACCGCGAACAACTCGGCGAACTGGGCTACTACGCGAAAGGCAATGTGAACTTCGCCAGAACGCGGGTCGACTATATGGACGAGGTAATCCGCCGCTATAGCTGGAACCAGCGCACCGGTCAGCCCGTCGGCCAGATTTTCGGCCTCGTGGCGGACGGTTTTTACCAGTCGAAAGACGACGTGGAAAACAGTCCGGCCCTCGATGGTTACACCCCTGTGCCGGGAGATATCAAATACAAAGACCTCAACGGCGACGGCACCATCAACGTATTCGACGAGCGCGCCATCGGTTCGGACAAGCCGCTGGTTTATTACGGCCTCACGGCCGGCATCAGCTGGAAGGGCATCGACCTGAACATGGTATGGCAGGGCGTAGCCAACCGCACCATCAACATGCGCGGCAACAACACCTGGGAATTCCTGAGCAATGCCAACGGTGGTCCCGGCCAGGCCATGGAGCACCATCTCGGCCGGTGGACAGCCACCAACGCCGCCGGCGCCACTTATCCGCGCCTCTCCGTGAACGGCAATATCAACAACCAGCGCACCTCCACCTTCTGGGTAAAAGACGCCGGCTATCTCCGCCTTAAATCACTGGAAGTAGGGTACACGCTGCCGCAACGCTGGGTGAGCTATCTGCGCCTCGCATCCGTACGGGCTTTCGCCAGCGGTTACAACCTGCTCACCTTCACCCCGCTGGACCGGGTGGATCCCGAATCGTATCTCGGCGGTTATCCCAACCAGCGCATTGTCAACTTCGGCGTGAACATACAGCTCTAAATCTATCAGCATGCAAAGAAAATATCTCCTTTATATAGTCGCCGGCATGTGCACTGTGCAAACAGCCTGCAAACGCACTTTGGAATCGGAGCCGCAGGACCGGCTGACGGAGGAACTGGTGTTCGACCAGATCGATAAAAACGCGGACAACGCAAAGTCGTTCCTGTTGGGCAACTACGCGCTGCTGCCGTCTATTTCCAACCGCATCGGCAACACGTATCTCGATGCCACCACCGACGACGGTATCGCTTCCACCGATAACGACCGCAGCGGCGACTACCGCCTCGGGCGCATCAGTCCCCTCAATGTGCTGGACAATTCCTGGGATAACTGTTACAAAGGCATCCGGCAGGCCAACGTGTTCCTTTCAAAAATCGACGGGGTGCCTACCACCGACGAACTGAAAAAACAATGGAAAGCAGAAGCCCGTTTCCTGCGCGCGTTCTTTTATTTCGAACTGATGAAACGCTGGGGCGGCGTGCCGCTCGTGGGCGACAAGGTGTTCGGGTTCCAGGAAAATATCAACCTGAGCCGCAACACGCTCGAGGAAACGAAAAATTACATCATCGCCGAGCTGGATGCGATCAAAGACCAGTTGCATCCCAACATCATGAGCGACGGGGAAGTGGGCCGCGCCAACAAAGGCGCCGCGCTCGCCCTCAAATCGCGCGTGCTGCTCTACTGGGCCAGCCCGCAATACAACACCGCCGGCGATGCGCAACGGTGGACCGTTGCGGCCAATGCCGCCAAGGAAGTGATGGACCTCGGCGTGTACAGCCTCGCGCCCGCATATATCGACATGTTCCTGGCCGGTAAAAGCACCGAGATGATCTTCGCCAAAATGCAGGCCCCTTCCCAAACGGTGGAGCAGCAGAACGGCCCGGTGGGTTACCTGAATGCCGCTGCAGGAAAAGGCTACACCAGCCCTTCCCAGAACCTGGTAGACGCTTTCCCGATGGATAACGGCCTGGCCATCACCGATCCCCTTTCCGGGTACGACCCGGCCAAACCGTATGATAAACGCGACCCGCGGTTAGATGCTACTATTTTATATAACGGGAAAAAATGGCTCAACAGGCCCGTGGAAACCTTTGAAGGCGGGAAAGACAAGCCCGGCGGCATTGTGGTGCAAACCAAAACCGGTTACTACATGCGCAAATTCATGGGCAAGTTTGAAAGCACGGCCGCATACGCCAACACCACCCGCCACATGATCCATTTCCGCTACGCCGAAACCCTGCTCAACTACGCCGAAGCGCTGAACGAAGCGGGCGGGCCGGTGAAAGCCGTGTACGACAACCTGGTGCTGATACGCAAGCGCGCCGGCATCAAAGCGGGCGCCAACAACCTGTACGGCATCCCTGCCGGCATCACCGATAAAAACGTGATGCGGAAAATTATCCAGAACGAAAGGCGGATTGAAATGGCCTTCGAAGAACAGCGATTCTGGGACATCCGCCGCTGGAAAATCGCAGAAGACGTGATGAACAAACCGGTGGAAGGCATGAAGATAGAAAAGCAGACAGACGGCACCTATACCTACACCCGCTTTACCGCGGCCACATCCACGTTCGACGCTTCGCGGATGTACTGGTATCCCATTCCGTACGCGGAAATAGAAACCAATCCCAACATGCGGCAGAACACCGGCTGGGAGTATTAAGCACGCCTTTCACTGATAAAGACAACAGGGATGGAACGCGCGAGGCGCCATCCGATCGCTGAAAAACAAATATGAAGAGATGAAACAACTTATATCGATCATACTGTTTTCGATCCTTGCCATCAACGCCATGGCGCAGGGGAGAAAAGTTACGGGTACCGTAACGGACAAAGAGGGCCCGGTGCCATACGCCACCATCAAGGAAGCCGCCGATCCCAAAAACGGGGTGCTGACGGATGAAAAGGGGCAGTTTACCATCGTGCTCAAAAGCGGCAACGAGCTGGTGATTTCCTCCGTGGGCTACGCGAGCAAAACGGTGAACGTAAAAGGCAAAAACAGCATCGAAGTGCTGATGGACAATGCGGTAACCGGATTGGGCGAGGTGGTGACGGTCGGTTTTGCCAAGCAGAAAAAAATGACCAGCACCGGCGCGGTGAGCATGATCACCGGCAAGGAGCTGCGGCAGAGCCCGGCGGCCAGTATCCAGAACTCGCTGGTAGGCCGCTTGCCCGGGTTTTTCCAGCAGCAGCAAAGCGGCCAGCCCGGCCGCGACGGCGCCAACTTCTTCATCCGCGGCGTGAGCTCCTACAACGATGGTACCAGCCAGCCGCTGATCATCGTGGATGATATCGAATATTCCTACGACGCCGTGAGCCAGATAGATCCGAACGAGGTGGAAAGCATCGCCATTCTGAAAGACGCCTCCACCACCGCGATTTATGGTATCAAAGGCGCCAACGGCGTACTGGTAATCACCACCCGCCGTGGTAAACAGGGCCCGCCGAAAATCACGTTCCGTTCCGAAACGGGTTTCCAGCAACCGACCGTGTACCGCAAGCCGCTGCCTTCTCACGAAGCGATTCCCTTGCTGATGGAGCAGGCCACCAACTCCAACTCCGCACTGCCGCCCATTCTGCCGCAGGCGTACACCACCCCCGAAGCGCTGGAGCATTTCCGCCTGGGCGACGAGCCGTACAAATACCCGAACGTGAACTGGTACGACGAGGTGATGAAAAACAATACCGTGCAGCAGCGTAACAACCTCGACATCAGCGGCGGCACCGAAGCGGTGCGCTACTTCGTGTCGCTCGGCTACATTTTCCAGAACGGTATCATGAAAGACCTGCCGAAGGATGAGGATTTCAACAGCAACTATTACCTGAAACGCTATAACTTCCGTTCCAACCTCGATGTGGATGTGACGAAAGACCTGAGCCTCCGCCTCGACCTGTCCGCCCGGCTCTCCGAAATCAACGAGCCCAACTTCCCCGATGTGATGGCCGGCGGCGCATGGCCTTTCTGGCGCAGGATTACCTCCGGCCTGCTGGCCCCCTGGGTGTACCCCGTGTACAACCCGGACGGTTCTTTCGGCGGCAGGAAAGACTTCACCCTCAACCCGGTGGGCATCCTCAAATACGCCGGTTACCTGCGAGAATATAACAACGACCTCAACCTGAACCTGACGGCCAACCATAAACTGGACTTCATCACCAAAGGCCTCGCCGTTCGCGGTACGCTGGCGTATACGAACGATTACCAATCGCGCAGAAGCCAGACGAGAGGCCGGTTCCCGGTGTATGAATACGTGGCGGGCGCGGACCGGTACGATGCCGTATTCCCCACATTGTCGCGCATTCCCGTATTGGCGGAAGATGGCGGCTGGCAAGGTGGCCGCGCGAAGCCGCAGCGTATCCTCAATACGCAGCTGATGCTCGACTACCGCAGGGCGTTCGGGAAACATACCCTGTACAGCCTGGCGCTCTTTAATCAGCGCACCAGGATAGACGCCGCAGACGTGCCGGAAAACTTCCGCGGTTATTCGTTCCGCCTTGGATACGATTATCATTCCAAATACCTGCTGGAGTTCAACATGGGCTACAACGGCACCGACCGTTTCAAAGCCAGCAAACGCTACGGGTTTTTCCCGGCGGTATCAGCCGGCTGGAACATCAGCGAGGAGCCGTTTTTCAAAGACAACGTGCAGTTCGTGGACCAGCTGAAACTGCGTGGTTCGTATGGGGAAGTGGGCAGCGACCGCTTCGGCAACTCTTTCCAGTACCTGTATGAGGAAATCTATACCAAGCCCAGCCAGGACTATAACTTCGGTGAAAGCCCCAACACTTACCCGGTGGTTGTTCCCGGCGCGCTGGCCAACAACGACGTGCGCTGGGAGCGTGAGCGCAAGCTCGACCTGGGTGTGGAACTGCGTTTGTTCAAGGGTAAACTGGAAGTGATCGCCGATTATTTCGATAACCTCCGCTACGACATTCTCACCACCCGCGGCACCGTGCCTGCCTTTGCCGGCCTTTCACTGCCCCCGGTGAACGTGGGCCGCGTGAGCAACAAAGGCTATGAGATCGACATCAGCCACAACAACAAAATCGGGAATGTGGGCTATTTCGTAAAAGGCAACTTTTCTTTCGCCAAAAACCTGATCCTGTACCGCGACGAGCCGAAAAATGCGGCCAACCCGCTGCTGGCACAGACCGGCCGGCCGGTAGGACAGATCTACGGCTATACGTTCGACGGGTTTTACTACGATGAAGCCGACGTGGCCAAAAGTCCGCAGGTAGTAGGTAAAACCGTGCAGCCCGGCGATATCAAATTCAAGGACATCAATGGCGACGGCCTGATTAACGCCAACGACATCGGCCCCATCGGTTTCCCGAACCTGCCGCAGGTGACCTATGGTTTCAGCGCCGGGTTCTCTTATAAAGACCTCGACTTTTCCGTGTTGTTCCAGGGCGCCGCACGCGGCAGCATGGATGCCTCCACGTTGTTGCAGATCGGCAACTCCAACGGTCTTCCTTCCGAGATCCACAAAAAACGCTGGACGCCCGAAACCCGCGACGTTGCAGAGTATCCGAGGCTGGGCGGTGTGAACTTCGACTTGTCTACCTTCTGGTTGCGGCCGGTGGATTACCTCCGCCTCAAGAACCTGGAGCTCGGCTACCACATTCCGAAATCGTGGAGCCGCAGGGTAGGGGTGCAGGACATCCGCTTCTACGCCAACGGCCTCAACCTGATGACCTGGTACAACCTGAAGATCTACGACGTAGATCCCGAGTCGCAGCGCGGCGGCGGCCAGGTGGAAGCGTACAGCAAATACCCGCAACAAAAGATTTACAATTTCGGCCTGCAGGTTTCATTTAAATAATTGCGATCATGAGAAAAAAGACTTTGCATACTTTATTTTTTGGAACGGCTGCATCCATGATGCTGTTTGCGGCCTGCACCAAGAAAGGCGACGGTTTCCTCGATAAAACGGATACCGGCACCATCAACGAGGAAAAGACCTTTGCAGACAGTGCGCTCACCATGCAGTTCCTGAACGGGATTTACCGCAACCTGTCCTATACCTACTTTATCGATAACGGTTTGTTCGGCGGCGGCCTCTGGTCTTTCTCCGATGCTACGGACGACTCCGAGATCCGCTGGGGCGGGGCCGTTGCGCAAACCGCGCAGGCATACAACGCTTCTACGTTTTCGGGCGTGGCCGAATTTGCCAGGATGCGTAACGACCACTGGAATATGCCTTACACCAACATTCGCCGGGTGAATATTTTCCTGGGGAATGTAGACAAAGGGCCGCTGTCTGACGGCCGGAAGCAGCTCGCCAAAGCCGAGGCCCGCTTCCTGCGCGCGTATTACTATTTCCACCTGGTGCGCACGCACGGCGGCGTGCCGCTGATCGGCGACAAGCTGTATACGCTCACCGACGATTTCACCCAGCCGCGCGCTTCGTTCGAAGAATGTGTGGCTTACGTGGTGAAAGAAATGGAAGAAGTAGCGGCCATTCTGCCCACCGAACAACTGGGCGGCGAATACGGGCGGCCCACCAAAGGCGCCGCACTGGCCGTGAAAGCTAAAATGCTGCTGCTGGCCGCCAGCCCGCTGTTCAACGGCGGCAACCTCGGTCAATCGGCGGAGCAGAAAAAAGTGCTAGGTTATGAAAGCGCCTCCAACGACCGCTGGAAACTCGCGGCGGATGCCTTCAAGGCGGTGATGGACCTGAACATGTACGAGCTCATCGAAGACAATGCCACCCGCCCCGGTAACGGTTTTTACACCACGTTCATCCAGCGGAAAAACAAAGAGCATATCTTCCAGATCATGCAGGGCAACAACCGTTTTATGGAAAACATGCTGCTGCCCAGCACCCGTGGCGGGCAAACGTACAGCTTCCCCACGCAGCAGCTGGTAGACGCTTTTCCCATGGCCAACGGTAAAATGATCACGGAAGCCGGGAGCGGCTACAATGCGGCCAGGCCTTACGAGGGCCGCGACCCGAGATTCGGCTTTTCCATCCTCTATAACGGCGCCCCCTGGCTGCTCAGCACCAACAACCGGAAAGACCCGGTATGGCTGTACCTGCTGGCGCCCCAGGATGGTTTGAATACCAACTCCAACTCCACCCGCACCGGCTATCTCTGGCGGAAAATGCTCGACGAGAACGCAGGCGGCACTTATGGCGTAACACCCACCCGCTGCCTGACGCCCATCCGCTACGCGGAAATTCTGCTGGATTACGCCGAAGCGCTGAACGAACATAGCGGCCCTGTTGCGGACGTATACACCGCCCTGGAAGCTATCCGCCGCCGCGCCGGCCTGAACCCTTACCAGTTGCCGGCCGGCCTCACTAAAGAAACGATGCGCGATGCTATCCGCAACGAGAGAAGGGTAGAGCTGGCCTTCGAGGAAGGGCACCGCTTCTTCGACCTGCTGCGCTGGAAAACTTTCGATAAAGCAGGCGCCGGCGATATGTCCGGCATGCGTATCACCAAAAATGGTGATAATTTTACCTACGAGCGCTTTGTGTTCGAAAAAAGAACCTTCAGCAGCCCGCAGATGTATTTTATGCCCGTACCACAGTCCGAAATCAACAAAATGCCGGACCTGGTGCAGAACCCGGGATGGTAAAACAATCGATTCATGAAGATAACAACAGGCATTTTAGCGCTGGCACTGACACTGACTATCGGTGCCGGCGCTTCAGCACAGGAAGTTCAACTGAAGTATGGCGCCCAGTACACGGGCAAACGAACGGACGAGGCCATGAACAAGTGGCGCGGCAACCGCTTCGGGCAATTCATCCATTGGGGATTGTACGCCATCCCCGGCGGGGTTTGGAACGGTAAAACGTATAACTATGCGGCGGAGTTCCTGAAGTCGAGCGCCAAAATACCCACCTCCACCTGGGATTCGCTCATGTACCAGTTCAACCCGGTAAAATTCAACGCCCGCCAGTGGGCGAAGATGGCCAAACAAATGGGCGCGCGGTACATGACCATCACCACCAAGCACCATGAAGGCTTCTGCCTCTGGCCGAGCCGGTACACGGAATTCAATATCGGCAACACACCGTATAAAAAAGACATTCTCAAAGAACTGGTGGAGGCGTACAACGCCGAAGGCATCGATGTGAATTTTTATTATTCGGTGCTCGACTGGCATCACCCGGACTGGCGGTACGATATCAAATCGGCCGGCGACAGCGTAGCCTTCCGCCGTTTCCTGCAATTCGCGTCCGACCAGCTGCGGGAGTTGGCCACCAATTACCCGACCGTCAAAGCATTCTGGTTCGACGGCACCTGGGACAATTCCATCAAAAAGAACGGCTGGTGGACGCTCGAAGTGGAGCAGATGCTGAAAAAGATCCGCCCCGGGGCCGTGGTGAACAGCCGGCTGCGGGCAGACGACTTCGGCAAGCGCCATATCGATTCCAACGGCAAGCTGATGGGCGATTATGAATCCGGCTACGAACGCCGCCTGCCGCACCCGGTAAAGGACGTGCAGGTGACCAAATGGGATTGGGAAGCCTGTATGACGGTGCCAGAAAACCAATGGGGATATCATAAAGACTGCTCGGTGAGCCATGTGAAAAGCCCGCTCGAACTGCTGGAAATGCTGGTGCACACCAGCTCCATGGGTGGTAACTTTCTGCTGAACTTTGGGCCCGCCGGCGACGGCAGCATCCGCGCCGAAGAGCAGCATATCGCGCGCACCATCGGCGCGTGGATGCAGCAGAACGGGGAGGTGATCTACGATTGTGACTATGCCGGCTGGGAGAAGCAGGACTGGGGTTATTTCACCAGGCCCCGCAACGGCAGCGCCGTTAACATGATCGTGTTCAACATCCCCGTGAATGGTTTGCTGAAAGTGAAAGTACCCGCGGGAACGAAAATCTCGAAAGCCACGCTGGCGGGAAAAATCGTGAAGGTGGAAGAGATCGCGAAAGATCAGTTTTTCATTCACCTGCCGCAGCAGGTATACAAAATGCCGCCCGTGATCGTACTGGAAGCCGCCGGTGGCGCCAAAGCCAATGCGCAGTACCAGGAAGCGAAAACCTGATGCAACAGATTTTCCAACCCTTGCATATGGGGCGGTATCTGAAGAAGATGCCGCCCTTTTTTTATGCTGCCGGTTGACAGCGCCTCGCTTATGCTTTTTCCGTGCGCCGGAAAATACCGTTGCATTTTTCCGCCATCCTGCGCGGCAATTCCCTGCTTATACTTTTTCCGCGCGCTGGAAAATGTTGTTGCATTTTTCCGCCACCATGTGCAGCATCTCGTCCATTTCGACCGTCACTTTTTCCACCAGTTCCATCAGGGGAGCGTTGGCGGGGTCTGCAAAATCTTCCTTATTGAGCATGCTCACGATGCCGAGCATCGACGCCACGGGGCGGCGCAGGCTGTGTGAGCTGAGATGGGCCACGTTTTTGAGCTCTTCGATGTATTGTTTTTTGTCTTCGATGTCGAGCATAGCCCCAATCATCCGGGTAGCTTCACCATCGTCGCCGTACAGCACGTACCCGCGGTCCTTCACATGCCGGTAAGCGCCGTCGGCTCTGCGGAACCGGTATTCCACGCGCCAGTGGGTCTGCTTGTTCTTGACCGCCAGGTGCAGGCTGTTCACCACTTCATCCACATCGTCCGGGTGCACGTGTTCTTCCCACCATTGCAGCTCTTCCACAATCTCCGTATAGCCGAACTGCAGCTCCAGGTTCTGGTTCCAGAGCACGGCGTTGGTGGTCAGGTCCCAGTCCCAGATCACGTCGTGCGTGGCCTTGTTCACCACCTGATACCGTTCCAGTATTTTCTTCAGCTCCAGCTCCTGTTGTTTTCTTTCGGTGATGTTATGCGCAAAGCAGGCCACGCCGGTCACCCGGTCGTCTACAATAATCGGATCCATGGTGATTTCCGCATACACCACCCCGTTGCCCATGTCGCGCTCTTCCTCCAATACCTGCTTCTGCCCGGAGAGGCAGTGGTCGTAGTACCGCTGCCATTTTTTGAATTCCACTTCCCCTTCCGCATCCCGTACGCGGATGCCGGCTTTAATGTCCGTGCCGGTCAGCATTTTGATGGTGTTTTTGAATGCGTCGTTAAAAGCAACCAGCCGGGTAGTGGCGTCCACCGCCCATATCAGATCGTCTGTACTGTTAATGATGGTGCTCAGCAATTGCTGTTGCTGGTTGAGCGCTTTATCCGCAAGGTATTTGTCGGTGACGTCGCGGCTGCTGACCACCACTACGTGTTTGCCTTTGTATTCGGTATGAAATGCCTGTATATCCACATAAATAATGGAACCGTCTTTTTTCAAATGCCGCCATGCAGCGCCCGGCACGTATCCCGAGCCGGCCGGCTGGTGGTCGTTCATAAACCTTTCGATGTCTTCCGCCGGGCGGATGTCGAGTATGCTCATCCGCCGGAATTCTTCCAGGGTGAAACCGTAGGTGCGAACGGCCGCGTCGTTGACTTCGATGAAAAGAAAGGTTTCGGCGTCGTAAATCCACATCGGGTTGGGACTGGTTTTAAAAATGCTCAGGTACGCCATTTCCGATTTGCGCAAAGAAGCCAGGTATTTCTGCAGCAGCCAGTATAGCAGTACGGTAGACACGCCGACGAAGAAAAAAGCCTTCAGGCGCTGTCCCGGCCAGAAAACGGCTGGCATATGGTTGAATATCCAACGCAGCAATGTATCTGTGGTCATTACCCATACGACGCCACATAACAGGTATATCAATGCGGTTCGCATCGGGGAGAACAGGTTGATCATAGAACTCCGTTTCATTTGTAGGTGCAGGATGAAAGTAACAAAAAATATGCAACGATTCTTACATTCAACGTGTCAAACAAAAGCGGTACCCCGTTTGTATTGCATTATGAACCAACGCCAGCAGCATGGAACCTTACTATACTTCTTTAACGGCGCTCCAACAGCAGTTGAATACGGATCCGAAAAATGGATTGTCGCCTGAAACAGCCGTAGAGCGATTGCAGGAATACGGGCCCAACGCCATCACCGGCAAGCGCCGCCGTTCTCCGTGGATGATCTGGCTGCACCAGTTCAAAAGCCCGGTGGTGTATCTCTTGCTGGTGGCCGCCGGCATGTCGCTTTTCTTTAAGGAGTGGCTGGATGCGATCGCCATCGGCATCGTGATACTGCTGAATGCGGTGGTGGGCTTTGTGATGGAGTTTCAGGCCGAACGGTCGATGGAAGCGCTGCAGAAGCTGGCCACGCAGGTGGCGAAAGTTATCCGCGGCGGCAAGCTGCAGGAGGCGCCGTCTGAAGAGCTGGTGCCGGGCGATGTGATGGTGCTCGAAGCGGGCGATATGGTGCTGGCGGACGGGCGCCTGTTGTCGGCCACCGACCTGCAGGCCGATGAATCCGCCCTGACCGGGGAATCGGTGCCGGTGGAAAAAGAACCCGGTGAGCTGGAAGAAGGCGTTCCCCTGGCCGAGCGCACCAATATGGTGTATAAAGGGACATTTATCCGGAAAGGGAATGCCCATGTGCTGTGCACCGCTACCGGCATGGAAACAGAGCTCGGGCATATCGCCACCATGGTGGCGGGTGCGGTAAAGTCCGCCACCCCGCTGGAGAAAAAGCTGGAAAGCTTCAGCAAGCGCCTCATCGGCATTACCGTGTTCATCGTACTGTTGATTTTCGGAGCCGGCCTGCTGAATAAAGTGCCCGTGCTCGAAATGCTCAAAACCGCCATTGCGCTGGCGGTGGCGGCCATTCCGGAAGGATTGCCCATCGTGGCTACGCTGGCGCTGGCCAGGGGCATGATTCACATGGCGCGGCACCAGGTGATCGTGAAAAAACTGTCCGCCGTGGAAACGCTCGGCGCCACCACCGTGATCTGTACCGATAAAACCGGCACCCTTACCGAGAACCAGATGGAAGTAACAGCCGTAACGGTCCCATCCGGAGAGGTAGACCTCGCCTCACCGCCCGATGCGCCGGATTTCCGGCAGCTGCAGCGGGTGGCCGTGTTGTGCAACAACGCATCGCTCGATGAAAAAAAGGGAATCGGCGATCCCCTCGAAGTGAGCCTTCTCGAATTTGCCCGCAACACCGGGGCGGATGTTGCCCGTCTTGCGGCGGATTTCCCCAGGGAAAAGGAATTTCCCTTTGATTCCGACACGAAAGTAATGGGCACGCTGCATCGCTCCGGCGAGGGATATTTCGTAGCCGCCAAAGGCGCCATCGAAAACCTGCTGCCGCTGTGCACACAGGTGCTTACAAACGACCGCCCGCAGCCGCTGGAAGAAGCGGATAAGAAGGCGTGGCTGGAACAAACCGATACGCTGGCCGCTTCCGGGCTGAAAACGCTGGGTTACGCTTATGCGGAAAGAACGGCGGCGGACGGTGAATTCATGCAGGAGCTGGTATTCACCGGGGTTACCGGTTTCCTGGATCCGCCGCGGAAAGACGTGCAGCAGGTGATCCACGAAAGCCATACCGCCGGCATCCGCGTTATCATGCTCACCGGCGACCATCCCGCCACCGCCGCCAACATCGCGCAGCAACTGGGCATCAGTAAAGACGCGAAGGTGATGAACGGCAAAGACATGGGCAAAGAACCCGAACAGTGGCTGGCCATACCTGTGTTCGCCCGCGTAAGCCCCGCACAGAAGCTCGACCTGGTGCAGGCGCTGCAGGAGCGCCACGAAATTGTGGCGATGACCGGCGACGGCGTGAACGATGCGCCGGCGTTGAAAAAGGCCGACATCGGCATCGCCATGGGCATACGCGGCACGCAGGTTTCGCAGGAGGTGGCCGATATGGTGCTGAAAGACGATGCGTTTTCTTCCATTGTACATGCCGTGCGGCAGGGCCGGGTGATATTCGAGAACATCCGCCGTTTCATCGTGTTCCTGCTGTCGTGCAACCTGAGCGAGCTATTGGTGATCGGCCTCATCGCCACGTTCAATTTCCCTTTCCAGCTGTTGGCCCTGCAAATCCTGTTCATCAACCTCATTACCGACGTATTCCCGGCCATGGCGCTGGGCTTTACGGAGGGAGACGATATTGTGATGCAGAAGCCGCCCAAAGATCCCAAGCGTCCCATCATCAGTAAAAAAAGCTGGGCCGTGATCTGGGGGTATGCCGCCATTATATGCGGCGCAGCGCTGGGGGCGGCTTTTTTGGCCGGGTACCTGCGCGGAACGGCCGATCCCGGGGCCGCCAATAACGTGTTGTTTTATACGCTGATCATTTCGCAACTGCTGCATTCGCTGAATATGACCACCGGCCGGGAACAGTTTTTCAGGGGACCCGTGATACGTAACCCTTACCTGTGGGGCGCGCTGGGCCTGAGCCTGGGCGTAACGCTGTTGTGCCGCGTGGTGCCGCCGGTGGCGGAGGCGCTGCGGCTGCAGGAAATGAGCCGGGAAGACTGGTTGGTGATTGCCGGGTGCAGCATCGCCTCGTTGCTGTTGATCCGTTTTACCACGCTGTTTGTAAACCGGTGATAACGCCGTATCTTATCCAAAGCTAAAAAACCTGGATATGATACACACCCGCCGCGACTTCCTGCAGCTGTCCGCCCTTGCGGGAGCAGCCGCCCTTACAGCACCCCTCGCCGGTTTTGCACGGCCCGGTCAGCAAAAGAAACTCGGTATCGCCCTCATCGGCCTGGGCGGTTACGCCACCAATCAGCTGGCGCCCGCGCTGCTGCAAACACAGCATATCGAATTAAGAGGCATCGTCACCGGTACGCCGTCTAAAATTCCCGTGTGGGTGGAGAAATATAAAATCCCCGACAAGAATATTTACAACTACGATAATTTCGACAAAATCGCCGATAACAAAGATATCGATGTGGTATACGTGGTATTGCCCAACTCGATGCATGCCGAATTCACCATCCGCGCCGCCAAGGCCGGCAAGCACGTGATCTGTGAAAAGCCGATGTCGGTAAGCGTGAAGGAGGGTGAAGCCATGATCGCCGCCTGTAAGAAAGCCGGTAAACAGCTGGCCATCGGTTACCGCCTGCACTACGATCCGTTTCACCTGGAGATGATGCGGCTGAGCCGTGAGAAAGTGTTCGGGGAGGTGAGGCTGGTGGAAGCCAGCGACGGGTTCCGCGCCGGCGACCCTGCCCAATGGCGCTTGCACCATGCGCTTTCGGGCGGCGGCCCGTTGATGGACGTAGGTATTTATGCCATCCAGGGTGCGCGTTACACCATCGGGCTGGAACCTGAATTTGTGACGGCGCAGGCGTTCCCCAAAACCGACCCGCAAAAGTTCAAAGACATAGAGGAATCGCTGGCATGGCAGCTTTATTTTCCCAACGGGGCCATCGCCAATTCTTTTTCCACCTACATCACCAATGTTAACCGCCTTTATGCCGCCGCGGAAAAAGGATGGTTCGAACTGAACCGCGCCTACGGTTATAAAGGCCAGGAGGGCCGTACCAGCCAGGGCCCGATGCAGATCACGCCCATCAACCAGCAGGCCGCGCATATGGACGGGGTGGCCAAAGCCATCCTGGAAAACCGCCCCAACAATGTTCCGGGAGAAGAAGGCCTGCGCGATATGAAAATCATCGAAGCGATTTATGCGTCGATGGCGGCAGGCGGGAAAAAATTGAAGATCGGGTAGGGATGCGGGGCCTTCCGTTCGCAGAAGGCATATTTGCCGGAGCGCCGGATCGAGGAGGTCTGCGTTGTAGAATGCTGCGGCGCTGTCAGTTCAGGGTATAATCCAGTTCAACTTTACCTGTGCAGTAAAACTCCGCGTCGCTGCCATGCAGCAGGTAACCTTCCACCGGCACCTGCTGGTTGAAAAGGAGCGGGGCGAACAGCTGTTCATTTTCCAGCGGGTGCAGCTCCAGCAGGTCGCTGGTGAGCAGGTGCCCGTTCACGCTGCGGTGCAGGCGGATGGTCAGCACCGACACGTTCAGTTCGGAAATGATCACCCCTGCCATAGGCGGGTCGTAATCATTGATCTTGATGCGGATATGGCGCCCTTTGAGATACCGGGGCGGTATAGCCCGCCGGGAGGCAGGGTAGGGATAAAACAGCATCGACAGGATGAACACCGTGGCATAAGGCCATGCATATTCCAGGAAGGAATAGTGCATGCTGTTTTCTTCCAGCACCAGGTTGATCACGCACAGCAACACCAGCGCCAGGCCCACCAGCAGGATATAGAGCTTTTGCAGCAGCGGGCGTTCCGTTTTTTTCTGAATCCACACCGTGAACTTATACAAAACGAACCATACCGGAAATGAAAACAGCAGGCCGATGGCGACTTGCAGGATATACAGCGAAAAAGCCCATTGGGTGGTCTTGTACAGCGGGTAACAAACGAGGAACAATATGGGCGCCAGCATCACCGGCGTGAGCCAGATGCACAAGGTATAATAGAACACATTCCTGTTACGCATGAAAAACCGGGGATTACAATTGCTCAAATAAATAATATAATGGCGATTCTTCCAAGACTTTTCTTTCCCCGTCTTCCCATTTAATGAGCCGTATGAACCCTTCCGAAATTTCTATCCCCGTAATGTCACCGTCGCTGAAACAGCAGCAGCCCGTATTGAAGTAAGCGGGCCGGGCCATGGTTTTGACGATCTGTTTGCCGGCGTATTCCGCCTGGCGTTTGGCCAGCGCCTGCCGGAGACTGTCGGCCAGCGCCTGGTTGTTTTCCTGTATGGCCTTTTCCAGCTGCCTTGTGAGCCGGTCAATGTGGTCGAGGGAGGCGAACACCGGTTTATGGGTGTGGCCGGTAACGAGTATGGTGCCGGGGTGTTGCAGCGTCCATTCATAGAGCACCACGTTATGCAGGTCTACGAGGTCGAACGAGTCGGACACCGTGTTGATGCGGATGTCGAGGAAGCGCTGGATGGGCGTCCAGATAGCCGCCACGAACCATTTGGAGAATGCGTTGCCGTCGCTGTGCTGGTCGCCCTGGTGACCGTGCGTGAAAAGAATGCGGTAGGTTTTGTTGTTGTACGGCAGTTCCAGCACCAGGCCTTCGAAGATTTTCAGGGTGTCGCCGAAAATCGGTTTCAGGAACTGGTTGCGGGGGATGAGGTAATTCCATTCCAGGTCGTGATTACCGAAGATGCGGTAGTAACGTTGCTTCTGCAGGAACTTGGCTTCTTCCAGCAGGGAGAGGCGGTTGTGTTCGATCACCGCCGCCGGTGTGCTTTCCCAGAGCTCTTCGCAGTCGCCGAGGTTGATGTAGGTGAACCCTTCGTTATAATACCAATCAAGCGCTTTGACATAATTTTCGGCCGCCGGCGCAAAATCATCCGCCGCATCGCCGCCGCCTTTATGTTGGTCTGAAAAGACGATGAAGCGGGCTTCTTCCGGCAGGCAGGAAATCAGGGGGCCTTTGTCTTTCTTCCCTTTCAGGATACCATCCTGCAGCTGGGTCAGGGAACTGAATACCAGCCGGCTCTGGGGCTTCGAGGAAAACCTGTTCGCCAGCCAGATGACGGGCCTGCGGAAGAGGTATTGCATCAGGCGTTTCATCGTGGGAAGATAATAAAAAGGGAGCTCACTCCTGGAAATTGATGAGGACAGGAAGGTTCATTTGCTTGCGTTGTGAGCCAGGGAGGGTTTGGAGTAATTTTTGTAGATTTAGGCGTATGCTGAAACGTTTATTCCTCTACGCCGCGGCGGTATCGCTGGCGGCGTGTGCGCCGCAGCCTTATAAAGCGACCAACAAAGTGTACCGCCAGCAGGCCAAACACTGGTCGAACGTACTGAAGCAGCAACCGGACAATATCCGCGCCGATTCAGCGGTGGCGCCGTCATCGTGGGCCGGTACCGTCAATTTTAACCTGCGCAAGCCCAATTACGTCATCATTCATCATACGGCACAGCAATCCTGCGAGCAGACGTTACGCACCTTCACGCTGGAGCGTACGCAGGTGAGCGCGCATTACGTCATTTGTGAAGACGGCACTATTCACCATATGCTGAACGATTACCTGCGCGCCTGGCACGGCGGCATCTCGCGCTGGGGCAGCAGCACCGACATAAATTCGGCTTCCATCGGCATTGAACTGGATAACGACGGGCGGGAGCCCTTCGCCGGGCCGCAGATCCGCAGCCTCCTCACGTTACTGGATACACTGAAAAACCGCTATAATATTCCCGCTGCCAACTTCATCGGTCACGGCGACATCGCCCCCAAACGGAAAGTGGACCCGAGCGTGCTGTTCCCCTGGGACCAGCTGGCGGCCAAAGGGTTCGGCCTGTGGTACAGTGATACGGCCAACATCCGCGTGCCGGAGGCTTTCAATACCATCCAGGCGCTGCGCGCGGTAGGGTACGATATGAAAGATACCGCCGCCTCCATTGCAGCCTTCAAACGGCACTTCATCCCGTCCGATTCCCTCGGCCCGGCGGGCACGCTCAACGATCAGGGCAAGAAGATACTCATCAGCATACTGGAAAAAAATCCCTGATCAGGACGGTTTGTCTTTCGTATTCCTTATCAGCCCTATGCCGGCAAAGAAGAAGATAGCGCCCAATATGGCGTAGATAATGATGGATTTGATATTGCGGGTGCCCTCGCCGCCATTCATGAAATTCACGCCCGCCAGAATGAGGCCGGTGACGCCCAGTAAGCTCAGTATGATACCCAATACGCGTTTTTCCATAACAGTGATTTCTGGCAGGAGTACAAATTACATGCCCGCAAAAAACAAAAGCGGAAAGAGAACTTCCCGCTCGTTTTTTCCACGTTATCTATTCTATACAATCATAGAACGGATGCCTTTCAAGTCCGGTGAAAATGTCTTTTAAGGGATATCAGAGGATTTAATTTTCTTTCATTTTTGAAAGAATTAATATGCAATTATAAATAAAAATAAATAATTTAAAACGAAATTATACAAGTGTCCGTAAGTCGGGCTGCCGGGCGGGGTACCTGCCAGGAAAGGGCGGGAGCGTGGATTAACCGGTTGTAAATGAGTGGATTAGTGAGGGTTGTGCAGTCTGAAAACAACCGCCGTCATGAATTCATAACAAGGATTTTTTAAAAATCCTGCGTAAATTAGGATCCGGCTTTACAGCGCCAGGTTATAATACAGTGATTTTCAATATGATTTATCCTCAATTCCTACGTTAAAACGAATTAATCTATACTATATGTCCATGATCAACATCGCGGAGCGGCACAAGTTTATATTAAGCAGATTATACGAAAAAGGCTATGTCAATGTAGTCGAATTGTGTAAAGAGCTGGACGTTTCCGGTGTAACAATCCGAAAGGATTTGAAGTTGCTGGAAGACAAGTCTTTGTTATACCGCTCTCATGGTGGCGCCACGGTGCAAAACCCCTACACCAACGATAAACCGGTAAACGAGAAAGAAAAGATCCGCCGGGACGAAAAGAACGCCATCGGTAAAGCCGCCGCATCGCTGATCATGCCGGGCGATGCCATTATCATCGCATCCGGTACTACGGTGCTGGCGCTGGCCAAACACATACAACCCCGCGGCCCCCTGATGATCATTACCTCCGCGCTCAACGTTGCCCTTGAACTCAACCGTTTCCACGAAATAGAAGTCATCCAGCTGGGCGGCGTTATCCGCAATAATTCTTCTTCGGTGGCAGGCCCCTACGCGGAGAAAATCCTGAGCGACTTTTCCTGCAGCAAGTTGTTCCTGGGGGTAGACGGCATTGATGTGGAATTCGGGCTCACCACCACCAGCATCGCCGAAGCGCACCTGAACCAGCAGATGATCGCCGCTGCACAGAAAACCATCGTACTGGCCGATTCATCCAAGTTCGGCAAACGCGGTTTCGGGAGAATCTGCCGGCTCGAGGAAGTAGATCAGATCATTACCGACAAAGGAATTTCCGAGCATATGGTAAAGCTGCTGGAAGACATGGGAATTGAAGTGGTGATCGTCTAAACATTATTTTTCTTCCGGCTTGAGCGCTTCGTTTGTTTTCGACTGCTCAATACGCAATACCACGTACCGGATATTCTTACGGTTGGCCGTATACGTAATATGGATGGCCCCGTCGTCGCCCTGCACAATGGCGGGGTAGCTGTATTCGCCTTTGGTTCCATTCTCCAGCGCAAACACGGGTTTCCACTGCCGCCCGTCGTCCGATATGGCTACAAACAGCTTGGAGCGCCCTTCGCCCCGGAACAGCGGGTTGTATACGATGGCCTGCAGCCCGTTTTGCAGCGTAATGGCGTCGGTTCCGGAGTTGGGGTTCGGCAGCGTCGTAACGCTCAACGGCCCCCAGGTGGCGCCATTGTCCGCGCTCCAGGTTTGTATCACGTAGTTTTGCCGGCTTCTGCTCAGCAGTTGCATCGAATCATTGGGATACCGGAGGATGCTCGGCTGAATCACATGGAAGGTATCGTTATTGATAGGAATGCGCGTCCAGTTACGGGCGTCTTTATCCGATTTTTCAAGGTGTATGTGCCAGATGTTGCCGGAGGTGCTTTCTGTGCTGGTGGGGTAGAGGATATCCCCGTTCTTCAGCTGCACCGGTTTGTTTTTGATAGGCCCCAGCATGCCGTCGGGCAATTTTTCCGGGGTGCTCCAGGTTTTGCCGTTGTTGGCCGATTGCATCATCATGCCCCACCATTCGCGCGGGTTGGGGCCTACTTTGTAATACAGGAACAGCTTGCCGGCCTTCGTCCGGAACAGTACGGGGTTCCAGCAGGGGTAGCGCAGCGTGTCGTTGATCACCCCGTTGGCCACTTCTTTCGGTGCGCCCCACTTCCCGTTTTCACAGGCCGCCACCCAGATGCCCACGTCTTTATGCCCTTCTTCCGTTCCGCCAAACCAGGCGGCCAACTGCCGGTTTTTGGGCAGCAGTACGATGGTGGAGGCGTGGCATTCGGGGAAAGGAGGAGTGTCCATGACCATCACCCGTTTCTCCAGCTGGGCAACATACGTTTGCGCACTGGCGTCGATACAAAGGCCGAGGAGCAACAACAGGAATACATTTTTCATGCGCGTATTTTTAAGGCCCTCAAAATATAAAAAAGCCCCGCTATTTGGAGGGGCTTTTTTATGCTATGTTATCTTACTTGTATGATTGATTGTCAAACTGCGCGTCCATCCAAATGAAGAAAGCATCAGGCGGATAAAAGTTGCGGAACGATGTTCCGCCGGTATTCGAACAGCGCGTTCAGCTTGCGGCGCACGAACACGGCATTGGCCAGGTCGCCCAGCATGCCCAGGGGAATGCGGTAATGCACGATGTCCGTCATTTCCACCCCGCCGGCAACGGGATTAAAGTGATGCTGATGGTGCCAGAGACTATATGGCCCGTACCGCTGCTCGTCCACGAAATACTCCAGTGGCCGCACATGCGTGATTTCCGTCATCCAATAAAGGGGAATACCCAGCACGGGCCTGATGCGGTATTCGATGATGAGGCCGGGGTAAATGCGCCCCTCTTCCGTTTCACTGGTTACGGTAAAACCCATGGAAGGCGGCGTGATGTGTTGCAGATTGTTGGGGTTGCTGAAATAATCCCAGGCCTTTTGCGGGCTCACGGGCAGTATCTGCGTGGCTTTGATACGGTAGGTGCGCGACATACGTAAAAATAGGGAAAAAGTGCCAGCCGCCCCGGCATCGCCAACCGTTCAGACCGCGAAAAAAAGCCCCGCGCTGCCAGGCAGCCGGGGCGCACGTTGTATAACATCGTTCACTACAGTACAGCATGCGTTTGTTCGGGCGGAAGGAGAGCGGCCAGGCGGCGTTGAACGGGCTCGGACCGGTAAAAAGCCGTTTTGCTGCCGACCTTGAAAGAGCCCACCAGTTGCCCTTTAGGCAGTTCTTTGGCGGAATAGTAAAATTGAAGGTCGCTTTGCTGCAGGTCCAGGATGTCTTTCACCGCGATGGTCATGCCGGATTGCCTGCTGCCCGGCGCGTCCGGGAATTTCCATTCCTTCATCGTGTTCCCCTTGCCGTCTTTGACCGTTATTTTCCGGTCGTTGCCCAGCTTGCCGCAGTGGCTGAAATGGAACGTCAGCTTGTCGTTGACGTTCGCTTTGCCGAGCTGCAGCTGCTCCAGGTTCAGCGGCTCCCAGAGGTTTTTCTCGAGAATAAGCTTGTTGTTCAGGTATACTTTGAAATAGTCCCCGCCGGCATGCGCACGGAAGGACAGGAAGGTGATGCAAAGCATCACAACGGCGGCCAATGTGATATGTTTCATATGAGTACGGTTTGGTGTTCGATACAAAGCAAGGCAAAACCGCCCATGCGCAAGGTCCCTCCTTGATCAAACGCGCCCTTTTCTTGATGTTCCGCAGCTTTTATTTTGGATTGATAAAAAGTCTAGTTATTTTGTAGACTAATATTTTAAACTTCACGACCATGCCAAACACATCCTTACGTTTTGAAACTTTGCAGGTACATGCGGGCTATCAGCCGGACCCCACTACTAAAGCAGCCGCAGTGCCCATTTACCAGACCACTTCTTATACCTTCGACGATGCGGCGCATGCCGCCGATCTGTTTCAGCTGAAGCAGTTTGGCAACATTTATACGCGCATTATGAACCCTACTACGGATGTGTTCGAGAAACGCGTGGCGGCCCTGGAGGGCGGTGTGGGCGGCCTGGCGGTAGCTTCGGGCCAGGCGGCGCAGTTCATCGCGCTGCACAACATCCTGCTGCCGGGCGACAATTTCGTCACGTCTTCCTATCTCTACGGAGGCACCTATAACCAGTTCAAGGTATCGTTCAAGCGCATCGGGGTGGAAGCCCGGTTTGCGGACCTCGACAACCCCGCGAGCTTCGAGGAAAAGATCGACGGCCGCACTAAGGCCATTTACGTGGAAACCATCGGCAATCCCGGTTTCGCCATTCCCGATTTCGAAAAGATCGCGGCCATCGCGAGGAAGCACGACCTGCCGCTGGTGGTGGATAATACGTTCGGAGCGGCGGGTTACCTGTTCCGGCCCATCGAGCACGGCGCCAACATTGTGGTGCAGGCGGCCACCAAGTGGATTGGCGGGCATGGCAACAGCATCGGCGGCATTATTATCGACGGCGGCAACTACAACTGGGGCAACGGCAAGTTCCCGCAATTCTCGGAGCCGGACGAAGCCTATCACGGCATGAAATTCTGGGAAGTATTCGGGGCCGACAGTCCTTTCGGCAACATCGCCTACATCATCCGTGCCAGGGTGACCGGGCTACGCAGCTGGGGCCCTTCATTGGCGCCGCAGAACGCATTCCTGTTTTTGCAGGGGCTGGAAACGCTCTCGCTGCGCGTGCAGCGCACGGTAGAGAACGCACTGGCGCTGGCGCAATGGCTGCAGCAGCATCCCAAAGTGGAATCGGTGAACTATCCCGGCCTGCCCGGTAATAAATACCACGAGCTCGGTAAGAAGTACCTCAAACATGGTTTCGGCGGCGTATTGTCGTTCAAGATCAGGGGAGGAAAGGAAGCGGCCGACCAGTTCGTACAGTCGTTAACGTTAATCTATCACCTGGCGAACGTGGGCGACTCGAAAACGCTCATCATTCACCCGGCCACTACCACGCACCAGCAGCTGAGCGAGGAAGAGCAGCGCCAAGCAGGTGTGGAACCCGGGCTGCTGCGCATTTCCCTGGGTATCGAACATATCGACGATATCAAGGGCGACCTGGAGCAGGCCTTCGGAAAAATATAAATTAAAAAGCCTGCGGAGCTCCCGCAGGCTTTTTAATAGTCATCTTCTCCGCACCGGTTGTAGATCGTATCACCCGGCCTTACACCGTACCCGCTTTGGGCTCATCTTTCATCCACACCACTTTCTGTTCCGGCGTGTTGGCCTGCCCGATAATGTCTTTATACAGCGCCGGGTTTCTTGCTTTTTTATAGCGGTAGCCGCCCGCCAGTTGCAGCTTTTCGGGTGTGATGGTGGCGATGGCGTAGTCGTTATCCAGTTTCCGGCATTCGGCGATGATGTCTCCGAACGGGTCCAGTATCATGGAGCAGCCGTTTTTGAGCTGGTCGTCGTCCATCCCGATGGGGTTGGAGAACACGGCGTAGATGGCATTGTCGTACGCCCTTGCCGGCAGCCACTTCATGAGCCATGCGCGGCCTTTGAGGCCGTCGAACTCCTGGCGCAGCGTAGTAGGGTCCGCATGCCGGTTTTCCCAGAGGGCGGGCTCCACGAATCCCGCGCCGGGGCGGGTAGAGGGCGTGCACATGGTGACGTGCGGCATGAAGATGATATCGGCGCCCAGCAGGGTGGTGGCCCTTACGTTCTCGATGATGTTGTTGTCGTAGCAGATGAGAATGCCGCATTTCCACCCCAGCAGGTCGAACACCACGTATTCGTTACCGGGCGTGAGATAGGGATTGATGAACGGGTGGAGCTTGCGGTATTTGGCGATGAGGCCGTTCCCGTCTACGCACACATACGCCTTGTATAACCCGCCGGCGCCATCTTTCTCGAAGAGCCCCGCCAATATCACGATGCCGGTTTCGCGCGCGATGGCGATCAATGCCCGGATGCTGGGCCCGTCGGGGATTTCTTCGGCCAGGTCGAGCATCTGTGCTTTGTCGAGGTGGCGGGCGAACGTGTAGCCGGTAACGGAACATTCATGGAAGGCGATGACGGCTGCGCCGTCTGCCGCCGCTTTCCCGGCGAGCTGCCGGATAATGGACAGGTTATATGCTTTATCACCGCTGCTGTTTTCAAACTGCGCGGTGGCGATCTGTAGTGTTTTCATCCCTGCAAGCTAAGAATTTTGCGGTATTCGCGGAACGGGTTTTACCGGCCGCGCCATTTGCCAAACGCACCTGCATCACGCGGTTGCGCGTTGCCACGCAGGTGGTAATTTGCTGTTGCAATGCGCAAAAAATTGTATTTTGGAATGAGTTCCACAAAAATGAAAACATGAAACAATTACTCGCCCTTTTGATGTTCAGTATGTTTTTTAATGCCGCCGCCGCGCAGTCCAAAGAGGAGGCCGCCGTGGCCAGGGCCGTGGATGCGCTCCGCAAAGCAATGCTGGATGCAGATAAAGCCGGCCTTGAAAAAATTACCGGCGCTACGCTTACCTATGGCCATTCCAACGGCCGCGTTGAAGACAAAGCCTCCTTTGTCGGCAACTTCGTCAGCGGGCATTATGATTTCGTGACGATGGATCTGTCCGACCAAACCGTCATCGTCACCGGATCAACGGCCATTGTGCGGCATACCCTCGCGGCGCAGACCAACGACGGCGGCAAACCCGGCAACGTCAACCTGTACGTGATGCTCGTGTGGGGCAAGGAAGGCGGGCAGTGGAAGCTGATCGGCCGCCAGGCGGTGAAAGTACCGGTACCGGCGCCGTAACCCGCTCTCCGTTTAACGACTGCAATCCGGCCGCGCCAGACCGCCGGATGCTTCCCGGGCGGGCGCCTGCTCCGCAGCCCCGTATCTTCCCTGTGCCGCTGCACGGAAAATGTATTATCTTTTCCCCGGAAAGGAACGCGGCCGCTATCTCCAACCGGCCGCCGCACCCACATCACTATATTCGTTTGATTATGAAATGGGTCACCCGTCAGCGGCCAAAAATTGACAGGATTGCCTGTCCGTGGCTTATTCTCCGTTTTATCGACGCCCGGGCGGACATCCTGTTCGTGCCGGATAACGAAGTGGCCGCCGTGGCCGAAAAGGAAAACGCCATTCCGTTCGACGTCAGCGGCGTGGAATACAGTCATTACGACGACCGCTGCACGTTCGATTATTTCCTCAAGAAACACCAGCTCAGCGAGCCCGCCCTGCAAACCATGGCCAATATCGTGCGCGGCGCGGATACGGACCGGCACGACTTTGCGCCGGAAGCCGCCGGCCTCTGGGCTATCGCGGCGGGAATGGCCTATAACATTCACGATGATCAGGCGCTGCTGCAGCAGGGGCTGGTCATCTACGACGCATTGTACAGCTGGGCCAAACATCTGCAGCACGAAAAACACACCCGCCAGTATTCCGAGCAGGTGCTCATGGAAGTGTTCCATGATTTCATTTCCAGGCGGTACAGCGACCGGCAGAAGCGGCCGGAATGGGTGAAAGAAATTGCCGCCATTATCCAGGACCAGGTGGATACTAACCTCGCGCTGAGCCTGAAGGAAGTGTCGGCCATGCTGGAAGTGAATCCCTCGTATCTCTCGCGCGAATTTTCCCGGTATTTCGACGATCTCACATTCGGCGAATACATCCGCAAGCAGCGGATCGAAAAGGCCTTGAAGCTGATGGAGGAAGACAAGTATACCCTCACCGAAATCGCTTATATGACGGGCTTTTCAGACCAAAGCCACTTTTCAAGGGTGTTCGGCAAATTCACCGGCAAAACCCCCACGGGCCACCTCAAAACTATCCAGGCGCGTAAAAGGAAGGGAGGAGGCAACGGCTAGCGTATTATTTTCTCCAGGAACGTAAAATCCGTACAAAACCGTCATCTCCGTTCTATGTTCGCATATGCCTGCCGAAGTATTTTGCGGGCATGAACCAGCCATCTTATCCGCTTCGCAGTTTGGCCGTCTATTTTCTGAAACTCGGCACCTGGGGCTTCGGCGGCCCTGTGGCCCTGGTGGGTTACATGCACCGCGACCTGGTGGAGCGCCGCCGCTGGATAGCGGAGGACGACTACCGCGAGGGCCTCGCACTGGCGCAGCTGGCGCCGGGGCCACTGGCCGCCCAGCTGGGCATTTACCTGGGTTACGTGCATTACGGCATTTGGGGCGCGAGCCTCTGCGGCCTTGCGTTTGTGTTGCCGTCGTTCCTGATGGTGCTGGCGCTGGGTGTCGCCTACGTGGCCGGCGAAGGACTGCCCTGGATGCAGGGTGTGTTTTACGGTGTAGGCGCCGCCGTTACCGGCATCATCGCGTTGAGCGCCTGGAAGCTCACCGCCCGCACGGTAGGGAAAGAGCCGCTCCTGTGGGGCATTTACCTCGCGGCCGGCATCACAACGGTGTGGCGGGAATCGGAGGAAGTGTGGCTGTTTTTGTTCGCCGGTGTATTGTACTGGCTGGTGAAAGCGCCTCCCCGTTTCAAAACCGCGCCCGTGCTCTGGCTGCCGCTGCTCATACAGGCGGCGCCGCAGGCCGGTGGCAAAAGCCTCTGGCATATCGCATTGTATTTTACCAAAGCCGGCGCGTTCATTTTCGGGAGCGGCCTCGCCATTGTGCCGTTCCTTTATGGCGGGGTGGTGAAAACGTTTGGATGGCTGAACGAAAGGGAATTCCTCGATGCGGTGGCCGTGGCCATGATCACGCCGGGGCCGGTGGTGATCACCACGGGGTTTATCGGCTTCCTCGTGGCGGGTTTTCCGGGCGCCTGCACGGCCGCTTTCGCCACGTTCTTTCCCTGTTACCTCTTCACGATACTACCCGCGCCGTACTTTAAAAAATACGGTAAGCATCCGGGCCTGAAAGCATTTGTAACGGGCGTCACCGCCGCGGCGGCGGGAGCCATTTCGGGTGCGGTAATCGTATTGGGCCGGCGGTCCATGACCGATGGGTTCAGTATAGCCGTTGCCGTTGTAACCGCCGCGTTGCTCTGGCGCTTCTCCAAAATTCCCGAGCCGCTCATTATCGTGGTGGCCGCCGTACTGGGGCTGCTGGTGCGGCAAATGGCGTAAAGGTACTGGTAAACCGGTTCGCGAACAGATCGATCAGGGCTTGTCCGCAATCGGACAAACCTGTGCAAAACCGGACAAAGCGCGATGTTTGATGATATTGATAATGAGTTAGTTATATGATGTTAACGCGATGGCATCAAACTTGCCTTCCCTGCTGCATCATTGTTAGCGAAATTTTAACAGCCCTTCCGGCACTCCTAAAGATTGCTACCAAACCGGAAGGAATGAATTTGTAACCACGCTTCGCGCGTGGTTTTTTCTTTGCCGTTGTGCCTGTTCCCGGCCGGGGTTGTACAGGTATGTTGCTTTCGCGGAAGTTGTGATGATTACTCCTGGGGAGACAGCCGCCCGTTTTTGCGCGTGGCGTTGATCTTTTCCACCACATCCGTTTCGCGGAAGGGTTTGAGGATGTAGCTGGTGAAGCCGGAGCTCATGTACAGGTCCAGTTCTTCCTTGACGGCATTGCCGGTAATGGCGATAATGGGCGTACGGGCTTTCACGGCGTCGCTGAGGCGGCGGATGTGTCGCACCATTTCGAGGCCGTCCATTTCAGGCATGGCAATGTCGGTGAACACGATATCGAAATGCTGCTCTTTCATCATTTGCAACCCTTCTGCGCCGTTGGTGGCCGTGGCATGGCTGATGTGGAGGCGTTCGAGGATGATCTCCAGCAACCGCCGGTTCAGCGGGTTGTCTTCCACAATCAACGCCCTCGAAATGTGCGGCGGAGGGGCGGGTGTGGGCGGAGCGGGAACGGTGGCCTGAACGGGCGTTGTAGTAGCGGGCTTGTACGGCAGCGTTACCCGGAAGGTGGAGCCTTCGCCGGGCTTGCTGTCTACCTGCACCGTACCGTGATGCAGGTCTACGATCTTTTTCACGATGGCCAGGCCCAGGCCCGAGCCTTTCGGCGCGCCGGGCTCTGCGTTTACGACCGGCAGCTGGGTGTATTCTTCGAAAATATGTTTCTGTTGCTGTGCGGAAATACCGATGCCGGAATCTTTGACGGCCACTTCCAGCGTGCGGCGCCCATGCTGTGTAAAGAGCACGGCGTCGATTAATACCGTGCCGCCGGCGGGTGTGAATTTTACGGCGTTGCTCACCAGGTTCACCAGCACCTGCTTCAGGCGGAATGCATCGCCTTCCACCATTTCGCCGCCGGTAAATCCGAACCGTTCGCGCAGCGCGATGTTCTTTTGTTCGGCCTGTACCTGCATGCCCCTGGATACTTCTTCCACCACCTGCCGCGGCGAAAACGGAACAGCTTCCAGCTGCAGCTTGCCTTCCTCCAGTTTCGAAAAATCCAGTACGTTGTTCACCACGCTCAACAGCATGCTCGACGAGAGCTGGATGGCGTCCACCATTTCTTCCTGCTCACCCCGCAGGGCCGTTTTTTTCAGCTGCTCGGTAAACCCTATCACGGAACTGAGCGGGGTACGTATTTCGTGGCTCATGTTGGACACGAAATCGCTCTTCAGTTTGGAGAAACGCAGCGCTTCCAGGCGTGCGGCGTTCAGGCGCGCGCTGGTTCTGTAGCTGATATAGATCAGCAGCAGTATCACGCCCAGCATCAGCACAATAAGGAGGGTGCCGCCAAGCGTATCGCGGTTCCATTTGCTCAGCAGTACGCTGATATCGGCCGCCTGCGCCTGCTGGCGTTGGGCGCGGGCCGCGGTTTCTTCGTGCTTGAGCATTTGCAGGTCGGTCTGCAGCGTTTTCAGCATCCTGTCGTTGGCCGCCACCATTTCGAATTCCTGGCGGTTGAGACTGGCCTGGCCGGCGCTGATTTTCCGGAACAGGTCGGTATAGTAAGCGTGGATCTTTTCCAGTTGCTGCTCGTTGTACTGTTTGCTGTGGGCATCGCTGACGGTGGTTTTAACGATGCTGGTAGCGGCCGCCGAGTCCGCCGGCGCATGGTTCCTGTTCGCCACCGCATCCGCGATGCGGCCGAAGAGCTTCTTTCTTTTACCGGCTTTCGTAGTGGTGTAACTGTTGCGGATGGTATCTACCTGTACCTGGTGTTTGAAAGGAAGGGCGTTCACCGGCCGCAGGAGGTTCCGCTGCCGGGTGGTGTCCCAGCTGGCGTTGTAGGCAATCAGCGAATCGGTGGAGCGTTTGATACGGATGAAGAGATCGCTCTTTTCTTTTTTTGCGGCAAGCACTTTGTCGAGCCCTGCTTCCCCGTTCCGGTGTTGCTCCAGCGAGTCGAGGTTGGCGGCCGCGTCGCGCAGGGCGTTGCTGTAACGCGCGAAATAATCGTTCTGATAGGTGAGGGTGAAAAAACGGAAGTGATTTTCCGCGGCATACATGCTTTGGATGGCATGGCCTATCCAATCCCGCTGCTGGCGGGTTTCCGCGAGTTCTTCCACGGCGGCGTGCAGCTTTTTGTATTGTTGCTGCTGGAAAAAACGGACAAGCAATATGGCCGTGAGTGCACTGATCAACAAGGCAAGCAAAGCATAACGGAAAAGAAGCGCACGATTTCCTTTTCTCTGGGTTCCGGGAGTTTGCGGCGACGGCTGCATAAGCTGGTGTAGGTAATATTCCGGGTAAAATTACATGATAGACGTTGTAAAAGATGTTAACGGTAGAAGGGCAATGATTAACAAATGGCCTAAAAAAGAAGTGCAGGAGCTGGGCCCCTGCACACCGGATAGTTATTTTCCTTTCCGCTCTGCCTGCAGGCGGTAATTCTGTATGTCGCGGTCAAACAGGTAGAGGCCGCTCTTGTCTTCCCCGATCAGCTCCAGCTTTTCGTTCAGCGTGCGGGCGAGCCTTTCTTCCTCGATCTGCTCGGATACGTACCATTGCAGGAAATTGTGCGTGGCGTAATCCTTTTCCTGCAGTGCCATATGTACCAGGTCGTTGATGCTTTCAGACACTTTGATTTCGTGAGCGAGGAATTCCTCGAACACCCTTTTCAGCGATACGTACGTGATGATGGGCTGCCCCAGGTGCGGCACAATGCCGAAACCGCCGCGTTCGTTGACGAACTTGATCAGTTTGAGCATGTGTACTCTTTCCTCGTCGGACTGCACATAAAAGAACTCTGACACGCCCTGTAAACCGGGTTGGATGTCGGCCCAGGATGCCATAGCGAGGTAGGCCTGGGAGGAGGCTGCTTCGAGGGCAACCTGTGCATTCAGCGCTTCTTGGATTGTTTTACTTAGCATAGTAGGAATATCTTGTTGTTTAAATATACGCATTTATAAGGCAAGATGCCTGCTGGCGATGGAGGCTCCGAAAAAAATACCGGCCTGCCGGTCGAACGTTTCCGTATCGTCGGTGGTGTAAAATGTTCTGCCGCCGCCGGTGCTGCATTTGGCCTGCATCTCCGGGTGCCGCCGCAGGTAATCGGCCAGGCTTTTGGCCAGCAGCTCTCCCTGCGACAATAAAGTGATGCCGGCGGGAAGGTGCGCCTGTATTTTGTCCGTCAGCAGGGGATAGTGGGTACAGCCCAGCACGATGGTGTCGATATCGCCCGATTGCACGAGCAGCTGGCGGATGTATTTGTTGATGAAATAATCAGCGCCTTCGCTGTTGTATTCATTGTTTTCCACCAGGGGCACCCACATGGGGCAGGCTTGCTGGAATACCTGTACATCGGGGAAAAACTTTTCTATTTCGATCGGGTAACTCTGTGAATTGACGGTGCCGCTAGTGCCGAAAATGCCTACCTGCCGGCTGCGGGTATGGTGCCCCACTATTTCGGTGGTGGGCCGGATGATGCCGAGCACACGCCGTTCCGGATCGATTTGCGGGAGGTCGTTTTGCTGGATGGTGCGCAGCGCCTTGGCCGAGGCCGTGTTGCAGGCCAGCACCACCAGGTGGCAGCCCATGCGGAACAAATGCTGCACACATTCGAGGGTGTAATGGTAAACGGTTTCGAATGAACGGATGCCGTACGGCGCACGGCCATTGTCTCCAAGGTAGATGTAATCGTACTGCGGTAGTTCCCTGACAATTTCTTTCAGTACTGTTAACCCGCCATAGCCCGAATCGAATACGCCTAT
>CBFGZV010000048.1:0-32433 GCA_965653365.1 uncultured Chitinophaga sp. | reverse complement strand
AATGCGCAAAGGTAAAGAAAAAAATGCAATTTGCTGAAAGAGAGATATTGACGGATCAGTGAATAAGATCTTACGTACCGGTAAACAACCAGTAACACTATAAAAAATATTGAAATATACAGGCAGGTACCCGCTATTTCGGGCTTGCAGAAGGCCAGTACCACTAAAAACGGCGCCAGCATTATCCCCAGCACTTTGTTGATCAGGTACAGGATAAACACATAGGCATCGATCAGTTCTTCGTTGCCGAACAGCCATCCGCAGAACCGCAGCACTACGTACTTCACCAGGTAGATCACGCCTACCAGCACCATCAGGCCGGGTATGAGCATCCAGGCAATGGCGTTGGTCGGGTAATTGAGCCGGTACATGAGCAGGTAGAGGTACAGCCCCATGCTGATCGCGAAAAAGAAATTCAGCAGGAAGTTGGGGAACGGCGACTGCGACAGCTGATCTTTGAGCTGCCGCTGGCTGAGCGTGGGATTGAAAAAGGCCCTGAAGAGGTCGGAGAAGTATTTGAGGTACGATGTACGGATAACGCCCAGCAGCAGCAACACTCCCCCAACGAGGTATACGAGCCAGTCCTGGCCCGGGTCCGGCCTCACCGGGTTGATGTCGTACACGGTGGTTTTACCTTCGGTGTTGAGGAAGCGGTTGGTTCTGGCGAGGCGTTGGAGAATGGTGTCGTAGGCATGAACTTTCAGCGTAGCGGCAGCTTTCAGCGAGTCGGCCACGCGCAGCGAATCGGCTTTATGCAAAGAATCCGCCGTAACTTTGGGCGCCTGCTGCCGCACCGTAGTGGTACGGGGGCGACGGGCACTGTCTGCCTGGCACCATGCCGGCATCGCGCTACATAACATCAACATGAACAACAACCAGGTACGCAACGATTCAGTTTTTATACTGTTAACTATTCTTGTTCCAAAAATATCAACAAAACTCACATGTATTTTCGAGGTTTGCAAATTATCGCGATAATTCTTTCTTAAAACAACTCATGGCCGGTATCTATCTACATATTCCTTTCTGCAAAAAAGCGTGCCACTATTGCAATTTCCATTTTTCCACCTCGCTGCAGCACCGCGACGAGCTGGTGGAATGCCTGCACCTGGAAGCGGCCATGCAAAAGGATTACCTGGAAGGCCGGCCGGTTGAAACGGTTTATTTCGGCGGCGGCACGCCCAGCATCCTGGCCCCGGCCGTGATCAGCGGCCTGTTGGATACCCTGAAGGCGCACTATGATGTGTCTGCCGGCGCTGAGGTTACCCTCGAGGCTAACCCGGACGATCTTACGCCGGGCACACTCGAAGGCTTGCGTGCCGCGGGCATCAACCGCCTGAGCATCGGCATACAATCGTTCTTCGAAGAAGACCTCCGCTGGATGAACCGCGCCCACAACGCGCAGCAGGCGGTGGAATGCGTGCAGCAGGCGCGCGCCGCGGGCTTCGACAATTTCAGCATCGACCTGATTTACGGCGGGCCGACCCTCAGCGATGAGCACTGGCAGCAAAACGTGGCCCGCGCCGTGGAGCTCGGCATCCCGCACCTCTCCTGCTATGCGCTGACGGTAGAGCCGGGCACCGCCCTCGATCATTTTATCCAGCATCATAAAATGCCGGCGATCGACCCCGACCGGGCGGCGCAGCATTTCGAAATGCTGATGCGCTGGCTGGAAGCGGCGGGTTACGAGCATTACGAAATCTCGAACTTTGCGCTGCCGGGCAAACGCTCCCGGCACAACAGCAGCTACTGGCAGGGCAAGCCATACCTTGGCCTCGGCCCCTCCGCCCATTCTTTCAACGGCACCTCGCGGCAGTGGAATGTGGCCAATAACGCAGTTTACATGCAGGGCATCCGGAAAGGAAGCCCGGCTTTCGAAAAGGAAATCCTCAGCCCGCAAATGGCGCTGAATGAGTATATCATGATTTCGCTGCGCACGGAAGCCGGCTGCAACCTCAATACGGTGGCGGAGCGGTTTGGCGCCGAAAAGCAGCGCCAGCTGCACGCGGCAGGCAAAGAGTTTATTGAAAAAGGCTGGATGCGCGAAGAAGCCGCCACCCTGCGCCTCACCCGTGAAGGCAAATTCTTTGCAGACGGTATCGCCGCTGCAATGTTCTTCTGATTGCCTTTTTACACCAGCCCTTTCTCCAGTTCCAGGAAGGCCTCCTCCATCTGCAGCTGCTCCCACAGGATCGCATATACTTTCTGCGCAATGGGCATATAGGCGCCAATTTCAGCATTAATCTCGTAAATGCATTTGCTGGCGTAGTAGCCCTCCGCAATCATGTTCAGCTCCAGCTGGGTGGCCCTTACGCTGTAACCTTTGCCGATCATGTTACCGAAGGTCCGGTTGCGGCTGTGCAGGGAATAACAGGTCACCAGCAGGTCGCCCAGGTAGGCGCTGGCATTGTAGTTATGCACCATCGGCTCCTTCCCGGCGCCTGCCTGGTACTGCTCATATTTTTCCAGGAACTCCTGCATTTCACGGAAGCAGTTGGTGATGAACACGCTCAGGAAATTATCGCCGTATTCGAGGCCGTGCGCGATGCCGGCGCCCATGGCATAAATGTTTTTCAGCACAGACGCGAACTGCACGCCGGTCACGTCTTTGTTGACGATGGTTTGCAGGTAGCTATTGTTGAAGCATGCGGCCAGGGCATCGGTTTCAGTGGTGTTCACCCCCGAAAAGGTGAGATAAGACAATTTTTCGTTGGCCACTTCTTCCGCATGGCAGGGGCCGGTAATCGTGAAGTATTGTTCGGGCGGAAGATTGAACGTATCCGCCAGGTAGTCGTTGATCAGTTGGTTGGTGCCGCCTACAAGGCCCTTGATGGCCGACACCACTTTTTTTCCTTCGAAGGCGTTGGGGGGCAGCGTTTCCAGCACGGTACGCAGGAAAGCGGAAGGAACGGCCAGGATGATGGTGTCGCTGGCTTTCACCACTTCTTCCACCCGGTGGTTCAGTTGTAAAAGGCCGGTATCAAAATATACGGAGGTGAGGTAATGTTTGTTGTGATGCCGCAGCTGCATGTGGCGGATGGTTTCTTCGTTGCGTATCCACCAGTGAATGTGCCGGTTGTTGTCTGTAAGTATCTTCGCCAGCGCCGTTGCCCAGCTGCCGCTTCCAATAATGCCGATATGATTTCCCATGCTCAACGTGTCCTAAATTTCATGCAATGTAACAAAAAAGCAAAAGCCGGGGAAACGCCCGGCTTTTACGATCACTTATATAATAGCGGTTATTTACCGCCTTCGAAGAGTTGCGATTTGGGCACCACGCGCACCTTCTTGCCGTTCTCCAGCGTGCGGGAAATGGCCGTGTACGGGCCACTCACCACTTCCTCCCCTTCTTTGAGGCCTTTGGTGATCTGGATGTTGTTATCATCCTGGATGCCGGTGCTTACTTCCACCATTTTAACGGTATTATCTTTTTGCAGCACAAATACCACTTCGGTGAAGTCTTTCTTTTCGTTACCGGAACCGCCGTCTGCCGTGTTATCGCCGGCTGGCCTGGCGTCTTCTTTTTTGTCTTTTTTATCCTTGCCGCCCTTGCTGGCTGTATCGGCCGGGTTGCGGGTGGTGACGGCGTTGATGGGGATGGCCAGTACCTGTTTTTCGGTGCGGGTCTGGATGTCCACATTGGCGCTCATGCCGGGGCGGAAGGGGAACCTGCGCCCGTTGGCGGGGTCTACCAGGTCTTTGTACGATTCCGGCACGATGCGGATATGCACCACGTAATTCGTTACCTGTTCCGCGGAAGAGGTGGCGGCGGAAGAGGAAGCCGCGCCTTTGCTCGAGCTGGCGATCTGCGTTACGATACCTTTGAATTTGCGATTGTTGTAGGCATCCACTTCGATGATGGCGGAATCGCCGTATTTCACTTTCGGGATATCGTTCTCGCCTACGTCTACCTGCACTTCCATGGTATTCATATCTGCAATGCGCAGCATTTCGGTACCGGTCATCTGGGCGGTACCCACCACGCGCTCGCCTTTTTTGACGGAGAGCAACGACACGGTGCCGCTCATGGGCGCCAGAATGGTGGTACGGCCAAGGTTTTTGTTGGCCTCCGTCAGGTTGGCCTGTGCGCTGGCCACGCCAAAACGGCTGCTGTTGATGCGCTGCACGGCGGCGTTATAATCTGCCTGGGCGGCTTTGTAAGTGGCTTCGGCGGTTTCGAAATCCTGGCGGGAAATCACTTTCTGCCGCAGCAGTTCGTTATTCCGGTCGAAGGCGGCTTTGGCCTGGTCGAGCTTGGCTTTGAATGCATTGAGGGAAGCGCTGCTGTTGGCAAGCTCCGCCTGCTGCTGGCTAACGGAAGCGGCTGCACGATCGCGCATGGATCCGTAAATATCGGCGTATATCTTCGCCACAACGTCGCCTTTCTTCACGGAGTCGCCTTCCTCCACGGTGAGGTCGGTGATCTCCCCGGAAACGTCGGAGCTTACTTTCACCTCGATCTCAGGGAATATCTTGCCGCTGGCGGAAACCACTTCGATGATGTCTTTCCTGGCAGCCTTGTCTACCGCTACTTTGGTGCCGTCGTCTTTCCCGGAGCCTTTGGCTAACAAGAACAGCACGATGATGAGTGCTATGCCTCCGATGGTCCAGTAAAGCAGTTTCTTCTTCTTCATATACGCTAGGTATTTCTGTGTCCGGCAATCGCTACAGCGATATTTTCTGGTCGCGGTAGAACTCCAGCAGTTTTACTTTAAATATGTAATCGTATTGGGCAGATACGCGATCGATCTGCGCCTTGAAAAGGTTTGTCTGTGTTGTAATATACTCTACGGAATTCATCAGGCCCACCTCGAAACGTTTGGTGGCAAAGTCGTACGCCTTCTGCGACGCCTTTTCCGTGGTAATGGCCGCATTGTACTTCTGGAGGGCGCCCACGGCGTCTGCATGCGCGGTATACACGTCCTGGCGCAGCTTGAGGCGGTTCACGTCCATGGTGAGCTTGCGGTTCTGCACTTCTATTTTGGCTCTTTCCACTTCTCCGCGCTGGCGCCATCCGTTCAGGATGGGAATGCTGAGGGTGAGGCCGATATTCTGGCCGAAGTTGTTGCTAAGCTGATCTGAAAAAGGAATCAGCCTGCTGTCTGGCCTTTCGAATCCCGGGCTTACTACTTTGTAAGTGGTGCCGTTGACATCCACCAGGCCGATGGTATCTACCTTGGGCCGGGGTATCCCGTAAAATTCCTTGTTCGTATTGGCGTAGCTGGTACCCGCGCCGGCGCCGAAACGCAGGTTGGGGTAGAGTGCGCCTTTGGCGGAGGCCAGCGAACGGTCGGCGGCCTTCACCATCATTTCGTCCGATTTGTACTGCGGCTGGTTGGCGAGGGCGGCGCTGAACACCATTTCAGGCGATGTTTCGGCGAGGTTGAGCACCGGCGCGCTCAGCGCTGCTTCCGGCAATTCCGTTTCGAAAGGCACGGTAAACTCGAGGTTCAGCAGGGCCTTCATCTGCAGTACGGTAGTAATGGCGCTGTTTTGCGCGGTGATGAGGGTGGAGCTGTCGCGGGCCAGCTGCGCTTCCATATCCGCCTGGTTGCTTTCGGGCACGGAGCCTGCGGCCACCAGTTTCTTCGTGTTATCGAGCTGCGCCTGGCTGAGCGCTACCTGCGACTTACCGATTTTCACCTGCTCGTTGGCCAGCAGTATCTGCAAAAAGGCATTGGCGATGTTCATTCCCATATCGTTCCGTGCTTTTTCGAGCAGGAAATTCTGGGCGTACAACTGGTATTTGGAAGCGGCGATGGCGTTTTGCTTGGTGAACCATCCGAAGATGTCGGCGCCCATGTCGATGTTGAAGCCGGAGTTGAAGAGCGACTGCGTCACGAAGGTGTTCTGCGTGGGGTCGATGGAGCGGCCGAAGCGGTAACCGCCGTTTACGCCGGCGTTGAGGGTCGGCAGCTGCGACAGGCGGTTTTGCTTTAGGGTGAGCTCGGCCAGCCGTTTCTGCAGCACGCTTTGCTGCAGGGTCAGGTTATGGGCGAGCGCATAGTCCACACAACGCTGGTAGCTCCAGGCGTCCTGGGCGGCTAGGGGGCGCGGGTTCGCAAAAAGCAGCATTACTGAGATGGATGCAATTGCAATGGACTTTAATTTCATATCCTGACAAAAATATATTAATTGAAATAACACCTTTCGCGCCTTATTGATAAATGGCAAATTGGTATTAGGTGTGGCGCGGGGCCACACGAATTTAAGGCAAAACATCATATGATGAGTTTTTAACTTACGGAATTTACAAAAAGTGTCTACTGCACTTTCCCGTCTTTTATCTGGATGATGCGGTTCCCGTAGGCGGCATTCACGTCCGAGTGGGTTACCTGTACAATGGTAATGCGTTCGTTCCTGTTCAGCTCCGCGAACAGTTCCATGATGGATTTGGCCTGGTCTGAGTGCAGGTTGCCGGTGGGCTCGTCGGCGAAAATAACGGCCGGCTCGGCCACGATGGCCCTGGCGATGCCTACCAGCTGCTGCTGGCCGCCGGAGAGCTGGTTGGGGAACAGGTCCTTTTTGGCGACGATGTTAAACCTGTCGAGTATATCGGCCACCCGGCTTTTCCGCTCGGAGCCGGGCATGTTCTTATACAGGAGGGGTGTTTCGATATTTTCGTACACCGTCAGCTCGTCGATCAGGTGGTAGGCCTGGAACACGAAGCCGATGGCGCCGCGGTGCAGCTGGGTGCGTTTTTTATCGTTCATCTTCTGCACGGGTTCTCCCTGGAAATAATAGTCGCCTTCAGACGGCTCTTCCAGCAAACCGAGTATATGCAACAAGGTAGACTTCCCCGAGCCGGAGGGGCCCATGATAGAAACAAATTCTCCTTCATGGATATGCAGGTTCACGTCTTTGAGAATTTCCTGTTTCCCAAACCCTACCGGGTAATGCTTGGTGATATTGCGTAATTGAATCATGGTTGTAATTAAGTATGTTGATAAGTTTATTCCGTTCGTAACGATTTCACGGGGTTCATCAGGGCCGCTTTCACTGTCTGGAAGCTGATCGTGAAGGCCGCCACCAGCAGGGCCACAATGCCGGCCGCCAAAAATACCCAAATATTCAGCTGAATGCCGTAAGCGTACCCTTTCAGCCATTCGCTCATCAGCAGCCAGGCGATGGGGGTGGCAATGATGACCGACAACAATACGAGTTTAAGAAAATCCTTCGATACCAGGGCGGTAATGCTGCCTACGCTCGCGCCCAGCACCTTCCGCACGCCGATTTCCTTGGTGCGCTGAGCAATCGCCATCATGGCAATAGCGAACAGCCCCATGCAGGAAATGAGAATGGTGAGGAGGGCGCCGCTGACGAAAATCCGCGACAGCTTTTTTTCTTCATTATAAAGCCGGTTGGTGTTTTCATCGAGGAATGAGCCTTTGAAGGCCGTGCCCGGCGCCGCGCCCTTCCAGGCGGCCTCGATTTTCTGCATGGCCCCTTTCAGGTTGCCGGGCGCCACCTTCACAAAAACATAAGACGGCGGCTCGGCGGCTTCATTCAGGAACAGCGTGATGGGCGCTATTTCTTCGTGCAGGGATTTGAAGTGGTAATTCTTCACCACCCCTACCACAGTATAAGGCAGCTTATCGTCGGCATTGAACCTGAACTGGTAGCCCACGATGTTTTTTTCGCCCAGTTGCCGGGCCATGTTCTCGTTGATCACGATGGATGTGGAGTCGCCGGCAAAGGCGGGGTCCAGGTCTCTGCCCGCTATTAGCTGCAGGCCCAGCGTTTTTATGTAGTCGTAATCGACAGGCTGTATATGGGTCATCATCTCTTTTCCCTTTTCATTGAAAGTGACGATGGAGGTAGATTGGCTGCCGTCGCGGCCGCGGCCCATGTTGATGCCGGATGCTGAAACCGCCTGGATGTCGCTGTATTGTTTCAGTGCCGCGCGCATGCGCTGCAGTACCTGATGCCCGTTATTCTCGGGACCCACGGGAATACTCACCACTTCATGCGTATTGACGCCGAGGGGCTTGTTCCCCAGGTAGTCCATTTGCTGCCAGGCCACGATGGTGCAGCAGATCATGATGCACGAAATCACAAACTGGGCTACGATGAGCGAATTGCGGAGATAGTGCTTTTTGCCGGTGCTCACCTTTCCTTTCAGCACCTGGAGCGTTTTAGAGCTTGCCAGCACCATGGCCGGATAACCGCCCGCCAGCAGCGAGATCAAAATAAAACTCAGCGCAATGCCGGTCATGATTTCAGGCTTCAGCAACAGCGTGAAAGACAATTTGTTGTTGAGGAAGGAGGTGAAAGACGGCATCAGGGCGAAGGCAATGCCCAGGCCGATCACCAGTGAAATAAAGAATAATATCATCGCCTCCCCGCACAGCTGCATCATCAGTTGCAGTTTGGCCGCTCCCAGCATTTTGCGCATACCTACTTCCTTGGCCCGGGTAAAGGCCCTCGCCATGGTGAGGTTCATAAAATTGATGCTGGCAATAAACAGCAGGAAGGCGGAGATGAACAGCAGCATATACAGCACGGAGGTCCTGATCTTACTCAGGGAGGAACGGGGATCGGTATGCACGTCTTCCATCGGTATCAGTCCCAGCCCCATTACGCTTCCGTAGCGGCCGGGCTTTGCTCCCTGTTTTTGCATCTCTTTCACCTTCTCTTCAAAGTGGGTGTTCATAAAAGCGGGCGTATGCTTCGCGAATGTGGCGGCCATCGTGCCGGGCTCCAGCTGCACAAAGGTGTTGTGCCAGAAGTTCTCCCATTCGTCGCGGTTCTCCGCATATCCCGGGTCGTTTTCGATACGGGTCAGCACGTCGAAGCGGATGCTGCTTTCGTCGGGAAGATTTTTCAGCACGGCAGCCACTTTGAAGCTTTTCCAGCGTTGCCCGAGGCGCAGCGAAACGGTTCTGCCAACAGGATTGTCCGATTTGAAATACCGCTCCGCGGTTTTTTCGGTAATGACCACATCGTTCAGTTCGAGCCGGGTGCTGCCGCTGACGGCGGGAAAAGTGAACATATCAAGGAAGGAACTGTCCACAGCCAGCATACCTACGCTCTCCGGCAAACCGCCTTCGGTACGCATGCTCGCTTCGCCATTGGCCGCCCGCGTGATTGCCTTGATGCCCGGCACTTCCGTCATCAACGCGGGCGCTATGGGCGCAGACATGTTCGCATGGCCGCGGGGCCGGTCGGGATAATTCTCTTCAATATAGAGCTGGTAAATATCCGCGCGGTTCACATGGAATTTATCGAACGTGAATTCGCGGTACACCGTCAGGCAAAGCAGCAACGAAACCGCAATGGCCACGCTGAGGCCGATGATGTTGATGGCGGACACCTGCTTTGATTTCCAGATGCTCCTCCAGGCGATTTTTAGATAATTCCTGATCATGGTTAATCATTTTTTAATACCTGCGCGGGGTTGATCAATGCGGCCTTCATCGCCTGAACGCCCACCGTCAGTAAAGCCAGCAGGGCCGCGGCGGCGCCCGCAGCCGGGAATATCCACCATGGTACCGCTATGCTGTAGGCAAATTTGTTGAGCCACTGTTGCATCAACCACCAGGCCGGCGGCGATGCGATTACCAGGGCGATCAGTACGAGCTTGAGTATGTTGCCGGAAAAGAGCGACACGATGCTGAGCACGCTGGCCCCCAGTACTTTCCGGATCCCGATTTCACGGGTGCGCTGGCGGGTGGCGTAAATGGCCAGCCCCAGCAAGCCGAGGCAGCTGATTAAAATAGCCACACCGGTGGCCCAGGCCAATAATTTGATCAGCCTGGTTTCTTCCCGGTAAAAGTTTTCCAGCGTTTCGTCCACGAAATTGTATTTAAAAGGCACCCCGGGATAAAGGGCCGCCCATTCTTTTTCGATTTTGGCAATCGCCGCCCGCAGGTCGGTTCCCGTCTCAAAGGCCGCGTGCAGCATGTTGCCGTGGGAACGGCCGGAGGTAAGCATCAGCGGCTTGATAGGCTCGCGCAGCGATTTAGCGTGAAAGTCCGCCACCACCCCGATCACGGGATAACGGTTACCACCGCTGGTCAGCAACTGCCCCAGCGCATCTTCCGGTTTTTTGTACCCGGCTTTCCGTGCGAACGTTTCATTGATCACGACCTCGCGCATGGTATCGGATGGGGTGAGATTACGGCCGGCCAGCAGGCGGAGCCGGTAAAAATTCATGTATGCCGTATCCACATACTTCACTTCGATGGCGGACTCATCCTCAAGCGCACCGTTACCCAACGCGGCCCTCGTGGCAGTGGTGCCCAGCGAAAGCGGCGCACCGAAACCGTAAGTCGTGGCGGTTACCTCCGGCATTGCCTCGAGCTGCCGGCGCAGCACATCCATCGTGGCACTGCCGCGCGGTTTATACATGGAAATGCGGTTGTCTTTTGCGAAACCCAGCTCTTTATGCAGCGCATACCGCGTCTGTTTGCTGACGATGACGGTAGCCATGATCAATGCCAGTGCGGCGGCGAATTGCGATACGGTCAGTATCTGGCGCAGCCTCGTTTTCCCTTTCACGCCATGCAGGTTGTTCTTTAACGCCAGCACGGGCTGGAAGCGCGCCATCACAAACGCGGGATACAGCCCCGCCATCAGGCTCACGATCGCGATCAGCAGGGGAATGAAAATGAATACCTGCCAGTCTTTCATCAGGGTCATACTCACCCCGTCGGGAATAAAATCGTCGAACATATGTAAAATGAACGGTACGAAAACGATGGCGAGGGCGGCGGCAAAAATTGTGAGCAGTGCGCTTTCTCCCAGGAACTGGATGATGAGCTTCCATTTACTGCTGCCCATGGTTTTGCGTACTCCGATTTCCCTGGCGCGACCGGCGGCCTGCGCGGTTTGCAGGTTGATGAAATTGATGCAGCCGAGCAACAGCAGAAATACGACCAGCGCGGTGAGGCTGTAAAGGGTGGTCATGTTTGCATGACGCCCGCCGGCAGGTAGTTCAAATCGCCTGTCGAAGTGAAAATCCGGTAGCGCTTGCAGGAAATAGACGTCTTTATCGCCCTCGTTATAACGTGCCGGGATCCGGGCCAGTTGCGGGTTGATCTGCTCCGGCGTTGTTCCCGGCCGAAGCATTACAAAAATATTCGCCGCCGTGTTGGTCATGTTCCAGCGGCCGATGCCGATGTACTCCCTGATTCCCGCATGCGTGTGTGCAGTGGGCATGGACACGAATTCGGCAAATCCGAAGTCGGTGCGGCCGGGCAATGCGGCGACCAGCCCTGCCACGGTGAGGTGCAGCGAATCATCGTAAATCAACTGCCGGCCGATCACCTCTCCGGCCGGAACGCCCGGAAAATATTGCGCGGCACGCTCTTCTGTCAGCACCACCTGGTCGGGCGCCCGCAGTACGGCCGGAGAGCCGTACAACCATTTGTACCGGATGATATCGAAGTAGGATACATCCGCAAACGCGACGTTCTTCTGCATAAAATGGTACTGCTCCCTGGCACCTCCGATCCTGATATTGGGAGAAAACTCGTACACTAATGCCGATTTTTCGAGCCCGCTCACTTCCTTGCTTAACACATCCGCCACCGGCAATGGAACAGCGGAGCTCATACCCCAGTTAGGCGACTCGCTCACCACCCGGTAGATACGGTCGGCGGCAGGGTGGAATTTGTCGAACGACAGGTCGAAATATACCATCATCCATATCACCAGCGCGGCACTGAAGCCGATGCTGAGCCCGAGCACATTGATGGCTGAAAGCGTTTTATGCTTCCAGAGTTGGCGGAACGCGATGCGGAGGTAGTTGTTAAGCATTATTCGGATCTTAAAGATTTAATAGGATTCATTCTCGCGGCTTTGACGGACTGGTAGCTTACCGTCATCAAGGCCAGTACCAGGGCCAGTATGCCCGTTACCACAAACACCCACCAGCTCACGTCGATATGATAGGCGAATTTATTCAGCCAGCCATTCATCAGGTACGCCGCCAGCGGCATGGCAATGGCGACGGCGATCAGCACCAGCCGCAGGAACTCTTTGCTGAGCAGGGCCAGTATTTGCATCACGGTAGCGCCCAGCACTTTGCGGATGCCGATTTCCTTGGTGCGCTGCTGCGCCGTGAACATGGCCAGCCCGAACAGCCCGAGGCAGGCAATGAAAATGGCCAGGGCGGTAAACGCAGCTGCCAGCCGGCTGATCACCTGTTCGCTGGTGTACATCTGGGCGAAGGTTTCGTCCATATACTCCAGGGTGAACGGATATTCGGGATTGAACTGTTTGTATGCCTTTTCGATGCTGGCCACGGCTTTGTCTACCTGGCCGGGCTGTACGCGCACCAGCACGTACCAGCTTCCCTCCGCCTGGTAACGGATGAGCAGCGGGCCTGTTTTGATCTGTGCGTGGTTGCTGCTGAAATCTTCGGTAACGCCCAGAATGGGGCGCTGCTCGCCTGCAACGGTGATGATGCGGCCCACATAGGGCTTCTGCAGCTTCATCAGTTTGGCGGCCGTTTCGTTGATCACCACTCCTTTGGGATCGCTGGGGAACGCGGCGGAAAAGGTTCTGCCTTCGATCATTTTCAGTTGCATGGTTTTATCGAAATCATTGCCCACCCAAAGAAAGTCGATCAGCACTTCGTCGTTCTCCGCTTTACCGGGCCACGATACGCCCTGCCCGTTGTTGCCCACGCGGATAGGCAACTGGTCGCTTTCGGTGGCCGCTACAATGCCAGGCATCCCCAGCAGCGCGCTTTTGAAGGCGGCATTGTTTTTAGCGATGCTGCCTTCGTTCCGGAAGTATACCACCTGGTCTTTATTCAGTCCCAGGTTCCGGTTCTTGATAAAACTGATCTGCAGGTACACGAGAAACGCGCCCACGATCAGGGTGGTAGACACCACAAACTGGAATATCACCAGGCTCTTCCGCAGCCAGATGGCGCTCGTGCGAAGGCGCAGCATACCGCCTTTGAGGGTGGCCACAGGGTCGAGCGAGGAAAGGTAAAAAGCGGGATAACTGCCGGCCACAAAGCCGGTGAACAGGCCGAGAAAGAACAGGCCGGCCATATTGTACCAGGTGAACAGTTCTACCGACAGTTTAACGTTCACCATGCGCTCGAACGCGGGCGTGAGCACCCATACGAGCAGCAGCGCAAGGGCCGTGGCGGCAAACACGAGCGCGAAGGATTCGCTCATGAACTGCCCTATCAGCGATCTTTTGTCTGCGCCGATGCTTTTGCGCACGCCTACTTCCTTGCTCCGCTGGATGGCGCGGGCGGTAGAGAGGTTCATGAAATTGATGCAGGCGATCAGCAACACAAAAATGGCCACCACGATAAAAAGGCGCACATACTCGATGCGGCCGCCGGTTTCGTGGCCGTCTTCAAAACGCCCCTTCAGGTAAGTGTCCTGGAAGGGATAGAGAAATACTTCCGTTTTGGAGTCTTTCAAATTGCGCTGTATAATGCCTTTGACTTTTGCATTCAGTTTGTTGATGTCGGCTTTCGGATCCGCCAGCACATAAGTACGGGGAGCGTTGGCGTCCCATTGTTTCAGCCATTGGTTTTCATCCACCAGCCGCTCCATGGGCAGCAGCCATTCGAATTTGAACATCGAGTTCAGGGGATGGTCTTTTATCACGCCGCTTACTTCATAATCCTGTTTATTGTCGAGGCGCACAATCTGCCCTACTGCGCGGGCTTCACCGAAAAGGCTGTGCGCAAGCTTTTCGGTGATCACGATTTCGTTCGGTCCCTTCAACGCTTTGGCGGGGTCGCCTTCCAGGAAGGGGAAAGAGAACACGTGCAACAGGTCGTTATTGGCATACTGCCCGGCCATCTTCACGTTTTTCTCCCGCACGTTCAGCAGCTTGTCCGAGCTCCAGGAGAGCACGCCGGCTTTCAGGATCCCGGGCGTTTCGGCTTTCAGCTGGTCGGCCAACGGGCCCGGCGTGGCGGTCACCGTAAATACGTCGCGGTTGGCGTAGTACTGGTGCTCATATACCTGGTAGATGTTGCCGAGCTGCTGATGGCTGCGGTTGTAGTTCCACTCGTTGGCTACCCACAGCAATATGAACATGCAGCAGGTAAGGCCCATGGTGAGGCCCGCGATATTGATCACGCCGAATACTTTGTTGTTCCAAAGATTCCGCCAGGCTATTTTGATATAGTTTCTCCACATGTTAATGCTGTTTTAGCGGTTATTCCGAACGCAGCGAGCGAACGGGATTCAATAAAGCGGCCTTGATGGCCTGGAAACTGATGGTGACAAAAGCGATCAGCAAAGCCCCTCCGCCGCCGGCCACAAAGGCCCACCAGGGCATGCTGACGGGGAAAGCGAAATTTTCGAGCCACCTGTTGGCGGCATACCAGGCAATGGGGGCCGCAATAAAAATGGCGATAAACACAAGCTGCAGGAAGTCTTTCGACAGCAACGAGATGATACTGCTCACGGAGGCGCCCAGCACCTTGCGGATGCCGATTTCTTTGGTGCGCTGGCGTGCTACGAGCATAGCCAGGCCGAACAGCCCCATGCTCGCGATAAATACCGCCAGGCAGGCGTAGGCACCGAAGAGGCTGCCCGTCCGTTTTTCCTGTTCATATTCATTGCCTATTTCAGATTCCACGAAACGGTAGTTGAAAGGAAACGCCGGCATCATCCGCTGCCAGATCTCCCTGATGCGGGCCACCTGCTGCTGCTTATCGCCGGGCGCCAGGCGCACCATCAGCATGCGGGCCTGCGCGGGCCGTATCATGGCAACCATGGGCTCTACCGGTAACCGGAGGCTTTGCATATTAAAATCCTCCACCACGCCTATTACCGTGCCTTTGCGGGGTACGGGGCCTCCACGCCATTCGATGCGGCTACCCACGGGATTCTTAAGCCCCAGGATGGCGGCGGCCCTTTTGTTGATCACAAAAGCGTCGATGGAATCCCTAGGAAAGCGGGCGTCGAAATCACGGCCGGCAGCTATTTTTACGCCCATGTTGGAGAAGTATGAGAAATCGGCGTTCACGATTACGGCGAGTTTGCTGTCTTCATTTTTGGATCCTTCCAGCCCTACCGGGTTCACGCTGGTGAAACCAACACCGGGCGGCATACTGGTATAAGCGGCACTTTGCACGAAAGGAAGCCGCTCCAGTTCTGTTTTGAATGCGGAGCGAAGGCCGGCCTGTTTAGGATTGTTCAGGTTGAAGTTCACCAGCCCGGCTTTGTTGAAGCCGAGGTCTTTCCGTTGCATGTAACGCAATTGGGAATAGATCACCGCCGTGGCGATGATCAACGCAATGGCAATACTGAACTGCGACACCACCAGCACTTTCCGGAACAACCCCCTGCCTCCGGCGCTCTTGGCGCCTCCCTTCAGGATTCGCACGGGTATGAAGCCTGAAAGGTACAGCGCGGGGTAACTACCCGTCATCAAACCCACCACCACCGCCAGCAGCAGCAATAACGACAGCAGCGGTATGTTGCCCAGCTCAAAAATCGCCAGCGTTTTATCCGTTACGTAGTTAAAGCCCGGCAGCAACAGCTGCGCGAGTAATACCGCCAGCATAAAAGCCAGGATGCAAATCACTACGGATTCCACCAGAAACTGCATAATGAGCGCCTTTCTTTCGGCGCCCATCACCTTACGCAGGCCTACTTCCATCGCCCGTTCATGGCCTCTGGCCGTTACGAGGTTCATGAAGTTGATGCACCCGATGAGAATGATGAACAGCCCGATGACACCGTAGAGATATAATTTGGTGCTGGCCTCATCCGGAGCGAGATCGCCCTCGGGTTTGAGATGCATGTTCGCCAGCGGCTGCAATTGATAGCTGAATTGCTCGCCCAAAGTTTTGGCGATAGGCGTTATATACCGTTCCACCAGCCCGTTCATTTCGCCACGGATCGAATGGGGCGTTGTACCGGGTGTCAGCGTCACAAAAGTCTGGTTGTTCGAAAAAGCATACCAGCTGCTTTCGGGATTGCTGCCTGTTTTGGCGGCGTTCTGCAAAATGGTTTTGAAAGAAAATAAAATATCGAAATCAATGTCGGAGTTGGAAGGCACATCTTTTACGATGCCGGTCACGATGCAGTCGTAGTCGTCCTGTACCCGCAGCACTTTGCCGACAGGAGAAACGGTACCGAAATATTTTTTTGCGGTCGATTCCGTGAGCACCACGGAGTAGGGATCTTTGAGCGCATTGGCCGGATTGCCTGCTGTCAGGGGAAAGCTGAAGACGTTTAAAAAGTCCTGATCCACGAACAGCACATGCTGCTGGCGGTACGCTTCCCCCCCTGCCGCAATCACCACTTCCCGCGCGTCGAACACCCGCACGCTTTCTTGGATGCCCGCCAGGTCGCGCTTCAGCGCCGGCGCTGCGGCGAACTGGGTACTGGTGCCATACTCCACCAGCCCATCCGAATGTTTCAAGTCATATACGAGCCGGTAAATCTCCTTCCCTCTCGCATGAAAATTATTGTAGCTCAGCTCTTGCCGGATGAACAGCACAATCAGCATACAACAGGCCATCCCGATGGCCAGCCCCGCCACATTGATAAAGGTGATACCTTTATTGCGCAGTAAGTGTCGCAGGGCCACTTTGATGTAATTTCTGAGCATAAGCAGTTATATCGTATTGTTTGTTTAGCCGGATTTCAAAGGAACATCCGGCCGTATCGATTAGTGTTTCAGTTCTCTTTTCCTGTAAAGATTGATGAAATAAAGGCCTCCGATCAACACCAGCAGCACTGGAATGGCCATATAGGGAAGCATATTGAACAGCTCGTTCGCCGTGGGCGAATAGCCGTTACCGTCGGCTGAATAACCGGGATTGAGCTGGGCATTCATCAATTGGTTCATGAAGCATGATAATGACTTTTCCATGTTACTCTGATTTTAGGGAGTGCACCGGGTTCACCAGCGCGGCTTTTATTGACTGGACGCTGACGGTGAACAGCGCAATCAGCACCGCCACCGCGCCGGCGGCGGCAAAGGCCCACACCGGCATGGCTATACTGTAAGCGAAGTTGCCCAGCCATTGTTGCATGGCATACCATGCAATCGGCGTGGCGATCACGATCGCGACCAGTACCAGCTTTAAAAAATCTTTTGAGATCAACTGTATGACGTTCGTCACCGAAGCGCCCAGCACCTTGCGGATGCCGATTTCTTTGGTCCGTTGTGAGATAGCGAATGTGGCAAGGCCGAATAGTCCCAGGCACGACAGTAAAACCGCCACTCCGGCGAATGTCAGGAACAACTTGCCGGTACGGGCCTCGCTGGCGTACATGGTGGAATATTTCATGTCCATGAAAGAAGGCTCGAACGGATAGTCTGGGTTATAATGATTCCATATTTTCCCAATTGAATCTACCACCGCTTCGGTACGTTTACCGTCGGTTTTTACATACAGCTGCCATCCTTCCGGCTGGTAATACATCACCATCGGCTTGATCTTGTAGCGCATGTTGCCGCTGTGAAAATCTTTCAGCACGCCCACCACGATACCTTCCGTTTCGTACAGTTTGAATTTTTTGCCGACGGGATCTTTCAGCCCCGTGAGCCGTACGGCTTCTTCATTAAGAATGTATGCCGACGAATCTGCCGGGCCCTGCCGGAATGCGCGGCCTTCTTTAAGGGTCAGCTTCATGGAAGGGATGAAATCGGCATCGACGCCGATCACGTTCACGTTGAGGCTCTGGCCGTTCTCCTTGCCTTCCCAATCGGTATCGCTGGTGGCGTTGTTGATGTTCATGAGATTTGCATGCCCGTAAGTAACGGCCGTTACGCCGGGGATAGCCGCCAGTCGCTGTTTTACAGCGATTGCATGCTCCTGCATGTTCCGGACAGGGAATATGAATACATTGTCCTTGTCGAAGCCCAGAGGTTTCTGGTGGATATAGCGCAATTGCAAGCCGATCACCAGCGTACTGCCGATCAACACTACCGAAATCGCAAACTGGGCCACCACCAATCCCTTACGGAAGTACCCCGACCTGCCGGCGGCAGTGAGCTTGCCTTTCAGCGCTTTCAGCGGATCAAAGGACGTCAGCAACAGTGCGGGATACACGCCAGCCAGCAGCAGCATAAATAAAATACCGGCACCAAGAATGCCGAGAATGTGGCCGTCGAGCAGGCTCAATTTCATCTGTTTGCCCGTGAGGTCGTTGCAAAACGGCAGCAGGAAATACAGGAGCGCCACGGCCAATATCACCGCAATGCCAAACACCAGCGCCGATTCACTGATGAACTGCCGGAAGAGTTGCAGGCGGTTGGCGCCGACGGCTTTTCGCACACCGACCTCTACCGCACGCTGGCTCGCCCGGGCGGTGGACAGGTTAATATAATTGATGCACGCAATGAGCAGGATAACTACTGCTATCAGGAAAAAAACGCGAATGACCCTGATCAGCCCTTCCCTTCCGTCCACTTCATAAAAATGCACGTCGGCCAAAGCCTGCAACAGGTAACCCCTTCTTTGAATGCCTTCATTGGGGCTTTGGGTAACCCATATCCTGCCCAACCTGGCGGCAGTGGAATCGATATTGGTGCCTGGTTGCAGTTTCAGGTAGGTGCGGACGTAAAAGCTTCCCCAGTCGTTGTCGGCCGACTTCCAGTAGCTGTTGGGCGTGTATGATTTTACTACCCTGTCAAACGGGAACAGCATGTCGTAGCGGATGCTGGAGTTCAACGGCATGTCTTCCATAACGCCCGTTACGGTAAACTGGTGTTTACCATCGACGGTAATCACTTTCCCGACCGGCTCCTCGTCTTTAAAATATTTTTTTGCAATGGATGAAGACACCACTACGGAATGAATATCTCTGAAGGGTTTGTTGCGGTCTCCTTTCAGCAGCGGAAAATTGAACAGGAAAAAAAAGCGCTCGTCTACATACCCCGTCTGTTTTTCAAAAAAAACAAGATCGCGGTATTGGTAGCGGCTCATGTCCTGGTTGTACGACACACGCACGGCATCCATTACACCGGGCACAGCGCGCAGCGCATGGGGCGACACGGCGGCCTGGGTGGTGGCCCAAAATTGCATGGAACCACCTGATTCGAACGTGCTGTGCACTTCATATATATTTTCCGAACCGGGGTGGAATGCATCATAACTCAACTCATCCTGCCGCCACATCAGCAACAGGGTGGTCACCGCCAGGCCGATGGCCAGGCCTCCGATATTGATGGCGGCGTACAGCTTTTGTTTGCGGAGCGTTCTCCAGGCGATTTTGATGTTATGAAACATGGCGGGGCGGGTTAAACGTGAAACTGTTCCTTGATATTTTCGGTCACTACTTTACCGTCGAAGAGGTTGACGATGCGGTGGGCGAATCCTGCGTCGTAGGGGGAGTGGGTTACCATGATCAGGGTGGTGCCGGCATCGTTGAGCTCCTGCAGCAGTTTCATTACTTCTTCGCCGTTGGTGGAATCTAGGTTACCAGTGGGCTCGTCCGCCAGGATCAGTTTCGGTTTGGCCACTACGGCGCGGGCGATGGCCACACGCTGTTGCTGGCCGCCGGAAAGCTGCTGCGGAAAGTGGTTGCGGCGGTGCATGATGTTCATTCTTTCGAGCACTTCCTCCACCCTTTTTTTCCTGTCGCTGGCAGGCACTTTCAGGTACAGCAGCGGCAGCTCCACGTTTTCGAAAACAGTCAGCTCGTCGATCAGGTTAAAGCTCTGGAACACGAAACCGATGGCGCCTTTACGCAGCTGCGCGCGCTGGCGTTCGCTCATGCGCGCCACTTCCTGGCCCCAGAAATGATATTCCCCGTCAGACGGATTGTCAAGCAGCCCCAGGATATTGAGCAGGGTGGACTTACCGCAGCCGGAGGGGCCCATGATGGCTACAAACTCGCCGTCCTGCACGTCCATGTAGATGCCGTTCAGCGCCGTGGTTTCCACTTCTTCGGTCGTAAAGAGCTTCTGTAAATTGACTGTTCTGATCATTGTTGTTGTTTGTTTGTGATTGGATTGGTTGTAAGGTTAAAACTCCAGCACTTCCTTGTTGCCGAAATTCTCATAGGGCGATGTGATCACCTGCTCGCCGGGGTTGAGCCCCTCAAGCACTTCGAAATATACCGGGTTTTTGCGGCCCAGCGAAATGTTGCGCTTCACCGCGCGTTTCCCGCCTTTTTCCACTACGTACACCCAGTTTCCCCCGGTATCTGAAAAGAACCCGCCTACCGGCAGTAAAAGAGCGGAAGAGGACTTTCCTAATTCGAGGCGGATAGGAGAGGATTGGCCGCGACGGATCCCTTCAGGTGCTCCGGAAGAAAAATTCATATCTACTTCAAAACGCCCGTTCTTTACTTCGGGATATACTTTGGAGATCATCATGTCGTTGTTCTTGCCGTTGAACTCGAAATTGGCTTTCAGGCCGGCAAATACGCGTGAAATGTAATGCTCGTCCACTTCCGCGCGCATCTTGAAACCGTTGAGGTCGTCGATCTGGCCGATGTTCTGGCCGGCGGAAATACTGGTGCCCACTTCCACGTTGATGGACGACAGCTGCCCGTCTACCGGGGCGCGCACCACCAGGTTATTGAGGTTCTCCTTCATCATAGTCAGGTTCCGCTGCGTTCTGGCAATGGTCCCTTCCAGCTGGGAGATCTGCGTTTGCGAGTTGTCGATCTGGTAAGCCTGCGACTTTACTTCGATTTCGCGCTGGCGCACGAGTTTTTCATAATCGCGTTTGGTTTTGAGATATTCCTGCTCGGCGATCACCTTGTCTTTATACAGCTTATGGTTCCGGTCAAACAGGTCTTTGGCCTGGTCTACCTGGTAATCGAGGTCGCTGAGGGTTTTCTCGAGGGCAAAACGGTCCTGCCGCAACCGCAGCCGGGTGTTCTGCAATTCGTTCAGCAGGCGGTACATTTCCGTTTCCCTGTTTACAAAATCCATCATCAGCCGCTGGTTTTCGAGGCGGAGAATGGAATCGCCCTGTTTCACCATGCTGCCGCCTTCGAGGAACTTGCGGGCCACATAACCGCCCTCGATGGCGTCGAGGCGGATGGTTTTGAGCGGATGCACCACGGCGGTTACTACGATATATTCATCGAACGAGCCCTGCGTTACCGTAGAGATCGTGATCTTGTCTTTTTCAACATTGAGCTTGCTCCTTTTGTCGGCGAAAATGAAGCTCCATAAAACGAGCAGCACCAGTACGCCACCACCGCCAACGAGAAAAATGCGTTGTTTGTTCCAGTATTTCTTTTTGAGTTGTCTATCCATGATTGTAATTGCTGCGGACAAATACCCAATCCATGTGCCAAGCCATGCCAAAGAGCCGGATTAGGCACCATGGCCGGTTTGCCGGGAATGCCCGATGGGCGGCCTGTTCCAAAGCGGACAGGCGGTGTCCGTTTCCGGACACGAAACGCCCCTCCCTCCCAGCCCGAAAATAACCCCGGAATCAAAAAAATCTTTCTTTAATATTGCTTCCGGGGCCGTTTTGGGCCGTTCAACCACCCCGGCCTTCCGGCATAACCCGCCGGAACGGAATATGATTTGCAGTATTTGCTAACCAAGGAAACAAAAATACCGATGAGTACACAGCAAGGAAAAATCCTGATCGTTGATGATGATGTGGATGTATTAAGAGCAGCGCGTCTCTTGTTAAAAAGGCATTTCGCCCAGGTGGACTTTGAAAAGAACCCGCAGAAAATCCCCTACCTGGTGAGCAATTTCGAGTACGACGTGATTCTGCTCGACATGAACTTCACCCGCGACCTCAGCAGCGGCAAGGAAGGTTTTGAGTGGCTCGACCGCATTCTGGACATCAACCCGAAGGCTACCGTAGTGCTGTTTACCGCCTATGGCGATGTGGAGATGGCCGTGCGGGCCATTAAAGCCGGCGCCGTGGATTTTGTACTGAAACCCTGGGAGAACGACAAACTGCTGGCCACCATGCAAACCGCCGTGCAAACCCACCAGGCCAAACAGGAGAAGAAAGCGGGTGGTGCCACCCTGCATACGGATAATGTACTGATCGGCGACAGCCCCGCCATGCAGGAAGTGATGGAAACCGTTTCGCGCGTGGCCGGTACGGACGCCAACATCCTCATCCTTGGCGAAAACGGTACCGGCAAAGACCTGCTGGCGCGGCACATCCATGCCCTCAGCCAGCGGAAAGACAAGCCCTTTGTGAGCGTAGACCTTGGCGCCCTCAGCGAAACGCTGTTCGAAAGCGAGCTGTTCGGGCATGTGAAAGGTGCGTTTACCGACGCCAGGGACGATCGCAGCGGGCGGTTTGAAGAAGCCAACGGCGGCAGTATTTTCCTCGACGAAATCGGCAATATTTCCATCCCCTTCCAGGCCAAACTGCTTACCGTGCTGCAAAACCGCTCGGTGACCCGTGTGGGCTCCAACAAGGCCACCGGGGTAGACGTGCGTCTCGTTTGCGCCACCAACCGCAACATCCAGCAAATGGCCACCCAGCACCTGTTCCGCCAGGACCTTTTGTACCGCATCAATACCATCGAAATACAGCTGCCGCCCCTGCGCAACCGCGTGGAAGACATTGTGCCGCTGGCCGAATACTTCCTCGGCATGTACCGCAAAAAATACAACCGCCCCGTGGCTTTCCTGCACGAAACGCTCATTACCCAGCTCGAGAAATACGACTGGCCCGGCAACATCCGCGAACTGCAGCACGCCATCGAAAGAGCGGTCATTCTTTGCCAGGGCAAAACCCTCATGCCGAAAGACGTATTCGTGAAAACCAACGCGGCCGCCGAACAGCTCGACACCGGTTTCAACCTCGAAGACATGGAACGCAACATGATTTCGCAGGCCCTCAAAAAGTGCAACGGCAACATCACCGATGCCGCCAAGGAACTGGGCCTGAGCCGCGCCGCACTGTACCGCCGCATGGAAAAATACAATCTCTGATACGTGGCAGCTGATATAATGAACGATTATTCCCGGACAACATGAACCGATTCAGCCTCAACATTTTATTGCGGATAGTGGTGCTCATCGCCACCATCATGGCCGGCTGCTGGCTGTGGTGGAACGGCTACCAGCTGGTGATACTGCTGGTGGTGCCGTTTATCATCGTGCAGGTGTTCGGTTTGTACTATTACCTCAACCGGGTGAACCGCAAGCTCACCCTGTTCCTGGAGGCCATCCGGTATGAAGACTTTTCGATCCGCTTCAGCGCAGACAATAAGCTGGGTAAGAGTTTCAGCGCGCTTAACCACCAGTTCAACGAAGTGCTCGAAGCCTTCCGGCAAACACGCGCGGAAAGGGAAGCCAACCTCAAATACATCGATACCATCATCCAGCATATCAGCATCGGCGTATTGTCTTTCGACTCCGATGGGAAGATCGAGCTCATCAACCCCGCCGCGTTCCGGCTGATGGGCATCTACCGCCTCCGTTACCTCGACGAGCTGAAGCTGCCCCATCCCGAACTGGCGGAAACCCTGCTACAGCTGCCGGCAGGCAGCAAAGCGCTTTACGCCACACAAAACGGTCAGCAACTCACCATCCAGGCCACCACCGTGCGTTTGCAGGGGCGGCTGATCAAGCTCATTTCCCTGCAGAACATTCACGCGGAGCTGCAGCAGAAAGAGCTCGAAGCCTGGCAGAACCTTACCAAAATCCTTCGCCACGAGATCATGAACTCCGTAACGCCCATCGTGAGCCTCATCGGCACCATGCGCGAAATCGTGGAGCACGACATGGCGCCCACACCGGAGCAGACGGAGGCCGTGGAAGACCTGAAGGAAGCGCTCGAAACCATCGAAAGCCGCAGCAAAGGCATTATGAATTTCGTGAACGCCTACCGCGATTACACCACCCTGCCCAAACCGCAGTTCACCAACATCAACCTCAAACAACTCATCAACTCCGTCAGCAACCTGCTGCAGTCGGACATCCGCGCCGCAGGCATCACCTATACGGCGCACGTGTCGCCGGACAATATCGAAATCCACGCGGACGAAACGCAGCTGCAGATGGTGCTCATCAACCTCATTAAAAACGCCATGGACGCGCTGGAGCATACCGAAAAACCGCGCATCCAGGTAAAAGGCGCCATGGGCAACGCGCAACAGATCATCATCGAAGTCACCGACAACGGTCCCGGCATCGAGCCGGAAGCCCAGGAACGGATCTTCATCCCCTTCTTTACCACCAAAAAGAAAGGCTCCGGCATCGGGCTCAGCCTTTCCCAACAAATCATACAAATGCACGGCGGGCAGCTCAAAGTGGCCAGTCCCCCGGAAAAGGGTACAACTTTTTACGTATTGCTTACTAACTAAAATGGGGTTAAGTTGCTGCAACAATTCCGCGACCTTATGCAACCGAAAAACTGGGCAGTACTGTACTTCCTGGTGCTGCTGGCAGACCTTTGCGTGATAGCCTTCGACATTCCCTATGCCCGCTTTGCCACCAAACCGCTGATCATGATCGTGCTGGGCTTTTTTTGCTGGGCCCGCGCCGGTCACCTGCACCTTCGTGCCAGGAACTTCATTTTTGCCGCCATCATCTTTTCGTGGGGCGGCGATGTGCTGCTGCTGTTCCCGCAGTATTTTGTGGCGGGGCTGCTCAGTTTTCTGACGGCGCACATCCTGTACACCACATTTTTCCTCCAGGTGCGGCCCAAGGCCCGGATGAGCTGGCGCGAAGGAGTCACCGCCGCTGCCGTGGCCGTATATGCGGTGGGGTTAGTCAGCCTGCTGGCCCCTCACCTCGGCGAACTGAAGCCCGCCGTGATGGTGTATACAGTGGTGATTTCGCTCATGCTGCTGTCTGCCCTGCGGGCATTCGGCTGGCGGAGCGGAAAAGCCGGCCTGCTTTGCGTGGCAGGCGCCCTCCTGTTTGTTGTATCGGACTCGATACTGGCCATAGAAAAATTTTACGCCGCCTTCCCGGCAAGCAGCATATTGGTTATGCTGACGTACGGTATCGCGCAATGGATGATCGTGGAAGGCAGCATCCAACACATGAAATCCGTATCATCATGAAAATATTTTCGCTCCTCTTCTTCGCCGCGTTCCTGTATACCGGCGTGCATGCGCAAACCTGGCAAGACACGGTGGCCAGGATAGAAGCCGCCTTCGCCCGGTATAAGCCCGATGGCCCCGGCGCACAAATGGCCATCAGCCGCAACGGGCAGGTGATCTTTTCCAAAGCGTGGGGACTGGCGGACATGGAACACCAGGTGAAACTGACCACCACGTCGCTCATCGAAGCCGGTTCCGTGAGCAAACAGTTCACCGCGGCCGCCATACTGCTGCTGGAGCAGGAAGGGAAACTGTCGCTCAGCGATGATGTGCACAAATACATCCCCGAGCTGCCGGATTACGGTACGCTCATTACGATACGCCATCTGATGCAGCATACCAGCGGGCTGAAAGACTGGGGCAGCGTAGCCGCCCTCTCCGGCTGGCCGCGCGGCACCAAGGCGTACGACAACCTCGATGCCCTGGCGATCATCTGCCGGCAGAAAACACTGAACAACGTGCCCGGTGCGGAATACATTTACAGTAATACCGGCTATACGCTGATGGCGATTATCGTGCAGCGGGTGTCCGGCAAGGAACTGAAAGACTTTTCGCGCCCGGCCCTCTTCGACCCCGCCGGCATGCGGCAATCCATCTGGCGCTCCAGTTACAAGCTGATGGTGCCGGGCAGGGCGATGGCCTATTCCACCATCGGCCCCAGGTTCCTGAACGACATGCCCAACGAGAGCGTGTACGGCCACGGCGGGCTGCTCTCCACGGCGGAAGAACTGCTGCAATGGACGCAGTTTTATACCGGCGGGAAACTGGGCAACCCTTCGCTCTTCCCGAAACAGGTAGCCACTCATCCCCTGAATAACGGACAACCGCACAATTATGCTGCCGGCCTTGTGGTGACCCAACTCAACGGAAAAGACGTCATCATGCACAGCGGCGCCACCGCCAGCTACCGCGCCAACCTCGAATATTTCCCCGGGCTGGGACTTACATTCGCCTTCCTGAGCAACACCTCGGCCTTCGACCGGGACTCGACCAATCCGGCTGCCCTGACCCGCAATATCTTCATCCCGGAGCCGAAAGCGGGCAAACCGCAAACGGCCGTACCGCCGCTGGCCGTAGCAGAGGAAACGCTCCGGAACTACACCGGCTGGTACCAGTTTTCGCGCGACGGACGCGGGTTGAAGCTGTCGATAAAAAACGGGCAGCTGTACGCGGGCAATAACACGGCGCTGTTCCCCCTCGGGAAAAACCGCTTTAAAAATGAACGCGGCGGCGTGTACGAATTCGGCGAGGGCAGCTTTTCCGAAATCACCCCCGAAAAAGATACGTTGCAGTACAGGGCGGTCGACTTTGCCAACATCAACAACGACGGCGCGGCAGCCCGGTACGCCGGGGAATATTATTCCGAAGAGGCCGACGCCCGGGTTACCATCGAAGCCGAAGGCACCACCGTGCGGCTGGTGCAAAAGGCCAGCTCGAAATTCAACCTTACCCCGCAGTATAAAGACGGGTTTGAAACGCCTTACGGCCCGTTGTATTTCGAGCGGAACGAACAAAACAAAATCACCGGCTTCAAGATTTCCATTTCCCGCGCCCGGAACGTCTCTTTTACAAAGGTGAAATAACCCATAAATGCGTATTTTTGATGCCTTATGCATCAAACAGATTTCCTGGTAGTAGGCTCCGGGATTGCAGGGCTCACTTATGCGCTGAAAGTGGCGGAGCAATGTCCGGATAAAAAAGTGACCATTCTCACTAAGACACGCGAGGACGAGACGAATACGAAATACGCGCAGGGCGGCGTGGCCGTGGTGAATGATCTGGAAAATGACAGCTTTGAAAAACATATAGAAGACACGCTCATTGCCGGAGACGGCCTCTGTAACGAAAAGATCGTCGAGATTGTGGTGAAGGAAGGCCCCGAGCGGGTGAGCGAGCTCATCGAATGGGGCGCCCGCTTCGACAAAGCGCCCGACGGCGAACTGTCGCTCGGGAAAGAAGGCGGCCACTCCGAATTCAGGGTAATCCATCACAAAGATGTGACAGGCCGCGAAATAGAGCGCGCACTGCTCGACGCCGTTCGCCGCAAAAGCAATATAGAGCTCATCACCCACTGCTTCGTGGTGGAGCTCATCACCCAGCACCACCTGGGCTACCTGGTCACCAAATCCACGCAGGACATAGAATGCTACGGCATTTACGTGCTCAACCTGCAGACCAATAAGATCGAAAAGATACTGTCGCGCGTTACCCTGCTGGCCACCGGCGGCAACGGGCAGGTGTACCGCACTACCACCAATCCCGTGATTGCCACGGGCGACGGGGTGGCGATGGTGTACCGCGCCAAAGGGAGAATCGAGAACATGGAGTTCATCCAGTTCCACCCCACGGCCCTCTACCAGCCCGGCGAAAGCCCCGCTTTCCTGATCACCGAAGCGGTGCGCGGCGACGGCGGCATTCTCCGCAATAAAAACGGCGAAGATTTCATGCACCGGTACGACGAGCGGTTGTCGCTCGCCCCGCGCGATATCGTGGCCAGGGCAATCGACAGCGAGATGAAAATCACGGGTACCGAGCACGTGTACCTCGACTGCCGGCATATGGACCTGGAGAAATTCATCCACCACTTCCCGAACATTTATGAAAAATGCCGCTCTCTCGGCATCGACATTTCAAAAGATATGATACCCGTTGCGCCCGCCGCCCATTATAGTTGCGGCGGCATCAAAACGGACGAGCACGGCCGCACCTCCATCCGCAATCTTTACGCGGCCGGCGAATGCGCCAGCACGGGGCTGCACGGCGCCAACCGCCTGGCATCCAACTCCCTGCTCGAGGCCATGGTGTTTGCCCACCGCTGCTACCTCGATGCCGTGAAAACCATCAACAGCACCAGCTTCAGGACCGTGCCAGACTGGGACACCCTGGGCACCACCGCGCCCAAGGAAATGATCCTCATCACGCAAAGCCTCAAGGAGCTGAAGCAGATCATGAGCGATTACGTGGGTATTGTGCGCACCAACGTGAGGCTGGAAAGAGCCATGCGGCGCCTCGACATCCTGCACCTCGAAACGGAGGCCCTTTACCGCGAAACCGCCGTATCGCCACAGCTGTGCGAACTGCGCAACCTCATCACTGCCGGCTACCTCGTGGTAAAAGGCGCGATGTTCCGTAAAGAAAGCAGGGGCCTGCATTACAACACCGATTACCCGTATAAATCAGAATTAGTCCAGAATATCATCCTGTAAAGGTTTAAAGCGAGTTGGGTTCATGTATTACATTGTATTGGCATGCTGTTACACCATTTCTATACTGCCGCTGTGGCTGCTGTATTTCATCAGCGACGGGCTGTGTTTTATCCTGTATAACGTGGCAGGGTACCGCCGGCAGGTAGTACTCGAAAACATGCGGCAGGCGTTCCCGGATAAAACGGAAAAGGAAATCAGGCAGCTGGCCAAGAAGTTTTACCGCAACCTTACGGATATGATGGTGGAAACCATCAAACTGCTGACCATGAGCCGGCGCTCGCTGGTGAAGCGCTTCGACTGCGACCTGTCGGTATTTCACCAGCTCTACGCGCAGGGCAAAAGCTGCCAGCTGCACCTGGGCCATAATTTCAACTGGGAGTGGGCCAACCTCTTCTGCATGCAGGGCGTGGAATTTCCTTTCCTGGTGGTGTTCATGCCGATTACCAACAAGGCGGTGAACCGCATGTTCATCCACTTCCGCGAAAAGTTCGGCACCCAACTGATACCCGCCAACGACATGCGCAACGGCATGGCGCCTTGGCTGCGCAAACAGTACCTGCTTGCCCTGGTGGCAGATCAGAACCCCGGCAACCCGCGCCGCAGCTACTGGTTCCCGTTCCTGAACAGGATGACGGCTTTTTACAAAGGCCCCGAAATGAGCGCCCGGCGCTTCGATATACCCGTGGTGTTCGCTAACATCACCAAGGTAAAACGCGGCTATTACAAAGCGCATATCAAACTGGCATTCGAACACCCGCGCCTGGAACCGGAAGGGCGCATCACCGAATCCTTTGTGCAATACCTCGAAGAACATATCCGCCGGCAGCCCGAAACCTGGGTATGGAGCCACCGCCGCTGGAAACACGAGTACCGGCCAGAAAACGACGAGTTGCGCGGCGGCAAAAGCGAGGAAGAGACGGGGAACGCCGAGGCGATGGAATAACGGCTTGCGGAGCGGCAACGCGCGGGACAAATCAGCAAATGAAATTCAGACCATCGCCCATGTTGCGGCGATGCATAGAAAAAGGGTGTACCGCTACCGGCACACCCTTTGTTTTTTATTTCGTTGGTGCGGATTACGCAGAAGGTATCTTCAGCTTCTGGCCCGGGTGAATAAGATCCGGATTTTTGATCTGGTCTTTATTCGCCTCGTAAATCTGCTGCCAGGTGAGGCCCGGGTAGTTCTTGGCAATCTTGCTGAGGCTGTCGCCCGCTTTTACTTCGTATTCCTGTTCTGCGCCGGCCGCTACCGAAATATTCAGTACCAGGTCGCCGGAGCGCATTTCGGGATCGAGCTTTTCGTAGGTGCTCCAGATCTGGTCTTTCACCGCATTGGAGGGAGCGGTGCCGGTTACATACAGCACACCTTCCTGCTCTGCCACTTGCAGGCCCGTTACGCCTGCGCTGTTGGCCTGGTTAACCAATTCTGCATATTTATCTTGTAATGCCATGATCGTACTTTTTTAAGGTTAATAGTGAATGAAAAGCCGGGTTACTGCAGGGTGAGTTTGTTCACCACTTTTTTAGGCTTGGATTCGTTGGCCGCCTGCATTACTTTTTTCAGGTCTGCTTTTTTGATGGTGCCGGTCAGCGTTACTTCGCCGTTGGCTACCGTTGCGGTTACACCGGTGATGCCGGCTGCCTGGAGCGATGAATCTACGCTGCTGCGCACCAGGTCGTCGGGGTTGATCACAACCGGGGGCGGCGGTGGAGCGGGCGGGGTTACCATCACGTTGTTGGTTACAGACTTAATTCCTTTAACTCCTTTGGCAGCATCTTCAGCAGTAGTTTTGGCAGCCTCATCCATCACTTCCCCACTCAACGTGGCAACACCCCCTTTCACTTCAGCAATAACGCCGGGAGCGGCAGTCGCCAGCTTGTCGTTCACCTCTTTCTGGAGTTTGGCATCGCTTGGTTTACAAGCGTACAATAGAACACCCATCATCATTGCGAGACAGGCGAGTAAAAAGGATTTGCGCTGTTTCATACGATTAAAATTTTATAGGAATTTAGGGAATCCGGCCCGGAATAGCAATTATTTCTTTGTTTAAATAATTGTTACGCAATAATTTATGTGCTAAATGAACACGCAAAAAAATATATGTGTATAAACCACAAGATATATCTAATGCGGTTTCTTGAGGTTGGAACGCTCATTTGAACAGGCTTGGCAGCAGGGGGCAGCGGGCTTGTATTATATTAACAGGTTTACAGGACGGGTATAACGGGCTTGGCCATACGTTTTTGAGGCAGCGCTGCAACATGCGCCCGTGGGTAAAAACAAGGTCGCCGGCAGCGTTGCTGGCCGGCGACCGGAATATTAAAACTGTTGTATGCCTTCAGCGGGTCTAGTTCAGCACGTTCTTTTCCTGTACAACGGTGATGCCCTTCTGATCTTTCATTTTATTGAAGCCGCCGTTGACGTTGCGGAGGTTGTGAATGCCTTCCTGTTTCATGATGGAGCAGGCAATCACGCTACGATACCCACCCTGGCAATGCACGTACAGGTTGTGGTTGTCGTCGAAGTCCGCCAGTGCGCCGGCCCGGTCGGTAAGGTCGCCGAGGCTGACGTTGATGGCGCCTTTCACATGGCCGTCTGCATATTCGGCGGGTTTGCGCACGTCCACCACCACCAGGTTCGGATCGTGGGGGATATCCATGGCCAGTTCGTCGGGATCAACGGAAATGATCAGGTCTCTTTTTTCACCCGCTGCTTCCCAGGCTTCATAACCGCCTTCGAGGTAGCCTTCCACTTTATCGAACCCTACGCGGGCGAGCCTGACGATGGTTTCTTCTTCCTGGCCTGCCGCCGTAACGAGCACGAGGGGCTGGTCGAATTTCAACAGGCTGCCGGCCCATTCCGCAAAGCGGCCTTCCAGCCCGATGCTGAGGGAGCCGGGCACAAACCCTTCAGTGAACACGGCGGCGTTACGGGTATCGAGGATCATCGCGCCTTCCTTCACCTTCGCCTTGAACACCTCGATGGATAAGGGCTTCAGGCTTCTTTCCATCACGGTGTGCATGGCGTCGTACCCTTCCTTGTTGATCTGTGCATTGATCGGGAAATACTGGGGCGGCGTGCTGAGGCCGTCGGTCACCTCGCTGATGAACGCTTCCTTGCTTTCCGCCAGCAATGCATAGTTGGTGCTTTTTTCCTCCCCGATGGTGCTGTAGGTGTTCGGGCCCAGGTTTTTGCCGCAGGCGGAGCCGGGACCGTGCGCCGGGTATACGATCACGCCGTCGGGCAGTGTCTTTATCTTGTTCTGCAGGGAATCGTAAAGAAAACCCGCGAGCTCTTCCTTGCTGAGGTTGCCACTGAACAGGTCGGGACGGCCTACGTCGCCCACAAACAGCGTATCGCCGGTAAAGATGGCGTGCGGTTCCCTGTTTTCATCCAGCAACAGGTAGCAGGTGGATTCCAGTGTATGGCCCGGCGTGTGCAACGCCCGCACGGTCAGTTTGCCGATGCTGAACTCCTCACCGTCTTTGGCGATGTGCACGGGAAAATTGGTGCTGGTTTCCGGCCCGTAAACGATGGGCGCTTGGGTGGCGGCCGCCAGGTCGAGGTGACCGGATACGAAGTCTGCGTGAAAATGTGTTTCGAAAATGTACTGAATGGTGGCGTTTCTTTCGCGGGCCAGCTCGAGGTAAGGTTCAATGTCGCGCAGCGGGTCGATCACTGCTGCCACACCTTCGGATTCTATGAAATATGCGGCTTCCGATAAGCATCCTGTGTACAACTGCTTAATGAACATATGGTTTTTGATTTCGACAAAAATACGAAGAAGTTGAGAAGTGACCGCTGATGGATGTCAGCCGGCCGTAAAACCGGGATCAGGACCGATAACAAGGCTATTGATATGCAACGTTTTAGGCTGGTATCCATAAAAAAACTGCCCTCCTGTCGGAAGGCAGTTTATCAGTATGGTGCAGGCACAACCGTGCCTCGGAATTGAAAAAGATTGGAGATAAATTATCTTATCCCACCAGCTCTTCGACGAATTTCGCTACTTCTGCAATACGTTGCTTGTTGATGGTATAGTGGATGAATTTACCATCCCGCTCTGTGATTACGATGCCGGCCCTTCTCAGGATAGCCAGGTGTTGGGATGCCACAGATTGTTCCAGGCGCAGCTTCACATAAATCTCCGTTACTGTCATGCGCTTATGGTCTTCCAGCAGCTTGATCATCTGCTGGCGCAGCTTGTGGTTGATTGCTCTCAGCACCATCGCGGCCTTCTTAACGGCAATGTAATCCAATTTGATCTGATCTTTTTCATTGTTAC
>CBFGZV010000047.1:0-33322 GCA_965653365.1 uncultured Chitinophaga sp. | reverse complement strand
CCCGGATTATCAATTAATTAAATATTTTCTTAATTTTATGTATCGTTGCATGTTAATGAACTACGATGCATAAGCTATTCATGCTGCTCATTTGCATGGGATGTAGCATGATGGCAGGGGCACAACAGCGAAGCTGGGTGACGGGCGCGGTGCAGGACAGTGTAAGCCACCAGCCTGTTCAGGGCGTCAGGATTAGCGTCCCGGGCGACACCGGGTATGTCAAGACGAACCAGTATGGCCTTTTCCGTATAGACCTGCCCGTTGGCAGCACGCACCTGATATTCGAGCACCCCGGTTACAGCAGGAAAGTTATTGCCCTTCACCATCATAACCGCATGCTTATTGAGCTGGCTCCCACGGGGGAAACGGTACAAAAAAATGATATTGCCCGCGCCAAGGCAAAGGCGAGGATGTCGCATAGCACTAATCCCAATTATGGCAATGTAGGCATGGGCACCGGCTTTGCCTCTTTCTTCGATGAAACGTACGGGAAAATTTTCGAGAACAAGTTTGTAGACAGCCGGAAGAGCGCCGTATCGTCGTTCGCCATGGATGTAGACAGGGCGGCCTACAGTAACATGCGGCGCTTTGTGAAACTCCGCGAGCCGATTCCCACGGATGCCGTGCGCATCGAAGAGCTGGTGAATTATTTCCACTACAGTTACCCGTTACCCCGCAACGACAGTGTTTTCGCCATCTATTCCAATTATACGGACTGCCCCTGGAACCCGGCGCATAACCTGCTGCAGATTGCGGTGCGCGCGCGGCAGGTAGACATCGACAGCCTGCCGGCCAGCAACCTCGTATTCCTGATCGACATTTCGGGGTCGATGGGCACGCCCAATAAACTCCCCTTACTGCAAGCTGCATTCCGTATACTGGTGAACAACCTGCGCCCGAAAGACCGCGTGTCTATCGTAGCCTATGCCGGCGCACCGGGTATCGTATTGCCCTGCACGCCCGGCGGCCAGCGGGAAAAAATACTGAACGCCATCGACTACCTCAGCGCCGGCGGCGCCACCGCCGGGGAAGCGGCCATCAACATGGCTTACCAGCTGGCGGAGGAAAATTATATTCCCAACGGCAACAACCGCGTAATCATGGCCACCGACGGCGATTTTAACGTGGGGCAGACCAGCGATCAGGATATGGAAGACCTCATCATGCAAAAAAAGGAAAGCGGCGTACTGCTCACCTGCCTGGGCTTCGGGATGAAAGACTATAAAGATTCGAAGCTGGAAACACTCGCCAGCAAAGGAAACGGGAACTTCGCCTATATCGACGACCTGGAGGAAGCCAATAAGGTCTTCGCCCGCGAATTCGGCAGCACGCTTTTTACCATCGCCAAAGACGTGCGCGCGCAGGTGAATTTCAATCCGGATAGAGTGAAATCGTACCGCCTCATCGGCTACGAAAACAAAATACTGAAGGAAGACAACAGCAACGGCGAGCGCGTGGAAGGAGGGATTGTGGGCTCGGGGCATTGCGTGGTGGCCCTGTATGAAATCGAGCCCGCCGAACCGGATACAGAAGCCGTTCTGGCCGACGTGAAAATCTGGTACCGCGTTCCGCCGGATACGTCCATGCTCTTCCAGGCCAAAACCCTGGTTCCTCACCGCCAGCGCTTCAGCGAGGCCTCCGACGATTGCCGCTTCGCGGCTTCAGTGGCCCTTTTTGGCATGCTGCTCCGTAAATCGAATTACAAAGGAGCCGGTAATATCGGTATGGTAACGGACATGGCTAAACGTTCTCTGGGCCGCGATGCCGGCGGCTACCGCGGAGAGTTCCTGAAACTGATCAAACTGGTGAAAAAGAATACGGCCTGGCTGAAGTAACTATGCCGCCTCTTTTTGCCGGAAGGCAAACGTGCCCAGCAGCATGCCCCCGATGCTGCTCAATAATCCCACGAACAAAGATGGCGTTTCGGTTCCTGCCCATTCCGCATACAGATACCCCGCCGTGCCCAGTACGATCGACAGGATGGCGCCGGCTTCGTTGCTCCGTTTCCAGTACAGCCCGGCCGTGAGCGGCACGAACAGCGATACGAGGCTGAGCACGGAGGAAGAGGCCACCAGTTCATAGATGTCCTGGCTGCCCATGGCCATCGCGAGTGAAATGGCGGATACCGCCACTACGGAGAGGCGGATGACCTGGAGGAATTTCTTATCGCTGATGTCTGTAAAAAAAGGCCGTACGATGTTCTCGCCCAGCACCGTAGCCGGTGCGAGAATGGCGCCGCTGGTGGTGCTCATTACGGCCGAGAGCAGGGCGCCGAAAAACAGTATCTGGATAAAGAGCCCGCCATGCTGCATCACCATATTGGGCAGGATTTTTTCCGTACCCTGCGCCGCCAGGCCGGGATAGAGCTGTTGTGCGCATAGCACGATCAGGAGCGGCAGGCTGCCGATTACCAGGTACATCAGGGCGCCGAGGTACGAAGAATGCTGGGCCACCCGCTCGCTTTTGCTGCTCATCAGCCGCTGAAACACGTCTTGCTGGGGAATGGAGCCCAACCCGATGGTAAACCAGGCGGCCAGGTAATGCAGCCAGTTGTTCCAGCCGGCCTCGGGGAAAAAGCGGAATGTGCCGGCGGGCGCGTTGGCGATCACGGTGGAAAGGCCGCCCGCTTCGTTCACCACCATGCATGCGATCACCACGATGCCGATGATGATCATGATGGTTTGTATGAAGTCGGTAACGGATACGGACCACATGCCGCCCATGTAAGTATAGGCCATCACGATGAGCCCGCTGGCTATCATGGCCACGCGTGTGTCGACGCCCATGACGGTGTTGACCACGATGCCCATGGCCACGATCTGTGCGGCTATCCATCCGAAATAAGAGGGTATCATCAGCAGGGCGGAAATGAGCTCGGCTTTTTTGCCGTACCGTACCTTGAAAAAATCGCAGAAGGTGAGGAGGTTGCTGCGGTAGAGCTTGCGCGCGTAAAACAGTCCCACCAATAATAAGCAGAGCGATGCGCCGAAGGGATCCTCCATCACCCCGATCAATCCGTGCTGCGCGAATTCGCTGGTGGCGCCCAGCATGGTTTCCGACCCGAACCAGGTGGCGAAAATCACGCAGGTGCTGATGCCTAATGGCAGGCTGCGGCCGGCCACCACAAAGTCGTTCGCGCTTTTCACCCTCCGGGCCGCCCAGCGCCCCACGAGGATGGTGATCAGTAAATACAGGAGTACAAATGCTGCCAGCATGGGCGAAAAATAGGAAAATCCGCGGGGATTTCACCGTGCGTCTTACTTTATGATCCGGAAACAATGCCGCAGCAGCTTTCCCTGGAAGTCGAAAGGCTCGGTCTGTTTGGTGATGTTTTTGATGGATGCGGCTTCGATGGCGGGCTCGTTGAGCTCGAAGCGGCGGAGGTTGTTGCTGAAGTACAGCACCCCGTCTTTTTTCATGGTGAGCAGCACCTTGTTGATGAGCGTCACATGATCGCGCTGGATGTCGAGAAAGTCCTTCATACGCTTGCTATTAGAGAAGGTAGGTGGGTCGAGCACCACGAGGTCGTACGAATTAAGCTTCAGCTCGTCGAGGTGCTGCAGCACGTCTGCGTGGATGTACTGGTGCCTGGCGGGGTCAAAGAGCCCGTTCAGCCGCATATTGTCTTCGGCCCACTGCAGGTAGGTTTTGGAAAGGTCGATGGAGGTAACGGAGGCGGCGCCTCCCGCGGCGGCATATACGGAGAACGAGCCGGTGTAGCAAAAGAGGTTCAGCACGTTTTTGCCGGCCGATTCTTCACGCACCATGTGCCGCGTTATGCGGTGGTCGAGGAACAGGCCGCTGTCGAGGTAGTCTGAAAGATTGACTTTGAATTTCAGCCCGTCTTCCTGCACCACCAGTTCTTCCTTGCTGAAGTCGAGCTTCTCGTATTGGCTCTGGCGGTTCTGTTTGCGCTGGCGGGTGCGGAGGAAAAGGTCGTCTGCCGGAACCTCCAGCACTTTGGCCACCACGTTCATGCTGTTACGCAGCCACTCGTCGTACGCGTCATCATCCATCCCGTGCTGGCTCTGGTATTCGGCCACGTATACCTTTTCTTCGTACAGTTCTATGATCAGCGGAAATTCCGGCAAATCCCGGTCGTATATCCTGAAGCACGTAATGCCCTGGCGCCGCGCGGTTTTCCGCAGGTGCCGGTACACTTTGGACAGGCGATTTTCGAACATCTGGAATTTGTCTGACATGGGTGCAAAGATGCGGAAATAAGGGGGGATAAAAAAGACCGTTCCACCTTGGTGAAACGGTCTTGCAATGATATTATGCTGTAGAGAACTACCTGGCTCAGCTGAAAATATCCTTCACTTTCTCGAAGAATCCTTTTTCGCTCTTTTCAGGATTGGGCTTGAAGTTGCCGGATTCCTGCATTTTTTCGAGCATGCTCTTTTCTTCGGAAGTAAGCGTTTGCGGCGTCCATACGTTGACGTGAATCAACTGGTCGCCTTTTTCGTAGCTGTTCACGGAGGGGAATCCTTTGCCTTTGAGGCGGAATATTTTGCCGCTCTGTGTACCGGCGGGTACTTTGATTTTCGCTTTGCCGTCGATGGTGGGCACCTCCAGCTGTACGCCGAACGCGGCGTCGGGGAAGGAGATGTGCAGGTCGTACGCTACGTTGAGGCCGTCGCGCTGCAGCTCCGGGTGCGGTTCTTCCTCGATGAGTATCAGGAGGTCGCCGGGAGCGCCGCCTCTTTCGCCGGCGTTGCCTTTCCCGCTCATGCTCAGTTGCATGCCTTCCATTACGCCGGCCGGGATGTCGATCGAAACGGTTTCTTCGCCGTATTGCCGGCCTTCGCCTTTACAGCTGGTGCATTTGTTGGTGATGATCTGCCCTTCGCCGTTACAGGTGGGGCAGGTGGTTACCGTTTGCATCTGGCCCAGGAAAGTCTGCGTCACTTTGCGCACCTGGCCGGAGCCCTGGCAGGTGGTGCAGGTCTGGAACGCGTTTTTGTCTTTCGCACCCAGTCCGTTACAGGTGTTGCAGGTGACGTGTTTTTTGACCTTGATTTTTTTATTGGCGCCTTTGGCGATTTCTTCAAAGGTGAGTTTGATTTTTACGCGCAGGTTGCTGCCGCGGGTACCCCTGCCCCTGCGTGCGCCGCCACCGCCACCACGGCCGCCGCCACCGAAAAAGCTGCCGAAGATGTCTTCGCCGAAAATATCACCGAAGTTGGAGAAGATATCGTCCATGTTCATATGGCCCGCGCCGCCGTAACCGCGGTTGCCCATGCCGGCATGCCCGAATCGGTCGTACTGGCCCCGTTTGTCCGGGTCGCTCAATACTTCGTATGCCTCTGCAGCTTCCTTGAATTTTTCTTCCGCTTCCTTGTTGCCGGGGTTACGGTCGGGGTGATGCTGCATGGCTACCTTGCGGTAGGCCTTTTTGATTTCGTCCTGCGAGGCTGATTTACCGACTCCCAGAATTTCATAAAAATCTCGTTTGGTGGACATGTTTATACACTTGAATAGCCCACTCCAACGGAGTGGGCCGGTTATCACATATTTATAGCGCCATGGTTATTTACCCACCACAACGCGGGCATGGCGAATAATCTTGTCGTTCAGATAGTAGCCTTTCTGCAGCTCATCCACCACTTTGCCGGCCAGTTCGGGCGCCGGGGCGGGAATTTCCGTAATGGCTTCATGCAGGTCCGTATCGAACTCCTGATGAAGGCTTTCCATGGGCTTGAGGCCTTTGTTGGATAAAATGGTACGCAGTTTATTGAAAACCAGGGATACGCCGTCTTTTACGCCTTCGCCGGCGGCGGTTTCCAGCTGTTGGGATGCCCGGTCCATATCGTCGAGCACATCCAGCAGGGCGGTGATCACTTCTTTATTGGCGGTGCTGATCAGCTCGATCCGCTCCTTGGCATTGCGTTTTTTGTAATTGTCAAAATCGGCGCTGAGCAGCAGGTACTTTTTCTTCAGTTCCTCCAGGTCGGACTTCGCCTTTTCCAGCTCCGCCTCGTCCTGCAAAGCATCATTCAAATGGGTGGAGCCGCTCTGGTTCTCGTCTGAATTAATGTCAATCCCGTTCGGGTCCGGCTGCCCATTTGCCTGCATTTCGTTGTCTTTTTCTGTCATGATGGTATAATTATCTGCAAAAGTACAACGGACAATTATTTTGCCAATCGGGGCCGCCGGGACAATTTGGCAGAATTTGCGGGTGATGCATGGTGTTTTTATTGCACATGAACTGCCGGTAAATTTGAAAAGCAGTTGTTCCCGGCCCGAAATCCGAAAGTAGTCATTTATCTTTGCGGGGCATGACAAAGGTTTTTCTCAAGAAAAAAATACAGAACAGGGTGTTGCTGGGCCACCCCTGGATATTCGGGAATGAAGTAGGCCAGATCGAGGGGGAGGTGAGCCCCGGGGATATTGTGGACGTTTTCACGCACAACGGCGTATTTGTGGGGAGGGGATACATCAACCCGCAGTCGCAGATACTGGTGCGCCTGCTCACCCGCAATAAGCAGGAGCAGGTGAACGACGCGTTTTTCTTCAACCGCCTGCAAAAGGCCTGGGAGTACCGGAAGAAGATCGGCTACGTAGAAAACTGCCGCCTCGTATTTGGTGAAGCCGACGAATTGCCGGCGCTGATCATCGACAAATTCAACGACTACCTGGTGATACAGACGCTGGCGTTGGGGATGGACCGGTGGAAGCCCGCCATCGTGGCCGCGCTGGAAAAGATTTTCACACCCAAAGGCATATACGAGCGCAACGACGTGCCGGTGCGGGAGCTGGAAGGGCTGCCGCAGCAGAAGGGCTTTTTGAGCGCTCCCTTCGATACCAATATCATCCTGAATGAAAATGGTCTCCGGTTCCATGTAGACATCGAGAACGGGCAAAAAACCGGCTATTTTCTCGATCAGCAGGACAACCGCCGCGCCATCCAGCATATAGTGAAAGGGGCCGACGTACTGGAAGCATTCTGCTATACCGGTACATTCTCCTGCCACGCCGGCTATTACGGCGCCAAAAGCGTGCTCGGCCTCGACATATCCGAGCATGCCGTGGCCACTGCCCGCCGCAACGCGGAACTGAACAACCTGCAGGACATCTGCAGCTTCCAGGCCGTGAATGCGTTCGACCAGCTGAAGCAGTGGACCAAGGAAGAAAAGAAATTCGATGTGGTGATCCTCGACCCGCCTGCCTTCACGAAAAGCCGAGAAAACATCCAGAAGGCCATCACCGGCTATAAGGAAATCAACCTGCGCGGTATGAAGCTGCTGAAGCCGGGCGGTTTTCTCGTAACGGCCAGCTGTACCAACCTGGTGAACCCCTCGCTGTTCCTGGAGATCATCGACATGGCCGCCAAAGACGCCCGCAAGAAGCTGCGGCAGGTAACTTTCCTGACGCAGGCGCAGGATCACCCGATTCTCTGGAATATCGAAAACACGACCTATCTGAAGTTCCTGATCGTAGAGGTACAGTAGGCGGGTGCCTTCGCGAAGCAGGGTAACCTTGCCGGGGCTGCCTGGAGGACGCATTGCTGCGCGGCTATGGGGGTATCAGCAGGTATTTTGTATGTGTAAACACATCTCCATGCGGTCATCCGCGCGGCGGAAATTTTTCCGGTATCAATTTCTCCCGGATGTACGAACCGGGATTATCAAGACACTATTGTAATTGGCATAAAAAAGGGCGGCTCAACGGAGCCGCCCTTTCTGTTATAGTAGAGCTTCTTATTTCACGACGTTAAATTTTCCGGATTCAATGACTTCGCTGCCGCCAACTTCCCTTAACTGGAAAATATAGAGGCCGCTGTAATAATTTTCGAGGCTCAATTCTCTTCTGCCACTCACATTCTTGAGATGATCGATCTTTTTTCCGAGGAAATTAAAAACAATAATCTCGTAAACCTTGTCGTTATTACGCTGAATTTCGAAATAAATTTTTGAAGAGGCCGGGTTGGGGTAAGCTTTCACTACTTTGACCACACTCTCCTGCCCGGTAGAAGTAGGTTTGCTTTGTGACATGGCCCGTGGATGGGCGAAGGTACAGAGCAATAAGATTAAAAAGAGAGTAGAGTTTTTCAACATAGTAATCAAAGATAACAATTTTTTTAAATATTACTCAAATCTTTCCTGATTTAGTTCCTTGTAAATATAACAAACGGTGCGCCAAAAAGTGAATTCTGAAAGGCCTTTTTTTGAAAACTTTAACGCTTGTTAACTATTTACATCAGAACGAGGGGCATGTAACGCTGTTAAGGGTGGTGTTGCGGCTGTTCAGGAAGCTCTTGAACACCATCGAAACCTCGAATCCCCCCATATTCTGACTGGCCGTCCGCAGTTTTGACATGTTAATATCGTAGCTCAGCCCGATCTCATAAGTTCCCATATCCAGCCGCACAACGGGCACCAAAGCGTCGTTGAGGCGGTAAAACATGCCCCCGTATACGCCCCGGTCCGATTCCAGGCCCTGGTCCATCAGCCCGTACCCGATCAGCGCTCCCCCGATAAACTCCGTGTAGGGGCCCTGGTGAAGCTGGTTGTAATGCGCCACCACTTTCACCCGCTCCGAAACGGGCAGGGTAATCCCGAAGTTGAAGCACATCTTGGGATCCAGGGTGACTTTCGAATTTTCGTAGAACGACACGTTGGGGCGGTTAAAATGGTAATAGGCGGCCCCGATGAAGTAATTGGCGGCCTCGCCGAACACCCCGTTGTAACTGATGCCGGCCCCCACATCCCAGTAGGTATAGCCGATTTTGGCGAGGCGGCCCTCTTCGCCCGTAGGAGCGGAAGGGTCGAAGCGCCCGCCCATATACTGGTTGTTGAAAGTCAGATGGGTTGGGTCGAACTGGCGTTGCACCATGCCGCCCGTAAACCCGACCGAAAGGAAGCTGTTCTTGTCTTCGTTCAGCGATTTGTGGTAATTGATCGCCGGCAGTATCTGTACAGACTGCAGGGCGGAAGTGCCCGCTTTGTCGTACGACAGCTGCAGGCCGGCCGTAATGTGGTCGTTATAGTTCCCGATCGGGAACTTCATTTCCCCGCTCATGGTACCCGTCTGGTACGGAATGGTGACGCTGTTCCACTGGTTGCGGTATACCGCCTGCAGCCGCACGTCTCCCTTGTAAATGCCGATCAGGGCGGGATTGCGGAGAATGGGCGTTTCAGCGAACTGGGACAGGTGAATGTCCTGCGCGCCGGCGCCAAGGCTCATCAGTAGCAGTACCGCACTTTTCCACAGCCATTTCATGTTGTAAGAGTTTTCATGTTGTTATCGTAATAAGGTTACATTGCCCCTCAGCCGGAACCGCTCGCCGGTGTCGCAAAGGGCCTCGAGCAGCCAGACGTATACGTCGGTGCCGAGGTCGCGGCCGTTGAGGGAACCGTTCCAGCCCTGGCTCACATCATCGATGTTAAAATGTTCCCGGCGGAACACTTCCTGTCCCAACCGGTTAAAAATGCGCAGCGAGAGCACCTGGCGCACGCCTTTGCCACGCGGGTAAAAAATCTCGTTCTCCCCGTCTCCGTTCGGTGAAAATCCTCCCGGCAGAAACACCCGGCTCTGATCGCATACCAGCTGCACATGCATCACGTCCGAAGCTTTACAACCTGCGGTATTGGTCACTTCCAGCGCGTAGTCCATCGATTCCCGCACTGCGGCCACCGTTTCGAGGCAGCCGGGGCAATCGAGATAGGTGCCGGGTTTCCATTCTTTCATAGTGACATCGGCGCTGTGGCTGCCCCTCAGGTACAGCACGTTGCCGGTGGTGATGGTTTGGTCTGGCCCCGCATTTACGCTGGGCACGGGCTTAACGGTGATATTGATTTGCGCCGTGGCGGAAGGGCAGGCGGGGTCGTTGCCCGCCGTTACGGTATACCGCAAGTTTTGCTCCGGCGCAACCACCGGCCGGGACGTGTTGGCGCCGGTAATGGCGGTAGCCGGCGACCAGCTGTAAAATGCCGCACCGTCGGCCCGCAGCTGTGCGCTCATGCCGCGGCAGATGGCGGTGTCTGCGCTAACGGCCAGCGTTACGGCGGGCACCACTTTCAGGGAAACGGTATCGCTGGCGGTGCAACCGTTTAACGTGGTGGCAACAGCGATATAGGAAGTATCTTTCAATGGGGTGGCAACGGGGTTGGGGCAGCCGGTGCAACTAAGCTGGTAGGCCGGTTGCCACAGCACCGGTGCGTTGCTGATGCCCTGGAGGGTTACGCCCGCGCCTTCGCAGAGTTTGGCCTGCGGGCTGAGGGCATGCACGATTGGCGTTGCGTGAACCGGCACCGGCAGCGTAATGGAGTCCATGCAATTGCGGGCATCTTTGATCACCAGTTTCACCGGATAGTTGCCGCTGTTTTTAAACTGGGTGGCTGGCGGGTTTTGTGAGGCGGCCGTAGCGCCGTTCCCGAAATCCCAGGTCCAGTTCGTGAGCGGGATGTTCGGGGATGGCGCCGAAGCGTCTGCGAATTTCACCGGCTGGCCTTCACAGGCGGGAGCAACCACGGTAAACGCAGCTTCCGGCGCAATCACGTTGAGGTGCTGCAATTTCACCACGGTATCGCTGCAATAGGCCGGGTCTTTGTAAAAGATCACCAGCATGTCGCTGAACACCCCTTTCACCGCCATTTTTTTCCGTATGTCCACGTCCGTTGTATTCAACACCGTGCCGTCGCCGAACCGCCAGCTGTAATAATCCACCAGCGTATGCGGCACGTGCACCACGCCGTAAGCCACCTCGCTGTTGCGGCAGATGGTTCCCACACCGGTATGGAAATCGGCGGAGAATACCTGCACCGTTCTGAACGTGGTGCTCATGCAGGTTTGCGCCGCATTGCGGGCTACCAGCCGTACATTGTAGGTGCCCGGCTGGGTGAAAACGTGCACGGGGTGCAGGTTGTTATCCACCGGCGAATTATCGTCGAAATACCATTCGTAGGTGTCGCCGGGAGCGCCGGCAGACGTGTTGGTAAACGTATAGGCTTTTTTATTGTCGCAGTGCCGCGAGAAGGTAAAATCCGCCACCGGGCCGGCAGCAGCCAGCGTAACGGGCGTGGCGGGCGTATAGCAGCCGTTGGCTCCCGCGCTCATCTGAACAGTAACGCTGCCGGCTGCACGAAAGATGTGGTTCACATCGTTTTCGGGCCCTTCATACCGGGTGCCGTCCCCGAAATCCCAGCGGTAGCGGGTGGCGTTCGCGGCCGTAGCGAGCAACCGTGTACTGGTGCCGGCACAATCGTTCGGCCGGGTAGCGGTGAAGCTCACGTTTTGCGGGGCGTTCCCTGCGCGCACCAGTTGGGGAAAGTTTTTTACAGCCGTGCAGCCCTGCTGAGTGGTGACCGTAAGGCTCACGTTGTAAGTGCCGGCGGCCGCATAGGTATGTTGAATAGCCGGGTTGGGCGTACTCCCGTTCTGCCCGTCGCCGAACACCCAGGCCCAGGTGGCCACGGGGTCGTTGTTGATGGTGGCCGCCTGCGCGCTGAGGCTGGCCTGGAACGGCGCACACCCTTCCGTTCCCGTATTGGCAACGGTGATTACCGGCGCGGCGATGGTAATGAATTCCTTTTTTACCACCGTTTTCGTGCAGCCATTCGTGTTGGTGACAGTTAGTTTCACATCAAATGTATCTATCCGGGTGAACTGGTGCTGGATGGTTGCCTGGCTGGTGGTGACCGGGGCCGTGCCGTCGCCGAAATCCCAGGTGCGTTGCTGCGCGCCGGGTGTCAGGTCGGTAAAAATGGCCGTGTATGGGCCGCAGGCCGCCTGTTTGTTGACCGAAAAGTCCGCCGCCGGTTCGCCGTAAATCGTAAAACTCTGTGTGGTGCTGCTGTTCCCGGCGCTGTAATAGGCCGTTAACGTCACAGACACCGGCCCTGCCTCCGTAAATGTGACCACCGGCCGCTGTTCCCGGGAGGTGCGGCCGTTCCCGAAATCCCACACTACCGCCAGTGGACTGCCGGTGCTGGTATGCTGAAACGTAAAGGTGGCCGGCGCACAAAACGTTGCGGGCAGCGCTGTGTACGTAAATGCCGCTTGCTGGGCCTTTAAAGCCCCCGGCGTTATTGAAAGGCACCCTATCAGCCATAGCCGGTAAATTTGGTTTTTCGTAGGTCTCATCACAGGATATGGGATAATTATGAATTATACAAATTTATAATATTTATTCGACATTACCGCAGCACGGTCACATTTCCTTTCAGCAGCAAGGGCTCATTCGTGTCGCAGGTCAGTTCGGCGAAATAGATATACACATCCGGGTTGACGGCTTTGCCGTTGAAGCGGCCGTCCCATCCGCACGACGGGTCATCCGTATTGCAATTGTTTCTTTCAAATACCAGTTGTCCCCAGCGGTTGAATATTTTAAACGACCGCACCGCGCTGATGCCGCCCCCACGCACATAGAACACATCATTTTGCCCATCCCCGTTCGGGCTGAAGCTGTTGGGGATGAAGGCGGTGCTGCCGGGGCACACCAGTTTTACGGGCAGCAGGGCGATGGTCTGACAGCCATACCGGTTGGTAGCCGTAATGTTGTAGGTAACGTCGCCTTTGGGTGTGATCACCGGATCCGGGCAGTCGGCGCAGGATATCCATTTGTTGGGGTACCAGGTCCACTGCGTGATGTCGCTGCTGCCCTGTACGTTGAGCGGTTGCGAGGTGCCTGCGGCGATCTGCCGCCCGCCGTTGGTGCGGATTTCAGGGCTGGGATGCACGGTGAGCAGCACGTCTGCCGTATCGGTAAAACAGTTGTCCCTGCCGTAGCCTATCACGCGGTACTGGGTAGTGGCAGGGGGGCTGGCGAGGGGGCTCGCCACATCGGCCCGGTTCAAACCGGTCGCCGGCAGCCATTGATAAGTCACGGCCCCGGAGGCATGCAGCTGCGTCTGTTTGCCGCTGCACATCACCGAGTTGGATGCAAGCACCCTGAAGGGCTGCGAAACCGTAATGCGCATGGAATCCCGTCGCGTACAGCCGAAACTGTTAGTGGCGTGCACCCGGTACACCGTGTCGCGAACGGGGCTTACTACGGGATTGGTGGCCGTGCTGCTGGAGATGTTGTAGTTCGTCCATACCAGTTGCGCGTTGCCGGCATTGGATTGCAGCTGCTGCGACTGGCCCAGGCAGATGTTGGCCAGCTTGGGCGTCACATTCAGCGTGGGCAGCGGATTTACCGGAATGTCGAGGTGCGCGGTACTCGGGCATTTGTTGTTTTCGTTGCGGATGACGAGCTGCACCGTATGGAGGCCCGCATCGTTGAAGGCGAGCCTCGGCGCCCCGCTGGTGGCGGTGTAGAGCTGCCCGTCTACTATCCACGACCATTGTGTGCCGGGCAGGTTTTTCAGTTCACGGCCCGACAGGCGGATGGAATCGCCTGCGCAAACGGGGCTGATAGGATTAATGTGCGCCTGTGGCAGGGGCTCTACTTTCACCGTGCCGGTGGCGATGTCTTTACAGCCATACACGCTCGTCACCTCCACCTGGGCGGTGTAGGTACCGGGCCCGCTGTACAGGAAACTCGGGTTTTGGAGCGTGCTCACATCGTCTGTCCGGTTGTCGTAGCCGAAATTCCAGGCGAACTGGTGCGCCTGCCCGAGGCGGTCTTTCGACAGGCCGGTGCTCCTGTCCGTGAAAAATACTTCCCCGGCGTCGCAGGCGCGGCTGTCGTCCACCACAAAGGCCGCCTTTACCTGGTCTACGATGATATCCTGCCGCGGTCCCTGTGCCGGCACCTGGCAGCCTTTGGCATCTTCGAGGATGACGCGCGGGCTGTACACCCCCTGCTGTTCGTAGTTATACTGGATCGTATTGCTGGTGGTGGTAAGCACGGTACCATTATCGAAATCCCAGATATACTTCACTGCGTTCGGCGAACTGGCGGTAAAGGAAGCCTGTACAGGCACACAGCCGGTGCTGGGCGTCCAGCTGCGGGTGCCGGTGGGCCCGTCTATTTTGAGCTGTTTGGAAACGGTGCTTTCGCAGTTTCCTTCAGCATACACCGTGAGCTGAACCGTGTAAGTGCCTGGCAGGTTGTATACGTGCGAGGGCGATGCGAGGTTGGAGCGGCTGCCGTCGCCGAAATCCCATACCGAGCGGATGAAGTCCGAACTTTCGTTGGTGGTTTGCACCAGCACCGGCGGGCATTCCGCAAGGGTGCCGGGCACGCTGAACTTCGCCCTGGGATCGGGCACTTTGATAAAATCATTTTTCACGACCGTTTCGGTGCAGCCGGGCCCGCCGGTCACTTTCAGCGTTACCGTATACAATCCCGGCTGGGTATATGTTTTCAGCGGATGCGCCGCGGTGCTGGTGGTATTGTCCCCGAAATTCCATTCATACCGCAGGCTGGTGCCGGTCGACAAATTACTGAACAGTTTTTCCTGGTTGAGGCAGGCGATGTTGCTTGCTGTGCGGAAGTCGGCCGTAACGCCGGTAACCGCCACGGCTTTGGTGACGCTGTGCTGGCAACCGGCGTTGTCGGTTACCCTCAGCCGAACGTTATAGGTGCCCACGTTGGCGAAAGCATGTTTGAGCGCCAGCGGTTGCGTGGTGAAGGTTTCTTCAGGAGTGCCGTCGTTGAAGTTCCAGGTCCACGACACGATGGTGTTACTGTGGGTGGCGGCGGAAGCGTCGGTAAATGTGATTTCGTCGTTTTTGCAGTTGCGCCCGGCGAAGGAGAAGTCGGCCCGGGGCTGGTTCACCTGCACGGTAACGGTATTGGAACTGACGATGCAATTTTGCTGATCCGTCAGCCGCAGCACGGCCTGGTAGGTTCCCGCGCGGGTATATGTTTTGGAAAGGCTGGTGCCTGAATTGACGTCGCCGGTACCATCGCCCCAGATCCATTCCAGGCTTCGGACATTGGCGTCTGTCAATGCGTTACGGCTGAACACCACCGGGCTGCCCACACAAACGGCTGCTTTGTCTGCCTGAATCACGGGTTTTTCATCGATGATGCGTATCGTTTGCACCAGATCGTCCTCACAATTGCCGTTACTAACGAGCAGGCGTACACGATACTCGCCCGGCGCTGGGAATACATGTACGGGATGCTGTTCGGTGGAGGTAGTGCCGTCGCCGAAATCCCATTTCCACGATTGTGGCGTGCCGGTAACGGAGCCGAAATCCGATGCGTCCCTGAATGTGACTGAATAGCGGTCGCTGCATTGCTGTATGTATGTAAAATCGGCGACGGGCGGGAGGATGGTGATGAAATTATTTTTGGTCAGCGTACGCTGGCAACCATAGTTGTTGACTTCGAGGGTAATGGTTTGCAGGCCTTCGGTCTGGAAAAAGTGGACAGGGTTTTCCTGCGTGGAGCCGCTGCCGTCTTCATGGAAAATCCACCGCCATTCCGTGCCGCGGGGCTGGCTGAGGTTAGTAAACCGCACCGGTTCGATGGCGCAGGGCATTTTTGGATTGGCGTCGAATTCCACCACCGGTATTTCCCCCGCCCGCATACTCAATTCGCGCACCAGGGTGCAACCTCCGGTTACCGTGGCGGTGAGCCGGGCGGTGAAAACGCCCTGCGTGGTGTAGGTGTGGGTCGGTTGCGGCGCGGATGAGGTAGTGCCGTCTCCGAAATCCCAATGCCAGGCTGTGATTGCGCCGGCGGTCTCCAATGCCGCGGTAAACGTAGTGGCGAATGGCAAACATCCCTGTCGCTCCGACGCACTGATGGTCATTTGCGGCACCTGTACCCTTACCGCATCCGGAACGGTCACATTGGCCGTGCAACCATACTGGCTGGTGATCTGTAAAGACACTGCATAGTTGCCGAACGCTGCGTAGGTATGTGAAGGTGATGCTGCGACGGAGGTACTGCCGTCTCCGAAATTCCATTGCCAGGCCACCGCGCCGGTGGAGGTAGACGTGAACTGTGTGGTAAACGGCACGGCGCATCCCGGCTCCGGCGAAACCGTAAAGCTGGCTCGCGGCGCTTCGTGCACGGTGATGGTTTTGGTGATGGTTTCCATACAGCCGGGGCTGCCGCTGTGCAGGGTCACCTGGTAATCTCCGGGCGCGCTGAAAAAATACCGGGCGTTTTCACTCTGCTGGGTGCTGCCGTCGGGCAACGTCCAGGTGGAGAGGGTGGGCTTTGGCGTGGTATTGTTCGCCAGCACTACATTGGCGCCGGCGCAGGATGCACCTTGCACGCTGAAATCGGCCCGCGTTTTTTCTATGATGATGAAAGATTGCTTGGTGATCACCGCTTCGCAGCCTTCCGGTGTTCTGGCCGTGAGCGTGACCGTATAGCGGCCTTCCTGCCGGTACTCGTGGGAAGGGTGCTGTTCGGTGGAGGTGTTGGCGGCGCCGGAGGCAGGGTCGCCGAAGTCCCAGCTGTAGGTCAGGCCCGCCGGCCCGCTGCTCCGGAAATTAACCGGAAGCGGGGTAAGGCAGCTGCCGGTAACATCCGCCGTAAAATCGACTGCGGGTGTTTGCCCTACCGTGATGTGCTGGGTTTTGGTGAGCCCCTGCGAGCAGCCGAAACTGTTGGTGACGATGGTGGATATTGAAAACGAGCCGCTCACGTTGTAGGTGTGGCTGGGGTTGGCAGTGGTGGATGTGTTCCCGTCGCCAAAATCCCACACTACATCGCGGATAGTGCCCGAGCCGGGCGTCGACTGGTCTGTAAACTGCACCTGCAGCGGGGTACAACCGGAAACGGCGGACACCGAAAAGGCCGGCGCCGGGTTGGCATATACCACGATGTTTTTGCTGAAGGTTTTGGGCCCGGATGGATAGGTAACGGTGAGGGTTACCGTGTAGGTGCCGGGATCGAGGAAAAGCCGGTCCGCATTCCGGGTAGTGGTGCCGGAGCCTCCGTTGCCAAAGTCCCAGCTATAGCTCAGGGCTCCATTGTCCGACGTATTGGTAAAGGAAACGGTGAGCGGGGCGCAACCGGATTCTTTGCTGGCCGTGAAACCCGCTGTCTGCGCATACGAAATGGCCGGAGCGATGCAAAGCATCACACAGAGCATTAGGATAGATGTACGCCACTTCGACACGCGTTGCAGGTTGATCATGGATATACGGATAATGTAGGTGCTGCGGTTGCCGCAGGTTCTCACTGTAAAAATAATATTAAAAAAACAATTATCTGTCTGTATTAACATTATGTTTTCAATGAGTTAGCTGATTTATTGCCAATTTGCCGGCAAGCCGGGGCCCTGGCCCTGGATCTCTGAAAACGGAACTGCCTGTGGAGCAGGCAAAAAGTACAAACAGTTAAGCGGCATGGAGGCATTAGATAAAGCTTATTGGAACGCGCGCTACGAGAGCGGCGAAACCGAATGGGATATGGGAACTGTATCACCGCCTTTAAGGGATTACATCGATCAGCTACCAAACAAAAACCTCCGGATTCTAATCCCGGGAGGTGGTAACAGCTATGAGGCCAAGTACTTGTGGGACGCCGGTTTCCACGATGTGACCGTGCTTGATATTTCTTCCGTGGTCATTGACCGCCTCAAACGGCAGCACGACCAGACGGGGATCAAGTTCGAGGCTGGTGACTTTTTCGAGCACGAGGCGGAATATGACCTGATTTTCGAGCAGACCTTCCTTTGCGCGCTCGATCCCAGCCTGCGCCAGGCTTATGCCCGGCATATGTACGACCTGTTGTGGGAAGAGGGCAGGCTGGTAGGCGTGCTCTTCAACCGCGAGTTCGATGCGCCTGGCCCGCCGTTCGGCGGCGGCATCAAGGTATATCGCCGCATGTTCGAGCCTTATTTCAGTTTCAAGACGTTTGCGCCCTGTTATAACTCCCACCCGGCCCGCCAGGGAAAAGAGGTGTTTATCAATTTCCGCAAGCTCGACCCGCTTTCGAGAAAACGGTAAAACGTTATCTTTACGGTCTGACCAACAGACCCGATCATGAACAGGATTTTGCTAATGGCCGCTTTGTTGCTGGCCACTTTCTCCAGCCAGGCTCAAAACACCGTAACGCCCGAAGTATTTGAAAAGGGGATGCAACAACCCGGCATCCAGTTACTGGACGTGCGCACCGCCAGGGAATTCAGCACCGGCCACCTGCCCGACGCCCTGCAGGCCGACTTCACCAAAAAGGAAGAGTTTTTCGGGCGCATTCAGCACCTCGACAAGTCGAAGCCCGTATATATCTACTGCCTGAGCGGGGGGCGCAGTACCGCTGCCGCAAAATGGATGCGCGATAACGGATATAAACAGGTGGTGGAATTGACAGGCGGCGTGATGGCGTGGAAGAATGCAGGCAAAGCGCTGACAGGCGCCGCTGCCGGTCCGCAAATGAGCATCGCCTCTTTCGAAAAAGCCTTGAAAGGCGGCAAATGGATACTGGTCGATGTTGGCGCCGCGTGGTGCCCGCCTTGCCGCAAAATGGAGCCCGTCGTGAAACAGTTGCAGTCGGCAAAAAATGTAAAGGTATTGAACGTGGATGGCGGCCGGGATACCGACGTGATGGGCAGCATAGGGGCGAAAACGCTGCCTACGTTTGTGCTGTATAAAGACGGAAAGGAGGTGTGGCGGAAAGAAGGCCTCGTTACGCTGGAGGAATTCAACGCCGCGGTGAAATAACCCCGGTTCATCATATTGAAAAGGTCGCTCCCGGAGCGGCCTTTTTTATACCATGTCTGATGGATGTTTGCTGGCTACGGTGCCGGCCAGACGGGCTTTTGGGGCAAAGGTGTTCCGGTTATCAGCCTGAAAGATTCGGCCCAAAAAAAGGGCCGCTCGTGGAGCAGCCTTTTTTATCGTTTTTATTCTTCGTGTAACTGGTAAATCCCGCCGTACTTCTTTTCCGCATACGCGAGGAAGTGTTTGAACGAGAGTTTTTCCCCCGTCACTTTTTCGCACAGTTCATTGGACGTGTAGAACCGGCCGTAACGGTGGATATTGTTGCGGAGCCATTCCAGCAGCGTGTTGTAATTGCCGGAGGCAATGGCGTTTTCGAGACCCGGTACCTGCGCCACGGCGGTGTTGTAGAGCTGCGCCGCGTAAAAACTGCCGAGCGAGTAGGTAGGGAAGTAGCCGAAGCTGCCGTGCGACCAGTGGATGTCTTGCAGCACGCCACGCAGGTCGTCGGTCACTTTCACCTGGAGGTAGTCGAGGTAGTAGCGGTTCCAGACCTCGCGCAGGTCTTTCGTCTGCAGGCTACCGTCGAGCAGGCCTTTTTCGATCTCGTAGCGGATCATCACGTGGAAGTGGTAGGTGAGCTCATCGGCTTCCGTGCGGATAAGCGAGGGCTCCACCAGGTTGATGGCTTTATAGAAATTCTGCAAAGGCACCGCCAGGAGGTTGCTGCGGAAAATGCCCTGCAGGTTGCCGTAGTGATGCTGCCAGAAAATGAGGCTGCGGCCTACGTTGTTTTCCCACAGCCGCGATTGCGACTCGTGGATGCCCAGGCTGGCCGCCTCGCCGCAGGGCAGGCCGTATTCTTCCACCGGCAGCCCCTGTTCGTACAAGGCATGCCCGCCTTCGTGAATGCAGCTCCAGGTCATATTGCCCAGGTCCTGCTCGTCGATGCGGGTGGTCACCCGTACGTCGCGCGGGTTGAAGCTGGTGGTGAAGGGATGTTCCGAAACATCCTGCCTGCCGGCGTTAAAATCGTAACCCATGGAGCGGAGAATGCCCATGCCGAATTCCCACTGCTGGTCTTTCGGATAGTGACGGCCAAGGAATTTACGGTCCGGCATATCCCGCAGCGCGATCTGCTGCAACAGCGGCAGCAGGGAGTTTTTCACGTCCCTGAAAATGGTGTCGAGCATCTGCACGTCTGCTCCTCTTTCATATTCGTTCAGCAGCGCATCGTAAGGGTGGCCTGTGTAGCCAAGAATGTCCGCCTCTCGTTTTTTCAGATCCACCATTTTGGCCAGCAGCGGTTCGAAAACGCCGAAGTTATTTTCCTTACGCGCCTTGATCCAGGCATGGTAGGCGGCGTTGGTGGCGGACGACATTTCCGCTACAAAGGCAGCGGGGTATTTGCGGTTCTTTTCGTAATCTTCGAGGGAAAGGGCAACGTTCTTTTGCTGGATGGCGCTCAGGTCGGTGCGGTTGCCCAGCTCTTTGAGCAGGCTGCCCAGCGCGTCGTCCGCAAACAGTTCATGCGCGATGGTGCTGAGGGTGGTCAATTGCCGCCCCCGGAACGAGGCGCCGGCCGGGGGAAGGTAAGTTTCCTGATCCCAGCCCAATACAGACATGGCATTCCGGACATCCGCTATTTTTTGCATCTTCTCGACATAATCCTGGTAAAGGTCGGCTGAAGTTTTTTGTACTGTCATTAAAACCAATTTATTTTACAAATCTAAGGAACCTGCTCAAGCCGGGGCTGGCAGCCGGAATAAAATCCAAGATAAGATATGTACATCCGCGATATAATACAAGTGCTGGAAACATTTGCCCCGCTGAATTACCAGGAGCATTATGACAACGCCGGCCTTATTTTCGGCAACCCTGAAACGCCGGTGACAGGCGTGCTGCTGACGCTGGATGCCACGGAGGCGGTGCTCGACGAGGCAAAGGAAAGGGGCTGCAACCTGGTGGTGGCCCATCACCCCATCGTGTTCGGCGGGCTGAAAAAAATCACCGGCCGCAATTATGTGGAACGGGTGGCTATCAAGGCCATCAAAAACGATATAGCCGTGTATGCCGCCCACACCAACCTCGACAATGTGCGGGGAGGGGTGAGCGCCATGATGGGAGCGCGGCTGAACCTGCAGCATACCCGGGTGCTGGCGCCCAAAAGCGAGCTGCTGCGCAAATTGTACACATTCGTCCCACAAGCCAATGCCGGGGCGGTGCTGTCGGCGCTCTTTGCGGCCGGCGCGGGCCATATCGGTAAGTACAGCGAGTGCAGCTTTTCCGGTACGGGTACCGGCACCTTCAAAGGCGCCGCTGATACGGACCCCTACGTGGGAAAACCCGGGGAACGGCACCTCGAAGCCGAAACCCGGATGGAAGTGATATTCCCGGCCCATCTCGAAAGCCGGGTGGTCAGGGCGCTGGTGGAGCACCATCCTTACGAGGAAGTGGCGTACGACGTGGTGAAACTGGAAAATGCCTACACGGAAGTGGGGTCGGGGCTCATCGGAGCCCTGCCGGAGGAAATGGACGAAATGGACTTTTTACGCCTCGTGAAGGAGCGGTTCAACACCGGGTGCGTGCGGTACACCCCGCTGCGCGGCAAGAAAGTGAGCCAGGTGGCCGTATGTGGTGGGTCGGGCAGTTTCCTGCTGAAACAGGCAAAATCCGCCGGGGCAGACGCCTTCGTATCGGCCGACTTTAAATACCATGAATTTTTTGATGCTGAAAATCAATTGATTATAGCGGATGTGGGACATTTTGAGAGCGAACAGTTCGCAGTGGACTTATTTTATCATATATTGACTGAAAATTTCCGTAAATTTGCGCCTCTAAAATCTACCATCAATACAAACCCGGTAAATTATTTATAATACATGGCTACTGTTAAAGAATACAACGTTGAGGAGAAGCTGGTCGCTGTACTGAAATTACAGAAGATCGATTCCAAGTTGGACGAAATCCAGGTACTGAAAGGTGAGTTGCCGATGGAAGTACGTGACCTGGAAGACGAAATCGAGGGCCTCAACCACCGCCAGACTCATATTGAAGATGAGATCAAAGGCATTACCGACTTTGTGGCTTCCAAAAAAGCAGCCATTAAAGAAGCGGAGGCCCTGGCGAAGAAATACGAGAAGCAGCAGGATAATGTGAAGAACAGCCGTGAGTTCGAAGCGATCTCCAAGGAGATTGAAATGCAGAACCTGGAGATCAAGCTGGCAGAGAAGCATATCAAAGACGCCAACGAAGAGATCAAGGATAAGAACCGCACCCTGGAAGTAGCAAAGAAAGCGGTGTCTGAGAAAGAGCAGAATCTGAAGCACAAAAAAGGCGAGCTGGAGAAAATTATCAGCGAAACCGATAAAGAAGAAAGAGCGTATGAAAAGCAAAGCGAAGATGCCCGTGAAAAGGTAGACGCCCGTTTGCTGCAGGCGTACGAGAAAATCCGCAAGAACTACCGCAACGGCCTGGCCGTGGTAACCATCGTGCGCGATTCCTGCGGCGGATGTTTCAACGCCATTCCGCCCCAGCGCCAGGCTGAAATCCGCCAGCGCAAGAAAATCATTGTATGCGAGCATTGCGGCCGCATTGTGGTGGATAACGACCTGGATGCCACCGTTACCATCTAAGCACCGCACGATAACTTATCATTATAAAGGAACTCCGCGCATGTCCATTGCGCGGAGTTCCTTATTTTTGCCCCTATGCGTTTTATTTTCATTATTGCGATCTGCTGCAGTATATCCGTTCACGTAAGTGCGCGGCAGAAGAAATATGAGTTCAATACCCGCTGCCAGCAGGCCTACGATGCCATCATGCAACTCCGGCTCAATACCGGCAGGGCCATGCTGGAAGAAGAGAAACGCAGCAACCCCGATAACCTCATTCCTTATTTCCTGGATAATTACATTGATTTTTTCACGCTCTTCTTTAACGAAGATCCCGACGTATATGCCCGGCAGCGCAAGCTGCGGGGGACCCGGCTCGATCTCATGAGCGAGGGCCCTTCCGGGTCGCCGTACTACCTCTACACGCAGGCCGCCATCAAATTCCAGTGGGCCATGGTGAAGGTGAAATTCGGGGAAAAGTGGGATGCCGTCTGGGAAATACGCAAGGCTTACCTGACGCTGAAGGAAAACCAGCGCAAGTTCCCCCAGTTTCTGCCGAACAACATGATGGTGGGCGCCATGCAAACGGTATTCGGCACCATTCCCGAAGGATATAAATGGATAACGAATATCCTCGGCCTGCGGGGGAGCATTAAGGACGGGATGGCGCTGCTGCAGGGCTTTATCAACAGCAACGACCCTACTGCCGTGGCCTTCCGCGAAGAAAGCTACTATTATTATTGTTACCTGAAATTGTTCATTGAAAACAAACCGGAGCAGCTCTGGCAGTTCATCCAGCAGAAGCGGCTGGATACCGAGCACAATTACCTGTTCGCGCTGATGGTGGCCAACCTGTCTATGAACAACCAGAAGGCCGACCAGGGCATCAAGGTGCTGCAGGAGTTCAATCATACCGCCGAATACGCCGATATCCACTATCACAATTACGTGCTGGGCATCATGAAACTGGAACGCCAGGATGAGGATGCCATTGCCTGGCTGGAAAAATTCGTGCATAACTTCAGGGGCAAATTTTATGTGAAGGAAGCGTTGCAGCGACTCAGCTGGGCGTACTATCTGAAAGGTAATATGGCCATGGCCAATAAATACCGGGGGCTGATCTCCTCGCGCGGCAACACCGAAACGGATGCAGACAAACAGGCGCAGAAGGAAGCCAAAAGCGGCGTATGGCCCAATCCTACGTTGCTGAGAGCCCGGCTGATGAGCGACGGAGGGCAGTACACTGCCGCCCGCGACCTGTTGCTGAGTAAACGCGCCGGCGACTTCAGTACCGTGGCCGAGAAGCTCGAATACGCTTACCGCCTGGGCCGTATTTACGACGAAATGGGGCTGGATACCAATGCCATGCGCCTCTATGAGACCACTATCCGGATCGGCAGCAACCGCCCCGAATATTTTGCCGCGCGTTCTGCACTTCAATTAGGTTATATTTATGAGAAGACGGGCGACAAAGGCAAAGCGCGCCAGAGCTTCCAGACGTGCCTCGACATGCAGGGACATGATTACAAAAACTCGCTCGACCAGCGCGCCAAAGCGGGATTGCTGCGGCTGGACGGGAAGTAGCTAAATTTACAACACACTTGCAAACACCATTATGTTATTCCGCTTAGTTATTCAGAATTACGCGATCATTGAGCAACTGGAAGTGGATTTTTCCGCCAACCTCAATGTCATTACCGGCGAAACAGGCGCGGGTAAATCCATCCTGCTGGGGGCGCTCAGCCTTATACTGGGGGAGCGGGCAGACCCTTCGGTGTTGTTCGATAAAACAAGGAAGTGTGTGATAGAAGGGCAGTTTAAAGTGAAAAGGGAACAGGTGCAGGCCTTTTTCGAGGCGAATGAGCTCGATCTGGAAGAAGGCGTGATCATCCGCCGTGAAATCTCCGCCGCCGGCAAATCCAGGGCTTTCATCAACGATACGCCCGTTAACCTCGGGCAGCTTTCCGAACTGAGCGGCCTGCTGGTAGACCTTCACCAGCAATTCGACACCCTCGAGCTGGAGAAGTCTGACTTCCAGCGGCAGGTGATTGATGCGCTGGCCGGGCACCAGGACCAGCTGCAGGTATACTCCCGCCAGTTCAGGGAATACAGCCGCCTGCAAAAAGAGTTGAAGGAGCTGGAGCAGCAGCGCGATCATGCCAACAAAGAATCCGATTACCATAAATTCCTGCTCGACGAATTGCTCGAGGCGGCCCTGCAGGAGGGAGAAATAGAAGCGCTCGAATCGGAGCAGCAGCTGCTGGGCCATGCCGAAGAGATCAAGGGCACGCTGAACCGCATCTGCTTTCAGCTTAGTGAAGACGAACAACCCGTGTTGCAGCAGCTGCGCCAGTTACAGGCCTCGCTGCAAACGCTCGCGGCTTACCACAAAGACATTCCCGCGCTTTCCGAAAGGATGCAAAGCAGCTACCTCGAGTTGCAGGACATTGCCGCCGAAGTGGAGCAGCTCAACGATCATGTACAGTTCGACGGGGAACGGCTGGAGCAGCTGACCGAAAGGCTGAACATGGCCAACCGCCTGCTCAAGAAGCACAATGCCCATAATACGGCCGAACTGCTGGCCATCCAGGCAGACCTCGACCGGAAGCTCCAGGGAATGCTGAACCTCGACGACCGCATCCTCGAATTGCAGAAAAATATTACGGCGCTGCAGCAGCAGCTGGAGCAAGCCGCGGAGGGCATTACCCGTGAACGTAAGGCCAGGGTGGAGCCCTTCGAACAGAAGGTCAATGCTTTGCTGGCCCAGGTGGGAATGCCCAATGCCCGTATAAAGGTAGATATCCAGCAGGGGCCGCTGCAATTGTACGGCCAGGATGTGATTGAGTTTTTGTTCGACGCCAACAAGAGCAACCAGTTCGGTCCCATCCGCAAGGTAGCTTCTGGTGGAGAGCTGAGCAGGCTGATGCTGTGTATCAAATCGCTGGTAGCGCGCTCGGTGGCGTTGCCCACGCTGATATTCGACGAGATCGATACCGGTATTTCAGGGGAAGCGGCGCGCCAGGTGGGCATTATCATGAAAGAGCTCGCCCGCGGCCACCAGGTGGTGTGCATCACCCACCAGCCGCAGCTGGCCGGGAAGGCGGATGCGCATTATTTTGTGTACAAACAGCTCGAAGGCGATCAGGTGCATACCCATGTCCGCCTGCTGACGCAGGAAGAACGCATTACCGCCATTGCCAAAATGCTGAGCGGGGAGAAGCCTACGGCGGCGGCTTTGGAAAACGCGCGGGAGATGGTTACGCAATAACATTTCAATTTTCGGTTTAAACGGCTAAATTTGCCCAAATTTTAATCAATGGCTCATAACTTATTACAAGGGAAGAAAGGGATCATCTTTGGAGCGCTGGATGCTAATTCCATTGCGTGGAAAACTGCAGAGCGCTGCGTACAGGAAGGCGCACAGATCGTGCTGACCAACGCCCCTATTGCGCTGCGCATGGGTGAGCTGAACAAACTGGCCGAAGCCTGCAACGCCCCGGTTATCGCCGCGGACGCTACCAGTATGGATGACCTTAATAACCTGTTTACCAAATCTATGGAGCACTTCGGCGGTAAAATCGACTTCGTGCTGCATTCAATTGGTATGAGTGTGAACGTTCGTAAAGGAAAACCCTATACCGACCTGGATTACGACTTTTTCCACAAAGGGCTCGACATCTCAGCCATGTCGCTCCACCGCGTGCTGCAAACCGCTTACAAGCTGGATGCGCTGAACGACTGGGGCTCCGTGGTAGCGCTTACCTATATCGCCGCTCAACGGGTGTTCCCCGATTATAGCGATATGGCGGATGCCAAATCGATGCTGGAATCCATTTCCCGCAGTTTCGGCTACCACTATGGCGTGAAAAAGAAAGTAAGGATCAACACCATTTCACAGTCTCCTACCAAAACCACTGCCGGCAGCGGCGTAAAAGGCTTCGACGGCTTCATGGCCTATGCCGAAAAAATGAGCCCGCTGGGCAACGCTACGGCCGACCAGTGCGCTGATTACACCGTAACACTGTTTTCCGACTATACCCGCATGGTGACCATGCAGAACCTCTTCCACGACGGGGGCTTCTCCTTTACCGGCATCTCCTGGCCGGTGGCGGAGCAGATGGAGAAATAATACCGCGAACGATAATAAAAAAAGGAAAGCGTAAGAAGTAAAATACTTTTTACACTTTCCTTTTAGTTTTTTTCAGCATAGGAAAACGCTGAGGGGCGCCCGGGACAATGACTAATATTCGTCTTCGTTGAAGAAGAAGTCGTCTTGCGACGGATAATCAGACCAGATATCCTCAATACCTTCATAAATTTCTCCTTCATCTTCCAGTTCCTGCAAGTTTTCGATAACTTCGATGGGTGCACCGGAACGGATGGCGTAGTCTATGAGTTCGTCTTTGGTAGCGGGCCATGGAGCATCCTCCAGGTACGAAGCTAATTCTAAGGTCCAGTACATCGTATATAAATTTTTACTTTTCCAAATTTTCGCAAAAGTATTATTTAATTTGAAATAAACAACTATTACTATTTTAACGGTTAATTACTTCGTTCGGTTATGCTTGTTGCTCGCAATGTTACCAAAAATTATTCCAACCTTCCGGTTTTAAAAGGGGTGGATATTTCTGTCAGTAAGGGTGAAATAGTGACCATTGTGGGCTCTTCCGGCGCGGGTAAAAGCACGCTGCTGCACATTCTCGGTACCCTGGACGCCCCTTCCGGCGGGGAGATTGCCATTAATGGCGTGCAAACGAGCACCTTACACGGCAGGAAGCTGGCCGACTTCCGGAACCGCCATATTGGCTTCATTTTCCAGTTCCACCACCTGCTACCCGAGTTCAGCGCCCTGGAGAACGTTTGTATCCCCGGCTTCATAGCCGGCGCCAAAAAAAGCGCCGTAAAGGAGCGGGCCACCTTTTTGCTGGACACCCTGGGCCTCAAAGAGCGCCTGGAGCACCGGCCGGGCGAGCTGTCAGGCGGGGAACAGCAGCGGGTAGCCGTGGCCCGGGCCCTCATCAACAAACCGGACGTGATCATGGCCGACGAGCCTACCGGTAACCTCGATTCCCGCAATGCGCGCGAGCTGCACCAGCTTTTCCTCCAGCTCCGTGATCAGTTCGGGCAAACTTTCATCATCGTTACCCATAACGAAGAACTGGCGACCATGAGTGATCGCCAGTTAGTGATGAAAGACGGGAAAATAGTCAGCTAGGATTATTTTCCCAGGCAAACTGCCAAACTGTCTTTCCAGTAAGGTATGGTTATCCCGAAAGTGGATTTGATTTTTCCTTTGTTCAGCACGCTGTAGGCCGGCCTTTCTGCCGCGGTGGGGTACTGGTCTGACGTAACCGGGTTAACGGCACAGGAAGCGCCCGTAAGGGCCTTAATGGCGATGGCAAAGTCGTACCAGCTGGCCACTCCTTCGTTGCTGTAATGGTACACCCCTCCCGTGCCTTCCGCCGGGTGCTGCAGAATGGCGAAAATTGCAGTTGCCAGGTCGGGCGCGTAAGTGGGCGTGCCGGTTTGATCAAACACCACGTTCAGGTTTTCTTTTTCCTGCATCAGCTGCTGCATGCGCAGGGCAAAGTTTACGCCATAACGGGAGTACAGCCAGGACGTGCGCAATACCACCGCCTGCGGGTGAATGCTGAGCACCGTTGCCTCGCCGCGGAGCTTGGAGCTCCCATAGATGCTTTGCGGGGCCGGCTCGTCATTTTCGGTGTAAGGGCGGCTGGCGCGGCCATCGAACACATAATCCGTGGAAATATGGATGAACCCGCTGTTATGCTTCACGGCAGCTTCCGCCAGTATCAGGGGAGCCTGGAAGTTCAGGCGGAAAGCGGCATCCTCATCCTGCTCCGCTTTATCCACAGCCGTGTAGGCGGCACAATTCACCACGGCATGCACGGGTGTGGCATCGAAAAAAGCGCCAACGGCAGCTTCATCGGTAATATCCAGCTCCTCCCTGTCTGTATACAGCAGGTTGAATTCCGGGTATTGGGCGGCGATGGACTGCAGCGCCTGGCCCAACTGGCCTTTGGCGCCTGTTACCAGGATGTTCTTCATGAATCTATGGTTTGTATTCAAAATTATGTTTGCAATCGGCTAGCAACGGCAGCACCAGGTCCTTGTCGGATACCCTGGCCGCCTCCAGTGGAATACCCCAGTCAATGCCAAGGGCCGGGTCGTTATACAAAATGCCTCCTTCGCTGGCTTTATTGTAGAAATTATCGCATTTGTACATGACTTCCGCCGTTTCGCTCAAAACAGAATAGCCATGAGCGAAACCCTGTGGGACCAATAGCTGGCGCTTGTTTTCGGCCGATAGCTCAATGCTGAACACTTTGCCATAGGCCGGCGAGCCTTTCCGGAGGTCTACCACCACATCCAGGATGCGCCCTTCGAGGGCGCGGATGAGTTTTGTTTGCGCATAGGGGGCCAGCTGGAAATGAAGGCCGCGTAAAACACCGTAAGTGGAACGGGCCTGGTTGTCCTGAACAAACACAATATCGACTCCTTCTTCGCGGAAGGTGTTGGCGTTATAGCTTTCAAAAAAATATCCCCGGTGGTCTCCGTGTACTTTTGGTTCGTAAATGAGGAGATCAGGAATACCGGTTTCAATAAATGGCATTAGCGTTGCTGGTATTGTGTTTCGTAATATTGTTGATAGGCCCCGCTGGTAACGTGTTGCAGCCATTCTTCGTTGGCCAGGTACCAGTCCACCGTTTTTTCGAGCCCTTCCTCGAACTGCAGGCTGGGCGACCAGCCCAGTTCCTTATTCAGCTTGGATGCATCGATGGCGTAACGCAGGTCGTGCCCGGCGCGGTCTTTCACGTAGGTGATCAGTTGGGCGGAAGTGCCTTCCGGCCTGCCCAGCTTACGGTCCATCACCGAACAAAGCAGCCGGATAAGATCGATGTTTTTCCATTCGTTGAACCCGCCGATGTTGTACGTTTCACCGGTACGGCCTTCATGGAAAATCGTGTCGATGGCGCGGGCGTGATCTTCCACAAACAGCCAGTCGCGCACGTTTTCACCTTTGCCGTACACGGGCACGGGCTTATTGTTTTTGATATTATGAATCGCCAGCGGGATCAGTTTCTCCGGGAAGTGATTCGAACCGTAGTTGTTGGAGCAGTTGCTTAAAACAACCGGCAGGTGATAGGTGTGGTAATACGCTCTCACAAAGTGGTCGGAACTGGCTTTGGACGCGGAATACGGGCTACGGGGATCGTAAGGCGTTTCTTCCGTGAAAAGTCCTTCTTCGCCCAATGAGCCATATACTTCATCAGTGGATACATGGTAGAAGCGTTTGTTTTCCATGTCGTCTTTCCAGTATTTCCGGGCGGCGTTCAGCAGCACGGCGGTGCCCAGCACGTTGGTTTTGATGAAGGCCAGCGGGTCGAGTATCGAACGGTCTACATGGCTTTCGGCGGCGAGGTGAATCACACCGTCGAAACCGTACTTTTCAAACAGGGAATTGACTGCTTGCTCGTCGGTGATATTCACTTTTTCGAATGCGTAATTCGGCTGGCCCTTTACGTCCGCCAGGTTTTCGAGGTTACCGGCATAGGTAAGCGCGTCGCCGTTTACAATCAAATACGCCGGGTATTTATTGACGAACAGCCGTACTACATGAGAGCCGATAAAACCTGCTCCCCCGGTGATTAAAAGCTTTTTCTTCATGGTTCGAAATTATCGGGAAAGTTGCAATTATTTTCCCAATGCCTGTTTAAAATATTCGTAAGTGATCTTTAAACCTTCTTTCCTGTCCACCTTCGGTTCCCATCCCAGCAATTGTTTCGCCTTGGTAATATCCGGTTTGCGCTGCTTGGGGTCGTCTTTCGGCAGGTCCTGGAAAACAATTTTCTGTTTGGTGCCGGTCAGGGCAATGATTTCCTCCGCAAACTCCAGCAGTGAAATCTCGGCCGGGTTGCCGATGTTCACCGGCAGGTGATAATCGCTCATCAGCAGGCGGAAGATACCTTCCACGAGGTCGTCTACATAACAGAACGACCGGGTTTGAGAGCCGTCGCCGAACACGGTAAGGTCCTGGCCGGTGAGGGCCTGGCTCATAAATGCCGGCAGTGCGCGGCCGTCGTCGAGCCGCATACGGGGGCCATAAGTATTGAAAATGCGGATAATCCGGGTGTCTACGCCATGGAAATTATGATATGCCATGGTGATGGACTCCATGAAACGTTTGGCCTCGTCGTACACGCCGCGAGGGCCAACCGGGTTTACATTGCCCCAGTATTCTTCCGGCTGCGGGTGAACATTCGGATCGCCGTACACTTCGGAAGTGGAAGCAACCAGGATGCGCGCTTTTTTCTCTTTTGCCAGTCCCAGCAGGTTGTGGGTTCCGAGTGAGCCCACTTTCAGCGTCTGGATAGGCATTTTGAGGTAATCGATCGGGCTGGCCGGCGAGGCGAAGTGGAGGATGTAGTCCAGTTCGCCCGGCACATGCACGAATTTGGTGACGTCGTGATGGTAATATTCAAACTGCGGCAACGGGAACAGGTGTTCGATATTCTTGATGTTCCCCGTCAGCAGGTTATCCATGCCGATGACATGAAAGCCTTCTTTTATGAAGCGGTCGCAAAGGTGCGAACCGAGAAAGCCGGCAGCACCGGTAATTAAAATGCGTTTTTTTGTCATTTCTGGCGAAGTTTAAGGTTTTGAAGCCGCACGGCCCACACTTTCATAATAAAAGCCGAGTTCCTGCATGCGTAGAACCTCGAAAAGATTGCGCCCATCGAAAATGGCTTTTTGCTTCAGCGAATTTCCGATCTTTTCAAAATCGGGTGTGCGGAACACGCTCCACTCGGTCGCGATGATCAGTGCATCCGCTTTTTCGAGCGCGGCGTACTGGCTGTCTGCATAATGCACTTTATCGCCGATGATCTGTCTGACATTGTTGATGGCTTCCGGGTCAAAAACGGAAATCGTAGCGCCGGCTTTCACCAATTCTTCGATGATATATAATGCGGGTGCTTCCCGGATGTCGTCTGTATTTGGTTTAAAGGCCAGGCCCCACAGCGCGAAGTGTTTGCCTTTGAGGTCGTTCTTAAAATAGGCCTGTATCTTAGGGAGGAGGAACAGCTTCTGTTTTTCATTCACATCCATTACGGCTTCGAGGATCCTGAAATCATACGCAGCTTCCTGCGAGGATTTCACGAGCGCCTGTACATCTTTCGGGAAGCAGCTGCCGCCGTAGCCGATACCGGGGAAAAGAAACCGTTTGCCAATCCGGTCGTCGCTGCCGATGCCCCTGCGTACCATGTCCACATCGGCACCCAGCTTTTCGCACAGGATGGCGATTTCGTTCATAAACGAGATTTTGGTGGCCAGGAATGAATTGGCCGCGTATTTCGTGAGCTCTGCCGATTTCTCATCCATGAAAATGATCGGGTTACCTTGCCGTACGAAAGGGGCATACAGGTCGCCCATGACCTTGCGCGCTCTTTCAGATTGGGTACCGATTACCACCCTGTCGGGCTTCATGAAGTCTTCCACGGCAACACCTTCCCGTAAAAATTCGGGGTTGGACACCACATCGAAATCTACTTTGCTGTTTTTGGAAATGGCGGCATGCACTTTTTCAGCGGTACCCACCGGTACGGTGCTTTTATCGACAATTACTTTATAGTCCTGGAGCAGGCTTCCCAACTGATCGGCGACCCGAAGGATATACGACAGGTCGGCAGACCCGTCTTCCCCGGGAGGCGTGGGGAGGGCAAGAAAAATCACCTGGGCGTCTTGTATGCCTTCTGCCAGCTGGGTGGTGAAGTGCAGGCGTCCTTCTTTGAGGTTTCTTTCAAATAACTTTTCCAGGCCGGGCTCGTAAATAGTAATCTGGCCGGCGGAAAGCTTGTTTACTTTGTTGACGTCTATGTCTACACAGGTAACGTCATTGCCTGTTTCGGCAAAACAAGTTCCGGTAACGAGTCCTACGTATCCGGTGCCTACAACGGTAATTTTCATCTGGGGCTTAGTTTAAGAATGATTGAACAGAAGTTATAATATGCGAAAGTTGGTCCTGGTCCATTTCAGTATGAATAGGCAGGGATATTACTTTTCCGGTCAGTGCGTCCGTCACCGGCAGATGCTGGTTCAGGTCCGTCATGCCTTCGAACATTTTCTGGCGATGTGCCGGTACGGGATAATAAATCATCGAGGGCACCTGCTTTTCCTGCAGGAAAGCCTGTAACTCGTTGCGGTCGGCTCCTTCGAGCTGCATGGTATACTGATGGTATACGTGCAGCTGGTTGGGGGCCTCGTATGGGGTAACGATCTGAGGGATGTTCGCGAATGCGCCGGTGTAGGCATGCGCTACGGCGCGGCGTGCTTTGATATATTCGTCCAGCAGCTGGAGTTTGATGCGGAGCACCACGGCCTGCATCGTGTCGAGCCGGCTGTTCACGCCAACCGTATCGTGATAGTAGCGCTGAGATTGCCCGTGGTTGGCCACCATCCTTATTTTAGCGGCAATGGCGTCGTCGTCGGTGAAAATGGCGCCGCCGTCTCCGTAGCAGCCCAGGTTTTTGGACGGGAAAAAGGATGTGCAGCCGATGTGCCCGAAGGTACCCGTCTTTTTGGTGAGGCCGCTTGTTGTCGTAAAATGACTGCCGATGGCCTGGGCGTTATCTTCGATTACATAGAGCTTGTGCCGGTTGGCGATATCCATGATAGCCTCCATGTCCGCGCTATGGCCATACAGGTGCACCGGCACAATGGCTTTCGTTTTGGGCGTGATGGCTTTTTCAATCTCCTGCGGATCTATACAGTAGGTTTTGGGATCGATGTCAACAAAAACGGGTTTCAGGCGCAGGAGCGCGATGACTTCTGCGGTGGCGATAAAAGTAAAAGAAGGAGTGATCACTTCATCGCCCGGTTCCAGGCCCAGCGCCATCATGGCAATCTGCAGGGCATCGGTGCCGTTGGCGCAGTTGATCACGTGCCGGCTGCCCAGGTATTGCTCCAGTTCTTTGGCGAACTGCTGCACAGGGGCGCCGTTGATGAAAGCGGCGCTTTCCAGCACGTCCTGGATGGCCGCGTCAACCTGCGGTTTAATCTTGTTGTACTGGCGTTTCAAATCCACCATCTGAATAGGAACCATGAAGGATATCTTTTTTTGAGTCCGCAAATTTACAAATTTTGAGTTAGGCAGTAGGACTATCTTTGTGAGA
>CBFGZV010000046.1:0-37392 GCA_965653365.1 uncultured Chitinophaga sp. | reverse complement strand
AAACGAGCACGCTTCCTGTAAAGGCCGGAGGTAAATAACGTATGGATGTCTGCTTTCATGCATTAAAATCGCCGCATGCATGCCCCTGGCGTTACGGCTCAAAAACGAGCACGCTTCCTGTAAAGGCCGGAGGTAAATAACGTATGGATGTCTGCTTCCATGCATTAAAATCGCCGCATGCATGCCTCTGGCGTTACGGCTCAAAAACGAGCACGCTTCCTTTGAGGTGCTCCAGTTTGGTGAAGGTCGCGGTTTCGGTGAAACCCGCGTCGAGCCAGCATTGCCTGCATTGCGGGTTGGCATACAGCACGGTCAGGCGGCGCGGCCGGCGGTGCAGGGAGGCCGTTACCTGCGCCGCGAAAATGGTCATCATTTCTTCCGAAAACGGGTTAAAAAGAAAAATAACGCCCACCGTATCCGGTACGCTATAATCCCGTACGTTCATGCACAACACTTCGGCCGATAACCCGGGATGGCGCGGTATCAGTTCATCCGCCAGCCGGGTAGCCGCCGCGCACAGCTGCGGTGAAAAATCGATGCCGGTGATGGCTTTGAACCCATGGGCGGCCGCAATGGCCATCACCCTTCCTTTTCCGCAGCCCACATCCAGAAAATGCGCCGATGTATCAGCGGGTTGCAACTGGTCAAACAGCCAGCCCGCGGAATAATAGTTGACCGGCTCATACCAGGTGGCATACTGCCGGTCGGCTTTGGACAGGGCGTCTTTCAGGTTGTAGGTGCCCGTGGTGCGGATGCCGTAACGGCGCTCTCCCGCTATCTCATGCCGGATCACGAACCAGGCGAGGTTAAAATTCCAATGCCAGCCTATATACAGGAAATAGTAGAAATACAACATCTCACTTGCGGGTTTAACTGTCCGAATATACTGTATTTCAGGAAGACCGGCCCGTTGCATCCAAACCTCTCCGATTAGAGGAAATAGTAGAAATGCAACATCTCACTCGCGGGTTTAACTGTCCGAATATACTCTATTTCAGGAAGATGGACCAGCTGCATACAAACCTCTCCGATTATTTGTAATTTACTGTTACAAACGCAGCCCCATGAACTTTCTCAACAAACTTTTCAGCAAACAGCCCCCGCAGATCCATACCTACGACGACTTCTGGAAATGGTTCGCCGCGCACGAAAAACAGTTCCATAAAACCGTGCGGAAAGGCGAGCAGATTGAAGCGCTCTTTTTCGATAAACTGAGCCCGGTACTGCAGCAGCTGAATGAAAACTTTTACTGTCTGACGGGCATGTGCGACGATGAAACGGCGGAGCTGGTCGTTTCGGCGGAAGGGGAAATCAAGGCGTTCGTGTTTGCGGAAGACCTGGTGGCGGCCGCCCCGCCCATGCGCGGCTGGAAGTTCACGGCCCTGAAGCCCGCGATAGGACTGGACACCAGCATCCGCATGAGCGGCCTGGAGTTCAACGCCGGCAACATCAGTTTTTTCAACAGCGGCGACGATGCGTTTCCCGATGAGATCGACATCACGTTCGTGCACAGCGATTACACGCCCGATAACAAAGACACCATCGGTAGCGGCATCCAGATATTCCTCGAAAACGCGCTCGGTGAATTGACGGCCAGCATGCAGATAGACAACATGCGGTTTGGCGAGGCGGGCGGCAACACCCTTATCCCCGTTTCAAAACTGTCCGATTACCTGGCCTGGCGTGAAGCCGAATTCGTGGAGAAGTATAAAAACACCCATTGGGAAGGCGGAAGCTCTTTCTCGCTGCTGGAAGCGCAGGACGAGTATAACATGCCGATCTTCGCCGCACTCAACACCAGCCTCCTCCAGTGGCAGGATAAGCCCTCCCACCCCTGGCTGCTGGTGCTGGAGATCGAATATGCGTACGACGACAACGGCCTGCCGGACAATGCCGCGCTGAACAGGCTGAACAGCCTGGAAGACGCGCTGCTGGCACGCCTCGAACCTTCAGGCGCCCCACTGTACCTCGGCCGCAAAACGAACGGCGGGTCCCGTATGATTTATTTCGCCTGCCGGGAATTCCGGGAAGTGTCGCGGCAAACGGCTGCATTCATCCGCCAGCATCCTGCACACACCATCCACTACAGGATTTACAAGGATAAATACTGGATGACGATGGATATGTTCGACATCACCCCGTAACACAATAGCCGCAGCTGCATTTCGTCCGGAGGATTCGAAAAAGCGGCGGCCGTTCAACAACAACTTCGGGGCACCATATTTGTATTCCGAACCAAAAAACACCATGTATGAAAAGCATCAGGCGCAATATTTCCACCGGCATTCCCGCCATGCAGGCGTATGCAAAGTTTGTACATGAACTGAATAACTGGTGGCCCCGGCAATACACCTGGGCGCAGGACAAGCTGCAGCAAATTTCGATTGACGGATGCCGCGGCGGCTTTTGCCACGAAACGGGGCCGTATGGATTCCGCTGCGACTGGGGCCGGGTCATTACCCTCGAAGCGGGCGATCAGATCGTTTTCAGCTGGCAGATCAGTCCCCAGCGCACGCCGGAGCCGGATCCCGATAAGGCCAGCGAAGTGAGCGTGCGTTTTCTGCCGGATGCGGTGGAGTTCGAGCACCGGCATTTCGAGCGTCACGGCGAAGGCGCGGAAGACTATTTCAAAGGCATGGATTCCCCCGAAGGTTGGGATTACATCCTGAAATGTTTTGCCGATTACTGCAAACCCCGGCCCGACGTGCCGGACATCGAATAAACCTGATTTCCGCAACTGTGCGTGCCCGCCCGGGATGCCGCCGTTCAAACACCCGTCATGAAAAGACCTTATAAAAAAGCGCCCTTCCCATGACGGCCCCCAGGCTCTGGAACCAGAAGGGGTTGCTCATGCGGCTGAGGAAGGCCTCCGCGCCGTATTCGGCCAGGATGGATTCGGTCACCGCCAGTCCGAGCCGGGCCATCCGCTCGGCGAGCCAGCGGGGCACGTAGCCATAATGTAAAGGCAGGTCTGCACCTCCGGAACGCTTCATGCTAACAAATTTAGCAATTTTATCGCAATGCGGGTTTCTTTATAACGGCAGTGAGGCCTGGCGTCTATACTACCTCCTTCAATAATATATGCTTTCCCGGCGCCTAATATATGCTTTCCCGGCGCCGCAGCCGAAACACGAAAAATCCCGCCATCCGCTGTGGCACCGCCAAGTTGATTTCCACCGGTGCAAATGTTGGTCCCAATCCCGGCAGCCACCCCGCTGGGAAAACTGCCAAAGTGATTTTCCCGGGATTGGGACCAACATATCCACCCCTCCGAAACAACAGTATCTACTGCTGTTTCAGCGCAGTAACCGGTGATTTCAGCACATTTTACCCCCAATCCGGCCCAAATCACCAACGGCGGTCACCGGGCCGCTGACGGCGGTCACTGTTTTGAGGCCGGCTACCATCTTCGTGTAAGGATGAGGCTCATCCTTTGCTTTGACAGCCGTCCTTTTTTAGGGCTCCCCACGAATCTATCTTTGTGTCATAATGATTGAGTGAAGAACGAAATGAAAACCAAGACCGTCGAGGTCTCTCACCAGAAGGCAGGATTTTCCATACCCCATTTTCGAATGGTTCCCCCAAAAAGGCCGCAATAGCGGCGTGGGAACTTATTTTCCAAACATTTTAAAGACCATTTCCATGAAACCAATTGTACTCTGCCTCGGTGCGGCCCTGATGACGTATGTATTTTCAAGCTGCTCAAAAGAGCCCCTTGAACTGGTTGAACCTCCGAAAGCCAATGCTATCGCAGCCGCGGCACCCGATTCGGTATTCGTGTTCGACAACAATATCAACAAAGATCTTTTGCTTGAAATGATCAATTCGGTGCGTGCGAAAGGCTGCAACTGCGGTAAAACCTATATGCCGCCCGTGCCGCCGCTGACCTGGAACGAGCGGCTGGAAAAAGCGGCCTGGCTGCACAGCAAGGAGATGCGTGATAGCAGTTACATGAGCCATACGGGCAAAAACGGCAGCACTCCCGGCGACCGGATCAAAAAAATGGGATACTACTATAAATCTTACCGCGAAAATCTCGCACTCGGCGTGCTGACGGAAAAGACGGTATTTGAAGGCTGGATGGGAAGCGAAACGCACTGCCTCTCGATGATGAACGCGGACGTAAAAGAAACCGCCATCGGCAAAGTGGCCAATTTCTGGACGCAGGAGCTTGCCGTGGCCAAATAGTTACCTATGAAAAACCTACATCCGACAATTCGATTATTCACCAAAATCCATCTGCCTATGGTAGCATGAAAACTCTGAACAGGTACACCCGATTTTGATAATCGCGATACATACACCTACAATTGTACCTCCCTATACCTGTGAACCCTGTTTATCCCTATGCTTGTCCTTAAGTTTCAAATCGCGGTGTACCTGTTCCTTTTTCCGGATTCGATGAGATTATTTTCCGCCCAGTTTACCGGGGCTTATTCCAAACTTTCTTTTAAACTCGTTACTAAAATGTTGCAAAGTACTATAACCAGTTTCGTACGCTACTTCCGTAGCAGTTTTTCCGCCGCCCTCCAGCAGTTGCCGGGCAAGGGTCAACCGGTGGTCTTTCAGGTATCCGAACACGGTGTTCCCGAACACTTCTTTAAATCCGGTTTTCAGTTTGTATTCATTCAATCCCGCGATTCGTGCAAGCGACGTTAGTGAAGGGGGATGCTGGATATCACACAGCAAGGCTTCGCGGGCCTGGTAAATTTTTCCGATCTCACCAGGCCGCAGGCCACGGGGTTTGTTTGCTGTGTTTTCCAACTGCTGGCACTGTAGTGCCAGCAGTTCCAGTGCTTTGGCCTGCAGGTACAGATGCTGCCAGCCGCCCGCGTACCGGCACTGCAAAATTTCATCGATCAGCGCCTGCATCCGAGGCGTAACGGGCAGGTTTTCCTGCTGTGCATAGGGCTTGCCCTCCACGAAGCCCGCCAATTGCGCCATCGCCGGCCCCCCATGGGCCGCCAGCTCCAGGAAACGCTCCGGGCTGAAAGTAATGAGCACCGCCTCGATGTGCTGCTTGTTGAATATACTCTCCTCCGCCATATACGGGTTCACGAAAAAATTATGCTGATGGGCGCGGTAGCGGCGCGGCCCGCCTCCGGAAAACGCCGTGGTGGTCACCTCTCCCCGCTGCATCACCACCATACCGGGCATCGGCTGTTCACGGCTCGTAGTAATACGGATGGGCTCATACACCTCCGCCTTGCACGCCGTAATTTGAATACCATCCGCCTGATACTGCCGCAACCGTAAATCCCAGAACGGGAAAGATTCCCGCCGCACCGTATTCCATGCTACTGCCGGCTGCACCGGCACGATGTCGCCACCGGCGTATAACACCTCGTTTTTGCTGTTCCTGTACACTGTGTCCATAATGATCCGTTTTACGCAACTTTTTATCCGTTTTCTGCAAGCCGCCGCCGCCGGATTGTCGTCTCTTTGTTGAAACCAGCAGCAGCGCGTTCGTAAACAGTAACGGCATTCCGGGGCCATGCCCCTATGCCGCCGCTTTTTTTGCGTTCTTTTAACAGATTATGCCATGCTCTACTTTGTATTATACCGGATACTGCGCTACCGCTATGCGATAGTGCTGCAAAACCTCTCCCGCTCCTTTCCCGAAAGATCGTATGCGGACATCAGCCGCGTGGCGGCCGGCTTCTACCGTCACTTCTGCGGGATATTCGTCGAAATGGGCCTGATGTTTTTTGTGTCGGAACGGAAAATGAAGACCCGGGTTAAAGTCAAAAACCCGGAACTGCTGGAACAGTACCATGCTCACGGCCGGAATATCATCATCATGCTGGGCCATTACGGTAACTGGGAAAGCCTGAACATTTTGCCGCGATACTTCGACTTCAACCTGTACGCGGTGTACAAGCCATTGTCCAACCCATTCTTTAACCGGGTGATGCAAAGGCTGCGCTCCCGCTTCGGGCTCCGGCTGGTGCCCATGCACAAGGTGGGGAGACAGATGCTCACGAAAAAAACGCAGGCCGGCGCTTACATTCTTGTGTCTGACCAGTTTCCGCCCCATGAGGCGCATACGGTCCGTTTCCTGCACCAGCCCACCCGCGTCATCACCGGCGCGGAAAGGCTGGCCAAAACGACGGGTGCAGTTGTGGTTTATGCATCTGTCAAAAAAACAGCGGGGCCCGCGGACTGGGAAATCTCATTTCGCCTGATCTGCGATGCCCCCGCTGTTTCACCTCCTTATGAAATCACCCGGCAATTCACGGAATTCCTGGAAGAAGACATCCGCGAAAACCCGCAATACTGGCTGTGGACACACCGCCGCTGGAAACAGCCATAATTTTGTGGACGAATTTCCGCACCTCTCGTCGCCACGCAGGCGCAGGCAGGAAGGCCACCGGTCGGGAACGCATTTTGTGCGTTTTTTACCGGAACAAAAATTACAACCATGAACACAAACCTTGCTAAACAGAACAGGGCGTTCCCTGCCAGCGATCCATGGCGCGACTTCCTGAACCTGGAGAGTTTCTTCCCTGATTTCTCTTCTAAACGCGCGCAATTACCGGCCGTGAATATTTCGGAAGACGAAAAAAGCTACCAGCTCGATGTTGTGGCGCCGGGTTTCAAGAAAGAAGACTTTAAAGTAAACGTGGAAGACGATACGCTGACCATCAGCGCGGAAACCAAACAGGAATCATCGGAAAACGGCAAGCAGTACAGCCGGCGGGAATACAGCTACAACGCCTTTACGCGGTCTTTCCAGTTGCCGGACAATACGAAAGATGGCGAAATCAAAGCCAGCTATACGGACGGTGTGCTGAAACTCACTATCCCGAAAAGCGAACAACAAACGAAGGCCACCAAGGAAATAAAAGTGGGATAAACAAAATGCGCCCGCCCGGCAGTGGCGCGTTAAATGAAAGCGTGCAGCCGCGGAACGCAGCTGCACGCTTCTGTTTTTCAACCGACAGGAAATTAATACCCCGGGTTCTGCACCAGGTAGCCGGGCAGAATGCTGGAGCCGTCTATCTGGCTTTGCGGGATCGGGAAAATCCGCTTTTGTTTATCTGTGTTGTTCTTTTCCGTCCAGGTGCCTTCATATTTACCGAAACGGATCATGTCTGTCCGGCGCTGTGATTCCCAGTAGAATTCAAAGCCTCTTTCCCGCAATAGCAGGTCGAGGTTGATGGCTGCCAGCGGGGCGGGCGCCACGCGGGCGGTCCTGGAGGCTCTTACGGTATTCACGTCTGCCAGCGCGGTAGCCGCGGCATCTCCCCTCCTGAGTTTAGCTTCGGCACGCATGAGATAAGCGTCCGCCAGGCGGAGGATCACGATGTCGTGCTCCCCGAAGTTCCGGCCGCTTACGGAAGTTTTACTGAACTCGTATTTGGATACACGGAAGCCCGTGTTGTAGTTGCTGCCGGGCACGGTGAAGTCGACCTGCTCTGTGAAATCTACCAGCAGCGTGGGTTTGCTGCGGGTGTCGTGCACCAGCTTGCGTAATTTCATAAACCCGTTGTCGCATTTGAGAAATACCCCGCCCTGGCGTACGAGGCCGTATTGCTGGCCACGCAGGATGCCGCGGTTGATATTGAACTTGGAGGCTTCCACGCACGAATCGGCGGGATTGGTGTAGATAGACAGGTTCTGCTTAAAGAAGCGGCCGTCTGCCTGTGCGGGATCCAGCGGCGCGGTGGCATTGGCCCAGGAGCGGTAGAAATCCGGCGTAATGGCCGGCCCGTCTGTGCCGTTGGCGCCGGTGTAGGCGGGCAGCGGGAACATGTCGCCCGACAGGGAAAAGTACGCCATCCGGTTGTGGCCGTTCAGCGATGCGCGCTGGTCTACTGCAAAAATCAGTTCCTTGTTGGTATGATTCGCATCGTCGAACAGGGCGAAATATTCAGGAGAAAGGCTGTACTGGCCGCTGGAGATGAGCTTATCGCAATACTCCACCACTTTGTCCATATCCTCTTTCTTGAAGTCGAACGTAGCGGCGTACCGGTCGCGGTACACGGCGGCGTTCAGGTGCAGGCGCGCCAGCAGACCCCACACGGCGCCTTTACTGATACGGCCGGGGCCGGTGGCGCTTTCCACCAGCGGCTCAATGGCCAGCAGTTCCGACTTGATGTACTCTACCGCTTCCGTGCCGCGCAGTACTTTCGACGTTTTCTGCGCGTCTTCCTTCACGAACACGAGGCCGAACAGGTCGAGCGAGAGCATGGAATAGTATGCGGAAATGCCGCGCGCTTCCGCCAGGAACAGCGGGGCATTCGGGTCTTTATTGGTTTTGAGCGCTTCCGTAGCCGTGAATGCGCGCGAAACGCCCTGGAAGATATTGTTCCAGGTATTGCGCACGTTCGGATCGGTGCTGGTCGTTTCGTGGCGGTGCAGGGAAAGGTATATCCCGTTGTCGCCCCAGTCGGTACCGCCACGGTAAGGCAGAATCGCTTCGTCCGTCGAAATTTCCTGCAGCGCGAAATAATTCGTGTGCAGCCAGATGTCCGGCAGCTTGGCATATGCAGCTGAGGTAACGCCTTCCGCCACTTCTTTTTCCGTTTGCTGCGAGATCAGTATTTCGTCGAGCACCTTTTCATTGAGCTTTGTACAGCCGGAGGTTACCGTCATGCCTGCAAAAGCGAGGAGTATGTAGGATTGTATCTTTTTCATGTGTGTGAGCGCTTAAAATGAAACATTTAAACTGAAGAGCACGGATTTCGCTTTCGGGTAGCTCATGAAGTCGATGCCGTATGAGTATACCCCGCCAATCTGCTTGTCTGTATTCACTTCGGGGTCATACCCGTCGTATTTGGTAGCCACCCACAGGTTCTGGCCGGTAACGGAAAGGCGGAGGCTGTTTACGAAATTATTGATCCCCAAAGCCCGCGTATTGAAATTATATCCCAGCGTCACGTTATTGAGGCGCAGGAAAGCGCCGTCTTTCAGGTATCGGGTGCTCACGGGCGCGGCGTTGTTGACCGACTCCTCGGGATATTGCAGTGCTTCACGGGTGGTGTTTACGTTTTTCGACAGCCGTAGTTTGTAGAAGTTGGCGTTGGCGGTGTTGTCGTAGATCTTGTTGCCCGATACGCCGTTAAAGTTGAGCATCAGGTCGAACCCTTTGTAATTCACGCCGCCGGAGAAGCTGTACATCTTGTTGGGCAGCGCGGTACCGGCCGCAATGCGGTCTTCGTCGCTCACCACACCATCTTTGTTGGTATCGGCGTAAGTGCTGAGGCCGTTGGCGTCGAAGCCGGTCCATTCTTTCAGGAAGAAGGTACCGATAGGCTCGCCGTTCACGTAGCCGTTGATGGTGGCAGACGTCAATCCTGCACCGGTGGCGCTGCCGGAGGGAATCACCTTGAACGGCGATTTTTTCACGATGTTGTCGATGAACGTGATGTTACCCCCTACATGGAACCCCAGCCCGGAAGAAAACGTTTTCCGGTATTCCAGGTCTATTTCCAGCCCTTTGTTGGTGATGGTCATGTCTTTCACATTCGTCCAGTAGGTTTCGGTGGGCGATACCGGGTCGGCCACCACTACGTTCAGCAGAATGTTGCTGGACGTTTTATGGAAGTAGTCGATGGTGCCGGAGAGTGCGCCGTTCAGGAAACCGAAATCCACGCCCAGGTCCGTTTGTTTGGACACTTCCCATTGAATGTCAGGATTGGGGAAGCGTGCGAAAACCGTTCCCGGTATGGCAGGGCCGCTCGGGTACAACGGATAGCTGAAGCCGCCGCCCACCTGTGAGGTATAGTTGGCCTGGGTGATTTTTGCAGGGATTTCCTGGTTGCCCGTCTGCCCCCAACCCGCGCGGAGCTTCAGGTTGCTGACAACGGAGGAGCCTTTCAGGAATGGTTCTTCAGACACCCTCCAGCCGAGCGAGAACGAGGGAAAGTAACCATATTTGTTGTTGGACCCGAACTTGGAGGAACCGTCCATCCTGAAGTTGATGGTGGCCAGGTAGCGGCTGTCGTATTGGTAGGTGACCCTGCCGAAGAAAGACTGCAATTCGTTCTCCAGCGCATACCCGCCGGGCTTGTTGCTGCCCATCGTCAGCTCCTGCCCCAGCCCCGGGTTGTAAATGGGATCGATGGGGCCGATGGGGAATTTATTGATGCTCGTGTTCCGGCCCTGGATGAACAACTTCTGGTAAGAGTGGCCCGCGAGCGCGGATATGTTGTGCACGCCGCTTTCGTAATTGTAGGTAAAATAGTTTTCGATCAGTGTGTTCCTGTTGTAGTTATTCCAGGTTTCGAGGCGGCCGTCGCGTTGCGGCACCGCATTCGCTTTGGATACGATGTCGCGGTTGCTGCTGGAGTGGTCGATACCGAAGTTGAGTTTATAGACAAGGCCTTTGATGATGCGGAGCGAGGGCGAAATGTTTCCCGTGATGCGGGTAATGTTGCCCAGCTCGTAGTCCAGGTCGAAGTACATCAGCGGGTTGTTCATGTTCTGGTACTTCGCCCACTGGCCGTCGGGGCCGTATGCCGGATAAGTGGGATTATTGGCGAGCGCATCGCCGATCACCGACGTAATGGGCGGGCGCAGGTTTTTGGTGTTGGTTACGCCGAGGTTCACGTCTACCACCAGCCGGTCGTTATCCCAGAATTTCTGGGTAGCGTTGAAGCGGCCGGTGTAGCGCGTCATTTCATTGTTCTTCATGATACCCTCCTGGCGCTGCATCCCGAACGATGCGTAGTACACCAGTTTGTTGGTGCCGCCGCTGAGGGCCACGTTATGGTTTTGCGTAAAGGCCGTGCGGAATACTTCTTTCTGCCAGTCGGTATTGCCGCCTTTATCGTCGAGCGTGCCGCCCAGTTTGGGCACTTCCGTGCGGAATTCGCTAGCAGTCAGCACCGGCAGCGCTCTTGCAATTTTGGAGAAGCCGATGTTGGACGACAGCTGCAGCGTGGATGCGCCGGCCTTTCCTTTTTTGGTGGTGATGAGGATCACCCCGTTGGCGCCGCGCGCGCCGTAAATGGCGGTGGCGGAGGCGTCTTTCAGCACGTCCATCGACTCGATGTCTTGCGGGTTGATGGAGTTGAGCGGATCGCCGCCGCCTGTGCTGGCGTTATCGAGCGGCAGCCCGTCTATCACGAACAACGGCGTGCTACCGGTACGAATACCGCCGGGACCGCGTACGGTAACACCGAGCAAACCGCCCGGCTCGCCGCTCACCGATGTTACGTTCACGCCGGCCATTTTGCCCTGCAGCAATTCCTGCGGCGCGTTGATGATGCCTTTATTGAACGCCTCCGCTTTCAGCGACTTCACCGAACCGGTCACATCTTTTTTCTGCTGGGTGCCGTACCCTACCACCACTACCTGGGTAAGGTCCGTCGCGGACGCCTGCAGCGCAACCGCTACCTGTGTTTTGCCCGCCAGCGGCACTTCCTGCGTGACATACCCGATGAAGCTGACCACCAGTGAGGTGGCATTGTCCGGTGCAGCGAGTGAAAACTCGCCCTTTGCATTCGTGCTGGTGGTTCTGGCTATCCCTTTGATACCGACGGTAGCGCCCGCCAGCAACTGGCCCGTGGCCGCATCGCGAACGGTGCCCGTGATGGTTTGCTGCTGCTGCACAGCCATGGCGGCGCCGGGCGAATACGAGGCATAGGTACGGCCCGGAACGAAGAAAGTACCGCAAACGAGGGAAGCGACAACCACCGGCAGTTTACGCTTGTTGAGGTAAAATTTGTTCATGTAAAGCAATTGATTTGTTTACGTAATAAAGAAGACAAAGAAAACAACCCCCTGTTACCGGATTGTTATGTGGAATGAAAGGTATTGTTATGTTATCGTATCAGATTTCTGGTTGATATGCAAGTAATTACACCGGTAATTTAAAGGGTTTTATACACATGCGCCGCGATTTCTACGAAACCGTTTTCGCTGTATTTTATCATCGCCCGGCATCATCATCTCCCGGCGCTATCCCCCTTCTATAAAACGTTTCAGGGACATTTAAAACTTTCTTCGTTGCACGCCATGCGCCGAACATACCGCGCGGCGTGCATTATTTAATTGTTAACGCCACGCGCCGGCGTTTCGTTCGGATTAAATTGTTTTCGTTTGGTTAATCAGACATATTTGTTGATAACGGAATGTCGCAAAAAAAGGCCGGCCTTCAACAGGCCGGCCTTCGTGGCAGGTAAGGATGTTTGTGGCGGATTAACGTTCCCGTTTCCAGTAAACGCCGAGCCCGTCGATATCGATAATTTCTTCGGTAATACCGTGTTGCTGGCGGTAGTCGAGCACCGCTTTGCGGCAGCCCTCCACAGCGCCCCAGTCGTCAACGATCAGGAAGCCGCCAACAGACAGTTTGGGATAGAGGCTGTTCAGTGCGTCGATGGTGGATTCATACATGTCACCGTCGAGGCGGGCAACGGCCAGTTGCTTGATCGGCGCGGTGGGCAGTGTATCCTTGAACCAGCCTTTCAGGAATTTCACCTGGTCGTCGAGCAGCCCGTATTTTTTGAAGTTATATTGCACCGTTTCCATCGAAATAGCCAGTTCCTTGAAGAAAACGTGGTGCACGTCGCCCTTGTCCGCTTCATATTTGGCTTCGTCGGGCTTCGGAAGCCCTTCGAACGAGTCGGCCACCCATACCGTACGGTCGGTCGAATTCAGCGCGTACAGGAGCGCCCTCATGAAAATAGTAGCCCCTCCGCGCCAAACACCGGTTTCGATCAGGTCGCCGGGCACATTGTTCCGAATCGCTTCCTTCACGCAGTACTCAATGTTCTCCATCCGTTTCATACCGATCATACTGTCGGCGTTCGCCGGCCAGTCGCGGCCCGTCAGGCGTTGATCAGGCTTGAATTTCACTTCTCTGCAAACGGCCATGCCGAACAGCTTCGTCCATTTGTCCAGCAGCCGCCAGATTTTCTTTTTGCCGAAGAGGGTAATGTCGTTTACCGGCAGATATTCACCTTTTTCAATGCGGTGCATATCTATCAGTACGTTTTTCATCAGGTCGATGTACTTCTCATTTATGGGTGTCATTATCTTAAATTAGGCTGCTAAAATAACAAAGAAAATATTAATTCAAAATTTGATGTTAACCATTCATTTGCCCAGGCATATGCCGGTCCATGGGATGACCGGGCTGGAGGTGCCCGTTTCACAGGTGTTTCAACTCCACCAAATGGGAAACAGGACGGGGGTACATTGCCCCGTCGGCACCGGTACGTATGTGCGGGTGAGGATCACCGAATATCAATAGCCGCAGGCACGGCCGGCCTTAGTTATTGTCAGGCAGAATGGACTTTTTGATGTCGACCACGTAAGTGTTGGACCACCTGTCCTGCCACGGATGGCAGGGGTTGCCGATGCCGCTGAAAGCATTGAACGGGATGGCGCGGATAATGCCCCGCTTGAATGCGGTGCCCGTGCTGATGGTGCTGCCGTCTTCGTTCAGCGCCACGGTACCGGTCATCACCTTGCCGAGCGTGCGGCCTTTGAAAAGCGCTTCCACCATCCCCATATACACCCCGTACAACAGCAGCGTCACCAGCCTGTCGAGCAGGTTCACAGCCGTGGATGCGTTCTCGAACACATCGAAGAACGTCGGTTCTACAATGACGATGAGCAGTCCCACCGCGACAATGAATACATAAAAACTGGCCAGGTCGATGAGATAATTGGCAAAACGTTTGCCGGGGGAGGCCATTTCCAGATTTACGACGGCTTCGTCGGCGAGCAGGTGTTCCCGTGTGGATTCCATGGTAGCGGATATAGGTTTAAAATTGCGAGAAATTAATGCAATTATCCCGTATGTTATAACATTTTTTCTGATTGCATGTGGCGTTCAGTGGAGGTACGCCAACATAGGTTCGTCTTTGCCCTGAGCATCTCCATTCAGATCTAATTTTTGTCAGTTCGCGTTACATTTCTCCAGCCCATTCAGCGAGGCGCCTCCTCGCGGGATGCCGAAGGCTGCTCGCTGTCCGGCGCGCGAATCCCCCTGGCATCGGCCCGCTGTTTGCGCATCAGGAGCAATACGGCCAATATGATGATGGCGATTGCCAGCGCGGCCATCAGTAACTTTTTGCCCTGGCGCACGCCGTTTACTACCGGTGACTGGCTGCCAACGGGCACGGGATGGTCTGCTTTCTGCGCCGCAGCCGCGCCCCGGGACTGTTCCCCGACCCGGTAAGCATCCCTGACGGCCTGTTCCCGCTGCCTGAACTCATCCTGGAACTTCCGTTCCAGCGCCGCCTCAAAACGGCGCAAATCGCCTGCTTTCATGCCGGCAGAGCGATACCGCTGCAGCTGGCCGTCGTATGCTTTCCGCTTCTCCACGTTTGACAGTACCTCGTACGCTTCCACGATCGATTTGAACCTTTCTTCGAAAAAACGTTGCCCGTTGTGCCGGTCCGGGTGAAATCTGCGGGAGAGTTTCCTGAATGCCGCTGTGATGTCTGCTTCAGTTGCATCCGGGGGTATGCCGAGGATGTAATAGTAGTCGCGCATGTTTATATATAGGGATATACTACTATGAAAATAAGTGAATTTCATCAATATATATCAAAAAATCATTTTATTTGCCCGTTCCTGCCCAATCGGGTATCTTTGAAACCGTACAACCCCTTTATAACCAATTGTCGCCACTGCGTGGCGTTTGTAACTTCAAAACTTCACATCATGTCAAAATCTGTAACCGATTTGGTGAAAGAAGCCAAACAACAAATTGAGAACCTGACGCCGGAGCAGGTAAAACAGGAACTGGCTGCGGGCGCTCAACTCATCGATCTCCGGGAAACCGAAGAGCTGCATCAGTCCGGGCAAATCCCCGGTTCTGTGCATGCGCCGCGGGGTATGCTGGAATTTTATGCCGATGCGTCAACGCCTTACCACAAACCAGAATTCGACAAAAACAAACGGCTGATACTGCACTGCGCCGGGGGCGGGCGTTCCGCGCTGGCGGTGCAAACGCTGAAGCAGATGGGATACGACAATGTGGCCCACCTCGATGGCGGCATCAAGGCCTGGAAGGAGGCCGGTATGCCCACCCAATAAGCACGGGCCGAACCGTCGCCATATCATTCCGAAACCCGCTTCCCCGAGCGGGTTTTGCCTTATAGCACCACCCGGCGTGAATTTTGATGCGCCCATGTACGCAAAACCTGACTACTATGCAACGATTCGATCATCAATCCGGCACGCACCTGCAAACGAGCGGCGCTGAAATTTATTACGAAATGCACGGCGACAACGGGAAGCCGGTGCTGTTGCTGCTTCACGGCGGCTTCGGCAACATGGAGGATTTCAACAGCATTCTGCCGTGGCTCGGCCCGAAGTATACCATCATCGGCATCGACAGCCGCGGGCAGGGTAAATCTACCCTCGGCACGAAAGGGCTGTCGTATGATTTGATCGCGAGGGACGTGGAACAGGTACTCACGCGGCTTGGGGTGACAACACTGAGCATCCTGGGCTTCAGCGACGGGGGCATTGTGGCGTACCGGCTGGCACTGCATGCGCCCTTCCACTTCGAACGTGTGGTGACGGTGGGAGCCGACTGGCACGCCAGGAACCAGGAGCCGCTGCGGGAACGGTTTATGCAGATCACGGCCGACAGCTGGCGGGAGAAGTCCCCCGAAACATACGATGCCTACCAGGCGCTCAACCCCGCGCCCGATTTTGAGCAGCTGACCCAAACGCTCGTGCACATGTGGCTCGACCCCGGAGAGGACGGTTATCCCGGTGAATCAGTGACCGGCATCGCCTGCCCGCTGGTCATCATGCGGGGCGAGAACGATCACCTGTTTTCCGCCGACAGCGCGGAAGCGCTGCGCAGGAAAGTGAAAAACGCAACGCTCGTGACGGTTCCCGGCACCGGGCACATGCCGTTCAACGAGCAGCCGGAAGCATTTATGACAGCGTTGAACGGATTCCTGTAACCGGCCGTCGCCCTGCGTTTCAAACGCTTTCCGCTACTCGGATGGATGCCGGCCGTATTGATCAAAAACCGTTCACTCATACCGGCGAATGCTGCCGGCACCCTTCTCAAAACCTTCACGACGCCCGTGCTTCCCGCCATGCCAAACGAGGACAGCAGATACAAAAAAGCCCCTGAAGCCATCGCTCCAGGGGCTTTTTTCCACCCTTGCGGGCAATTATTTTACTTTTCTGGCCAGTGCTTTACCTGCCATGGCATACGCTTCGGAAATACGTTCGCCGGTGTCGAAATCATTCCCCCAGAAGCTTCTGCCGGGTGACTTCTCAATAGTGGCTTTGGCTACAACCTTGCTTTTGTCGGCCGTTTCAACGATGGTGATCTCACCGTCGATGTAAGCGTTCTTTTTCATCACGCCCACGTTAAAGCCCGGCTCGGTGAAGGTCGTATTGAAGATGATGGTGTACTTCGCCTTGTTGGCCAGCGTCATGTCGGCCGTTTTAGTAAACAACTCGTCGAATTTGGGCTCGAAGCGGTCTTTCCGGTCGGCCAGCCAGGCTTTGGCCCAGGTATCGCCGCGGCCGGATTCTTTCTTGTTCAATTCCGCCGTTCTGCTTTTCACATATTCAGCTTCGGAATCGAACTTTCCCACTTTCATGTTGTCGTAAGAATATTCGATGTTGATGTCTTTTTCATTTTTCAGTACGTCCAGGCTGCCGTCAGTCACCCTGATGCGCTGGGCATGTACGTTGGCAGCCAGGGCGGTGGCGGCTGCCATCAATAGAATGGGGCGGAAAAACTTCATGTGTTTGTTTTTTGGTGTTTTACAATGAGCAAGTATAGGCATTTTTCCTAATATACAATCAACTTGCCTGAAAAGTCTTTTCAGGTGTTACAACGCGCGGTTGAGCTGTTAAAAACGGTTCGTGAACCGCGCAGGTTACATCAGGATGTTGTGAACGGGCGTAATGGCCGGCGGCAGCTCCGTTTCTCCCAGCATTTCACGCAGGTCGATCTCGATGGTGCGGCTCATGGACGTGATGGGAGTATCGTTCGCGCTGCCTTCAAACGGATTTTCGGTGGACTCTCCCACCTGCTCCAGTCCCATGAACACCCAGCCCACCAGCACCGAAAAGGGAACGGTCAGCCAAACGCCCCAATGGCCGAGGCGGGAAAATTCATTGAGCAAACCGAACGGCAACAGCCAGATCAGCAGCTGGATGCAATACGTTGCGATGCTCGAGAACTGGCGCGGGTACGGGAAATTTTTGATGCGTTCGCTTCTCCCCTGGAAGTCGTACAGGTCTTTGAGCACATTGACCATTTCCACATAACACAATTCCGACAGCTGTCCACCGGTTTGCAATGCTTTGAGTTGAGCCGACTGGAGGGCGATGAGCTGTGTGGCGCGGTTCTTTTTGCCCAGCACGAAGGCCGTGTCTTCGACGGAGAGATATGCCGGCAGTTCATCCGCCAGGTTGCTTTCCCACTCCGGCACTTTATAATGTTTCGCGTATTCGATGTTGTTGCTTCTTGTTTTCACATTTTCCCAAGGGCGTGGCTCGCGCAGCTGAAAGCGCAGCGCTGTGAGCCAGGCGATGTGCCGGTAAATCAGTTGCCGGTGCGAATCGCTTTCGTTGCCGCCGCGCACGTAATCTTTCACCATGATGCCCCAGGTGCGGCTGCTGTTCACGATGCCGCCCCAGATCTGGCGGGCTTCCCATGCGCGGTTATATACCTGCGTGTTGCGGAACCCCACGATGAAGGCGGCGGCCGTACCCACCAGCGCCACCGGCACCCAGGGAATGGCGATCCATTTCCAGCCGAGCAGGGAATAGATAGCGGTGGGGATGGCTGCGATGAGCAGCAGTTTGTAAATGTTCCGGCGGGTCCAGAGCAGGAATTCCTTGATGCTGTAGCTGCGGCCTACGTTCATATGCGATGGGAAGCTGGTTGTTGAGGGTTTGAAAATAGAATTATTTTTTGGATTATCGGCGGGGCCGTCCCTTCACCCCCACCGCAAAAATGACTATTATTGTAATACGATGAAAAAGCCCTTCCTGCTCCTTTTAACCATATGGCCCGCTCTCCTTCCCGCGCAGGAAAAAAAGCGCGCGCGGGATTACGGGGTGATCATCGGCGTGATGCGGCCCGGCCCATTGAACAGCATCACCGATGTGGCCGGTGTGAAAGTAGGCCATGCCACACTGATCAAAGGCGACTCCATCCGCACCGGCGTTACAGCCATTCTGCCGCACGGCGGCAACATCTTCCAGGAAAAAGTACCGGCTGCGATATATACAGGCAACGGGTTCGGCAAACTGGCCGGCAGCACACAGGTGAATGAGCTGGGCAATATTGAAACGCCCGTTGTGCTCACCAACACGCTCAGTGTGCCAACCGCCATGAATGCGCTGATCGATTATACCCTGTGGCAAAGCGGGAACGAAAACGTACAATCGGTGAATGCTGTGGTGGGTGAAACCAACGACGGCTACCTGAACGATATCCGCGGCCGGCATGTGACGAAAGAAGACGTGATGGCCGCCATTACAGGTGCCCGCACGGGCGCCGTTGAAGAAGGCGTTACCGGCGCGGGCACCGGCACCATTTGTTTCGGGTTCAAAGGCGGCATCGGCACCGCATCCCGCAAACTGCCCGCCAGCCTTGGCGGATATACCGTGGGCGTATTGGTGCAGAGTAATTTCGGAGGAGCGTTACAGGTAGACGGCGTGCCCGTAGGTGAACAATTAAAGAAATTCGATTTCAGCGACCGGCTGCTGCAGGATGTAGACGGCTCGTGCATGATCGTGGTGGCTACAGACGCCCCGCTCGATCACCGCAATCTTTCACGGCTGGCAAAAAGGGCCATGCTTGGTTTGGGGAAAACCGGCGGCATCGCTTCCAACGGCAGCGGCGATTATGTGATCGCATTCTCTGTTGCAGCAGGATTGCACATTCCCCATTCCAGCCGGCAGTCCACAATCAGCCAGGCCCTGCTGCAGAACGATGCCGTATCCCCTTTATTCATGGCCGTGATCGAAGCCACAGAAGAAGCGATCATCAATTCGCTGTTTGCCGCCCGTCATACCAAAGGCAAAAACGGCCGCCAGGTGGAAGCGCTTCCGCTTGATAAAGTCATTCCCATTCTCCAACAGCACAACAGTATCCAGCAATGAGCCATTATGCCATCATCAACGGCGCCTTCGTGGCGGAAGAAGAAGCCAAGATCCGGGTGAGCGATCTCGCCGTGCAGCGCGGCTACGGCATATTCGATTATTTCAGGATCACCGGCAACCGCCCCGGGTTCCTGGACGATCACCTCGACCGGTTTTACAATTCGGCAGCCTTTATGCATCTGCCCGTTGCGGCAGACCGGGCGCAGCTGAAGCAGCTCATTGCCGGCCTGATCGAAAAGAACCACCTTCCGGATGCGGGCATCCGCCTCACACTGACCGGCGGTTATTCTGACAACGGCTACACGCCCGCTGAACCCAACCTGCTCATTACCCAGGCGCCCTTTATTTTCGATGCCGGCACTTTTCAGAAAGGGCTTCGCCTCATCACGCATGATTATCAGCGGCAACTGCCGGAAGTAAAAACGATCGATTATTTGCAGGCCATCTACTTGCAGCCGCAGCTCAAGGCAAGTTCGGCCGACGATGTGCTCTACCACGAGCATGGCGCGCTGCGTGAATGCCCGCGGGCCAACTTCTTCATCGTCACCCAATCCGGCGAAGTACTTACGCCGGCAAGCCGTATTCTCAAAGGCATCACCCGCAAGAAAATACTGGCATTTTCCGACCTACGGGTTCGTGAATCGGACCTCCGCCTGGAAGACCTCGATAATGCCGCCGAGGCGTTTATCAGCAGCACCACCAAAGAAGCGATGCCCGTGCTGGAAATCGACGGGAAGCCCGTTGGCGACGGAAAGCCCGGTAAAATAACCACTGAGATTTTCAAGCGGCTGCTGGCCGCCAGGAAACAGGAGTAACAACCGGAAAGCATCTGTATATCGACGGGAACCGGGTTGACGTCAGGCCGTTTTTTTCCGGTATAATTCCTGCAATTTCCGCAACACAACGGCCGCGCTCTGCGAAACGGCCTCCGCTCCTCCACCGGCGACCCGGTATAGTACATTCCGGTCACAGGGGCCGATGCTCAGCTTCCCGTTTTGCAGCTTGCCGAAAACGATCCACTCCTGTCCTTTACTGATATACATATCGCAGCTGGAACCCTTTGCCATTTCCAGTATCTGCGTGCGTTGCGTGCCCTTGAAAAGGCGGATGACCTTAAAGCGGAGCACACCGGGCTGTCCGTTCCCGCCGGGCGTTTTGCGGTCCCCGTCGTCGGTGATTTTCACGCGGGCGATGAACTGGTAGTCTTTCAACTGGGCGAGGCTGTCGAGCTGCGGCATTTCCCGGCATTTGCAGGCCATGGCGGGCTGCAGGGCCAACAAGGCGGCGGTGAGCAGGAAAACATATTTCATGATAACGTATTAATATTAACAGGATGCCGGTAAGGTACGAATTCCATCAGGAAGGTTAATTTTAAATCGAGGCCAGCCGGTATTTCAGCTGCAGCGGGTACCGCCTCGAAACGCACCAGGCGCCCGGGTGCTGATGGCGTTCGGCAAGTTGCAGGAAGATGGGCTGGCAGACTGATCTCTGACCGTTTTTTGTTATCTTTAGCATAACTAAAAACCACATCTTATGGCCAAATTTGTTATCACCCCAAGCACCAACGGAGATTTCCGTTTCAATCTCAAAGCCGGCAATGGCGAAATCATTCTTACCAGCCAGGGTTATTCATCCAAATCCGCCTGTAAGAACGGGATTGAGTCTGTCAGAACCAATTCCCAGGTAGATGAGCATTATGAAAAAATAACCGCGAATGACGGCCGGTATTATTTCAACCTGAAAGCAGCCAATACACAGGTTATTGGCACCAGCGAAATGTACGAGAGCTCGTCGGGCCGGGAAAACGGGATTGCGTCCGTGAAAGCGAACGCGCCCGGAGCTACGGTAGAAGAATAAACCGACACAGGACATTGCGCGCCGTTCTCTCGCGGGAACGGCGTTCTTTTTTGGAAGAGGTATATCATTGCCTACGCTACGCCTGCAGTACAAAACTTTTCGCAAGCGATGCAATCCCCATCGTGCTGATTGTGGCGAACTCTACCGATCTTAATATTGCCAGGCTCCCCTATTTTCCTTCGCTCCGCTGATGCAATATTATCTCTCTTTCCGGTAACGCACACAATTACTGTATAATTCCTAAAAGCCAATGTTTACGGGAATAAAAGTGTCATTAAAAAGATCCACCGAATCATTATTTTAATTATTTTCGGGTACGTTACCGGGTTAACACAAAAAGTGGATGCACTACAGCCGGTAAGCCGGCAGCAGCGCCTTCAAACCTACAGTTTCCGGTCAATATGGTTCCGGTTGATTTTTTACTATTTTCGGTATCAGATCATTCATAACCGCAAATGCTATGAAATCATCCAGAAAGGATCAAAAAGGGCAACAGCTGCCGGGCATCAAGGAAATTGCCAGGCGCGCGAATGTATCGATCGCCACGGTGGATCGCGTGATTCATGACCGGCCGGGACTGGCGCCGGGCACGAAGGAAAAGGTGCAGCAGATCATCCGCGAGCTGAATTACCAGCCCAACATCCACGCCCGCAGGCTCTCCCTGGCAAAACAGTTCAGGATTGCCACCCTTGTGCCGGCCAGTTCGAAAGAAACGAGTTTCTGGGAAGGGCCGCTCAAAGGCATTGATATGGCGGCTGCGGAAATCGGTCAGCTCGGTGTGGTGGTGGAAAAGTTCTTTTATGACCAGGATTCTATCCGCTCTTTCCGCCATCAGGCGCAACTGGTGCTGAAATCCGGGCCGGACGGGCTGCTGTTTGCGCCTTCTTTTATGGATGAATCGATTGCCTTTGTGCAGAAATGCCGGCAGCAGCATATACCGTACGTGCTCATGGATTCCGACCTGCCGGGCACGGACAGCCTGGCCTACATCGGCCCCAACCTGCAGGCCAGCGGCGGGCTGGCGGCCCACCTGGTGAGTTATCTCATCGGCAAAGATGACAGCATCCTGATCGTCAATATTTCAAAGGAGCTGGACGACCAGCATCACCTGCTGAAAAAGGAAGAAGGGTTCAGGGACTATTTCCGGACCCACCGCTGGGACAACCAGATACTGAAAATCAACATCCATCAAACCGACCCGAAGTCTATCGAAAGGGAACTGGCAGCCGTATTCCGGCAGCAGCCCAACATCCGGGTCGTATTTGTGACCAACTCCAGGGTATCCAACGTGGCGCCGTTCATCGGGCAGCTCGACCGGAAAGTGATACTCATGGGATACGATTTTGTGACCGAGAATATCGAGTATATAGAAAAAGGCGTGATCGACTTCCTGATCTGCCAGAAGCCGCTGGAACAGGCCTACAAAGGTGTAATGACGCTCTACCGGCACCTCGCCGCGGGCGCGCCGGCCGAAAAGGTGACGTTTATGCCGATCGATATCATTACGAGAAAAAACTACAGCTTTTATAATTTCTAAGACATATGTTGTAAAGAGCCGCTATTGCGCCCGGTTTGAGAAGAATGGGTTGTGCCCGTGTATATTGCCTCGCGCATTTGCTGATTATTGGCCGGAGGGCGCATGGTGCTCCGCTGCAAAAATTCGTTACGGCACACTGATCGATACAGATTCGATTCGTGTGCGTCGCCATCCGGTTAACATTATCATTTTCCAAAGCTTGAGAGGACATGAGAGGAACAGGAATCGTTGCGCCTAATTACGGTAACGTTACCGGAATCATATGAAAACAACCGGCTGCGGCGCTTCGTTAACCGGGAGGCATGGACGCCGGATGAGCGCAGTGCTTCCATTCGGCAGCAAAATCAAATGTGATTCAGACGAAGGGGTGATTTTGCGATATTCCGGTAACGTTACCGGGATGTCGCTCCCCTTCACCGCATATATTCCGAAAACCAAAATTTAATGCTCTATGGCCGTCAACGTTTCGTTGCGAACGGGTTGTCATGGCTTCGCCACCCGCTCACCCCTCCTCTTCAAACATCCGCTGCTGCGGCACATGCTCCGGGCTGCGCTTTGCTGCCTGTGGCTATTACCCGGCATGGCTGCCGCGCAAACTTCCGTCAAAGACATTCCGGTAAAAGGCACGGTGGCCGGCGAAGGCGGCACACCGCTGCCCGGTGTCACCATCGTGCTGAAATCCGGCAACCGCTCCGCGCTCAGCGATGATGCCGGCCGCTTCAGCATTAACGTACCGCCCAACGGCATCCTGCTATTTTCCTACACCGGCTACCAGCGCAAGGAAGTATCCGTCAACAACCAGGCGGAACTGACCGTGCGCCTCGAAACCGCCGTGCGCGCGCTCGAAACGGTCGTGGTCACGGCCCTTGGCCTCGAACGGAAAAAACGGACGCTTACCTACAGCACGCAAGGCGTCAGCACGCAGGAGCTGACCGAAGCGCGTGAACTGAACATGATGAATGCGCTCCAGGGCAAGGTAGCCGGCCTCAATATCAACTCCGGCTCCAGTGGCGTAGGCTCGCAGGCCAGGGTGACCCTGCGCGGCAACCGCTCCATCAGCGGCAACAGCCAACCGCTCTACGTAATGGACGGCGTGGTGGTACGCGCCAGTCCCGCCGACATCAACATGGACAACATCGCGTCCCTTAACGTGCTCAAAGGCGCGAACGCGGCCGCGTTGTACGGCAGCGCGGGGCAGAACGGCGTGATCGTCATCGAAACCAAACGGGGAAAATCCGGTGTGAATGTGAGCGTGAACTCCACCTACATGGCCGAGCGCGCCATTCATTCTATTCCCTACCAATACGAATACGGCCAGGGTGTGTCCGGCAACTACCTCAAAACTTCCGAATCATCGTGGGGCGGTAAACTCGACGGGCGTGAAGTAGACACCTGGAGCCTCGACCCCGCGGACGCCGATAAAAAATACGCCTACCGCCCTCATCCCAACGCGCGGGAGAACATGTTCCGCACGGGCCGGAACTGGGCCACCAACGTGGCTGTCAGCGCCGGGAACGAAAAAGCGCGCACGCTCTTTTCCTATACCTATACGAACGGGGAAGGCATCCTGCCCGAAAACGCGCTCACCCGCCATAACGCGGCACTTCGCATCACCAACCAGCTTACCTCCAAGCTGACCATGGATGTGAAGCTCGATTATATGAAACAGAAAATTAGCAACCGCCTCGACGAAGGCGAGTCCAGCTTCAACCCGCTGCGGCAAATGGCCACCATGCCCGCCAGCATCAGCGATGAAGCCGTACGCAAATTCGAGTTCAAGGATCCCGTGCTGGGCGTCATGCGGCAGAACTACTGGAGCCCGGGCACCATCACCGGCGCCAATCCGTACTGGACGCTCTACCGCAACCTGCGCTACAACAAAGCCGACCGCCTCATGGGCCTCGCCTCGCTAAGCTACCAGTTCTCCCCCGCCTTTCGCGCTACAGCCCGCGGCTCGTTCGATGGGGAAGCCACTGCCCTCGAAGAAAAATCTTACTATGGCACCTACCGCGACCCATCCGGGCGCTATGCCGTGGGCAAGGGATCTTCCCTGCTGGTAAGCGGCGATATATTGCTCAGCTACAGCAAAAAGCTGCACGCCGACTGGGCCCTGACCGCCAATGCCGGGGCGGAAATCCGCCATACGAAAGACGACGCCCTTTCCGCCAACACAGGTACCGGTATGAGCATTCCCAATTTCTTCGCGCTCTCCAACGTGGCGCTTGCGCCGGCCACGGTCTATACGCCCGGTGTGGCCATGGAAACGCAATCGGTTTACGCCAATGCGCAAATCGGCTGGAAAGACGCGCTGTTCCTCGAATTGACGGGCCGTAACGACTGGAGCTCCACCCTGGCGGCCAACAGCCGCTCCTACTTTTATCCCTCGGCAGGCATCAGCGCCCTCATCTCCGAACTGGCACAGCTCCCCGCCGCCATCACTTACCTGAAAGTACGCGGCTCGTGGGCGCAGGTAGGCAACGGCGCCTCGCCCGGCCTGTTGCAGCGCTATGCCGCCAGCGTGGCTGGCGGTAACCTGGGATACCTCTCACTCAACACCACCCTGCCCAATAAAAACCTGAAACCGGAAATGACGCGTTCGCTGGAAGCGGGCCTGGAACTGCGTTTGCTGCACGACCGCATCGGGCTCGACGTGACCGCCTACCGCACCAACACCAGTAACCAGATATTTTTGCAGGCGCTCCCCGTGGGTAGCGGCGCCCTGAATTTTTATACCAACGGCGGCGATGTTGAAAACCGCGGCATCGAAGTCATTCTCAACACCACGCCCGTTAAAACCCAGCACTTCACCTGGGACCTCAACATCAACTTCGCCCGCAATACCAATACGGTCCGCGAACTGTCGGCCGACATTCCCACGCTTATCGTCGGTGGCGATACGTACATGCGGAATTTTGTGCTGGAAGAAGGACAGCCTTTCGGGCAGATTTACGGAAAAGGTTTCGCGCGCGACAACAAAGGACGCATCACCGTCAGCGCCAACGGCCTCCCCATCACCACGCCGGGTAAAACGGTGCTGCTGGGCAACGTGAACCCCGACTGGACCGGCGGCGTAAGCGCCAATTTCACCCTCAAAAACTGGTCGGCCGGCTTTGTGATCAGCCATAAACAGGGCGGCGAAATCGCCTCCTTCACCGACGCCATCCTCTACGGCGAGGGCCTCGTAAAGGCAACGCTGCAGGGGCGCGAAGGCGGGCTCGTTTTCGGAAAAAACATCCTGCCGCAATATCCCGCGTTCAAAGCGGACGGCTCCGAAAACAACATCCCCGTAACTGCCCAACAGCTCTGGCAATTCCTGGGCGGGCGCACCGCGCCGGTTGGCGAGATGTTCGTACGCTCCGCCACCAATACCCGCCTGCGGGAGTTTACGCTCGGCTACCAGCTTCCGGAAAAACTCTTCGTGAAAGGCCCCCTGAACGCCGTGCAGGTATCGCTGGTGGGCAGAAACCTGTTCTTCCTGCACCGCGCTGCTCCCGGCCTCGACCCGGACTACACCGAAGGAACCGGCACCATTTCGGAAGGCTTCCAGTCGTTCGCGTTGCCACCTTCCCGTGCATTCGGCGCCAACATCAAAATCAACTTTAAATAGACGACGATGAAAAAGCATATCCATTCTCTTTGTATAGCGTTGCTGCTTTCCCTGGCCATGGCGGGCTGCACCAAACGGTTCGATAAACTGAACACGCCCGAAAACCTTTTGCCGGAAGGCGACATATCGCCCGCCCTGATCGGTCAGGCGTTCGCGTTTTCGCAGTACCACGGGCTCTGCGCCGTGTATGTGGAAGTGGGGCAAACGCTGCATGCAGACATGTACGCCCAGTATTTCACAAGCGTACCGGCCAGCTTCAGCACCGACCAGTTCGTGCCGAACGGGTCGTGGGTGGACCTCTTCTGGAAGGATTTTTATACGAAAGCCGCGCCCCAGCTGTTCCTCGCCGAAAAAGTCACCACGGAAAACAACCTCCCCGTGGCGAACGCCATCGCCAAAATATGGCGGGTAGTGCTGTACAGCCGGATGACGGATTACTTTGGTCCGGTGATCTATTCCCATTTCGGTGAGCAAAGTAACAGCGTGGCGTATGACAAGCAGGAAGACATCTACGCCGATTTTTTCAAGACACTCGACGACGCCACGGCCGTACTGAAACAAAGCCCCGCCGCCAACGGCTTCGGCTCGCACGACCAGGTGTACGCCGGCAGTGCCGCCAAATGGCTGAAGCTCGCCAATTCGATGCGGTTGCGCCTGGCCATGCGCATCGTGTACGCCAACCCGGCCACCGCCAGAACACAGGCGGAGAAAGCCGTGGCGGAAGGCGTGATCACGACCAATGACGATAACGCCCAGGTGCTGTCTACCACCAACAGCGTCAATATCCTGTCGCGCATCACCTACCTGATCGACTTCCGCGCCAGCGCCACCATGATCAGCGCACTGACCGGCTATAACGACCGGCGTATGCAGGAGTACTTCTCTCCTTCCGTGACGGGCGGCAAATTCACCGGGTTGCGCAACGGGTTGCCCGCTTCAGAAAGAGGCAGCCAGCTGGCCAATGTAACCTCGTTTGTGGGCGCCAAATGGCTTTCGCCTGACCGTAAGGGCACCCTCACCCCTAACCGCGTTTTGAGTGCCGCGGAAGTGGCCTTTCTGCGCGCGGAAGGCGCCTTGCGGGGTTGGAATATGGGCGGCGCGGCAAAGGATCTGTACAACCAGGGCATCGCCCTGTCTCTTTCAGAGCGTGTAGCCGCCACCGGTAGCGAGATCGCCGATTACCAGAACCGCACCGCCACGCCGGCGGCGCTGGCGGATAAATGGAACAGTCCGGCTATGAGCGACATACCCGTCAAATACGATGATGCCGGCGCATTCGAGCGCCGCCTCGAACAGATTATCACACAGAAATGGATCGCGCTGTATCCAGATGGCTGGGAAGCCTGGGCCGAACGAAGAAGGACTGGTTACCCGAGAGGGTACGCCATCATCGCTTCAGAGAGCCCCAACATCCCGCGGACGGGTCTCGTGCGGAGAGTAACTTATCCACCCGTTGAAATATCCACCAACCGGGCGGCCTATGATGCGGCAGTGGGCATGCTCGGCGGGGCAGATGAAAATTTTACGAGAGTGTGGTGGGACAAGAAACCGCTATCTGACTACCCTGTTCCGACGAACTGAAACAAAACAGCCGGTATGCTTTGATACCGGCTGTTTTGTTTTATTTGACCGCTAATTTATAGCGTTCCTGAACGGGTTGTTTTCAATGTTGCTTGGACTGTATTTGGGTGCGGATCTATGAATGGATTGTTTTTCTGAGCGCCTTGCGCTGTGCCTTAGTGCAGCCTTTTGAACGGGATTGTTTTCAATGTTGCTTGTGTTGCATTTAGGTGCGGATTTTTGAACGGATTGTTTTTCTGAGCGCCTTGCGAGGTGCTTTAGTGCAGCCCTTTAAACGGGGTTGTTTTCAATGTTGCTTGGACTGCATTTAGGTGCGGATTTTTGAACGGATTGTTTTTCTAAGCACCTTGCGCTGTGCTTTAGTGCAGCCTTTTGAACGGGATTGTTTTCAATGTTGCTTGCGCTAGTTTTGGGTGCGGATTTTTGAACGGATTGTTTTTCTGAGCGCCTTGCGATGTGCTTTAGTGCAGCCCTTTGAACGGGGTTGTTTTCAATGTTGCTTGCGCTGCATTTAGGTGCGAATTTTTGAACGGATTGTTTCTCTGAGCGCCTTGCGATGTGCTTTAGTGCAGCCTTTCGAACGGATTGTTTTCCATGCTACTTGCACAGTGCTTTGATGCAGGCTTTGCGGTGAACGCTTTAGCACCCAGCGCGGCCGCTAAAATAATGTCAGCGGAGCGCTGTTGGAATCTTCTTCCAGTTCCCGGTAAGCCACTTTGGTTTTAGGCGCCGGTGAAGCTTTAAAGTCTTTTCCGATGGTATAGGCGTCCATCGCCTCACTTGGCTCTTTGTGTATGGCGAGCTCACGGATCCGCTCTTCGCTCATATCCGTGCGCAGCAGCCATTCCTCGGCCAGTGCGGGCGGGAGAATAACGGGCATGCGCTTTTTGCTGTTGTGGATTTTAGACAGGAGCTCGTTTGCATCAGTGGTGACGATGGAAAAGGTATCCATTATTTCACCGGTATCCTGATCCGTCCACGCCCTGCTGATACCCGCGAAATAGAGTACCGGCTTGTTTTTCATGTAGATGAAATGCGGGATGGAGACATGTGTTTTCAAACGCTGCCCTTTTTTACCCATCGGGTAGTAGTGCATCCACTCGTAATATCCGCTGGCCGGCACGAGCACTCTCTTTTCGAGCGCCGCACCGCGGAATATTTTCCGGGGCAGCAGCAGCTCCTCTCCCCGCGCGTTCAACAGCGGGTTGGGCATCACGAATTGCCCGTTCGCGTCCCTGTAGCCCCTGCGCATTTGCGTTGCCGCGGTTGCATTGCTGATATAACCGGGCAAAAAGCCCCAATATTGGGCGGTTACCTTGTAGTCGTCTTTTCCTTCGGTTTTGGCGAGCACGTTCACCTGCGGGAAATTCAGCCCGTCGATGACGGGTTCCAACAGTTCGGGATGGTCTTCGAGCGAAAAAGATATTCCCTCCATGGGATCTCTGCCCAGTTCAGGGAAGTCGGCACTGAAACTATAGCACATCGGCTTGTTTTTAACAGTGGCAAAATAGTGAAATTCGGGGAAATGAGACGGCAGCAGCCGTGGCACACCGTTTATGGCACACGCTTTGTCCCGTTACCAGCATGCCGTTCCAACGCCGTCATATCCAGATTATTTCAGCTCCTTCCATCCTGGGCCTGCGCCCGTCCGGCGTGGAATTGCTGGCGCAGAGCCTTTTGCAAGCGGGACTGGCGGAACAACTGAACCCGGCGCTTCCCGTTATAGCTGTTCCAACGCTCAACGACCGCTACGACCCGAAAAGGGATGCCGCGACCGGGTGCCTCAATCCCGGATTACTGCAGGAATTTTCGTTGCAGCTGGGCCAGGTGATAGATGACGTGGTGCGGAAACACCGTTTTGCGCTCGTATTAGGCGGTGATTGCAGCATTCTGCTCGGCATCCTGAGCGCGATGCCACCGGAAGAGCCTACCGGCCTTATTTTCATCGACGCGCATGCCGATTTTTACAGTACGGATACTTCCGTTTCCGGTGAAACCGCCGACATGGACCTGGCGCTCGTAACCGGCCATGGCCCAGCCATCCTCACCGACATCAACGGCCGCCGGCCCTATGTGCAGGAAAAACACGTCATCCATATCGGCCAGCGCGACCAGGAAGAAACGGAGCTGTACGGTTCTCCGGACATCCGCGCGACCGCCATCCGCTGCTTTCCCCTCGAAACCATCCGGCAACAGGGAATTACAGCCGTCGCCACGCAAGTGCTGGAACACATGCAGGCGCTCCCGCTCAATCAGTACTGGATACATTTCGATGCCGACGTGCTGGCCGATGAACTGAACCCGGCGGTGGACTACCGGTTGCCGGGAGGGCTGCGGTTCGATGAGACCGAACACCTGCTCCGCCAGCTGCTGCAAAGCGGGAAAATAGCCGGCATGAGCGTCACCGTCTTCAATCCACAACTCGACGAGCACGGGCTCATCGCGACGGCCATTACCGAAAGCTTCGGCCGCGCTTTCCCATAAGCCGCTACTTATACAGGTGCTGATCTTTCAGGTAGTCTATCCCGTTTTCTTTCAGGTAGCGGATGCCCCATTCGCTCAGGAAAGCCGTTAGCGGCGCCAGCGACCGGCCGCGATCCGTCAGCAAATATTCCACCCGGTAGGGCTTCGCAGACAGCACGTTTTTCAGCAACAGCCCGTCGCCCTCCAACTCCTTCAACTGCTGCGCCAGCATTTTCTCCGACACGCCAGGCAGGTTTTCGCGCAGGTGGCTGTAGCTGCTTTTGTCAAACTGGTGCAAATGCGCCAGTATCAATATTTTCCATTTGCCGTTGACGAAACTCAGGGACACGTCGATGGGACAGGTAAATGTTTTATCGCGAAGCGTGATCATGACCGGGCCTACTTTTCGGTTAGTTATTTTTTGCCGCGACTGATTTCCATAACATTGCGGCAGTCAAATATACAAAAATGAAAACGCTCACTTTAATGATGATGTTATTCATCACCCACACCGCATTCGCACAAAAAAACAATACCATGCCAAACCGACAAGCACACTCCGTTGAGATTATCCGGTACAACGTTCCGGCAGACAAACACAAGGAATTTGAAGCAGCCTACGCAGCCGGCGGCAAGCACCTGCAGGAATCGCCCTATTGCCTGTTTTACGAAGTGGTGAAGGGCGTGGAGGAACCCGACCGCTACATCGTGCGCATTCACTGGACGTCGAAAGACGATCATGAAAAAGGATTCCGCCAGAGCGCCCCGTTCCGCAGTTTCTTTAACTACGTCCGGCCATTTTTCGGCAACATCGAGGAGATGAAGCATTATAGCGAAACAGGTATCGGGTGGGAAAAGGAAAAATAAACCGCATGTTGATGGAAACTGCCAAACCGGGAAAACGCCCGGTTGGTAGTTTTCGCCGTCCGTGCAGCTACCCGCAGTTAACCCTACCCCCGCGCTCAATTTCCAAAATGGCGGGTATCATTCCGCATAACAGGCGGCAGCATTCGAACTGCTTATCAAGTTCCTCGTTTACTTTTGACATAATCCGTTAATGCTGTAAATTTATTCCGCCCGGAAACCGCGCTAAAATTACGCTGCCATGCTGAAATACGTTCTTACGCTGCTGACAATTGTATCTGTAAATACTACATCTTATTCCCAGACCATTTTCCCCACCAATCCCGACAGTTCCGTTTTCCTCACGAAAGACATCGATAACTTCTGGATAGCCTTCGACAGGTTCAGGCAAGACACTTCCGTCAATCCATTCGGCAGCGGCTACATCGATATCGGCAGCGCCGGAGTGAAGGGTTTTATCCCCGGCAGGATCAAAAGCGCCGAAAATCTCTACAAGGTGGTCAAACAGCGCCGGGGCGACTACGAAAAAGTGCGGGAGATCACCCTGCGCATGAAAGAAACGGAAAAGCAATGCAGAAGCGCTTTTTATGCGCTGAAATACTGGTACCCCGAAGCACAGTACCCGCCCGTTTATTTTGTGATCGGGGCCTACAATTCGGGTGGGACGTTCAACGAAAACGGTGTGTTCATCGGAGCGGAAAGATTGGGTGAGCTCAATATCATCCCCTTCCTGGTTGCCCATGAATTAATTCACTTCCAGCAAAAAACCTGGTCTGAATCGCCTACTCTCCTGGAGCAAAGTATCTCCGAAGGCAGCGCCGACTTTTTAGGCGAACTGATCTCCGGCGGAAATATCAATCAAAAGACTGTAGCATACGGGGATAAAAACGAAGAAAAACTCTGCCGGGAGTTCGTGGCGCGGATGGACAGCACTGTCTATACGGACTGGCTGTATGGGATATCGGGGAAAGATAACCGGCCGAGAGACCTCGGTTACTGGATGGGTTATAAAATCGCGCAGCGGTATTTTAACCAGGCGGCCGACAAGAAGGCTGCGGTAAGGGAAATTCTATCCATTACCGATTATAAAGCGTTTTTGAACAAGAGCGGGTATCTGCAACGGTACCTCCGGTAACCCCGGAAATTTTTCCATGGTTGTATTATTACGTTATTGCTGGAGCGATCGTTTGCAACTCGACCCAGCAACCATCAAAAAAATAGCCGTAAAGAATGTTCCCCACCGACCTCATAAATAATTTGGACCGATTACCAGTTGCAAGATCGTTTGAATGAAAAGTCGATATAAAAAGACGAAATTTAATGATTATGAAAATCTTGAAACACCTTCTCATTACTTACTGCATTCTATTTTCATTGATAATCTTCAACTCCTGTAATCTTGGACTAACAAAATGTAAAGACATCGATACATTGGAAATAAGCTATTACAAAATTATCAAGTCGGAATGCCTTGGCCCAGCTGGCCCCCATTTCTACCCTCTCTCAATTTATCAAAGTGGCAAACTGCTGGGCAGTAATGCTCATCAGAAAGACCCTTGTACAATTACCTTTCAACCTAAAAACGACTCATATCTGATTTTCAATATTTGTCAGAAAGACCTTATAGAGATCAAACCCGATAAAAAACAAATTTCCTTAGACGACGTTGATTCCGTTCAGATATTTTCGAACAAACTAAAGCAAACAAAATCACTCACAAAAAACCAGGTAAATAAATTTATTAGTGATTGGAATAATAGTAAAGCAAGTGATTACAGGGACGAAAACATCGATTCAATTTTTCATCCGGCATTTCAATATAAATTGACTGTGTATGTACAAGGTCGTACAACGGAGTTTTTAGGATCTAATTTCTTAGTCAATAATAGAACACATTGGGTTTATTACATAGTCCATGAAAGAGACACAAATTATTTCCACAACCTATGGAGCAATTAAAATGCAATTTTCATGATAATAATAAATAACAGCTAAATTGCCCAAATTCAATTTTAAACTGCCCTGTTGCAAATCTCCAATATTCATATTAGCTTATCTTCGATATCCAATCACAGCTTAAATGATTAGATTTATATAAAACCTTATGAATCCTGCAGACTTCCTTGTTCACCTTCAGCATGCTCCTGATGATTAGCTTACTGTTGTATTGTCGGCGTTTATCAGTTCGAAATGTGTTACGATGATATGATCCTGTTCGCCCCGGAGCAGATTTACTTACACCTCAACAGCAAATACAACCACAGAAATTGTATTCTCTTTTTACCCGGATGCCGGAAAAATGCAAACCTCCTATTCCCGTTTGCCAAGGCATTCTATGCCCGGCCATTTTACAATAAAACCTTAACCCGTTTGAAATACCCCAAAACAAAACCTGGCGTATAAACGCCTGGCCTTAATCTAATTAGCCACGTAGTTGATAGTTGTAGATCACCAACATCTTATGCTGTACCTGCCGCCGGGGATAGCCAATAGAGCGACAGCAAAGTTGACCGGCACAATTACAGCCTTCCCAAAGCGCGGAGTATGAAAGTTCGCCGGCAAGGCCGTAATTGTACTGGCAAGCAATGCTACCAGAGCGGGTTTTGCACCAGCAATTTGCTTTTTTGAATTTCATCCAGTGGAATAGGATAAAGATACATGGATTTTGTAAACACCCTGTTTTCAACAAATGTTCTTTTGAAGTACCCTCCTATCGTAAGATCAGGTGAATTCATGTCCATACCGGTTATCGCCCCGCCTTGTCCACCCTGGCCCGGAGGTTTTTCAGCAATCATCCATCTTCTTACATCAAAATACCGTTGTCCCTCTGTGGCCAGCTCAACGCGGCGCTCCAACCGGATCGCTTCCCGCAACTGAGCCTGGTTGCCCAATATAGCCGGCTTAATCAGGGATAACTTTGGAATGCCGGCCCTTTCTCTTACCAAGTCCAGGTACTGAAAGATTTTAGGATCGGCCGGGTTCACTTCGTTGCATACCTCTGCATACAGCAGGTAGAATTCCGCCAGCCGGAAAATAATAGAGGGCCGGAATTGGGAGCGGGGATAGGTGCCTTCGTTACGTAAATTGCGGGCTATGCGTTTATACAACAGGTATCCCGTATAAGGATTGTCTGCAGCGCTATTGTCATTACCGCTGCCTTTCTGGAAATTTACTTTGTTATTGCTGATATGCCACCGCCTGCCATGAAAGAAGACCGTCTGATAAAAGCGTGGCTCCCTGTTCACCCACATTTTAAAAGTGCCCGGTTCCGTGCGGCCTGAAGGGTCGTCTCCGGCAACCGAAAAGGAATTTTCTTGGTATAAAGGCGATTCTTCAATTGGCAGGCCATCTACCATAAAAAAATCATCCACCAATTCCTGCGTCACGCCTAAAGAAGCGAAACCAGCCCTTTCGCTCCTGGGGGTTGCCCGCCTGTCGGTTCCCTCGCCGTTAACCGCTCCCCAGGATGTTATTGGGCTGGCCCAGATAATTTCTTTATTGTTTTCCACGTCGATAAACAAACGATATAAGCTTTCATCCGGATTGTATGTGCCTCCTGGTCCGGTATATACTTTGAATAACTCATATTTTCCAGCGGCAAAGTTCAGCAGCTCTTCAAGCGCCGTCTTCGCCACCTTCCATTTGTTGGGATCGTTGACGGGGAACAATTGTTTGCCATCTGTATTCCTGAGTGAAAGAGCTTCAGGGAACCCGCCATTGAACAAAGGACTGGCAGCATACACCAGCAGTTTTGCTTTCACAGCCAAGGCCACTCCTTTTGTAGGAACTGTTCTTTCTTCCGGGCGGGGCGGGGCTTCATCAAGATTGGGAATTACTGCGGTCAACTCATCACTGATGAATTTCACTACCTCATCCACGCTGTTACGGGCAAAATCCAGGTCGGCGCTACTTGGGTCAACAGACTTGTCCATTATCGGGATGGGGCCGTATTGTTCAAAGAGCAAATAGTGATAATAAGCCCTGAAAAACCTGGCAATATTCTTCATCCGTGTTATCTCCTGTTCACTGATGAAATCGGAAATCCCGGTCTGTGGAATCGGTTTTGCCATTTCCATGAAAACATTTGCCTGCCTGGTTAGCTGGTATAATGTTACCCACCTGCTAAAAGCTGCGTTACCCGGATTATAACCATTGGCTGCTGTTGATTTGACATTATTCTGGGCCGCCTTCAACTCGTCGCACATGGCAGCCCACGGATTATCAAGTCCGTTTAGCCCCCTGTAACTGCCATCAAGAATCATCATAGATGAATTCGGTATCCCTGAAAAGATATTAGCATAATATTGCCTCGTGAGGGCAGGATCGGAAAATACCTTAGCAGCATTGAGTTCCGGAGCGAGCTGGTCGGAAACTCCCAGGAAATTTTTTTTGCATGCCACCAATGTGAGCGCTGCAAACAAGACGAGCAGTGCGCGGAAACCTGTATGTGAAGATATATATTGTTTTTTCATGAAATTTTCTTTTTCGTTTTATCAGAATTTGATCTCAGCCCCAATGGTAACAGTCCTGGATTGGGGATAGGATAACCCGGCATTTGCATTTCCCTGTTCTGGGTCCCAGTATTCAATCTTATCCCAGGTCAGCAAATTGTAACCCAGCACGTAAACACGCGCATTGCTTAATTTCAATCTATTCATTATCCTTTGCGGGATGTTGTAGCCCAATTCAACATTTTTTAACCGGATAAAGCCGGCATCGCGCAGCCACCATGTACTGGGTGCGGAATTGTTGCTGAATCCGTTGGTTCTTATTCGCGGGTATAATACCTGCTGGTTATCGCCACCGCCTTCACGCCACCTGTCGCGTACCATGGTGCGCATGCTTGATTCATCCACTCCCCACTGGAACGGGAAGAACATCTGGTCATTGCCTTCCCCAAGCACGGTAGACGTATTGGCAATACCAGTAAAGAACAGGTTAATGCTAAAGCCTTTGAATTCATATCCCGCACCAAAGCCGAAGGTGATCTCCGGGGTGTAGGGATGGCTGGCATACCGGGTCTGATCAAACTGGTTGATCAGACCGTCGCCGTTCAGGTCTTTGTATTTGATGTCTCCAGGGCGCACATCCGGGTTAAAATAGTTTTGGTTGGCCACTCCCTTCTTCAGCTGGTAAGCTTTATTGCCTACGGCATCGGTAGTAATATCGAAGTCGCCGTCATAGAACAAACGCTCTGCCACCCAGATGTAGGGCATATTTAAACGATCACCGGTAGCTTCCATCCATGGATAAAGCGGTTTAACCTCGTCCATCTCAATGACCTTGTTGCGGGCATAGGTAAAGTTGCCTCTGAACGTAAGTGTTCCTTGCTGCCCCAGCCGTTGCCGGAAATTAATATTCGCCTCAATACCTTTATTGGTTACCTTTCCGAAATTCTGAAAAGGGGATTGCCGGAATCCTGCCGCACCGGAAACTGTGCGGCGTTGCACCAGGATATCATATCGGTTGTTATCGAAATAGTCGGCGGTGAGGTTCAGCCTGTTGCCCCAAAAGCCCAGCTCGATACCATAGTTCCTTTTGGTTTCGGTTTCCCAGGAAAGATGCGGGGCGCTGAAGCGGCCTTCTGTAAAACCGCTATAGCTGTTCAGGCCACCGCCGCCATTATATCCAAAGGTAGCGCCACCGGAGCCCGTGAATCCTCCCCGGTACAGAAACCGCTGGCTGCCATAATAATCATTCCCGGTTAAACCATAAGAGAACCTCAGTTTCAGGTTGGAAAGCACATCCCTTAATCCTTCAGGATAAAACGACTCGTTGCTGGCGATCCATCCAACTCCCACGGCCGGAAACACGCCAAACCGGTAACCGGGAGCAAAAGCTTCGGAGCCGGTAATCCCCACGTTCACTTCCATGGAATACCGTTGGTCATATGCATAGGTTACCCGCCCTATATAAGCCATTTTTCTAAAGGGCAGCCGATCGCTGGTTACCTGTGATTCCTTTTGATAAAACAGGGCCATGGCCGCTACGTCGTGCTTTTGCGCAAATTGCCTGTTGTAGTTCAGAGACGCCTCGGCATAAATATTTTTAGTGGAGCTCTGGCTGGTAGATCCGTCCGTCACCTGGTCGGTGCCCGTTTTAATTTGCGTATATTTCAGTCTGCCATCGTTATCCCGGCCTGTGGCAAAGTAGGTATTATTTGATTTATCTGTTCTGACCACATAGTTTCCAGCGAAATCGTAACTCACGCTTACCTTTGCTCTAAGGCCCCTCACGATCACATCAAGTTTTTGCTCCAGGTCTATCCGTGACTGGATATTGGTACGGAATTCATTCGCATAACCGGAGTGATTCAGCAGGTTGTACGGGTTCACACGGTTGTTGCTGGGGCGCGGGTGATCCGCAAGCTTGCCATCTGAATAAATAGCGGGGAACAAATAGGACGGTATCGTGGTTGTCCTCTCGA
>CBFGZV010000045.1:0-39785 GCA_965653365.1 uncultured Chitinophaga sp. | reverse complement strand
GGCGGGGTTGTATTACCGGCCGGGCCTGCAATTCCGGCTGAAAAGCAACATCAACCTGCTGGCTTCGATGGGCAATGTGTTCGGCTACACTTACCGCACCGAGAAAAGGACGCCGTTCGCCAACGCGCTCAACTACCCGGAAACCAAAAGCTCCTCGCATACGGTTGGGTTCAATGACAGGTTCAATATCAACGACCTTTCCATCGGCGCCAACTTCCTGTTTTAACAGTCCTTTATGGTACAGCTTTTGTAGCTTTGACGCGGATCATATTCTCAAACCATGAAAATTTTGCAAACCATGCTGCTGACGCTCGCCATATTCGGGTTCGGTACCGTTAAAGGACAACTCACCACCGGTTCCAAAGTGCCCGACTTTGAACTGAAAGACCAGGACGGAAAAAATTTCAAGCTCTCCGCGGCGCTGGCCAAAGGCCCGGTAGTCGTATACTTTTACCCGAAAGACGATACGCCCGGCTGCACCAAGGAAGCCTGTTCTTTCCGCGATTCTTTCGAGCAGTTCAAAGACGAAGGCGTGCAGGTAGTAGGCATCAGCGCAGACGATGTAGCGTCGCACAAAAAATTCGCGGAGAAGCATAAACTGCCTTTTACCCTCCTGAGCGATACCCATAACAAAGTCCGGAAACTGTTCGGGGTGCCCAAAAGCATGATGTTGCCCGGGCGCGTCACCTATGTGCTGAATAAAGACGGCGTGGTGGTGCACCAGTTCAACTCGCTGACGCAGGCTACCCAGCATGTGGACGAGGCATTGGCGGCGATCAGGAAATTATAGGACATTACACACTGGCATTCATCGGGCCGCACCGGTTTACCGGTTGCGGCCTTTTTTTTAGCGCTCCTTAAGGCAGGCGGCAGCCGTGTTCAGGGGCGCTTCCTTTTTTTTATTCCCGGGTAGAGGGCGTTGCTGATACCAGCCGGCAAGCGGTTCAAAAACTTCCGCTGTACTTACCCGCCCAATTTTACTACATTCACACCACCAACCGCATGACACAGATCTGTATACATGGACGAGCTTTTACATGATGATTTAAACCGACTTTTTCGCCGGATTAGCGATGGGGATGAAAACGCGTTCGGCATTCTTTTTCAGCGGTCTGTTGCAGCGCTGTACCCGTTCATACTCCGCCTTGTAAAGCACCATTCCGCCGTGGAAGAAGTAATGCAGGCCGCATTTCTGCGCCTGTGGCTGAGCCGGGACAAACTGGCGGATGTGGAGCAGCCCAAAGCCTGGCTGTACAAGGTAGTGGCGAACGAGTGTTATACCTGGCTGCGCAAGGAAGCGCGCGAACTGCATCTGCGCAATACCGCCGGGCCGGCCGATGAGGCGGACGACAATCTCACCGCCGAGCTGTCGCTGCGGGAAACCCGCCGCCTCATTGCGGAAGCCGTATCTCACCTGCCGCCGCGGCGCAGGCATATTTTTGTATTAAGCCGCCAGCAGGGCAAAACCATCCCGGAAATCGCCGCCGCGCTCGGCCTTTCTCCGAACTCCGTGAAGAATACGTTGGTATTGGCTTTACGCGATATCCGCGCGCACCTCGCCCGGCACGGGAAGTACATTCCCGCGGTGCTGCTGCTCTGGTGCTGATCATGGCGCTGCCGCATCCCGATATATGCCCCGCTATTGGCCATGCTGTAGCAATAGCCGGGCGGCCATCATCGGAACCCCTTCCTGCTCCAACGGATAAAACGCCGGCCGCCCCCTCCCCAGAAATTTTTTTTCAACCCGATAGGTCCTTTCCCCTGTCTCCGCATTCTTATATACGACAGCGGTTCTTTTGCTGCCACAACTGGCACTATTCCACTCATGAATTGACGATTTTTTATGCAGGAAGACAAACTGAGGTATTTACTTGGGCGGCGCCTTCATGGCGGCATTTCACCGGCCGAAGAAGAAGAGCTGCGCGCCCTGTTGGAGGACGAACGGTACAAAGATCTTTTTTTAACAACGCTCACCGGGCTGATGCCGGATATGGCGGAGAATGCCGCCTACGACGCCGCCCGCTGGGAGCCGGTCAAAGATGGCATCCTGGCTACCGACAAAGACACGCCGGTGCTGCCTATCCGTCGCAACTGGTGGAAATGGACCGCCGCCGCCGCTGCGGCCGGCATCCTGGCGGTAGCTGCCTGGGAATACGGTACGCGGCAAGCCTTACCGCCAGCACCCGTGAGCATGGACGGCCGCTACAAGAATGATGTGCCGCCAGGCGGCAATCACGCCTCGCTGACGCTGTCCAACGGCTCGGTGATTGTGCTGGATGATGCGGAAAACGGGCTCCTGGCCAAACAGGGCAACGCACAGGTCACCAAGCTGCACAACGGTCAGCTGACCTATACCAAAACAGGCAACGCCGCGGCGGTAGCCTGGAACCGACTGGCGACGCCGCGCGGCGGTCAATACCGCATCACCCTGCCCGATGGAACGGCGGTTTGGTTGAACGCGGAAACGGTACTGCGCTTCCCCACCGCCTTTGAAGGGAACGAACGGAAAGTGGAACTGAGCGGCGAAGCTTATTTTGAAGTAGCGAAAGATGCGGCCAAACCCTTTATGGTAATGGCAACGGATGGCCTCGATGTAAAAGTGCTAGGCACACATTTCAACATCTCGGCCTACGCGGGGGAACCTTCTGCCTGTGTGACGCTGCTGGAAGGCGCAGTGGAGGTGAACCGGCAGCGCATGGAACCGGGGCAGGAAGCGGTAAGGGCCAACGGCCAGACCCTGGTACGCCAGGGCGACACGGAACAGGCGGTGGCCTGGAAGAACGGTTACTTCAGTTTTAACAACGCCGACATCACCACTGTGATGAAAGAACTGGAACGCTGGTACAACGTATCGGTCAGCTATGAAACGAATGTGCCGCGCCTCCGCTTCGGCGGTGGTATGCAGCGCAGCCTGCCGCTGGCCAGCGTGTTACGGATACTGGAGAAAAACGATGTGAAATTCAAAATAGACGGCCGAAAAATAACGGTCCTGCAATAATACTGTACAGACAAAAGAGACGTGATCGTCCTACATCATTCCGTTCACCTAAAATATATGCTTATCGACAAACAGAACCAACAACCAACCATCTGCCCGTAAACATAAAAAGGGCCGGCAATGCGGCAACATCACCGGCCTGAGGGCAATAATACTGATGAGAACCAATTTTATTACCAAAATCAAATCTATGCTTTTTTTAAATGCTTTGTATCAACACAAAGTCTTCTGGAGGGCTATGAAATTATCAACCAGTCTATTATTGATCGGCTTCCTGCATGTAAGCGCCACCGCCCGCTCCCAACGCGTCAGCATCACCGGGCGTAACCTGCCGCTTACCGACGTTTTTAAAGCTATCCAGCGCCAGTCCGGCTACGTAGTGTTTTACAATTACGAGTTGCTGCAGAAAACGGTCCCGGTCACCGTCAGCGCCAAGGCGATGCCTGTGGAGGAACTGCTTAAACAGGTGCTGGTGCAGCAGGGGCTTGAGTTTTCGATTGAAGACAAAACCATCTTCCTGCAGCGGCGCCCGCGTATACCGGTGATGGCAGCGGAAGATCCGGCCGTCACCATCACCGGCCGCGTTACCGACGAACAGGGGCGGCCGCTGGCCGGCGTATCGGTGACAATCAAAGGCACCGGGCGCGGTACGCAAACCAACGATCAGGGCGAGTTCCTTCTCCGCGATGTGGCGCCCCGCGCGGTGCTGGTGCTTAGTTCCATCGGCTTCAACCGGCAGGAAGTGCCGGTGGGTGGGCGCTCGTCGTTCAGTCTCCGCCTGCAGGCCGTTGCCAGCAAACTGGAAGCCGTGCAGGTGGTGAATACCGGCTACCAGTCCATTTCGGCGGAAAGGGCCACGGGATCTTTCTCATTCATCTCTCCGGCCCGCCTCGAAGGTAAACTGAAACCCGATTTGAGATCGGCATTGGAAGGACAGGCGGCGGGCGTGGTGGTGACCAAAGACGGCAACATCGAAATCCGCGGCATCTCCACGGTAACCGTGGAAAAGAAACCATTGCTGGTGATAGACGGGTACCCTACGCAGGGTGATCTCGAATCCATCAATATCGATAACATCGAAACCATTACCGTGCTGAAGGATGCGGTAGCGGCGTCTATCTACGGCGCGCGATCCAGCAACGGCGTGATCGTGATCACCACCAAAAAGGGCCGCCCCGGCGCCATGCGCGTGCAGTACCGCGGCTCCACCGGCATCACGCTCAAACCGCAGGTGAGTTACCTCAACCGCGCTTCCGCGAGCGATTACATTGATGCGGAAATCGACCTGTTCAACCAGGATCCCAACAGCTATCTCACCACCTACAACAATTATGGCTCCCTCAGCGAGGTGAACTACCTGCTGCTGTCGAAAGCGCAGGGCTGGCTCACGGCCAAGGAGGCGGACGACCGGATCAACGGGCTCCGTAGCCGCGATGCGGCTGCGGAACTCGAGAAACATTACTTCCGCCACCAGTTTACCCAGCAGCATAATATCACCCTCACCGGCGGCGGCGAAAAAAGCTCGCTGCACGCGGCCATCCGGTATATTTCCAACGGGAACAATTCAATCGGTAACAGCGACAACCGGGTGATCCTCGACTTTAAAAACGACTGGCGGCCCATGAAAAACCTGGGGGTGGGCCTGTTTACCAATGTCAGCTACGCCACGGCCAAACAGCCAGTGCGTTCCTGGCAGGATTTGCTGGGGTTTTCTTCCACCGCGCTCATCCAGCCGTACAGCCAGCTCATCGACCCTGCTAGCGGACAGCCGCAGAACGTGTTCACCAAGAACAAACGGAAAGACGACCGCTACGCTGCCATCGCCGGGCTGAAACCGATGTATTACAACCCCCTCGGCGACCTGATGCTGGAAACCACCAACAGCCAGAACCTGCTGCTTCGCTTCGGCGGTAACATCCAGGCCACGCTCCTGCCGGGGTTGACGGCGGAAGCGGGCGGCAGCTGGTCGAGAGGTTATGTGAACAGCCGCAGCGTATACGATAAAAATGCCTACCGCATGCGGCTGGGGTATAACGACGCCACTTCCATTTCCAACCCGGCCAAACACTACATCCCGGATGGGGCCATGGTGAACGAATCGCGCAATACCAGCCAGTTCTACATGTTGCGCGGACAGCTGGGCTTTAACCGCAACTTCGGCGAAAAACATTCCGTGACGGCCATTGCGGGTATGGAGATCAGCCAGTCGAAACTGGACAATAACGCCTACCCTACCCGCTTCGGGTACAACGACCAGGCGGGCGTTTTTTCAACTTTCAACTACGCGGATTACAACGCGGGTGTGTACAACAGCGATATGCTGGGCACCGGCCGGCCGGCCGCCATCCTGGGTGCATATGCCTACAACGATAATCGTTTCGTAAGCTGGTACGCCAACGGTTCCTACGAGTTCGACAACCGCTTCATCGTGAGCGGCAGCGTAAGGCTCGACCAGACCAACTTTTTCGGCACCGACCCGCGATACCGCTACAAGCCCCTCTGGAGCGCCGGCGCCACTTACAAACTGGCGAACGAAAAGTTTTTCAGCGTGTCCTGGATCAACAAACTCAACTTCCGCGGGTCATATGGCATCAACGGGAATATCTCCCTCAACAACGGGCCCTTCCTGATCATCCAGCCCGGCAGCTTCTCTACTTTGACCGGCGACGTGAGTTATTCCATTTCCTCGCCGCCGAACAAAAGCCTCCGCTGGGAAAAGACCAAAGTGAACAACTTCGGTGTGGATGCCGCTTTCCTGCGTAACCGTATCAAAACCACGGTGGATTATTACCGCAAATTCAGCGAGGACGTGCTGGCCAGTGATGCGATCGATCCCACGCTGGGCTTCAGCAGCCAGGTGAAAAACGCGGGCCGTATCCTCAACGAAGGCATCGAGGTATCTATGGAAGCGGATATTTTTAAACGGAAGGATTTTGCGTGGAACGCCTATTTCATCTTCGCTTACAATAAAAACACGGTGAAGGAATACAACGTGCGTTACATCTATCCCAGCTCGCTGACCAACGGCGCCATCCGGAAGGAAGGCGACCCGCTGGACGCGATTTATGCCTACCGTTACGCCGGCCTCGATAACAATGGCGTGGCCCAGTTCTACGACCGTACCGGCAAAAAGACGGGCGGCGGCAACGCCGAAGTGGGAGACCTGGTGTACGCCGGCACCCTGCGCCCGCCGTTCGTGACCAGCGTCACCAATACGTTTTCCTACAGGAATTTTGATCTTTCGTTCATGGTAATCGCCCGGCTGGGGAATGTACTGCGGAAAGACGCGTTCACCGGTTCCAACTATATCAATAAGCACGTGAGCGAACGCTGGCGCAAACCGGGAGACGAAGCGCATACCATCTATCCCAAACTCACCGCATGGAATATGGACATGTTTTATTTCCCGTACAGCGACATACTGGTAGAAACCGCGAGTTTCCTGAAACTGCGGGATGTAACGTTCTCCTATTCGCTGCCGGCCAAACGGCTGCAGCGCGCGGGTATCAAAGAAAGCAAACTGTATTTCCAGTCGCGGAATCTGCTGATGCTCACGGCGAACAGCGATAGAAGGGACCCGGAAATTTCCGAACTGAACGGCAGCGGCACCGGCGCGTTCACGGAGCAGGGTTTCACCACCCTCCCGCTGCGCCCCGAACTGTACATTGGATTGATGCTTACCCTTTAAAACCACACCGTGATGAGATTACTTCGTACATACATATGCGTTGCCTGCGGGAGCCTGCTGCTTGCAGCCTGCGGCAAGTTCCTCGATGTGAAACCGAAAGGGAAAATGATCCCTTCGGAAGTAGCGGACTTCGACCACCTGCTCGACAATACGGGCATCGTGCAATACATCTTTCTCGATAACAACACCGGCAGTATGATCGGTTACCTGACCGACAACCTGGAACTGTCCGAAGGCATCGGGAAAGTGGCTTACAAAGCCAACAACCATCCCAACATCGACCGGTTCTATGCGTACACCTTCCGCCAGCCGTACGTTAACCCCAATACGTCGGATTACTTCTGGGACTGGGGCACTTATCGCGCGGCGGCTTATTTCAACAATGTGATCGACGGCATCCGCAGTATCCCGTCCATCAAAAGCGAAGATGTGCAGTATGCCCGGAGCGTATCGGCGCAGGCGCTGGCAGGGCGCGCATGGGGGTATTTTCACCATACCCTGGTGTACGGCCCTGTGTACAAACCCGGCAGCACCAATAATAAGCGCACCATCCCGTATGTGACCAGTTCAGACATCACGGCGCCCATGGTCGATTTGTCGACGCAGGAAGAAGTGTTCAAACGCGTGGCGGCCGACCTGCATGCCGCGCTGTCCGACGCGCCGGCGGTGACCAACTGGCCCTCGCGCCCCACCAAAATAGCGGTGCAGGCCATGCTGGCCAACTACCACCTGTTCACGCAGCGGTATGACAGTGCGGCCTATTACGCCAACCTCGCCTGGACGGCCGCCATCGCCAGCGGCGGACCGGGCAAAGTGCTGTACAATTACAACGACTTCGCCTGGACCAATCCCGCCAATGTAGTCAACAGCACCATCAAGGCGCCGGATAACTTCCTGGAAGCCGCCAACAGCCGAGAGATACTGCTTTTCCGCGCCACCGACCGCGGCGCGGGGCGTTCCGCCAGCAGTTATCCTTCCGCTGAATTCATCGCGCTGTTCGATCAGGACAACGACCTGCGATACAAATATTTTTTCCTCAGCGCACCCGGTTACAAAACCACTTACAACGGCACGGCATACGACGACGGCGCCCGCATCCAGTATTACCGCGGCGCCAAAACGCAGATGACGACGGGGTTTACCTATCCTGAACTGCTGCTGATCCGCGCGGAAGCTTACGCCCGCACCAACCGGATGGCGGAAGCGGTGGCGGACGTGAACCTGTTGCGGCAGTACCGCTACAAAACCGGCACGCCGCCCCTTACCGTCGGTTCGCAGGACGAAGTGATTGCCGCCGTGCTCCAGGAACGCCGCCGGGAATTGCCCGCCGCCGGCATCAAACGGTTCCTCGATCTGAAGCGGTTCGTGCTCGAGCCCGGCAAACCATGGCACAAATCGAAAATCGTGCATAGCCTGGGCAGCGAACGTTTCGAAGCGGCCATCGATTCCGACTTTTTTATCCTCAACATTTCCAACACCATCCTGCAATACAATCCGCACTGGAATGTACCGCTGGATACAAGGCCATATTAAATCAACCCAAACCATCAGCATTATGAAAAAAATGATCTCAGCCGCGGCGCTCTTCCTTCCATTGTCGCTTTTAGCCCAGGACGTACCCTTTGAGGTAAAAGGGACAATCGCCGACCCTGGCACGCCATCGCGCGCCTACCTGTATTACCGCGTGGGCGCCGATAATTTTACTGATTCGGCGGAAGTGGACAAAGGCGCTTTTGTAATCAAAGGCAAAGTGCCTGCCCCCTTGCGCGGCACGCTGGTTGTGCGGCCGCTGCCCGGTTCCGGTAAGGCGTTCCGTATGGAGTCGCTCGGCTTCTATCTCGAAAAAGGCACCTTGCAGGTGAGCAGCGATAAAGGGATCGGTGACGCCAAAGTGAGCGGTGGCCCCCTGAACGCAGACTACACCCGTTTGCAGGAGGCTACGAAATCAGCGAAAGCGCAGTACCAGGAAGCAGGCAAAGCCTTTGCCGCCGCAGATGAGGCTACCAGGAACAGCGAAGCCTTCAAAAAAAGCCAGAACGAAAAGTATGATGCTATCCGCAAAGAGGAAAAAGCCTCGCTGCTGGCTTTCGTAAAAGCGAATACCGCCAGCCCGGTAGCGCTCGACGCGCTGCAGCAATACGCCGGCTCCATGCCGGACGATGTGAAGGAAATAGAGGGCCTGCTGCACAGTTTCGCAGCGCCGGTACAGAACAGCGTCGGCGGAAAAGCTTTCGCCAAAACGATCAACGGCTGGAAAAATACGGCCATCGGCGCACAGGCGCCCGAGTTCGCACAGAACGACACTGAAGGCAAACCCGTGAAGCTGACCGATTTCCGGGGCAAATACGTGCTCATCGATTTCTGGGCTTCATGGTGCGGCCCCTGCCGCGCGGAAAACCCGCATGTAGTGAAGGCGTATGAAAAATACAAAAGCAAAAATTTCGAGATCCTCGGCGTGTCGCTCGACGAGCCTACCGGCAGGGCAGCCTGGCTGAAGGCGATCGAAGACGATAAACTCACCTGGACGCAGGTCAGCGACCTGAAATTCTGGGACAACGAAGCGGCGAAGCTGTATGGCGTAAGAGGTATCCCGCAAAATTTCCTGCTGGACCCGAAAGGGAAAATCATTGCCCGCAATCTGCGTGGGGACGCACTGGAAGCCAAGCTGGCGGAAGTATTGACGAACTAGGGAAAGTAGTCAAAAAAGAAAGCCGCCTCAGTGATGAGGCGGCTTCTCTATATTCATTAAGCTTCCTGTAAAAACGGGTAACGGTAGTCCGTGGGCGGAACCAGCGTTTCCTTCACCGTTCTGGCGCTCAGCCAGCGGTAGAGGTTCAGCTGCGAACCGGCCTTGTCGTTGGTGCCGGAGGCGCGCGCGCCGCCGAACGGCTGCTGGCCTACCACGGCGCCGGTGGGCTTATCGTTGATGTAGAAGTTGCCGGCCGCGTTCACCAGTTTGCGGGTGGCGAGCTCAACGGCATAACGGTCCTGCGCAATGATGGAACCGGTCAGCGCGTACGTGCTGGTGCGGTCCACCAGTTCGAGCGTTTCTTCGTATTTCTCCGCGTCGTACGTATACACCGTCAGCACGGGCCCGAAGATTTCCTCGCACATGGTCACGTAGTTCGGGTCGTTGGTAGCGATCACGGTGGGCTCGATGAAGTAGCCTTCCTTTTTGCTGTAGTTGCCGCCCGCGACGATGTCAACCCCTTCCGCTTTCTTCGCGTTGTCGATGTACGAAGCGATCTTGTCGAAAGAGCGCTCGTCGATCACGGCGTTGATGAAGTTGGAGAAGTCTTCCGCGGTGCCCATTTTCATGGTTTTCAGCGTAGCCGCCAGTTTGGACTTGATCTCGTCCGCGATGTTGCTGGGCAGGTAGGCGCGTGATGCGGCGGAGCATTTCTGGCCCTGGAACTCGAAAGCGCCGCGGGCAAGCGCCGTCACCACCGTGTCTACGTCGGCCGAGCGGTGCACCATTACAAAATCCTTACCGCCGGTTTCACCCACGATGCGCGGATAGGTTTTATATTTCGCGATGTTGTTGCCGATGGTTTTCCACATGGTCTGGAACACGCCGGTAGAGCCGGTGAAGTGGATGCCTGCAAAGTCGGGGTGCGCGAAGCACACGTCGCCGATGGTGGGGCCGTCTGCATATACGAGGTTGATCACCCCGTCTGGCAAACCTGCTTCCATCAATACTTTCATGAAGAAGCTGGCGTGGTATACCTGTGTGTTGGCCGGTTTCCATACCACCACGTTACCGCACATGGCGGCGGAGGTGGGCAGGTTGCCGCCGATGGCGGAGAAGTTGAACGGCGTTACGGCCAGTACAAAACCTTCGAGGGGACGGTATTCCAGGCGGTTGTGCACACCGGGAGAGCTCACCGGTTGCTGCCGGTAAATTTCCGTGAGGTAGTGCACGTTAAAACGGAGGAAGTCGATCAGTTCGCATGCGCTGTCGATTTCCGCCTGGAAGGCGTTTTTGCTCTGGCCCAGCATGGTGGCGGCATTGGTATGCGCGCGGTATTTGGTGGCCAGTAATTCTGCTGCTTTGAGGAAGATGCCCGCGCGGTGCTCCCAGGGCGTTTCCGCCCATTGCTGGCGGGCGTTCAGGGCGGCGTTGATGGCGTCTGTCACATGGCTGGCGGTTCCTTGGTGGAAGTGGCCCAGCTTGTGTTTGATTTCATGCGGGGGACGGATGTCGACCGTTTTACCGGTACGCACTTCCTTTCCGCCAATGTACATCGGGATGTCCATTTCCTGGCTTTTGAATGCGGCCAGCTGCTTTTTCAGCGCCGCTCTTTCCGGGGAACCCGGAGCAAAGCTCATAACCGGTTCATTGCCTGGTGCTGCAAAGTCAAAATAAGCATTATGCATAGCTTAGATTGTTGTTGTTTCGTGATCAATATGGTTGCGGGCGATGGTTGGTGATCAGCCCTTTTCTTCTTCTTTCTGCATCATCAGGTACGCCTTGATGAAGCCGTCCAGTTCCCCGTCCATTACCGGCTGAATATTGCCCACCTCGAACTCGGTGCGGTGGTCTTTGATCATCTTGTAAGGATGGAATACGTACGAACGGATTTGGGAGCCCCATTCAATCTTGCGCTTGTTGGCGTTGGTGGCGTTTTTCAGTTCTTCCCTCCTGCGCAGCTCTTCTTCATAGAGGCGGCTTTTCAGCATCGCGAGGGCTTTCGTTCTGTTTTCGCCCTGGGTACGCGCCTGCTGGCACTCGATGATGATGCCGGAAGGAATGTGTTTCAAACGCACCGCGGTTTCCACCTTGTTTACGTTCTGCCCGCCCTTACCGCCGGAACGGTAAAACTCCCATTCGAGGTCCGCCGGGTTAACGGCTACTTCGATGGTGTCGTCGATGAGCGGGTACACGAATACGGAAGCGAATGATGTATGCCTGCGGGCGTTGGAATCAAACGGAGAAATCCGCACCAGGCGGTGCACCCCGCTTTCCGCCTTCAGCAACCCGTAGGCGAACTCGCCGTCGAACTCCAGCGTGGCGGATTTGATGCCCGCGCCATCGCCGTACTGCACGTCGATTTCACTCACCTTCCAGCCCTGCTTCTCGCCGTACATACGGTACATCCGCAGCAGTATTTCCGCCCAGTCCTGGCTCTCGGTGCCGCCGGCGCCGGAATTGATCGTAAGCACCGCCGGCATTTCGTCTTCCGGCTCGTTGAGCGTGCTCTTGAATTCCAGCCCGTCCAGCTCCTCCAGCGCATGCTGATGGGCGGCGTTCACTTCCTCTTCCGTGGCTTCTCCTTCTTTCTGAAACTCGAGCAGCACGGCACTGTCTTCAATAGCCGTACGCACCTGTTCATAGAGGTCTACCCAGAATTTGTTAACCTTAATTTCTTTGAGGATGGCCGTGGCCCTTTCATTGTCGTCCCAGAAACCGGGCGCAAGGGTCATCTGCCTATCGTTTTCGATCTTGTCTATACGGTCCCGGACGTTAAAGAAAACCTCCCAGGACGTACAAACGATCCCTCATATCCTTCAATTGTTCTATTGTCATAAGTGCGCAAAGATAAACGATTATTAACGAATTATGAAACGTCTTTATGCCCGGTAAACGGTTCGTGCTGATGTGATACGCCATGGCGTTCAACCAATTTGGAGAGATTTTTGTTAATGAAATGCAAACAAAGCTCGGCTATGGCATCCAGGAGAACGATACCCCATTTCCGGCAACGGTCTTCTTTCAACCTCATCGCCCTGATCGTGGCCATTGGCGTAAATGTGATGGCCAACATCGGTACGCTCAACGGCGCCACCACCGGGGAGATTTCTGCACAATACCCCAACCTGTTCACGCCCGCCGGCATTACTTTTTCGGTCTGGAGCGTTATCTACCTGGCGCTGCTTGCTTTTGCAGGGTACCAGCTGTGGCTGGCCTTTTCAAAAGGGCAGGAAGCCGAGCTCGATGCCTTCCAGGTCAGGATGAAAGGCTGGTTCCTGCTGAACTGCCTGGGCAACGCCTGCTGGTTGTTCGCGTGGCATTACCGGGCCATCACCCTCTCGCTGTTTTTCATGCTGGTGATCTTTTATTCGCTCGCCGCCATTCACCGCAATTTCCGGATCGCCCACCCCGGCGCGGGCCGCAGGGAAAAGCTGTTCATTCACCTGCCGTTCGGTTTGTATTTCGGGTGGATCAGCATCGCCACGCTGGCCAACCTCACCGCATGGACGGTTGCCCTGGGCTTCACCGGTATTCCCCCTGTGCCCTGGACGCTCGCCATGATGACCATCGGGCTGCTGGTGGCGCTGTACATGATTCTCCGCTACAACAATATCTATTTCGGGATCGTCAATATATGGGCCTTCTACGGCATCGTGCTTAAAAGGGAAGCCGAAGGCGGGCGCGAATCGGCGCCCATCATCGCCGCCGCCACCGTCGTGATCGCCCTCCTCGCCCTGGCCCTCATCCTCCAAATACTCCGCAAACGCGGGCAGCCGGGTTGATTATCCCGCTTTACTGTGTATTTTTACCCATCTTTTATATTTAATCAGATCGTATGCTCCCTACAGTACATCCAACTGCTACCAAAGCCTGGCAACAGTTACAGGCCCACGCGGCCGACATGAAAAAGACGCACCTGCGCGACCTTTTCGCGGCAGACCCGAAACGCTTCGCGGCTTTTTCCCTGCAGTTCGAAAACATCCTCTTCGATTATTCCAAGAACCTCCTCACCGCGGAAACGCTCGGGCTGCTGCAAAACCTCGCCGGGGAATGCGGCCTGGCGGAAGGCGTGAAAGCGATGTTCGGCGCCGATAAAATCAATGCCACAGAAAACAGGGCCGTGCTGCACACCGCCCTTCGCAATAGCTCCAATTACCCCGTACTGCTCGATGGAAAAGACGTAATGCCGGAAGTGAACGCGGTGCTCAGACAGATGGAAGACTTTTGCGCCCGTGTGCACAACGGCAGCTGGAAAGGATTTTCGGGTAAGCGTATCCGTTATATCGTCAATATCGGCATCGGGGGCTCCGACCTCGGCCCCGTGATGGTCACCGAAGCGCTCCGCCCCTACTGGGTGGAAGGCATTCAGACCTACTTCGTATCGAACGTAGACGGTACGCACATCGCCGAAACGCTCAAAAAAGTAACGGCAGACGAAACGCTGTTCCTCATCGCCTCCAAAACCTTCACCACCCAGGAAACCATGACCAACGCCCATTCGGCGCGCAGCTGGTTCCTCGAAAACGGCGGGAAGGAAAAAGATATCGCGCTGCACTTCGCCGCGCTCTCCACCAATGAAAAAGCCGTGACGGCCTTCGGTATCGACCCGCAGAACATGTTTGCGTTCTGGGACTGGGTGGGTGGCCGCTATTCGCTGTGGTCCGCCATCGGCCTGTCTATCGCCCTCACCATCGGCTATCCCAATTTCGCGGCGCTGCTGGCGGGCGCGCATGCTACAGACCTGCATTTCAAAGACACGCCTTTCGAACAGAACATCCCCGTGATCATGGCGCTCATCGGCCTCTGGTACGGCAACTTCTTCGATGCGGATTCCGAAGCCATCCTGCCGTACGATCAGTACATGCACCGCTTCGCGGCGTATTTCCAGCAGGGGAATATGGAAAGCAACGGCAAGAATGTAGACAGAACGGGCCGGCCGGTCAGCTACCAGACGGGGCCCATCGTGTGGGGCGAACCGGGCACCAACGGCCAGCATGCCTTTTACCAGTTGATCCACCAGGGTACGAAAATGATTCCCTGCGATTTCATCGCGCCGGCCATCAGCCACAACCCCATCGGCGATCATCATCCCAAACTGTTGTCGAACTTTTTCGCGCAGACGGAAGCGCTCATGAACGGTAAAACGGCTGATGAAGTGCGCGCGGAAGGCACGCCGGAAGAACTGGTGCCGTTTAAGGTGTTTACCGGCAACAGGCCCACCAACTCTTTCCTGTTGAAACAGGTAACGCCCCGCAGCCTCGGCGCGCTCATCGCGCTGTACGAGCACAAAATATTCGTGCAGGGTGTGATCTGGAACATTTACAGCTTCGACCAGTGGGGCGTGGAACTGGGCAAGCAACTGGCCAACCGCATCCTGCCGGAACTGACGGACGAAACGCCCGTGAGCTCGCACGATGCTTCCACCAATGGCCTCATCAATGCTTATAAACAACTGCGGAAGTAAAGCACCCGCGGGAAGAAAATACCACGGAGCGGCCGGAGCGCCGCTCCCTTTTTTTATGCGGACCGCAGGCGGGTCTTATCGGGCGGCGGTTGTAAAACAACAGTCGTATGCCGGTTCATCCAAATCCCCGTTCCGCGATATCCAGGGGGTGTTGCGGACAGCCTGCAGGTGAAACTGGATAGGATATCTGGAAGGCCGGTTGAAAAATAAACTGCGGCGGCGCCTGAACCAGCCGTTACCGGGTTCAATAAAAAAACCTCCGGTGTGACTGCCGGAGGTTAAGATCTTATTGTTGTCAGGGAGAAGAACTACCATTTGTCTACATCCTCACCGGAGGGAGCGGGAGCTTCGGCTTCAGCTTCAGCAGCCACCTGCACGCGGGGGGCAGATGCTTCAACGCCGATGCTTTCGCCATCCTGCTCATCTTCACGGCTCTCAGAGTAGTCGTGGTTGTAAGCATCAAAATCGAAATCGGGCATCAATTCTGTTTTCACATAGTTGATGGTTTCGGTCAATGCATTCAGAAACTTGTTAAAGTCTTCTTTGTACAGGAATACTTTGTGCCTGTCGTAACCGTTATCGTTGAAACGTTTTTTACTTTCGGTGATAGTCAAAAAGTAATCGTTCCCCCGGGTAGTTTTTACATCAAAGAAATAAGTTCTTCTTTTGCCCGCTTTCAATCGCTTGGAAAAGATGCTGTCGTTGTTTCTTTCCTGTTGATTGTTGTTTTCGTACGCCACAGTTGATAGATTTAAGTGTTAACGAATCAAATCCTGTTTGAATGATCAATAATCAACAAATATACTATTGTTTTACAAATATCAAAATAATTTTAAATGATTTTGAAAAATCATCTTATATTTCGCGGAATCCTTGATGGAAGCGAATTACAACCTCATGAAAACGACCCGTTTACGCTTTCTTCCTCCCCTGTTTGCTGACGTGCGTACAGCTCTGCATAGTAGCCGTTTTGTGATAATAATTCTTCATGCGTACCGCTTTCTGCCATCCCCCCTTCGTCGAGCACAATGATCTTGTCGAACGCGAAAAGCGAGAAGATGCGGTGGGTGATGATAATGGCTGTTTTATTTTCGAGATAGGCGTACAGGTTGCCAATGATTTCCTTTTCGGTACGGGCGTCTACGGCCGATAAGCAATCGTCGAACACCATGATGTTCGGGTTGCGGATCAGGGCGCGGGCAATGGATACGCGCTGCTTCTGGCCGCCGCTGAGGGTCACGCCCCGCTCTCCTACCATGGTGCCGAAACCCTCCGGGAACTGCAGGATGTCTTTCTCCACGGATGCCTGCCGGGCGGCCTGGTGTACGGCGGCTTCGTCCGCGCCCGGCTCGCCGAACCGGATGTTGTTACTGATGGTATCGGAGAACAGGAACACGTCCTGCGGCACATAGCTGATCTGGTTGCGGAGGGCCGACAGTTTCATGTCGCGGATGTCGGTGCCGTCTATGAAAATGCCGCCCTGCTGCGGGTCGTACATCCTGATCAGCAGTTGCGCCAGCGTGGTTTTGCCGGAACCGGTTTTCCCGATGATGGCTACTTTCTGGCCGGGCTGGATGGTGAGCTCGAAATTGCGCAGCGCCTGAATGCCGGTATGTTCGTACGTGAAAGAAACGTTGGAGAAGTGCACCTCCCCCTTCAGGGTGACGGCCTTCGCTTCCGGCGCGTCCATGATGCGGGGCTTTTCGTCGAGGAACTCGTTGATCCGTTGCTGCGAGGCAGCGGCACGCTGTATCATCGACGCCACCCAGCCGATGGAAAAAAACGGGAACGTGAGCATGTTCACATACAGCACGAACTCCGCCAGGTTGCCGATGGTGATATTGCCGTTGATCACCTGCATGCCCCCGATGAAGATGGTGAGTATCACGCTCAGGCCGATCATAAGCGCCATGGCGGGCTGGTATAAAGCGTCGGTTTTGGCGAGGCTGATGGAGCTTTTTTTATAGTCTTCGCTCGCATGCTCGAAATGCGCGGCGCTGGGCGCTTCCTGCACATAAGATTTGATGACGCGGATGCCGGAGTAATTCTCCTGCGCCACGGACGTAATGTTGGAGAGTTGCGACTGGATGCGCTCGCTCTTTTTATGGATAACGGCGTTCACGAAATAAATGGTGAGGGCCAGCAAAGGCAATGGCGACAAGGTATACAGCGTTAGCCGGGGATTGACTTCCCACATCAGCCAGATGATCATCACCATCATGATAACGGTACGGGTGGCGTACATCAACGCCGGGCCTACGTACATGCGCACGCGCGACACGTCTTCCGTGATGCGGCTCATCATGTCGCCGGTACGGTTCATTTTGAAGAATGTAAGGTCGAGGCGCTGGTATTGCTGGAAGATCTCGTTTTTCAGGTCGTATTCGATGTAACGGCTCATCACGATCAGGGTTTGCCGCTGCAGGAACATGAAGAACCCGCTGAGCAGGGCCAGGCCGAGGATGGAAAGGCCGTAGAAAGCCAGCGTTTTGGTGAAACCGCTCCTGAAAACCGCTTTCAGATCCGTATCGCTCAGCATCCGGTAGTTTTTCAGGTTTTGCTCCAGCAGGTCGAATATCTGGCGCACGAGTATCGGCTGGAAAACGCTGAACACGATGGAAATTGCGGTGAACAGCATGCCGAGCAAAAAGCGCCATTTATATTTTACGAAGTATTTGTTTAAAGCTGCCAGGTGTTTCATCTGTTGTTAAAGTTTGTCGTCTCTGCGCCTGGATGGTACCCACAGCTCCCTGCCCGGCAGGCTGCCGTAAATTGCGTATTCATCCGTAATTGGGTGGTGGCACGGGCTACCGGGTGTATGGTTTCCGTTCCGCCCGTTTTATTGCTGTACAAATGTAGCGATTGCCGCGCTTGTGCGGCAACCGTTCTTCAAATAAGTTTGCAGGTAATCGAGGAAGGGGGATTTTCGGGCAGGATGCCCGGAAGGTGATCCAGGCGTTGCGTGAAAATGGCGGCTAAGCGATCGGCTTCCGCAGGACTATCCGGATCATACAGCCGGCACATCGGCAAGGGATACGTTTGTGGAAAATAAAAAGGAGCGGTTGCCCGCTCCTTCCGTATTACATGCTTTTCAGCGTTTCGATGATTTTCTGTTCGGCCTCGGCGGGCGTCACGTCTTCTTTTTTGAACGGCTGGCCGGTGATGTTTTCGAACAGCTCGATGTAGCGGTTGCTCACGCTTTCGATGAACGCATCGGTCATTTCCGGCACCTGCTGGCCATCTTTGCCCTGGAAGCCGTTTTCCATCAGCCATTCGCGCACAAACTCCTTGCTCAGCTGCTTCTGGGGCTCGCCGGCCGCCTGTTTGGCCTCATATCCCTCCGCGTAAAAATAGCGGCTGGAATCCGGGGTGTGGATTTCGTCGATCAGGTAAATGGTATCGCCGATTTTGCCGAATTCATACTTGGTGTCTACCAGGATCAGGCCGCGTTTGGCAGCCAGTTCACGGCCGCGCTCGAACAGCGCCAGGGTATATTTTTCGAGTTTCTCGTAGTCTTCTTTGCTCACCAGGCCCTGGGCGATGATCTCGTCACGGGAAATGTCCTCGTCGTGCCCCTCATGTGCTTTGGTGGTGGGGGTAATGATGGGAGACGCGAAGAAATCGTTCTCTTTCAGCCCTTCCGGCAGCGTTACGCCGCACAGTTCGCGCTTGCCGCTCTTGTAAGTGCGCCAGGCGTGGCCGGTCAGGTTGCCGCGTACCACCATTTCCACGGGGAAAGTGTCGCACTTCAGGCCCACGGTTGCGTTGGGCAGGGGCACGGATTTCACCCAGTTGGGAACGATGTCTTTGGTAGCGTCCAGCATAATGGCCGCAATCTGGTTCAGCACCTGGCCCTTATAAGGGATCGGACGGGGCAAAACCACGTCGAATGCAGAAATGCGGTCGCTTACGAACATCACCATCCATTTGTCTTCAATGGTGTAAACATCCCGTACCTTGCCTTTATAAAAAGCGGTTTGATTGGGAAACTTGAATGTAGACTCTAACATGCCGGATAATTTTAATTTTTTCAGTGCTGCAAAAATAGGCCACCACGATGTAATTTTGAAACTGAAATTTATGGAAGCACCAGATAAGCAGTATCAGCCGATCGATTGTAACTATTACGACCGCCTCGAGGCCTGGGCCACCATGCAAACGCTTTGTGTGCTGGCTTTCCGGGATGAAGAGGGTCTTCCCCGGGAGGTCTCCGCCCGCATCACCAACCTGTACACCCTCAATAAGGCAGAGTATTTGCAGCTGGATAACGGACTGGTGGTGCGGCTCGACCGCCTCCTGTCGGTGAACGGCATACCTTTGCCGGGTGTTTGTTAATTAAAAGAGAAAAGCATGTTCAGCGAAATAATGCTCCTCCGCCTGCTGGCGGCCATGGCAGCCGGTTTCTTACTGGGATTCGAAAGGGAAATGCAGCGCAAAGCCGCCGGCATCCGAACTATCGCCATTATCTGCGTCAGTTCCACGCTCTTCACCATTGTGGGGAGCCATATGCCCGGTACCACAGGAGACCGCGTGGCCTCCAATATCCTGACGGGCGTGGGCTTTATCGGCGCAGGCGTGATTTTCCGGGGCGGGTTCACGATAGACGGTATTACCACCGCCGCCACCATCTGGATTTCCGCCGCCATCGGCATGGCTATCGGCATCGGCGCCTACGGGCTGGCCGGGGCTGCTGTGGCCATTACCCTGCTGATTTTATGGGGACTGTCTTTCATCGAAGACGTGATCACCCGTCGCCGCGAGCGGAAATACTACGCTATCCGTTACCAGGATGCCCGGCTATCCACCGCCGCACTGGAACAGCTGTTCCGGGAATATGGCATCGCCATCAAAAATATCTCCACCACGCGTTGCGAATCGGGCCTGCTCGAAGGCAAATACGAGCTGACGGGCACCATGGTGAGAATGGACCAGATGAACACGCGCCTGCTCGAAAACGGCGCCATCGTAAAATTTGATGTGGAACTGGCGAAATAGTTGATTCCTGCCACCGCGCTTCCCGGATCCGGTCGGCCCACGGGCGTGGGGCGCCTGCTTTCCATGTAACATCCCTGCGCCTGTGTTCTACCGCCATCGCCGGGAACGTTTGCGCTACTTCTTCTTCAACGTCATCAGTACCACCCCTGCTATCACGATCGCGGAGCCGATAAACGACTGTACGCTCAGCTGCTCGTCGAGGATGAGCCAGCCCAGGAAAATGGCCACCACCGGGTTCACGTAGGCATACGTGGCCGTGAGCTGCGGCGGGGCGTTGTTTACCAGCCAGCTGTAGGCCGTGAAGCCCACCAGCGACCCGAACAGCACCAGGTATACGATGGCGCCCCAGGTACGGGCCGTCATGTCGTAGAATTTGTCCCAGTCTTTCAGCTCCAGGCTCAGGCTCATCGTGAGGCAAATCACCATGCCGGCCAGCATCTGGATGCCGGAGGCGGTCATCTGTTTGGGCATGTCCATACGGGGCGAGAGCAGCGAGCCCAGGGCCCAGGCCACGGAGCCAAGGGTGAGCAAGGGAATGGGCCACAGGGGAATGTTCCGCGTGGCGTCGGGCCCGGCGGTAAAGAGATGGAAAGGGTCGAAAATGTAAAACAGTCCTGCAAAGCCCATGAACAGGCCCCAGGCGGTGAGCGCCTTCGGTTTCTTTTTACTGAAGAAAGCCCAGTCGAGCGTAATGAACCAGGCCGGCAGCGCGGCAATGAACAGGGCCACCATGCCGGACGGCATTACGGTAACAGCCAGGGCCACGGTGGAATTGCCGATGCCGATGAGCAGCCCTCCCACGATGGAGGCGTTCAGCCATTGACGGGGCGTGGGCATCTCCTTGTCTTTCCAGAAGCCGATGGCCAGCATCAGGCTGCCGGACAGGATGAAACGGAGCGTGGTGAGCAGGAAAGGCGGCAGCACTTCGGCGCCGATTTTCATGCCCAGGAACGTTGAGCCCCATAGTATGTACACCAGGCCCAGGGCCAGGATGAGCGTTGATTTGTTGGTGCTGCGTTGCATGGATTCGTCTTGCGGTTTGCGAACATTCAAAGAGCCGCAAGGTAAGCGCTTTTTACTTCATATACACCTCGATGGTGGCATTCGTTGGCCGGCGGGGCGCCAGGAAGCTGTCTACCAGCCGGTAGTGCTGCTTCAGGCCGTCGCGGAGGGCGAACGGGAAGAAATTATTGAGGGTGGGCGCGTATTCGTACAGCACAATGTCGTATTCCCGGCTGGCAATGCGTTGCTGGTATTGCGCCAGCTGTTTGTTGAACATGCCTACGCCCAGGTGGTGCCAGAGGGGAATATCATGGCCTTTTTCCTCCCTGTAGCCGATGGCGTGTTTGAGCGGCGTCAGCTCGGTGAGGTTGAGCACGTTCAGCTCCATCCCTTTCGTTTTCACTTCGGGCAGCGCCATCAGCCGGTCTATGCCATGTACGGTGGACGGCGGCATGTATATTTTTTTGAACTCCGGCAGGCTGGAGAATATCCACTCGGAAGTGGGCACGTCCGTGGTGTCGGTATTCAATATGAAGTTGTTGCGGGAAACGACGTTCTCGCCGCCTTTCACCGTTTCACGCGGGGCGGGCAGCAGGCGGCTCAGGATCCGGTCTACATACTTGTAGAACGCGCCGGACCACCATAACGCCACGAGCAGCGCGCCGCCCAGGAAGGGTTTGAAGGCTTCCGTGCGGATGTGCAGCAGTTGCCCCAGCCGGGTGAAAATAAAGGCGAAGGCGAAAGCATGGAAAAAGATATTGTTATCGGGCGGGGTATAGCTGGTGACCTGGAACAGCGCGGCTTCCACGAGGATGCCCACCGTCACGAGGATGAACAGCATCTGCTGCTTGTCGGCCCAGAGGGCTTTCACATTCCGGAGCGCCGGTGTCAGCAGCAGCACGGTGAGCACGAGGTAAAACTTCAGCCATTGGGACATGACGAGGAACTCGTCCACAAAATCCTTGACGGACAAGCGGGAGTTGTGGGGCGGCTGCCCGTGGTTGAACCAGTACCCGAAACCGTGCGGTACTAAAGGCAGGATGAATGCCAGCGCCACCACGACATAAAAAACGAGGAAGCCCGTTAGTTCCTGCCAGCGTTTTTCGCGGAGGCTGTGATACCCCAGCAAAGCCAGCGCCAGCAGCAGCGCCAGGCCGCCGCCGTCCTGCTTGGTGAAAAAGCTCAGGAAGGTGAAGGAAGCCGCGCCGAACAACGCCGGCCAGCGGCCTTTGCCGTCCCGCAGGGCGATCAGCAGTAAGGCGAGGCCCACGAACTGGTAGATGATCACCGTATTGTTGTACCAGGGCCAGAAGTTGGGGAACGCATACGACAGTACGAAGACCAGTACCGCCAGCACCCGCACCCCCACGGGTACGCCTACACTCCTGAGAATGGACCGGAAAGCAAAACCGCCGATGATATTGAGCAACACCTGGGCCTTGATGAGCGAGGCCAGGTACGGGCCGAACAGCTTAAAAAACAGCGCGGGCACCAGCCAGTAGCCGAACCCCAGCGGCGTGCCGAAGTCGCGGTACGGCATCTGCCCTTCAGACAGGCGGTAGGCGCCCTCCCACGATAAAAAGATGTTTACACGGTACGGGAAAGTGGCGAATAACGGTACAAGGGCGAGGCCGATAATCAGTATGCTTTCTATAATTGTGGCTTTGCGCGGTGTCAGAAAGGGACCATTCATGATCGGGGGTGATTTACAAAAAATGCTGTTTTGTGTCGCAAAGAACGCAAAAATAGCGACAAATCCTCAGATTCATTGTAACTTGCCATGCAAGAAAGTTTAATCCCCGTGCAATATCTGACACTCTTACGGCCGAAACACTGGGCCAAGAATTTATTCCTGTTTATTCCGCTGTTTTTTGCCAGCCAGATTTTCAACGCCGATAAACTGCTCATCCTCGCGGGGGCTTTCGTATGCTTCAGCCTCGTGGCCAGCAGCATCTACATCATCAACGACTACCGCGATGTGGAGGCGGACCGCGCCCACCCTGAAAAATCGCAGCGCCCCCTCGCTTCCGGCGCCGTATCGAAAAGCGCCGCCCTTGCCCTGTTTATAATACTGGTGGCCGCCGGTTTCACCGGCGCCTGGTTCATCGACACCAAGTTTGCGTTCATCCTGGGCCTTTATTTTGTGCTGAACCTCGCCTACTCTTTCGGATTAAAAAACATCTCCATCCTCGACGTCTTCATTTTATCCGCCGGGTTCGTGCTGCGCGTGAAGGCGGGCGGCGCCGCGTCTGAAATCGGCGTGTCGGAATGGCTGATGCTGATGGTGTTCCTGCTCGCGCTGTTTATGGCGCTGGCCAAACGGCGCGACGACATCGTGCTGAAACTCGCTTCCGGCCGCGACATGCGCAAGGCTTCCAAAGGATACAACATGGATTTTCTCAACATCTCGCTGGCGGTGGTGTCTGCCGTGATCATCGTGGCTTATATCATGTACACTATGTCGCCCGTCACCATGGAACGCTTCAAAACCTACCGCCTTTATTACACCAGTATTTTTGTGATTGCCGGATTAATGCGATATTTGCAGATAACCTACGTGGACAACAATACCGGTTCCCCCACAAAAATCCTGTATAAAGACCGCTTCATCCAACTGACCATTCTCCTGTGGATACTGAGTTTTTATGTAATTATTTATTTACCGACGAACAAAGTGTTTTTTGAATAAATGAACGATACCGTTTTGATTCTTGGCGCCGGCTCCGATATGGCCATCGCCATTGCCCGAAAATACGCACAGGGCCGATATGCGATACAACTGGCGGGCCGCCGGCCGGAAGAGTTGCAGGCCCTGGAGCAGGACCTTCGCATCCGGTACGACGTGCCGGTTTCCACCCATGCCTTTGACGCGCTGGACTTCGGCAGTCATGCCGCCTTTTACCAATCGCTTCCCGTCAAACCGGCGATCGTGGTGTGCGTGTTCGGCTACCTCGGCAACCAGGAAGAAGGCCAGCGTAACTGGAACGAAGCCGCGCGCATCCTCCATACCAATTTTACCGGCGCCGTATCCATCCTGAACATCGTGGCGGAAGACATGGCGGCCCAACAGCGCGGCACCATCATCGGCATCAGCTCCGTGGCCGGCGAGCGCGGCAGAATGAGCAATTATCTCTACGGCAGCGCCAAAGCGGGTTTTACGGCTTACCTGTCCGGCCTCCGCAACCGCCTCTTTCATACAGGCGTGCACGTCATGAGCGTGCAGCCCGGCTTCGTGTACACGCGTATGACCGAAAACCTGACGCTTCCTCCCCTGCTCACCGCCCAACCGGAGCAGGTGGCCAACGACATCTTCAATGCCGCCGGCGCGAAAAAGAACGTGATCTATACCCGCTGGTTTTGGCGGTACATCATGCTCATTATCAAAAGCATACCCGAGTTCCTGTTTAAAAAGCTGAAGCTGTGAAAAACGTCATCGCTTTTTTCGACTTCGACGGTACCATCACCCGCAAAGACACGCTTTTTGAAATCATCCGCTTTCAGAAGGGCGCCGCCGCGCTGTATGCCGGCATGGCCCTGTTGTCGCCGCTGCTGGTGCTGTTCAGGCTGAAGGTGATCTCCAACCAGCGGATGAAAGAGATCGTGCTGACGTTTTTTTTCCGTAACACGCCGCAAGACGAGTTCCAGCGGCAATGCACCGCTTTCTGCCGGGAGCGGCTACCCAGCCTGCTGCGGCCCAAGGCGCTGAATGCGCTGGCCTGGCATAAAGCCGAAGGCCACATCGTGTATATCGTAACGGCATCCGCCGAAAACTGGGTGGCTCCTTGGAGTAACTCCCTTGGCATCCCCTGCCTGGGCTCGCAACTGGCCGTGACCGACGGCCGCATCACCGGCCTGCTTCACGGCCGCAATTGCAATGGCGACGAGAAGGTTTGCCGCATCCGCGAAGCCGTGCACCTCACCACTTTCCATACCATCTACGCTTACGGAGACAGCAGCGGCGACCGAGAAATGCTCGCGCTCGCGCAGCACAAGGGTTTCCGGGCATTCGAATAAAGCATTGCATTTACCGCCGGTAAATCGTACATTGAGGGAGTCGTTCATACCCCCAAATACTGCCACATGCATTCGAACAAAACCCTGGCGCCGGAATATTTCACGGAAGCGCCTGAAGTGACCGCCGTATTAGGCGCATTGAAAAACCGGTTTGGCGAAAATTACCGGGACCTTATCGTATCAGACACGCTCGACAAAGACGGGCGCCAGTACGTGCACCTCGTGCAGGAAGGCGGCGGTGTGCTGGGCGTGGCCCTCGTAGGGTATACTTACATCCTCGAGAAAGCGGGCATCCGTTTCATGCGCCTCGCCGGCACCAGTGCCGGCGCCATCAACACCACGCTGCTGGCGGTGGTGAAAGAAGACAAAGCCGCGAACCGCACCAAATCCGAACGCATCCTCCAATATCTGTGCGAGAAACCGTTTTTCGACTTCGTTGACGGGCATCCCTTCGCGCAAAAGCTCATCAAATGGGTGATCAAAACCGAAAACTTCGCCAAGCGCATCAAAAACGGCGCGCGCATACTGGGCATTACCCTGGCGGCGCTCGTACTCACCGATATCATCGCCACCGGCCTGCGGCATCATTACCCGGTGTTTAACGGCATCGCGCTGGTGTCGTACATCCTCACGGGCATGGTGTTGCTGGGGCTCGGGCTGGCGGCTGGCTACGGCACCTACCTGCTGCAGCGCCTCAAAAACCGCGGTTTCGGCGTGAACCCCGGCCATAATTTCACGGAGTGGATCAAAATGATCATGCGGGAAAACGGCGTGGAAACGATCAGCGACCTGGAGCGCGTGTCGGAACAGGCGCCGGAAGGCCTCCATATCCGCAACGTGCAAACAGACCGCAGCCTCGGCAACGACCCTACCAAGGGCCTCAAGCCGGATATCACCCTCATCACGTCCGACATCATCACCCAGAACAAAATCGAATTCCCGAAAATGTGGAACCTCTTCCGCGAGCACCAGCACGAGTTGCACCCGGCCGAGTTCGTACGGGCGTCGATGAGCATTCCCATCTTTTTCGAGTCGCATATCATCCGCAACATCCCGCGCGACCTGCCCATTATCCAAACGCACTGGCGCAACCACCTCCTGATGGAGCCGGCCGATATCCCCACGGCAGTGCGGTTTGTAGACGGCGGCGTGCTGTCCAACTTCCCCATCAACATCCTCTACAACCCCGAAGTAGCCATTCCCCGCCTGCCTACCTTCGGCATCGAGCTCGACGACGCGAAGCCGGCGGACAATACCATCAACCACGCCGACCAGCTGGGCCTGGGCGCTTACCTGGGCAAGCTCTTCAATACCGTACGGTATTATTACGACAAGGATTTCCTGCTCAAAAACAGCCTGTTCCGCAAAGGCATCGGGGTGATCCATGTGCACGAATACAACTGGCTCGATTTCAACATCCCGCCGGAGAAGCAGCGCGAACTGTTCGTGCTGGGTGCGCAGGCGGCGGGCAGGTTCCTGCTCGATGACTTTAACTGGGAAGAATACAAAACGGCGCGCATCGTGGTGCACCAGGCGGTGAACTCCACGCAGAAAGACTTCCGCGGCGTATCCGATATTCTCACCAAGCAAAAAAAATAGCCATGACAGACCCGCGTTTTTACCTGGTGCTTTGCGTTGGCCTGCTGCTGGCCACCCTGCTGTGGATGACGCAGCTGGCGAAAAAATTCAGGTACCGCAACGGCAGCGGCGAGCAGTCGCCTTTCACCATTCTCGACCTGCAGTTTCCTTCCTCCGAAACCGAAATGGACAAACTCGTTGCAGGCCTGGAGCCACCGGCGAGGCAGGCGCTGAAAGCGCACCTGTGGGTGGATTTCCTGTTCATGGCCGGCTTCTACCCCGCCATTGCCCTGCTTTGTATCATCATCGGCGCTAAAACCGGCCCGGGCGAGTATTTCTTCTGGCTGGTGGCCGCCCTGCAAATCGTGGCCTGGGCGGCGGATGTGTACGAGAATGTTTACGGCCTGCGGAAAATGAAGGAGGCGCCGGTGAAGGGCGGTTTTTCCACCTATTCGTTTTTCGTGAACGTCAAGTTCCTGCTCGCTTTCCTGGGGCTGGCCGTCACATTGCCGCTGGCCTTCTATTTCTGGATGACGGGCGAATTCTGGCAAAGCTCTCTACGATACGTGTGCATCCTCGCCGGTGAAATATTAGCGTTTCTTTTGATAACAGTATACAATATTTCCCGTTCCCGGTCGTCTACAGCGTAGGAAAGCTTAAATTCGACCTATGGAGCAACCGCCGAAACGTGCAAAAATCTCGCTGACAGGAATACGCAAGGCCCTACGCCTGTATGAATACGCCAAACCTTACCGCTTCCAGTTCGCGGTAGGCCTGCTGATGCTGCTGCTCTCCAGCGGCGCCAGCCTCGCCTTCCCGGCGCTGCTCGGCAACCTGGTAGACGCCGGGCACAAAGGGCAGCTGTTGCAGCAGCTTGACAAAATCGGGCTCATGCTGGCCGCCGTGCTCATCCTGCAATCTGTATTTTCTTATCTACGCATCCGCATATTCGTATCAGTCACCGAAAAAACGCTGGCCGTATTGCGGCAGGCCACGTACAGCCATCTCATCCGCCTGCCCATGAAGTTTTTCGCGGAGCGCCGCGTGGGTGAGCTGAACAGCCGCATTTCGTCAGACATCTCGCAGCTGCAGGACATGTTCACCACCACGCTGGCGGAATTCCTGCGCCAGGTGATCATCATCACCGGCGGCATCGCGCTGCTGGCCGTCACCTCCTGGAAGCTCACGTTGTTCATGCTGGCCATCGTGCCCGTGATCTGCGTGCTGGCCGTCGTGTTCGGCCGTTTTATCCGCAAATTTTCCAAACAGGTGCAGGCGCAGGTGGCCGAATCCAATACCATCGTGGAAGAAACCCTGCAGGGCATTTTCAACGTGAAAGCCTTCGCGAACGAATTTTTCGAGATCGGCCGCTACCGCAAAAAGACCAACGAGGCCGCTTCCATCGGTATCAAAGCAGGCGCTTACCAGGGCGCTTTCGTGTCGTTCCTGATCCTGGGCCTCTTCGGGGCCATGACGGCCGTGATCTGGAAAGGCGCCATGCTCATGGCCGCCGGCGATATCGAGGTGGGCCAGCTGTTCTCCTTCATCCTGTACTCCGGTTTCATCGGCGGCTCCATCAGCGGCCTGGCCGAAATCTATACCCGCATCCAGCGTGCGCTGGGCGCGTCTGAAAACCTCCTCGAAATACACGACGAGCCCATCGAAGACATCCATCCCCTCCCGCCCGCACAGCGCATTCCCGCTATTGCCGGCGATATCCGTTTTGAAGGGATCGGGTTCCAGTACCCGTCGCGGAAAGACATTGCCGTGCTTGACGACGTGAGCTTTCACGTGGCGCCGGGCTGGCAGGTAGCATTGGTGGGCCCCAGCGGCGCCGGTAAAAGCACCATCGTGTCGCTGCTGCTCCGGTTTTACAACCCCGTGAGCGGCCGCATCCTCATCGACGGGAAAGAAGCGGGCAGCTACGACCTGTCTGTGCTCCGCAACCAGATGGCCGTTGTGCCGCAGGACGTATTCCTTTTTGGGGGCACCATCCGCGAGAACATCGCCTACGGCAACCCCCTGGCCGGCGAAGCGGAGATCATCCACGCCGCCACACAGGCCAATGCCTGGGAGTTCATTCAGAACTTTCCCGAAGGGCTCGATACGGTGGTGGGCGAACGCGGCATCCAACTGTCCGGCGGCCAGCGCCAGCGCATCGCCATTGCCCGCGCCGTGCTGAAAGACCCGCGCATCCTGATCCTCGACGAGGCTACCTCCGCGCTGGATTCGGAATCGGAAAGACTGGTAAAAGACGCCCTCGATAAACTCATGCAGGGCAGAACGTCCGTGGTCATCGCGCACCGCCTCTCCACCGTACGCCGCGCGGACATGATCCTCGTGCTCGACAAGGGCCGTGTGGTGGAAGCCGGTACGCATGAGGAACTGATGGGGAAAGAAGAAGGACTGTACAAGGGCCTCAGCGAATTGCAGTTTACCGTATGATCCCGGCTAGTCGAACCACGCCTTGAAAGCGGCCGCTTTGTCTTTACTCACAATCACTTCCGGCGGTTTGTCCATTTTCAGCTGCAGGGTCAGGCGGCTGGTATCGTCTGTCTTATAACCGGTTAAATAAGGTTTGTGCACGATGCACTGCCGGTTGGCCCGGTAAAACCTTTCGGGGTCAATGAGTTCTTCCACTTCGTCGAGCGACCGGAAATCGGTGATCCACTGCCGGCCGTTGTGCTGGTGCAGGTAGATCAGTTCGCGTTTCGTAAAGCAGGCCACCTCTCCTAACGGCACCACATATACGTTTTTACCGTAGTGCACCGTGAAGCTTTCCTTATACGCCTGTTTTCGCTGCTGGTGCTGCACGAACTGCATCAGCTCCTGCACGTATGCCGGGTTGGCGTATTTTTCCCGTAATAAAGCGTATTTGCGGAAAGCGGCGGCAAGTTCCTCCGGGTCAACCGGTTTCAGCAGGTAATCGATGCTGTTGATCTTGAAGGCGCGGATGGCGTATTGGTCGTAAGCGGTGGTGAAGATGACCGGGCAGGCATGCAGGTGATGGAACAGGTCGAGGCTGATGCCGTCTGACAGCTGGATGTCCGCCAGCACCAGGTCTGGCGCGGGATGCGTGTGGAGCCATTGTTCCGCTTCGCGCATGCTGGCCACCGGCCCCGCGATCTGCCACGACGGTTGCAACTGCCGCACCAGCGCCGTCATATGTGCGGCCACCAGCGGTTCGTCTTCCAGTATGAGAATGTTCATATGCGCATGTTTTACAGCAAAGGAAGGGCCACGCTGAAGGTGTCTTCACCGTCCTGCACCACCACTTCCCGTTCTCCCAAAAAAGTGTAGAGCTGCCGCAGCTGTTGCAGCCCTTGTTTATCAGACACGGCCAACTGCCTGCGAATCTGCTTGTTATTCGATACCACGAGATAATCGTTGTCGACGTATATCCGTATGCGTAAGGGGTGCGCCGCATGCACCTCGTTGTGTTTCACCGCATTGTCTATCAGCATTTGAAGCGTGACCATGGCGATGCGCCGGTCGTGATACTGCTCATCCACCTGGATATCAATATCGAGCGCGGGGCCGAATCTGATTTTCTGTAAAGTGATGTAGTGTTCCAGGAAGGAGAGCTCCGTATGCAGCGGCACCAGGTCTTTATCCCGGTGCTGCAATGCATAGCGGTATACTTTCGATAAGTGGCCGATGAAGCGCGAGGCCAGGTCCGGGTCCGTTTTCACGAGGCTGTCGAGCGACGTGAAAGCGTTGAACAGGAAATGCGGGTCTACCTGGTTTTTGAGGTGCATGAACTGCATCTGCACCTTTTCCTTTTCCAGCCGTTCCGCTTTCACGATGCTTTTCTTCCACCGGTCGGTGAAATATTCGCTGATGAGCGCCAGGTTCACGGTGATCGACACGAGGTTGTTGATGGTGGCGATCATGGCCCGCCCCAGCGGCTCGATGGTGATGTGGAGCACCCTGGGCACCATGTAGAGGGCGAAGGTGCGCAATCCCCATACGAGCAACAGTCCCACGCCGATTTGTACGATGATGCGGGTGTAGAGGTATTCGCGGAATGGCAGCCAGCGGTTGAGCAGTTTGTGGATCAGGTTGAGCACGCTCCAGATAAACTGCGTGATGATCACCACGGGAATGGAGGCCAGCAGATGCCGGTAAAAGGGCATCGGCGACAGGTTGTCCCTGATCGTCCAGGCCACCACCACAAACACGAGGGTGACGGCGATGCGCACGGCGTATTTCTTGAAGAAGGTGTTCATGGGCCGTAATTTACAGCTGTTTTTTAATCCAGTGCCCTTTCCATAACCAGAGGCCCGACAGTACGATCAACGGAAAGAACACGAATTGAACGGCGTTCGCCGCGTTCGGAATGCCGGCCACCGGTCCATAAATATAACCGATCACCGGGATGCTGAGCACAATGTGGAGCCAGCGGATGATTTTCCGTTCTGTAGATGCTTTCATTTTTAAAATACTTAGGTTCATGATGTTATGAAAATTGCCCGTTTTGTGTCGGAATAACACCATTATCGCCGGTGTTCGAACAACGGGGTACAACCCCGCATCGCCGCCTCCCTCCTGCCTTTCACGTTATCTGCCAGTTGGTTTGGACTTTAAATATTTCATTGTCACCGGTTTTCAGATGGTGGATTTATTTTAGGTTCAATCCACACGAATCGCTTTTTCACAATCTTCGCGGCCCCATTGGGGCGCCACGTCCGACGCGGGCTTCACCTCAAACTGTTTGAGCGCTTCGGCGAACAGTACTTTGGCTTTCTGTTTGTCGCCGCCCCACATGGCGGGCGTCTGGTATTTGATGAGGCCATCGAGGTACAGCGCCCGTGGATTGGCGGGGTCGGCCTTGCGCGCCTGCGCCAACAGCTTCCCGGCTTCCGGGCCGTATTTACGCCCGTTGCTCATCGGGTTGGCCGCCACCCGGGCGCGGTGCACGAAGGCGTGGACGGTCTGCGCCTCGGCGAGGTCTTTTTTGTTCCCCGTGGGCGTTACCAGGGCCACGGCTTTCTGGATCTGCGCTTCGGCCTGGTCGGCAAAGAGCATGGCTTTGTCTTTGTTCAGAAAAGCAAGCCGCATGTTGCTCACGGCCGCATAGTAGGCGGGCAGCCAGTCGTTCGGCTCCGCGCCCGCCAGGCGCTGGAACTCATTGGCCAGCTGCTGGTATTCGCCCGCGGTATGGGCGGTATTGAGTCTGGAAACGGCCCCGGCCAGCGGGGACTGTGCTTTGAGGGTAAACACTACCAGCAAAGCGGCGAGAGATGCAATGATCTTTTTCATGTTGTGTGGTTTTATTATAAATTCTCGTTAAGAAAATCGTCGGTCCGGTCGATGCCAAGGCTCATAAAAATGCCGATGAAGAAATTCCGTGTAGCCGGCAGCGTAACTGGCATCCTGCGCTGGCCGTTGTAGCTGTACTCGTAACCAAATACCTGCCTGGTGCCCAATACGTTGTTGATGCCGGCTGCAATAACGGTGAAGTCTTTTTCCTTCCATTTCGGAAACAGGCTCAGCATATGGGCCAGGCCGAGGTTGAGCACGCTGTAGGTTTTGGTCGTTCCCTTGTCGCGCAGCTCGCCTTTGGCCGAAATGTCATAATAAGGCCGGCCTGCGGCGAGTGCGTACGAAATGTTGACGCTGGTGCGGATAGGCTCGAAAAACCGTTTAGCCACTACCGTGAGGGTGTGCGGGGAAGCGAACGACGGCGCCATCATGCCCGGGAAATCCAGGTGGTTGCGTTCGGTGTGGAGGTAGGAATAGCTCACCCAGTAGTCGAGGCCCTGCACGCTTTTTTTGTCGCGCCAGAACAGCTCGAAGCCCCTGGCCTGCCCGGTACCGCTCATATCCAGCTGCGGTTTCGTTTTGAGGAGGCGGTGATATTGTTTGTAGAACAGCTCCGCCCTGAACAGGCGGCCGCTGCCGTGCCGGAGGTAATTGAGGATGTAGTGCGACGCTTTGGCCTGCGGCAGGTACGGTGCGGCCAGCAGGTAGCGCGTTTCGGCCTTCTGGTAAAACACGCCGTATGCGGCATTCAGCTGCGAGCCGTCGCCCAGCCGGTAGGCCATGCTGATGCGCGGGGCGAGCACGGCATCGTGCAGCAGCGAGGAATATTCGTACCGGAGGCCGGTGCGCAACGCAAGGGAATGATGGAGTTTCCATTCCATTTCCGCGAACCCGGCATAGAGGTGGTCCTCCTCGCCCAGCTGCACTTCGCCGCCGGCTTTCAGAACATGATGGCCGGCGAAATAGCGGCTCACTACGCCTTTGGCCTGCCAGAAGGTAGTGGCGCCGCTGTAGTCACTTTCTTTCTGGTGGAAGGGCGTGTCCGGGATGGAAACGGGAAGCTTCTGCGCATCCGTCAGCGAGCGGCGGATGTCGGTGGAATTATGATTGAAGGCCGTAGCGAGGTCGAGCCGCCAGTTTTTACCGGGCTGGCTGCGATGGCTGATGTTCACGTACAGGTTCCGGTCTTGCGCCTCGAATTTATTTTTCAGGCCAACGCTGTCGATATCGTCTTTATACAACCCCGTCTGGTTATATCCGAAATTCGCATACACTTTCAGCATGCCCGTTTTTCCCGTTTTGGCGCGAAGGTTCGCTTCCGTTACGGAATAAGCCGGTCCCTTTGCGTACTCCGGGTTTTGCGGCACGAGGCGCGCGTAGTACTGCCAGCTCATGTACCGGGTGCTGAGGCCGAAGCTGCTGCGTTTGTCGCGCGCAAGCCGCTGTACGCCCGCCACGGCCACCATGGGCGAAATGCCGATCACGGCGGACGATTTTTCCGGGAGGTCCTGCGTTTCCATGATCAGCGCCCCGCTAAGGCCCTGGCCATATATGGCGGAATAGCCGCCGCTGCTGAAGATGATGCCGTCGAACAGGAAGGGCGACGAAATGCGGTTGAACTGCGGCAGGCCCGGCAGCGTCACGAAGTACGGCTGCGGCACCAGCGTACCGTCTACGAACTGCCGTGTTTCCTGGCCGGTGCCGCCCCGTACGAAAAGCCCTTCCCGTTCGCCGATCTGCTGTGCGCCGGGCAGGGTACGAACGGCATTGGCCACATCGCCGCCGTTGCCCGCCACAGATATTACGTCCATCGCTGTCATCACGGCGCCCTTGCTTTCGTCGCCGGCGGTGAAGCTGCCGGCCGAAACCGTTACGGGGGCGAGTGTGGCGGGGTCTTTGTCGAGCGTGATTTCCACTGGTACGTTCAGCTGCGCCGGCTGCTGCTTCGGTTTATACCCGATGTAACTGATCACGAGGGTGAGGGTGCCGGTGGTGCGCGTGGGGAAACTGAACCTGCCCGCGGAATCCGCCGTGGCGCCGTCGGCCGTGCCGGCCAGGCTGATGCTGGCCCCTTCCAGGGGGCGGTTGTTTTTATCTTTCACCCTTCCAATAATCTGTTGCGAAAAGGCGTTATAGGAGGCTGTAACTGTCAGCAGGCAAATCAGGAACGTTTTCATGCCGGTAGCTTTTAACACAAAGAAAGCCCGCCTTTTTCCCCTGGCCGCCCCGGAAACAACGAGGCGGAAGAATACCGCATCGAAGCGGAAAATGTGGATGTTTTCCGCTTGGCCCCCATGACAGAAACCGGTAATTTTGGGCAGCCCGGACATGCCCGGCTATCTCAGTTCAGCTTAATCTTTTACCTTGACGATGATCTCTTTCCGGCAGTTTCTGAAAACCGCCTTTCAACACGGAGCCTACACCACGGACGATGTGATCGCCGCCGTTCTCCCGCTTTTTAAAAGCGTGCAACGCATACACGAAGCCGGCCTCGTTGCCGCGTTCGACCAGGAAGCCCTGCTCGCGGACAACCGCACCGTGTACACCGACGAATTGCTCGCCCACGCCCCGCTCGACGCACCGGAGCGGGTGGCCGCCCTGTTCCGGCATCACAACCCGCATTTTGAAGTGGTCGATAAAGTGAAACTGAAAACGGAAGAAGACCGCGTCATCAACCTGCAAGTGCACAAAGATCCGGAGCAACCCCTCCTGCATGCGGCCTATGTGCCGGGGTTCAGCGCGTATGAAATTTTGCTCGGCCACCACGATCAGCAGACCGATATTTTTTGTCTCGGCCAGGTGCTGGCCGCCGTTGCGCTGGGGCTTGACCTGTACGATCCCGAAAACCTCGACGAGCTGGCCGTGCAGCGCCTGCATCCTTTGCAGCACAAACAGATCCACCCCGCCGTAGGCACGCTCATCACCGAAATGACGGAACTCGACCGTACCCGGCGTACGCAGGACTTGCAGGAAGCCATCCACCGCCTTGAAAATTACCGCGACTTCGATCCCGAAAAACAGACCGACCTCAGCGAAGTGGCCGGCTGGGTGTACAAAGAGCGCAACGCCCGGCAGGAGTTCATCCTCAACAAGCTGCGCAACCGCCTTTTCGATACCAGCCGCCGCAACCGGCTGCTGTTCTATAAATCCAATGCCCGCTTCGCCAACCTTACGTTGAGCAGCGTGCCGATGGTGTTGCATCACCAGAGCATCCGCCCCGAATTGCTCTTTACCTGGAACGACGAGATTGCCGAAAAGGTGACCGGCATGCAGGAACTGCCGCTGAATAAATACCTCCGTTTCGAAGACCATCCCTACCTGCCCGCCGTGCTGAACAAGATCAGGCTCGAAGCCCGCCGCGACGTGCAGGAATACGGTTTCAGCCAGCTGAAGCTGGTGGTGGCCTTTCTCAAATGGCACAACCTGCCCGAAGAGCCAGAGGAAAGCATCCTGAGCCCGCTGCTGCTCATCCCCGTTGAGCTGAAAAAGAAAAAGCAAACCGGCGGCGACCAATACGTGCTCGAGATCACCGACAACAACGCAGAAGTGAACCCCGTGCTGGCCAACCAGCTGCGCGAATTATACGGCATCGAGCTGCCGGACATGCTCGATCTCGAAGAAATGACCGTGGAGCAGTTCCACCGCCATTTGCAAACACAGGTGGAAGGCGCTAACCGCGGCATTGTGCTCGAGCACATGCAGAAGCCGCGCATCCGCCTGGTGTATAAGGAGGCCCGCGAAACGCTGCAGCAATACCAGCAGAAGCTGAAGAAAGACATTCCCGTGCCCGCCGCCATGGCCGATCATGAACTGTTCGAACTGGCCGGGGCGCAGCAGAATCCCTACCGTTGGGAGTTCGATACCTGCCACGTGGTGCTGGGGAATTTCAATTATAAAAAGATGAGCCTGGTGCAGGACTACAACGCCGTCATCGATCAGCCGCAGCAGCACCCCGTATTCGAACAATTGTTCAGCGCGGATCCGAAGCCGCTGTCCGCCGCGGCGGAAGCCGCATCGCTCCCGGACGAATGGTTCCATGTGATACAGGCGGACCCTACGCAGACGCAGGCCATTTTGCAGGCCCGCAACGGGGAAAGCTACATCATCCAGGGCCCGCCGGGCACGGGCAAAAGCCAAACGATCACCAACCTCATCGCCGACTTCGTGGCGCGCGGCAAGCAGGTGCTCTTCGTTTGTGAAAAAAGGGCCGCGCTCGATGTGGTGTACCATCGCCTGAAGCAACAGGGGCTCGACGAGCTGTGCTGTTATATCCACGACAGCCAGGGCGACAAGCGCAGCTTTATCAAAGACCTGAAGCTCACTTACGAATCGTTCCTGAAGGCCGGTCCAGACCTGCATAGCATTACCGTCAAACGCAACGCGCTGCTGCAAAACCTGCAGCGGCAGCTGGACATGCTGCAGCATTTCCACGATACGCATGCCGGTGAACAGGAACACGCCGGCGTGGGCGTCCGCAGCCTCATCGAACGCCTGCTTTCCCTCAAGCCCCTGTTGCAGCCTATAGAAGCCGCCGTGGAAGAAATGGTGCCGCATTACAAGTTGTGGCTGCAATACGGCGCTATGGTGGAGCAACTGGGCGAGGCGCTCGAGGAAAGCGGCGCCGAACCCGTATTTGCCGCGCATCCGCTGAGCAAGGTGAACGAACGGGTGTTTGCCGCGGAACAGCCCATCACGCACCTGCAAACGCTCATCGACGGCAGCGCGGCCCAGCTCAGCGAAATCCTCAAAACCGTGGAGGTAGCCGGCGTGAAAGCGGAAACGCTCGATGCATTACAGCACCTGGTGCGCCATGCCACCCTCCTGCTGCCCCTTGCCGAAAGCGGCAACCTGCAACTGGTAAATCCGCAAACGCCGCAGGCGCAGAACTTTGCCAAAGCCGTGCAGCAATGCAAGGCGCTGCAACAGGCCGCAGACCAGGCCGCCGCGCAGAACGCGGGATGGGCGCAGAAGTTCAGCGAGCAGGATACGCAGCAGGCGCTGGCCATCGCCGCCCGGCATGAAAATTCCTTCTGGCGCTTTTTGTCCGGCAACTGGCGCAGGCTGAAAAAGCAGATACAGGCGCAGTACGACTTTTCACGGCACAGCGTGCCGCCGGTGTACAGCCAGCTGCTGGCGCTGCTCAAAGAAGAATACGATGCCGCCCGCCGCCTCGCCGACGCGCGACGCAATACCCAGCAACATTACCATATCGATAACATAGAGCTCACCTGGTTGTCGATCGAACGCCTGCGCAGCGGCCTCAACGACCCGTCGCTGCAATACCTGCTCCAGCACCCCGTGGCCGAAGCCACGGTGATACGGCTGGCGGGCCTCTATGAGCCGCTTCACCAACTCGACCAGCGCCTGCAGCAGGCTTTGCAGGACGCGCCGCCCCAGCAGTTCCGCATACTGGCCGACCTGCTCGAGAGCATCCGCCTCAACGCGCCCGTGCTCGAAGAGTTGCTACCCGCCCTGGGCAATTACACCGGCATGCCCGCCGCCTTTAAACAGGCGCTCCGCGCGTTGCCCTGGACGCCCACCGAACTGGAAGCCGGTATGGCTCACAAAACGCTCCGCCACTTTTACCGGCACGATAAAACGTTCGCCAACACCACCGGTCAAACCGTGGAAAAGGCGGTGGAAGAAATCCGGCATTGCTACGGCACGCTGCTGCAGCTGAACGCCGATTTCATCCGCGCGCACGTGCGGCAGCGATTTAAAGAACATCTTCAATTGTCCGGCAAAGCCGCCTCGCAGCTCGAACCTGCTCAGCAGGAAGAAGCCCGCGAATATGCAGAGGGGCGCAAGATCCTCGAAAACGAATTCTCCAAAAGCATGCGGTACAAAAGCATCCGCGAGCTGACCAGCCGCAGCAGCGGCCTGGTGCTCAAAGACCTGAAGCCCGTTTGGCTCATGAGCCCGCTGAGCGTGAGCGACTCCCTGGCGCTCGACCAGCCGTTCTTTGACGCCGTCATATTCGATGAGGCCAGCCAGATCACCCTCGAAGAAGGTGTGCCCTCGCTGTACCGCGCGCCGCAAACGATCATCGTGGGCGACGATAAACAGATGCCGCCCACGGACTTCTTTTCCGCCAAAAGCGGCGACCCGGACGACCTGGAGCGCGACGACGAAGAAGACGAAATCCTCAGCGCCGATGCGGACAGCCTGCTGGTGCAGGGCGCCCGCAAAATGAACAGCTACATGCTGGGCTGGCACTACCGCAGCCGCTTCGAAACGCTCATCAGCTACAGCAACCACGCCTTCTACGACGCCGGCCTGCTCACCATTCCCGACCGCAGCATCCACAGCACGCCGAAACCCGCCATCAGCGTGAAAGAGCCGTCGGACGCCATGTTTAACGTGTCCGCCCTGCTCGACCGCAGCATCAGCTTCCACCACCTGCCCGGTGGAACGTACCTGAAACGCGGCAACATTGCGGAAGCGACCTATATCGCGCACATCGTGCGTGAAATGCTCCTGAAGAAACGCCCCGAAAGCATCGGCATCGTCGCCTTCAGCCAGGAACAGCAGCATGCCATCAACGCCGCGCTAGATGCGCTGGCCGCCCATGATAAAAAATTCGAGGAACTGCTCGAAGACGCCACTGAGCGCATGGACGAAGGCCAGTTCACCGGCCTGTTCGTAAAGAACCTCGAAAACGTGCAGGGCGACGAGCGCGACATCATCATCATGAGTGTATGCAACGCACCCGACCACCGCGGAAAAATGCTGATGAACTTCGGCCCCATCAATAAAAAAGGCGGGGAAAAACGGCTGAACGTGATATTCAGTCGCGCGAAACAGCACATGGCCGTGGTAAGCAGCATCCACCACCACCAGATCACCAACGTATATAACGCCGGCGCCAATTACCTGCGCCGGTTTCTCCAATACGCCGAAACCGTGAGCACGGGCAATATGCAAATGGCCGGCAACATCCTGCACAGCCTTTCTTCCGGCCGCCATACCACACATCACCGTATGGGCGGCACCGTTATACTCGGCGAGATCCGCGGGCAGCTGGAGCAGCAGGGCTTCACCGTCAGCGAGCAGGTAGGCCAGAGCGGGTTCAAATGTTCCCTTGCCGTAAAAGCCAAACCGGACGATAAAACCTATACCCTCAGTATCATCGTGGACGACGAACAGTATTACCAGCATGAAAACGTGCTGGAACAATACTACCAGCGCCCCGCCATCCTGGAAAGCTTCGGCTGGAAAACGGTGACGGTGTATGCGAAAGACTGGCTCCTGCAACCCCAGCGCGTGATGGAAGATCTGTTGAAGCACCTCGGCAAATCCGCCGCTGCGGCACCGCTCAACAGCCTGCTGCCACAGGATAACCTCCCCGACGGTACCATCCGCCTCGTGCAGGGCGAAGGGAAAAACGAGAAGTTCTGGGAAATTGCGGTAAGTGGTGCAAGGCTATTCATCCGCCAGGGCAAAACAGGCACCAAAGGCCAGATACAGGTGCAGACCTGTATGGATGCGGCGGATGCGGAGAAGCAGAAGAATGCGCTGGTGGAGGAGAAGAAAGCGGCGGGGTGGCGGTCCCTTGCAATAGACAATTGCTGAAATCAGCTTCCCGTACTGAAGCTTCTTCTAAATTAGCATTTTAAAATTTGCGCCATCAAAATGACATGAGATAGCTACCGAAGCCGCAAGGTTCGCACCTTCAAAGCTTGCCTCAATTGCAAATGCGGTGACTAAATTCGAGCCTGGAAGATTTGCGAAGCAAAAATTTGCCTTGACTAATACTGCTCCCCGAAAGTCTGTATTCATGCAATTTGCCCTATTTAAATCAACAGCTTCCATAAGGGTTCCATGCAGGTTTAAATTACTTCAATTGGCACCGGCCAAAGATGAGAAGGGCGCTTCTATTGAGTCGCCTGACGCTATGCTTATTATCATAAAATTTCATTTTCCCAATCAAACAATTCGATTTTAATTCCCTGGAATCACATTTTTGAAAGATCAGGCGGTTCTTAATTTTTATGGCTCTCCTCCTGAAAAATAATATTTACACTTGTGAAAGCATGTAAACTGATTTGCCCAATAAAGGGAATATAAAAAGAGATGATGTAAACACACA
>CBFGZV010000044.1:0-39977 GCA_965653365.1 uncultured Chitinophaga sp. | reverse complement strand
CGCACCACCGGTTTGGCGCCGCCGGCATCCTGCAGCTGCAGGTACCAGGCCTTGCCGTCGATCACGTAAAAATCCTTTCCGATCATTTCGATCTGCTCCCCTTCCGCGAGTTTCGCGTAGAGGTCCGCCGCCGGTGAAGCCACCGTGATTTCACGATAGATGCCGTGCCCGTTGTCGGTAACGCGGATCACATCGGTCACCGCGCTGCCGTAGATCTGGTAGCGGAAGGTGGGCCTGTCTTGCGCATCGAGCACATATCCCTTGGGGCGATAGCCGGTGCCGGCCGAATCCGCCACCCAGGCGGCCGCTTCGCCGCTGAGCCTGCCCAGTGTAAAGAACGGCGTGCCGAAGCGCTGCAATGCGCCGAGGGGCCGGGCCGTGCCGTTCCCCCTTTCATGCCACATGGGCGTTGTTTCGAGGAAGTTGCCGCGCCATACCTGCACCAGCATGCCTTTATCGAGGTCGTATGTGTAATGCACCTTTTCGGGGCTACCTACGGAAACCGCATGGGTTACTTTCGGCTGGCCGGGCACATCCATGAAGCTGCGCAAAATGGTGTTCGACGAGGCGTCGACGAGAATCGGATCCGTCTGGTCCGGCGTTACCGCGTCGCCCAGGTAAAACTCGCGGGTGCCGGGGCCTGCAATGGCCAGCCCGAGCGCCGGAGAGCCCCAGTCGCCTGTTCTGGCGTAGAGCACTTCCACCGGCAGATCGCCCGCGGGCAGTTGTAATTTGCCGCGCACGTTGTTGCCGCCGTTGCCGACGGACTGATTGTTGACTTTCAGCCTGCCGCCGCCACCGGGTGTGTTCAGCGCCAGGGTGTACTCGCCCGCCTGCTGCACGCGCAGCGTGCCTTTATAGAGGATGGCGTATTCTTTCGAGAGCGGGCCTGCGTTGGCCGTGAGCTGTCTGGCATTGCCGCTGGCTTCCGGCTTTTCTTTTGAAAAATCAGTACCCGGTTTAAAGCCGTCTTTCAATTTGAATACGTTGTATTGAAGACCAGTAAGTTCGGGACGTGGTTGCGAGAATTCGCGGATACTGATATTTTTAAAAGCTACGGCGCCATGGTCGCCCTGGATGCGGAGGGGGCCCAGCGGTTTTTCGGCTGCGCCGCCGCGGGTGGGGCCCATCAGCTCCACGTTTTCATGGATCATTACACCGTTCAGCTCGGCGCGGATGATGCGGGCGTTCTCTGTTTTTTTACCGGCTGCGTCGAACCGGGGCGCCTGGAAAGACACTTTCAGGTGCTGCCACAGGCCGGGCGCCTTGCTGGCGTTCTGCCGCGGGGCATAACCCTGGTAGCCTTTGCTGCCTTCGGGCATGCTGTCGTCCCAGCGTTCGTAGATACCGCCGTTGTCGCCGGAGCGCGGCGTGGTGGCCCCCCAGCTGTCGAGCAGCTGCAGCTCGTAGCTGCCCTGCAGGTAAATACCGGAGTTGGAGCCTTCGGCCATCATGTAATCCAGCTCCAGGTCGATGTCTCCATGTTCCAGACCGGAATACAGGTCTGCGCCGGGATGTTTTTTACCCGGCAGGTTCACCAGGATGCCGGTTCCTTTCGTGGTTTTGAGCGTGTTGGGCTTGCCCAGTACGGCGCTTACATCACCGGCCACCTGCCAGGTGCTGCCCGCATTTTTGAATGCAGACAGGTCGTGCAGCGGCAACGGGGCCTGCTGGGCAAATGCCGGGCGGCCGAGTACCAGGCCGGCACCGCACACACATAAAAAGCCGATCCACGACCGGCTCCGTAGGGAATTGTTCGATTGTAGTACCATAGTGTCGCTAAAATAGAAAACTTTTGACGTGTTTTTGATTTTTTTGTTGAACGGTAAATGCCTTGCTAAAAGGATTTAGACGCGGGTTTCAGCGAAAAACGGCATGCGGCTTAATTTGCCGCATGCCGTTCAGGGGTTTTCAAACCTTCCGTTCTGTGATCAGATTTTTTATAATGGCTTCCGTTTTGTTTCATAATGCTTTAAACGTAGGAAGTACGCTTTACGGATTTCCAGACAAAAGGGAGCGATGCTCCCGTCCGGGCACCGGAGCTACCCGATCGGGGGAAACTTTTCCCGGCCGTCCGGAAACGGCTTAAAACGCTCCGTTACCATCCTTCGTTCTGCTTCAGGTTGGGGTTCCGCAGCGTCTCGTCCGTCGTAATGGGTATCACATACATGGCGTTTCTCCACAGGCGGTCTTCCACCTTGAACCGCTCATACCGGAAACCGTCCGGCGCGGCGGCATCAATGATGGGCCGCATACCGAAGAGCTCCTTCTGTGTTTCCTCGGCGATTTTCCACCGGCGCACGTCCCAGAAGCGGTGGTTTTCGAAGCAAAGCTCAATGCGCCGCTCGTTCTGGATGCGCGTACGCATGTCTGCCTGTGAAAGACCGGCTGGCAGCGGTTGCTGGCCGGCGCGGGTGCGTATCAGGTTCACGTATTTGAGCACGTCCGCATTGGCGGGTTCGCACTCATTGAGCGCTTCGGCATAGCTCAGGTACATTTCCGCCAGCCGGTAGTTGATGCCGTGGATGAAGCGGCTGCCGCTCTGGCCCGGCGTGATGGCCTCGTCGGCCAGCTTCCGGGTGAAGTAGCCCGTGCGGGTATAATCGGTTTCGGTGCTCTGACGGTCGCGGCCGGTGGCGTAAGTCTCTACCTTCCGGCCTTTCCAGTTGGCGCCGTTATACAGGATGTCCGAATAAAAACGCGGGTCGCGGTTCAGGTAGGGGCGCTTTTCGTCGTAGCCGGACAGCGGGTCTTTGATCGGCAGGCCGTTGTTCATCTCATAATCGTCCACCAGGTTTTGCGCAGGCGCGCAGCCGCTCCAGCCGCCATATCCCTTGGGGAAAATGTAGCGGTCATAATCCTGGTTGGCCTCCCGCATCCGCACAAAAATCACTTCCCTGCTTTGCAGCGTTCTGTTCTTGAACATCTCCTGGCGCGCCGCCAGCGTTGGTTCCAGCGCATACACCAGGTTGCCGCCGCCGTCTTTCAGGTCGATCACCGCCTTGGCCGCATCGGCGGCCTTCTTCCATTTGGCGGGGTCGGACGGCTTGCTGCCGCTCGCGATATCGGCCAGGAACCCGGTTTTCCCGGCATTGGCCCACAACGGGCTGGCGGAAAACAGCAGCACCCGGGCCTTGAGCGCCAGGCAAGCGCCTTTCGTTACGCGGCCTACGTGGGTATTCGGATCATAGGTATACTGCACGCGCTTGTACGCCTCGTCACAATCGGCCAGCACCTGGGCCACACATTCATCGTATGTATTGCGGGGCTTGTTGAGCGCTGTCTCATCGGTCTGATCGATGGATTTGGTCACGATGATCACCCCGCCGAACTGCCGCATCTGTTCCCACAGAAAATAGGCGCGCAGGAAGTACACCTCTCCCATCCTGTTTTCCAGCGTGCCGGGGTTGTTCGGGTCGTCGGGCGTTTTGAATTTCGCCACGTTTTCGATGATCGTGTTGGCATGGCGTATCGCCACGTAATTATCGCGCCACGTATTGCCGATGGGGTTGGCGTTGCCGGACCACGACCCGTTGTTGAACCGCATGGAGGCCATCCAGTTGGAAGCGTCTTTCGCTTCGTCTGTGGCGGATCCCATATTGTACCCGCTGAGGTAGGTATACGTGCCGCGCATCCTGCTGTAGAGGTTGTTCACCACCTGGTCCGTCATGGCGAAACTGGTGAAGATGTCCACGTCCTGCTGCTGCGTGGTGGCCGCCCTGTCGAGAAAGCCCTTTTTGCAATGCGGCAGCAGGGCCATGGAGAGCGACAGTAATATGATGGTTTGAATATTCCTTTTCATCTGATTCAGCTTGAATGTTATTGGTTAAAATTTCACGTCTATCCCGAAGTTCCAGATACGCTGAATGGGATACATGGCGCCGTTGCCGTCCCCGATCTCGGGGTCTACCTGGTAATCGCCCAGTTTATCCCAGGTATAGAGGTTCATGCCGTTGAAATACACGCGGAAATAAGACAGGGCCAGCGGGGCAATCCAGCGTTTGGGCAGCGTGTACCCCACTTCCGCGTTTTTCAGGCGCAGGTAGTCGGCGCTGCGGATCCAGAAAGTGGATGCGCGGTGGTTGTTGTTATGCGTATTGCTGTGCAGCCTGGGATAGGTGGCGGTGGCGGCGGTTTCGGGCGTCCAGCGGCCAAGGTGGAAAGGTTTCACCTTGCCGCTCTGGAAAAACTCGTACACGGCTTCGTTGTTCAGCATCACGTCCGCATGCGCGGCGCCCTGGAAGAGCACGCTGAAGTCGATGTTACGGAAACCCATAGACAGGGTGGCGCCGTACATGATTTCCGGCGTGCGCGAATACCCGATGCGGGTTTCGTCGAAGGCCTCCTGTATGTAATCGTATTCCTTGCCGGTGAGTTTTTTGTATTTGATGTCGCCGGGACCGTATGCGGAAAAATTCTGGAACGGGCTGTTGGTCACATCGGCCGCATCTTTAAAGAAGCCTTCCGCGATCAGGCCGAATTTGGTGTCGATGGGATGTCCGGTGCGGCGCATCCACGGATAGCGGCGGGCCACCTCGTCGCGGTAAATGACTTTGTTGCGGGCAAAGGTAAAGTTAGGTTTGAACTGGTAGCGGAATTCGCCGATGGTGTTGCGGTGTGAGATTTCGAATTCGATGCCCTTGTTGTCCACAGCGCCGATGTTCTGCGCCTTGATGTTCTGGCCGAACACGTCGGACAGGGTGCTGCGCGAGATCAGGATCTGCCGCCGCTGCTGGGAGAACACGTCGAGCGTAAGGTCGAAGAGCCCGTTCCACAACTGCAGGTCGATGCCGAAATCGATCTGCTTGCCGCGCTCCCAGGTAACGCCGGGGTTGCCGATGGCGCCCTGGCCCCAGCCGTTGGCCTGGTTCGCGGCGGTACCGAAGTAGTAAGGATCTGCGCCGCCCCAGGAGGTGAACCACAGAAAGCGGTCGGAACCGCCCCTGTCGTTCCCCACTTCACCATAGGAAGCGCGCAGTTTGAGGAAACGGATGAAAGACACGTTGTCTTTGATAAAGGGCTCTTCAGACAGTACCCATCCACCAGATACGGAAGGGAAAAAACCGAAGCGGCTTTCTTTGGGGAAGTTTTCCGATCCCTGGTAAGAAGCGCTCAGTTCCAGCAGGTACTTCTGGTTATAGTTATACGTGCTGCGGAATAACAGCGACTGGTAAGCATTGGGAATAGACGACCCGCTTTCGAGCAGCCGGCGGTTCCATAGCAAAATAGCCGTGGCGGCATGTTTGTTGAACGTACGGTTCCAGTTGGCGGTGGCTTCCACGTAGGTTTGCCGCGTTGCGCCGCCGCCACTGAAGCCGCCGTTGGGATCTATGCGGGTATCGTTGCCGAATTGTTTGTAACCGGTGATTTGGCCCTGCGCATTGCGCAACGGCTCATACACCGCGTAGTTGCGGCCATAGCTGGCATTGGGAGTATTGGTGTTGTCATAGGAAAATGAAAGTTTGGCGCTCAGGTTTTTCGTCAGGAAGTCGAGCTTGCGCGTGAGTGAAAAAGTACCCTGCGTGGTGTTGTTATACCAGCGGCGGTAGCCCTTCTGCGACAACTCTCCGTAAATATTGCTCTGGAAGGTGCCGTTGCCCCACATGCTGCCGTCTTCATTAAAAATCGGGTAGATGGGCGCCATGCGATTGGCCAGGTTCATGATGGTGCTGGCGGAGTTGTTGCCGTCTCTCCGGTCGGTAAGGATGCCGGCCAGATCGAGGCGGGCGGTTAACGTGGGTGTAATGTCCACATCCACGTTCGCGCGCAGGTTGTAGCGCTTCATGATGTTGTTGCCGTTATACCCTTCCTTGTTGGTTTTGGTATGGCGGTAGTTGCCTTCGGCGATGTTATAACCCGCGGAAATGAAGTAGCGCGCCACGTTGCCGCCGCCGCTCACGTTGAGGTTCGCCTGGCCCACGTGGGAGGTTTTCATAATGAATTTGTAATAATCGGTGTTGGGGCCGATGCCGTTTTTGTAGTTGTCGAGCTGCTGCTGCGTGAAAGCGGGCTGTGCGCCGTCGTTGACCAACGCTTCGTTCAGCAGCCGCGCATAATCGTACGAGCCGAGGTATTTCGGCAGCCTGGTAGCTTCCTGCATACCCGTGGAAGCGCGGAAATTAACGGAAGGAGCACCCGATTTGCCGCGGCGGGTGGTGATGAGCACCGCGCCGTTCGCGCCACGCATACCGAGCACGGCGGTGGCCGCGGCGTCTTTCAGGATGGTGAGGCTTTCAATATCGTTGGGATCCACATAATCGATGCTGCGTTCCACCCCGTCTACCATAAAAATCGGCGTGGCGCCGTTGAGCGTGCCGATGCCGCGGATGTAGAGGGTGCTGGCGTCCACTCCCGGTTCGCCGCTTCGCTGCGTGGTGATCAGGCCCGGCAACCGGCCGGCCAGCGCGTTGGTGAGGTTCGACACGGGGCTTTGCTGCAGCTCTTTGGTAGACAGGGAGGCCACTGCCCCCGTTACGGTCTGTTTCTTCTGCTCTCCGTACGCCACCACCACCACCTCATCCAGCCCGGTATTGGAAGGGTCGAGCGCCACGTGCAGCTGGTTGGATGCAGTGAGCTCCACTTCTTTCGGCGCATACCCGATGTAGCTGAACAGCAGGGTATTGGAGCCAGACGGCACTTGCAGGCTGTAAGTACCGTCTGCCTGGCTTTGCGTGCCTTTGTTGGTGCCTTTGACCATCACGGTAACGCCGGGTAACGACACGTTGGTGCGCGCTTCCGTCACCGACCCTATGATGGTGCGCTGCCGCGCCTGCTGCGGCTGCGCGGCCGGAGCCGCCGTGGTGTCAGCAGCCGCTTTTTCATCCTCCTGGCGGAAGATGACGATGATATCGTCTTGCTGCCGGAATTGCAACGGCGTTCTCAGCAAGAGCAGGTTGATCGTTTCTTTAACGGTGCGGGTGCCTTTGGGAAGACTGATATTCCTGTACCGCGCCACCTGCTCCGGCGGGTAGGCAATGCGGAAGCCGGACAGCGCCTCCACTTTGTCGAGCGCATTGCGCAGCGTTTCCCTGGCCAGGGAGAGCGTTATTTTCTTGGTGGACATGTCCTGCGCATTGCCCGAAGCAGAGAGGAACAACGGCAGCACTAAAAAAGCGGAGATCAGTACAGGCAACAGGAAGCCCCTCAGCTGTTTCCGGACAGCTACGATTTTTTTCATAACTAGATTAAGTTTAGTTTTTTACAATAATTCTGGTTGAGCGCCAGGCATACGATGGCCTGTAAGGCAATACCATTGCCCGTTTCATGTTTGCATCATGGGTTCATGTCAGTTTTGTGCGCACGCGCGCAAAGCGAATCCTATACAGGCAAAACAATAGCCCATTTCATGTTCTACATGCAGTTTTAGGTGAATGAATAGTGTTGCTGACTTGACTTTCCAGTCTCTATTAACCTGGTTGTTTATGTTACAGTTACTGTTCACATCCATTGCCGGTGATGACAACGTTGTAGTCGTCATCGATCGTATACGACGCATTGCGGATGGTACAAACCACGGACAGCACAACGTCGAGCGGCTCCGTTCCGCTGAAGGAAGCCCTGATGGGGCAATTTTCCAGTGCCGGGTTTTCGAACCGGATATTGACGCGGTACCGGCTGCTCAATGTTCTGGCAACAGATTCGAACGTCTGGTTGTCGAATACCATGTCGTTCCGGATCCAGTCTGCCGCCGCTTCCGCCGCCACCGGCTGCTTAACCGCGAGGGCTGCCATGTTGGTGTACACTACCTGCTGGTCGGGCGTTAGTACGGCCAGCAGCCTGCCTTCCTGTTCGGTTTCCACTTTTACCTTTCCCCGTGTAACCGACACAATGATGTCCGGCGAGTTTTCGTAAGCTTTGATATTGAAAGCGGTGCCGAGCACGGTGGTGCGCAGGCTGCCGCTGTGGATGATGAAGGGTTTGGAGGTGTCGCGCCGGATGTCGAAGTAGGCTTCGCCCACGAGCGTCACTTCGCGCGTACCGTGTTCAAATACGGCAGGATAATCGAGCCGGCTGCCCGCGTGCAGTACCACGGTGCTGCCGTCGGGCAGGGTGATGTAGCGGCTGAAGGTAGCCGGCACACGGTGTTCCCGGGCGAGCATTTCCTGCCTTGGTGCGGGGCGTGCAAAATAATAGATGCCTCCCGCCAGCGCAGCCATACCCGCCACCACCGCCGCCCAGCGCCCGACCCGCTTCCAGAGGGGCATCCGCACTACCGGCGCCGGTTCCTGTGCCAGCCGGCTCCGCAATTCTTCGAGCTTCAGGCGGGTAAGCGCCGCGGCCGCTTCGCTGCCTTCTTCCAGCAGCTGACCGGTGCGCCCTCCGCCGAGCGACGCATACCATTGATTGAGCTGTTCCAGCTCTTCGGGCGTACAGTTGCCGAGGCGGTACTTTTCCAGGAGTTCATATAAAGCCAATGCTTCCATAAGTGTTACAATAATAAAAACACGGTTTTCCCGTGCTGCCGTTAGTGACTGGGGATATTTTTTTCAGGTTTCCGCTACTTTGTCTTCTAACTAATTGATTCCGTGCGCTGTATAAGGAAAATTAATTTTTTGCTGAATCGATTCAGCAAACCGGTAAAAAAGTACGGAATATTATTAAATTTGAACAAACTTTATCGGTATCATACAGTTCGCAGACCATACTGACCCTGAACTTTTCGCGTTATGGCGGCTGGGAGACGAGAAGGCGTTTAACACCCTGTACGAACGGCACTTCATCCGCCTGGTGAACCTGGCCTATAAGAAAACCGGCGATTCCGCGGCCGCGGAGGAGCTGGTGCAGGATGTATTCCTGTCGTTCTACCGGCAGAAGCACCAGCTGCGCGACGATACCCTTCCTGAAAGTTACCTCTTCATCGCATTGAAAAACCGGATCTTCAATTACCACCGGCAATTACTGGCGCAGCTGCGGAAAGACGCGGCGTTATGGAAAGAAGCGTCGATGCAGACGCGTGAGGTTAACCTGCAGCTGGAGCTGAAAGAATTGCAGGCTTATGTGAAAGCGAGGATCCAGGAGTTGCCGCCCCAGTGCAGGGCCGTGTTTCTCCTGAGCCGGGAAGATCAGCTGTCGAACAAAGAAGTAGCGGAGCGCCTAAATATCTCGGTCAATACAGTGGAACAGCATATGCGGAAGGCGCTGCGCATTCTGCGGGCCTCGCTGGGGAACGACGTGGCGCTGATAGCGCTGGCGTGGCTGGTGATCTGAGATAAATACAGGCGTACGCTTTCCTATTTAAAGTGCAGTACTTTTTCTTCATCGAAATAATAATCTATAGCGGTGGTGGCTTTGAGCTGCTCGAGGAACTCGTGTAGCGGCTTCGGCTTGAGGAGGCGCCCTGTGAACCGCTGTGCCGCGGCCGCAGGGTTATCCATTTTGATAACCACCCCATACCAACGGGGTAACACTTCGGCGATGTCCTTCAGTCCGGCCCCGTCAAAATAATACACACCTTGCCGCCAGCTGATGGTTTTTTCCAGGTCAAACGCCTGCGTTACGGCGGCATGACCGATGCCGTAAACCGCTTGCGTACCCGGTTGCAATAGCAGTTCGCGGCCTTCGTGCTGCAGTTGCACCTTGCCGCTCACCAGCGATAGCGCCTGTTGCCGAGGGTTGTAGTTGTTGACGTTAAACGATGTTCCCAGCACCTTCACTTTGCTGCCCTCTCCCTCCACAATGAATGGACGGCTTGCATCCGCAGCCACTTCAAAATAAGCTTCGCCGCTAACCACTACCGTGCGGCTTGCGCCGAAACGGAACGGGAATTTCAGCGTACTGGCCGCGTTCAGCCAAACGAGGGTACCGTCGCCGAGCGTGATCTGGTAGCTTTTCCCCGCCGGCACATACAAGGTATTCCATCCTTCCGGGGTGGCGGCGCCGGCGGTGTAACGCAGACTGCTGTCTGTTCCGGCCAGTTGTGCGCCGTTTACCTTCGTCTCCCTGGCGGCCGACAAATCCACCTGTTGCCCGCCGGCCAATGTGAGGCGGACGGCATCGTCCGGCAGGGCAACCGGACGCGCGGAGGGCCAGAAAGCGAACATCGCGGCCACGCCCGCAACAACGGCTGCCGCCGCATAATGAGCCGGTTTCAGCCGGAAGGTTCTGCTACGGCGCCTTAGCGGTTGCCATTCGATATTATCCGCTTCCTGCAAATCTTTCTCCGAAAACCGTTCGCGGTATCGCTCCCATTGCTGTCGCAGGGCAGGCTCGGCAGCCATCAGCCCGTCGAGCAAACGTTCATCTTCCGGGGAAATAATACCTGCGAGTTTTTCACTCATGAGCTGCGCGATATATGTTTGCTGGTCAATCATTGCATGTATAACAGTTTTTAAAGCCGGTCGGGTTAATCAATGGTTGTAACGGTTTTTCAAAGCCAGCCGCAGGTCTTTCAACGCCAGCGCGATATGTTTTTTGACGCTCTCCTGGGAAATGCCCATGGCGGCGGCTATCTCCTTACGGGAACGTTGTAAAAGGTAGCCCATCTGGAACACCCTCGAACGCACCGGCGGCAGTTTGCTGATCGCCTCATTCAGCTGCCGTTGCAATTCGGTATTCTCCAGGTGATTGCTGGGAAGCGTCAGGTCTTCTTCCGGCAACAATTTCTTCAATCGTTTCCGTTGGGTCCTGTTTGTTTCCAACCGGTTGAAACAACGGTTGCGCACGCAGACGTATAAATAATTTTTAAGCTGACCGATGTCGGAAAATTCCTTCCCGTTTCCCCGCTCCCACATCTCAATAAAAAAATCCTGCACCAGTTCCTCGGCATCGGAACTGTGCTGCAGAATTCCCAGCGCCACCACATACAACCACTTCCGGTAAGTGATGTAGATACACTCAATAGCGGCGGCATTGCCGGCTTTCAGCTGCTCCAGCAACGTATATTGATCCTCGAACGATGACATGCGGATGAATAGGTTTCCCGGCGGCCAAATTATAGAAATACCCGGCAAGGGTGAAGCCCCCCGGAAAACGTAATGATTATTTAATGATAACAGCGAAGCAGAGCATATTGTATGCTAAAGATGGAGTATGCAACTAAGGTAGTAATAAATTTCAAACGGCCATGCAGTTGTTAACAGAAAGTTTACGCACATCCTTCACCCGGAAATTTCAGAATCCGGTCTTTATAACGAGTACTGGCCGTACCACATTCACTTAAAAATTTCAACCGGCATTAACATGAGAAAAATATTTACACTGGTGTGGATGATGTTGATCGTCCACAACATGGCGCAAGCCGACACCTTGCCTGATTACAAGGTAACGCTCAGGGCAGAGCAGCTAACATTGAAACAGGTGCTGATGGAGATAGAGAAGCAAACGGGTTTATTTTTCGTCTACAGCGAAAACAACCTGTCGGTTGCCGACAAGGTCAGCATTCACGTTATCAATACGAAACTGGAGGAAGTGCTGGCAAAACTTCTACAGGCGCGCGGCATCAGCTGGAAACTGATGGATAAAGCCATCGTATTGAAACCTGCAGCATCACCTGTCACGGCAGAACCGGCCACCCCCATCATCGCCGTTGTAAAAGGGACTGTCACGAACGGAAATGACGAGCCGCTGCCGCGGGCCACCGTGCAGGTGAAAGGCACCAACAACGGCACTTATACCAATGCGCAGGGTACTTTTACGCTGAACAACGTACCGGAAAACGCGACCGTGCAATTCCGCTATACGGGTTTCGAGCCGGCAGAAGTTTCACTGGCCGGCAGAAAAGAACTGTCGGTAAAACTGCAGCAGCAGGTGAAAGGGCTCGACGAAACAGTGGTGGTCGCCTACGGCACCACAACGCAACGCAGCAACACCGGCTCCGTAGCGGTGATCCGGGGAGAGGAAATCCAGACGCTCCCCAACCGTTCGTTCGATAAAAGCCTCCAGGGCCTCGTGCCCGGCCTGCTGGTTACGAACGGGACGGGGCAGCCGGGCGGCGGCGTGGCGAATATGGTGTTAAGGGGAATTTCCACGGGGTCGGAGGTTTTCGGAAACTCCACCGTACGAAACCCATTGATCGTGATCGACGGCATCCCCGTCACGCAGGATATGACGCAAACCCGAAGCGGATTATATGCCACCCCTGTAACGAACCCGCTTGCGCAACTGAATCCTTCCGATATCGAAACGGTTTCCGTACTGAAAGACGCCGCTGCGATTGCGCTATACGGTACAAAGGCAAGCAACGGCGTAATACTGGTCACCACCAAAAAAGGGCAGCCCGGAAAAACCAACATTGTTTTCCGCTCCCAGGCGGACGTAAGCTTCAGGCCCGCCGGCGGCCTGAAGGTGCTGGATCAGGCGTCCTATCTGGACCTGTTGCACGAATCCTATCGAAATGCCAATGCTACCCTTTGGACGGATGCGGCAATCAGAAAAGACCTGTATTCCAAATTCCCTTACCGCGTAAACGGTACCGACACTTCATTTTATCCCGCGCCGGATTGGAACCGGGAAGTGTATGAAAATCGTGCCGCAACATTCACCAACGAACTGAGCCTGTCTGGCGGAAACGAACGGAGCCTGTATTATCTCAATATGGAATACACTAAACAAAAGGGCATTGTAAAATCCACCGGGCTCGACCGGAAATCCGTCCGGCTCAACTTTAGTCACAGGCCTGCCAAATGGATCAAATTTGGCATCAATTCCGCGTTCTCCTATACCGTCCAGGACCTTTCGAATATCACCGCTTCCCCCAATGAATATGCGCTTGCCTCGTTAATTTCACCACTTAACCCGATCAGAAAAGACGACGGCAGTTTCGTGCAGAACTATGCCTGGGGCATCCCCCAAAGCAGCAGTACCCAGGTAGCCAACCCGGTTGCGGTGGCGGCGTACAATACGAATCAGAGCGTAGCTTACCGTGGCCTCACGCAGCTCACCGGAGAAATAAGTTTTCTCAGATACCTGTCGTTTTCAAGTATTCTTGGTACCGACTTCATGCTGGTCGAAAACAAGCAAAAGCAGGATCCCAGGCTGCGCAACGCCGATTTCGCGGGAAGCGGCAGCATCAGGGAATCGTCCAAAAGGCGCGCAAATGTTATCAATTCCAACATTCTCCGCTTTCGAAAAATGTTCGGAACGTCTCATACAGTAAGTGCGCTGCTGGGCCAGGAAGCGCAAATCGTCTCGGAAAAATTGACCGATGCGGAAGTACGTGGAAACGAACAGACGCTGCATTATTATGATAATTTAACCAGTCCCGGGTATTCCTACTATTCCCTGATCGGCACCCGGAGCAGGCAAACCATGCTATCGCAGTTTTCACAGCTGAACTACGACTTTCAAAACAAGTACTTTTTCTCCGGGAGCGTGAGAAGAGACGGCGCGTCGGTGTTTGGGGACCAGCAACAATGGGGAACGTACTGGTCCGCCGGAGCGGGGTGGGTAATTACGGCCGAACCCTTTCTTTCTGGCGCAAAGAACTGGCTGAATTTCCTCAAACTGCGGGGAAGCTTAGGCGCATCCGGCAACTCGGGACCGGTTGGGGACTTGCTGAAATACAACCAGCTGATCGCTAAAAGATTCCAGCAGATGAATGCCCTCACCAACTACTCTTCACCGGGAAATCCGGTTATCCAGTGGGAAGAAACCTTCACCTGGGATGCGGGGCTGGAAGCAAGGCTGCTCAGGGAAAGGCTCCTGCTGACAGCAGATGTTTACAACAAACGGACGTCCGATCTCATCTATACCATCAACCTTCCCTCCTATACCGGATATACATCCACCACGGCCAATGTAGGCGATATCAAAAATAGCGGGATAGAGCTCTCACTTACCGCAACGGTACTTCAGGAAAAACAGTTCAGCTGGAGAATTTCAGCAAACTGGAGCACCAACCGGAACGTTCTGCTAAAAGCCAACGTACCGCTCGCCGGTACAGCCAGCGGGCTCACCGCAAACGAAGAAGGAAGGAATTTCAACAGCTATTACCTGCGGCAATGGGCGGGTGTTAATACGGAAAACGGCAAGCCGCTCTGGATTGACTCCACCGGCAAAACCACTAGTAACTTTAATGCCGCCCCGAGGCAGTTCGTCGGCAAACCCCAGCCGGACGGATTTGGGTCCGTCACCAACAGCGTTTCCTGGCGAGGCCTGGAGCTGGCCATTCAACTTTACTACCAGTACGGTTACCAGCTCTATAACGATAACCTCGCAACAAGACTGAATGACGGCTCAAACAGTTACATCAACCAATCCGTACTGGCGCTCGACCGCTGGCAAAAACCGGGAGACCTTGCCGCTAACCCGCAACGCAAACTCAGTAACACCGACAGGGGAAATATCGCCTCAACACGCTTCCTGATGGATGCAGATTATGTCAGAATCCAGTACGCGAAGCTCACTTATCATTTCCCCAAAAACCTGCTGGCCGCCATCAGGCTGAGCGCCCTTACTGTTTTTCTGCAAGCAAACAACCTGGGCATATGGACAAAGTTTTCAGGCATGGACCCCGACAACAGTAACGTTGGCGGAGGCATAGGCGAGCCTTATCCAATTGCACGGACGTATGCAGCAGGTCTTAACATCCAATTATAAAATCAAGTCACATGAACCTCCTGAGAAAATATCTGCCGGCTTTCCTGTTGGTCATATCAGCAATCGCCTGCAAAAAAGACTTTCTTCATTCCACCCAGCGCACCACCCTCGTCCGTGAAGAATACGTTCAGGACCTGCAATCCTGCGGCGAATACCTGAACGGGCTGTACATGGATCTGAGCTTCAGCCATAACAGCAACAACAGTATTTATCCCGATCTCATTGCCGACAATATCAAACCGGTAACCGGCCAAAGCATAACTTCATCCCACTATTCCTGGACGCAGGCCGCGGATGAAGAAACATTCGGCAATCAGAACATGAACGGGTTCTCCTATGCGTATTACAACATCATTGTCAGCTGCAATTTTTTACTCGGAAAGATATCTTCGTTTCGCAGCGAAGATCCCGCCCGCGCAGACGACATCAAAGGTCAGACGCTGGCACTGAGAGCCTTCAGCTATTTCCAGCTGGTCAATATGTTCGCCCAGCCCTATAGCTTCACTCCCGCCGCAACGCACCCGGGAATCGTTTATACTGATGCGGTTGACTGGACTACCGCCATTCACCACAGAAATACGGTGCAACAGATCTACCAGTCCATCGCCCGCGACCTCTCCGGCGCCATCACCCTGTTGCCCGTGCAACCTCCCTCTACCGTTCGTTTCACCAAAAATGCGGCAATGTCGCTGCTTGCGCGGGTATGCCTTTACCGGCAGGATTATGCGCAAGCCGCCGGCCTTGCGGCCACAGTCGCCAGTGCAGTCCCACTCGTTACGAAAACAAAGGGCTATCCGAACGATCTTTTCAAGCACCTCCCTCCACAGAATACCGAAGTGCTGCTACAATTACTCCCGGGTTCCAGCATCTCCCTGGGGCACTCCGGCGGGGGTATATTTCCCGGGAGATACTTTCGCGCCAGCAAACAATATGTTGCCACCAGCGACATTGCCGCCATACTGCATGCATACCCCAGCGATCTCAGAAAGTCGTGGGTAACATACAGCGGAGGCACCTGGAACATTACGAAATTCCCGACGGGCCTGATCCCTGACGTGCTGCCCGCGGACGATGCATATCTGTTGCCGGTAGTAAGATCGTCGGAAATGTTCCTGACGGCGGCCGAATCTTATTCCCATCTCGGCATGGACGACAGCGCAAGGTATTATCTCAATGCTGTGCGCAAAAGGGCCGGCATTGATACACTTGGTTTACATATCAATTCGCAGGCACTGCTCGATTCCGTATACACCGAACGAAGACGGGAGCTGGCTTTCGAGGGCCTCAGGATGCAAGACCTGATGCGATGGAAAAAACCCGTCCACAGAAAGGACGCACCCAACCCTGCCGCCGTCACCCTGCCATACCCAAGTAACAGGGCAATAGCCCCGATACCCAAACGTGACGTGTTACTGTCAGGTATCGAGCAAAACCCCGGATATTAAAACCTAAAAAATAAAGTATGAATGTAACCGTGGTCATAGCCTGCCTAGCACTGGCTTTCGTCACCCCAGGAAACAACCGCGTGGAAACACTGCCGCCGGCGCAGAAAATTGTATTGGCAATGAAAGTACCCGCGTCCATCAAAAGCCGGAGCATCACGCTTCTTTTTGCGCCTGCACGTTATATCAGTAGCCGGATCGACTTCCAGACGACCACCGCGGATGTCACAAACGGCCACGCAAAATGGAGCCTCCCGGCCAGTGAGCCGCTGATTATCAGGATCCCCTGGCAAAACAAACAATTCTCGTTTTACTACTTCGAGCCGGGAGACAGCATCGAAGTCGCCACCGGTGCCACAGCACCCGTCTTTACCGGCAACGCCAAAGTAAAGTTCGACCTGCTCCAGGCCATTATCAACATCCCTTCCAGGTTGCCATCCCCAGCGAACAGCCAATATTTCAAAACGAATTCCCTGGACGATTACCTTGAGTGGAACATCTACCTGAACCGGCAAAAAACACTTCTTTCCGGGCTGTTGCAGGACTACCACGGTAAAATAAATCAGGAAGCATTTGAATATATAAAAAGAGACGCGCTGGAGAATATCGAAAAGAAGCGGATCATGAAATTTTATGACCTCTATAATCACTACATAAAAAAAGATATTCCTCCTACCGCGCTCGGCATAGTGTACGACACGACCATTATCAATCCTGATACGAAATGGATGAACAGCCTGACTGAAAACAGCGGCAATAACGGGTACTATTACATTTTCGCCGCCCTTCACCTGAAACGCCAGCAAAATTTCGCACCACCCGGCGCCTGGAAAAACGGTGCGGCATCCCTGCTATCCAGGGCTGAACAACACCTCGCCCATGGAGAAAAATTATACAGCGGTGAAATCTGGTACAACTACCAGACACAGGTCATAACGGAGGATATCGTCAGAAAGCTGCTTTTCGAACCGGGCACACAACGCGTTCTTGACGGCTACTATGCGCAATCTCTTCCCGGTCGGTATAAGGAATACACCAAAAAATTCGAACAGAAAATCAGGCGGCGGATGATCGGTACCGGCCAGCAAATCGGGGACTATACCTATACCACCGCCGATAACGTTTCCTTCGGCACAAAAAACAAACATGGCGAAATACAGATCTTTACCTTCCTGAAAGAGGGCGATACGGCTTCTGCCTCCATGGCGCATGCCATCAAAGAGCTTTCCGGTTCCCTCAGCGGCGCGCGCCAAGTCGTATTCAAAAACATACTCATCCCTGATTCCACCGGCGCTTCCGGCAGCCAACCAACCGGTAACAGCTTCCCGTCAATCAGCATTTTAAAAATGGCGCAATCGTCCGCCATCTTGAGAGACTTCCTCGTGGAGAAGTTCCCCGCCTATTACATCATTGATCCAGAAGGAAAGTTCGCTGCAACATCACTCGAAACCGGCAAAGGGGAAGACAACGGGGAATTCCCGGACTATGTAAGCCACGAAATCGCCAAACTGGTTGACGGGCCGTATGTATACCTCGGGAACGACAGCCTGCATGTGCTATCCGTTCAGTTAAACGGTGCAAAAAAAAACCGGTACCCATACATGCATCCACTGACGGTAGCAGTTCAAACCGACCGCCACGACCGTACCTTCAGTACAATCATCCGGAAAAACGCTTTGCCGCCACCGGCCGAATACGTACACACCGGGAATATCTTTTCGGTGTCAGACATAGAAGGGAACTTCCGCCAGTTCAGGCAGCTACTGCAGGCAAATGGCATCATCGACGACAAATATAACTGGACGTTCGGCAATGGCCATCTTGTGTTACTGGGAGATTTCTTTGACCGCGGAAAGCAGGTGACTGAATGCCTTTGGCTGATTTACATGCTGGAAGAAAAAGCAAAAAACGCCGGTGGCCATGTTCATTTCATACTAGGCAACCACGAACTGATGAATTTCTCCGGGGACCTCCGTTATGTTCAGCAAAAATATACCCGGAACGCATCCGCACTTGACTACCCATATTACCGGATGTACGATCAAACCAGCATACTTGGCCAATGGCTCAGAAGCAAAAATATCATCGAAAAGATCGGAGACATCGTTTTTGTGCATGGCGGCATCTCCGAAGAAATTACCCGTTCAGGCAGATCGCTCGCGGACTGGAATGACCTTGCCCGGTCAAAGTTTGGGCTGTCTGCCCAAGAAATCAAAGAAGATAGCCTGGCCAATTTCCTTCTGTATTCAAAACATTCCCCCTGCTGGCACCGGGATTATTATGATGACCACAACAAAGTTCCGGATAGCACCCTCGGAAAAACCCTTTCATTTTTTGACGCCAGCCGGGTAATTACGGGCCACACAGTCATCGGGAATATCATCACCGTACATTACAACGGCAAAGTCATCAATATCGACACCCGCCATAAATATGGATTTTCGGAAGGGCTGCTGATCGATCACAGCGGTTATTACAGAACAGACACCCGGGGCCGGAAGGTATCACTGAACATACCCGACATCACTTCCTCCAACTAACCCGGCCGCCGTTCTTCAAACAATTTGCCACGATTCTACCCCACTGTACGTTTTATACAGTGGGGTATTTTAATTTCGTTTTCACACAGTTGCCGCGACCAATTCTGTGATGAATTCCAGACTGTGCAGCGGCTTTGTTATTCCCGGGAAAAGCATTTATATAAATAGCACTTCTCTTTTTAACCTTTAAAAAAAATACACATGAAAAAGTACTCGATTTTAGGTTTGGTACTCCTGGCTGCTTCTGCGGTAACCGCCGCATTCATTCCGGCAGATCCGGGCGATGACGTAGCAACTCAACCGGGCACATTACGCGTGTCCAGCGTTGGCGGTGCTCAGGATCTCACCTGCCGGCTGGGCGCAGGAGACGCTTGCGACTACACTGTTACCACCCGTGTTGACCAGGCCGGTTCAGCCACTGCGTTAGATCCGGGTTTTTCCAACACCCAGGTACAGGGAGTATTCACAGTTAGCGTAACGACCGTATATATTTAACAGGCGGCTATCTCGGCAACCTCCCGAACTTCAATAACGTTTCGTATCAACAAGATACGAAACGTTATTTCCTGTTAAATAAAATACACGGCAAATGTTACTTTCTCCCCTTCGCATCGCTGCATTTGCAGCCATGGTATTTACTATGAGCTGCCAGGAAAAATCAGGAACGGCCAGGAGCGAATACATACCTATCGCCCCGGAATACGGACGGGTCGGCATCGTGGTCCTGCAAGACACGATTTCTTTCCCCCTGACGGAGCATACCTATAACCGGGTAAAACCGTTCAACCTGTTTACCGAAAAAGGTATCACCTACATTGCCTTCTACGATAAACGGTCGGTATCCATCAATATATTTGAATACAAAACGCGAAAAAACATCACGGTCATTCCCATTCTCGGGTTGTTTCCTTCCAAAGACCTGCGAAAGGTCAGCGCGTATGTAAGCTGTTTCGACTCCATATTCATTGCCACGGTCAACAAGCTGACATTGATCGACAGTACCCGCAAGGCATACCGCTCCATCGGCTTTCTGCGCAATCCCAAACTGTCTCTTGCGGAAATTGCCACAGATGCGCCGCCGGTGGTCCGGGACGGGCATTTTTACACCGCCGTCGGTTCCTACGCGGACGGCAACTCTCCTTCTTCTGTCAGGAAATGGCGCCTGGTCTATGATTTTGATCTGGGCGCCAACAGTGCCAGCCTGTTATATCACTATCCGGAGAGGTATTCGGACCGGCTATACGGGTCTGTTTTTCTTGACCAGAGTTATTGCATCAACGACAGCGGCCGGTTTGTATTCAGCTTCATGGCGGATTCATGCATATATGAAACGAATTTTGCGCAACACCATAAGGCGTACCTGGCAAAAAGCAGGCACCAAAACGGCGATATTGAGGGGTTTTCCGAGGCCGAGCTAAAAGACCCTAAACGAAAACTGAAAAACGTATTGATCCGGGATACATATTCCTCCATTTATTTCGACGCCCACCGGAAACGTTACCTGAGAGTCATGCGATCCGGGATCAGCGAGGCGGCATTTGACGCCAGGGTCCGGACCAAACCAACCCGGCTCATTATTCTCGACGAAAAGTTCAGGATTATCGGTGAATCGGATGTTCCGTCAGGAATTTCAACAAGCGCGCTCTTCTTTTCGCCGGATGGGGAAATATACGCCCGGGTGAATGAAAGAGACGAACATGCCATCCATTTTGTCAGACTTTCCTATAGCGATGAAAAAGAGCCTGAAATGTTATTAGGCCAGTTAAAAACGAAGTGATAATGAGAAAATCCATACAGGTAATTGCGCTGCTTCTGGCAGTTTCCGCATGCGCCGATACCAAAACGCGCCCGGAGAGCACCGAGCGGATCGCGGCATCGACCGATCAGGACACGCTGTTTTCCCGTCTTAAAGCGCTGACATCCGCCGACGCCCTTTCCGAAAAAGATTCAATTGCCGTACTGATACTTCCCGTTCAGGCCAGCTGTCCATCCTGCCGGTCGAAAGTAATTACCAGCATATCCCGGTACAAAAGCCGCTTGTTGAAGAATCATTTTATCGTGATCTCATCCAACGGCGGACGAAAAACGATCAACAGCTTTTTCCGGGATGAAAAAACCGAGCTGCCCGTCATACCCGGCCGCCTCTTTCTGGATAGTACGAACCGGGCGTACGACCTGGAACTTTATAACGACAAACCGGTATGCTATTACGCAAGCGGCGGGAAAGTTTACAAAAAGGTATCCTCCTTTCCGGCCACAGTGAAAGAAGACCTCCGGGAATTTTTTTCCGGCAGGCGGAAAACGGATGTACCATGAAAGGGCGGGCCAGCATAGCGATCCAGGTTTCCGGCAAAGAAGATACAGGCGCCTATTTTTCGCTTCGCCTGCAAGCGGGCGTGACCGAGGCCAAAGCAGCGTATGGTGAAATCCCCAAAGGTCTCGTCATTTCCGGGATACAGGGCAACTTCAGGGAACTGAGGCAGGCACTGTTACACACGGGCGTCATCAATGAAAAAGGTAAATGGTCGTTCGATGCGGGGCATCTGATCATTTTCGGGGACAGCGCCAATATCCGGACCGGGATGCAGGAATGTCTCTGGTTTATTTACGGCCTGGAAGAAAGTGCCGCCAAATCGGGTGGTGCGATCCATTATCTGATCAGCGCACGGGAAATTGAAATCATCAGTAATGAATGGCCGCATTGCCATCCCAGGTATGCGCCTAACGCACGCAGCAAAAGCAAATCATTTGCCGTGTTATATGACGGGAACAATGAACTGAAAAGGTGGCTTCATACGAAAAACATGATCGAGAAAATAGGCCCGTACATATTCCTGAACGGCGGCCTGCCGGATGAGGTAACGCTCGGGCCGCTCTCTCTTGCAGGCATTAACAGGGAGCTCAGAATATTCTATTCAAAAAAAGGCTGCGCATCGGCCTGGCAGCCCGGCCCGGAGCGACTGACAACCCTCGCCGGAGAGCAGCAGGTGTTGGGGGTAATTACCGCGCAACAACGGGATACGACTGTGACGACTGATCACGATGGCCGGCTTATAAATGTTTCATCAATTTTAGGAGGTGATTTTACCGAATCCCTCAAGATCGTCCGCCGGCATCTTTATCGTTTTAACACGAATGGCGACAAAGAAAAGATACGATGATTACCGGGGCAAAAAGGGAAAGCCGATCCGGTCCCGGAAACTGCATCTCAGCAAAAAGTGCAATACGCCGGTATTGCCGATCATAAAACCGGCTACGGGGTACTTTTCATGTCCCGCCAGCCAATACGGCCGGCCGCGGCTATCCGTCTTTTTCAAATGCATGATAACACTTGCGATATGCTGTGCCCGCTCCCACCAAATCTCTTCCCTGAATACCCGGAACGCTTCGAGATAAGTTTCACCTAAACCGGCAAGCCCTTCATACTGTCCCAGCGAATTGCCGATAATATCAGGCGGCAGCGAACGCAGCATACTGCAGGCGGTGTCTTTATCCCGCGGATCCCCGTATAACTGGAAAGCTTTCATGAACGGCAGCGCGATTCCGGCCAGGCCATCGCACCACCAAGGCTCCACTACCTTTGCTGCGGATAAAGGCCACGCGGCCACGCCGGGCCGCCGGTACCCGGCTTTATTCCGCAGCCATTGCAATCCTCTCAGTGCCCCTTCTGCCGCGTTGGCATCGCGCCACCGGCTCGCATACTCCAGCAAAAAATATACTATTCCCGCCGCTCCGTTGGCGAACCCTTTGGAGAAATGCGCCTTCTTTGAGGAGCGCCTGGTATTCCAGCTTCCGTCTTTTTCCTGCCGGCTCACAATCGCCGCCGAGATATCCGACAGGCGCTCATGCAAAACAACAGCATCCATCACCGGGGCGCAAATGAGATTTGCAATACCCTGCCCGGCCATTCCCTGTGCAATGCCCAGGCGTTCCGCCGGCTTCCCCAATAGTGACGGCACATTTTCCTGGCAACCCGGCAAGTCTGCCGCCAGATGGCTTTCCTGCGCCATATACAACGATACCGCCACACCGTCTGCGCCGAGATGCAACCCCGGCATAACCTTGTCCGTACGTTGCAGATATTTGACGTCGATCAGTCTGCTCCCTTCATGAATAGCCCCCGTGCATGCAGATATATCCATCCCCCCGCGCTTCGCCATCGCCAGGAAATAGATAATACCAGCGGCTCCGCGGCTGACACTGGCATACCACGATTTATTCATCTGGCGTTTCTCGTCGGCAACGGATTTCATGTCTTCAGCAAACCAGCCCTTTTCCGGATCACAAAGTAGCGGCGTCGCCAGATTTTCTATCGCCTCCTGTACTGCGTCCCGTAATTCGCTCCCGTGAAAGCCCCCCGCAACCGGCACCAAGATCTCCTTTTGTTTTTTCATCCGGCCCCGGTATCCGTTCAGCGCCGCCTTCAGATCCACCATGCTGATCCTTTCACCTGGCACGGGATGGAAGCAGCCTAACAATATACCGGCCAGCGCCGCATCACGAATAAAAAAATTCACCCGCTGCCGTATCACCTCCGGCTTGTCGCGCAACAGCTTCGCCGGTGAAATTCCGGTAAACGCATTCAGCATGATCGCCCCCACCGAAAACACATCGTCGTGCACAGAAGGCGCCTGCGTGGCTTCCTGCTCCGGCGACATATAACCAAACGTGCCCAATTGGAACGGCGGCGACGGAAACTGGTCCTTCAGCGAATAACTCAGTTCCATATCGATGACCGCCACCTTACCCCGTGGCGTTACCATAAAATTGCTCGGGGTAACGTCGCGGTGAACGATATGGTTTTTGTGCAGCGCATTGAGAATATCCACCAGCTGGACCATGTAGCCGAAGAAGCGAACGGCCGTTTTGTCGCCGGCCAGCAGGTGGTCGCGCATGGTCAATCCCCTGGATTTAAAGAATTTGTATAATGGCTGACCCTTGATGTAATCCATCACCAGGTAATAATTCCCGTTCTCTTCGAAACTTCCCAGCAGTCCCGGCATCCTTACTTTGTGCTGCAGCTGCCCGTGCAGCAGCTCCTGCCATTTGAGCCGGTCGCGGATATCGCGGCCCTCCCCGTCTTTACTTTCCCCGAAGCTCCCTTCCTTGATCACACAAAGTCCGAACTTCGTCAGCCCCCTGATGTAAAAACATTTTACCACATCGTTCTTCCGGCTTTTCTTCAGGCTTTTTAGTATGATATAATAATACCCGATCCGCTTGCCGCCCTTCTTCACAGCCTTTTGGGGAATGACAGGCTGCTCCGTGGCAACGGTGGTGGAGGGGATGATCTCAGGCGTTTCCATATGTAAGGTTTAAGGGTTAACAGATCGCAGTGACCAGCCAGGGCAGCACCAGCAACTTCGCTGCTTCGTGCTTGAACCGGAAGGATATCTTGAAATATCCCGCCTCATCGTAATAATAACTCTGCCTGGAATTAGAAAATTTAATAGGGGCGCCAAAGTCTTTCATCAGGTTCAGGTACTTGTACAAGCACCTTTCAGAAATTCCTATTTTGCCGGCTAAACTGGATGGAGTGCCCGTTGCTTTTATACGGATGAGATGATCGATCCGCTGCAACCGCTCCAGGGTCTCTGTTGTCATGGAATAATGGGATTTGGGTTTTAGCACAATAAAGCTGACGTCGAAAAAAGTAAACACAGTCCCGTTATTTAACTGGTCGGGTGGAGTTAAATATTCACTGTAACCGTCTATGAATGTATTTCCCCAGGTTAATCGCTTCTATAAAATTCGGACAATTAACATAAAAATAAAATGGCTGATCGGACATTCTTGTTGGCTGACTAGACATTGCGCTGTTCCTCGCTGGGCGGGTACCCGAAGTGCGCGCGGTAGCGGCGGGAAAAGTTACCATAGTCTGCGTAACCCACCATGCCCGCAATTTTCTGCAGGCTCTGCTGCGTACCAGTAATCAGTTCCCTGGCGGCTTCCAGGCGTGTCCGCCGCACGAACGACTGCAGTGATTCGCCGTATAATTTACTAAAACCCTGTTTCAGTTTGGAGATACTGATGCAGTAATTCCGCGCTATCGCAGCATTCCCGAGGTCTTTCTGCAGGTTATTCAGTACATGTGCGCGGATGGTGGCGAACAATTGCTGATCGTCTTCTTCATGAAGCCCCGGCGTATCCGTTTCTTTCAGTGCAATAGCCAGGAGCAGCGCAACATTGGCGGGCACTTCGATCTTCCACATTTTATGAGCAGGATGCGCATTGCGGATATCTGTGATCAATGCGTAATACCGGCTGTGCATAATGCCGGCGCGCGGCAAAAGGTAAGCAGGCTGGTTCAGCCGCGCTTTCTCGAGCAATACCTGTACCACTTCGGAATAGGGCGATAGCCGTTCGAGCTGCTCCCGCGAAAAGTCGATATGAAAAGATTCGTACACCTGGTCTTTCGTCAGCCAGACTTTATGGGGCACGCTGTTAACCTGAAAAAAGCTGAACTGGCCAGACCGCAGCCAGAAAATTCCGGAGGCGTCCATGGCGCATTTGATGCTTCCCTTGATCATACAATGCAGGGTAGCCAGTGGTTCTGGAGAAAATGGCTCCAGCAGGGTGTCTTTTTTGGCGATGAAAACATGATTGCAAATTGTAAATCCATTGACTTCCACCACTTGGTGCAGCACGTCTACAAAAGGAGAAGTTTCCATCACCGCCTGGCAAAAGGGATGCAGATACATTCTGTACTCCGGTGGAATTTCAGCGGTCACGTGAATTTCCGCTGGAGGCACATCTTTAACAGGAAACCGCATTTGCAGCTGCGGCATTAAAGGGTTCACAGTTTTCATGAAAGGGTCAATAAGGTAGTCGTTCGCTGAACTGTAAATAAAATAATCTCGGGAGGAATACGCACAGTTATGTAAACAATACATAATATTAAATAAATGCCACACCTGTAGCATTCATCAGAACACCTGGTTGGTAAAAATTATTGATAATTAGTTAACATATAACCGTGCAGATATACCGCAGTAACGCATTTGCGCGAAGTGGCGGCACCGAAAAAAGTAAAAGTCGGACCTGCAATGCAGCCGGGCCGAAGTTGCACCAATGGGGATGCGATACATGCTTTCCCGGCTCATTCGCCGGAATGACAATGCCGGTCCATTGGGCCGGCATTGCTGATTTTATAGTTCTCTCTGCTATTGCACCGTGCTATCAGCCTATTCAAACTTCTTCAAACTGCCGGCCAGCAAGGTAGTGCCCAACCCCAGCACGGCGATCAATGTAAACGACCACCGCAGGCCATACCCTTCCGCCACAAAACCGATCAGCGGCGGGCCCAGTAAAAATCCCAGGAAACCGATAGACGATACCATCGCCAGCGCCACGCCGGGCTGAATGGTTTTGGAACGCCCCGCCAGGCTGTAGCTCATGGGCACTACCGAGGCCACGCCCATGCCCACCAGCAAGAAGCCGATGGTGCTGGTGACCATATACGGGAAGATGACCGCCAGCAGCAAACCGCTGAGGATGATGAGGCCGCTGCATTGCAGGATGCGCTGTGTGCCGAATTTCGTGATGAAGTAATCGGCCACGAAACGCCCGCCGGCCATGGTACTCATGAAAGCGATGAAGCCCAGCCTGCTCCAGGTAACGGGCGCGTGCACCACCTGCTCGAAGTACACGCCGCTCCAGTCGAACATCGTGCCTTCGCAGATCATACAGGCAAAGGTGATCAGCCCCAGCACCACGATATTTTTATCGGGCTTCACGAAAATCCGCCCGGTCTTGTCCTTTTTCGATACGTCCCTCGGCAGCAGGTACGCGCCAGCCACAACGGCCAGTACGATCGACAGGCTGAAGATGATCAGGTAGTGCACGAAAGGCGTCTGCTGCTGCGCGACCATGAGACCGCCGACCAGCCCGCCCGTAAACCCGGCAAGGCTCCACAACCCGTGGAAACTGGCGAGGATGCTGCGGCGGTACAACATTTCCACCCCAACAGCCTGGGTATTGGCCGCAATATTCATCAGGTTGGCGCACAGGCCGAAAACGACGAGCGCCGCGGCCAGCAGCATCACGGAGGGCGCCGCCCCCAGCAACAGCAGCGATCCCGGATAGAGGAACGCGGCAATCAGCAAAACGATGCGGCTGCCGAAACGGGCCACCAGGTAACCCGACAGCCCCATCCCGGCCAGCTGCCCCGCAGGCAGCGCCAGCAACAGGCCGCCCAATGCTGCGTCGCTCAGGCCCAAGCTTGTTTTGATATCCGGGATACGGCTTGCCCAGCTGGCAAACACGATGCCCTGTATGAAAAAGAAAATGCTCAGTGCGATGCGGTAAACCCTGGTTATCCGGATGGGAAGTGAATAAGCGAAATGCATGATGCAAAATTATTTCAGCCGCCGCCTCCCGCCTACGCCTGTAATGACCATTATTTGCACTGTATTGATTTCAAAAAGTCGTATTTTTGCCGGATACTGGTAAAATCATGCATAAAATAGAACTGGAAGAAATCCGCCCGGACACGGGGAAATCTTTCCGGCTGAATACATCGTGCACAAAAAAGTGCTTCTACTGGCATTTTCATCCGGAGTATGAAATCGTATACGTGGAAGGCGGCTCGGGAACGCGCCATGTGGGGCAGCATTTGAGCAACTACCACGACAACGACCTGATTTTCATCGGGCCGGACGTGCCGCACCTGAATTTCGACTACGGCCTCAGCCATGAGGTGAACCAGATTGTGATCCAGTTGCGGGAAGACTTTCTCGGCGATCAATTCCTGCAAGCGCCGGAAATGGCGGCCATCCACGAACTGTTCCGGCAGGCGCGGTACGGGCTTTGCTTCAGCGGGGAAACGAAACGGCAGGTGGCGGAAAAACTGAAACAGATGCCGGCAATGGAACACTTCGCCCAGCTGATCTGCCTGCTCGAAATTTTCCAGCTCATGGCCACCAGCAAAGAAGTGGTGCGGCTGAACAGCGAAGTGAACAGTTACAACCAGCAGCAAAAGGATAAAGACAAAGACCGGATGCAGGTGATTTACGATTATGTGGACGCGCACTACCACCTGAAGCCCGACGTGAACTTCATGGCGGCGCAGGTGCACATGACCACCGCCGCGTTCTGCCGGTATTTCAAAAAACAGACGGGTATGACCTTCACCGATTTTGTGAACCATTGCCGCATCAACCAGGCCAAGAACCTGCTGCTGCAAGACAAAACGGTGGGTGAAGCCTGTTTCAGCACGGGCTTCGACCAACTCTCCTACTTCAATAAAGTGTTTAAAAAACTGAACGGTGAAAATCCCACCGCGTTCAAGAAAAGATACCTGATCAAATAGGTGGTGCACGTTGCGCTCCGCAATAGTCACCGCGCACGCCGGCTTCCACTCCCGGATAAAGAAAAAAACACCTGCGGCCATCCCCTGCGGGCATGCCGGTTTTCACATTTTGACCGGGAAAGCGATCCTCCGGGCGTTATTTCGTGATCGTAAAAATCATGAATTCCTTCTGCATCCCATCCGGGCCGGGCTCGAAGTAGAACTCCGTCCGCTCCACTGTCAGGCCCTGTTCGCGGAGCAGCGCCTCCACTTCCGGCTCGTTGTATAACCTGAATTCAAACGCCGTAAAAGGCAGGTTTTCCATAAACCTTTTGCTGCCCATCGACAGTACGAAACGGCCGCCGGGGCGCAGCACCCTTTTGATTTCCGCTAGCTGCTGCGAAGGATTTGCCCAGAAATAAAAAGTGTTGACGGTGAAGATGGTGTGAAAACGCCCGTCTTCAAAAGGCAGGTTGACGCCGTCTCCCAGGCGGAAAGAAGCCCGCTTCAGGTGCGCCGCGTTCAGGGCATGCGCCTGTTCCAGCATTGTTTCAGAAATATCGATGCCCGTATAGCTGATGCCGGTGGCCAGCGCCAGCACCTGTTTCAGGTGCGATGCATTGCCCGGGCCGATTTCCAGCACCTCGGCATGTTTCACCGGCTGCAGGCGAAGCAACGTTTCACGGATAATGCCGGCATTGTTCTCATTCATTTTTTTTGCGGTCATAAGGCCGTCTTCACCGGAAGGGCACTTCAGCTGTGCCGCTATTTTTTGGGGATCAGGTGGCTGTTGCATGTCCAAATCTACAAAAAGCCCCGGTTTTTACATGGCGTTTTTGCCACGAATGCTATCCATTTTTACCCCGAACGCCTTATATTGTAACTATGCGAAAAATATGCTTCCTCATTCTCCTGCTTTGCCCGTTCCACACCCATGCGCAAAAACTTCGTGTAGCCGTAGCCGGTATCAGCCACGGGCATTCGGGGTGGATATTGGGCCGGGGCAACAAAGGCGACCTGGAACTATGCGGCATCTATGAGCCCGATACGGCGCTGGCCCGCCAATCGGCGCGGCGCTACAACCTTCCGGAAAAGCTGTTCCATACCAGCCTCCCTGCCATGCTCGACGCCGTAAAGCCCGAAGCTGTGCTGGGTTTCGGTTCGGTGTTCAGCCACCTTTCGGTTGTGGAAGCCTGCGCCCCCCGCGGCATTCACGTCATGGTCGAAAAACCGCTGGCCGTAAGCCTCCAACATGCCCTCCGCATGCAGGCGCTCGCCGAAAAGCACCGCATCCACCTGCTCACCAACTTCGAAACCAGCTGGTACCCTTCCGTTGAAAAAACGTTCCAGCTGTGCCTCGACAGCGCCTATGCCGGCACCGTCCGCAAAGTGGTGATTCACGACGGCCACCAGGGCCCCAAAGAGATCGGCTGCGGACCGGAATTCCTGGCCTGGCTTACCGATCCCATCGGCAACGGCGGCGGCGCGCTGGTAGACTTCGGCTGCTACGGCGCTAACCTGATGACCCGCCTCATGCGCGGCCGGCAACCCGTTGCGGTCACCGCCGTTACCCGGCAGTTCAAACCACAGGTATACCCGAAGGTAGACGACGATGCCACCATTGTGGTAGACTACGGCGACGCGCAATGCATCATCCAGGCGTCGTGGAACTGGCCCTTTTCGAGGAAAGACATGGAAGTGTACGGCGATAAAGGCTACGTATTTGCGCCGGATAAAAACACGCTGCTGCTGCGCAATAACGAAAAAACGCCGGCCATAAAAAAACAGGTAACGGCTGCAGATATCCCCGTGTATGAAGATCCCTTCCGTTACCTGTTCGATGTGGTGAGAGGAAAAATTAAGGTCGCCCGCGACGGCCTCTATTCATTACCCAACAACGTTACCGTAGTCCGCATCCTGGAAGCGGCCAAAACATCCGCCAGAACCGGCAAAACGGTGCGGTTGCCATAGCGGCCGGCATCAGCCTTTTTCCATGATGGCCTGCGCCTCTTTATCGTCGTACGTTTTGATCAGCTGGCGCAGCTGCTGCTTCAGCCCCGCCGTGATTTTTTCGTATCCCTTTTCGCCGTACAGGTTTTTCACCTGCTGCGGGTCTTTCTGCAGGTCGTACAGCTCCCAGGTATCTGCCTGGCCGTAAAACCGCACGAGGGTATAGCGAGCCGTGCGCAGCCCGAAGTGCGGGTACACGTGATGCGGCTCGGGGAATTCGTAATAGTGGTAATAAGCGCCTTTGCGCCAGTTGGCTTTATTGCCTCCCTGTTTTACCAGGGGCATGAATGAAGTGCCCTGCATCTCCGCCGGTGTGGCTACGCCTGCAATATCGAGGATGGTGGGCGCCCAGTCGATGTTCGTCATCAGCTCGTTCACCACCGTGCCCGGTTTGATGACGCCGGGATAGCGCACCACGAACGGCGTTTTAAGGGATTCCTCGTAAATGAAACGTTTATCGAACCAGCCGTGCTCGCCCAGGTAAAAGCCCTGGTCGGATGCGTACACCACTACCGTGTTCTCCGCCAGCCCGGATTTGTCGAGGTAATCGAGCAGGCGGCCGATGTTCCGGTCGAGGGAATTGGCCGTGGCCAGGTAATCTCTCAGGTAGCGCTGGTATTTCCATTCGGTGAGGGCTTTGCCGCTGAGCTTCTTCTCATCGAACTCTTTGCTCACTTTGTCTTCGTAATAAGCGCGGAAAGCTTTTTTCTCTTCCGGCGTAAACCGGTTGTAGATCACGCGGTCGTAGTTGGCATGTACCTTCAGGTCTTCCTGCAGGCGCATCGTTTTTTCGATGCTCATATCCTGGTTCAAGGCGGCCTTCCGGTTGGCGTAGCTGTCGTAGAAATTCGGCGGCAGCGGGAAGTTAATGTTGTCGTACGCGCCGAGGTCCTGCAGGTCGGGCAGCCACTCGCGGTGCGTGGCTTTGTGGCCCACCACCAGCATAAAGGGTTTGGACGTATCGCGTTTTTCGAGCCAGTTGATGGAAAAATCGGTCACCAGGTTGGTCACGTATCCCGGCACTTTTTCTTTTTTCTCGCCGATCTCGATAAAGTCCGGGTTGTAATAATGTCCCTGCCCCGGCAGAATGCGCCAGTAGTCGAAGCCTTCCGGCATGCTGCCGAGGTGCCACTTGCCTATCCAGGCGGTTTGGTACTGGTGCTGCCGCAGCACTTTGGGAAAGAGCATCTGCGCCACATCGAATTTCTTCTCATTCAGCGTATAGCCGTTCTTGTGACTGTATTTACCCGTGAGCAGCGTGGCCCTGCTGGGCCCGCAGATCGAATTGGTGACAAGGGCGTTTTTGAACAGCGCCCCTTCCCGCGCAATGCGGTCGATATTCGGCGTTTGCGCCAGTTTGCCGCCATAGGCGCTGATGGCCTGGAAGGCATGATCGTCGGAGAAAATAAAAATCACGTTCGGTTTGCGGGTCTGTGCAAAACCGCTGGTAGCGGCCAGCAACAGCAACACTGTCAGAAATCTCATCGTTCGTTGTTTTAAATGGGTTTGCTCAGGCGTTGTTTATCTTTCAGCAATCGCGCTTTTAGTTTTTCGTAATCGATATCCTGCACGGCCTTGCGGCTGTCGATCGCCTGTACTGCCGCTGTGGCGGCGCTTTGTCCCAAAATCATGAATACCGGCTCCATGCGGATGGAGCCATAGGCGATGTGGGAACTGGATACGCACACCGGCACCAGCAAGTTACTGCAATCTTCTTTTTTCGGGATGATGGCGCCGTATTCGATTTTGTAGGGCTGTTTGGCATGCACGCCAATGTCGCCTTCGTTTTGTACGAATCCTTCCGGCGTCACGTAGCGTTGCGCGTGGTGCGCGTCGAGCGTGTAGGAGCCCATGCCCACCGGCTGCAGCACCGGTTTTTTGTTGAGCGTTTCATGCTCGGTCATCACCGCCCGGCCGATCATGCGCCGCGCTTCGCGGATATACAGCTGGTGCGGCCAGCCGCTGTTGTCTTTGAACTCATCCTTCGGCAGGCCCCACTGCTGCATTTTCTGCTGCACGTTGGCCGGCATGCGCGGGTCGTTGCTCATAAAATACAGCAGCCCTTTCTGGTAGCGCTCGTGCTCTGCGATGATTTCCCTGCGGCGGGCGTACGACGCTTCCGGGTAATCGTAGTTCATCCCGATATTGTCTGTGCTGAAAGGCCCGTGGTTATTGGTGTCTGTTTTCCGGTTGGGAATGGGATCGTATTTGGCGAACGTTTCGCGCCACCCGCTGTCGAACACCCGCAGCAGCAACTCGTACTGCGCAGGGTCGTACCCTTCGGGTCTGGGGAACGGCAGGCGGTTGTCCGGGTGATTGCTCAGGCACATCCGGAAACAATAGGCCTGGATGCGTTTGTCACCCTCTCCTTTCACGCCCGGCGGCTGGTCGGAAATCTTCGGCAGCAGGCCGCTTTTCGGGTCGCCGGGTACTTGATAGGGGCTGATTTTCATGGCGAAGTGGTGGCCGTGATGGAACACACCTGTTTGAGTGCCGTTGAAGGTTTCGTTGTACACGCTGTTGGCTTCGCGGCCCACATGGTATTTTACGCCGGCGGCGGCCATCAGGTCGCCTTCGTACGTGGCGTCGATGAACATTTTTCCTTTGAACGTCTTCCCGCTGAGGGTGGTAAACGAAATGACGGCGCCGTTCTTTTTCACCACGCCGTTTTCGCGGTTCAGCCATTCATTGCGCAGTACCGTGATGTGATGTTCCTTCACGAAATCCTCGAACACTTTTTCGGCCACGTGCGGCTCGAATATCCACATGGTGCGCTCGGAACCGTCCATCGCCGGCGTGCCCTGCCCTTTGTTGCCGTATTCGGATGATTGCTGCCATTGCCAGGCCTGTGCTTGCTGGTAGTGCTGGTACACGCGGTGGTAGAATTCGCGGGCAAGCCCGCCGATCACGGATTTGTCGCCCGTATCGGTAAAGCCGAGCCCGCCGGCCGAGAGGCCGCCCAGGTGCGTATCGGGCGATACCACGATCACGGATTTACCCATCTGCCTTACCTGCACGGCGGCGGTAATGGCGGCGGATGTGCCGCCGTAGATGATCACATCGGCCTGTTGCGCGAACGAGGCCTGTGCCAGTAATAAAAAGAATGCTAATACTTTTTTCATAATCAGACGTGGAGATAAAAATCTCCAATATAACAATTTTCCATCACGGATGCATGTTATTTCAGCGCCTGCGGGATGAGCGGTGTCAAGGCTTTGCGGCCACTTTCGGGTCGAGGAATTCCCATTCCCTGATATGCGCCGGGCGGTGCTCTTTTTTCACGATGGCGTCGAATTGCCGCAACAAGGCAGGGTGCTGACCGGCAATATTTTTTTCTTCCGCCGGATCGGCCGCGAGGTCGTATAACTCCCAGGGATTGTTGCGGTTCGCTTTCAGCCCGGTTTTGATCGCCTTCCAGTTGTCCATGCGGATGGCCACCTGCCCGCCTTTTTCCGGGTATTCGAAATACACGTAAGGTCTTTGCGCCTGTTGCCGTGTATTGCCCGTCATGGCCGGCAGCAGGGAGATGCCGTCGTTCGCCGGGGCTTTGATGCCGGCGATGGCCGCGAAAGTCGCCATCATGTCGTATTGCACGGACAACAGTGAAGAAGTGCTGCCGGCGGGGATTTTCCCCGGCCAGCGGGCGATCAGCGGTTCGCGGATGCCGCCTTCGTAGAGGTCCATTTTGAGGCCCCGCAGGCCGCTCACGCTGTTGAAGAACTTGGCGTCGACGCCGCCGTTGAACGTGGCCCCGTTGTCGCTCGAAAACATGATCACCGTATTGCCGTCGAGCCCGAGTTTTTTAACCTGTTCCATGATGATGCCGACCTGCGTGTCGAGGTAGGTGATCATGGCGGCATAGGTGCTGAGCGGGTATTTCGCCGGCGTATACCCGTCCTGGCCGTAGTATGGCTTTTCATCGAACTTTCCCACGTACGCCCTTACGGCCGCATCCGGCGCCTGTAGCGACACGTGCGGGAGGGTGTAAGGCAGGTAGAGGAAGAACGGTTTTTTGGCGCTTTCCTGCATGAAGCGGAGCGCTTTGCCCGTCATCGCGTCTATCGCGTATTCCTTTCCGCCGTACGCCGCAAAATCCGCGTCGGTGGCCCTGGCGGCGTCGAGGCGTTTATGCACGTCCATCGGCGGGTTTCTCAGTGAATCCCAACGCCCGTTTTCCCACAGGTGGCTGGGATAAAAATTATGCGACTGCTTCTGGCAGAGATATCCATAGAAATAATCGAAGCCTTGCGCGTTGGGGCTGCCCGTAGTGTTATGCATGCCCAGCCCCCATTTGCCCACGGCGGCCGTACGGTAGCCGGCCTGCTGCAACATTTTGGCCACTGTGAGGGTACCTTCGGGGAGGGGCATCTGCCCGCCTTCGAGCGAATCCGCGAAGCCCCCCAGTTCGTAGTTGCCGCGGATGTAAGAATGCCCGCCATGGCGGCCTGTCAGCAGCATGCACCGCGCCGGGGCGCATACCGGCGTGCTCGTATAAAAGTTCGTAAAGCGCACGCCTTCTTTGGCCAGGCGGTCGAGGTGCGGCGTTTTGATTTTCTGCTGGCCATAAGCGCCCAATTCCCCCACTCCGAGGTCGTCCGCATAAATAAAAATGATATTAGGCGCGCGTTGCTGCGCGATTGCCATTGTGGCTATCAATAGGAACCAACAAGTGAGCGGAAGATTCTTTTTCATACAAACATTTTCGGTGGATACGCCCGTTTACGGTCACGCGAAAATAATACAGAAACATTATCTTATTTTCACAAAATGCTGAACGTTCAATTCACCCCCTTCCCTGAGCTGGCCACCCCGCGCCTCGCGCTGCGCCAGCTGCGGCCTGCAGACGCCCCGCAGCTTTTCGTACTGCGCTCCGACCCGGAAATGATGCAGTTCATTCCCCGCCCGTTGCACCGAAACGAAGCGGACACCCTCGCGCTGATCGACCTGTGTAACGAGACGGCCGGTAAAAATGACGGCATCACCTGGGCCATCACGGAAAAAGGGAAAGACGAGCTCATCGGCACCATCGGTTTTGTGAACATCCTCAAGGAGCATTTCCGCGCCGAAGTGGGTTATATCCTTCACCCGGCCATGCAAGGGAAAGGCATAATGAAGGAAGCGCTGGCCGAGGTGATCAGGTACGGCTTCGCGGAGCTGAAACTGCATTCCATAGCCGCCATCATAGACCCCGGCAACACCGCATCCGCCATGCTGCTCGAAAAATCGGGCTTCGTGAAAGAAGGGCACTTCAGGGAACACGAATTCCTGATGGGGCGATTCTGGGATTCGGTGGTTTATTCGATGTTGAAGTATTCATTTAAACAGTAAAAGGACTGGCATTGATGGATATTACAACGTTATATCGCCCCGTCGGCACCAAAGAGCTGGCGTTAATATTGGATAGTGATTCAACCGCGTTTCCGCCGCGGCTATTCTGGCAACCGATTTTTTACCCGGTTACCAACCAGCCGTATGCAGAACAGATCGCACTGGAATGGAATACCAACGACGAGTTCTCCGGCTATTGCGGTATTGTTACCGCCTTCGATCTGCCCACCGTTTTTCTCGACCGGTATGCAGTACAAAATGTCGGCGGCGAAATACATAACGAATTATGGGTACCGGCAGCGGAGCTCGAAGAATTCAACCAGCAGATTCTGGGTAACATCAGGTTCGTGAAAGTGTTTTTTGGAGCGCAGTTTAAAATGCCCGAACATTCGGCAACCGCAGCATTACTACAACAATTCCTTTAATCATCCCGGATACACTCACTCATGCCCAGAACCATCGTGATCGGCGACATACACGGCGCACTCCGGGCGCTGGAACAACTGCTCGGCAAAATTGCCCCGCGCGAAGATGACCGCTTCATTTTCGTGGGCGATTATGTAGACGGATGGTCGCAGTCCGCCCAGGTCATCGCCTATCTCATCGAATTCGAAAAACAGCACAATTGCATCTTCCTGCGCGGCAATCACGACGACTGGTGCGAAACCTGGCTCAGCGGTCGCGAGGCCGACCCGGTATGGCTGTTTCACGGCGGGCAATCGACGGTAGACAGCTATGCCGCCATTCCGCGGGAAGAACGGCAAACACATCTGCGCTTCTTCTACAAGCTCCGCCATTACTACGAAGACGAACAAAACCGGCTCTACATTCACGCCGGCTTCACGTCCATGCACGGGCCCGGCAAGGAACGCGACAAAACCGACTTCATGTGGGACCGCACCCTTTGGGAAATGGCCCTCAGCATGGATAAACGCCTTTCCACCAACTCGCTGCTCTACCCCAAGCGCTTGAAACTCTTCCGTGAAATTTACATCGGCCACACCCCCACTATCAACTATCACCAGGACGTGCCGATGAACGGCTGCAACGTGTGGAACGTGGATACCGGCGCCGCCTTTACCGGCAGGCTTTCTGCGATGGATGCAGACACCAAGAAAGTATTGCAATCGGATGTAGTGCAACGGCTGTATCCCTTCGAAAGAGGCCGTAACGGCGGATGACTCCGCAGGCCATGAAGTATTTCCCGCCAGTTATCCCCGCATCCATACCAGATACCAGATATGTCTTTTACATGTTCTGAAATGGGCCTAGTTTGCGGCCCGATTTAATTGTTAACACCCCAAACCAAGTTTTTATGAAATCCATTTTTCTCGCCATGGCTGCAGCGCTCTGCTGCTCTTACGCCGGCGCACAGCAGATTCCGCAGGAAGAAGAGAATGCACAGGAAGTTCTGTATCAACGTGTAAAAAAATTGCAGACGCCCCAGCCGCAGGGTCCGGATGGCGATGAGGCCACCAATCGCCCGAAGGTAGGCGCCCTCAAGAAAATCACCGCCACGCGCAGCATGCAGCCGGTGCAACAACTGGTGTTCACCGAAGCCGATGCGCCCGGTGTAGCCCGAATGATGCGCGCCGCCGTTTGCGCGGCGCCCGTGGTGGAGGCCGACCTGGAGCCCGTGTACAACTCCGTGAAAGCGCACATGCCGCTGTACCTGCCTTACAAAAACAGCAGTACCGGCGTATGGCAGGGCTTTTATTACAGCTGGGACAATGACGACGACGGCGCCAACGACGCCCATCGCGCTATCGACTACGGCAAAACGTCGGTGGCGGCCGGAGAAGATCCCACTTTCGGCGTGTATGCCATTGCGCCCGGCAAGGTGATCGACGTGAAGTGGTCTGACGGCGGCGGCAACATTATCACCGTGGAGCACACCGCCCCCGACGGTTACAAGTACCGGAGCACGTATCTCCACCTGCGCAACGGGTATGATAACGACCGCGCCAAAGCGAAAGCCACCAGCGGCAAATACAAGGCATTCGCCACCAACGGCACTACCAGCGCGCTTTGCTGGGGCACCAACAGCCAGAAGATCGCCGTAAAGGTGAACGATATCGTGAAGGCCGGTCAGTTTCTCGCCTATGCCGGCAACACCGGCTCCGGCGGCATCGGCGTAATCCTCAACGACGACGGCACCCTCAAAAATCCCGATACGCGCTCTTTCAATGTACACCTGCATTTTGAGGTACGGGTGCAGGACACCCGCTCCGGCCACAGCGGCGAATGGGTGCGCATCGACCCCTACGGCTCGTATAATCATTCGGGCGTGGACTGCTACGACCTCGAAGCCACCACACCGTATGCAAGGTTGTTCGCCCCCTTCTACCCCAGCTTCCATAACGTTCCGCTCGACCTGGTAAACAAATTCTGGGGCTATTACACCGGTATGGGCATGGCCCTGCAAACGGTGAGCGTAGACCGGAACGGCGGCAACCTGTATGCGGCCGGCTCTTTCCAGTGGGGCCTGCCCGGCGCCTGGTATGCCCGCTTTTATATGACCGGCAGCACTTATCAAAGCTATTTTAACAGCTACGACCAGCAGGGCTACCGCCCCCGCCAGCTGTCTGTCACGAAAGACGGCAGCGGCAATCCCCGCTTCTCCGCCATCTGGGAAAAGAAACCCGCGGGTCAAAGCGCCGCATCGGTGCATAACCGCGACGACGCCAATTTCGACGCCCTCTGGAAAGACTATGTAGTCAATAAAAAATGGCATGTGCAGGAACACGTGGACTACATGGTGAACGGCAAACGCTACCACGCGGCCGTGTTCGTGAACAAGCCGAACGACAACGGTTTTTATCTCTATTACGGCATGAAGGGAACGGATTTCGACAAGAAATTCGACGAGCTGTACCCCAACTGGGAGCTGCGCAGCATCAACGTGAACGGCAGCACCGTAGGTGGCGTGTGGCGCCCGAAAAAGAACAATTACGCCGCTTACTACGGCATGACGTCTGCCGGGTATCAGAGCAAATTCAACCAGTTCAGCGCCGAGGGGCTTCGCCTCATCAAGGTACAGAACTACGATAATAACGGCCGCTTTAGCGCCATCTGGGGCAAATAAGCGCCCCCTTGACCCCAAAAACTGCAGGGTGTCCGTCAAAACGGGCATCCTGCTTTATTTTTTACCGTATTTTTGCAGCCGCAAATGGTAAAGATTGATCAGATAACGCTGCCGGAGTTCCCGTTGCTGCTCGCGCCCATGGAAGACGTGAGCGACCCGCCGTTCCGTGTGGTATGCAAGGCCAACGGGGCCGACCTGGTGTATACCGAGTTCATTTCCAGCGAGGGGCTCATCCGTGATGCCATCAAATGCCGTAAAAAGCTCGATATTTTCGACGAGGAGCGGCCCACCGGCATCCAGATTTTCGGAGGCGATGAAGAACGCATGGCCATGGCGGCGAAAATCGTGGACGTCACCCAACCGGAGCTGCTCGACATCAATTTCGGCTGTCCCGTGAAAGGCATTGTAGCAAAAGGCGCCGGTTCAGGCGTGCTGAAAGACGTGCCCCTGATGGTGCGCCTCACAGAGGCCTGCGTTAAATCCACCAATCTGCCCGTAACGGTAAAAACCCGCCTGGGCTGGGACGATGTTACCAAAAACATCGAAGAGGTAGCTGAACGCCTCCAGGACGTGGGTGTGAAAGCACTGACCATCCATGGCCGTACCCGCTGCCAGATGTACAAAGGCGAGGCCGACTGGAGCCTGATCGCCAAAGTGAAAAATAATCCCCGCATCCATATCCCCATTTTCGGGAACGGCGATATCGACAGCCCGCAAAAAGCGCTCGCGTACAAAAACCGCTACGGGGTAGACGGTATCATGATCGGCCGGGCCGCTATCGGCTATCCCTGGATATTCCGGGAAATACGCCACTACCTGCAAACCGGCGAAGAGCTTCCCGCGCCTACCGTGGCGGAGCGGGTAGACGTATGCCGCCGGCACCTTCGCAAATCCCTGCAATGGAAAGGCCCGGTGGCCGGCATCTATGCCATGCGCCGCCACTACCTCAGCTACCTGAAAGGCCTGCCGGGCATCAAGGAATTCCGTACGCGCCTGGTTACGCTCCAGAAGCCGGACGAAATCGATGCCGTGCTCGACGACGTATTACGGACGTATGAAGGATTTGAAATGGAAAAAACGCCTATCCAGCTGATAGACTACCACACCAATTGCCAGCTGTAAACCAGCCTACTGGCAGGCCTGCTTTTTATAGGGCACCGGATCGAATTTCAATGCCGCATCGTTGGGGTTGAAGACAGGATTGCCAGCGGCGTCCGCGCTGTCGGCCACGCCTTCGTATGCCTGATCGTCCATCAGCTTGAACACCACATTCCGGGTGCTTTTGGTGCCTTCGGACGTGTAACTGTAGGAGGCCCGCAGGATATTATCGTTCAGCCGGCCTTCAAGGATGCCGCTGCTCTGGTCTTTTTCGAAAAAATTATAATCCAGCACCCCGTTCACCTTCTTGTCGTCGACCAGTATCTGCAGCAGGAAAGTGTCTTTTCCCACGGTTTTCATAAAGCAGGATGCGCTGGTATTGGTCAGTTCGGGGTTGGTAACGGCCGAGTCCCGCTCTTTTTTGGAAGGGGCAGAATTGCAGGAAAGCAGCGTTCCTGCGATAACGCATGCGGATAGTAAGGCAGTTTTCATCATATGCTAAATCTACTAAAAAAAATCTGAATGCTGCTGACATAGGGCTGTCATACGCCGGGTGGAACTTTGATGTAACAAACCAAAAAACTTACCACTATGGCTATCATTCCCACCCTGCTCAAAGAAATGGCGCAAGAAGCGCAAACCACCCGCAA
>CBFGZV010000043.1:0-40993 GCA_965653365.1 uncultured Chitinophaga sp. | reverse complement strand
CTAAATATTGCGAAGCGACGCCCTTGCCCGCGCCCGCCCAGCTGTTGCCGGGGGAAAGCATTTTTTCCACCCGGTTCAGCGGGGAGGGTTCGAATTTGGTTTCGCCGTAATAAATGGATTCTCCCGGGTATTGACTACCCGAAAAACTAGCTTGTTCCACAAAGGGCGATAGCTTGAACTGGCCATCTGACACTGCGGACACATAGGGCAAATATTTAAACGCCTCCCGGCCGAACTCATCATACACCACCGGTGCAACCAGGTCTTTTTTGCTCCCTTGGGCTGTGATCGGTGAAATACCTCGGCTTACCGTCTGCAAAGGGCGGCCCAAGCCATCTACATATTGAGTGGTTTGCCGAACGTCTGCGGCGTCGGTGTAAGCCGTCACCGCATTGGGGTCAGAGATCGGGCGGGCTGGCTCCCAGGTGCGGACATAATTCACCTTCACTCCTGAAGGGTAAGCGCCAGGTGTTGGGCGTGGGGTAACTGTCGGAGCGGAAGGTCCCGTTTGAGTGGGCTGAGGCACCTGAGCGCGCAACGTTCCGCTTGACATGATCAAAATAGTCATCAACCGGAAAGGCCAGGATAATTTTTGCATCCTCAGGTGGGAGTATATGTACATCGGGATTTGAAAGCAGATTGTTTTCATAAGTATAAAGAGCGCGGGTCAATGAAGGCATTAAGGGTAACCGGTTAATCAAACTGTTATGTTCTTTCAATTCAAACAAACCAGCTATTTACCAGATAAACATACTAAAAAGTTTATTGATATCCAAAAAAGGCCACAAGAAGACATTGTGGGGGCTATTTTAGAACTATGCAAGTTTCAAAATGGTGTTCATGCTGGCCTACAAGTAGTGTAAAATAAACTGTGTCAGATTTTATTTTCCATTGAATGGAATTTGATGTCAGGGGAGGGGAGCGGCGTTAGCTCCCCGGTTTATAGATTTTAGCTGGTCACCAAATATCATTTGTTCATTGGAGCAGGTCACTCCACTCACACCCCAACGCCTCCCTGATTGCCAGTACCGTCACTAACCCAGGTTCTATCTTACCGTTTTCCAACCGGCTAACGTAGCCCGGGGTGCTTTCAATCTCTATCGCCAGGCCCATTTGTGTAAACCCATTCTTTTCCCGAACCTTCTGTAGCTTCTTGCCGAACTTTCTTAAAATTGATTCTCTTTCTGTCTTCATGATAGTAACATTGTCAGATTGAAATTAAGGAATTATTCATTTTCTGAATGACCATAAATTGTATTCAATATCGTGCATTATGTCGATTGGTTTTCGTAAATTGATATACCGATTGAATGCAGTACAGTAAACGATTTTGTTAACCATAAAAACTATGTAACATGGCTTATCACAAACATATTTGTAAGCGTAAACCTGATCCGGGTTCTTTGTCAAACATTCTCTCGAATATCGGCTTGATCGCCGCAACCATCGAAGCAAGAATCTGCCGCGCCTGCCGGTGGAACGATGAAGACTTCGAATATTTCTGCCGGCATTCAGATGAAATCCCGGAACTAAAAAAAGCACTGATCAACGACATCATCAGTTCCGAGCTTTTAATGCGGTTCATGTCCGCGCCAGCACTTCCCTTGAGTGAGCCCGGCACTTTGAGAAAACCACTCAAAGCAACAGACAAAGCTGTGAGAAAACACCGCAGTAAGTCCTTCGCCTGAACACTTAACATGTGCAGCCCCGTCCCAAAATCTTCCTATCAACCAGCATATACCCCATCCGCCAAATCCGACACCGCCCCAAAATTTCCCTAAATCGTCAAAACCCCTAAAACACGCACTCCCATGCTACCATCCCTTAAGCATCCCCTAAGTATCCCTTAAGTAACTACGGAGCAGACCCTAAGCATCCTACCGCCTGCGCAGCTCTTCCCGCACTTCTTCCTCGTCCATGCCGGTGAAGTAGCAGAACTCCCGCAGCGTCACGAACGCATTGCGCGGCTTGCCCAGCGCGCGCCTGATCTGGCGCAGCAATTCCGAAGCGGAGCGTTCGCATTTGCCAATGAGATTCTCCACGTCTTTTGGATAAATCACGATTCTTTCTGTGAATAACCTGCTCATGTTATGTGGATAATTCTGCAGATTCCGGCAAAAACCGGCAAATCCGGCAAGGTGGTTTGTGTGTGGTTTTCAGCGCCGCTAGTTTCGGGTGGTAATTACGCTGCACCTGATCAGTGCAACAACGCCAAAAGGGCCTGGCGACGTAAAGAGCCCGAACCATACACTTCAAAATTTCATCATCATGCCAAAGCAAAAAGGGATCATTCCCATCCAGGGTACCACGGGTAACCTGACGTTTTACAAAACCAAAGACGGTTACGGCGTTCGCGCCAAAGGGGGCGTGGAAGCGTCCCGCATCCTGAACGACCCGGCTTTCCAGCGCACCCGTGAAAACGGGCGCGAGTTCGGCAGGGCCGGCTACGCCGCCAAAGTGTTGCGCAACGCGCTCAGCGTAGTGCTGAACCGGGTAGGCGACAGCCGGGTGAGCAGCCGCATGGCGCAATTGTTCAGCCGCGTCATCAAGGCCGATGCCACCAACGGGCGTGGCGACCGTACAGTGCTCGACGGCGAGCTGGCCTTTTTCAAAGGCTTTGAATTCAATGCCGCCAGCCCCATGTCTACCACGCTGTACGCCGCCGTTACCGGCAGCATCGACCGCGCTACCGGCGCGGCCACGGTACAGATTCCGGCGCTCACGCCGAGCAGGTTCATGGCCGTGCCGCCTTCCGCCACGCATTACATGCTCACGGCGGCCGCTGCGGAGGTCGATTTCGTGGAAGGCAGCAGCATCAACGCGGTGGCTACCACCGGCGAGCTGCCGGTTACCGACACGGAAGCGGCGGCGGTCAGCCTGAGCGTGAACCTGCCTGCCAACAGCACCAAACCTCTGTTTCTCGCACTCTGCATTGAGTTTTTGCAGCAAGTGAACGGGCGGTTCTATGGCCTGAACGCAGGCGAGTTCAACGCCATGACGATGCTGGTAATCAGCGCCCAGCCGTAAGGATTCATTTTTTTCAATCATCTTTTAAATCCGTTTTCTTATGAACATTCTCCAAAGATTGCTGGCGCCCACGCCAGTGTTTTTCCAAAAGCTCCGCAACTGGGGCATTGCGCTCACGGCCTTCAGCGCCTTTGTGCTGGGCCTTCCTTTCGCGATTCCGGAGGTGATCACGGCCGCGGCCGGGTACCTTGCGGTGGCGGGTACAGTATTGTCTGGCGTGAGCCAGGCAACGGTTGACCAGGAATGAGCGGAATAGCGCCATCGTTTCATGCGGGCCCCGGCAATGCGCCGGGGCCTTTTTTTGCCCGGTTACCGCCGCTTGTCTGGCGAAGCCTCGCTGAAGGCCACCAGGTTGAGCATTTCCCGCATGCGGCTGCGCAGGCGGTTGCCATAGGCTTCTTCCAGTTCCGGCGGGCCGAGGTTGGTGGTGAGGTGGGGGATCGCAGCAGCTGCCCGTAGTCATAACGGGTCTGAATAGCGCGACTGGCCGGTGTGGAGGCGTCCTGTTGCTTCATCATTGCCATGTTTTTTGAATTTCTGAATGTTGAGCACCCATTTTTCCGCGGCGGCTTTCCAGTTCCGGATGGGTAACCCGTTGCTCTGATGCCAGCCGTTGGCCTGGTAGTGGTAGAAAAAAAGCGGGGCCTGATCGTCCGGGAAGCGCATTTCCCGAAAAAAGTTGACCGTTTCGTCCATGCCGGAGGGTATATCCGGTCCTGAATTCTCCCCTTGGTGCGTAGGGAGTGCGCCACGTTTTTGGTTTGAATTGTTTATATGTTTTTTAATAGGTCCTGATTTCGGAACCGCCGCAGTCCCTTTTTCAGGACTGCCCGGTCCCTTTTCCGGGCCCGGTACGGTCCTTTTTTCAGGACGCGAAAGCGGTGAGGTTTCGGCCGTTTTCTCCGGTTCTACATCATCGATAAAAGGCAATTCAGCGGTTTTTTTCAGCGGCAGCACACTCACTTGCGACATGCCGCCGAGGTAGCCGGAAGGGTAGTAGCGGATGTACCCGAAATTGTGCAGGTCTTTGAGCGTTTGCGTATAACAATCCCTGGATCCGATATGGCAGGTTGCCATCATCACCCGCCGTGAAATGGTGAAAGGATTGACGAAGAAGTGCTTGTTCCAGCAGCCGAACAACATCAGGTAGAGGCTTATGTGCGCGGGTTTTAACCGCCCGTCCGATCCGGCGGCATTGATGAAGCTGTTCATGTGCAGGAGGTAATTGGCCGGGATTTGTTCCGGCATGTATTTTCTGGGCATGTGTAGATGTTTTACAGGTTATTGCTGTGGTTCGAGTAGACGTCTGGCGTTGTGTTCGCTAAAAGCAGCGTGTTGGCATCGTATTTTTCGGCACTTGCGGGAAGTTCGAGCTCACAATGCTTGCGGCCTTTGCAGCCGATAAATCCCAGGGTTTGCTGAAAGAATTCATGAAATTTCATACGTGAATGTTTTGGGTGAATGAATCTTGCGCAATGGTAATAGCAGGCCCCTGCGGCCTTTTGGCCGCCTATCAGGTTTGAGCAATATGAACCGTTAAATCTGGTTTGGAGTGGTTTTTCTTCGGATTTATCTTTTTTACATAAGCATTTCGTCTTTAGGGTTGCTTGCTATTACCAGTTTCTCGATATGAATTTGTTCCCGTCAAATTTAAAATGAAAAACAGGTTCAAAAAGTTAACATTTATGAAATTCCGTTGTCCCGCAGCATTTGTTTTTGGACGTTACTAAACGTTTGCTGTTCCATGCCCAGGTACCAGGCCATGTGGTAGTTGTTCACACGATCATATATTTGCCGGTAATGTTTAAACATTTGGGTGCAACGGTCGATAGCGCTCATGTAAAGCAGCTTGGTTTTCCGTTCCAACGCCGCATAGTAGTACCTGGTCAACGCCTTGTCTACCTTTTCGAAACTCCTGTGCCGCTCCGCGATGTCGTCAAGCGTTTCCCTTGGCATTACAATACACTGGGTGTTTTCAAGGGTTACAATGCTAAAATCGCTTTGGACTTCAAAAAAGAAGCTCTCAACGGAAATAAATACGTCCGACTCCATCAGGAACCAACAGATCCGGTCTTTTTCACCATAGTTGAACTTGATCATTACAAGCCCTTTTGTGATAAAGTACACATTCCGGCAAACTTCATTGTAGGGAAGAATAACATGATCTTTCGGGAAGGTTTCGAGATATGTGGATGCGGTGATCTCATCTTGCACCTCTTGTGGCAGGGGATGCCCTAAACGGCCGAAACTGTCGAAAAGCATGGCGTAGCTTTGGTTGGAGTCCATGGGAATATAGTTTTTGTTTTGGTGGAATAGCGTCTCTGCGGTTAACGGCTGGGATATACGAATTTAGGGAAATTTGTGAAATATTTCACCGAGGTTTCGTTATGATATTTAGTCTTTCGTTCTCTATCCAAGCAGGTGTATTACATTATATCAATGCTGGGCTTCTACTTTTTGGCAGAACGAATAGTAGGTTTTTCTCGATCCAGTGCCTCTATATTTCAATATGGCGAAAAGTCAGTTTGGCTAGGCGTGATTTATAATGTTGGTCTGCGGGTATCAAAATTCAGCACCAAAAACTTTCGATCAAAACGGTGCCGCCTCGTTCCGTTTGTAAGCAGATCCTCATACGTAAGAATACAGAAATTACTTAATTTGTAGTATATTTTAGTATAACTATAGATCGCCGAAAAATACAAGACAGATATGGCAAGGAAAGTTATTACAATTAGCACTATTAAAAAACTCTACGGATTGTCAGGGAACAGGTGTGCATTTCCTGGCTGTCAGGAAAACCTGATCGATGGGGATGGAGATTTGATTAGCCAGATATGTCATATTGAATCAGCAGAAGTTGGTGGTGAACGGTATAACCCCAATCAGACTGACGACGATCGCCGTGCTTTTGAAAACCTAATCGTATTGTGCCCCAAACATCATATCAAAACGAACGATGTTTCGAAGTATCCTGTCCAAGAATTAAAGAGGATGAAGGCCAATCATGAATCTCAATATGTCGCCAATCCATATCAGTTACCACAGGAATTTACAGAAAAGATTTTGTCCAAGGCGGAGGAGATGTTCGATAGGATATACCAAAATACGGATGCGACAAATCGTACAGTCAATAACATGGATGGGACGATGAATGGTATGTTGAAGATTCTCAAGTCCATTTCTACAGTCCAAGTTGTTGATGATAACAGGTTGTACACCGCGCAACTTCAATTTATTAGAGACCTTCGGGCTGATAAGAAACCTACTTCGGCCCTTTCTGCATTAGAGAAGTTTCGCAGCGAAAAATGGGACTCTTTGACCGCGGAGTTGAAATTTAAAGTGCTTGCAAATACCGGGATTCTATTAATCGAGCTCGGCCGGACTAGTGAAGCCGTACAGCCGCTAGTCGAAATTGCAGATCTTGGTCACGAAAGTGGTGATGCTTACTCGTTCGTTTGTTTGGGCTATTCACTAGCATCGGAAAAAGAGGGCTTTGATCGTTATTTCACAAAGGCGAAGTCTCTAGAGGCAGAGAATATCAATCTTTGGATTGCCTACTTACGGCTATATGGCAAACTTAAGCCATTTGAGGAGTTACAGTCTGAGATACCAGAATCCGTATTAAATGATCGTCTGATAAGGTTTTCTATGGGACAAATACTGGTAGATAGTGGAAGTATTTCCGATGGATTGGCTTTAATGTCAAGTTCTATTGAAACGGGCGGAAAAATTGACCCGCTCAATTGGCAGTTAGTACTTATATATCTTAGATATCGGTTGAAATATATTGTTGAACCCATAGCTATTACTTCAGAGATTATTTCTGATAAGGAAAGAATCATATTGAATGATGCTGTGGGTTTGATGAACAGAACGCTTGAAGAACTTAAAGGGACCGAATTGTATCCAGTAGCATGGAGCTTGCTTTTGTATAGAGGGCAATGTTTTCGAATACTTGGGAACCGGCATGCGGCAATAGTAGATTTCGAAGAAGCATGGCGTGTCACCAAGAGTTGTGGGGCTTTTATGCAATTGATCAATATATATACTATTGACAAAGATTGGAGAAGGGGTCGAAGGTTGATCGCTGAGAAAGCCGGTGTTTCCTGCGGAAATTCTACAGAAAGAGCGCATTTGGAGTTTGGGGTGAGTCGGTTTGAAGCGGCTGATGGGAACATTGAAGTGGCTATTAGTAACCTGGAGCAATGTCTGGAGTTAGATGGTGTTGATCGGCTAAAGGTGCTTAATGACATCGCGATAGTTTGTTTGGAGGCTGACAGAAATGATGAGGCGATGAAGTATGCTAAGCAAGCAGTAGAAGAGTCGCCTATGAATATTGAAGCGAATTTTTTTTTGGGTACTTGTTACCTAAATTTCAGAGAAACGACAATCGCATTGACAATGTTTGATGTCGTAGAAGAATTACTGGATGACACAGTTGGAAGTAGCGAGAACTGGTACTCTATTGGCTTGGCATATCTTCAGGCAAAAGAATACCAAAAGGCGATGCGCTGCTTTGGTAAGGTCGCAATAAGAGACAGACTTGATGACGTGAACCTGAGAATGATGATTTGCCATTTTCATTTAGGCGAGTTCGATAAAGTCATTGCGTTAGGCAAGGGAAGGTATTTTCCTGAAATTAGAAGTGTAACACACCACGAAGTGCTTTTAAAAGCACACGGAATTATAGGTGAGAAAGGAGAATTTAAAGAGGTTTTAAGCGCATGCTTGAAAATGGATGATGCTTCGACTAGAGACCAATTTCGATTGTGCGCAATTAAACTGTATGATGAATGGGGTGACGCTAAAAGGGCTGTAGAATTGGCTTCTGAAATTGAGCATCCTGAAAAACTGGTTATGCACCATATGTATGCCATTTCAGGACTATTATTGAGAGAAGGTCAGATCATTAGCGGGTTAGAAATGGGATATAATGCGCGCATTCGATATTACGACGTTGGGGAGGCTCACAAGCTATATTTTGAAACATGGATGACATTTGTAAAAGAAGACGAGCTAGCGTTGTTTCCAGAGGAAATACTTGAAGACTGTGGCGTTGATGTTGAGAGCCAGAATGGCGTTAAAACTCGATATTTGTTGACCCGAGATGCGCGCATAGGCGGTCGCAATATTTTGCGCCCAACAGATTTGCTTTGCCGACTTCTTTTAGGAAAGCATGTTGGAGATGTGATAGAAGTCCCAAATGTGGTGGGCCCAGGTAGCAAGTTGAAAGTAGTTGCGATTCTGAATAAATACGTATTTGCTTTGCAAGAAAGCTTGGACTTGCTGCAGGATAAGTATTCTGATATAAGCGGAATGATCTTCGGTCAATTTTAGGCGATCCTACATGTTGTCTGTGAAAGGTTGATTTAACGTGTATTTTGGTTCGAGTCCTATTAGATCGACCTAATGATATTTCGAATCGAACGCATTATTATTCTGCGTATTTCCTTGCCCCTCTAAGGGTAAGTACTCCATAAAAAAAAGGAGAAGCTTTGAAACTTCTCCTTTTTTTTCCTGTCTAGGAAGTGACCCTGTAGGGACTCGAACCCTAGGCCCGCTGATTAAGAGTCAGCTGCTCTACCAACTGAGCTACAGAGTCATAATGTTATCAACGAATCTAGCAATTATTTTCAAAAAAATCTATTTCATCCGCAAAGTTCCCGCCACTTCCTTCATTTGCTGAAGTACCGGGTTATTCTTCCGGTTCGCCACACCGTAAAAGAGCGCGCTTCCCCGGTCGTTACCCATCAATACGATGTGCGTCGTCCGGTAGATGTCGCCGAAGGTCTCTGTAAACGTGGCTTCATAGGCGTCGTTGCCGTTGATAGTCGTGAATTTTGCGTCGGTAACTACTATTGTGGCACCAAAAGGTTTGCTTTTCTGTGTCATGTCTTCTACGAGCTTTTGCCGGGCATCGAGAGTCATGGGGGCCATGGCTTCGATCATGAAGCCGTCACCGGACGCGCTTCTGTGATCGTTGCGCAGTGCATAAAAGTATTGGTTGCCTTCGTTACCGGCAAAATAGAACGGCGAATTTGTTAGATCTACGGTATAGTTGCCGTCTTCCTTGACCAGGAAGTGGGTGGTCAGTAAAGTGTGCAGTATTTCGCTCCGGGAGGCGGTGTCGTTGGCCGGCATGGTTCCGTAGGCCATAATGGCGCGATCTTGGTTTCCAAAGTAGAGGCCAAGTTGATGTTGCCCTGGAATGGTGTCTGATATGTAGATAATGAGGGCGGGCTGATCGCCGAGGATGAATTCCTTCGCGTAATAGGCTGGGACGGCGGATTTTTTGGCTGCGGCCAGCCACTGCAAGATTTGCTGCCTTATCTCGGAGAACCTGGTGCCGGACATTTCCTGTATCGCTATGTAGGTGCGCCCATTCTTGCGGTAGTGCCCCTCTTGGGTGATGTGGTAGTGGGCGGGCTTCTGGAAATACACTAGGGTGCCCGGGTGTTGTGTAAAGGCAGCCTGGGGGTTAATAACCACCCGGTCGGGCACTTGGAGATCGGCTCGCGATTGGGCGGCAGTCACGAGACTCAGTATGCACAGGTAAGGCAGTAACAGAAAAGCTTTCATCCGATGAACATATGGGAAATAAGGCAGCGCCTCAATTTAAACTCTTTCTCACCTTTTACCAACGCTATCAATCGAAGCTTGAATCTCCACCAACCGCGCATGCACCGCTCCCAGTTGTTTTTTTTCAGCATCAGCTTTATCAAAATTGCCATTTTGGAGGTATGTGCCAATACGATCGTGCAAATGGTTGACGCTGTCCTTTAATAATTTTTGTTCATTTACAAGGGCCGTCTGCCGGGTATTGTTGCTTCCGCAGGCGAACACAATGAGGAGGCAGAAAATGGGTAAATATTTCATAGAAAGTTAGTATCAATGTTCCTTGCAATATAATAATAAAAATGAGGTTATTTGTACATGTGTTCTACTGCTTGGGGACAGCACTATAATGTACTCCCTTTTCAGTGGAATGGTGAATGTCTGGCGCGCCGCATAGCCTGCGGAGATTTCCTTAGGAGCAGCACCAGCAGATCTGGCAGATCACCGCCATAAATCCGCGCAAAATTGGCTATTTTCGACCACTATGACTTCTACCGACCGCGCAAAAATGCCCCAAGGCACCTCCGTTGTCCTCGACGCCCGCAGCCTCGGGAACAGTTACGCCACCATCATTCCGTCCATACGGCCGGGAATGCGCATCCTCGACGTTGGGTGCGGCACCGGCGCCATCACCGCCGGCTTCGCCCAAGCCACCGGGCCTTCCGGCGCGGCGGTGGGGATTGACAGCAGCGACCATCTCATCGCGAAAGGACAAGCCGACCATGCGAACATCTCCAACCTGCAACTGCTGCAGGCCGACCTGTTCCAATACGAGCCGGAAGAGAAATTCGACCTCATCGTATCGGCCCGCGTGCTGCAATGGCTCAGCAATCCATACGATGCCCTGCTGAAATTCAAAACCCTGCTGGCGCCGGGCGGGAAAGTATCCGTGCTGGATTATAACCACGTGGCGCTGGAGTGGCAGCCGTCCCCACCAAACAGTATGCTGCAATTCTACCGGGCATTTCTCCAATGGCGTGCGGATGCAGGGATGGACAATGAGATCGCCCTGCACCTGCCGGAGCTGTTCCGCAAAGCGGGCTTTCGCGATGTGGTCAGCCTGCCGGCTGATGAAGTATACACGAAAGGAGCGGAGCACTTCGAGGGCAAGCTGCGCATCTGGTCGGTAGTGGCGGAATCGCGCGGAAAGCAGATGGTGGAGAACGGGTATGTGACGGAGGCGGAGCGCCTCGCGGCTATTAAGGAATACGATGCCTGGATAAAAACGTCCGCGCGGCAGATGACGATGAAACTCACCGATGTGCAGGGTGCAATCTGACACGGCACAGGCAAAATACCGAAAGGACCGGCAATAGGCGCCGGTCCTTTCTTCTATTTATCACACCTGTGCACTACAGTTCGTTGCTGGCGGCAGCCGCAGTTTCATCCCACACCTCCTTGCCCGGAATGCGGTTGCCAAATATGGCCGTGCCAATGCGCACGAGGGTGGCGTCTTCTTCAATGGCCATGTCCATGTCGCCGCTCATGCCCATCGATAAACCCAGTTCGCCAACACCTTCAACACCTTCGCGCATGATTTTGTTGCGCACCAGGCGCAGTTGCCGTAAAGACGGCCGCCGCCACTCAGGGTCGGCGTCGAGCAGGCCGATGGTCATCAGGCCCTTCAACCGCAGCGACTGAAACGGGCGCAGCGCTTTGATAAAACCGATGGCTTCGGCGGGGGCGATGCCGAATTTGCTGTCTTCGGCGGAAGTGTTCACCTGCACGTAAATGTCTATGCCGCGGCCTTCGGCCTGCAGGCGCCGGTCGAGCTCCGTGGCAATGCTGATGCGGTCTACCGACTGGATGCAGCTGGCGTATTTCAGCACGTCTTTCACCTTGTTGCTTTGCAGGTGGCCGATGAAATGGCGCTCGATGTGAAGCCCTTGCAAATCGGCATCTTTATCGCGCAGTTCCTGCACCTTGTTTTCCCCGATGAGCCTCGCCCCAGCGGATACCGCGGCGCGAATGCGGGCGGGTGGCACCGTTTTGGTAGCCAGGAGCAATTGCACTTCTTCCGGCGCGCGCCCGCAGCGGACGCAGGCGCGCCTGATCTTTTCCTGTATTTGTATGGTGTTCTGCCTGATGGCTTCCGTTAATTCCATGGCGTGAAAATGATCACTGAAGGTCAGCCACGCGGGGGATTGTCTGTTCATCCTCTTTTCAATAAAAACGGGAAATCTGGCCCATCGGGCGCCGCAAGATCCGGGTTGGCGGTTCCCCCGTATCGCAGTTACTTTGTAAGGTGATGTACGCTCATATCGAACTAGGCGGCGACAGCGAAAGCCGCCACAGGAAATTGTCTTCGCTCATCCGCTCCGGCGCGATGACGCTGGGCGGGTATAAAAAAGGGAAGATTTACGGCCTGCTGAACTGCCGTTCGGGCAAACGCATGAAAGTGGAAAACCGGGTGTTCTTTAAAGACGAAAACGAAGCCCTGGCCCATGGCTACCGCCCCTGCGGCGCCTGCCTCCCGGAAAAATACCGGCAGTGGAAAGCGAGCAAGAATCGGGTTGAGAACGGGCCCGCGCCGGAATAACTTTGTGGTATAAAATATTCATCTCATGAAAACGAATGAAGCAACTTTACAACCGGCCGCTATGCTCCGCCGCATCCGCAACACCGTTCCGGACGCGGCTTTCAGCAGCGGGGTGGTGGTCGTAAAAATGCGGCGGGAAGAAGAAACGGGCCTGGCCATTCACTGCAGCACGCACGATACGGCGCTGGGGGAAATACTGCTGGCGTCTACGTCGAAAGGCATTTGTTACGCGGGGTTTACCGACAATAATAGCGATATTGCCATTGCCGACCTTCGCCGCCGTTACCCGAAAGCGGTGCTCGACCGGCATACCGACGCCTTCCAGCGCGAAGCCGTGCAATGGTTCAACCATCCCGGCACACCGGGCCTGCCGCTGCACCTGCACGTGAAAGGCACGGCGTTTCAATGGCTGATCTGGGAACGATTGCTGCGCATCCCGCCAGGCGGCCTCATCACTTACTCGGCCCTCGGCGGCGGCACGCACATGGCCCGCGCGGCGGGAACAGCGGTGGGCGACAACCCGGTGGGGTACCTCATTCCCTGCCACCGCGCGGTGCGCAGCAACGGGCAGTTCGAAGGGTACTTCTGGGGCCCGGCGCGCAAACAGCAGCTGCTCGCCATGGAAGCAACACCGCAAGAAGCGGGTTTCCCGGCGGAACAGGCTACGCTAATTTTGTAAAGCCGGAAAAAAATCAACACATCATGGACACACAACAGGAACTGGATTATAAACGGATAGCCTCGGCCATCGGCTTTTTCAAAGAACACTTCAAAGCCCAGCCGAAGCTCGAGGAAGTGGCGGAGCACGTACACCTGAGCCCTTTCCATTTTCAGCGGATGTTCCAGCAATGGGCAGGCGTTACGCCGAAGCAATTCCTGCAATACCTCAGCGTGGAACACGCGAAAGACATCCTCAAAAGCACAGGCGCCACGCTGTTCGACACGGCCTTCGAAACGGGCCTCTCGGGCACGGGCAGGCTGTACGACCTGTTCATCAAAATCGAAGGCATGACGCCGGGCGAATACAAAAACGGCGGGGCCTCGCTGCACATCAACTACTCCTTCGCCGATACGCCTTTCGGTACGGTGATCGTGGCTTCCACGGATAAAGGCATCTGCCACATGGCGTTTGCGGACGAAGGGGAGGAAGCGGCCTTCGCGCGGCTGAAAGCCATGTTCCCGAACGCGCGGTACCACCAGCGGGTGGATATGATCCAGCAGAACGCGCTGTTCGTATTCAGCCAGGACTGGAGCCGCCTCGACGAGATCAAGCTGCACCTCAAGGGCACGGATTTCCAGATCAAGGTATGGGACACGCTGCTGAAAGTACCGCCGGGCGGCCTCACTACGTACGCCGATCTGGCCCGGCGCGCAGGCCATCAGGGCGCTTTCCGCGCGGCAGGTACCGCCGTGGGCAGCAATCCCGTCGCCTTCCTCATTCCCTGCCACCGCGTCATCAAAGCCAGCGGCGAAATAGGCGAATACCACTGGGGCAGCATCCGCAAAAACGCCATCATCGGCTGGGAAGCGGCCCGGCAGCAAAAAGACAAATCATGAAAACGATCAAAGAAAGAATAACGGAACAAAACTGGCCGGCCATCAACAAAGCGCTGCACGATAACGGTTTCGCGGTGATCCCCAAAATCCTCTACAGGCACGAGTGCGAGCAGCTGATCGCGGCCTACGACGCGGACGATACCTACCGCAAAACCATCCACATGGAACGGTACCGCTTCGGTAGCGGGGAATACAAATACTTCCGCTATCCCTTGCCGGATATCATCACCAGCCTGCGCGAAAACGTGTACGAACACATTGCGCCGGTGGCCAACCAGTGGATGCAGGAGCTGGGCATCGGCACCCGCTTCCCGTCCACCCACGCGGCCATGAAGCAACTCTGCGAGGAAAAGGGGCAAACGAAACCTACCGTGCTCATCCTCAAATACGGGGAAGGCGGGTTCAATACCCTGCACCAAGACCTCTACGGGGAAGTGTTTTTCCCCATGCAAATGGTGTTCATGCTCAACGAACCGGATGAAGACTACACCGGCGGCGAGTTCGTGATCACGGAACAAATCCCCCGCGCGCAATCGAAAGCCAATGTGCTGAAACCCGCGCTGGGCGACATGGTGATCTTCACCACCAACTTCCGCGCGGCCAAAGGCAGCCGGGGCTATTACCGCGTGAACATGAAACACGGCGTAAGCCCGCTGCACAGCGGCCGGCGCCACAGCATGGGCATCATTTTTCATGACGGATTAAGTTGATAACTTGCGGCAAAAGCAAGGGACAAGATGACAAAAAGAATCGCACTGGTCACCTACCAGGTTCAGGAGAAATATTCGGCGGGCGTGAACGATAACGAAGACGCGCAGCTGCAGGCATGGTTACGCCAAAAGGGGCTCGATGTGGACATGGTGGTCTGGAACGACCCCGCCGCCGAATGGACCGCCTTTGATGCGGCCATCCTCAAATCGCCCTGGGATTACCACGAGCAGCCGGAAGCGTTCTACGCATGGCTGCGCGATATGGAACAAAAAGGGGTACGGGTGCTGAACAGCCCCGACCGCGTGATCTGGAACAGCAACAAGAAATACCTCGTTGAAATAGCCGCCAGCGGTTTGCCCGTCATCCCCACGGAACTGCTGCCGCAGGGCAGCCGCCCCAACCTGGCGGCGTTGTACGACCGCTGGAACACCGGTAAGATCGTGGTGAAGCCCTGCGTGAGCGCGGGCGCTAAAAACACGCTGTTGCTGCCGCGCGAAGAAGCGGCCGGCCGCCAGCAGGAAGTATATGCGCTGCTGGCACAGGAAGATTACCTGGCGCAGCCCTACCTGCCGGAAGTGGAACAGGGGGAGTGGTCTTTTCTCTTTTTCGGCGGGGAGTTTAGCCACAGCCTGCTGAAAGTGCCGAAGGAAGGCGACTTCCGGGTGCAGCACTATCACGGCGGCACATTCCGGACAGCGGCTTCCACGGCGGCGTTTGAAGAAAAAGCAGCGGCATACGTACGGGGCTTCGGCGCGGATACGTTGTATGCCCGTGTGGATGGGCTTATCCGCGACGGTGAGTTTTACCTGATGGAACTGGAGCTGATAGAACCGTACCTCTACCTCAGCACGGCCCCGCAGGGATTCGAAAATTATTACAATGCGCTCCGGCGCTTCCTCACATGATAGATCTCTTTACGCCCTACGGCGGCAACCTGCTGCCCTACGACGGCGACGTCAATTACTACGGCCCGGTGCTGAACAACCCGGACGCATACACGACCGCGCTGCTGGAAAAAATCCCCTGGCGGCACGACCAGGTGTTTGTAGCCGGCGCCCTGCGGAACACCAAACGAAAAGTGGCCTGGTATGGCAATGAACGTTACCGCTACACCTATTCCGGCGTAACGCGCGAAGCGCAACCCTGGACGGAAGAACTGCTCGAACTAAAAACACTGGTGGAAGAAAAACTGGGCGTTGCGTTCAACTCCTGCCTGCTGAACCTTTACGCCAGCGGTGAGGAAGGCATGAGCTGGCACAGCGACGATGAGGCGGCGCTGGGGAAGAACACCACCATCGCCTCGCTGAGCCTGGGCGCCGAAAGGAAATTCATGCTCAAACATAAAACCACCAAAGAAACACGGAGCATCGTGCTGCAGCACGGCAGCCTGCTGGTGATGCGCGGTGAAACGCAAACGCACTGGCTGCACAGCGTGCCTCCTTCCGCCGTTATCATGAAACCCCGCGTCAATCTCACGTTCCGGACCATCGTGGAATAGCCGGCGCGGGGTTGCCCGCGTTTAGTTCAACTGTTTGCTGACATTGGCCTTCTTTTCTTCCGCTTTCACGGTCGCGCTTTTCAGCTGGCTGAACTGTTCGAATATTTTTTTCCATTCACGGGTATAGGCAACGGGCAGCATTTTTCCGTCCGGGGAAATGATGAACTTGGAGGGGTACGAGCGGACCTTGAACGCCTGTTCCACCTGCCTGTCGGACATGGCGACCGGAAAGGTGTACTGCTCCGCCGACATCAGTTTATTCACTTTTTCAGGTGAATCCGCGCAGGCAATGGACAGGAATGCCTCATCCGGGCTGTTTTGCACGCTTTGTGCGAATTTGTCGATCTGGGGCAGTTCTTCGCGGCAGGGCTGGCACCAGGTGCCCCAGAAATCGATCAGCACCCATTTCCCTCTGAGGTCCGAAAGTTTATACGTACCGCCTTTATAACCCGTGAGCGTGAAATCTGGCGCATCCTGCCAGGTGCGGGTAAGCGTGTTGGTGATGAAATCCCCGAAATCGACGTCCGGCAAATGCTGCGCGAACGTTTTCTGTACCGCCGGCAGCATGATGGGGTCGGCATTGATCTCCTGGGCCAGCATTTTCATGGCTGCCTGGGTATCACCTCCTTTCAGCAGGGCATCGGCGTATGTTTCCCGGTAACTGTCCTCCGAATGCAGCACCGCCTGGTCGTAGAAGCTGTTGCGCGTTCGCTCCGCGGCGGTGCGCGGTGATGCGGCGGCGGCTTTGGCGAGCAATTTCATGGCCAGCTGTTGATCGGTGGATTGCAGGGCGACGGATTGCAGGTAATAGGCGTAAGCCAGCATATTTTTGTCGGTGAAGCGTTCGCTGTTCAGGGTGTCGGTTGCGCTTTTCTCAAGGGCCGCAACCGTTTCGTTCAGAATACCGGCTGCTTCCGGCTGCATGCCTTTCTGCCGCAGCATTTTATGCAATATCAGTCCGTACCGGCCGGCGTTGCCGCTTTTCTTCACTGCGGGAGACAGTGCGCGGAATTGCGCGAGGAGTGAGCGTACTGAATCTGCCGTTCCTGCCTCTCCGGCAAGGTAAGCCAGGTACATCGGGCGGGCGGCGCTGCGGATGGCCGCATCGGGATGGCTGTTCAACCGGGTGACGATCGGGGCCCATTGTGCAGCCCGTTCTTTTAGCTCCCTGCGGCCTTTTTCGAGCTCATCGGCCGGGATTTGCCTGCCGGCCTTTTTTTCCATCCGCGCAACGGCGGCCGAATCAAGCGTTACGAAAATGCGCTGGGCCATGTCGTGCTGCAACCATTCTTCGTACGAATGCTGCCGGGCCTCGGCCATGTAAGCGGCCAACACCACGGCGGAGTCGGCGTTTCGTTCCTGCACATCCTGCAACCGGTTATGCAGGTGGATGGCGTCACCTTTCAGTGCCTCCAGCGGAGCATCCAGCAGCGCCTTGTTGTAAGCACTGTAATCATGCTTCGAAAAGGCCTGCTGCACCAGGTGCAGTTTTTTGACGGTATATCCTTTCTGAGCGCCCAGCAGTGGATCTGTTTTTTGCAGGAGGGCGGCGACTTTGGCACTGTCGTACTCAGCGCCCGCGGCGTCTTTGAGGGCGTCGCTCCAGAAGGAGGATTTTACCAGCCACGCTACCTGCTCCGGCGTAACCACCGTGTAGGCGGGAGGGGCGTCGAGCAATGTAAGATGCATCGTATCGGCGACCCGGAAAGGAGTGGTTTGGCCTTCCACCACATAGGAGCCGGTGGCGCCGTAAATGACTTTCGCATCAACGATATGGCCGGACTTTTCGTTCAGCTTGTAAACGTTATTGTATTGTGTGCTGATATTGCCGGGTTCTGTTTTGGCGGGGTTCTTAACGGCGCTGATGAGGCGGATGCCGTTTGACAGTGGCCGCGAAGTGTACAGCAGCATGGAGTCTTCGCTATGCCATCCTGTAACGCCGGTTGGCGCCTGGAAAAACAAGGCGCGCATTTCCTGGAAGAGGTACACCGTCTGATTGCTGGCCATCGTTTTAATGTGCTCCGGTTTCACGCCGAGCGCCACAGCCCGCTCTGTCAGCAGTTTTTCGAAGGCTGGCTGCGGGATCATCGGTTTGGAAGGATCGTACAGTAATTCAACCGACTGTTGCAACAACAGCAGGTGGAGCAGCACCTCGGTGTCGGGCACGCCGGTTTCCAGGATGCTCGCCGTATTGATGGTTTCTGTGCCTGCATGCTGCACCATAGCGAGACGGGTTGCCGATATGCGCAGTTTACCGCCTTCCAGCTTCTCCAGCACCCTGAATTGCACGATGGAAGAAGCCGTCGTTTTCCGGAACTGATCGTTGGAACTCGTCACTTTATAGGTGAGCGTGGGCCCGGCTTGCTGGGCAAACAACGCGGCGGTGAGCGCAAGGATCGGGAGGGTCAGCAACAGTTTTTTTACGTTCATGGTATGTGCGTTAGGGTGATGGCGGTTAACTGAAGAAATACCAATGCTGCGGGATCTCTGCGGGACTTCAGCTCGCTAATGTAATGAAAAGTCACGGTAGGGCATAGCGGCAGGGCGGTTTCGTAATATTTTGGAAGCAATCTCACTTTCCGGACCATCGTGGAATAGCCGGCGCGGGGTTGCCCGCGTTTAGTTCAACTGTTTGCTGACGTTGGCCTTCTTATCCTCCGCTTTTACCGTGGCGCTTTTCAGCTGGCTGAACTGTTCGAAGATCTTTTTCCAGTCCTGGCCGAAAGCCACGGGCAGCATTTTCCCGTCGGGCGAAATGATGTATTTGGACGGATACCCGCGCACCTTGAACGTATGCTCCACGGTGCGGTCAGACATGGCGACGGGAAAGGAATATTTTTCCGCCGTCATCAGCCTGTCCACCTTCTCCGGTGTATCGCTGCAGGCGATGGATACAAAAGCCTCTTCGGCGCTGTTTTGCACCCTTTTCGCGAATTTATTGATCTCCGGCAGCTCCCTGCGGCAGGGCTGGCACCAGGTGCCCCAGAAATCGATGAGCACCCATTTTCCACGCAAGTCGGACAGTTTGTACTGGCCGCCCTTGTAGCCGGCGAGCGCGAAATCGGGCGCTTGCTGCCAACTGAGGGTGAGCGTATTGGTAATGAAATCTTTGAAGTCCACATCCGGCAAATGCTGCGCGAACGATTTTTGAACGGCGGGCAGCATGGCGGGGTCGGCGTTGATTTCCTGGGACAGCACCTTCATGGCTTCTTTTTTGTCGCCGTCCTTCAGCAGGGCGGTCGCATATTCCTCTCGGTAGCTGTCTTGCGATTGCAGCAGCACCTGGTCGTAGAAGCTGTCGTGCGTTTGCTCGGCGGCGGTGCGGGGCGACACGGCGGCCGACTTGGCGAGCAAGGCCATCGCTTCCCGTTTATCCGTCGCCTTCAGCGATTCGGACTGGAGGTAGTAGCCGTACGCCAGCATGTTTTTGTCGCTGAAGCGCTTGCTGTTCAGCGAATCGGCCGCGCTTTTTTCGAGCGCCGCAACGGTTTCCCGTAAAATGCCCGATGCTTCGGCAGGCATGCCTTTCTCCCGCAACGCTTTGTACAGCATCAGCCCGTACCGGCCGGCATTCCCGCTTTTCCATGCGGCCGCCGGCAGCGCCCGGAACTCCGCGACGATGGCGCGCACCGAGTCGGCCGACTTCGCCTGTTCGGCGCGGTAAACCAGGTACATGGGGAGGGCGGCGTTGCGGATAGTGGCGTTGGAGTTGGCGCTTAGGCGGCCAACGATGCCGGCCGCCCGGGCTATCCGTGCTTTCGCTTCCACGCGTTGTTTCTCCAGCTCGGCGGGTGGAATTTCCTGGTCCCCGAACCGTTTCTTCATCCACGCGAGGGTGGATGAGTCGAGCCTTACAAAGAGGCTCTGGACTAGGCTATGCTGCATCCATTCTTCGTATGAACTCAGCCGGGCGTCGGCCAGATAGCCTGCCAGCAGCACCGCGGTATCCGCGTTTGTCCCCAGGGCGTCCTGCAACCGGTTGTGCAGGTGGATCGCGTCGCCCCGCAATGCCTCCACGGGGGCATCCTGGAGCGCTTTGTTATATACATTGTAATCGTGCCGCGAAAAGGCCTGCTGTACAAGGTGCAGTTTTCTGGTTGCATATCCTTTCTGAGCGCTTAACAACGGGTCTGTTTTCTGCAGCAGGGCGCTTACTTTGGCGGAGTCGTACTCTACGCCGGCGGCGTCTTTGAGGGCTTCGCTCCAGTGCGCGGTTTTTACCAGCCACTCCACCTGTTCGGGCGTGACAGCGGCGTAGGCGGGAGGTGCGTTGAGCAATTCCATATGCAGGGTATCCTCGAACCGGTACGGTGTGGTTTTGCCTTCTAACGTATAGGTGCCGGTGATGCTGTAGATCACTTTCGCGTCCACAACATGGCCGGATTTTTCGTCGACCTTGTACACGTTATTATAAGTCGTCTTGATATCGCCGGCTTCTTTTTTGGCCGGGTTGGTAACGCCGCGGATGATGCGGCTGCCGTTTGCCGGCGGTTGCGCGGTGTAGACGAGGAAGGAGTCTTTGCTCAGCCATTCCGTAACGCCCGCGGGCGCCCCGATAAACGCTGCGCGCATTTCCTTGAACAGGTACACCGTTTGGTTGCTGGCCATCGTTTTGATGTGCTCCGGTTTAACCCCGAGCGCCGTGGCTCTTTCCGTGAGCAACTTTTCGAACGCGGGCTGGGGGATCATCGGCTGTGACGGATCGTAGCGCAATTCAACCGGTTGCTGCATTAGCAGCAGGTGGAGCAGCACTTCACTGTCTGGCACAACGCTTTCGAGCGGGCTGGCGGTGTTCAGGGTTTGCGGGCCCGCATGGTTCTCCATCGAAAGCCGGGTGGCGGCGATGCGCAGTGTCCCGTTTTCCAGCTTTTCCAGCACCTTGAATTGCAGGATGGAAGAAATCTTCGTTTTCCGGAACTGGTCGTTGGAACTCGTCACTTTATAGGTGAGCGTGGGGCCGGCTTGCTGGGCGAACAACGCAGCGGTGAGTGTAAGGATCGGGAGGGTCAGCAACAGTTTTTTTACGTTCATGGTATGTGCGTTAGGGTGATGGCGGTTAACTGAAGGGATACCTTTTACCGCGGGCTCTCTGCGCGCTTCAGTGGAATGCTTGCGCCAATGTAAGCAAAACTTTTCACCGGTTCATTACCCCGGTCGCCCGGGTCTGCATTTTTAACAGCATTTTAGCGCCATCGCCCTCTTTGGACGGCCTCACTGCCGCAGGCTGTCTATCCGCACAAATTCGAGCAGTTCCGCCCCGTTCCCGTTAAATACATCATAGTCCGTAATTCGGGCGTCTATCACGTACGACTCGCTTTTTTGCCAGAACGTATGCCCGGTTTTCCGCCAGGCGTAAGGGAGCACCGGCGCGGCTTTCCCTGAATATTCCGCCAGCCACAGGGGGAAGCGGGCGAAGGTGTCGTTGCGCAGATAGGTATCGGCAAAGCTGAGGTTGGTATAGAGGATGGGCCTGCGCCCATGCTGCTGCTCGATGTAATGCAGGCAGGCCAGCAGGCGGCGCTGCAGGCTGTCGGCCGGGATGCTGTCTTTCAGGCTGCCGGCCTCCACATCGACGATGAGGGGGATTTCCGCCGTGCCTGCCGCAACGGCCGTGCGGAGGAAGAAGTCGGCTTGTTTCACGGGGTCGTCCGAACTGATGAAAAAGTGATAGGCGCCGCGGAGCACATGGCTGCGCGAGAGTTTCGCCCAGTTGGCGGTAAAGGTGCCGTCCCGCAGGGTAAGGCCTTCGGTGGCTTTGCAGATCACGAAATAGATGCTGTCGAAGTCGGCGATTTGCTCCAGCAGGTCGCCCTGGTATTTCGACACGTCGATGCCGTAAACCGCCGGCGCGGTGTGCAGCCGGGCCACTTTGGGATCCGCCGCCGGCGGCAGCGTGTCGGTAGCCGTGGCCGGCGGCGGGGAAGCCGGAGAGGGCGGGCGGTTGAGCCGCCAGAGGAGAAAGGGTACCAGCAGCAGTAATAACCACGCGGCATATACGAAAACGGGCTGGCGGCCTTCCCGCAGCCGGGGCAGCTCAATGTGCGGCGCCATCACGGCCAGGAAGCGCAATGCCTTGCGGTACAGGCGGGCGTAGTGTTGCAGCCGGCTGCGGAACTGGTTGTCGAGCGTATGCATCGTATCGCAGGCGCTGCTGCATTGCAGCGCGTTTTCGGTGGTGATGTGGATGAACGGGCTGCCGGGATTGCTTTTGTTGAGGGCCAGCAGGGGGCGGATCACCGTATCCTGCAGCACGGCCACGCTTTTCTCCGCGCCCTTGCGCAGCCAGTCCGCGAAAATCCGGAAATAGCCCTGCACCCATTTGGCGGCGGCCTCGTTCAGCTTCTTGCCTTTGACGAAATCGTTCAGCTCGTCGTGCAGGCGTACCAGTTCGAACAGGTGCCGGTTGTACGACTCGCGGCAGAGCCGGTACCGCTGCGTGAACAGCGGCAGCAAAGCGTCCATTTCGTCGTTGGCGTACTGCAGGCTGTAGAGGGAGGATAGCAGCAGGCCGGCGTCGTGCGCGGCGGCGGGGCCGGTCAGGAGCACCCGGATGTCTGGCAGGCGGCTGCCCGCGCCGGTGTAAAGGTTGATGGCCGGCATGTGTTCCGTGAAGGCCGCTTCGTCGAACTCATCCCCTTTCAGGGGGATATATGCATCGCGGGCCTGTACCGCCCGCTGGTACTGCATTTCGCAGAGACGGCGGAAATTGCTGAACGCGCCCGCCCATGGCAGGCAGCTGTTCCGTTTTTTACGACTGCGCATACGGCTTACGTTTGAGGGTTGTCGGTGGGGGTATCGTTGTTGGGGGGATTGTTTGTTGCCGTGGGATAATATTTCCCGAGCCAGAGGCGGATAATGTCTGCCCGGCTGACGGATTTCACCTGGAAGCTGACAGGTACGCCGGCATCGCCTTTTTTTACTTCTTCGAGATAGTCTTCGAATGCATTCATCATGGTATTGATGTCCATCACCTGGTTGCCGGCCTGATCTATTTTCCCGAGCCCCGTCATCACACTTTGGATGGCCGCGCCCTGCAGGCTGATCACGCGCGCGCCCGTTTTGGCGGCGGCGGCGGCCTGGTCTACCGTGCTGACGTCGGCCGCCGTGTTGTTGGTAATGGCCGAGAGGCTGGCGGTGATCTTGGCCGGGTCCACTTCCGCAAAGGTTTTAACGCCCATCTCCACGAGGTTGGATTTGATGGAGGGCACCACGCCCATCACGATGAGGTTGACATGCGAGGTGATGCGCTGCGTGCTGAGCAGGTTTTTGATGTCGGAAGAAAAAGAAGGGTCCACGCCGAAGCCGCCGGACGATTCCTTGAACCAGCTGCCTATTTTAAAGCGTTCCTGGAGCCCTGCGGCAACGCTGCTGATGGAGGGGCCGCTGTTGCCCGTGGCGTCTTGCCGGAGCACGTGCACCATGCCCACGAAGCTGGAGCCGCAGGTAGAACCGGAGAGTATGGACATACCTGTTCCGGGGGCATCTCTGTCCTGCGCCACTGCTTGGCGAAGGCCTGTCGGGTCCGTAGTGTCTATGAGATTGTTCTTGTTCGTGCCGAGATTGTTCCATACGCTCACCGCCTTGTCTGCATTCAGTACAAAAGGGGAGAGCAGCACCGCCTGCCTGTGCGTGCAGGTGGCCGTGATGACGAGTGTGCCTGCGAGGTCGTGGTTTTTGCGTTGCAGGCCGATCTGCGCCGCGGCTTTCCCGCTGATATTCGATGCGGTGCGCTCTCCAAGGTTTGCCGTGGATGCACGGATGTAGTTTTCGATGCTGGCCTGCGTGCCCAGCGGGTTGTCTTCCTCATTTTCGTCGTATGAGAAATACTGCGCGTCGAGCTGCAGCGAATCCGCCGCCAGCGGCATTTTCCGGATGCCGGTCCGGTCGAAGTCGACGGGGCTTTCGGTGGTTTCATCCACCGTTGTTTCGCTGATCTGCTCTTTGAGCGTTTGCAGCTCCGTTTCGGCCGAAAGGCGGATGCTGGTATAGTCCGCGGCGGATTGTGCGATTTCGCGGTCGAGCTCATCCACCCGCGCCGTTAATGCTGAAATATCCACGTTCATGCCCAGCAGCTCGTTCACTGTCATGGTGAGGCTTCGCTTCATGGAGATATAGGCGTTCATTTTATCCTGCGCCGCGTCGATGCGGGCCTGGATGACGCCGATCTGCCGGAGCTTCGCCAGTATATCCGGGTTCACGACGTTGCCGAGCACCAGGGACGGGTGGTTATATGGAATGGATGAAGGCATCGGTGCAGCATTATCCGGTTATGCAAGGGTGGCGTTCACGCGCGCATATTCCTTCTGCGATACCGTAACGGCATCGAGGATGAGATGGGCGTAATCGTAGGCATGCGCGGGCGTGTTCCTGGTGGCCAGGTAAGCCTTCAGGGCGGCGAAGCTCACTTCATGATCCTGGTTCAGCAGGTTCGCCTTGGGCGTTACCATGCAGGCCAGCCCATTGTTGATGATCTGCTGGCAATAGGCCGCCCATTTGTCGTTGCAGGCCTGCCGCGCCTTGTCTTGCGACGTTACCGCCGGCGTGGCCGTGGCATGCAAGATGCACCACGATTCGCCTTTACCCAGGTGGGTAGACGAAGCGGGGTAGCCGGTGGCTTCCATGAAAATGGAGCAGGTGAAGCAGGAGGCCAGTTTGCTCGTTTTCTCGCCCACCGCGATTTCGTAGGGCGTGCCGCCGGATTTGGCGCCGGGTTGGCTCTTGTGCCATTCCACATCGTACACGGCCTGGATCATGCCGTGCACGTAGCCGGCCACGTCGTTGGGCGTGAGCGGCGTGTGGCCGCGGGCGGTATCCTGGTCCTGGAAATACATACCGTCTTGCTGCTGTATGCCGGCCTGGTCGGAATTTTTACCGATGATGCCCCAGGCGGCGCGCTGGTCGGGTGCGTTGCCCACGGCCGCGCCGAGCTTGGGATTGGGGAAAGATTTCGCGGACGGGATCCAGCGGTTGCCCGGGTCGGGCACTTTGAAGCGGTAGGTGCTCATCAGCGCTGTTTGCCCGCCCTGGCGCCCGTCTACAAAACCGGTGTAGGCGCCGAAGCCCTGGTAGCCCACCTTGATGGGATTGCCCTGCGCGTCTTTGAGATTGCCGAAAGCGGTGTCGTACAAGAGCTTCGACAGGTCGTTGCTCCACACGCCGGGATCGTAACGGTCCGCATCTGTGATGCCAAGGTTGCCGGTGCCGCCGATCACCACTTTCTGGTTGTCGAGCGTATAAAACGGGGTGATGCCCAGCTGGGCCACTTTGCTGGTGGGCAGCCCGCCATTGGCCAGGGCCTTGTTGATTTTGCCGAGCGCGGTGTGGTGGTCGGTCACCTGTTGCTGTACGTCCGCCGGCTCCAGGTTGAGCTCCGGCTGATAGGTGGGTTGCCCGGGCTTGAGCTCCACTTCGAGGTCGAAGCGGCAGTTCTTGCCGGCGTTGAGCCGTTGGAAGGCATGGCCGATGATGGCGGCGGTCATGATCACGTCTGCGTCCAGCGCGGCGTCTGTAGCATCCGAGAGGATGCCTTTTTGTACTCTTGCCATGATAGTAATTTTTAAGGTGAATGAGGCGCCCTTTCCGCCTGTACGGCGGGGGAGCGGGTTACAAAAAATAAGGTTGCAAGCAGAAAGAGAAAGGAGGTTACGAAGTAGCGCCGGTATCGCCGCCGGAAGAACCTGAATTGTCGGTGCCGCCGCCAGACGGGGTGCTGTCGTCGCCGGAAACATTGGTGTATTTGCCGGGATAATATTTGTTCACCCACATTTCGGCGAGCTGCGATTTGGTGATGGGTTTGAGGTAATAGTTGATGGGCACGCCGAGGTTGCCGGCCAGGGCTTTCTGGATATAGTCGTCCATGGCGTCCATCATCGAATTGATGTCGAGCATTTTATTCGAGCCGTCGTCGATGTCTGCCAGCCCGGTGAGCACGCCCTGGATTTTGGCGTTCTGCATCGACAGCATTTGCTGCCCTGTTCTGGCGGCGGTGGCGGCGGAATCTACCGTATCCATATCGCTGGCCGTGGCATTCTGGAGGGCGGCCAGCTGCTGCATGGCGGTGGCGCCGTCGAACGAAGCGAACTGTTTCACGCCGAGCGCCACCTGGTTGCTTTTGATGGACGGAATGGAGCCCATCGTCACCAGCGAGCAGTGGGAGGTGATGTTCTGCGTGCTGAGCAGGTTCTTGGCGTCGGCGGAAAAACTGCTGTCTACCCCGAAGCCCCCGCTGAGGTGCTCGATGAGCCCGCCGATGGCGAACTGGCTTTGAAGGCTTTCCGCGGCGGAATAGGCTGTTTCGGTAGACGTTGTGGTGGTGGTGTTGAGAATGTGCACCATGCCGATGAAGCACGATCCGTAGGTGGCACCACTCAAAAGGGTGAGTGATTTTTCGTTCTGCGTGTCTGCCTGGGCCATGGCCTTGGCGATGCTGCCGGGGTCGTTGATTTTCAGCATGTCGCCGGAGTAGATCTTGTTCCATACGCGGATGGCCTTGTCTACGTCCAGGATGAAGGGCGCCAGCAGCAGCGCGTCTTTATGCGTGCAGGTGATGCTGATCACGAGCGTGCCGGAAATGCTGTGCCTCTGGTACTGGCTGTTCAACTGGTCTTGCGCCGCGCTGCTGGCCTGCTGTTTGAAGGAGTCGCCGAGAATGTCGAGCTCGCTGCTCACGAAACTTTTGACCGTGGCCGCCTGGGTGAAGGCGTCCTGCTGGTTTTCGTCGAACGAGAAGTACTGCACGTTCATTTTCAGCGAATCGGAGGAAAGGGGCATCGTTTTGATCTGTGATTTGTTGTAGTCGATGGGGCTTTCCACTTCATCGTGCACGGTGGCCACTTTGGCCATGAGCGGCTGGATCTTGGAGGCCGCGTCGAGTTTCTGTTTCGCGAAGTCGACGGCCGCGGCCTGTATCGATTTGCCGGCTTCGGCGCTTTCTTTCACGAGGTCGGTGGTGTCGATCCCCATGTTGATGAGCTCCTGGATGGTCATGTCGATACTGCGCTTCATGGCGATCAGCGAGTTGAGGTTGTCCTCCGCGGCGTCTACCGGCGCCTGGATGGCGCTCACGGCCACGAGATTGTCGAGCGCGGCCTGGTTAACGAGGTTGCCGAGCACCAGGGAGGGGTCGTAAGGAATAACTGAAGGCATCTTTTTTTTGTTTTCAGGATAGAAAAAAGGGTGTATTCGACGGGGCTAACTCAGGCGGGCATACGATGCCCTGCCGGCGGGTTTTGAGGTGGTTGCATACGATACGGGTTTTGAAGGGTTCATGAAATTGTAACGATGACCCGAAACTATTTTGCAGGCAGGATACGGGCAAATTTATTATCCCAAACATCTCCGCCGCAAGATGAACGGCAGCTGTCGCCGTACGTAAATCTCTGTGGGGCTGCTAGTCGATAAAACCTTAATTTGGAGTGGCATTACCCTAAAGACCGATATCCAGATCCGATGAAACACCTACGTAAACTGACCAGTTGCTACATCATCAGCAACGGAACATCCGCCGATACCCTGATGCGATTCATCCAAAAAACAGCCCCCCTTTACTTTTCGGGGCAGAGCAGCGACCTGGTGGAGGCTACGCGGGAAATTGCCGTTACCCGGCCGGATATCACCTTCTTCGATATGGGCACCGACGTGCCGCAGTGGGCGGAGCTGATGGACATCATCTGCCGCAATTCTTACCTCATATTCATTTCAGACCGCAGTGAAACAGCTTTGTCGCTATACCGCAAGTTCACCACCGATTTTATGATGGCCCCCATCTCTTACCTGAACTTCATCCGCGTAGTCACCAAATCGCAGCTCATCATCAGCCACCACGGCGTTCCTGAAGCCGCGCCCGACCCGTATTCCTTCTACATTACGGAAGAAAAGGGCCGGCTGGTGAGAATCGTGTACGACGACATCCTGTATGTGCAGGGAGCGCACAACTACATCCGCATACAGCTGGAAGCGGGGCAATACCTCGTATACCTGTCGCTCAAGGAAATGGAAAAAGAACTGCCCCCGCGGCAGTTTGTGCGGGTGCATAAATCTTTCATCGTCAACATAGAGAAAATCAAATCCATCGAATGGAACAAGATCATGCTGCCGAACAATGAGGCCGTGACGATCGGGGATACGTATAAACAGCCGTTTATGGAGCTCATCGGGCAGCGGCTGATCAGCATCAAAAAAGGGGAATAAAAAAGGCGCCGCCCTTTTACAGGCTGCGCCGGGTTATCAAACTTGTATTGCTAATTACAATCAGGTTATTGTTGTGCGTTCCTTTTCTTCACCTGCTGGTCTACGATAGCGCCGGTGCCGGCACCCACGCCCGCGCCGATGATGGTGCCGATGGCGGCGCCCTTCAGGCGGTCTTTGTTCACGATGGCCCCGGTAATGGCGCCTGCGCCTGCACCTACCACAGCACCTTTAGCGGTGTGGCTCCATTTCTTTTTAGCGGGAGCGGCGGGGGCCGGCGCTGCGGTTTCCTGGGTGTTGTTGTTATCCTGATGGCTTACTGCCGGAGCCGCTGCGGCCCTGGAAGCGCGATTCGCCTTGATGGCGTTCATGGAGTCGATCGTGCGTTGTTTTACGGTAGCGATCGCGTTCATGGAATCGATGGTGTTTTGCCGTGCAGCTTCGATAGCCGCCGCGTCGGGGTTGCCGCCACATGAGGCTAATACCGTTGTTGCTGCCAATACTGCTAATAACTGTTTCATGGTTAAAAATTTTTAAAGATTTATCACATCCGGCCCTGAAATTGCAGAAACCATGCCAGAATTAGCATATGCCCTGTGGGAGAGGGTTTTATGGTTGTTTTAAAAACTGAATCCGTCGTGAGGGCATGGCGACGAGCGTGTCTGCACAGCTTCATGTGCATTCTTTCCGTTTGTAGCCGTCAGAATAAAATTGGTTTCTTCGGAAATATGTTGCAGTAACTCAAAGTTAGAGCTTGACATGTTCTACCTCTTTTAAAATTTTGGGACCCATGTACCTGCTCAGAGACTCAGGGGTGATCAGTTCTACCTTCCTGCCAAGGAGTCCTTCGAGATAGAAAGCAAGGTCTATAAAATTGTCGAAGTTTTTTTTGCCTTGTTCAAACTCGATCAGGAAGTCCACATCATTATCACGGTGTATGCTGCTGTTTTTTTAAACGAGCCAAATAGTCCCAATTCTTTTACACCAAAGGATTTTATTTTTTCTTTGTGCGTAAAGAGACGATGTAATAACAATTCCTTGTTTGGGATGGCTGAACTCATTGTACAAATATAGAAAATTTACAGTATATTGATGGATAGCTCTACTATTCAATATGTTACGCGCGATTTCTCCTAAACTCCTGCACCTCTTTCTCCTCCTGCTTCCCCTCGTTCCGCTGCACAACAACGACACGCCGGAACACCGGCGCCTCAACAGGCGGGTAGACATCGTCGTGGTATGGCAATAAAAAAACTGCCCGGCATGTACCGGGCAGTTCGCGATTATTTTTTCTTCACCTGGAACAAAGAATCCTTCTCGTTGCCCCCGGCCTTCAGGTAGGCCACCAGGTCCCTGAGCTCTTCCGCATTCAGGCGGTTGATCAGGCCCGGCAGCATCACCGACACTTTAGAGGTCTTTGTGCCGGTCACTTCCGCTTTCTTCAGTTCCCGCAACGTTTGCGGCGAAAACGGGTTCTGCGAGATCTGGTACTTTTCATCGTCCTGGTTCACGAGCCGCCCCAGTACGGAGTTGCCGTCTTTCATGGTGAACACCGTGGCGGCGTATTGATCCGAAACGGTTTTGCTGGGATCGATGATGGCTTCGAGGATATCTTTCGTGGAAAAGCGGGTGCCCAATTGTGTGAGGTCCGGACCGGCGGTGCCGCCTTCTCCGCGCATGTTATGGCAGGAGCTGCAAAGCGTCACGGCAAACATGGCCTTGCCCTGTTCGTAACTGCGGTTATGCAGCCCGCTGTCGATCACTTTCACGGCTTCGTCGAGCTTCCATTTTCTTCCCGGGCCTTTGGGCTGGGGATACCCCGCCGTCAGGCTGTTGCGGCCGTTGCTCACGAGGGAGTCGCCGGACAGGCTGTTGAAGCGCGCGAAGTCTGTTTTAGGCAGCAATTCGAGCGCGTTTTTACGGGCTTTGTCGATAAACCCGATGAAACTGCGTCCGCCTTTGAAACTGAACGCTTTGGCGAACCATGAAAAATACGTTGCCTGCAAATCGGGCGTCCAGCCGCCGCGGGCCTGGCTCAATACCGTGGCGTAATACGTTTGCTGCAACGGGGGAAGATTGGCCAGCATGTCCGCAATGTCGAGCCCGTATTGCGGGTTGCGCATGATCAGGTCTTCGGACGATGTGGCGGTTTTTTGTTCTTCCGGATCATCCTTGGCGGACGCCATCAACACCATGGTTTTAGATACGGCGTCGGGCGCGTTGAGATATACGAGCAGTTTGCTCAGCGAGCGGTTGAGGTTATTTTGTTGGGCCGGGTAATGCGGGTTGAGATAGGCAACCAGCTGCGCCTGCAAGGTAGTGTCTGGCTTGCCCATGCGCGTGATGGCCAGTTCCACGGCACGCAGCAGGTCGTTTTGCTGCGAAGCGTCGAGCTTGCCGTAATCGACTGCCGTCAGTTGCCGGATGATGGCCGGTTGCAAAGTGGAATCGCCGCGCCGCGCGAGCGCAATGGCGGACTGGATAACCGTGGCGGGATCTTTTTCCGCGAGCGCGCGCTGCTGCCACTCCTGCACAGGCTGGTTTTCCAGCGCCACCCTGGCGGCAAAACGGATGAACCGGTCTTTGTCTTTCAGATGGGGCCACGCGGCATCCACCGCGCCGGCTTTCGGGCCGCCGTGATAGGATTCGAGTGTTCTCCGCAACTGCTGCGCATCCGTGAGCGCGGGCGCTTTGAGGGGATCGTTGTCTTCCGTATTGTCTTTGTAGTACACGCGGTACAAATCGGATTCCAGCCTGCGGCCGCCGGTGAGGAAGTACATCGCGCCGTCGGGCCCGATGACGCCGTCGGTCAGCGGCAGTGGCGCGCCCGAAAGGAATTCTTCCGCGGTGGCTTTATAGGAAGCGCCATCGGGCTCGAGGTGCACGGCGTAAATGATGCCGAAGCTCCAGTCGAATGCATAAATGGCCTTGCGGTATTTCTCCGGGAACCGCGCATCGGCGCCGGACACCACGTTGGTGGGAGAGCCCTGGCCGATGTTCAGGATGGCGGGGAGGTTGTCCGGGTAGGCCGGCGACCATTTGGCCGTACCGGGCCGCCAGCCGAACTCGCTGCCGCTGGTGACGTGGCAGATGCGGGTGGGGCGGTACCACGGCGTGCCGAAGTCCCATTCCATATCGGAGTCGTAAGTAAACAGGTCGCCGGCATCGTTGAACGCCATGTCGAACGAGTTGCGGAAACCGGAACTGATCAGCTCCCAGTTAGCGCCCGTGGAATCCACATGGGCTATCCAGCCGCCGTGGGCGTGCACCACGTTATCATGACCGCCAGGATCCTTGATCATGGGAATCAGGTTGTCGATACTGTCGGAATACATGTTGCGATAACGGTTCATCGCAGGGATGCGGGTGAAGTTGCCCGCTACCACGTACAGCGATTTTTTATCGGGGCTGAGGATGATGCTGTGCGGCCCGTGCTCGCCTTCGCCGTCGAGCTCCTTGAGCAGCGTGATCTTGTCGAGCTGGTCGTCGCCATTGGTATCCTGCAGCCGGTAAAGCCCGCTGCCTTTATTAAAGCGGTCGTCTTTCCGGTGGTTCACCATCACGTAGAGGCTGTTGAACGCCCAGAGCAAGCCCTGCGCGTAGCCCATCGTTACTTTCGACGACGTGTCGGCGCCGATTTTCAGCAGCTCGGTTTTGAGTTTCGTCACCGTGTCGCCGATGGCGGGGAGCTGCACGCGGTACAGGTAGCCGAACTGGTCGGACACGATCATGCGGCCCTGCGGATCGAAGGTCATGGACACCCACGAGCCCTGGCCGCTGTCGCCCGGGCTGTACAGGTGCTCCGCGGTAAAGCGGTCCGGCAGCTTGAGTTTTTCCACCTTCGGGTGAAGGGGGACTGAATTTTTCGGTGGTGTGGTACAGGCGGAAACGGTAATGATCACAAGTGCCAGTACAGAGAGTGTTCTTAGCATAGCTTCGTGTTAAAGATGAAGGTGTTTGACGTGGATAAAATGAAAAATACGCATTCCCCTTTATTTTTTATAGCGGCCGGCGTAAATATCTTTCTTCCCTGAACTGTTTGGGAGAGGCGCCCATGACGAGTTTGAACGAGCGGGAAAAACTGTACTGGTCGGTATACCCCATGTCCTGCGCGATTTGCTTGATGCTCAGTTTGCTTTCTTTGAGCAGCTGGCTGGCCTTTTGTATTTTAAGGGAATTATAGAGCTGGATGGGGGAGTACTTCGTTTTTTCCTTGAAGAGGGCGGACAGGTAGGAAGCCGACAATTGTGTTTCGCGCGCGAGGTCTGCGAGGGTCAGCTGGCCGTGAAGATGTTGTTTCATGATGTTGATGCTCCGTTCGATAATGTTGTCGGCGCCCTTCTTCATATAATTGAACACGGTGAGCCGGAAGGTGCCGAGGAAGCTGTAGAAACGGAAGTTGGCGTAAAGCAGGTTTTCGATATTGTTCATGAGGTCGAGGTGGTGGTGGATATCGTCGAATTGCGCGATGCGGCCAACTAGCGGTGGTACGGTGCGGGGCGCGCCTTTTTTGCCGGAAGCGAGGTAGGAAAAGATCTCATCGGCCAGCAGGCCGTTGAATTGAATAGTGTACAGGCGCCACGGGTGTTTAGTATCGGGGCCGGCGGAAAAGGGCGTTTTTTTTGGTATCAGCACAAACTGGTTGGCTTTGATGGGGATGGCGCGGCCGGCATCGTACCAACCTTTGCCGTACGCGCAATACAGCAGGCTGTAGTGCGGGCTGCCTTGCGGCCGCGACCAGCTACGGGGGCTGTTTTCAGGAGAAAAACCCATTTCGGTGATGTAGAGGTTGCGGCCCAGCGGATGCTTCTCCAGTTTCTTTTGCAGCTGCGGCGGCAATATCCAGTTGGTTTGCTGGATAACGGGCGTGTTTGTCGTCATCACAGTAATTTAAGCCATTCTTTTCATAACATTCAACATTGCGCGGGTGAATATTTTTGTGAAACTTCGCCATCATATTCCACGCGATACGCCAAACAACTATGAACCATCTGCCTTTTATCGATTTACTGGTCATTTTTATTTATCTCCTCAGCATGGTTTTAGTGGGGGTGTATTTTTCGAGGAAGAATAAAAACGCGGCGCAATTCACCACGGCCTCGGGCACTATTCCCGGATGGGCGCTGGGCCTGTCGCTCTACGCCACTTTTTTGAGCAGCAATACTTTCCTGGGCGTGCCCGGTAAAGCATTCGGCGGTAACTGGAACGCTTTTGTGTTCAGTTTGTCCATGCCGCTGGCCGCCATCATCGCGGCGCGATATTTTGTGCCGTTTTACCGCCGGAGCGGCGAGGTAAGCGCGTACACGCACCTCGAGCACCGCTTCGGCGCCTGGGCCAGAACGTACGCCATGGTGTGTTTCATTCTTACGCAGCTGGCGCGGATGGGCTCCATCTTTTTCGGGGTGGCGCTGGCCCTGCAGGCCCTCACCGGCCTCGACATGAAAACCATCATGCTCGTTACCGGCGCCTGCATCATCGTGTACACGGTGCTGGGCGGTATGGAAGCGGTGATCTGGACGGAAGTGATACAGGGCCTCGTCAAAACGGCCGGCGCCCTCATCATACTCGGCATCATTCTCTTTGAAATGAAAAACGGACCGGCGGATATCATCAGGATAGGCGCGGCAGACAACAAGTTTGCCCTCGGCAGCTTCGCGCTCACCGATCTCAGCACCTCCACCTTCTGGGTGGTGTTCCTCTACGGCTTTTTCATCAACCTCAACAACTTCGGGATGGACCAGAACTACGTGCAGCGCTACCACGCCGCCCGCAGCGAAAAAGAAGCCTCCCGCAGCATCTGGCTCTGCGTGTACTGGTACGTGCCGGTTTCGCTGGCTTTCTTTTTCATCGGTACGGCGCTGTACGCATACTTCCAGCAGCAGCCGGAATTGCTGATGGCCGTGAAGCAACAGGTGGCCGCCGAAAGGAACGTGCCGGTAAGCTCGCTGGCGCCGGCGGACTATGGCGATAAAATACTGCCGTACTTCATGGTGGCGAAAGTGCCGAAAGGCCTCGTGGGCCTGATCATCGCCGCCATCCTGTCTGCCGCCATGAGCACGGTTTCCAGCGGCATGAACAGCTCCGCCACCGTGTTCCTGAAAGATATTTACCAGCGGTACATCAACCCCCATCCCGGGCCGAAAAAGGAAATGCGGATACTGTACATTACCACCACGCTGACCGGCGTACTGGCCATTATATTCGGCATGGCGATGATCGGGGTGAAAAGTATTCTCGACATCTGGTGGGAACTGTCCGGCATTTTCGCCGGCGGCATGCTGGGCCTCTTTTTGCTGGGCATGGTATCCAAAGCGAAAAACACGGAAGCGGTCACCGCCACGCTGATCGGCATCGTGGTTATTCTCTGGATGTCGCTATCCAAATATTTCCCCGCCGGCTGGGAGCGCCTCAGAAGCCCGCTGCACGTGAACATGATCATCGTGGTCGGCACCCTGTCCATCTTCCTGGCCGGCATGATGCTCACGCGGCTGAAACGCGCCATGGTCAAAACCTGAATCCGTTCCATCATTTATAAAAATTGCTTTTTATGCAAAAGAAGTTCGTTCCTGTGATGATAACCCCCTACGACCTGAAAGCGAAAATCGACTTCGGGGTCGTGGAAAACCTTATCGACTTCTACCTGGCAGCCGGTGTGAAAGGTTTTTTCGCCAATTGTTTGTCGTCCGAAATGTACAGCATCAGCGAAGACGAGCGCCTGGAGCTGACGCGCCACGTGGTGCGCTACGTCAACGGCCGCGTGCCCATCGTGGCCACCGGTTCTTTCGGGCTCACCATCGAAGACAAGGCCGAGTTCGTTAAAAAGATCGCGGCCACGGGCATCGATTCCGTGATACTCATCACCGGCCACTTCGCGCATGTGGATGAAAGCGACGATATTCTCTGGCAACGCTTCGAAAAGATACTCACCCTCACGGGGGATATCCCGCTGGGTTTATATGAATGTCCCGCTCCCTACAAGCGAATTATTTCCCCGGCTATTTTAAAACGGCTGCTCGATACCAACCGCCTCAACTACCACAAGGATACTTCATGCCACGTGGACAGTGTGCGGGAGAAGCTGGCGGTGGCCGCGGGCAGCCGGCTGGAGTTTTATGATGCGCACACGCCCAATGCCGTAGCCTCGCTGCAGATGGGCGCGGCGGGCATGTCGTCCATCTCCGGGAACTTTTACCCGGAAATACTCGTATGGCTCTGCGAGCACGCCAACGATGCGGACAGGCAGGAAGATGTTGCCTGGATACAGTCGGAGCTGGCGCGGGTGGATCCGCTTATCCACATCGCGTACCCCATGAGCGCCAAATATTTCCTGCAGCTGCGGGGCCTGCCGGTGCGCACCATCAGCCGTGCGCATGTATTGGAGCTGACGCCGGAACAGAAACAGGTATTGCACGATATTCACCGGGATTTCAAACAATGGTGTAAAAGGCTCGATATCCGCGAAGTAGCAACGGAAGGCGTGGCATCGCATTAATTCCTCGTTATTCCTGCGGAGAATGTATGGCCGGATGTTTTTTTGTCGTAGCTTGGAACACCGTTGCTTTTCCCTAATCCTTACTGCATATGATCGATCCGCACATGCCGCTACAAGATGAACGCAGCCTCTGGAGCCGCCTCCGGGAAGGTGACCGGGAAGCTTTCAGCGAAATTTACCGGCGGTTTTTCCCGCTGCTGTTCCGGTATTGCATCCGGTTCACGGCCGACCGCGACCTGGTAAAGGATGTGCTCCAGGATTTTTTCACGCAGCTATATCTGAAACGGGAAGCTTTGATCATTCCCGACAAACTGAAAAGTTACCTGCTGGTGGCCGCGCGCCGCGAACTGGTGCGGCGCCTGGGCAAAGAAAACCGGCGCGCGGGCGAAGCCCTTCAGGAAGAAGGATATGATTTCAGCCTGGAACTGTCTGCCGAGCACCTGCTCATCAACCGGCAGCACGAAGAAAAAACGGCCCGCCAGCTGCAACGCAGCATGTACCTGCTCACCGACCGCCAGAAAGAGGCCATTTACCTCCGTTTTTATGAAAGCATGGGATACGACGAAATTGCCGGCATCATGCAGCTGAAAGAAGTGAAATACGCCCGCACGCTCGTGTACCGCGCCATCACGGAACTGAAAGTGGTGCTGGAAAACGAGCGGCATTTGCTGTCGAATCAATAGCAGTTCCAGACGCCCTTACGAGGGAGAATTTTCCGTTCACCCGTTGCACTATGCGTGGCCGTGCATGAAACCGGTTGCCGGCAAACTACTTCCATCCTTCACCCGCATCCGCAAGAAAATAAAGCGAACTTTTTTTAAAATAGTCCGTTTTCCGTGAGGGCATTTCGCCACGCCGCCGCCTCCTATATACAGATACCAACTTTATATGACGAATTACAGGCAATACGAAGCCGAGGATTTTGTGGCGGACGCCTCTTTCCAGGCCTGGGTGCAGTACGGCAGCGATCATCACTTCTGGACCGGCTGGCAGGCCGCCAACCCCGACCGGGCATCGGTGATAGAGGCCGCAAAAGAGTTGGTGCAGACGCTTCGTTTTCATTCAACGGAAGTTGACCCGGCTGAAATGGAAGCCGTTATGCAGCATATCAACCAAACCTTAGGCATCGCTAAAAAAAATAACGCCCCCGCACTGCGGCGGCTGCTCTATGCCGCAACGGCGGTGGCGGCGGCCATTATCGTAGCCCTCGTGTTCATCTGGCCGCAACCGGCTACCGTTACCATCACCACGGCCTTCGGCGAAACCCGCGACGTGTTGCTGCCAGACGGTTCCCGCGTGACCCTCAACGCCAATTCATCCCTCCGGTACCCCAAAAGCTGGCGGCAATCGCACGAAAGGGAAGTGACGCTCGCCGGGGAAGCGTTTTTCAAGGTGACGTCCCAACCCGCCGGCTTTCATCCGAAATTTACCGTGCATACCCCGCTGGCCGACGTACAGGTGCTGGGCACGTCTTTCAACGTACACAACCGCCGGAACGAAGTGACCGTAGTGCTGGAAGAAGGCAAAGTAAAGCTCAACGGCCTGGAGATGGCGCCCGGAGATTTGGTGACGGTGTCGGGGAAGGGGAGCTCCCGCCGCAAGGTCGATCCCGCCCGGTTCACCGCCTGGAAAGAACACCGCCTCGTATTTGAAAATGAAACACTGGCGGGCATCACACAAGTACTCGAAGATACATTCGGTTACCAGGTCACGTTCCGCAACGCAGGCGCCGAAAGCCTGCGGCTGACCGGCTCCTATCCAACAGACCGCCTCAACCTGCTGTTTGCCGCCATCCGTGAAGTGCATCGTGTAAAAGTGCAGCAACAGGACTCAGCAATAATTATCGAATAAGATTATTTAAAACTTACAGTTATGCAAAAGAGCTTTACGAAGTTTATCGCTCCATTACTGACGATGTTGATACTGTGCAGTTCCCTGCCGCTGTCCGCGCAGGAAACACTCGTGCGCGGCGCCGCTAAAGCCGCGGGCAAAACCTCGCTGCACACGGTGCTTTCATCGCTGGAAGCGCGTTTCAAAGTGCATTTCAGCTACAACTACGAGCAGATTGCAGACAAGTATGTGGGCGGCGGCCAGCACGGCGACCTGGATCAGCAGCTGGCCCGCATTCTTCCGCCGCTGGGCCTCACCGCCGTGAAGCTGGGTGAAGCGGATTACGCCATCCGCCCGAAAGCCGCTATGGAAAACAAATCCACGGTAGCGAAACCGTTCGAGCTCACGGTACGGGGCGTGGTAACGGATACGGAAGGCCAGGGCCTGCCCGGCGTTACCGTCAAGGAAAAGGGCACCAGCAACGGCACCGCCACCGATCTGAACGGCCGCTTCTCCATTAAAGTAGCCGGGGCCAATTCCATCCTCCAGTTCAGCTCCCTGGGTTTTGTAACAAGAGAAGAAGCGGCGGGCGACGGCAACCTCACCATCCAGCTGGCGGCCGACGTGCGCAACCTGAACAGCGTGGTGGTGACCGCCCTGGGCATCAAACGCCAGGAAAAAGCGTTGGGATATTCCATCGCCACCCTGAACGCGGATAAAGTAGCCACCGTAAAAGAAGTGAACATCGCCAACGCATTGTCCGGCAAAGTGGCCGGCGTAAACGTGAGAAGCACCAGCTCCGACCCGGGCGCCACCTCGCTGGTGACCATCCGCGGCCAAAGCAGCTTCACCGGCTACAACCAGCCGCTGTACGTGGTAGACGGCGTACCCATCGCGGGCGCCGTGCGCAACCCCAAACAGCCGGTAGGCCAGGTAGTGGTGGATTACGGCAGCACGATTTCAGATATCAACCCGGACGATATTGCTTCCGTTACCGTGCTGAAAGGCGCCAGCGCCTCCGCGCTCTACGGCAGCCGCGCGCTCAACGGCGTGATTCTCATCACCACCAAATCGGGCAGCGGCGCTAAAAAAGGATTGGGCGTCAGCGTCAACTCCAGCACCATGTTCGACCGGGCCTGGCTGTTCCCGAAATTCCAGAACCAGTTCGGCGCGGGCGACAGGGCCGGCTCCGATGAAACCATTTCCGACGCCACCTGGGGGCCGCGCCTCGACATCGGCACCAAACACGTGCAGTGGGACAGCCCCCTCGATGCCAACGGCGACCCGATTCCCACCGACTGGGTATCGTACCCCGACCGGCACAAAGATTTTTTCCAGACCGGCGTAACGCTCACCAACAACATCGCGATCACCGGCAACAATAAAGACGGCAACTTCCGCCTGTCGTTCACCAACCTCACCAACGAAGGCATCGTGCCCAACACAGACCTGCGCAGGAATACCATCAATCTCGCGGCAGGGTACAACCTCAGCCCGAAAGTGAAAGTGAGCACCAACATCGGCTATACGAACAACGCCAGCGGCAACCGGCCTACCTATAACCGCGGCAGCGTGAGCAACATCGTGTACACCACCACGCCGAACGTAGACATGAAGAAACTGCGCAACTACTGGAAGCCCGGTAAGGAAGGCATCGAGCAGTTCACGCATTATTCGGGCGTAGACAATCCTTATTTCGTGGCGTACCAGTTCATCAATTCGTACGACCGCGACCGCCTCACCGGCAACGTGGAAATCAATATCAACCTCACCAAAGACCTTACCCTGATGGGCAGAACGGGGATGGACATGTTTTCCGAAAACAGGGAAAGCAAACGGCCCTTCAGCTCCGTGCGCAACCCGTCGGGCGCGTACGGCATCGAAACGGAAAATTTCCGCGAGCAGAATACGGACTTTTTGCTGACGTATAAAAAAGAGCTGTCGAGAGACTGGAACATTTCCGTATCCGCCGGCGCTAACCGGATGGACCAGACGGGCAAAGGCACCAGCCAGTCGTCCGAAAGCCTCGTCATCCGCGGGTTCTACAACATCTCCAACGCCGCCGCAGGTACGGTGCGCAACATTTCCAGCCACTTCCACAAGCGCATCAACAGCGTATACGGCATGGGCCAGGTATCGTTCCGGAACTACGCTTTCCTCGACCTTACCGCGCGTAACGACTGGAGCAGCACGCTGCCCGAGGCCAACAATTCCTATTTCTATCCCTCCGCGTCTTTCAGCCTGATTTTGACAGACATGCTGAAGGTGACCTCCGGCCCGGTGAGCTTCGCCAAGCTGCGGGCGAACTACGCACAGGTGGGCGGCGACCCCGGCCCGTACGAGCTGACCAATACCTATGGCTTTGGCCAGGACTGGGGTGACGTGAAAAGGGCGAATATGGCGTACACACTGAAAAATAATAACCTGAAGCCCCTCATCGCAACGTCCTATGAGTTTGGCGCAGACCTGCGGTTTTTCAACGGCAGGTTGGGCCTCGACCTGACGTACTATAACACGGTCAACAAAAACCAGATCCTCACCATTCCCACCACCATGGCTTCCGGCTACAGCAGCAAGCTGATCAACGCCGGCAAGATCAGGAACAAGGGCATTGAGGTAACGTTGAGCGGAACGCCGGTGAAGGGGGACTTTACCTGGGACGTGAGCGCGGTGTTTACCCGCAACCGCAACAAGGTGATCACCCTCACCGAAGGCGTGTCCAACTTCCTGCTGGGCTCCGCCGAAGGTGTGCGGTACGAAGTGCGGGAAGGCGCCGAAATGGGCGATTTTTATGCGCAGGCCTGGAAAACCGTACCGGACGGGGAGTTTAAAGGCCAGCCGCTGCTCGACAGCGACGGCAGCTACCAGCGGGTGAATGAGTTTTCGAAGATCGGTAACTACAACCCCGACTTTATGGTGGGTTTCACCAACGCCTTCACCTATAAAGGGTTTACGCTGAACGTGCTGATCGACTGGCGCCAGGGCGGCCAGTTCTACAGCTATGTGGCGAAGAACCTGCTGAGCGATGGCCGTACCGAAACGACGGTGCCCGGGCGCGACCCGCAAACGGGCGGCCTGGCCTGGACGGACGATGCCGGCCGCCAGCGCACAGACGGGATGATATTGCACGGTTACATCGACGATGGCAACGGCAAATACGAGAAGAACACGAAAGTGACCGATCCGGAAAACTATTACGGTGAATACTACTGGAGCTTCAACGGCCGCTCTACGTTCGACGCCAGCTATGTGAAGCTGCGCGAAGCGTCGCTCACCTACGTGCTCAGCAACAAAGCGCTGGGCAGGTGGCCGATCTCCAATGTATCGCTGGCGCTCATTGCCCGCAACCTCTTCAGCTGGACGGCCGCAGAACAGGGATACGATTCCGAAACGGCGATGACGATTTCCAACGGCAGCTTCTCGCCCGGCGTGGCCAGCTGGTCGCTCCCGTACACCCGGTCTTTCGGTTTCAAGGTTGGATTTAATTTTTAATCATTAACTACCACCGCTTATGCAACGCATATATAAAACACTCCCG
>CBFGZV010000042.1:0-43410 GCA_965653365.1 uncultured Chitinophaga sp. | reverse complement strand
GTGCTGGCTAACAACAACCTCATCAAACAAACCGAAGGATATTAATATTTGCGAAATATGGAAAAAGTTCAAGGATTAATTGCTGCTGCATTCACGCCGTTTAACGAAGACGGTTCCATCAACTACGGCCTCATCCCCGCGCTTACAGACAAACTGGTGGCGGACGGGCTGCGCGGGATTTTTGTTTGCGGCAGCAATGGTGAAGGCCCCAATATGACCACTGCCGAGAGAATGGAAGTAGCGGCGGCATTTACGAAAGCGGCCAACAAACGCCTGCTGATTTTTGTGCACGTGGGCCACAGCAGCATTGCGGAAGCAAGAACGCTGGCCGCGCACGCCCAGCAGATCGGCGCAGACGCCATTTCCGCTGTGGCGGCCTTTTATTTCAAGCCTACTTCCGTGCAGAACCTGGCGGACAGTATGGCCCAGATCGCCGGCGCCGCTCCCAAACTGCCGTTTTACTATTATCATATTCCGCATTTAACCGGCGTGGGCATGGACATGATCGAGTTCCTGAAAATAGCCGGCCCCGCCATTCCCAACCTGGCCGGCATCAAATACACCGCCACCACGCTGCAGGAATACCAGGCATGCCTGCAATACGAAAACGGCCGCTACGACATTCTGTACGGCCTCGACGAAATGCTGCTGCCCGCCATGGCAGTTGGTGCGAAAGGCGCCATCGGCAGCACCTATACTTTTGCGGCGCCATTGTATCTTCAGACGATGGAGGCATTCCGGAAAGGGGAGATGGAACGCGCACAAACCCTGCATGCGTACATGGTGGAAGTGATTCGTATATTAGTGAAATATCCTCCTATCCCCGGGCAAAAGGCGATTATGCAGATGCTCGGCTGGAACCTGGGCCCGTGCCGCCTTCCGCTTACTACGTTCCAGGAAGCGGCGTATCTGAAGTTTCACGATGAACTGGCTGCGTTGTCGTTTTTCGAAAAAGCGCCCGCGCGTAAAGTTGTTCATACCTAAAATGCATGGCATGCGAATGATAAAAAGAGTACTGGTACTCGTTTTATGTTGCTTCACAATGAAATCAGGCGCTCAACATACGGCCGGCGACGTGTTTTTTAACTGGACGGAAACCACCGCCCTGCCGGATGCGGACGGGCTGGCGGGCAGCTACGCCGGCGTCAGCAATGGCGCACTCTTGATGGCGGGCGGCACCAATTTTCCCGGTAATAAAAGACCGTGGACGGACGGTGTAAAAACCTGGTACGATACCATCTGGGTGCTGGACAAAGAGGGCGGCAGCTGGAAGGCGGCCGGCAAACTTCCGCGCCCCATGGGCTACGGCGTATCGCTGACAGTGGGCAACAGCCTGCTATGTATCGGCGGCGGCGATGCCACGGCAAACTATAAAGATGTTTTCCTGCTTACTTATATCAATGGAAAAGTAACGACGGAAACCTTGCCCGCCTTGCCTGCGCCGGTGATCAACGCCTGCGGCGTGCTGCTCAACGGCACCGTATACCTGGCAGGCGGCATACCCGAGCCAACAGGTGGCACCACCCGGAATTTCTGGAGCCTCCAACTCCACGGCGGCGCCAAAGAATGGCAGGTGCTGCCCGCTTTGCCGGGCCCCGGCAGAATGCTGGCGGCGGCCGGCGCGATGGACGGGAAAGTATATGTTTTCGGCGGCGTGGAGCTGCAACAGGGACAACGTAAATACCTCAAAGATGCCTGGGCTTACCAGCCCGGGCACGGCTGGAAACGCGTGGCCGACCTCCCTTACCCGCTGGCCGCAGCACCAACGCCGGCATACCCGGCGGGCCAGTCGCACCTGCTGCTGTTCGGTGGCGACGATGGCGCCAATGCCGCGCGGGTGGCGGAATTGAAAGATGCGCACCCTGGCTTCAGCAATAACGTGCTCGCATATAACACCCTCACAGACGCATGGTCCGTCATGGGCGCCATGCCGGCAGACACCAAGCCGGATGCCGTGGAAAATCCGCATGGCAGCGTGTATGCGCCCGTTACCACACCGCTCGTGATCTGGAACAATAAAGTGGTACTGCCCGGCGGCGAAGCCCGCCCGGCCGTGCGCAGCAAAAAAGTACTGATGGCCTCCCCGCAGCAGCCGGGTGGCCGCTTCGGCACCTGGGACTGGTCGGTGATCGCCGTGTATTTCCTGCTGGTGATCGCCATCAGTGTAGTGGTGTCGCGGAAAATGGGCGACAGCACCAGCGACTTTTTCCTCGGGGGACAAAAAATCCCCTGGTGGGCGGCGGGCCTGAGCATATTCGGCTCCAAACTGAGCGCGCTCACGTTCATCGCCATTCCCGCCAAAGCCTACGCCACCGACTGGGTGTACATCCTCAATAACCTGATGATCATTGTGGTGGCGCCCATCGTTACCATGTTCTACCTGCCGTATTTCCGTAAGCTGAAGCTCACGAGCGTGTACGAATACCTGCAGATACGGTTCGATACGCGGGTGAAGCTGCTCGGCAGCCTGACGTTCGTGCTCTTCCAGCTGAGCCGCCTCGGTGTGGTGATTTACCTGCCAGCGCTGGTGCTCAGCACGGTAACGGGCACGAATATATTTGCCTGCATTCTGCTCACCACCATCGTCACCACCGCATACAGCGTGCTGGGCGGTATCGAGGCGGTGGTGTGGACGGAAGTGATGCAGGTGTTTGTGTTGCTCGGCGGCGCGCTGGTGAGCTTTTTCTTCATGGCGTATAATACAGACGGCGGCCTGACGGGCCTGGTGCAGGAAGCATGGCAGCACGACAAACTGAAAGTGGCCAACCTCGGCTGGAGCATTTCGCAGCCGGTGCTGTGGGTAGTGGTGGTCGGGGCGTTCCTTACCAACCTCGTTACCTACACGTCCGACCAGGTGGTGGTGCAGCGTTACCTCACCACGTCCACGGAAAAAGAAGCCCGGAGGTCTATTTACACCAATGCCCTCATGGTAATTCCCGCTACGTTTATTTTCTTTGGCGTGGGCACGGCGCTGTGGTATTTCTTCCGCCATCATCCCGGTTCGCTGAACCCGCACGGGCGTACGGACGATGTGTTCCCGTGGTTCATTTCGCAGCAGCTGCCGGCGGGCCTGAGCGGCCTGGTAATCGCGGGGCTCTTTGCCGCCACCATGTCTACCATCAGTTCCAGCATGAATTCCATCGCTACCGTGTTGACGACGGACTTTTACAAAACATTCCGCAAATCGGCCACGGACCAGCAGAGCCTTCGCTTCGCGAAAATCGTGACGGTGTTCCTCGGCATCATCGGGTGCGGCATTGCCATGTACCTCGTGTACCTGCAGAATGCATCGATCTGGGATCAATACCTGAAGATCATCGGGCTCTTCGGCGGGTGCCTGGCGGGGATGTTCGCGGCCGGTATCTTCTTTCCGCGCATCAACAGCCGTGGCGTGTTTGCCGGCTTTATCGCCAGCAGCATCGTGTTGTATTTCGTGCAGCAGTCGAGCGCCATCAGCTTCTTCCTCTATCCGCTGTTTGCCGTAGTGGGCTGCGTGTTGATGGGGTACCTGTTCAGCCTGCTTTTTCCCGGTAAGCCGGGGCAACTGGCCGTGGAGTCGCGAATATAACCGTTGCCAGGTGAGCCGGCGCAATTGACGGGGCTCACCAGACGTCTGCAGTCATGAAAATGAGACGAAATTTATCCCTGCAATGGCGGGCTTCGTGCCCGCTTTCAGGGCAACAAAATAATCCAGGATGAAAAATATGTTCAACGGTATGAAGCAATTATTCGGCGTGATGGCCTGCTTGCTGGCTGCTTTCAGCGCACCGGCGCAGGTAACGGTATTCGAATCGGGCACGGAAGGGTATAAGTCCTTCCGGATTCCCGCCATCATCAGTCTCCCCAATGGCGAACTGCTGGCTTTCGCGGAAGGCCGCGTTGAAAACGCCGCAGACTTCGGGGACATCGACATCGTGATGAAACGCAGTACAGACAAAGGCAATACCTGGAGCCCGCTGCAGGTGGTAGCCGAAAACAAAAATATGCAGGCCGGCAACCCGGCGCCCGTATTGGATCTCACCGACCCGGCGCATCCCAGCGGCAGGGTGTTCCTCTTTTACAACACCGGCACCAACCACGAAAGCGAGGTGCGGAAAGGAACGGGCCTGCGCGAAGCGCTGTACGTGACATCCGCCGACGGCGGTAAAACCTGGAGCGCTCCGGTGAATATCACCAGGCAGGTGCACCGCCCCAAACAGCTGGGTTTTGCGGAAGACTGGCGCTGCTTCTTCAACACGCCCGGCCACGTCATGCAGTTTACGGGCGGCCCGTACCGGGGCCGTATTTTCGTGGCCACCAATCACTCCGCCGGCGACCCGCAGCCGAAGCATCGCGAATACCGCGCGGGCGGGTATTATACAGACGATCATGGCAAAACGTTTCACATCAGCAGTGATGTAGACATTCCCGGCAGCAACGAAGCCATCGCCACCGAAATCAGCGGCGGCCACCTGATGATGAACGTGCGCAACCAGCAGGGCAATATCAAAGCCCGCATCGTGGCTCTCAGCAGCGACGGTGGCGCCCGCTGGGATACGGCGTATTTCGACATGAACCTGCCCGACCCGGTGTGCCAGGGGAGCATCCTCACCGTGGGCCGCCATAAAGGCAAAGCCATCGTGGCTTTCAGCAATGCGGCGGATACCTCCAAGCGGGATAACCTCACGCTGCGCATCAGCACCAACGACGGCCTCTCCTGGAAAAGAAGCTACAAGATCGACCAGACAGGCCTCGCCGGCAACGCCGCGTATTCCGACCTGGTGCAACTGTCCAAAAGGGAGATAGGGGTGCTGTACGAGAAGAACAAGTACCAGCAGATCATCTTCACAAAAGTGAAGTGGAAAAAATAGCTGAACAATAAGCGTTAGGAATTGTTCAAAGTATCATTGTAAGAGCGCCGGTCTATGTCTATAGACCGTCCATTTTTCCGGCCTGCGGCATTACCCGCAAATGGTACGGGCAGCACCTGAAAACCGGGGAATTGTTGCCGGTTTTATCCGATTAGCAAATTTTAGCAGGCACTATTGGCGGAGAAGTTGCTATTTTTCATTTTTAATTGAATGAAATATGAGCCGTAGAAAATTCCTCCAGCAGTCCGCTGTTCTCTCTTCCGCACTCCTGTTCCGCCCCGCGCTCGGCTGGGCCGCCAATTCCGGTTTCCCGGTTGTACGCATCCCCGCGGCGCAGCGCAAGTTCCGCAGCGAGGCGGTAGAAAAGGCCATCGCAGCGGTAAAAGCCAAAAGCGGCAATGCCGAACTGGCCTGGCTGTTCGAAAACTGCTTCCCGAACACGCTCGATACCACCGTGGAATATGAAACGAAAAACGGCCGGCCGGATACCTACGTGATCACCGGCGATATAGACGCCATGTGGCTGCGCGACAGCACGGCCCAGGTGTCGCCATACCTCCAGCTGGTGCAGGAAGACAAAGAGCTGCAGCACCTCATTGCCGGGGTGATCAACCACCAGGTGAAATGTATTCTCAAAGACCCCTACGCGAACGCTTTCTATAAAGATGAAAATAAACAGGGCGAGTGGAAAACCGACCTGACCGACATGAAACCCGGCATCCACGAACGGAAATGGGAAATCGATTCGCTCTGTTATCCCATCCGCCTCGCTTACCAGTACTGGAAAAAAACAGGCGACGCCGCGCCCTTCGACGCCACCTGGAAATCGTCGATCGCGCTTACCGTTAAAACGTTCAAAGAGCAGCAGCGTAAAAACGGTCCCGGCCCTTACCATTTCCAGCGGAATACTTCCTGGGCAACGGACGGTGTGCCGCTCAGCGGGTACGGCTACCCCGTAAAACCCGTGGGCCTCATCTGTTCCACATTCCGCCCCAGCGACGACGCCACTATTTTCAGTTTTCTCATTCCTTCCAACTTCTTCGCCGTGGTGAGCCTCAAACAGGCGGCTGAAATGGTGCAGACGCTGCATAAAGACGCCGCGCTGGCGGGCGAATGCCGGGCGCTGGCCGCGGAAGTGGAAAAAGCGCTGCAGCAATATGCCATCGTAACGCATCCGCAATTCGGTAAAGTGTACGCCTTTGAAGTGAACGGCTACGGCAGCTTCAATATCATGGACGATGCCAATGTGCCCAGCCTGCTTTCACTCCCGTACCTGGGCGCCATCAAGCTCAACGACCCGGTTTATATCAACACCCGCAAGCTCATCCTCTCTTCCGAAAACCCCTTCTTCTTTTCCGGGAAGGCAGGCAAAGGCATCGGCAGCCCGCACACCGGCCTCGACCGCATCTGGCCCATCAGCCTCGTAATGCAGGGCCTCACCAGCAACAGCGATGCGGAAATCAGCTACTGCCTCCAAACGTTGCAAAAGTGCCACGCCGGTAAAGGATTCATGCACGAATCGTTTCATAAAGACGACCCGGCCAAATTCACCCGCGCCTGGTTTGCCTGGGCCAACACCATTTTCGGGGAGCTCATCTGGAAAGTATACAAGGAAAGACCGCATTTGCTCAAATAATCCATAAAGAATAAGCAATTGCTTATTTTTAATCCACCTAACGCACTAAATTCCCTTATGGAGAATAAGCAACATGCCTATTTCATCACGCGCTGGCAATCCCAGATCAAAAAAGGACTGTTTGAATATATTATTATGCTGCTGCTCCAGAAAAAGGAGCGGTACGGGTACGAACTGATCAGTGAAATCAAGAAGCTGGCCGATATGGATATTGCGGAAGGAACGATCTACCCGTTGCTGAGCCGCCTCAAAAAGGAGAAGCTCGTGGATTCCCGCTGGGTGGAAATGGACGAGGGGGTGCCGCGGAAATATTATAAGCTCACCGAACAGGGCAATACCTACCTCGAAACCATGTACCAGTACCTCGGCGAGCTGATGCAGGCCATCACCGATCTCAAGAACGTTTAAACCTGAATGCGCTAATGAATACCCGGAAGAAATATATCCTGTCGCTCGACCTCGGCTCCAGTGCCGCCGGGGCGGTATTGTTTTCCCGCGAGGGGCAGGTAGTGAAGCAGCTGCAGAAAGAATACGAAAAATACTATCCCGAACCGGGCTGGATTGAAGTGGACCCGAACGAGATCTGGTTCACCATGCTCTCCGTGATGGAAGAATTGGTGGCCAGCGCGGGCATTGCCGCGGATGAAATTGCCGGCATCGGCATCGCCAACCAGCGCGAAACCACCGTGATCTGGGACCGGCAAACGGGTGAACCGGTGTACAATGCCATTGCCTGGCAAGACCGCCGTACCTCCAAACTCTGCGACGAATTCCGCTACCAGGGGTTTTCCGAGCTCATCCGGCAAAAAACCGGCCTCATCCTCGACGCCTATTTTTCCGCCAGCAAAATTTCCTGGATACTCGACCATGTGAAAGACGGCCGCATCCGCGCCGAACAGGGCCAGCTGGCCTTCGGCACCATCGACGCATGGCTGGTGTGGAAACTGACAGCCGGTAAAAAGCATGTTACCGACATTACCAACGCCTCGCGTACCATGCTGTTCAATATCCACGAACAGGACTGGGACGCCGAGCTGCTGCGGCTTTTTAATATTCCCCATAAATTGCTCCCCGCCGTTTGCTCCAATAGCGAAGTGGTGGCCCATACCGCCGCCGGTATACTGGATGCGGAAATCCCCATTGCCGCGCTCGCCGGCGACCAGCAGGCTGCGCTTTTCGGGCAGATGTGCCTGGAGCCCGGCATGGTGAAAAATACCTACGGCAGCGGGTGCTTCGCCCTCATGAACACCGGTTCCACCCCCATCGTGTCAGACCATCACCTGCTCACCACCATCGCCTGGCGCATGGGTGATACGGTGACGTATGCGCTCGAAGGCAGCGTGTTCGGCGGCAGCTCCGTGTTCCGCTGGATCCGGGACGGCCTGGGCCTCATCGAGTCCACCGCCGAAATAGAAGCCCTGGCCCAAACCGAGCCAGACAATGGAGGTGTGCTGTTCGTGCCCGCCCTCTCCGGCCTCGGCACCCCTTACTGGGATCCCTATGCCCGCGGCATGATCATCGGCATTACCCGCGGCACGTCTTCCGGCCACATCGCCCGCGCCGCCCTCGAAGGCGTGGCGCTCGGTATCGCCGATGCACTGGAGGCCATGGAGAAAGACAGCGGCCGCGCCATCACGGAACTGCGGGTAGACGGTACGTCCGCGCTATACGACTTCTTCATGCAGATGCAGACCGACATCCTGCAATGCCCTGTGATGCGGCCGCAGGTTATGCCTGCAGGCGCCACCGGGGTCGCTTATCTCGCCGGCCTCGCCACCGGCTTCTGGACGCTCAACGAAATCAAAGCACAATACAAGGTGGCCCGCGTTTTTTCACCCGAAGCGCCCCAACCCGGTCAGGCCAGGCTGCGGGAAAAATGGCAGAAAGCCATCGCCCGCGTGAAAAACTGGGACTTTTAGCTGACAAACATTTGGGGCTGTTAACCTGTTATCTATATATAAACCCCTAAACATCAACGCAATGGAAAGATCCTGGCGCATTTGTTCAAAAAGTCTGAAAAGAGCTGGGGAAATCGTATAATTTTGCCAGTATCGGAATACGATGTATATTGTATAATAATGCATGAACAATCGATCTAATGAACCGTTTAGAACAACTGAAGGCAATCGGGAATGGCACGGAATGGGATGTGCTTGTTATAGGGGGCGGGGCTACAGGGCTGGGAGCAGCGCTGGAAGCGGCCGCCAGGGGGTACAAAACATTACTGCTTGAACAATCTGATTTTGCTAAATCCACGTCCAGCAAAGCTACCAAACTGCTCCACGGAGGTGTCCGCTATCTCGCCCAGGGCGATGTGGCCCTCGTCAGGGAAGCGAGCATTGAAAGGGGCCTGCTCCTGAAAAACGCACAACACCTCGCCAAGAACCTTTCTTTTATTATCCCTGCCTACAGCTGGTGGGAGGGTGTTTTTTATACCATCGGCCTGAAGCTGTACGACTGGATGGCGGGCCGCCTGAGCCTGGGCCGCTCCCGGCACATTTCACGCCGCGAAACGCTGGAGAAGCTGCCTGGCCTGAAAGAAGACCATCTTTCCGCCGGTATACTATATCACGACGGCCAGTTCGACGACGCCCGCCTTGCTGTAAACCTGGTGCAAACCATTTACGAACAGGGGGGCATGGCCCTCAATTATATGCGTGTAAAGGGCATGGAGAAAAACGGCAACGGCCAGCTGTCGTATGTAACGGCGGAAGACACGGAAACCGGCCTTGAATACCGCATCAAAACCAAAGGCATCATCAACGCTACTGGCGTGTTCGTAGACGATATCCTCGAAATGGACGACCCCGGCATCAAACGCAAGATCGTGGCCAGCCAGGGCGTGCACCTGGTGCTCAACGCGGAATTCCTGCCCGGCGCCAACGCGCTGATGATCCCCAAAACCAGCGACGGGCGCGTGCTCTTTGCCGTACCCTGGCATAACAAGGTGGTGGTAGGCACAACGGACAATCCCGTCAGTGAAATCAGCCTCGACCCCGTGGCGATGGAAAAGGAGATCAGTTTCATTCTCCAGACCGCCGGCCAGTACCTGACCCGGGTGCCCACCCGCGCGGATGTGAAGAGCGTATGGGCCGGCCTGCGCCCCCTCGCCAAGCCGGAGAAAAGCGAAAAAACCAAGGAAATTTCCCGCAACCATAAAATCATGGTGTCTGCTTCCGGGCTGGTGACTATCCTCGGCGGCAAGTGGACCACCTACCGTAAAATGGGAGAAGACGTGGTGGACCGGCTGGAGAAAGTTAAACTCTGGCAGCATAAACCTTCCGTGACCCGCCACCTGGCCATCCATGGTTCTGCGCAGAAACTCAGCGAATCCGACCTGTTGTATTTTTACGGCGCGGACGCGGCCGAAATTAAAAGCCTGCCCGGCGGAGGAGGGATGGTGAGCGAATCGCTCGGCATCATCAAGGCCCAGGTGTTGTGGGCGGTGCGGAAAGAAATGGCGCATACGGTAGAAGACGTGCTGGCGCGCAGAACGCGGGCCCTGTTCCTCGATGCGGAAGAGGCAGTGCGGGTGGCCCCTGCGGTAGCGGGCATCATGGCCGCCGAAATGGGGAAAGACGCGCAATGGCAAGAACAACAGGTACGTTCTTTCCAGCGGTTGGCCAAAACATACCAGTTGCAATAACAAATATTACATCCACTTCACTTTTTCTTCAAGAGGCTTCACGCGCCGTCCCGGCCGTGGAGCCTCGTCTGTATAACCGAGGTACAGGAAGCCCATCACTTTGTCATCATCGCCCAGGCCAAGATGGTCCTGCATGGCGGGGTGATAAGTCATGCCGCCCGATCCCCAGTACATGGCGATGTTCTGTGCGGTGGCGGCCAACCAGATGTTTTCCACGGCGCAGGCCGTAGCGGCGATTTCTTCAATTTCCGGGATTTTCGGATTGCTGCCCCGTTTCATACATACGGCCACCAGGTGGGAGGCCAGGTCGCCCTGCGTTTTCAGTTTGTCGTAATTGCCCGGGATGAAATTGGCTGCGGGTGTGAAAGTTTTATACAGCTCCGCGTGCTCGGTGCAGAATTCCTGCACCTTGCCGCCGCTGAACACGACGAAATACCAGGGCTCCGTCAGCCCGTGGGTGGGCGCCCAGTCGGCCAGCTCCATTAATTCGCGCACCGTTTCGTCTGCTATCTTCTGACCATTCATGCAGGTGGGCTTCACCGTCCGGCGTTGCCGGATGATCGTTGCTATATTTTCCATGCTATTCATTGATTTTTTTAGTGAATGCTTCGGGCACCCGCACAATTTTCCGGCTGCCGTAATCAAAACAGACCATCCCTGTTTTCGCTTCCGCCACCGGTAGCGGCTGGCCGTTGCGTTGGGTGGTGATGCGGTAGAGGAGCTCAAAGCCCACGCTGCCCAGCTCGGCGGCCGCTACTTCAACGGTGAGCGTGTCGCCGTAAAATGCCTCGCCCCTGTAGCTCACGGCCAGGTCGGCCATGATCAGGCCCACCCCGAAAAACGCCAGCTCCGTACAGCCGATCGAGGCCAGGTACTGCATGCGCGATTCGTGGAGCACGGAAACGATGGCGTCGTTGCCCACGTGGCCGCCGTAGTTGACGTCGCCGATGCGCACGGGGATGGTGGTGGAAAAGGGGAAGGCCGCGGGCAGTTCGATTTTAACTTTCGCCATTATGCTTGCTGTTGAAGGAAGGCGATGAGCTTTTTGAAGGCTTTGCCGCGGTGACTGAACTGGTTTTTCTCCGCCAGGTCCATTTCAGCGAAGCTCTTGCTGCTGCCGGCGGGCTGGAAGATAGGGTCGTATCCGAAGCCCTTGCCGCCTTGCCGCGCGGGGAGGATGGTGCCTTCGGCCACACCTTCGAACTGGTGCTCGGCGCCGTCGAGGATGAGGGAAATCACCGTACGGAAGCGGGCGCTGCGGGAAGTTTGGCCTTCCAGCTCACCCAACACCTTGTCCATATTGTCTTCTGCGTTTTTCTGTTCGCCGGCATACCGGGCAGAAAGTACGCCGGGCGCGCCGTTGAGGGCGTCGATTTCCAGGCCGGTGTCTTCCGAAAAGGAATTGCGACCCGTTATCCGGTAAATGGTTTCCGATTTTTCCCGGGCGTTGGCCTCCAGGGTGTCGTGCGGTTCGGGGATGTCCATGTCGATGCCGGCCTCTTTCATGGTGATGATGTTGAAGCTGCTGTCCAGCATCGAGCGTATCTCCTTTACTTTGTTATCGTTGTTGGTGGCGAATACGAAGGTCATGTTGTTCATATTGTTGTCAGATTCCGAAAAGTTGTTTCAATGCCAGCCAGAGCCGGCCTTTCAGTGCCTTGTCTGTTGCAATTTGTTGCAGGTGGTGCGAATACAGGACCGATGCCCCGAAGTGGGTTTCGAGCCGGTAGGGTTCCATCTCCGCCAGGCCCAGCTGTACGGGCGGTATATCGAATACGATGCACTGCCGGAAGCCAAGGGCCGTATGGTAGTCGTGCAGCGTCAAACCAGGATATCCTGCAACATTGAGCAATGCAACTTCCTGCATGCCCAGTTTGCAAGCATTTAATATATTGGCGAGGAGATTGAATAATTCCTCGTTCAAATAGGCTTCGCTTTCATTTTGTATCAGCAGCAGGATGTTTTTTTGATTTTCGCCTAAATATTTGAGTTTGGGCAATGCTTTCGGGGCTGCCGGAGCCGCCTGCCGCACCTCGGGGATGATAGGCTGGTCGTACATTTGCGCCAACAAATAGGGATCCAGCTGTAATTGCTCAAGGCTCATAAATATATTGTTATGGTTTAATATGAACGCCCCATGTTGGGGAAATAACGTTTATTTGCGAATCGTTCACAGGGAACGATGGCCAGCTTAAGAAAGTGTAAAAATATTGAGATAAAATCGATTAACCATGATGGCAGTTGAGTATACCGGTGCTACTTCCCCCCTGATGGAAGAAGCAGCCAGGAAGATTAAGGTTACAAAAACAACGAAAAGCCGACTGGCCGAGGTTGATTTCGACAACCTGGTATTTGGGAAAAAATATGCCGACCACATGCTGGTGGCTGATTTTGACGGTAAAGAATGGAAAAACGCGGAAATCCTGCCCTTCCAGCACCTGAGCGTAAGCCCTTCCAACGCCGCCTGGCATTACGGGCAGGCGATTTTTGAAGGCATCAAGGCGTACAACGACCAGGAAGGCCAGCCGATGATTTTCCGCCCGTACGACAACTACGCCCGTTTCAATAAAAGCGCGGAAAGGATGGGAATGCCCGAAGTGCCGGAATGGCTTTTTATCGGTGGCATGGCCATGCTGATCGACCTCGACCGCGAATGGGTACCCTTCAACGAAGGTTGTTCCCTTTACCTGCGGCCGTTTATGATTGCGGCAGACGAGTTTATCGGCGTTCGCCCGTCGGATACTTACAAGTTCGCCATTATCAATTCCCCTTCAGGGCCCTATTTTAACAAGCCGATCCACCTGCTGGTGCAAGATAAATATATACGGGCCTTCCCCGGCGGGGTGGGTTATGCCAAAGCGGCCGGCAACTACGGTGGGGCGATGTATCCCACCATGCAGGCGCGCAAGCAGGGATACGACCAGATTTTATGGGTAGATGGCCTGGAATATAAATGGCTGCAGGAATGCGGCACCATGAACGTATTCGTGATCATCGGCAACCGCGCCCTCACCCCCGACCTGACCAACGGCACCATCCTGGCCGGTGTAACCCGCGCCAGCGTGATGACCGTACTGGAAGAAATGGGCTTTGAGGTGGAAGAACGCCCCGTTTCTATCGAAGAAGTGGTGGCCGCCTACCAGAGCGGCACCCTCCGCGAGGTGTTCGGTACCGGCACCGCCGCCAGTGTGGCGTACGTGGAGCAGCTCGATTATAAAGACCACAAAATTTCACTCGATACCACCCAATACGAAGTGGGCGCCGAAGTGATCGCCCGCCTGGATGCCATCCGTACCGGCAAGGTGCCGGACGACAAAGGCTGGAATTACCGGATATAACTAATAACAACCTCCATAAGGGAAAAGCCTCCGCGATGCCGGGGGCTTTTTTGTTGGTCATATATTTATTTGATTTACAATAATATGCGGCCTTTTTTTGAAGCAAGGCCGTCTTTTGCTGCAATATAGCGGTGTTTGGAGGGATGTATGCCGGTATAATTGATTACCTTTGCGGCCCATGACCTTCGCCGAATTTCAGCAAAGCCTGGAGCAGGCTGCTCCGCCGCCGGGGATTTCCCCGGTGCTGGAAGCCATGTGGTGGGACGGGAAAGGGGATTGGGACCGGAGCCACGATATTGCCCAGGAGGTACATTCGGCCGAGGGATCCTGGGTGCATGCCTACCTTCACCGGAAGGAGGGCGACAACGGGAACGCCGGATACTGGTACGCCAGGGCCGGGAAACGGATGCCTTCGGTATCGCTGGAGGCGGAATGGGAGCAGATGGTGACCGGGTTACTAAAAGAAAATGCCCGTTAACGGGGCTTTTTCAAAATTTCTTCGATCACAATTTTGTATTCTAAATAGGAAATGATACCTTTGCCCTCCCAAATTCTCATAATGGGCTATTTGGATGTCATTGTAAACTAGCAGAAAAAAATATAAAATAGGTAAGAATGCCTACAATACAACAATTAGTAAGAAAAGGAAGAGAAATTATCCGGGCCAAATCAAAGTCAAGAGCTTTAGATGCCTGCCCTCAGCGTCGTGGCGTATGTACCCGTGTGTACACTACCACCCCTAAAAAGCCGAACTCTGCATTGCGTAAGGTTGCAAAAGTGCGTCTGACCAATAAAGTAGAGGTGATCGCCTACATTCCGGGTGAAGGTCACAACCTGCAGGAGCACTCTATCGTTCTGATCCGCGGCGGCAGGGTAAAAGATCTGCCGGGTGTTCGTTACCACATCGTTCGTGGTTCCCTGGATACTGCTGGTGTGAAGGACAGGAAGCAGAGCCGTTCCAAATATGGTACCAAGAAGGAAAAGGCTAAAAAATAATTAATCGTAAATAGTTGAAATTTTTCAAATAAATGAGAAAGCAAGCTGCAAAAAAATTACCCCTGGCACCCGATCCCAGGTTCCAGGATAAACTGGTAACTCGTTTCGTGAACAACGTCATGGAACAAGGAAAAAAGAGCATTGCCTACAGAATTTTCTATGACGCGATCGACCGCGTTAGCCAGATGACTAACGAAAATGGTTACGAAATCTGGAAAAAAGCATTATCTAACGTAACGCCTGCCGTTGAAGTACGCAGCCGCCGTATCGGTGGTGCTACCTTCCAGATCCCTTCAGAGGTTCGTGCGGACAGGAAAGTTTCCCTGAGCATCAAATGGCTCGTGCGCTATGCCGGCGAAAGAAACGGTAAGAGCATGGCAGAGAAACTGGCCAACGAAATCGTTGCCGCAAGCAAAGGTGAAGGCGCCGCTTTCAAAAAGAAAGAAGATACCCACCGTATGGCTGAAGCGAACAAAGCTTTCTCCCACTTCAAAGTTTAGTACATCCCCGCCACGGCGGAATGAATATAATCAGGAACACCTTCCGGTATACGGGAGGTGTTCTTTTTTTGTTATCAAGAAGAAGCATTCGCCTGTCAGAACTCCCCCTCTACTGAGGGCGTTCATGCATCTTTATGGAAGCTCATCTGTTAAGTCGATGTGCCGTGATTGATGAAACTTATGGTAGAATGAGATAGGAAAACATTGCTGTAGGCCATTTCATTATCGGTAATCTCGCCGCATGTCTTGAACAACAGGTTTTACGGGCAACAAACCGGAGATTTGAAGCATAATTCCTCATAAAAAAAGCCGGCCCCGAAGGGCCGGCCACTCTTCACAAAAACCAGACATAAACCTCAAAACGGTTAAACCTGGTCGTTGCCCGATTATTTTACATTTACCAGTACCCTGATCTTGCCTTCGCCTTTGGGCAGTGCCTCGAGCGCTTTCCCCAATACCTGGCCCACTTTCATTTTTTCAGGGTCGCCCTTCATGGCGTAACCCGGCTTGCTGCTGGTCACCAGCAGGTCGCCTCTTTTGATAGGACCGCCTTCGTCGCAAACCTTCGTGGGGAGCACGCCCACCACACCCAGGGGAATTTTGCCGGTGCGGGCTTCATCCACATGGTCTTCTGTCAGCAGCACGCCCGGTTGAGTGGCATACACGCCGGCTACCAGGGTAGAGTAAGGCTCGGCGGACTTTTCCATCGCACGGTCCGCATCCTGCGCAATTACCATCACATCGCCCGGCTCGTATTCAGACACTGCGCCGGTTACGGCGAAAGCTTCTGCGAGGTCGGCTCCGCCGATGGTAGCGGAAGCGTAGAACACATTACCATTGTAGTCTACGCGGAACACATTGGCGCCGTTTTTCTGAAAAATCGCCATGTTGCCGGAGGTACCGGTGTGGTTTACCACCATGCCGGTGCCGCCGTTCCCGTCGGTGGAAATGTCCACCACGGCATCGGTATTGGCGTCGTTAAAATTCGCGAACCTGCCGGCTACGCCGGTGCCGTTGGAGGGCTTCCACGCATAGAGGCTCCGGCCGTTCACCGAACGGGTTTCCACGCCATCGCCGCTCAGGTTGGCGAACGCCTGGATGGCGTCGCCCGTACCGTCGGTTACGGCTGCGATGCCTTTTGCATGGCCGACGGCATTGTTGGCCTGGAAGTACCCGGCCCAGCCGCCGGTGCCGGTGGCAGATCCGAAGAACGCGGAGGAGCCGAGGTTGTCGAACTGGGAGTTGATTTCGGCTTTGACCGCCGCGGCTGTACTGTTTACGTTATTCACCTGGAAGAAGGCGCCGCCGTTACCCTGGGTCAGAATGTCGCCCTGCGTGTTAGTGGTTACCTCCAGCACATAATTTTTATTGGCGGTATTGAAGTTCTGGAACATACCGGCCCGGCCCATGCTGCCGCCAAGACCCACCTGGCCGAGTACCCCGATGCCGGTGCCGGAAACGTCGGTAGCCACGAAACCGCGCACGGCCACGCCGCCACCGTCTTGCCGCCCTACCATCGCGCCGATGCCGGCGGCGGAATTGCCGCGGGCCACAATGGCTTCGCCACCGGCTGAGTTTTCACCGAGAACACCGGCGCCGCCGATATTGCCGGAGGTGCCAAATACGCCATGAGAGCTGCCGCTGCCACCGTAAACCGAAATACCGGTCATACTGGTGGCGGATACCGCTCTGCCGCCGCCAACCGTGCTCACGCTCAGGGCGTGATTGTTATTGGCGTTATTGTAAACGGCGATGGTGGCCGGCAAACCATTGTTGCTGGTGGCGGTAAGGCCGGTTCCATCGTTGCTGTTAGCATATACGCCGATACCGTTGGCAGCCGCGTTACCATACACGCCAAGGCCGTTGGGCGTAGTACCGTAGACGCCCCAACCGGAACCGTCCTGGGAGCCATATACTCCCACACCTAATCCGCCGGTGCCTTTATTCTGGCCCCGCACGCCCGCGGAAAAGCCGCCGGGTGCGGTGGCGCTGATCACGCCCAGGATACCGGCCACGTTAGAGGACACAGAGTTACTGATACCGGTGATGCCGGGCCCGTCGCCCACTGTAGTGGCCATCAGGGCCGTATTGGTGTTGGCATTGTTGAAGATGGAAATATTGGCGGGCGTGCCGTTGTTGCTCGTCGCCTGGAGGCCAATACCGTCGGCACTGTTGGCATATACGCCAAAACCGCCCGCGGAGGAGTTGCCATATACACCGAGGCCGGTGGGAGTAGTGCCGTAAACACCCCAACCACTGCCATTCTGGGAGCCGTAAACGCCAACGCCCAGGCCGCCGGTACCATTATTTATACCACGCACGGCAGCGGAGAACCCGCCGGGGGCGGTGTTGGTGATAATACCGCGGATGGCGGCAACGTTGCTGGTGGCGGTGCTGTTGGTGCCCTCGATGGAAGTACCGTCGTCGGCATTGTTGATCGCGAACAGCGTTGCTGCGTTGTTCTCATTGGCTACAAAAGGAAGGGTCAATACACCGGGGCCTGCGGGGCCTACCGGTCCGGCCGGGCCCACAGGTCCTGCGGGGCCTGCCGGGCCAATGGGGCCAACCGCGCCTACCGGTCCGGCGGGGCCAACGGGCCCAACCGGTCCTGCTGCTCCAGTTGCACCCACCGGGCCTGCGGGGCCAACGGGTCCCACCGGTCCTGCCGGTCCCACCGGGCCAGCCGGGCCCGCAGGGCCGGGCGTGCCGTTAGCGGCGAATTGGGCGAAGGGTACGCTCATCAATTGGCTGGTGCCCAGGGTGGCGAAGCCGCTACCGGGGTTTACTTCCACCTGCAGGTACTGGTTTGCGTTGGCCCAGGGAACGCCTGCAAAAGTGCCGCTCACGGGCGTACCACGTCCGATCTGCAGGTTGAACAAGCCAAGGGCGTTGGTATTGGTATTATGCGTTTCCTGGTATTGAATGGCCCCGGCCGCGGAACCGCCCCTGATGGAGAAGCGTACCGTCAAGGCCTGGTTGGCCATCACCGTGTTATTGGCGTTGCGGGCTACCGCCTGGTAGTTGATGCCCGTCAGGCCGTTCTGGGCCTGGACTGCCGTGCAGGCCAGGAGAAAAAGTATGAGGAGGTTTAATGCAAATTTCATGGGGATAGAATTTACTGTTGTTTGGATGCTTTCAGTGCCTCTGCGGCGCGACGGTTAATTTCGGCGACATTCAACGGCCTGTCTTTGGGCGTACCCTGGCTGACAGGCAGGTTGGCTGTTGTGGGCGGCAGTACTTTGGTCGCAGCCGATTTAGGCATCGGTGTATTGGACGGTACGTCCTGCGAAGGCAGAACGGGCGCTGTGGCTGCCACGGGCCGCACTGTGGGAACGCCGCTGCCGCCGCCTTTGATGTTCAGTTTCTCTTGTTCGGGGCCGGCGGGTCTTTTGGTAGACTGGCCGAAAGTCAATACGCTGATGCTCAGCATGCAAAACAGCAGGAATAAAAAAGCTTTCATATGGGTTTGCTTTATCGGTTTAAAGATTTTTGAACGGGGTGTACATGATGGTAAAAACCATGCTTTTGCGTTGCAGCAGGCTGTTGCCGGTGGGCACCATGTACGACATATCGATGGAAATGCCGCCGATGTTCACGCCGGCGCCGGCGGTGAAGTGCTGCCGGTTTCCTTTGTGGGGGTGCTCGTAAAAGAAACCGGTGCGTACAAAGAACCGGTGTTGGTAGGTGTACTCCATCCCGGCTGCAATAGTGAATTCGCGCAGCTCTTCGTTAAACCCTCCCGGCGCGTCGCCGAAAGAGCTGAAGATGGCTTCCACCACTCCGCGATCCGGGTCTTTTCCCTTTTCGATTTCCCCGGTAGGATTGCCATTGCCGTCGAGCTTGTAAACCGGCGGGGTGGGCACCAGCAGCTTGTTGATGTCTGCTGCCAGTGTGAATTGATGGTCCTGCGTGTGTACGAATGAATATCCGCCGCCGATGCGCAGGTTCATGGGCAGAAAGGATTTCTGGTTGTTATCGTCCGTGTATTTCAGCCGGGATCCGAGGTTGGTCAGGCTCACGCCCCAGCTGTAACGGTTGCCGTAATCCAGGTTATCGGCATAGCCCTGGTAATACAGGCCAATGTCGCCGGCTACGGCAGAAGCGGGTTTCAGCTGCTGGCCGTTGAAGGTGCCGCTGCCCAATTCGCTGCGGATGTAACGGAGCGATACCGCGAGCGCCAGCTTGTTTCCCAGCTTACGCGCGTAGGCGGCATCGATCGAGAATTCTTTCGGTGTGTACTTCTGCAGTTCCATGCCGTTCTCGTCGCGGAATGTTACTTCGCCGTAATTGAAATACCGTACGGACGCGCCGATGCCTTCCTGGTTATTCCAGGTTTTGAATCCGGAAACGTATGCCATGTTGGTTTTGTGATCCTCCAGGTTCCACATCCACGGCGCATATGAGGCGCTCACGCCCCAGTCGCCCGCGAACGGGGTTTTTGCGGCGTTGGCGAACAGTGCGTTGCCATCCGGCTCGATGCCGGTAACGGCATCGCCCATGCCGCTGGTGCGCGCGTCCGGGTTGACCAGCAGGAACGACGCGCCGATATTGACGGGTTGCTGTTGTGATTTCTGCGCCAGTACCGGATACACAACCGTCATACAGCAAAGCACAGACAACAGGTACTTTAACTTCATAAAATAAGATTTAAGCATTTGCAAATGCTATTGCACAATGAGTTTTTCGGTGAACACCTGTGACTGTACTTTGAATACCACAGTGTAGATGCCGGAAGCAAGTCTGTCTACCTGTACAGGGATGACGATCTTACCGGGCCCGTATTTTTTGACGTCCTGGTAAATGACCTGCCCGAGGGTGTTGACGAGCATGAAAACGACGGTGGCGTCTGTCAGCAAATTGAAACCGACTTTGACGGTGGTGACGGCCGGGTTGGGGAACAGCATGAAATCAAGGGCAGCAGGTCCTCCCGGCTGTATGGGCAGCAGGAGTTCGGGTTGCTGGAAGCCTTGGGAAAGCATGATGTCGCCGGCGGAAATGGTGTGGATGACCGGCTCACCAATCGTATAGTCGATGGTGATGGCGCCGGCCGTTCCGGAGCCTCCGCTGCTGGCCGCTACCTCGCGTACCAGCGTAATCTGGGCCGAGGCGGGGAACCATGCGATGGCCAGGAAGATGGCCAGCAAAAGGTGTCTGGTAGAATTGTGTTTCATGTTCGTTGAGGTTATGTGTTCGGATTTTGGAAACTTGATGGCAATACAAAGCCCGGAGTACGGTGCTGCGTCGTACGTCCTGCAATCTGATGGCGATGTAAGGAAAATATCTGCTCCGCTGCACGGAGCATCATGAATATGCCGCTCTCTCAGCCGGTGTGGCGTTTTGGGGCCTCCGGCATCCTTATACTGCTTGTAATGACTGGGGTTTCTTCAGGCTGAGAACAATGTAAAGGTAGATAAAAAACGATCCGCCGCAAGTAGTGAGCGGCGCCGTTTCATTTTTGGCAGGTTTGGAAGGATGAATGGCTGTTTTTGCAAAGAGGCCGGTGCCCGGATCTGCGCTGTATATCACTGCGCAGGCATCCAGGCTCCCGGCCTCCTGTTATTTGGCGGTGAAACTGCTTATTTGATGTTCACCAGCACCTTGATTTTTGCGTTTCCTGAAAGGTGCTCCTGCAGCGCCTTACCGATGATCTGGCCGGGGCCCGTCTTAGCGGGGTCGGCCTTCATGGCGTAACCGGGTTTGCTCGAAGTCACCAGCATATCGCCGCGGCGGATGGGGCCGTTTTCATCACATACCTTGGTGGGTATCACACCAATTACACCCATCGGCACCTGGTCGGTAATGTCTTCCACCCCTTCTTTCTCCGTCAGCAGCACGCCGGGTTTGGTGGCGTACACACCGGCTACGAGGGCGGAATAGGGGGTGGATGATTTTTCCATGGTGCGGTCCTGGCTGGTGGAGATCACCATCACGTCGCCGGGTTCATAAGCAGTCAGGGAGCCGGTTACGTCGAAGGCTTCAGCAACGTCCGCACCGGAGTTCTGGGTGCCGCCGTTGAAGAAACCCCTGCCGGCTGAGTTGATGCGGGCTACGTTGACCGTACCCGGGTTGCCGCTTTTGAAGAGGGCGATGGAGCCATTGCTGTGCTGCTCCACGGTGAGTACAGGATTGGTGTTGCCGGTGTTATAGTTCACCAGGCGGGCGGCTCTGCCGTCGCTGAAATTGGGCGTCCAGGCATAGATGGCGCTGCCGGTACCGTCTGCCGTGGCTTCCACGCCATCACCGCTATTGGAGGCATTGGCGGTGATGCCATTGCCATTACCGTCAGCGATGGCAATCAAAGCAGCACCGTTGCCGGAGGGGTTGGATGCATGGAACAAGCCGGCATAACCGCCAGTACCGGAAGACACGCCGTAAATACCGGCAGTACCGAAGTTGGCAAACTGTGAATTCACTTCTCCTCTTACCGCAGCGGAAGTACCGGTCACTTTGTCCACTTTAAAGTTACCGGCGATGCCGTTGCCGACCGTCGTAACAGTGATAACGTCGTTGGTATTGGTTTCATTAAAAATATTGAACCGTCCGGCACGGCCGGTGGCAAAACTGGGTACCCATGCGTACAGTGCGTTGCCGCCGCCGTCGATATTGGCTTCTACCGCATTCCCGTCTTTGCTGGCATTGGCGGTGAGGGCGTTCCCATTTCCATCCGTAATCACTACAACGGCGGGGCCGTTGCCGGCCGGGTTAGACGCGTGGAAGAGGCCCGCAAACCCACCGGTGCCGGAAGAAATGCCGAACAAACCGGCCGCGCCGAAATTACCGAAGATCGTTTTCACTTCGGAGCGTACGCCGGCCGCAACACTGTTGGTATTGTTCACCAGGAAGGAAGCGGCGTTGCCCTGGGTATTGTCGGGGATGTTGCCGTTGCTGTTGGTTTCCGCTTCCAGCGTATTGCCGGTGGTATTGGTATTGTTGAAGTTTTCGAATCTGCCCGCCCGGCCGGTGCTGTTGTTGAGGCCTACCTGCCCCAGCACCCCAACGGCGGTGCCGCTGGCATTGGTGGCGATAAAGCCGCGCACCCCGTAACCGCCGCCATCGTTGCGGCCTACTACGGCGCCTGCGATGTCGCTGGTGGTGCGGCCTACAACCGCCTCGCCGCCGCCGTTGTTGTCACCTACGACGCCTGCGGAGGTCTGCGAACTGGTGATGCCGTGCACGCCGAAACCCGCTGCGGTGGAGCTGCGCACACCGGCGCCATTACCGGTAGTGGTCACGTTCACCACGGTGCCGTTGCCCACGGAATTCACCAACAATGCGTTGTTGTTGTTGGCGTTGTTATAAATGCTGATGTTGGCCGGTATCCCGTTGTTGCTCGTCGCATTGAGGCCGGTGCCGGTGTTGCTGTTGGCATATACCCCATAACCGTTGGCGCTGGCATTGCCATATACACCAAGCCCGTTAGGCGTAGTACCGTATACGCCCCAACCACTGCCGTTTTGGGAACCGTACACGCCCACACCCAGGCCGCCGGTGCCGTTGTTGATACCGCGCACGCCGGCGGAGAAGCCCCCGGGCGTAGTACTGGTGACAATCCCGCGGATCGCGGCAACGTTACTGGTGGTGGTGCTGTTGGTGCCTTCGATGGAAGTACCGTCGCCGGCGTTATTGATGGAAAACAGCGTGGCCGCGTTATTTTCATTGGCGGTGTACGGCAGGGTGAAGATGCCGCCAACGCTACCCGGCGCCCATTCCACGCCGTTGAATTTTAATACGTCATTCGCGATGGGCGCGTTAACGGATACCGGCCTGGTCTGGATTTTAGCCACCACCGGATCAGGATAGGAGCCTGTCAGGTCGCCTCCGGCCGGCGCTCCAACAATGGAGCCTGCGGGACCGGCGGGCCCAACCGGCCCAACAGGTCCAGCGGGGCCAACGGGTCCGGCCACACCAGCCGGGCCCATCGGGCCAACAGGGCCGGGAATGCCCGCAGCACCCGCGGGTCCTGCGGGGCCAACGGGTCCTACCACGCCGGCAGGGCCAGCCGGGCCTGCAGGACCAGCGGGGCCAGCCGGACCAGCCGGACCGGGTGTGCCGTTAGCGGAAAACTGTGCGAAGGGCACGCTCATCAGCTGGCTGGTGCCCAGTGTCGTGAAACCGCTGCCGGGGTTTACTTCCACCTGGATGTACTGGTTCACGTTCCCCCAGGGAACGCCGGCGAAAGTGCCGCTCACGGGTGTACCGCGCCCGATCTGGAGGTTAAACAGCCCGAGGGCATTGGTGTTGGTGTTGTGTGTTTCCTGGTATTGTACCGGGCCTGCCGCGGAACCGCCCCTGATGGAAAAACGCACCGTTAAAGCCTGGTTAGCCAGTACGGTGTTGTTGGCGTTGCGGGCCACCGCCTGGTAATTGATGCCGCTCATGGCGTTTTGCGCAAAGGCAGGCAGGGAAACAAAAAGTGTGAGTATGATGAGGTTCGATATCTTTTTCATAGTGCGAGCATTTATTGTTTAGGCGCCTGGGGTTGCTGAGGAACCGCCGGAGGGGCGGTAGGCAATGTGACTTTCTCCACTTTCTCTATCGGAGCTTCCGATACAGATTTTACACCGTTGGGTTTAGTGCTGCCCGGCATCACCGGTTTGACGGTTCTTGCGCCGGACTGGGGTTTGTAATCCGTGAATATCTGCTCGCGGGGACTGCGTGTGCTTTTGGATTTGACGTCGGAGTTGGCACTTTCGTTTTTCTTCATTTTCGCAATGTCCGCGTCGTAGTCCGGGAACAGCGTGTATTTCGTTGAACGGCCCTTGCTTTGAGCCATGAGCGCACCTGCGGATAAAAGCAGCAGGCCGGTGAACAGTAGTATTGTTTTCATGTTTCAGGAGTTTTGAGGTGATTATTTCTGGGGTGAAATGTTATACATTAAGGTGAACACGAGGCTCCTGCGTTGTACCAGGCTGTTGCTGGTAGGCATCAGGTAGGCCATGTCGATCTGGACACCGCTGATGTTCACGCCGATGCCGGCGGTGAAATGCTGGCGGTTGCCTTTGTGCGGATGCTCGTAGAAATATCCCGTGCGCACGAAGAACTTGTGCTGGTAATCGTACTCCAGCCCGCCGGCCAGTGAAAACTCGCGCAGCTCTTCATTGAATCCGCCGGGCGCGTCACCGAATGAGCTGAACACAGCTTCCGCCACGCCTCTGTTGGGGTCTTTCCCTTTTTCGATCTCACCGGTGGGGTTGCCATTGCCGTCCAGCTTGTAAATGGGCGGGGTGGGCACCAGCAGCTTATTGATGTCTGCCGCGATGGTGAACTGGTGATCTTTTGTGTGAACGAAAGAATACCCGCCACCGATGCGCAGGTTCATGGGCAGAAACGATTTGCGGTTATTGTCGTCCGTGTACTTCAGCCGCGAGCCAAGGTTGGTGAAACTGACGCCCCAGGCGAAGCGGTTGCCGTAATCGAGGTTGTCGGCATAAGACTGGTAGTACAGGCCAATATCTCCGGCCACGGCGGACGCCGGCTTTTGCAGTTGCCCGTTGTAGGTGCCGTTGCCGAGTTCGGAACGGATATACCGCAATGTTACCGCCAGCGAGTAGCGTGCGCCCAGCTTGCGGGCATACGCGGCGTCTATCGCGAATTCCTTTGGTTTATATTGCTGCAGCTCTATTCCATTATCGTCCCTGAACGTCACGTTGCCGTAGTTGAAGTACTTGATGGAGGCGCCGATGCTTTGCTCGCCTTCGAATGTCCTGAAGCCGGAAACATACGCCATATGTGTTTTGTGATCGTTGAGATCCCACATCCATGGCGAATAAGAGGCGCTCACGCCCCAGTCGCCGGCGAAGGGGAGTTTTGCGGCGTTGCCGAACATGGCGTTCGCATCGGGCTCGATGCCGGTGACGGCATCGCCCATGCCGCTGCTGCGCGCGTCCGGGTTGACGAGCAGGAAGGACGCGCCGATGTTCAGCGGCTGTTGCTGCGTTTTTTGCGCAATCAGGGGATGTACAAACAACACGCAACAAAGCACCAAAAGTATTTTTGTATGCGTCATAACAAGATGTTGAAGAGGTTACTGAATGATGAGTTTTTCGGTGAACACCTGCGACTGCACTTTGAATACCACAGTGTAGATGCCTGACGCCAACCTGTCTACCTGTACAGGGATGACGATCTTACCGGGCCCGTATTTTTTGACGTCCTGGTAAATGACCTGCCCGAGGGTGTTGACGAGCATGAAAACGACGGTGGCGTCGGTCAGCAGGTTGAATCCGACTTTGACGGTGGTGACGGCCGGGTTGGGGAACAACATGAAATCAAGGGCAGCAGGCCCTCCCGGCTGAATAGGCAGCAGGAGCTCTGGTTGCTGGAAACCTTGGGAAAGCATGATTTCGCCTGCGGAGATGGTTTGGATGACGGGCTCACCAATCGTATAGTCGATGGTGATGGCGCCCGCTGTTCCGGAGCCTCCGCTGCTGGCCGCTACCTCGCGCACCAGCACCAGCTGCGCCTTTGCAGCCAGCGAGCCGATGGCCAGCAGTATGGCCAGGAAGAAAATGCGGGGTGAAAAGTAAAAGTGTCTCATATGTTGTTGAGGTTTATGTATAAGCAATACAAGGTCACGACGGCAGGCGCGCACCTGCCGTCCGGCCCGGACGGTTCATCGGAATTTTCATGCAATGCTGCACGGATGTCGTGGCTGTTAAATGGAGAGAGTACAGGCAGGTATACGCCTGGATATGAATATGCCTGCTGATTCGAACTCCTGAGTATATGCCGCTTTCACAACGGGGGCTTGTTTTTGGGGCACCCGGTTCCTGTGCTCTATGATGATGTTTATTTTGCTTGTTCGGGGTTTTAATGCTGAGAACGATGTAAAGGTAGAAAAAAACGAAGCCGTGTCAAGGCTTTCAGAACGCCGTTTCATTTTTGGCAGGTTTCAGGAAATAGCTGGTTGTTTTTAGTCTGAAGACGGTTTGGCGGGGCGGTGGGAAACAGCAGTAGGTGGCAGCTGCGGGCAAGATAGGCGGCATTCCGTCAGGCCGGGGTCAAAAGATGATGCGGCGGACCAGGTTGGAGAGCCATATGATGCGTGAAAATCAGCGGGTTGGGCATGGCGGGACGGCACTACAAAGCCGGGGGCGGGGGAGGGATACCGGGAAATACCGGTAATTTGCAGAACGGTGCGGGCGGGGCGCGCTGCCGGAAGTTGACACAATCGCGGCGAAGCCCGGATAATTAACATTTTCGCAAAGAATCGCGTTTCGTTAATTAAGATAAATAGTTTACCTTTGCCCCCCAAATTGCATTACTTATAGTCATTTTACTTTTATGGCAGACTTAAGATTTCAAAGAAACTTTGGTATTGCGGCGCACATCGATGCCGGTAAAACCACTACCACAGAGCGTATCCTGTATTATACAGGTAAGACCCACAAAATCGGTGAGGTTCACGAAGGGGCAGCTACCATGGACTGGATGGCCCAGGAGCAGGAGAGAGGTATTACCATCACATCTGCTGCTACCACCTGTTTCTGGAACTTCCCGACCAACCAGGGAAAGAATACGCCGGATACCAAACAATATAAATTCAACATCATCGATACCCCGGGTCACGTGGACTTTACCGTGGAAGTAGAGCGCTCCCTGCGCGTACTCGACGGTCTGGTTGCGCTGTTCTGCGCCGTATCCGGTGTTGAGCCCCAGTCTGAGACCGTTTGGCGCCAGGCTAACAAATACCGCGTTCCCCGCGTTGGTTTTGTTAACAAAATGGACCGTTCCGGTGCAGACTTCCTGAACGTGGTAAAACAGGTGAAGGAAATGCTCGGTGCCAACCCCGTTCCCCTGATGCTGCCCATCGGCGCTGAAGATAGCTTCAAAGGCGTGGTGGACCTGATTACCATGAAAGGTATCATCTGGGACGAAGAAGGTAAAGGCGCTACTTACCAGGAGATCGAGATCCCCGCAGACATGAAGGACGAAGCCGAAGAATGGCGCGCCAAACTCGTGGAAGCGGTTGCTGAATACGACGACAAACTGATGGAGAAATTCTTCGAGGATCCCAATTCCATTTCCGAAGCGGAAATCCACGAAGCTATCCGCAAAGCCACCATCGATATGGCGATCATCCCGATGATGTGCGGTTCTTCCTTCAAAAACAAAGGCGTTCAGAAAATGCTGGACGGCGTTTGCCGTTACCTGCCTTCTCCGATGGACGTTGAGGCTGTAAAAGGCACCAACCCCGACAACGGTGAAGAAATCGAGCGTCACCCGAACGCAAAAGAACCTTTTGCGGCCCTGGCGTTCAAAATCGCTACCGACCCGTTCGTAGGCCGTTTGGCGTTCTTCCGGGTATACTCTGGCCGTCTGGACGGTGGTTCTTACGTACTGAACACCCGCACCGGCAAAAACGAGCGTATCAGCCGTATCATGCAGATGCACGCTAACAAGCAGAACCCGATCGACTTCATCGAAGCCGGCGACATCGGCGCTGCTGTTGGTTTTAAAGATATCAAAACGGGCGACACCCTGTGCGCTGAAGATCATCCGATCGTACTGGAATCCATGTCGTTCCCCGAACCCGTTATCCACATCGCCATCGAGCCTAAAACGCAGGCGGACGTAGATAAAATGGGTATGGCGATTGCTAAACTGGTAGAAGAAGATCCTACCCTGAAAGCAAAAACCGACGAAGAAACTGGCCAGACCGTATTGAGCGGCATGGGTGAGCTTCACCTCGAGATCATCGTTGACCGTATGCGCCGCGAGTTCAAAGTAGAAGTAAACCAGGGCGCTCCCCAGGTTGCTTATAAAGAAGCTTTCACTCAGAAAGTGGAACATCGCGAAGTATTCAAGAAACAAACCGGTGGTCGCGGTAAATTCGCCGACATCCAGATTGAAATCGGCCCTGCTGATGCAGAATGGCTGAAAGAAAACGACGGCAAATCCTTCCAGTTCGTGAACGACATCTTCGGTGGTTCTATCCCGAAAGAGTTTATCCCGGCGGTACAGAAAGGTTTCGAGCAATCCATGAACAATGGCGTACTCGCTAACTTCCCGCTCACGAGCCTGAAAGTTCGCCTGTTCGACGGTTCTTTCCACGCGGTGGACTCCGATGCAATGTCTTTCGAGCTTTGCGCCAAATCCGCCTTCCGTGAAGCCGGCCGTAAAGCGAAACCCGTTCTGCTGGAACCCATCATGAAAGTGGAAGTAACCACTCCGGACCAGTACATGGGTGATGTTACCGGTGACCTCAACCGTCGTCGCGGTATGCTCGAAGGTATGGAATCCCGTAACGGTGCACAGGTGATCAAAGCCAAAGTGCCCCTGAGCGAAATGTTCGGTTACGTAACGCAGCTGCGTTCACTGTCTTCCGGCCGCGCTACCTCCATCATGGAGTTCTCTCACTACAACCCTGCACCGAACAACATCGCTGAAGAAGTGGTGGCTAAGGTGAAAGGTAAAGTGAATGCCTAAGCACAAGTTGATAGATAGAAATAAAAGGGCCCTCCGTACGCCGGGGGGCTTTTTTTTATCCTGTAACTTTTGGGGGCCCCGGTCCGCTTTAGGGGCATTAAAACCCCGAATCATGCTTAACCTCAAAACAACCGTTCTCGCCGGTATGGCCATACTGCTGGCCGCCTGCAGCAAACGGTCGCGCCCGCAGCCCCAGCCGGCCTACAGCTACCGCTCGCTCGGCAATGTGGAAGTCCGCTACCTCAAACCCTTTTCCCTCGACATTGATGAAGACCAGACGGACGACGTATTTTTCACCGTAGCCCTTCTGAACAACCAGCAGGGCACCCATGCCAAGTTCAACGCCGTGGCGCTCAAAACCGCCAAAATACTTTCCCGTCCCGATTCAGTGGTGCGCCTGCAAGCCGGGGAGGGAATTCCTGTGCTGGCGCCATATCCGCACGAATGGAACGGTTTCGTGAACCACCTCTGCACCATCCTGCTGCCCGCCGGCAACCCTGCGGATACTACCTGGCTGGGCGATTGGGTGGCGGCCGACAAAAAGTTCATGGGCGTGCAGTTCCGGAAAGGCGAGGAAACCTTCCTGGGCTGGATTGCCGCGTCGGTAGACACGGCCCGCGACTGCCTTATCCTGCACGACTGTGCCTGGCGCCACGTCAGCGCCGGCGCCATCAAAGCGGGGAAGCGGCTGGAGTGATTATTCGGGCTTGCTGACTTCGATGATTTTTCCCGGGCTGGTATCCGTGCAGATGTAAACGCGGCCGGCGGGCGACACACAAACGTCCCGCAGGCGGCCGAAAGCGTTCACGAAATAGTCCTTCCGCGAGGTTACCGACTGCCCGTCCGCCCTGAGTTTCAGCTGGTAGAGCGTGGCGTTTTTCAGGCTTACCACCAGCAGGGAATGTTTCCATTGGGGGATGCGGTCGTGGTTGTAATAATCCATGCCTGAAAGCGCATAGGTGCTTCCGCCGGTGGACCAGATGGGCTGTTTTACATTGTTGGCGGTGCAGAACGTGTTTTCGGCGGAGGTATTACAGGGCCCTTCCACAGCGGGCCAGCCGTAATTGCGTTGTTTTTCGATGATATTCACCTCGTCTTCGATGCCGGCGCCGTGTTCCGCCGCATAGAGGATGCTGTTTGCCAGCACCAGGCCCTGCGGGTTACGGTGGCCGTAGCTCCACACCGGGTTGCCGGCAAAGGGATTGTCGGCCGGCACGGAGCCGTCGAGGTTCAGGCGAAGCACCTTGCCGCTGACGGAGGAGGTAAGCTGCGCGTTGGACGATGTTGCCGCGTCACCGGTGGTAATAAACAGTTTGTCGCCGCTGATCAGCAGGCGGGAGCCGTTGTGGATGCCCGCGGCGGGAATATTGTCGATGAGCGTGACGGGCGATGTAAGCGTATTGTTTTCGTAGCGGAACCGCACCACTTTTTCGCGGTAGGGGTTGCTGCCGTAATTATACACCACGTACACGAAAGGCTGGGTGGAAAAAGAGGGGTGCAATACCATGCCCAGGAGGCCGCCTTCGCCATTGGCCACTACATCCGGGACGGTCAGCAGCGGCTTCAGGGCGCCGGTTTTCGGATCTACCCGGCTGATTTTTCCCGCGCGCTCCGTTATCCAGAGGTGATCGTCCGGGCCCCAGAGAATCTCCCAGGGGCGGGAAATGCCGTCCTGCACTACCACCCGTACGCTGTCTTTCGGCCAAGTGGGGTCTTCTCCGTTGTTGCCGTTATTGCCTGGGTTCTTTTTGCTACAGGCTGCGGTAAGGAAAGTGCCGGCGCAGAACAGCGCCAGGAGAGCGGTGGATATGGCGGCAGGTTTCATGGGAGTTTATTTTTACAACACTGAATTAACGAACAAATTGCCTGCCAGCTCAAAAAAAATTAAAGATTTATACAACCTTTCCCGCATTCGAGTGTTTAAAATATACTTATTGTATTCATAATCAACCATCAACCGTGCTTATTTGTCCCCACCTGGTGAATGTCGAAAGCAGCTAGTTTCATCAAAAACAATTTCATATGAGAAAAATTGGTTACTTAACCCTCCTCATGTCCACAGTTTTGTTTACAGTTAACGGCTTTGCACAGACCCAGAAAGGGAATGTTATGGTGGGTGCCCAGCTTGCCAACATCGGAGGAACCTTTCAGAATGGGGGAAGCGTGTTCAACCTGAACCTGACGCCGAAGGCGGGATGGTTTATCAGGGATAATATCGCCTTGGGGGTGGATGTTAACCTGGGGTTGACGACCGGGAACGACCAGACGGACTTTTTGTATGGCATAGGGGCGTTTGGCAGGTACTATGTGTCGGACAAGCGTGTGGAGCTGGACAGGAAATCGCGGTGGTTCTTTGAAGCCAGTGCGGGTGTGAACGGGGTGAACACGAAGCGAGGTGATCAAAGCACTAACACAAATGGCCTGGGTATAGGCATCGGGCCTGGCCTGGCCTATTTCATTACGCCTAACATCGGTCTGGAAGGATTGGTGAAATACGACCTGACGGTTGGTTTCGGCAGTTCCACCACCGCCCACAGGGTGAGCTTCAACCTTGGTTTCCAGATCTACCTGCCTTCCGCGAAAGCAAGACAAACTATCCGGGAAGTAGGAAAATAGAGGAGAAAACCCCTTTTAAGTCGATTATACAAACCTAGAAGCACTGTATTTCACTGAATGTGAGATGCAGTGCTTTATTTTATATTGTATCTTATTCTAACCCGAGTTATAAAAAAACCATTGTTTATGAAACAGACCATTTCCTGCATACCCATAGTGCTGGTTGCGCTTATCCTTTTGTCATTCAATGCTTTTCAAGTGACAGAGGTCGGGTGTCCTCCGATTAAAGCAGCCAATGTATGCGGACCCTATTTTTATCTAGAATCTTTCACATCATTAAGGCGTATAATTCTAAAGGGACCACAAGGCCAGGAAATCTATGACTACCCTGCCAACAATTTCGTATTCCCGAATACTTATATAATTGGGGAATATAAATTTTATGCGATTTCCAACCTTCCGACGCTTAACGTTTCAGTGACAGTTGTGGACGTTACAAATGGAACAATTGTGGCAAGTGCGAGCGGCGCGGGGGGAGCGAATGTGACATTTAACGCCTATTGCAACTCATACAAGATCCGCATTTCAGGCTTTTAACAGCACAGCTATTTGCCCAGCGGTTCGAAGCGGATGACGATCTGGTGCTTGGTGGCCACCGGCTTCCCATCCAGCTTGGCGGGTATCCATTTCGGCATTTTTTCCACCAGGCGCATGGCTTCTTCCTCCAGTCCGTATCCCACTACCTCTCCCACGGTGGAGGGGTTGCCTACCCGGCCGTTGGCCAGGATGAGAAATTCTACGGTAACGGCACCGGTGATGCCGGCGGTTTTTGCTTCTTTAGGGTAGCGCATGTTCCGTTTGACGTAGTACCGGAGCGCCTGGCCGCCGCCCTCGAATTGGGGGAGGCTCTGCACGGCAGGGGTCGCCACATCGGCCGGTTTGCGCAGGGAATTGGGGATGGTGATGCGCAGGGGGAGGGTCATCCGCAGGTCTACCGGCTTACCGTTGAGGAGGCCCGGTTTCCAGCGCGGCATGCCTTTGAACAGCTGTACCACTTCTTTGTCGAGCTGGCGGATGCCGGGGTATTTGATGGCGATATCGGTCAGGTAGCCGGTGCGCTCCACTAAAAAATCCACGTAAACCATGACGGTGGAGTCGTTCCGGAGGTCGACAAAAGGAATGTTCAGATGGGAGTGGATCCAGGCGGCCATGGCTTCTTCGCCGCGGGGAAACTGGGGGAGCACGTCGGCGGCCAGGGCATCGAGTGCCCGGGTGAGCTCCGCTTGCTGTTCCGCTTCGTTGAGCGGGCTGGAAGTGGTGTCCTGGGCCGCTGCGGGGCGAAAAAAAATAAAAAAAAGCGCCGGTAGCAGCAGGTTCCGGTAAATACTAAATTGTGGGCGGTAACGCATTGGATTTAAAAACGTTAAGCATTTTTCATAACTTGCGGGCGCAGGGTCCCGCCTCTTAAAACTAGCGGAAATGTGGCAAAAAGTCAATATTCTCCCGAAATATACCCCCGAAATATTTGTCGCAATAAAAAAAACGCTTACCTTTGCCCTCCCAAATTGAGGGGTAAATTAGAAGAAGTTCATTGCATATGTCTCAGAGAATTAGAATCAAGCTGAAGTCCTACGATCACAATCTGGTGGATAAGTCTGCCGAGAAGATCGTTAAAACCGTGCGTAACACGGGTGCCGTGGTAACAGGTCCTATTCCTTTACCGACAGAGAAGAAAATCTTTACGGTACTGCGTTCTCCGCACGTGAACAAGAAAGCGCGTGAGCAATTCCAACTGTGTACGCATAAGCGTTTGTTGGACATTTACACATCTTCTTCCAGAACCGTAGATGCGCTGAGCAAGCTCGATCTGCCGTCTGGTGTGGAAGTGGAAATTAAAGCGTAGTAAAAAAAGGACCTCAGCAAAGGTGGGCAAAGGCCCGCCTGAGGTATTTTGTGACAACAGCATTAATAACAGGTCACGCCTTCCGGGTGGCCGCCCAATAAAAGCATTTAAACCGCTCATCCTGAGGATAGCTAGAGATCCCTCAGGCGCTGGGCTAAATTATATAACACATGAAAGGTATTATTGGTAAAAAGATTGGCATGACCAGCATCTTCGAGGCCAATGGCAAACAAACTGCCGTTACCATTATCGAAGCCGGTCCAAACGTGGTTACCCAGGTGAAATCCCAAGTCACCGACGGGTACGACGCCGTTCAGGTAGCTTTTGGCGAGAAAAAGGAAAAGAACACTCCCAAAGCTGAGAAAAATCACTTCGCGAAAGCACAAACCTCCCCTAAACGTTACGTAAAAGAGTTCCGCAATCCGGATACTGCCGTGGCTAAAGCCCTCGGAGAAACGATCACCGTTGAGATCTTCACGGAAGGTGAGAAAGTGGACGTGGTGGGTACTTCCAAAGGTAAAGGTTTCCAGGGCGTTGTAAAACGTCACGGTTTCAGCGGTGTGGGTGAAGCATCCCACGGCCAGCACGACCGTCAGAGAGCTCCCGGTTCCGTGGGCGGTTCTTCCTATCCTTCCCGCGTATTCAAAGGTATGCGCATGGCAGGCCAGATGGGCAATGAAAGAGTGAAAGTGAAAGGTCTGAAGATCGTGAAGATTTTCCCTGACAAAAATTATATCCTGGTAAGTGGTTCCGTTCCCGGCCACATTGGTTCAATCGTTTTAATCCAGAAGTAATATGCAACTAGATATTTTAAATATAGAAGGTAAGAAGACCGGCAGGACTATTGAGCTTCCTGAAGAGATCTTTGGTGTTGAGCCGAACAATCACGTGATCTACCTCGCTGTAAAGCAATACCTGGCTGCACAGCGCCAGGGTACGCACAAGGTGAAAACGCGTGCTGAAGTGAAAGGTGCTTCCCGCAAGCTGCACAAACAAAAAGGTACCGGCGGTTCCCGTAAAGGTAACATCCGTAACCCGTTGTATAAAGGTGGTGGTACTATTTTCGGTCCCAAACCCCATGGATACGACATCAAACTGAACCGCAAGGTGAAAGACGTGGCGAAAATCTCCGCCCTGTCCGTGAAAGCGAAAGAAAACAGCATCATCATCGTTGAAGATATCAAGCTGGACGCGCCGAAGACAAAGCAGTTCGAAAGCATCCTCAAGAACCTGAACATCAACGTTGCAGGCAAAAAGACCCTGGTGGTACTGCCTGAGTACAATGACAACGTATATCTGTCACTGCGCAACATCCCGACTGTGGACAGCACCGTGCTGAGCGACGTGAACACTTACGAGATCATGAACAGCAACTACCTGGTGATCACCGAAAGCGCAGCCAAAATCTTCACCGAAGAGCCGGCTGACATCGTAGAGGCATAAGCAAGTAGAAAACTGCCGCACGCCGATGTAACACTGGCTGGCGGCACGAGTCGAAAGAGATGAAACCGCAGGGGGCCATCCGACGATAACAAATCAAATAATAACAGATGAAACCGCAAGGGGCCATCTGTACCGATAACAAATCAAATAATAGCAGATGAAACTGTCTGATGTTTTAATCAAACCGGTGATATCGGAGAAGGTAAACAAGGCTACCGAAAAGTTCAACCGCTTTTACTTCATTGTTGACAAAAAAGCCAACAAACTGGAGATCAAGAAAGCAGTGGAAGACTTCTACGGCGTAACCGTTGCGGAAGTGAACACCATGGTAATGCCCGGCAAGAATAAAACCCGCTTTACCAAAGCCGGCTTTATTTCCGGTCGCAAGCCTTCTTACAAGAAAGCAGTGGTGACACTGGCTGAAGGAGAATCCATCGATCTGTATGCTAACATATAATATACCAGTGCCGTTAACGGCGTAAGCCGCTAACCTGGATGTATATACAGATCAACTTATAAATAGTCTATTAAATCATTGAATTAAGTAGAAAATGGCACTGAAAAAGTACAAACCGATTACAGCCGGTACCCGTTGGAAGATTGGCAATGCATACGCAGAGCTGACTACGGACACCCCTGAGAAGAGCCTGCTGGCTCCTGCACAGCGTACCGGCGGTAGAAACGCACAGGGCAGAAGGTCTATGCGTTACATCGGCGGCGGGCACAAAAAACAATACCGTATCGTGGATTTCAAACGCGATAAGGCCAATGTTCCTGCGACCGTAAAAACAATTGAATACGATCCGAACCGTACCGCTTTCATCGCGCTGCTGAACTATGCAGACGGTGAGAAACGTTACATCCTGGCTCCCCAGGGTCTGCAGGTAGGCGCCACTGTGATCAGCGGCACCGACGTGGCTCCTGAACTGGGTAATGCTTTACCGCTGAAAAACATGCCCCTGGGTACTGTTGTGCACAACATCGAGCTGCAGCCGGGCAAAGGCGGCGCCATTGCACGCAGCGCAGGTACTTACGCCCAGCTGAGCAACAAGGAAGAAAGATACGCTGTATTGAAAATGCCTTCCGGCGAGCTGCGCAAAGTGCTGAGCACCTGTGTTGCTACCGTAGGTACAGTTTCCAACTCCGACCACGCCCTGCAGTCCATCGGTAAAGCCGGTGCCAACCGCTGGAGAGGTATCAAGCCCCGCAACCGTGGTGTAGCGATGAACCCTGTGGATCACCCGATGGGTGGTGGTGAAGGTAAATCTTCAGGCGGTCACCCGAGGTCCAGAACAGGTAAATATGCGAAAGGTCTGAAAACCAGGAAAGCGCATAAGAGCTCTGACAAACTGATCATCAGCCGTAAAAACGGTAAGAAATTATAATTACGTATAACGAGTTTCAATCCCGGCAGGGCCGGGGTTGAAATCTTAAATAAACAACAACATGGGTCGTTCCATTAAAAAAGGTCCTTACGTAGACTTTAAATTAGAGAAGAAGGTAGAAAAGCAAAATGAAGGCACCAAGCGTACGGTTATCAAAACCTGGAGCCGCCGTTCTACCATCACTCCGGATTTTGTGGGCCACACTTTTGCCGTTCACAACGGTAACAAGTTCATCCCGGTGTACGTAACCGAGTTTATGGTAGGTCATAAACTGGGTGAATTTGCGCCAACCCGCAACTTTAAAGGGCACGCTAACAAAAAAATGTAGTCATCGGTTTGAAGGTTTCCCGTTTTCGGTTCCGGTAAAAGAGAACAATTGAAAGGCGATGGAAACAGCAAGGGCCGGACGCTGAAACAAGAAACTCATATAACACAGAAATTAATAACAATGGAAGCAGTAGCTAAGCTGAACAATAATCCTACATCTACCCGCAAAATGCGTTTGCTTGCAGACCTGATCCGCGGTCTGGATGTAGAGAAAGCTTTGAATATTTTGAAATTCCATCCTAAACACCCGAGCACCCCGCTGGAGAAACTGTTGCTCTCCGCTGTGGCTAACTGGAAAGTGAAGAACGAAGGGGCAAGGGTAGAAGATGCTAACCTGTTCGTGAAAACCGTATTTGTAGACGGTGGCCGCGTACTCAAAAGGATGCGCCCCGCGCCGCAAGGCCGTGGTTACCGTATCCGCAAGAGAAGCAATCACGTAACAATTGTTGTGGACGGCCGCGCTGCCCAATAATAGCAAACTGTAGGAAAAAATATATTTAAACTCATAGACAAATAAAACCAGAACATGGGTCAGAAAACAAATCCTATTGGTAACAGGTTAGGTATCATCAGAGGATGGGACTCTAATTGGTATGGCAGCAAAAAAGATTATGCTACCAAGCTGATCGAAGATAACAAAATCAGGACTTACCTGAATGCCCGTATCAACAAAGGCGGTATTTCCCGCGTAGTGATCGAGCGTACCCTGGGTAAGCTCATCATCACCATTCATACCTCCAAACCTGGTATCATCATAGGTAAAGGCGGTAACGAAGTGGATCGCATCAAGGAAGAGCTGAAGAAGCTGACAGGAAAAGAAGATGTTCAGATCAACATCCTGGAGATCCGTCGCCCTGAAGTGGATGCTACCATCGTTGCTGAAACGATCGCAAAACAGATCGAAAGCCGCATCAACTATAAACGCGCTATCAAAATGGCGATTGCTACCGCGCTGCGCATGGGTGCAGAAGGTATCAAGGTGAAAGTAGGCGGCCGTTTGGGCGGTGCTGAAATTGCCCGTTCTGAAGAAATGAAACAAGGCCGTGTGCCCCTGCATACTTACCGCATGGATATCGATTACGCATCTTTGTTCGCTTTGACCGTTTACGGTAAAATCGGTATCAAAGTGTGGATCTGTAAAGGTGAAGTACTGGGCAAACGCGATCTGAACCCGAATGCCATTTCCGGCAAAGAAGGTGGTGAAGGCCGTATCGGCGGCGGCGAACGCGGCGGCGACCGTGGCGGACGCGGCGGCGAAAGAAGAGATAACCGCGGTGGCGGCGAGAGAAGAGGTGGTGGAGACCGTGGTCCCCGCAAATAATCATGCAGCCGTTAGAAATATCATTTAAACAAACTTTTTAACAACATAAACGATGTTACAGCCCAAGAGAACGAAACACAGGAAGATGCACAAAGGCCGCATCAAAGGTAACGCTAAGAGGGGCGCAGCTCTTTCTTTCGGTTCATTCGGCCTTAAAGCATTGGAACCTAAGTGGATCACAGACCGTCAGATTGAAGCTGCACGTGTCGCTCTGACCAGGCATATGAAGCGTGAAGGTAACGTGTGGATCCGTATTTTCCCCGACAAACCGATCACCGCCAAGCCGCTGGAAGTGAGGATGGGTAAAGGTAAAGGTGCTCCCGACCATTGGGCAGCCGTTGTAAAGCCCGGTCGCATCCTGTTTGAAGCAGACGGTGTGCCCCTGCAAGTAGCGAAAGAAGCTATGGAGCTGGCCGCACAGAAACTGCCGATCAAGGTGAAATTCGTAGTACGCCGCGACTACGTTGCTTAATCAGCACCCGGTTCTTTTAAACAAACCTGATAACCAGAAACAAAATTAAATACAATGCCTAAAGCAAAACTGGATCTTAAAAGCCTGAGCGACCAGGACCTGAAGGAGAAACTGTCTGAAGAGTCACTGCGCCTGAAAAAGATCACGTTCAGCCATGCGGTAACGCCCATCGAGAATCCCATGAGCATCCGTTTCATGAGAAGAGAGATCGCGCGCATCCAGACTGAACTTCGCAGAAGAGCGTTGGGATTCTAATCCCAGCCAAGGGTTGGAATAGTGATAGCTATTGACCAGCATAACAATTAACAAATTTATAGCCGCGTAAAAAGCGGTTTGGAGGTAAAATAACTTTCAAAATGACCGAAAGAAAATTAAGAAAAACCAGGATCGGCGTAGTATCCAGCAACAAAATGGATAAGACTGTAACCGTGAGCGTTGAGCGTAAGGTGAAACACCCGATCTATGGTAAGTTCGTAAAGAAAACCACCAAGTTCATGGCACACGACGAAAAGAACGAGTGCAGCATTGGTGACACCGTACGAATCATGGAAACCCGCCCGCTGAGCAAAAACAAATGCTGGCGCATGGTGGAAGTGATCGAAAAAGTAAAGTAATTATTCATTTGTTTCAAGCTGCCGGTTTTAGACGAACCTGCAGCCGCTGCTAAACAATTAACAAACGTATTACGATGATACAACAAGAATCAAGGCTGAACGTAGCTGATAACAGTGGTGCCAAAGAAGTACTCTGCATCCGCGTACTCGGCAACTCCGGCCAGGACTATGCAGGAGTAGGCGATAAGATTGTAGTAACGGTTAAAGATGCCATCCCCGGTGGTGGTATGAAGAAAGGCACCGTAACCAAAGCTGTTATTGTAAGAACCAAGAAGAAACTCCGTCGCCGTGACGGTTCTTACATCCGCTTCGACGATAACGCCGTTGTATTGCTGAACAACTCCGACGAGCCCCGCGGCACCCGTATTTTCGGTCCGGTTGCCCGTGAGCTTCGCGATAAAGGATATATGAAGATTATCTCCCTGGCGCCTGAGGTGCTTTAAGGAGGAAAGACAGAGATTTCGGATTTGGGATTCAAGCGATTATTAATTAAGGGTATAGATATACAAAATACCTTTATCTGAAGGCTGGAATCCCAAATCCGAAATCTTTGTATATCTTTGCAGCCCGTTTCAAAAACGACATAAATATTAATCAAGCGGAACAAGTGTTTCGCTTGGCGTTTAAATAAACAAACAGATGAAAACTAGATTTAAGCCTAAGTTCAACATTAAGAAAGGCGACCTGGTTGTGGTAGTTACCGGTGACGACAAGGACCGGACCAAGCCCCGCAAGGTGTTGGAGGTAATTACCGACAAAGCACGTGTGCTGGTGGAAGGTGTGAACATCATCACCAAACACACCAAACCTTCCGCTCAGAATACCAAAGGTGGTATTGTTAAGCAGGAAGCGCCTATCGCCATTTCCAACGTAATGTTGTGGGATGCTAAGGCTGGCAAGCCCACCCGTGTGGCTCGCCAAAGAGAAAACGGTAAAGTAGTTCGTATCGCTAAAAAATCAGGGGAGGTAATTAAATAATGGCAAACACATCATATCAACCCAGGCTGCAGACCAAATACCGTAGCGAAGTAGTGTCTGCTTTGCAAAAGAAGTTCAACTATAAGAGCGTAATGCAGGTTCCCCGCCTCACCAAGATCTGCCTGAACCAGGGTATCAACGGTGCGGTTGGCGACAAAAAGCTGGTGGATATCGCAGTAGACGAAATGACCCGCATCGCCGGTCAGAAAGCTATTGCTACTTTGTCTAAAAAAGACATCTCCAACTTTAAGCTGCGTAAACACATGCCCATCGGTGCAAGGGTAACCCTGCGCGGCGTGAACATGTACGAGTTCCTGGACAGGCTGATTTCCGTATCCCTGCCCCGCGTGCGCGACTTCAAAGGTGTGAACGAAAAAGCTTTCGACGGCCGCGGTAACTATACCATGGGCGTTACCGAGCAGATCATCTTCCCGGAGATCGACATCGATAAAGTGAACCGTATCACCGGTATGGATATCACCTTCGTAACCACTGCCCAAACCAACGAAGAAGCTTATGAGCTTCTCAAAGAACTGGGTATGCCGTTCAAGAACATCAAAAAAGACAATCAATAATTCAATATGGCAAAAGAATCCGTAAAAGCCAGACAAAGAAAGAGAGAAGCCATGGTGGCCAAATTTGCTGAGAAACGCGCTGCGCTGAAAGCAGAAGGCAACTACGCAGAACTGGACAAACTGCCCAAAAACGCTTCTCCCGTTCGCCTGCACAACAGATGTCAACTGTCCGGCCGCCCGAAAGGCTACATCCGTCAGTTCGGCATTTGCCGTAACATGTTCCGCGACATGGCGCTGGCAGGTAAAATCCCTGGTGTAAGAAAAGCAAGCTGGTAATACAAGGTTACCACGCCACAGAAACTCAGATTCCTTTCAATATCGATTGGATATCGCATTGTAAACAACAGTCGTAAATTTTTTAAAGACAATGGTTACTGATCCAATAGCAGATTTTTTAACACGCATCCGTAACGCCCAGATGGCTAACCACCGGATCGTGGAAATCCCGGCTTCCAAGCTGAAGAAACGTATTACCGAAATTCTGTACGACAAAGGCTACATCCTGAAGTACAAATTCGAAGAGGACAACAAACAGGGCCTCATCAAGATAGCACTGAAATACGATCCGCAGACTAAAGTTCCTGCCATCCAGGACCTGCAGCGTATCTCCCGTCCCGGTCTTCGCCAGTACTCAAAACCTGGTGACTTTACCCGTATCAAGAACGGTTTGGGCGTCGCTATCATCTCCACTTCCAAAGGTGTAATGACCGATAAGGAAGCCAAAGCGCAAAACGTAGGTGGCGAAGTAGTTTGCTACGTATACTAATATATTTTTATCCCGCCTCGTGCAAATGAGGCGGGATTACGGTATATCTGACAATTAAGCCTTCTATACGGGCTGAACACGGGATACCGGATTCACAACAATCATAAACTGACGAACTATGTCACGTATAGGAAGAAGTCCTATTAAACTGGCCAGCGGTGTAACGGTAAATGTTTCCGCTGCTAACGAAATCACGGTGAAAGGTCCGAAAGGCGAACTGAAACAGGTGATCGACCGCGATATTAAAGTGGAAGTGAAAGACGGAGAGATCCTGATCTCCCGCCCCACCGACCAGATCCGCCACCGCTCTCTGCACGGTCTGTACCGCGCACTGATCGCGAACATGGTAACCGGGGTTACGGATGGATTCAAAAAGCAACTCGAACTGGTGGGTGTAGGTTACAAGGCTGCGAATGCAGGTCAGTTGCTCGACTTATCTTTGGGCTATTCCCACAACATCATCTTCGAAGTTCCCAAAGAACTGAAGGTATCTACCCTGACCGAAAAAGGCCAGAACCCGAAGATCATGCTGGAAGGCCTCGACAATCAGCTGCTGGGCCAGGTTGCCGCTAAAATCCGCAGCCTGCGCAAACCCGAGCCGTACAAAGGTAAAGGTGTGCGTTACAGCAATGAGGTTGTTCGTAAGAAAGCTGGTAAGTCAGCCGGTAAGTAATAGCCTGATGCGCCGCGCTGCATAAGGCCGCCGGCAGGAAACTGAATTATTAAACTTATACAGGGGAGAGGCCGGCCGGAAAAACCGGTCTTTACCCTGAACATAGCTCCGGCAGCATCGGAGCCTTAAATACACTAAGTGATGAGTACAAAAACAAACAGGAGACAGAATATCCGCTACAGGATCCGTAAAAAGATCAGCGGTACTGCACAAAAGCCGAGACTGGCTGTTTATCGCAGCAATGCCGAAATTTATGTGCAGCTGATTGACGATACCAATGGTACTACCCTGGCATCTGCTTCTTCCCGCGAAAAAGCGATCGCAGCGCAAACCGCTCCGAAAGTGGAGAAAGCCAAACTGGTAGGTGCTGCCCTGGCTGCTAAAGCCACTGCACTGGGTATTACTACCTGCGTATTCGACAGAAGTGGTTATCTCTACCATGGCCGTGTAAAGTCAGTTGCTGACGGTGCGCGCGAAGGAGGCCTGCAATTCTAATCCGGAAGACCAGGAGTAAAAACAATCAGATATCGTAATTCTTATTAAATAAAAATGGCAAAGAATTCATTCAATAAAGTAAAAGCTGGCGATCTGGAGCTGAAAGAAAAGGTTGTAGCTATTAACAGGGTGACCAAAACTACCAAAGGCGGCCGTACTTTCAGTTTCTCCGCTCTGGTGGTGGTTGGTAACGAGAATGGTGTGGTAGGCCACGGCCTTGGTAAAGCCAAGGAAGTACAGGAAGCTATCACCAAAGGGATCGACGACGCTAAGAAGAACCTGATCAAAGTTCCGGTACATCACGGTACTATTCCTCACGACCAGCTGGCGAAGGAAGGTGCTGCGAAAGTGCTGATCAAACCGGCTGCCCACGGTACCGGTGTGATCGCGGGAGGTTCCATGCGCGCCGTGCTGGAAAGCGCTGGTATCACCGACGTACTGGCAAAATCCCTGGGTTCCGCTAACCCCCACAACGTGGTAAAAGCTACCTTCAAGGCGCTGGGCCTGCTGCGCGAACCGATCGCGATCGCCAAGCAACGCAGCGTATCCCTGAAGAAAGTATTCAACGGTTAAGTATCCGTTCCAACACCTGGCTGTTCCCCCGGGGAGCGGCACCGGTCACTTTAATTGGAAATATTTAAATAAAATGGCAAAGATTAAGATCACCCAGGTTAAAAGTGGTATTGACCGCCCCGAACGTCAGAAACTGACGCTGAAGGCGCTCGGACTGAAGAAGCTGAACAACACTGTTGAAGTGGAAGCTACCCCTCAGATCCTGGGCATGGTTCGCACGGTGAACCACCTGGTAAAAGTTGAGCAGGTGAATGCATAATGTAAAATTTTCATTTTTACATTTGGCATCTTACTTTTTTGAACTATCATTGTAAAAGCGAGCGGTTGATTTCCGCGTAAGTAAAACAATTCATATTATGAGCTTACAGAACTTAAGACCTGCAAAAGGCGCAGTACATAAAGAAAAACGTTTAGGCCGTGGTGAGGCTTCCGGTAAAGGCGGTACCTCCACGAAAGGTAACAAAGGTGCACAATCCAACACCGGTTACTCCAGCAAAAGAGGCCATGAGGGCGGTCAGATGCCCATCCAGCGCCGTCTGCCGAAACGCGGTTTCATTCCCATCACCCGTACTGAATATAAAGTATTCAACATCGGCGAACTGGAACAGATTGTTGAAAAATACGGTCTGCAGGAATTCTCTCTCGAAAACCTGTACCTCAACGGCCTGATCAGCAAAACTGCCAAAGTAAAAGTACTCGGCCACGGGGAACTGAAAAGCAAAGTAACGCTGAAAGTGAACGCGATCAGCGAGAAAGCCAAGTCAGCCATCGAAGCAGCCGGTGGATCTGTAGAACTGGTTTAAGAAATTACGATAGAGAAGGCGCCTACGGAGTAGTGCGTCTTTTCGAATTTTACACGCGTTATTAAACTCTTATCTTCCTGTGAAGAAATTTATCGAAACCATAAAGAACATCTGGAGCATCGAGGACCTGCG
>CBFGZV010000041.1:0-47398 GCA_965653365.1 uncultured Chitinophaga sp. | reverse complement strand
AGGAACTCTTCGGTGTTGGCGAAAAAGCTGGCCTTCACTTTACTGAAGCTTTGTTTTTCGCGGGAGATGTTTTTCCCGATGCCGATGAGCTTTTGGATACCCTTCTGCTCCAGCATTCCGGCCACTTCTTCGTACAGGGAGCCTTCGCTTTTGCCGCTCTGCAGGATGTCGCTGAGAATGACGGTGCGCACGGGGTGCTGGCGCTGCTGCTGTAAGAATTCCAGGGCGATGGCCAGCGACCCGAGGTCGGAATTGTAGCTGTCGTTGATGATGCTGCAGTTGTTGATGCCTTGTTTCATTTCCAGCCGCATGGCGATGTTGCCCAGGTGGTCCATGCGTTCCTGTATCACCTGCTGCGGTTTGCCCAGGTAAAGCATCAAGGCCCAGCAATGAATGGCGTTTTCGATAGAGCCTTCGTCTACGAACGGGATGCGGATGAAGATGGGTTCCTGTTTATAGAGCGCGTCGATGCGGGTGTGGTTGCTGTTTTTATCCACGCTGATCACACGGAGGTCCGCATCTGTTTTGCGGCTCCAGGTCAGCAGCTGCAGGTCGTTGTCGATTTCCCTTTTACCTACGAGGTTGTGGAAGTTGTTCACGCATTCGTTCAGCGCCAGGTAGTCTTTGCAGTAAATGAGCACATCGCTTTTCATGAAAAGGATGAGCTTTTCGTTGACTTTCTGGCGGATATTGAGGAACCCTTCGTTGTGCGCCTCGCCGATGTTGGTAAAGATGCCGATGGTAGGGCGAATCACCTTTTCGAGGTTCACCATTTCCCCCGGCTGTGAAATGCCGGCTTCGAAAATGGCCAGGTCGTTTTCCGCTTTCATCTGCCAAACGGAGAGCGGGACACCAATCTGCGAGTTGTAACTTTTCGGGCTGCGAACGATGCTGTAATCCTTTTCGAGCAGCTGGTACAGCCATTCTTTCACGATGGTTTTACCGTTACTGCCGGTGATCCCGATAACCGGTATCTGGAACTGCTGGCGATGCCAGGCCACGAGGGCATGCAGCGCCTGCAGGGTATTTTTTACCTGTATGATGTTGGCTTTCGGGTACAAACCGAGCGACATGGGCTCGCTCACGATAAAATTACTAACGCCTTTTTTGTACAATTCGTCGATGTACTGGTGGGCATTGCGGCGTTCGCTAACAAGTGGGATGAACACAGAGGTTTCTGCAACTAGCAGTTTTCTACTGTCCAGCAAAATATGTTCGATCTCGGGATGCCCCGTCTGTTGCAACAATTCGCCCTTCAGGATCTTGCTGATACTTTCTGCGGTATACAATTTTATATGGTTTTAATAAAAAAAGCGTCCCGGGACTCTTACCGGGACGCTTTTTACGGTCTACTACTTTTCAATATCGAGTTCCGGTTGAACCGGTAATTTTTTCTGGAACAGGATGGAATAAACGATGGAGCCCGCCAGGCAGGTTACGATCACTACCAGCGAAACCCAAACCGGCAGCTTGAAGTGCCAGATTTCCGCCAGCATTTTAAGGCCGATGAATACCAGCACGATGGCGATGCCCTGCTGCAGGTAATCGAACTTGTCGACCGCGCCACGGAGCAGGAAGAACAGGGAGCGCAGGCCCAGTACCGCAAAAATGTTGGAGGTATACACTACCAGCGGTTCTTTGGAAATCGCGAATACGGCGGGAATGGAATCGAGCGCAAACACGATGTCGGTTACCGCCAGCATCACTACCACCACGGCCAGCGACGTGAAATACACTTTCCCGTTCTGTTTGATGGTAAAGCGGCCGTGCGGTTCTGCGTGCGAAATACGCATGTATTTCTGCATAAAGCGGTAGGCGATATTTTCTTCGGGTTTGAATTCCTCATGCTGGTCTACCAGGAACATTTTGATACCGGTATACACGAGGAATGCGCCGAAAACATAAAGAATCCAGCCGAATTGTGCGATGAGGGCCACGCCCACGGTGATAAAGATTGCACGGAAAATGATGGCCATCAGGATGCCGATGAGCAATACCCGGGCATAGCTGGTTTCCTTGATTTTGAAAAATCCGAAAATCAGGATGAACACAAAAATGTTATCGATGGAAAGCGACCATTCCATCAAATACGCGCTGAGGTACTCCACCGCCATTTTCGAACCGTCTTCATACCATACAAACGCGAAGAAACCGAATGACAGCGCAACCCAGAAGCAGGTTTGAACAAGGGCTTTCTTAATAGAGATGACTTCACCTTTTTTACTCAGGAGCCCAAGGTCGAAAATAAGGGCAAGAATGATAACAATTCCAAAGACGGCATACGTCCATTGCTGCGGTGTCATGCAAACGGAAAATTTTATTGAACAGCAAAGATAATGGATTCCGGTTGCTTATGCGGCGTATTTACGCTGCCGGATGAACTGGAACACCATCGCAAACAGCAATACAGCGCCGATGGGGGCCACGAAAGCCAATATCTGCCACATGGTTTTGTTTTTTTTCACTTTTTCCCCGTCGAGCAGGCGCAGCGTTAATTCCTTGCTGCGGGTATCCATAATGGGCGCTTTGCTCGTCAGGTATTCCATGCTGTTGAGGAAAAACTCCTTATTGGCGAATACATATTGCGGATTAAATTCATTTACGCCCATCTGCAGGGGGCCGTCTTTCCGGGAAACGGCGTTGGTCACGATGTCGGCGTCGCCCACCACGATCATTCGGCCAACCGTATCGCTGACGGCTTTGAAGGCTTTCCCCGTGGTGGTTTGCAGGGCCTGCAGCTCCTGCTGGCCGAGGCGGTGGTTGAACAGGGAGGGGAACCGGCCTTCCAGCAATACTGCCACCGGGATGGCTTTTTCCCTGAAATCGCGGCGGTTGGGCGCCTGCTGCACGCTTTCCAGGCTGATCTGCACCGGCCCGCCCAGTACGCGGCTGTGGTCGGAAGTGGCCAGCAAAACGGTTTTGCGGATATTCCCACCCTTGATGGTGTCGATAGAGCTGGCGAACCGGCTCATGATCAGGTCCATGTTTTTAACGATGGGGTGTGTATTGCCGGGCGTCAGGAGGGGGAAAAAGGGGAAGGGCAGCGGCCTGATCTGCGGTTTGTCGCCAATGTTGCCCACCACCAGCGGGATCATATCGCTCTGCAGGTCCTGTACCAGGTTGAGATTGATGCGGGCCCCATATTTAAACAGCAGGTCTTCCAGCTGGAGGTTGCGGTCGAATGCCACAAACTCGCGCCCACGGAGGCTGTCGGCCGAAGCGGTAAGGTTGTCGATGAACCACAGCACTTTCCCGCCGTTCATCACGTACTGGTCTATTTTCAGTTTATCGGCGTCCGTAAAGGTTTCCACCGGCCGCACAAACATAACGGCATCGAACTCCGCCGGGATGTGGCTGTCTGCGCGCAGGTTAACGGTATCGACCTGGTAATGTTCGTGTAGCGTTTTGAGCGCATCGTATACGTTCGGGCCTTCCGGCTCGCCGTGGCCGAGCATGTAACCTACCAGCGGCCGTTCCGTTTGCTGCAGCTGGTAAATGGCGTTGGCAAATTTGTATTCCAACAGCGCTTCGGAGCTGTTGAGGGCCTGCATGGGGTCCATGCCGCCCTGGCTTTTGAGCAGGTTTACGCCGGTTTCGCGGCCCTTGTACGTCACGAGGGCGCCCGGGAAAATGAGGCGTTCGGCGAAGGCGTCGTTGCCTTCTTCCTGCACCTGCAAGTTAAAGGGGAGAATGCCTTTGGCCATGAGGCTGTCCTGGAAGCCCATCCGCAGCGAATCCGGCAGATCAGTGCCGGGGTTGACGAAAGTGAAGCGGATATTTTTGCCGCCGTATTGCTGGAACTCTTCCAGCAGTTCGCGGGTGGCATCGCCCAGCTGGCGGAAACCTGCGGGGTATTTGCCTTTCAGGAACACTTCAATATAAACAGGCGCGTCCAGCCGGCGTAGCAGCTCCCGGGTGGAGGGGGCCAGCGTATACCGCTTTTCCGCCGTAAGGTCCCAACGGGTGTGTATATACGAAGCAGCTACGTTCACGGCAACCAGCAATGCCAGTATGCCCAGTGTACGCTGCAGGTATTTTTTTCTTTTTTCTTTATTCGTCAGTTCCATAGTTTAACCCTGCCAGATCTTGCGCTCCAGCGATATTTTGGTGAGATAGAGCATGAGCCCGGTTACACTCAGAAAATAAATCACGTCGCGGCTGTCTATGACACCGCGGCTAATGGAATTATAATGATAACGGATGCCCGCCATTTGCAGGTAGTAGTCGGCCCCGCCTGAAAACACCGGCACTTTGCTGAGGGCATCGAATCCGTTGTAAAAGATGTAACAGGTGAAAATGGCCACCAGGAAGGCTACGACGGCATTGCCCGTGAGCGACGACGCCCAGAGGCCGATGGCGGTAAAGGTGCTGCCCAGCAGGAAGAGACCGAGGTAGGAACCGATGATGCTGCCATTGTCGAGGCCGTTATTGGTGGCGGCCAGCTGCGACATGGCCAGGTAATACACGGCAGTGGGGATAAGCGCGATCAGCACGATGGTAACGCAGGCCCAGTACTTCCCCCAAACGATCTGCCACCAGGTAACCGGCTTGGTGCTCAGCAGTTCCATGGTGCCTGATTTGTACTCATCTGCCAGGGAACGCATTGTGATGGCCGGTATCAGCAGCAGAAAGATAAGCGGCGCCATTTCAAAAAGCCCGTCGAGATTGGCGTACCCGCCATCGAGCAGGCTCGTGTCGGGGAATACGAACAAAAAAAGCCCGTTGGCCAACAGGAACAGTATGATGGCCACATAGCCGGTGATACTGCTGAAAAACTGGTGAATTTCTTTTTTGAAAATTGCTGACATGGCAGGCAAATATATAATTACGATGGAGGAATAACGAATTAGGGATTAGAAATATTTGTTAACTGACAGGGTTTTATTGCGGATTGGGACCATTGGCGGGGGAAAGGGCATAAAAAAAGCCGGCCGTATAGCACGGGCGGCTTTTATAATTGCTTAAAATTCAATTCTTTCTTATACCGAAAAGCTTTCACCGCAGCCACAGGTGCGGGCGGCGTTGGGATTGTTGAAGTAGAATCCCTTCCCGTTAAGGCCTTCGGAGAATTCGAGCGTGGTATTGCAGAGGTACAGGAAGCTTTTCAGGTCCGTTACCACCTTGATACCGTCGTTATCGAACACCTGGTCTTTCGGTTTGGGTTCGTTATCAAAATCCAGTTTATAGCTGAGGCCGGAGCAACCGCCGCCTACGACGGACACGCGCAGGAAGAAATCGGGGCCCAGTGAGCCCTCGGCCCGCAGGCTTTCTACTTTTTGCCTTGCTTTTTCACTTACGTAAATCATGTTATCCTCCTTTTCCTTTTTAACCGGCTGACCGGTCAGATCTATATTAGATGTCAATTCTCAGTTTTCTTTGCGTTTCCACCGCCGCGGTAACCGCCTGAACGGCGTGGTCTATTTCCTCTTCGGTGGTAAACCGGCTTACACTGAACCTGAGCGAAGAGTGTGCCAGTTCCTCTTCGAGGCCCATCGCTGTCAGTACATGACTGGGCTCCGGCAGGGCGGAAGTGCAGGCCGACCCCGAAGATACGGCAATATCGCGGTTCAACGCTGTTAACAGGGCATTTCCCCTGGTAAATCCGAACGCGACATTGGTCACATGGGGCAACCGGAATTCGACAGCGCCATTGATGGTGGTGCTTTCCAGGGCGAGCAGGCCTTTTTCAAGGCGGTCGCGGAGAACGGCCATCCTTTGCCCGGCGGCTGCCATTTCGGCACCTGCCAGCTCGCAGGCCCGCCCGAAGCCCGCAATACCCGGAACATTCAGGGTGCCGGAGCGCATACCCCGCTCGTGCCCGCCGCCGTCGAGCTGGGAGGCTACCCTTACCCGCGGCTGCTTCCGGCGTACGTACAGAGCGCCCACTCCCTTTGGTCCATGCATCTTATGGGCGCTGAAGGCCATAAGGTCTATGCCGTCTGCCTGCACATCCACGGGTATTTTGCCCATGGCCTGCGTGGCGTCCGTCATCAGCAAAACGCCGTGTTGGCGGCAAATGCCGCTGATGGCGCGGATGGGCTGTATTACGCCTGTTTCATTGTTGGCGTACATCACACACACCAGGATGGTTTGGGGCGTGATGGCCGTTTCAAGGTCTTCTGCCCGGATGAGGCCACTATGATCGACTTTTAGCCGGGTTACCGATGCGCCTTGTTTTTCGAGGTGTATACAGGTATCCAGCACCGCTTTATGCTCGGTTTCCACCGTAATGATGTGCCTGCCCTTGACGGCATAAGCTTCGAATACGCCTTTGAGCGCGAGGTTGATGGCCTCGGTGGCGCCCGATGTAAACACGATTTCCTGTTTTTCAGCTCCCGCCAGTTGCGCCACCTGTTCACGTGCCCGGTCTACCGCCTCTTCAGCAGCCCAGCCGTACCGGTGCGTGCGCGATGCGGCATTACCATAGTGCTCCGTAAAAAAGGGAAGCATCGTTTCCACCACCCGCGGATCGCAGCGGGTAGTAGCGTTATTGTCGAGGTAAACCGGCAGCTGCAGCATTCCTCAAAATTACGATATAAGTTCTATTTTTACCCGCCGCAGCCGATCGGAACCGCTGATGGGGCCATCAATTGCGTCTATAACTTAAACTTCGCGATATGCTGAAAGTGGAACACATCGGAATTGCCGTAAAATCTCTCTCCACCGCTATTCCCCTTTTTGAAAAACTGCTGAACACGCCCTGTTACAAAACGGAGGAAGTGGCCACGGAAGGTGTTACCACCGCCTTTTTCAGGCAGGGAGAATCAAAGATAGAATTACTGGAGGCGGCCAGGGACGATAGCCCGATTGCGCGGTTCATCGACAAGAAGGGAGAAGGCATGCATCATATCGCCTTTGAGGTAGCCGATATTCATGCTGAAATGGAGCGACTGCAGCAGGAAGGTTTTGTATTGATTAACGCCGAACCCAAACCGGGGGCGGATAACAAGCTAGTTTGTTTTCTTCATCCCAAAAGCACCAACGGCATTTTAATAGAGCTTACACAGGAACAACAGCCGCTGTAAATCAGTTGTTTGAATCATGGCCGGGGCGGGAAGCTGCATGTTCTGAAAAAAGTGCCAGACCTGTTAAACCTTTTATTTAATTGCGCGTTGTATAGGTATAATGGCCAGCGAAAGCGGCCTTACCAATAACCTGATCAGACAAGAATGCAAGCCCTGTGGGCTTCTTAAGATACTCTAAAGTTGGCATAGGTTATGAAAACCTGTGGGTTTTTTAACTCGCAGGTTTATTTTTTAAGGTAACACCTTTTCCATGCCCACGCTGCGGGAGCCTTTTACTAATAGGTAAGTGTTTTCGAAGGCCTGTTGTTCCAGCCATTTTTTAGCGTCGGCTGCGGTTTCAAGATAGATGTACGGATGGTTCACGCGGCTGAATTCCGCGCCTACCAGTACTACGGCTTTCCAGTGGCGTTGCTGTAACAGGTCGGCCAGTGCCTGGTGTTCTTTTTCGCTGTCTTCTCCCAGTTCTTTCATGGCGCCCAGCAACAGTACCTTTTCCCCCGCATGGATGGCTGCGAAGTTTTCCACGGCGGCTTTCATGCTGGAGGGGTTGGCATTATAGGCATCCATGATGAATGTATTGCTGCCGCGCTTTTCGATCTGGGAGCGGTTATTGGATGGAACATACGCTTCAATGGCGGCTTTTATCTTTTCAGGGGGCACGCCGAAGTGCAGGCCGATGGCGATGGCGGCCATCACATTGGGGAAGTTGTAAGCGCCGACCAGCTGGGTATGCACCATGCCCGTCTGATCCGTATCCAGTTCCAGCAGGGCGCTGCCGTGCACGGGGCGGCCGGTATAAGCTGCCTGTTCGCCGCCGTAGGTGACGATGTGCGCAATACCTTCGCTCATGTCGGTCAGATAGGGATAGTCTGTGCACACAAAAACCGTCCCATCGTTGGCCCGCAGATAATCGTACAGTTCGCCTTTGGCTTTCCGCACACCTTCTTCGCTGCCAAACCCTTCCAGGTGAGCTTTCCCGATGTTGGTGATCAGGCCGTGGGTGGGCAACGCAACGGTGCAGTACCCTTCGATTTCGTGCTGGTGATTGGCGCCCATTTCAATGACGGCCATCTCCGCGTTGGCGGGAATGCCCAGCAGGGTCAGCGGCACGCCGATGTGGTTATTCAGGTTGCCGGCCGTGGCATACGTGCGGTAATGCGCACCGAGTACCGTACGGATCATTTCTTTCGTAGTGGTTTTACCGTTAGTGCCGGTAATGGCGATAAAGGGAATGCTGAACTGCTGCCGGTGGCGCCTGGCGAGTTGCTGCAGGGTGTGCAGCACATCGTCTGTCAGCATCATCTTCCCGGGCACGGTATCAAAGGCAGGATCATCGATCACGGCCAGTGACGCGCCTGCTTCCAGCGCGGCTGCGGCGTACTGGTTGCCGTTGAAGTTGGGGCCCCGCAGCGCAAAAAAAATGTCGCCGGGCTGCAGCTTGCGGGTATCTGTTTGCACGGAAGGATGTGCCAGGTAATGCTGATATAGTTGTTCAATATTCACGGCATGCGTATTTGCCTGCAAAAATAAGGAATGGATTCCCTCATTTTCTTTATTATCTTTCTGAAGAGGCAACTCTTTAATTTCCGGATGCGTATATAAACCTATGAAAACTCAACGTATGAAATCATTCCTGACCGGCCTAGCTGTGGTGGTGACCTGTGTGGGCTATGTGGCCTGTACTTCGGAACAGGCGCCGAAGCCGGCCACCTCCGTGGATTGTGCAACCACGGTGGTCACCGGCAGCCGCATTTACGCCATCATTCAGCAGAACTGTACCAATCGCAGCTGCCATCCCGCTGGCGGCGCTCCGCTGGCGGCGGATTTTTCCACGCCGGCGAAGCTGAAAAATTACATCGCCAACCACGGCTCCAGCTGGAATGCCCGGGTAACCGGCCTTTCGGCCGACATGCCGCAGTCTGTGGGCTATCCCGCCCTCAGCCGTGCCACGCGCGACTCAATTGCCTGCTGGGTTAACAAAGGAATGCCGGAATAAACGATCAAATCGCCTTGTATGAAACGATTACTAAGCCTCGCCGCTGTTTTGCTCTTTTTCTCCGCCGCCGCGGCCGCGCAGGACGTGCATTCCTGCCGTAACGCCACATTGCGGTTCTTTTCCTCCGCTCCCATGGAAGACATTGAAGCCACCACCACCCAGGGGGTTTCTGCTATCAATGTCAAAACCAGGGCGGTGTATTTTAAAGTGCCCATCAATACTTTTCAGTTCAGAAAAAAGCTGATGCAGGAACACTTCAACGAAAACTACCTCGAAAGTGAAAAATATCCCTTCGCGGAATTCAAGGGGAAAGTGCTGGAGGAAGTGGACCTGTCCAAAGACGGTAGCTATCCCGTAACCGTGGAAGGTGCGCTGAACATTCACGGCGTTACGAAAAACTACCGCGAAAAAGGGACGCTGACCGTGAAAGGCGGCAAAATCAACGCCTCCGCCAAATTCAACGTGCGGGTGGCCGATCATAAAATCAAAATTCCCACCCTCGTGATCAAGAATATCGCCGAAGTGGTGGAAGTAACTGTAAATGCAGACTATCAACCTGTCAAATAAAACGCTCATGAAGCTTATGTTGCAGATGCGCATACTGACCGTTCTCCTGCTGGCCGCCCCTGCGGCGATGGCGCAGGACGACCTCGGCGCAATTTTCGGAAAAGATTCCGTACGCCGCGACCCGGTGATCGCTACTTTCAAAAGCACCCGTATCATCAATGCCCAAAGCAATGAAACGCTGGCCAAGGGCGACCTCGATTTCAGGGTCGCCCACCGCTTCGGCGACATTGGCGGCGCTAACGGCGGCGCTTCTACCTTTTTCGGGATCGACAATTCTACCGATATCCGCATCGCGTTCGAATACGGCATTACTAACCGCCTTACCGCCGGCGTGAGCCGCGCCAAGGGCAGCGGCGCCTTCAGCCAGCTGTACGAGGTGCTGGGTAAATTCAAGCTGCTGCAGCAAACCATGGATAACCGGGTGCCCCTGGCCGTGACCCTCTTCGGCAACGCCGTGGTTACATCCATGAAAAGCAATACGGATAAAGACGCGGTCAACCATTTCGATAAATTCAGTTCCCGTATGACCTACACGGCACAGGCAGTGATTGCCCGCAAGTTCGGCGACCGGTTTTCGCTGGCCATACTGCCTTCCTACATCCACCGCAACAAGGTGGGGTATATGGATATGAACGACATGTTTGCCCTGGGCGTGGGCGGCCGCCTGCGGTTTTCCAAAAGGGTCGCGCTAGTGGTGGATTACTTCGTGCCGTTCCGGGACCAGGCCAGCAAAGACTATTATAAAACCCAGGGCATCGAATTCTTCAACCCGCTGGGCATTGGCGTGGAAATCGAAACGGGCGGGCACGTGTTTCACCTGAATTTCACCAACTCCACGGCCATCCTCGAAAACCAGTTCATCCCGGAAACCGCCACTTCATGGCTGCAGGGCCAGTTCCGCTGGGGTTTCAATATTTCGCGGCGGTTTTCGCTGGGGCGTTAGTAAATTGCGGGGATGATCATGCTCCGCTGCCGGATAAAAGAAAATTCAACCGTGGCCAGGTTGGCCGCCTGGAAAATGAAAAGCGGCAATGCCGCGATCGTTTTCGGGCGCGTCATCCATTTGTACGGGGTCAGCCGCCAGCAATTTTTGTCGGATACCGCCTGGGTCCGGCACGAGGTATGCCATGTCAAACAATACCGTGAACACGGCTTCTGGGGCTTTTTATGGCTTTATATGGCCGACTGGGTGCGGGTGGGGTACTATCAAAACCGCTTTGAAAGGGCCGCCAGGCTTGCCGAAAGCAACGCGGGGGAGCTGGATGGGGTGGAGATCGTCTGATGGCGGCTGGCCGGACCGCCCTCATGGCCGATTCACTAAAGATTCGTTAAAACAACCCTGGCCCTGTAAAAAAAAGTTACAACGCAGTTATTTTCCTTATTTTTACGGTAAAGGCGGATTACTATGGTTAAGAAGGTCACAGAGGGCATCACCATTAGCGTGGAAACATTCTACCAGCCAGATTATTCTAATCCGATCGGCAGCGAGTTCATGTTTGCTTACCGCATCACCATTGAGAATAATAATACGTTTCCCATTAAACTGCTAAGGCGCCACTGGTATATCATCGATTCAAACGGCTCTCACCGCGAAGTGGAAGGCGAAGGGGTAGTGGGTGTACAGCCGCTGCTGGCTCCCGGAGAAAGCTATCAGTACGTGTCCGGTTCCAACCTGCGCACGGAAATCGGCAAAATGTACGGTACCTACCAGATGGAGAACCAGCTCAACAAAAAGCTGTTCGACGTGAAGATTCCTGAATTCCAGATGGTGGTCCCGTTTAAAATGAACTAATGCTTTGTGGCCCTGCAAGGGCACCGTTGGCAGCATCCATTCATCTCCCGTTACGTTACTTACTCGTTTCCCGGCCTGCCCCGGCTTCCGGATGATACAAGATTTTGCCTGTTACCCGCCCGCTGCAATATTCCTTTTTAGATCCAAGTCCATTATCCGCAGTGCTATCATGCGGCTTTCAGTCCGTATCCCCGGGTTTTCACGATTTTATTCGTTAGACGCTGGCTCTATTTTTATGGCCTGTGCCCTTTATCCACGGCACTATCGTGCGGCTTTCAGCCCGTATCCTCCGGGTTTTACCCGATTTTATTGGTTACCCGTTGGCTGTATGTTTTATGGCCTGTGCTCTTTATCCACAGCACTACCGTGAGGCTTTCAGCCCGTATCCCCCGGTTTTTTCACGATTTTATTCATTACCCGCTGGCTGTATATTTCATGGCCTGTGCTCTTTATCCACGGGCACTACCATGCGGCTTTCAGCCCGTATCGGCTGGCCTTGGATTCCATTGTTGCTGCTTTTGTGCACAGCGGGATTTCGGCTGATCCCAGCGTCGCGGCATGCCCCGATACTACGGCCTGTACCTGGCTTCGTTGAACAGGCTCATCACCTGCTGCGTGTTCACCAGTTTGTCCAGCGTAAAATCAGGGTGTTTTTTCATAAAAGCCTGCACTATCCGGTAACCAACGAATGCACCGATCTGCCCCGGCGCTTCGCCCGGCAAGCCCTGCGTACTGGGCCCTTCCCCGATATAGCGCATCACCTCCTGCCAGTCGGCCGTATACAACAAATTATTCTGCACAAAATACTGCCAGATCATCTGCTCGTTTTTGTTACAGAAATCCAGTTGCTCCTTCGTATAGCCCAGCCTGATATGCTCCGGTGTTTCCGGCAGCACCTTTTCCAGGAAATACTGCTGCCGGCCCAGGTCCATAAAATGTTCCACCAGTTTTGTGCCGTCGTTTTTAGGCGGCATCCGGTCCTGTATCAGCACCCGCATCACATTCACGGGGATATATTCCGGCGTGAATCTGCGGATGATGTAGTCCGGGTAATCGGGCACCATGCGGTAAATTGAGAAATCCGCACCCATATGCATATCGAGCCCGATACCCACCAGCGAATCCACCGTTACGGCGCCATAGTTGCCGATGGCGGAGATAAAACTCACTACTTTTGGGGCATGCCAGTAAGGGAGGTAGTATTTGGTGAGGCGGAAAGCCTGCGTCAGCGCAGCTTCCAGCGAGGATACGTCGGCGAAGTTTTTTTCCACGGAATCCTGCAGGGCGCGGAAGTCTTTGTTGCCCACAAAAGTGCGCACACCTTCCAGGATACGGGCGCTGGTATCTGAAAATGGCCCCAGGCCAAGTATTTCGGAAAAGTAGCTCGGCGTAAAGCCGGGGTACGCATTATCCAGCAATTTAATCCCGGCTGCCACGTTATTGGTATCGATTCTGAAAAGCTGCTTGTCGAACCGGCCGATGCTCACCTGTATGGGGATATGGCTCACGTCGGGCACCCTGGGGCCGGTGTGGCAGCCGGCGATCAGCCATCCGGCAAATAAAAAGCAGTACAGGATATATATTTTCGGGTAATTTTGCATCGCCTTTTAAAACTTTAGAAATGGTAAAAATATTGCATCAACGCTTATTATTGAAATCTTTCATGTTCCTGTTTGTTTGCACCTTCACCGGGCTTGCCGCGCAGTCGCAAACGCTCAGCGACCGGGTATCAGACAAGGCGGGCCGCAAAATGAGGCTCGGCTTCAAGCTCGATCCCGGCGCGTCCATGATGCGGCCGCAGGAAGATGGCGTAGAGCGCAACAGTGGCCGTTTTTACTTCAGTTATGGCGTGCTGGCAGACTTTTTCCTCGACGAGCAGGGAAACTACGCACTGGCTTCGGGCCTGCAGGTGAGCGCTATGGGCAGCGTGCTGAAATATGAGGCCGGTAAAGGGTTGTCGGCCTTCAAGAATGCGCCCAGCGAATACGATCTGCGCCTCACTTACATCGAAATTCCCTTCACCCTTAAATTGAAAACCGACACGCAAAGCGGCATCGGCGTCTGGGGGCAGTTCGGCGGTTTTGCAGGCTTCCCGGTAAGGGCAAGGGCCAATGTGATCAGCGGCCTGCAGCGGTTTAACAAGCAGGATGTACTGCGCGACGTGAACCGTCTCAACGCCGGCATGATCATCGGTGGCGGGATTGAATACCCCCTTACGGAAACACTCACCGGCGTTGTTGGCTTCAACTATCAGAACGGCTTCATAGACGTTACCCGCAAGAGCAAATGGGACGACGGCCGGGTGAACATGAACAATTTCATCCTGCGGCTGGGGGTTTATTTTTAACTCCCGTAACTTTGCAGGGCCGGCAAGCCGGCGCAACCATAAAAACAACCGGATGAACATCTTTTTAGCCCAGCAGAACTATCACATCGGCAACTTCGAAGCAAATACGGCCAAGATCATTGCGGCCATACAGCAGGCAGAACAGCAGGGGGCCGACCTGGTGGTGTTTTCCGAGTTGTCCGTTTGCGGTTATCCGCCCCGCGACTTCCTGGAATTCGACGACTTTATTGCCAAGAGTTACGCCGCCATCGACGAAATCAAGGCATATACCCATAAAACCGCCGTCTTAGTAGGGGCGCCCCACCGCAATCCCCTCCGCGAAGGCAAAGACCTTTTCAACGCCGCCTGGTTCCTTTACGAAGGCAACGTGCAGCAGGTGATTCATAAAACCCTGCTGCCTACCTACGACGTGTTCGACGAGCACCGGTATTTCGAGCCGGGATTCGAGTGGAAGGTAGTGGCCTTTAAAGGCAAAAAACTGGCCGTGACCGTTTGTGAAGACATCTGGAACCTGGGCGACAACCCGCTCTATCGCGTGTGCCCCATGGATCAGCTGATGGAGCAGCAGCCGGATGTGATGATCAACCTGTCTGCGTCTCCCTTTGATTACGATCACGACGAAAGCCGCAAGGAAATAATCCGCGCCAACGTGCGCAAATACCGCCTGCCCATGTACTATTGCAATACCGTGGGCTCGCAAACCGAAATCGTATTCGACGGCGGCTCCCTCGTATTCGATGCGCAGGGCAACGTGGTGAAACAGCTCCCCTTCTTCGAGGAAGCGCTCGGAGGGGTGGATCTCGATACACTGGCGAAGGCCGGAGACGGACCGGTGGCGCCATTTACCGGCACGTCGGACATTATCGCCCTCGAATTCGATCATAACATTCACCGCATACATGAGGCCCTTATCCTGGGCATCCGGGATTATTTCGGGAAGATGGGCTTCAAACAGGCCATTCTCGGCTCTTCCGGCGGGATAGACAGCGCCGTTACGCTGGCCCTGGCAGTGGAAGCGCTGGGCAAGGAAAACGTGCGCGCCATCGCCATGCCGTCGCCCTATTCTACCGAACATTCGGTAAACGATGCGGTGGCCCTGTCGAAAAATCTGGAGAACCCGTTCGACATCATCCGGATCAACAACATCTATGAGAGCTTCCTCGACACACTCGACCCTTTCTTCCATGGCCTGCCTTTTAACGTGGCCGAGGAAAACACGCAGTCGCGCATCCGCGGCAACCTGCTGATGGGCCTGGCCAACAAGTTCGGATACATTCTGCTGAATACGTCCAACAAAAGCGAGCTCTCTACCGGCTACGGGACGCTGTACGGCGATATGGCCGGCGGGCTGGCCGTACTGGGAGATTTGTACAAGATGCAGGTGTACGCACTGGCGCGGCACATCAACCGCGATAAGACGATCATTCCCGTCAATATCATCGACAAGGCCCCGTCTGCGGAGTTGCGCCCCAATCAGAAAGACAGCGACAGCCTGCCGGATTATGCAGTACTCGACCGGATACTCTACCAGTATATCGAGCGCCGGCAGGGGCCCCGCGAAATTGTGGCACAGGGCTTTGATCCCGCGCTGGTGGCGCGTACCCTCAAAATGGTAAACACCAACGAATACAAGCGCAACCAGTTTTGCCCCATCATCCGCGTATCGTCCAAAGCCTTTGGCGTTGGGCGCCGCGTGCCGATTGTAGGGAAATATTTGAGTTAAGGGAATAACCCCGTTATCTTTGTCGAAATTCAAAGGAATTACATGTTACAGGTACAATTTATCCGTCAGAACAAAGAGCTGGTACTGGAAAGGCTGGGCGTCAAGAATTTTAAAGAGCCCGGCCTTGTAGACGAAGTGCTGGCGCTGGACGATCAGCGCAGGAAGCTGACACTCGATTATGATGAAACACAGGCAAAAATAAATACCGCCTCCAAAGAGATCGGCAAACTCATGGCATCGGGCGATAAATCGGCCGCGGAAGCGCGCAAGCAAGACGTTGCCACACTGAAACAGGCCCTGGGCCCGATCAACGAATCTTTGATCGCCACTGAAAAATTGCTGCATGATACCCTGGTGAAACTCCCGAACCTTCCCGGCCCGAAAGTGCCGGCCGGCAAAACGCCCGAAGACAACCTGGAAATCAGGAGCGGCGGCACCAAACCCGTGCTGCACGCCAAAGCGGTGCCGCATTGGGACCTCACCAAACAGTACGATCTCATCGATTTTGAGCTGGGGAACAAAATTACCGGCAGCGGGTTCCCCGTTTATAAAAACAAGGGCGCCCGCCTGCAACGTGCGCTGATCAGTTACTTCCTCGACTTCAACACCGCCAGCGGTTATACGGAAGTACTGCCGCCCTATATGGTCAACGAAGCATCCGCCTACGGCACCGGCCAGCTGCCGGATAAAGAAGGGCAGATGTATTTTGTGACGGAAGACAATTTCTACCTGATACCCACCGCCGAGGTGCCCGTCACCAATATTTACCGCGACGAGATTCTGAAAGAAGCAGACCTGCCCGTGAAAATGACGGCTTATACGCCCTGCTTCCGCCGCGAGGCCGGCTCTTACGGTAAAGACGTGCGCGGCCTCAACCGCCTGCACCAGTTCGAGAAAGTAGAGCTGGTTCAGCTTGTAAAACCTGAGCAGTCGTACCAGGTGCTGGAGGAAATGGTGAATCACGTGGAAAAGCTTATCCAGTCGCTCGGCCTGCCGTACCGCATTCTGCTGCTTTGCGGCGGGGATATGGGTTTCGCTTCGGCCCAGACCTACGACTTCGAGGTGTATTCCGCCGCGCAGGACAAATGGCTGGAGGTGAGTTCTGTGTCTAACTTTGAAAGCTATCAGACCAACCGGATGAAAACCCGGTATAAGGACGAAAACGGCAAAAACCAGCTGGTGCATTCCCTGAACGGGAGCTCCCTGGCGCTGCCCCGCATCGTGGCCTGCCTGCTGGAAAATAACCAGACCGAAAACGGGATTCTGTTGCCCGCGGTACTGCACCGGTATTTCGGCGCAGATCGTATATAGGCAACGGTTAGTGCGCGCACACCGTATTAAATTAACAAAGGCGTATGAGGCATTCTCATACGTCTTTTGATTTTTTGCACTATTATTGTTGTTAGGTCTAAAAATGCAAATTATGAAAACACTTGTTTCAGTATTTCTGATGGCCATCCTGCTGTGGGCATGCTCTCCGGGGCTCAACCCCGAGAATACGGCGAAGGTGGAAGAAGCTTTCGCAAAATATGAGGATTCGCCGGGTAAAACGGTTTTCCGCGACAAGTGCGCCAAATGTCATGGCTACCGTTTACCGGAAACCCGTGTGGGGGAGAAATGGCCGAGAACGATAGACAGAATGGCCCCCAAGGCAAAACTTACGGAAGATCAGAAAGCCGCTGTACTGGCTTTTGTGACCAAATACGCGAAAGCATCGTGAGTTTGCTTCAACGAAATTCAACAGGCGGCTTCTTCGGCCGCCTTTTTTTATATTTGTAGGTATGCAGCACTTCTTACCCAATGGCAAACCACTCGTCATCCGCCGTCCGCAAATCGCGGATGCCGCTGCGTGCCTGCACTGTTTCCAGCAGCTTACGCAGGAAACGGATTTTTTGCTGTATACGCCGGCGGAAGCGAAAGCGTTTGATCTGAAGAAAGAGGAAAGCTTTATCCAGTCGTACCTCCAGCATCCCGATCATCTTTTCCTGATTGCCGATGTGGAGGGGGATGTAGTGGGCAGTGTGAGCCTCAACCAGGGCAATTTCGCCAAGCAGCATCACCGTGCCCTGCTGGGCATAGGGGTACTGCACAGTTATTGGAACATGGGGATCGGGCGGCGCCTGCTCACGGCAGCCATTCGCTGGGCCGAGGCGCACCCGAAAATCGCGATCATCCATTTTGAGGTGATGGCCACCAACGAAAGAGCCATCCAGTTATACCGCAATTTCAATTTCACCGAGCACGGCCGCATTCCCAATGGCATCATTCAGCCCAACGGGCAGCGCACCGATCTCATTGCCATGAGCAGGCAAATCAAATCCTTATAACCTGCAACACCAGCCATGAAAACATACGACGGCACATATTCATACGATTCTCCCGACAACGCGCAGGCATGCCTGGTAACGGTCACGAACAAACGAATCGAAATCCATCTGCGCGACGCCCACGGCAACCCGCGAACAGTGCACTGGTACTGGTACAACGTGGTGCAGGGCGACCGTGCGCTGCATCATACCGGCCTGCCACTGCAAACGCTGAAAGTGGCCTCGCATGAATTCCAGGAGGAAACGGCCCGGCGCCTGCAACAGCCGCAACGCCGCGGAGTGCCGGCCGTAGCGACGGCGGTGGGAGGCACCATATTGTTCCTTATACTGCTGCTCGCAACTGCCTATTTCTGGATTATTCCCGCGCTGGCGGGCCGCGTGGCCAATACGCTGCCGGTGGAATATGAAATAAAATTCGGGGAGGAAGCGTATAACGCCATGATCGGCGATTTCAAGATATTGCCCGCGGAAACGGACAAGGTGAATGGCTTTTTCAAAGCGATGAACATCCCGTCCAGATACCCGGTTAAAATTACTGTGGTAGACAAGCCGGAGGCCAATGCATTTGCCGTGCCCGGGGGTCACATCGTGGTTTTCAGCGGCCTGTTGCAGCAGATGCAGCACCCCGAAGAACTCGCCGCGCTGCTGGCGCACGAGTTTTCGCACGTGGAGCTGCGGCACACCACCCGCTCGATGATGCAGAGCCTGGGCACATATATGGCCGTGAGCCTCGTATTCGGCGACCTCACGGGCGTGGGCGCCGTACTGGTGGAAAATGCGCAAACGCTGAAAAGCCTTGAGTATTCCCGCTCCCTCGAAAAGGAAGCGGATCTGAACGGGCTGCGCCTTCTCAAGGCCCGCAATATCAACGGGGAAGGGTACATCTGGCTGTTCGGCACGCTGAAGAAAGAAGCCGGCGCCATGCCGTCGGAGTGGCTGAGCAGCCACCCGGACCTCGATAACCGCACCCGGTACGTGGAAAGCGAATTGAAAGGGGATACCACCGCCGCCACACCGGCCGCGCTGCTGGACCTCTGGAAACAGATCAAGACAAAATAGTGAGAAAACCGCCTGCAGGGCAGGCATAAATAGTGCTGTATGAACAGATACGACCGGCAAATACGCCTCGAAGGATTTGGTGCTGAAAAGCAGGAGCTGCTGAGAAAAGCGGCTGTGCTCGTGATTGGCGCAGGGGGGCTGGGAGTGCCCGTGCTGCAATACCTCACCGCCATGGGCGTGGGAAAAATCGGCATTGCCGAAGCGGATAAAGTATCGGTGACCAATCTTCACCGGCAGGTGTTGTATCAAACGCAGGACGCCGGGAAAAATAAGCTCGATGTGGCCATCGAACGCCTGTCTGCCCAGAACCCGGACGTAACCTTCGTGCCTCATGCTTCGTTCATCACTGCCGCAAACGCCCTCCGGATCATTGGCGGCTACGATGTGGTGGTGGATTGCTCCGACAATTTCGCCACCCGCTACCTCGTGAACGATGCCTGCGTCATCCTGGGCAAGCCGCTCATCTACGGCGCCATCTACGGTTTCGAAGGGCAGGTGAGTGTATTCAACTACAAAGGCAGCGCCACCTATCGCTGTCTTTTTCCTGAGCCCGGCATTGCGCCCGACTGTAATACCGTGGGCGTTTTGGGGGTATTGCCCGGCATTGTGGGCACTTACCAGGCTAATGAGGCCGTGAAAGTGATCTGTGGCATCGGCGAGCCGCTGGCCAACCAGCTGCTCACCCTCAATATTCTCGACAATACGCAACAGGTGTTCAGCTTCCGGCGCGTTGAAGCGCAGGCAAACATCACAGCCCTGCGGGAAGATTATACCGAAAATGCCTGCGAAACCCGCGCCGTACAATCGCTGAGCGTGCAGGACCTGCAGGAGTGGCTGGAAGAAGGCCGCGATTTTCAGCTGGTGGACGTGCGGGAAAAGGAAGAATGGGACATTTGCCACATCGAAGGTTCCGTGCATATTCCCATGCGGCGCGTGGAAGCGGCCCTGAGCAGCCTGCCGCGCCAGAAACCGCTGGCCGTTATTTGCCATCACGGCATGCGTAGCCTCACCATTGCCCAATTGCTGCTGCAGTCGGGCTTCACCAACGTTTTCAACGTAAGCGGCGGCATCCATGCATGGGCCATGGAAATAGACGGCGAGATGAACATGTATTAAACGCTTCTCCGCCGCGCCCGAACCCGGCTGTTGAATCCGGACCCCAGGTTCTGGTGGGATGGCCGGCCGTTTTATGCTGCAACCGTTCCCATGGCGCAGATTTCTCCGGCTGGAACGAATTTTGTATCTTTTGTGATGAACGGCAGCTTTGCCGTTTAAACTTTCCTGTTGATACTACCGTCTCAATTCTAAATTATTCTTTTATGGCCGTTGTTCCCGAAATCAAACAATTACAACATCTTGGGTGGAGAGCCGGCTTCGGGGAAAATCCCCTCGTAATTCAGGCATGGTCCAAAAAAAGGCGCAAGGAAGTGGTGCGAAAAGTGATCATGGGACCTGAAGCGGGCCCCGACCCTGTGAAAGTGGTGGATGAAACAGATTTACCCGATTACCAGCGAATCCGGAAAATGGGCGCTGAAGAACGCAAGATGGTGCAGAAAATGAATACGGATGGTATCAAAGACCTGAACGTATTATGGACGCACGCCATGATCAGCAGCGAGCACCCGCTGCGCGAAAAAATGGCGCTCTTCTGGCACGGCCACTTCGCCTGCCGCACCCAAAACGTATTGTATAACCAGCAACTGCTGCAGGTGATACGCCAGCACGGCCTGGGCAATTTCGCGACGCTGCTCACCGAAGTATCCAAGAGCCCGGCGATGCTGGCTTTCCTCAACAACCAGCAAAACCGCAAACAACGCCCCAACGAAAATTTCGCCCGGGAAGTGATGGAGCTCTTCACCATGGGCCGCGGCAACTACACGGAAAAAGACATCAAGGAGGCCGCCAGGGCCTTTACAGGATGGGGATACGACGAAGTGGGACAGTTCCGTTTCCGGAAAAACTTTCACGACGAAGGCAGTAAAATCATCCTCGGCAAAACCGGGAATTTTCAGGGAGACGATGTGATCAAAATCCTGCTCGAACAGCAACAGACGGCGAAGTACATCACCGAGAAAATCTACAAATATTTTGTGAACGACCAGCCGGACGAAGCCATTGTCGCGAAGCTCTCCGATAAGTTTTACCAGTCCGGTTACGACCTGCGCGCGCTGATGCAGGAAATGTTCCTGTCTGACTGGTTTTACGACGAGCGCAATATCGGCACCCGCATCAAATCGCCGGTGGAACTGCTGGTGGGCCTGCGTAAAACCGTGCCCATGCAGTTTGAGCAGGAAGAAGCGATGCTCGTGTTCCAGCGGGTGATGGGGCAGGTGCTCTTTTATCCCCCCAATGTGGCAGGATGGCCCGGTGGGCGGTCGTGGATAGACAGCTCCAGCCTGATGTTCCGCATGCGCGTGCCGCAGATCATCCTCTATTCGCAGGAGTTCAATATCCGGCCCAAAGAAATCACGCCCGAAATGGGAGAGGGGCAGAACTATAAAATGACGATGCAGGTGAACGAGTTCCTGAAGAAACAGTATGCCCGCCGCGTGAACGCAAAGGTTGACTGGAACCCTTATCTCGCCGCCTTCAAAGATGTGCCGCGCGAGCAGCTGGCAGACCATATTTCCCAGTCGCTGCTGCTGAAAAACACTTCCATCAATAAAGAACTACTCGAAAAATATTCAGACAGCTCTACCCGTGAGAATTACATCAAAACCGTAACCATTGATGTGATGAGCACACCGGAGTACCAATTGTGTTAAACGAAATTTTTTAACAATGCTGATTCAAAGACGCCGTTTCTTACAAGTGGGTACCCTCGCATCGGCCAGCCTGATGTTGCCCAAATTCCTGAAAGCCATGGAAAAGGGCGAACTGGTGCCTCCCGGTAACAAAGTGTTGGTGGTAGTGCAGTTATCCGGAGGCAACGATGGTTTGAACACCGTTATCCCTTACAGGAACGATATTTACTATAAAATGCGCCCCACGCTGGGCATCAGGCGGGAAGCCGCGCTGTCGCTCAACGACGAACTGGGTATCCACCCCGCCCTGAAAAGTTTCAAAGCCCTGTACGACGATGGTTCACTGGGTGTGTTGAACAGTGTGGGATATCCCAACCCGGACCGGTCCCACTTCCGTTCGATGGACATCTGGCAGAGCGCCAGCGAATCCAAAGACTACTGGAACACCGGCTGGCTGGGACGCTACCTCGACGCTCAGTGCAAAGGCTGCGACAAACCCACGCAGGCGCTGGAAATAGACGACACGCTGAGCCTCGCCCTGAAAGGCGATGCGGTGAAAGGCCTGGCCCTCACCGATCCGCAGCGGCTGTTCGGCGCCAGCAACGACCGTTATTTTAAAGAACTGCTGGCTAAAAAGAAACACGACGAGGAGCACCAGAACGTGGACTACCTCTATAAAACCATGGCGGAAACCATTTCGTCCGCCGCATACATCCAGCAGCAGTTCAAGACTTACAAAAGCAAGGAAGCCTATCCCAACACGGAACTGGGCCGCAATATGAAAACCATTGCGGAACTGATCATGACAGACATCAATACGTCGGTATATTACGTGTCGCACGGCAGCTTCGATACCCACGTAGGCCAGCAGGGGCAGCAGCAGCGGTTGTTCGAGCAACTGAGCGACGCGCTGCAGACTTTTACGGCCGACCTGAAAAAGAACCACCGTTTCGACGATGTGCTGGTGATGACGTTCTCCGAGTTCGGGCGCCGTGTTGGGCAGAACGCCAGCGGCGGTACCGACCACGGCACAGCGAACAACATGTTTTTGATCGGCGGCGGCCTGAAACAGCAGGGCGTGCTCAACGAAGGCCCCGATCTGCAAAACCTCAACGAAGGTGATCTGCAGTACAAGGTCGATTTCAAAAATGTTTATGCCACACTGCTGAAGAAATGGCTCGGTGCGGACGACCAGGCGATACTGAAGAAGCAGTATGAATATCTCAACTTCATTTAACCGCTCTTCATAAATAAGAAACCGGGGTCGCTATTAGTAGCCCCGGTTTTTTTATGCGGTTTGATGACCGCGATTCCTGGATGAGCGTCAGCGGCGGGTTTGCCGCCGGCGGAAGGGATGGAACCCGGCAATGGCCCGTTCCGGCTTACCTGGGGGCATGCCGTTAATTACCCGGGAGATGTATCGTGACGCCCGTTATGGCTTCAGGTTGCGGTCGTAGATCAGCTTTGTGATTTTTGCGATTACTCCTTCCCGGGTGGCTTCATCGGCTTTGGAGTTGGTGACAAATACCGTAATGGCCAGCTTTTCCCCGCCGGGTAGAAAAATGATGCCCGCATCGTTGGTGGCGGAGGTGATGCCGTTTCGCTGCCCGGAGGTGCCTGTTTTATGCGCCACTACCACATCCGGCGGCAGCAGGCCCTTGATGCGTTTGGGGCCCGTTGTGGTGGCGATCATGATTTTCCAGAGGAAGTCGTTGCTGGTTTTGGTGAGTGCCGTGCCTTTGTTCAGGATATCGAGCAGGTGGATGATGGCCGATGGGTATGTCCAGTTCGAAAACTGCACGTCCCACGACGAGGCCATTTTGGCTTCATTGGCGGCGATGTTGATGTTTTGCACGCCGAGGCCGCGTACGTAGTCGTTGATAGCGGCTTCCCCGCCCGCCAGATCGATCAGGATGTCGCAGGCGATGTTGTCGCTTTGCGATACCATCAGTCCCAGCAGGTACGACAGCGGTTTGTTGACGTCGCCGTTAGGGAAGGAGTCGCGGAGCGGGCTCCAGGTATCGGGCACCAGCCAGCTTTTATTGATATATACAGGTTGGTGGAGTTGGAGTTTGCCTTCGTCTACCTGGTGCAGGATGGCCATGGCGATGGGGAATTTGAATACACTGTGCATCGGGTAACGCACCGTATCGAGGTAGCGCAGGGAGTCTCCGGTGGTGAAATTCAGCGCGGCTACTCCCACTTCGCCGCCCGCCTCGGCGGCTATACTGGCAATTTGCCGGTAGATGGAATCCCCGGGCGGCTGGGAAGCGTCGGGCGCCTTGGGGGTTTGCTGGCAGGCGCTGGTGGCCATTGCAGCGGCTGCTATAGCGGATAGAAACAAATACTTCATCTCTCAAATTAAGGCATGATCCGCATATGCCGCGCTGTCAAATTGACAATTTTTTCTTGTGGCTTGTTTTGTGCAACAATTGCTTCATTAAAGAAGGAGGTAACATGGATGCTTATTCAAACATCATCCATCATGCGGTGGAAGCCGCCGGCAAGTCAGTCGTCAAAATAGAACGGCTGGATGCCCAGGGAAAAATAACCGGTACCGGATCGGGGTTCTTTTTTTCTTCAGACGGTTATCTTTTTACCAACTCGCACGTAGTGCACAACGGCAGCGCTTTTAATGTGATGTTGCACGACGGGAGCGTGTATCCGGCAGCCCTCACGGGTGAGGACCCGGATACCGATATTGCCATCTTAAAATCCACCGCTTTCGACTTCCAGGTAGCCCAGTTGGGCGATACCGCTGCTTTGCAGATCGGCCAGCTGGTGATTGCCATCGGTAACCCGCTGGGCTTTCAGCATACCGTAACGGCAGGCGTGGTCAGCGCCCTGGGGCGTTCGCTGCGCAGCGAAACCGGCAGGGCCATGGAAGGCCTCATCCAGACAGATGCCGCCCTCAACCCCGGTAACTCCGGCGGGCCGCTGATCAATTTCAAAGGCGAGGTGGTAGGCGTGAACACGGCGATGATCCGCGGCGCACAGGGCATCTGTTTTGCTATCAGCATAGACACGGCCCGGCTGATTGCCGCGGAGCTGATGCAAACGGGCAAGGTTACGCGGGCGCACCTCGGTGTACTGCTGCAGCAGATCAACCTCGTGCCCAAACTGCGGAGCGGGCTGGAGCTGAAAAACAAAACCGCCCTGTTCGTAACGGGGGTTGAAGCAGGTAGCCCCGCCAGTAAAGCGGGCATTGCAGACGGAGACATCATCGTGTCGTTCAACGATACGCCGGTAGAAACGTCCGATTCCCTGTTCCGCCTGCTCGACCGGGATAAGATCGGCCAGTTCCAGTTTATCCGCGTCATCCGGCAAAGCCGCCTCATTGAACTGAGAGTCACACCGGTAGCGAGGAAAGCGGCGTAAGGAGCACCCCCATGGTGATGAAACGCCCCGGATGGGATGGTACGGAAAGAACAGCATCATTCCGGCAGATACGGAACGGCGGGAACCGCATGTTCGAAACTCCGGGCGGGTGCGCCAGTCTTTGCCGCAACTGCAGAAAGCGTGATATTTAGTATGAGGATGGCTTCAACAAAAAAAGGTGTCCCCCGATCCGGGACACCTTTTTTGTTGCAATTATTGGCAATGCCTTATTGAAACTTCTTGTAGATCATCTTGAAGTACCCGTCCTTCACGGTTTTGATGGAGCCGTCCGTCTGGTTGATCAGGTTGCCCGAAAACTGGCCGATGGCCACCGAATCCGCCATCTGGTGAAGGATAACGGTGATGCTGCCCATGTCGTCGTCTGCCTGGAGCATGTCGCCCGTTCCCTCCATTTCCAGGAACATAGCCGTACCCCCCAGCACATTGGAATACACGCCCGGCGTGATTTGTGGCTGGTCGCTGAAGAGGCGGATGTTCACCACGTCTTTCCCGTCCGTATAACCGGCTATCATCAGCTGCGCAAAATCATTGTCCGGGTCGGCGTCCGTTACGTTGCCCGGCATGTAATATGCACTGTTCCGCTGCTCGGACAGCATTACGCCGCTGTCGAGCTTGAAGGAAATGAATTTCCGCTTGGGTTCCGCGTCTGGGCTGTCTGAACAGGCAGACAGTAACAAAATGCCGCCAAGCATGGTCAGCAGGGAGAATTTCCTTGGCATAGGAGAACTTTTTTGTGTCCTTATAACTTGTCGATGGACGTTTGTTTCTGCCTGCCGATGCGGTACAGGGTGTACCCCATCAGGGCGAAAAACGCCACGCCTAATATCTGGTAACCGCCGTGGCCCAGCATTCCGGCAATGCCGTGCTCTGCATTCACATTGGCCAGGCCTTTCGATACGTCGTCGTTAACGGAAAGAATGGCTACGATTACACCGGCTACCGCGCCGCCGGCCACGAGGCCGGTAGCAAAGAGGTTGCCTTTGCCGAGCTCTTCTTCCTCTGCGGTGAGCTTCACACCGGAGCGTTTCTGCTTCCATTCCACCAGCCCGCGGATAACGCCGCCGATGAAAATGGGCAGGGTGGTGGATAGCGGCAGGTAAGCTCCTACGGCGAAAGATAAGGATTTTACGCCACAGAGCTCGAGGGTGATGGCGATAAATACCCCCACCAGCACAAACTGCCAGTCGAGGTTAAAGGAAAGGATGCCTTTGATGAGAGTGGCCATCAGCGTCGCCTGCGGGGCCGCGTACTTTTCTGTGCCGATAGCATGTTTGATGCCCTGGGCGGCCATTTCAGCCGTGGGCGTGTCGAGGATGTGCACGGTCCAGCCGATGACCAGCGAAGAAACGATGGCCCCGATGAAGAGCGCGATCTGCTGGTTGCGTGGCGTGGCGCCCACGATGTAGCCGGATTTCAGGTCCTGCGACGTAGCGCCTGCATTAGCCGCGGCGATACAGATCATGCTGCCAACCACCAGCGCCATCGGCTCAAACACCTTGCCGGTCCAGCCGACAGCGATGAAGATCAGGCAGGTGCCCATGATGGTGGCGATGGTCATACCGGAAATGGGGTTGTTGCTGCTGCCGATCAGCCCTACGATACGGCTGCTTACCGTTACGAAGAAGGCGCCGAAAATCACTACCAGCAAGCCGATCAGCAATTTGTTGCCAATGGAGTCGCCGGGCAGCATGGGCAGGAAGGCCATCAGTAGTACGAGGGCGATGCTGCCGATGATCACGAATTTGAAGGAGATATCTTTTTCCGTCCGCGGCACTTCGCCCTCTCCTCCTTTTTCTTTGAGGGAGCCGAGGCTGTCTTTAAACGAGGAGATAATCGTGGGGATGGTTTTGAGCAGGGTGATGAAGCCGCCTGCCGCCACGGCGCCGGCGCCAATCTGTTTCACATAGGCCTGGTAAATAGCGGTGGAATAGTCGGTGAAAGTGCGGGTAACCGGGTCCCAGGTACCGCTGCCGCCTGCAGTGTCGAGGCTGGCCAGCAGCCCCAGCTTTACCAGCTGGGTGGCGATGATTTCTCCCGGAATGAGGGATGCCAGCAGGGGAATGAGGCACAGCCAGGCCAGCACGCCGCCGGCAACCAGTACGCCGGCTATTTTCGGGCCAATGATGTAGCCCACGCCCAGGTATTCGGGCGTGATTTCGCCGCTGACTTTGGCCGACGGGAAAATCTTGTTCGCCTGCCTGGTCATGTAAGTAGGTACTTCCGCGATTACATGAAACACCTTTTGCAGCATGGCGTAGGCCAGGGCGAAGCCCAGGCCCAGGAAGGCCGTTTTGGCAAACTCGCCGCCTTTTTCGCCCGCCTTTAACACCGAGCCGCAGGCCGTACCTTCCGGGTAGGGCAGGGTATCGTGTTCTTTCACGATCAGCGAGCGGCGCAGGGGGATCATCATCAGCGTTCCCAAAATCCCGCCGAATATGGCGAGGATAAGGATGGTCACATAATCGAAGTAGTTTTCGCCGCTGCTGCCCGCCGACAGGAAAAGGAAGCCCGGCAAGGTGAACACCACTCCGGCCGCGATGGATTCGCCCGCTGAACCGGTGGTTTGAATGATATTATTTTCGAGAATGGTGGTTTTAAAAAACTTCCGCCCCAGCGTAATGGCGATTACGGCAATGGGGATGGACGCGGAAACGGTGAGGCCCGCCTTCAGGGCCAGGTATACGGTGGCAGCGCCGAAAATCACGCCCGCAAGGCATCCCAGGAGGATGGACTTCAGCGTAAGTTCTTTCATTTTTACTTCGGGCGCTACAAATGGTTTGAATTTGGTTGCTGACATAAGCGGGAGTATCTGCGATTTGTTGTTTTGAAAATAGAGGCCCGGTTGATGGACCGGTGTTCTGGCCCCCTAAATATAGTGTTTTTTCGTGGTGCGTAAATAAATAAAAATGCGGGGCTGTGGGCCCCGCATTGCATGATTATCTAGTCAATTACTGTGCATTCATCATTTTTTGCAGCCACCTGGTCAGGCTGAAGAGTATCAGCGAAGCAACGCCCGCCATGATGACGAAGAGCATGAAGAACTCATACATGTTGCTCATGTGGTACCCCAGGAAAACCGTTGTTTTACCGTCGGGGTATAGGGCGCTCAGCTCACCGGCCAGTTTATTGGCGATGGAATTGGCCAGGAACCATACGGCCATCAGCAGGGAGGCGAACTTGGCCGGGGCCAGTTTGTTTACCAGCGCAAGGCCGATGGGCGAGAGGCACAATTCCCCCCAGGTGTGCAGGGCATACATGCCAATGAGGTACATCATCGTTACTTTCACGCCCGGCTGTACATCTTTGACGCCAAAAGCGATCACGAGGTAGCCGATGGCCAGCAGCATAAGGCCCCAGGCCATTTTGGTAGGAGAAGCCGGTTCATATTTGCCGAGCTTCAGCCACAACCAGGCGAAGAACGGGGCGAATAATACGACGAAGAGGGAATTGAGTGACTGGAAGGTGCTGGCGGGTAATTCTCCCAGCACGATGCTGGTTTGCCCTTTCACCAGCAGCGACACGTTCAGGTAAATGAAGTACGCGGCCGATGCGCCAAGGAGCGTGTAAATGATGACGCGTACGCCCTTGGGGTCTGTCTGCAGGTTTTTGCGGGCAGACTGGTATGCTTTGAAGATCAGGTACACGAGCCCGGCGGATACCAGCGAAATCAGCCACAGTGGAATGTTCCAGTTCAGTTCGCGGTTGGTCTGCTCGTCTGCGAAGAAGGTGAGCGAGGCGCCCGCCTGTTCGAATGCCGTCCAGAAAAAGATCACAAAGAAGGATACGATGAAAACCACGGCTACTTTTTTCTTTTCGACCGTGGTCAGTTTTTTGTCCGAGAAGATCATCACCGCAATGCCTACTACGGCCGCGAGCAGCAGCCCGGTGAGGAAGGGCACCACTTTGGCGTCTACATACAGCATACCGATCATGGCGCAGGCCATGATGAAGAGGCCGATGTACACCAGCCCGGCTTTGCCTTGTTTGGCTTCGGCGGGCGGCATGCCCAGGGGGCTGCCGTCGGGCCGGCGGATATAATGGTCTTTCAGCCAGCGGAAGGTGATCACGCTGAGCGTCATGGCAATGCCCGCGGCGAGGAACGACCATTTGAAATCGGCCGGGTTGCCCGTATCACCCACGGCGCCGCAGATGGCCGGGCCGAGCGCGCCGCCTACGTTGATACCCATGTAAAAAATGGTATAGGCCGCATCAATCCGCCGGTCTCCCTCCGGGTACAGTTGGCCCACCATGGAGGAAATGTTCGGCTTGAAGAAGCCGTTGCCTGCAATCATGAAGCCCAGGCCGGAAAAGAACAGGAAAGTAGACAGGTCCTGCGAGGTATTATACACCGAGGCGCAGCCGAAAAGGATGAACTCGCCGATAGCCATCAGCAGGCCCCCTACGATAATGGACCGCCGGTTGCCCCAGAAGCGGTCTGCCACAAAACCCCCGATCAGGGGGGTAAGGTATGAAAGTCCGGTATAGCTGCCGTAAAGGCTGGAGGCAAACGCTTTGTCGAAAGCTAAGGCTTTGGTCAGGAAGAGCACCAGGATGGCACGCATGCCATAGTAGTTAAAACGCTCCCACATTTCAGTGGCAAATAGAACGTACAACCCTTTCGGGTGGCCGGTTGCACCAGACTTCACATTCATAAAATGGTTAGTTTAGATAAGTTGATATTCTCACAAATAGCAGTTGCTCAACAAAAATTAGGTCGGCAATATAAATAAAATCAACATCCCGCATGAAAAAACTGGCTTTTTTGGCCTTTCTTTGCAAAAATTTTCCGGGCATACCGCCAGGCGTCATATGTACCGGATTTCCCTCATTGTATTACGTTTCAAGCCATTATGAAATATGTGTGTTCCCCCGGGCAGGCATGTTCCATCAGGCGGTTTTTAAAGAAGAACTCAGATTCTGATGAATATATTACTCTTAGGTAGCGGCGGCCGGGAACATGCACTGGCCTGGAAAATGTCGCAGAGCACCGCATGTCCCAACCTCTATATCGCACCCGGCAACGCCGGCACGGCCGCCCACGGCACCAATGTGGACATGGCGGTGAGCGACTTTGAAAAGATCAAGGCATTCTGTATCGATCACCGGATCGACATCCTGGTACCGGGCTCGGAAGAGCCGCTGGTAAAGGGTATTTACGACTTTTTCAAGGCCGATGCTGCATTGCAGCATATCCCCGTGATCGGCCCTTCCGAAACCGGCGCTCAGCTTGAGGGTAGCAAGGCTTTTGCCAAGCAGTTCATGCAACGGCACAATATTCCCACCGCTGCATACCGCGAGTTCAGCGAGGCGAATTTTGAAGAAGGCGTGGCTTACCTGCGCCAGCATTCCCTGCCCATCGTACTGAAGGCCGATGGACTGGCGGCCGGCAAGGGCGTGGTGATCACCAGCTCTCACGATGAGGCGGTGGCCGAGTTTGAAGAGATGATCAAGGCCGCCAAGTTTGGCGACGCCAGCAAGAAAGTAGTGATCGAACAGTTCCTCACCGGCATTGAGTTGTCTGTTTTTGTGCTGACAGACGGGAAGAACTATAAAATACTGCCTACCGCCAAGGATTACAAACGTATTGGCGAGGGCGACGCCGGGCTCAACACCGGCGGCATGGGAGCTGTTTCACCCGTGCCGTTTGCCACAAATGCCTTTATGCAGCTGGTGGACAACCGCATCATCCGCCCCACGGTAGCCGGTTTGGCGCAGGAAGGGATCGTGTATCAGGGGTTCATCTTCTTCGGCCTCATTAAGGTGGAAGGCGAGCCTTACGTGATCGAGTACAACTGCCGCATGGGCGACCCCGAAACCGAAGTGGTGATACCCCGCCTCCAGAACGACCTGCTGGAGCTCTTTACCGCCGTGCAAAAACAGCAGCTGGACCAGGTAGATGTATTTGAAGACCCCCGGGCAGCGGCCACGGTGATGCTGGTGAGCGCAGGCTACCCCGAGGCTTACGAGAAAGGAAAGGAAATTTCGGACATCCCGGCTCCGGCCAGAGACCAGCTGGTATTCCATGCCGGCACAAAGGAAGCGGACGGAAAGATCCTCACCAATGGCGGCCGTGTGCTCACGGTTACATCTTTGGCAAGCGATTTGCAGCTCGCTCTCGCGCACTCCAAACAAACGGCCGCGCATATACAATTCGAGGGCAAGTATTATCGTCGGGATATTGGATATGAATTTGTTAGCTGACAACTTCGTACAGGGTTCACGGATAGGAAAAATATGCAAATCGTAACTGTCTGCACTTTATTCGGGATTCCGCTTGAATAATCCAATAATTGCATCGTATATTCGTTAGAATTATTCATTTTTGCATTCAAATATTTTTGACCGTATCAAACAATGGGCTTCTTTAACTTTTTAACGCAGGAGATTGCAATTGACCTGGGAACAGCCAATACGCTGATCATTCACAACGACCAGGTGGTGGTGGACGAACCTTCCATTGTGGCCATCGAAAGGGCCAGCGGGAAGATCGTGGCCGTGGGCAAAAAGGCAATGATGATGCACGAGAAAACGCATGAATACCTGCGTACCATCCGTCCCCTTAAAGACGGTGTGATCGCGGATTTCAATGCTGCTGAGGGGATGCTCCGGGAGCTGATCAAGATGGTTTATCCCAAGAAGCCGTTATTTGCCCCCAGCTGGAAAATGGTGATCTGTATCCCTTCCAGCATCACGGAAGTGGAAAAACGCGCCGTACGCGACTCTGCGGAGCAGGCAGGCGCCAAGGAAGTATACCTGATTCACGAGCCCATGGCTGCCGCCCTGGGTATTGGCATAGATGTGGAAGAACCGGTGGGTAACATGATCATCGACATCGGGGGCGGTACCACCGGTATCTCCGTGATCGCCCTGGCGGGTATCGTGTGCGACCAGAGTATCCGTATCGCCGGCGACGAATTTACCGCCGATATCATGGAGGCCCTGCGCCGCTACCATAGCCTGCTGATCGGGGAAAGAACCGCGGAACAGATCAAGATCCAGATCGGTTCGGCCCTCAAGGAGCTGGACAATCCGCCGGACGACATTCCCGTTAACGGCCGTGACCTCGTAACCGGTATTCCCAAACAGATCATGGTATCTTACCAGGAAATTGCTGAAGCGCTCGATAAATCCATCTTTAAAATAGAGGAAGCCATCCTCAAGGCGCTGGAAACAACGCCGCCGGAGCTGGCTTCGGATATTTACCGCCGCGGCCTCTACCTCACCGGAGGCGGTGCGTTGCTGCGCGGGCTGGACAAACGCCTCTCCCAGAAAATCAAACTCCCCGTTCACGTGGCAGACGACCCGCTGCGTGCCGTGGTGAGAGGTACCGGTATCGCCCTCAAACACATAGGCAAGTATCCTTTCCTGATGCAATAAAATCTTAGTACAGTACGCCGGAGCCTACGTTCCGGCGTACTGAAACCGGAATCCAAGACTCGAATCAAGTGCGAAATCTGATCATTTTCTTAAGGCGGTATTTCAACTTCTTTCTGTTTCTGCTGCTGGAAGTGATGTGCTTTGTATTCGTATTCCGGAACAACAATTTCCAGCGTACTGCATACCTCAACTCCTCCAACGGCCTCAGCGGGAAGTTATACGCCAGGTACAACGACGTACAGTACTATTTTCACCTGAAAGCGACGAACGACAGCCTGGTCAGGGAAAATCTCCGGCTCCACAACGAGCTGGCCTCGAGCTTTGACGTAAAAGACACGTCGTCCGTTATCAAATTCGACACCTTAAGAAAATTCAGTAACGACACGGCACGCAAGCTGCTGAGCACCGAAGTGCGGAAGTTCCTCTACCGCGAGGCCAAGGTAATCAACAACTCCGTAAACCGCGAAATCAATACCATCACCATCCGCCGCGGCAGTAAAGACGGTGTGCGCCCCAACATGGGCGTTATCGGCCCCAACGGCGTGGTGGGCGTTGTTCGCAGCGTGAGCGAGAACTACGCCGTGGTGATTTCCATGCTCTATAAGTCCAGCGGCTCGTCTTCGAGCAGCAACTTCGGCTTCAGCGCCAAGCTGAAGAACTCCGGCGAGATCGGTACGGTCAACTGGAACGGCGGTAACGCGTCTATCGGCCAGATGAGGGACATTCCCCGCAGCGCCAAGCTGCACAAAGGGGATACGGTGATCACCAGCGGCTTCTCCGCAGTGTTCCCCGAAAATATCAACATCGGTTATATCGATACCTTTTACCTGAGCGACAAGTCCAGCACCTCGTACGACATCCGCCTTAAATTCGCCACCAACTTTTACAACCTGCAATATGTGTATGTCATCGAAAACCTCCTGCGCGAAGAGCAGACGAGGCTCGAAGATTCTACGCGCAACCTGCTGAAATGAGTGTACTGTTAAAAAATATCATCCGCTTTATACTGCTGATACTGTTCCAGGTATTGGTGCTGGACCAGATACTCATTCACCAGCTGGTGAACCCTTACCTGTACATGCTTTTTATCCTGCTGCTGCCCTTTAACCTGCCGCGGCCCGCTTTGCAGCTGCTGGGCTTTTTACTGGGCATCACGCTGGACATGTTTTCGGACACCATGGGCATCCATGCCGCAGCCTGCGTTTTTATCGCCTACCTGCGTCCCTTTGTGCTCAACATTCTGTCGCCGCAGGGCGGTTTTGAAGTAACCCAGCGCACGCCCAGCGTTACCAGCATGGGGACCTCGCAGTTTGCCATTTATGTATCCGTACTGGTGCTGCTGCACAACATTGCGTATTTTTGTTTGTCCGTTTTCAGCTTTGCCGACCCGTTGTACCTGCTGATCAAGATCCTGCTGTCTACAGCCGCCAGTCTTTTCCTGGTGCTGGTTTACGAGCTCTTGTTCTTCAGCAGGAAATGAGCGTATAATTATTTAATTTACATACCTGCATGTCTGTTTATAATCAGCCCAGAAAACGAGTTATCCAACTGATCGTCCTCGGCATGGTGTCGCTCATCGTGGTGAGGCTCTTCTTTTTGCAGGTGGTGGAAACCAAATATTCCAAACTGGCCGATGCCAACGCGCACCTGCGCAAAGTGATCTACCCCAGCCGTGGTATCATTTACGACCGCAACGGCCGCGCCATTCTGCGCAATGAGGCGTTGTACGACCTGATGGTGACGCCCGCCAACGTTAAAAAAATAGATACGGCCTATCTCTGCGAAATTCTGCGGATAGATATGGAGGAATTCCGTAAACGCATCACTAAAGCCATTATCAAGGAGGGCCGCGTGCGGCAATCGGTGTTCGCGAGCCTGCTGCCGCCGGATGTATATGGCAAGCTGCAGGAAAGCATGTATATGTTCCAGCCCGGCTTCGAACTGGTGCTGCGTCCGGTGCGGTCTTACACCTACGGGGTGGGCGCCAGCTTCCTCGGGTATATCAGTGAAATTTCCCCGGCCATGCTGGCAGACAGCCTCGGGCGCTACAGCGCTTACCAGCAGGGCGATTATATCGGCATGACGGGCCTGGAAAGAACCTACGAGAACATCCTGATGGGGCAGCGGGGCATCCAGTACCTCGTAAAAGACAACCTCAACCGCCCGCAGGGCTCGCTGGAAAACGGAGAGTTCGACACCGTGGCGATTGCGGGCAAAAACCTGCGCCTTTCCCTGGATATCGAACTGCAGGTGCTGGGGGAAAGAATGATGCAGGGCAAAGTGGGCAGCATCGTGGCCATCGACCCCGCTACCGGCGGTATTCTCGCCATGGTCAGCGGTCCCACTTTCGATCCCAACCTGCTGGCAGGCTCGTACAGGGCGCAAAACTTCAATAAACTCTACCAGGATACCACCAGCCCGTTGTATAACAGGGCCATCCAGGCAATGTACCCGCCGGGCTCTACTTTCAAGCCTATTACCGGTCTCATTGCGCTCGACGAAGGGGTGATCACCCCCAGCTTCGGCTATCCGTGCCATGGCGGCTATGCCCAGTGCGGCCGTTTCATCAAATGCACGCATAGCAACCCCGGGCACGCGGCTAACATGCGCACTGCCATGGCCAACTCCTGCAACGCCTATTTCATGCACCTCTACCGTTTGTCTGTCGACAATTCCAAATGGGGCGGCACCATGAAAGGGCAGGCCAAATGGGTTGAATACCTCAACGCGATGGGCTTCGGCGAACGCCTGGGAGTCGACATTCCCAGCGAAGTACGCGGGATAGTGCCGGATACGGGCCGCATGAATTATCGCTATCGCGGGCTCTGGAACTCCTGTTCCGAAGTGTACGTGGGCATGGGACAGGGCCTCCTCGGCGTTACGCCCCTGCAGCTGGCCAATGCCATGGCCATCATCGCCAACCGCGGGCACTATTATCTGCCGCACTTCGTGCAGAGTATCGACAACGATAATTCCGATGTCCTAAAAAAATATAAAGAGAAACATTCCGTGGCCCACATTTCCGACGAAGCATTCAACTCCGTGGTGTTGGGGATGGAAGACGTGGTGACGAAAGGTACTGCCCGCGGCGCACAGATTGAAGGCATTGCCGTGTGCGGTAAAACGGGTACGGCGGAAAACAAGGCGCGCATCAACGGCAAGATCGAAAAGCTGAAAGACCACTCCCTGTTCGTAGGCTTCGCCCCGCGCGACAATCCGAAGATCGCCATCGCCGTGATCGTGGAGAACGCCGGCTTTGGCAGCACCTACGCCGTGCCCATCGCCAGTATTCTCATGGAAAAATACCTGACCGACACGATTTCCGCCAAGCGCAGGCCCATCCTGCAGAGAATGATGGAAACCGTTACCATGTCAGCCGAAATGCGCGCCAAATCCAAGCTGGATTCGCTTAACCGGGTGAATTACACGGCCGCGCAGGGCACCGATTTATTGAGAAAAATCATCGCTAACTAAAGATACACATGAACCGCCCACAAGCGAAACTCACAGCAGGCATCGACTGGCCCATTTTCGGGCTCTACCTGGCGCTGGTATTCATCGGCTTCCTGGCCATTTTTGCAGCGGAGTACCGCGAGGGCGACCAGGTGATTCAGAACCTCCTGCACCAGAACAAAAACTGGGCGCGGCAGGTGCTGTGGTTCGGTGTATCTGTCGTATTGGCCACGGGCATCTGGCTCACGGACAGCAAATTCTTCACGGCTACGGCCAATCTTTTTTACGCTTTCGGGATCCTGCTGCTGTTGATCGTACTGGCCATCGGTACGGGCGTTAAAGGCTCCAATTCCTGGCTGGAGCTGGGCGGTTTCCGCTTCCAGCCGGCCGAGTTCACGAAGCTGTGTACCAACCTCGCTTTGGCGAAATACCTCTCCTCCATGGAAACGGATTTCACCAAAATGCGGTCGCGCGTTATTGCCGCCGCCATGGTGCTGGCGCCCTGCGCTATCATCATTTTGCAGGACGAAACAGGGCTGGCGCTCGTGTACTTCGCCTTCTTCCTCGTCATGTTCCGCGAAGGCCTGCCGGGCATTATTCTCGTGATCGCCTTTTCCGGCATCATCCTCGTATTGTCCGCCCTGCTGGTCGACAAATACATCCTGTTTTACATCTTCACCGGCGTAGCCGCCCTGGTGATTTATTTCAGCCGCCGCGAAATACGGCGCAAGCGCTCACGGCTGGTGCTCATTCTGTCTATCTGGGCCTTCTGTTCCGCCTTCGTGGTGTTCGTGGTGCCGTTAGTATTTACGAAAGTGCTCAAAGACTACCAGGTTCGCCGTATCGAAGTAATGCTGGGGAAAGAAAACGATCCCAAGGCCACCTACAACACCCGCCAGAGCATGATCGCCATCGGTTCCGGCGGCCTCTGGGGGAAGGGGTATCTCAAGGGCACGCAAACGCGCTTCGACTTCGTGCCGGAACAAAGCACCGACTTCATTTTCTGTACCATCGGGGAAGACTTCGGGTTTGTGGGCAGCATCATCTTCATCGGATTATACGTGGCGCTGCTTTTCCGGATTATATTCATCGCCGAAAGGCAGCGATCGACCTTCAGCCGCGTATACGCGTACGGGGTGGCCAGTATCATATTTTTCCATCTCTTCATCAATATCGCCATGACCATCGGCCTGGCGCCGGTGATCGGCATCCCGTTGCCATTGGTGAGTTACGGCGGGTCGTCGCTGATGACGTTCACCATGCTCATCTTCATTATGCTCCGCCTCGATGCAGACCGGCAAATGGTATTGAGATAAGCCCTACTTTTGCAGGATGGCACGTATCATACCTTTATCGGAAGGCAGTTTTACCGTAGACGGCACTAAAAGATTCATTCCCTTCGACGAGCGGAAGGATTCCATGAAAGACAGAACGGCAGGCTCGCTGCTGGTGGAAATACAACCTTTCCTGGTGATTACCGGCCGCGACATTCTGCTGCTCGACACCGGGCTGGGCTTCCGCAATGCGGATGGCATCCTGCAGCTGCATCAGAACATGATCGACCAGGGCATCAACCCTATGGAAGTCACCAAGGTGCTCATGAGCCACCTGCATAAAGACCATGCCGGCGGCGTAAGCGTGGAAGATTTGATGACGGGGGAGCGCAGCCTTTCCTTTCCGCATGCCACTTATTATGTGAGCCGCAAAGAGCTGGATTATGCGCTGGAAAACGACGGGAAGTCGTACCTCGCCGAAGAGGTGAACCTGCTGCCCAAACGCGATAATGTCGTGTTTCTGGAAGGCAGCGGTACGATAGACGGGTATATTCACTACGAGTTCAGCGGCGGGCATTGCCCATACCACCAGGTGTTCCTGATTGATGACGGGGAAGATAAAGTGTTTTTCGGTGGAGATGAGGCGCCGCAGATATCGATGATGAAAAGCCGGTTTGTGGCCAAATATGATTACGACGGTAAGCGTACGATGGAGCTGCGGCAGCAATACATGGAGCGGGGGAAAGCGGAGGGTTGGATCTTCTTATTCTATCACGATACCAGGTTACCCACCACTACGTTTCAATAGCGGTTACTGGCGCTGCGGTTTGCCGCGCATCATCCGGGTGTCTTTACGTTCTTTCAGCTGACGGATCATCATGCCGCGGAATTCCCTTTCCGCACGGTACAGGTTGCCTACTTTGCGGGCGGGCAATACTTTGCCGAACTCCTGGCGGTAGCGCGTTTTAATGTCGAGCAGTTTACGCTCGTAGTTCAGTTCCTTATCCATGGCGGCATCGGCCACTTCATCGGTCCGCGGTTTGCCTTTCAGCTCCTGCGCCTTCTTTTTCCTTTCCAGGATGAGGTCGTGCACCTCTTTGGCGTATTTGTTGTATACGGGCCAGAATTTCTGTGCTTCTTCCGGCGTAAGGTCCAGTTCCCTGGCTATATAGGCAACTTCCAGGGCCTTGATTTTATCCTGCTTGGAGGCATCGTTCTGGTCGGCTTCCTGCGCCAGCAGGCTGCCGGTGGAAAATACCGCCGTGCATAATAAAAAGATTACCATCCGTATCAGCTTGCTACTTCGCTTCATCGTTATCATTAATTAAGTGGATCGTCTTGTAAAAGGTTGTCTTCCAGCAGGTTGTCGATGTCCTTGGGAGACAGGTCCTCCGGCAGCACCGAAGGGAGCTCTTCCTCCAGTGACACATTTGTAAAGATATTCTCATTATCAAATGCGTCGGTGCTGTAGGTGAGGTATTCCTCAATTTCCTGGTCGCTTATTTTGGCCAGCATCCTGTCCATCGAGGAATGGTTGACGGAGCGGGACACCAGCACGGCGCCTGCGGCGATTACGCCGGCAATGCAGGCTGCGGCGAGGCATTGTTTGAAGAGCCGGATAGTACGGCCCATTTTCACCACCCGGCCTTCGGCTGGGCGGTCTTTTTCATCCACCAGCCGGCCGGCCAGCCCGCTGAAATATCCCTCCGGCACACTAAAGGGTGTTTCCCGGGAGAGACCTGCGAGCAGGGGGGAGAGTGTTTCCAGTTCTTCCGTCACCGCATCGCTGCTTTCGATGGCGCAGATGCGCTCCATCAGTTTTGCGGGGAAGGCGTCAAAATATCCCGCCGGCACGTTAAAGTGCGGCTGCGCGCCCAGATCGCTCCATGCCGGGGCTATTTCCCGCAATTCGTCCACGATGTCTTTCTGTTTGTGCGTCATGATATTAAGACCCGCATTTGCGGGGATGGTTTAATGTCCGTTGTTTTTTAGAAACTCTTCCACTTTTTTCACCGCATGGTGGTAAGAGGCTTTCAGCGCACCTTCCGAGGTATCCAACACCTTGCTCATTTCTTCATAAGGCATTTCTTCGTAATACCGCAGCGTAAATACGGCGCGCTGTTTTTCCGGCAGGCTCAGGATCGCTTTCTGCAATTTCCATTCAATCTTTTTGGCGTCGTAATGGCTGTCTGCCTGCAATTTATTGCTCAGGCCCGTTTCTACGTCTGACAGTGAAATGGCGGCTTTCCTTTTTTGCTGGTCCAGGAAGCTGAGGCTTTCGTTGGTGGCGATTTTGTATAACCAGGTATACAGGCGTGCATCTTCCCGGAAACCTTCCAGGCCTTTCCACATCTTAATGAACACATTTTGCAGTACATCGTTCGCATCCTCATGATCGATTACCAGCCGCCGGATGTGCCAGTACAATCGTTCCTGGTATTTCCGTACAATCTGCGTAAACCCCCTTTCTTTCGTATCCGGATGCCCGTATAGTGCCAGCAGTTCTTTATCTTCTTGCGTTACAGCCATAGGCGGTTAAACAGTGTGTTGAAAGTGACCGTAAATGGTTGATGCACAGGATAAATATATGCATAATTATGCAACTGACCGAATAGCGGTACTTCACTCCCTGTAACAATAAAAACCATCACTAGGATGGTTTTTAAGCCGGAAAGTTTAATCCGTGTATAAATTTTAACCTTTTTTTCGGGCCAGGGCTTTTTCGGCTGCAGCAACGATATCCGGGGTATCCAGGCCGTATTTGGTCAGCAGCTCTGTGGGTTTACCGCTTTCGCCGAAGGTATCGTGCGTGCCGATGTATTCGATGGGGATGGGCAGGTGGCGCGCGGCAACCTGTGCAATGCTGTCTCCCAGGCCGCCCAGCACGTTATGCTCTTCGGCGGTAACGGCGCAGCGGGTTTTGGTGATGGATTTCAGCACGGCTTCCTCATCCAGGGGCTTGATTGTATGAATGTTGATCAGTTCCACGCTATAGCCTTTTTCTTCCAGGATGCGGCCCGCTTCCACGCATTTCCATACCAGGTGGCCGCAGGCAAACAGGGTAATGTCCGTGCCTTCGTTGAGTACCTGGGCTTTACCGATCTGGAATTCCTGGTTTTCAGGGGTGAAATTGGGCCATTTCGGGCGGCCGAAGCGGAGGTATACCGGGCCTTCATGGTCGGCGATGGCGATGGTGGCCGCTTTGGTCTGGTTAAAGTCGCAGGGCACAATCACCGTCATTCCCGGTAACATTTTCATCATGCCGATATCTTCCAGAATCTGGTGGGTGGCGCCGTCTTCCCCGAGGGTAAGGCCCGCGTGGGATGCGCATATTTTCACGTTTTTACCGGAATAGGCTACGGACTGACGGATCTGGTCGTATACACGGCCGGTGGAAAAGTTGGCAAAAGTAGTAGTATACGGGATTTTACCGCCGATGGTCAAACCCGCGGCCACGCCGATCATATTTGCTTCGGCGATGCCGCACTGAACAAAGCGCTCGGGAAATTCTTTGATGAAGGCCTGCAGTTTCATGGAACCGAGCAGGTCGGCCGTAAGGGCCACCACATTCGGGTTTCTTCTGCCGGCTTCCAGTATGCCTTCGCCGAAACCGCCACGGGTTTCTTTTTCGTTCAGTATCTGTATGTCTTTTACCATAGTGCCTGATATTTGTGCCGCAAAGCTAGTAAAATAAAGAAATCGTGTTTGGAATTTTTAATTGTTCAGCACCCTGTCGCGCAGCGCTACTTCCCACTGCCAGGCGGTGCGCATCATGTCTTCGATGCCTGATTTTGGCTCCCATCCGAGTTTGCCGCGGGCCTTGGTGTTGTTGGCATAAATGGCGATCACATCGCCGGGGCGGGGCTCGCCCAGCTCATAGTTGAGCTTCATCCCGGAAATTTTTTCGAATGCTTTGATGGCCTCCAGTACGGTTACGCCGGTGCCCGTGCCCAGGTTGAACACTTCGCAGTTGGTGCCGTTGCGTTTTTCCAGCAGGTATTGCAATGCCTTCGTATGCGCATTGGCGATATCTGTTACGTGGATGTAATCGCGGATGCATGACCCGTCGCGGGTGTCGTAGCTGGTGCCGAATACGGTCAGCTTCGGCAGTTTGCCGATGGCCACCTGGGTAATAACGGGTACCAGGTTATCGGGCTTGCCGAGGGGCAGCTCTCCGATGAGGGCCGAGGGGTGGGCGCCAACCGGGTTGAAGTAACGGAGGAGGATGCTTTGCGTTGCGTTTACGCGGCTGAAGTCTTCAATGATCTGTTCTCCCATCTGCTTGGTGCGGGCGTAGGGCGACTGCGCTTCACCCAGCGGCGTTTCCTCCACAACCGGCAGGGCCGTGGCATTGCCATATACGGAGCAGGAAGAGGAAAAAACGAAATTGGGGATATTGAATTCTTTCACACATTTCAGCACATTCACCAGGGAGGTGAGGTTGTTCTGGAAATACAGGAGCGGCTCGTTTACCGATTCGCCCACGCTTTTAAGGGCGGCGAAGTGGATAACCCCCACAATGTCGCGGTTTTCATGAAACACGGCGTGTGTATCTTCCAGGTTGCAAAGGTCTACCTTGTAATTACGCACTTTTTTGCCGGTGATTTGTTCCACACCGTCGAGCAGTTTGGTGGTGCTGCGCATGTTATTGTCCACATTTACCACGTCAAAACCGTTGTTGATCAGGTCCACGATTGTATGGGCCCCTATATATCCGCAACCGCCTGTTACAAGAACTTTTTGCATACTGAGTAGTTAAGTATTGGTTGTTTATTTAATCAGGTTCATGAGGTACGCGCCGTATCCGCTTTTAACCAGCGGTGCGGCGAGTTGTTCCAGCTGTTCGCGGCCGATAAAGCCCTTCCGGAAAGCGATTTCCTCGATGCAGGCGATTTTTATCCCCTGCCGTTGCTCGATCACCTGTACAAACTGGGAAGCCTGCATCAGGGAGTCGAACGTGCCGGTATCCAGCCAGGCCGTGCCGCGCGGCAAAATCGATACTTTCAGTTTCCCCCTTTTCAGGTACTCCCTGTTCACGTCGGTGATTTCATATTCCCCGCGGGGGCTGGGCTGCAGGTTTTCCGCGATATTCACCACTTCATTGTCGTAAAAATAAAGGCCCGGCACGGCATAGTTCGATTTGGGCTTTGCCGGCTTTTCCTCGATGGATACGGCGTTCATCTGTTCGTCGAACTCCACCACGCCATACCGTTCCGGGTCGGACACCTGGTAGGCGTAAACGATACCGCCATCCGGGAAGGTGTTATTGGCCAGCTGTGTGCCGAGGCCGGCGCCGTAGAAAATGTTGTCACCGAGTACCAATGCTACATTATCCTTTCCGATGAATTCCTTGCCGATCACAAATGCCTGGGCCAGCCCGTTGGGTACGGCCTGCTCGGCATAGGAGAGGCTCAGCCCGAACTGGCTGCCGTCTCCGAAAAGCCGTTTGAAAGCCGGCAAATCATGTGGCGTGCTGATAATGAGGATTTCCCGGATGCCCGCCAGCATCAATGTGGAAAGCGGGTAGTAGATCATCGGTTTATCATAAACAGGCATAATCTGCTTACTGATGGCATACGTGATGGGGTGCAGCCTGGTACCGGACCCGCCTGCGAGGATAATTCCCTTCATGGACAATGTATTAAGTTTGGCGGCACAAAAATAGGAGGTCTTTCCTATTTGCCCTAGATATTTGATTTAAAAAATAGAAAAATATATGACGGGGTGATTTGCTTCATATTTTTAAAAGATGCATGTGATAAGATGGGGCATCCCGGGTCAACTCCGGTGCCTGCAGCTTACTTGATCGTCCAGCGGGAGCGCTTTGACGACCCATCTGTCACCTGAACTAATGCTATTTTGACCTGATTTATCTACGAAAAGCTCAGTTAGGGCGAAAGGCGGACGGTATCTATGCGCTTGACCGGGCGCATCCCGGAGACGCTATGGGGAAACAGTGGCTCAACGTTGTACGTGTACAAGAAAAAAAAGCGGCCCCGAACCGGGGCCGCTTTCAGTATGATCAGGAAAATCCTTATTTCACGAAAAGATTTACGATAAAGAACACGCCCGCCGCCAGCAGTGCGCTGATGGGGATGGTCAGTATCCAGGCCCAGAGCAGGTTGACGGTAACGCCCCAACGAACGGCCGACAGCCTTTTGGTGGCGCCCACCCCGATGATAGAACCGGTGATGGTATGGGTGGTGCTCACCGGGATACCGAAGCTCTCCGTCAGGTACAGCGTTAGGGCTCCGGCAGTTTCTGCGCTTACGCCCTCCAGCGGGGTCACTTTGGTAATACGGGTGCCCATCGTTTTCACGATTTTCCAGCCGCCGCTGAGCGTACCGAGGCCGATGGCGGTGAAACACGCAAACGGTACCCAGTCCGGCACGTCCTTGATGGTGGTAACGCCTTCGATACCGCCATGCGCCACCATGGCAGCCGCGATGATACCCATTACCTTCTGGGCGTCGTTACCGCCGTGGCCAAGGCTGAAGGCGGCGGACGATACAAGCTGAAGGCGCTTGAACCAGTTGTCGGCCCGGTAGGGGTTGGCTTTTTTACAGATATTCACGATCAGTACCGTGATGAGGAAAGCCACCACCATGCCGATGAAAGGCGCGAGTACAATGAAGTACACGGTTGGCAACACTTTGGCGTAGTTGATCACGTCGAAAGAACCGCCGGCGTTGGCCACCGCGGCGCCGATAAAGCCGCCAATCAGCGTGTGCGACGAGCTGGAGGGGATGCCATACCACCAGGTGAGCAGGTTCCAGGCAATGGCGGCAATCAGGCCGGAGAAAATCACCTTCAGGGTGATGAATTGCTCAAATACGGATTTGGCAATCGTATTGCCCACTTTAAACTCCCCGTAAATGTATTTGGAAACAAAGAAGGCCGCAAAGTTGAACAGCGCCGCCCAGAGCACCGCCTGGAATGGTGTCAGCACCTTGGTAGACACGATGGTGGCAATGGAATTGGCCGCATCGTGGAAACCGTTGATATAATCAAAAATGAAAGCCAGTATAATGATAATTACAAGAAAGACCATGACAGGATGTTATTTCGCTTCTACTATGCGTATTTGATAATAATGGTTTCTATCACATTGGCGGAATCTTCACATTTGTCTGTGGCAATTTCCAGCGCCTGATAGATTTCACGCATTTTTATCAGCTCCACGGCATTGCTTTCCAGCTCGAACAGGTCGGCAATGGCACGGTCATAGATATCGTCGGCATGGTTTTCCAGGCTGTTGATCTTCACGCAGGCATCGGTGATCACCCGCATGTTGGCCATATTGCGCAGCTCGGGAATGGCCCGTGACAGCTCCACCGTACCCTGGTAAATCAGGTCGGCCAGCTTGCGCACGCTGTCGGTCATGGTCGTTACTTTATATATGTCGATACGTTTGGCGGAACCGTGGATGTAATCAGCCACGTCATCCAGCGTGGCCGCGAGGTAGTGGATGTCTTCCCGGTCAAAGGGGGTAATGAAGTTCTGGCCCAATTCAACGAAAATGCGATGGGTATAGTCATCGTTCTTGTGTTCCAGCCGCTCGATCAGGTGTACTTTATCCTTGCGGACCTGGGGATCGTTGGTTTCCACCAGCTCTGTCAGCACTTTCCCCATCTCTACCAGGTTTGCCGCAACATCCTCGAAAAGTGAATAAAACACCCGGTCTTTAGGCATGAACATTTTAACAATCGAATTGAAGCCTCCCATATAAGTTTGTATTAGATGAAATTTTGCCGCAAAATTAGTTTTCAGAAGGTATAGGTGCCAACAAAAAGTTAGAATTAATAATTTGGTAACACTGGATTAATATAAAAGTAATATAGCAATTTTTCCTTTGTGTTGCCTCCCGTACCGTGAAATAGTGAAAATCATATAAGTAACAAATTGTATTTGAAAAAGTTCTGTCAACGGTACCGGCCGGGCTTAATGCAACAAAATAATGAGCGGTAAACGACCACTAGACATACTTGTCATATCCGATGTACACCTCGGCATTTACGGCTGCCACGCAAAAGAACTGGCTAATTACCTCGACTCCGTGGATCCCCGGGTGCTTATCCTCAATGGCGACATTATCGACATCTGGCAGTTCAGCAAGCGGTATTTTCCCAAGTCTCATACCAAGGTCATCCGCCGGATCCTCAAAATGATCGGGAAGGGCACGGAGGTGTATTATCTCACGGGCAATCACGATGAAGCGCTCCGGAAATACGCCGGCTTCGGGCTCAGCAATTTTGTGATCGATAACAAGCTGATCCTGGAAGTGGACGGTAAAAGGCACTGGTTTTTTCATGGAGACGTGTACGATATTACCATGAAAAACTCCAAATGGCTGGCAAAACTGGGTGGAAAGGGATACGACATCCTGATCATCCTCAACCGCCTCGTGAACCATATGCTCGAAAAAATGGGCCGGGAAAAGATGTCGTTTTCCAAAAAAGTGAAGGAAAGCGTGAAGCAGGCCGTGAAGTTCATTTCCGATTTTGAGCAGACCGTGGTGGAAATTGCGGTTGACAAAGAGTTTGACGTAGTTTGCTGCGGCCACATCCACCAGCCGGTCATCAAAAACATGGAACTGAACGGTAAAACGGTGACTTACCTCAACTCCGGCGACTGGGTGGAAAGCCTCACCGCGCTCGAATACAGCCACGGAACCTGGCAGCTGTACCAGCACGCCGCCGGCAAAAAGGAAACGGTGGCAGAGGAGGAAGACGACCAGCTGAACGTGGCGGAATGGGCCGTAGCCAGCAAAGTCATCAATTTTTAACCCATCTCTTCATAATTAGATAATCTCCCATTAATATTTAATTAACGCCCCGATCGTAAGTTTGGTAAACCAGCATGAATTTAGATGAAGACGCTCAAGCTACACCCTTTAATGACCATTTCCTTATTACAGATGCAGATTCAACGGTTGCTACATTGTAATGCGACGGTCTATATACACCACTCCCTGGCGGGGGCCTTTCATACCCTCCGCGATGCGGGACTGGAAGAAAACGTGATGATAGAACATCCTATTGACGAAACCCTCAGCTTGCGCGAATTCGAGGAGGAGCTCGAAGAAAAGTTCAATTTTTCGCTGGAGCTCTGCAACAAGGATTCGAAGCCGTTCACCAACAAAAGCCTCCGCCTGTTCCAGATTACCCCCTGCAGCGATAGTGCGGACGCGCGGCAGCTGGACATTTCCCTCGAGCTGCTGGCCCGCCAGGGAAAAGGAAACAACCAGCAGAACCGGGCAGTGTGAGGGCGAAAAGGCTGGTATGCCAGGGTGTCGCACCGGGACAACTTTGGCGTAGCAGTGTATGATGAGATTTGAGTTATCAGCGGCGATGCGATCCGATGAAAACCAACAACCGGTGTCAACCCAACCGCCGTATCCGAAAAACCACTCCAGTCTTGACGGATGGCCGAATTCGCCCCAAGGCGCTTCCCTTCAGCTTCCCTTTTTGTGTTAACGATTCTTTAATGATTTCTTAACAATTAACATTCTGGTAATATTGGCTTAACAATGCGGTAATAGGGCGACGGTAGTTTTGCGGCATAAATAGAAACAGATCGTGAAACGTACCATTACACTTTTATTTGCTTTAGTATTGATTGGCCTGGCTGGTTTTGCCCAATCCGGCGGAAAAATTACCGGCAAGGTGACCGATAAAAGATCGGGAGAAGCGCTCATCGGGGTAACCGTGCTTGTGCAGGGAACATCCCTTGGCGCGGTAACCGACGTGGAAGGACGCTATACCCTGAATGTGCAGCCCGGAACCTATACCTTATTATATAAACTGATGGGTTACCAGACCAAGTCGATTGCCGACGTGGTGGTAAAAGGTGGGCCGGCTGCCACGCAGGATGTGGTGCTGGACGAACCGAAATCCCAGGACCTGAAAGAGTTCGTGGTAAAAGGCTCAGCCCGTACAGAAACCCTGAACGCGTTGCTGACATTTCAGAAAAATACCAACACCGTTGCGCAGGTGGTTTCTGCCGAATCCATTAAAAAGTCACCGGACCGCAACACCAGCGAAGTATTAAAACGCGTTTCCGGCGCATCCATGCAAGACGGTAAGTTCCTCGTGGTAAGAGGCCTGGCCGACCGTTACAACCAGGCTACCATCAATGGCGCCCTGCTGCCCAGTACGGAGCCCGACAGGAAATCCTTCGCATTCGACATTTTCCCTTCATCCATTATCGATAATATCATTATTAATAAAGCAGCTACCCCGGAAATGCCCGGCGAGTTCGCCGGCGGCCTGGTGCAGATCAACACCAAAGACGTACCGGACAACAACTTCCTGCA
>CBFGZV010000040.1:0-49089 GCA_965653365.1 uncultured Chitinophaga sp. | reverse complement strand
AACTGATCATGGATAACAACGACCTGGAAAAGGAACGCGGTATCACCATCCTCAGTAAGAACGTATCCGTGGTGTACAACGGCGTGAAAATCAACGTGATAGACACTCCCGGCCACGCCGACTTCGGCGGTGAGGTGGAGCGCGTGCTGAAAATGGCGGATGGCGTGATACTGCTCGTGGACGCATTTGAAGGCCCCATGCCGCAAACACGCTTCGTACTGCAAAAAGCGCTGCAGCTCAACCTGAAGCCGATTGTGGTGATCAACAAAGTAGATAAACCCAACTGCCGCCCGGACGAAGTGCACGACGCAGTGTTTGAACTTTTCTTCAACCTCGACGCCACCGAAGAACAGCTGAATTTCCCCACCTACTACGGCTCGGGCAAAAACGGCTGGTTCAACGATTCCCTGGAAGCACGTGAAGATATCCTCCCCCTGCTCGACGGTATCCTGAAACATGTACCGGAGCCCAAAATCGCAGAAGGCACCCTGCAGATGCAGATTACCTCTCTGGATTACTCCACCTTCCTCGGCCGTATCGCCGTAGGTAAAGTGGTGCGTGGCACGCTGGCGGAAAACCAGCCCATTTCCCTGGTGCAGACAGACGGCACCATTAAAAAATCCCGCGTGCGCGAACTGTATGTGTTTGAGGCGCTCGGTAAAAAACGCGTAACGGAAGTACAGCCGGGCGACATTTGCGCCGTGGTAGGCCTGGAAGATTTCGGCATCGGCGACACCATCGCTGATTTTGAAAATCCCGAAGCACTTCCGGTGATCAGCGTAGATGAGCCGACCATGAACATGCTGTTCAGCATCAACAACTCTCCCTTCTTTGGTAAAGACGGTAAGTTTGTGACCTCCCGTCACCTGCGCGACCGCCTCATCAAAGAAACCGAGAAGAACCTGGCGCTGCGCGTAGTAGACACAGATTCAGCCGACAGCTTCCTCGTATATGGCCGTGGCATCCTTCACCTGGGTGTACTGGTAGAAACCATGCGCCGCGAAGGTTACGAACTGACCGTAGGTCAGCCGCAGGTAATCCTCAAGCAAATCGACGGCAAAAAATGCGAGCCGTATGAAACCCTCGTGGTAGACGTTCCGCAGGAGTTTGCTTCCAAGGTGATCGACCTGGTAACCCGCCGTAAAGGGGAAATGCTGATCATGGAAACCAAAGGCGAAATGCAGCACCTGGAGTTTGAAATTCCTTCCCGCGGCCTGATCGGCCTGCGTACGCAGATGCTGACCAACACTGCCGGCGAAGCTGTAATGGCGCACCGTTTCAACGACTACAAACCCTGGAAAGGCCCCATCCCGGGCCGTAGTAACGGTGTGCTGATTGCCAAAGAAGGCGGTACCACCACCGGTTATTCACTCGACAAACTGCAGGACCGCGGTTCGTTCTTCGTAGACCCGGGTGAAGAAGTGTACAGAGGCATGATCATCGGCGAAAACAACAAACCGGGCGACCTGGTGGTGAACCCGAATGAAGGCAAGAAACTCACGAATATGCGTGCCAGCGGCAGCGACGCGGCAACCAACATCGCTCCTAAAATACTGATGACTTTGGAAGAGTGCATGGAGTACATTCAGCAGGATGAATGTATCGAAGTCACTCCGAACCATACCCGCATGCGTAAAACCATCCTGGATGAAGAAGAAAGGAAGAAGTTTCAGAAGATGATGAAAGCAGAAGAAGTGAACTGATAAAGCTATAAAGAAGACAAGGATCTGAAAACCGGGCCGTAAAAGCCCGGTTTTTTTATGTGCTTACATGCCGGGCAAGCCCATTCCGCCAAGCATGCCGCCGGCCACGTTTTTCATTTCGGCTTCCCAGGTGTTTTCCGCATTTTTCAGCGCGCGGTTCAAAGCGGTGATCAGCAAATCTTCCAGCTCCTCTTTTTTATCCGCGCTCAGCAGCTCCGGCGCCACTTCCAGGCTCTGTACCTCCCGGTTGCCGGTTACCAGTACCTTTACTGCGCCGTTCCCGGCCTCTCCCGCAACGGTGATGTTCTTGAGGCGCTCCTTGGTATCGCTCATTTTCTGCTGCGCCTCCTGCAGTTTTCCAAACAAGTCTCCAAACATAATTATCGGTTTTCGGCAAAGATATATATTTCCACAGCGCCGCCAGAATACGTATCTTGGCGACCTATGATCACCACATCAGTATGCATTATCGGGGCAGGCCCCGGCGGCGCCACCACGGCCCTGCAGCTCGACAGGCTGGGCATCCCCTGCGTTGTAGTGGATAAAGCGGTTTTCCCCCGTGACAAAGTGTGTGGCGACGGGTTAAGCGGCAAGGTTATCACCGGCCTGCAGAAAATCGATCCGGCTATCGCGAAACGCCTGCAGCGATTCGCGGAAAAAGAAAACAGCTGGGGCGTTACCTTCGTTTCACCCGGCCGCCAGAGCATGGACGTGCCGTACAAACCCAACTATAACAAACAATCGGATTCACCTATCGGGTTCGTCTGCAAACGCATCCACTTCGACAATTTCATGGTGGACGAGTTGAAACGCAGCCCTAACGTGCAGTTGTTCGAAGGCGTCAGCATCGACAAATACACGGAAGAAGCGGACGGCTATCTTTTGACGAACAACGCAGGCGATTTCAAGGTGAAAGCGAAGGTCCTGATCGTGGCCAACGGCGCGCATTCCTCCTTTACCCGCGACGTGGCCAACATCCGCATGGAGCCGAAATACTATGCCGCGGGCATCCGCGCATACTACAAAGGCGTCAAGGGCACCCATCACGATAGTTTCATCGAACTGCACTTTCTCAAGAACCTGCTGCCGGGCTATCTCTGGATATTTCCCCTGCCCAACGGCGAAGCCAACGTGGGCATGGACATGCTGAGCGATGCGGTGCGCGACCGGAAAATAAATCTCAAAACCCTGCTTACTGATACGATCAAGCAGGACCCAATATTCGCAGAACGCTTCCGCGATGCGGAAATGGTGAGCAGCCTCGATGGTTATGGCCTGCCGCTGGGCTCTAAAAAAAGGCGCCTTTCGGGCAACCGGTATATGCTCGTGGGCGATGCGGCCTTTATCATTGACCCGTTTACGGGTGAAGGCATCGGCAACGCCATCTATTGCGGAGCCATCGCGGCCAAACAGGCGGCCGCCTGCCTGGATGCGAATGATTTTTCGGCGGAAACGATGATGGCCTACGATGAAAGCGTGTACCGCGTATTGGGCCCGGAGCTTCGCCTGAGCTACAAACTTCAGCAACTGGTGAAGTATCCCCGCTTGTTTAACTGGCTGATGAAAATGGGCATGAAGAATAAGCAGCTCCGCGACGTGATTTCCAGTATGTTTTATGAAGTGGACCTGCGCAAAAAACTCACCCGCCCCTCGTTCTATTTCAAACTGTTACTCAACCGCTGATATGAGAGCTTTATCCCTGCTGGTATGCCTGCTCTGGTTTTCCAAGAGTTTTGCACAAATGCCGCTCTACACGGAAAAAGAGGGACAGATGCGGCTCACCACCGCCGGCGCCCTTCACTTTGCCGCGTTGCCGCTCAAATGCATGCAGCACGCATTTCCATACAAAACAGGCATCGTGTTTTCGGATACTTCTTACCTGAAAGCGCCGCAAGCCTATCACCCGGCTTTTTACGGGTGCTACGACTGGCATAGCAGCGTACACGGGCACTGGATGCTGGTACGCCTCCTGAAAATGTACCCCGACCTGCCGAATGCAGCGGAAATCCGGCAGAAGCTCGCAGAAAACCTCTCGCAGGAAAATATCAGGCAGGAAATGCTCCTGTTCCGGAACAAGGATAACAAAGGCTTTGAACGTATTTACGGCTGGAGCTGGCTGATGCAGCTGCAAACGGAGCTCATCACCTGGGACGATCCGCTGGCCCGCCAACTGCGCCAACACATTGCACCGCTGGCCTGGCACTTCAGCAACGCCTGGCGCGATTTCCTGAAAAAAATCGCCTATCCCATCCGCGTGGGCGAGCACACCAACCTCGCCTTCGGCCTTCGCCTCGCCTGGGACTATGGCGTGGTCTCCGGGGATACCGCCCTCCAGTCTGCCATCCGCGATGCGGCTATGCGCTTTTATGCTAAAGACCGGAATTGCCCGGCCAGCTGGGAGCCCGGCGGCTACGATTTCTTATCGCCCTGCCTCGAGGAAGCCGATCTGATGTGGCGGATACTGCCCCCGGCCGCATATAAAACCTGGATTAAAGAATTTCTGCCCGGCCTGTTTGAAAAAGACACGCAACTGTTCAGTATCGCCGCGGTTAATGACCGTACAGACGGGAAGCTGGTGCACCTCGACGGGCTGAATCTCAGCCGCGCCTGGTGCCTGTATGGCATTGCGCGGCAGGCAGGCGAAAATAGCGACGCCATCAGGCAGCTGGCTAACCGCCACCTGCAGGCGGCCCTGCCGCATGTTGCCAGCGGGGATTATGCCGGTGAGCACTGGCTGGCTACGTTTGCCGTGTATGCGTTAACGGTAGAGTATTAATATTGTCTGTTTATACCTTTCGTCCCATGTACCGATTGTTTCTCATTGCCGCTCTTTTGCTGGCGCCCGTCGCCCTCAGCGCCCAGTCTAAAAACATTTCCTCTACGCCAACGCCCATGTGGCTCGCGCCCTATCAACCTGATCTCAACCGCAAGGTAAGCGCCAAAGATTTCAGCGACGGCTATTACCAGTTGCTATATGAAGAGCAGCACCATGTGGAAAAGAAAACCGTTTACCGCCACATCATCCGCCAGATTGAATCCGAAGCGGGTATACAAAACGGTTCGGAAATCAGCGTAGATTACAGTCCTGAATATGAAAAACTGCAATTCCATCAGATCCTGATACGGCGAAAGGGCCAGGTCATCAACCAGCTCAACCTGTCCAATATAAAAGTACTGCAGCAGGAAGAAGAGCTCTCGATGTTCATCTACAGCGGCCGCTACAATGCGTTCGTTATTCTTGAAGACGTAAGAAAGGGGGATCAGATCGAATATGCCTATTCCATTATAGGAGAGAATCCCATTTTTAATGGTCTTTATACGAACACCCTTTACCTGACGAGTTATGAACCGGTCGCCAATTTTTACAAAGCGCTCATCACTGCCCCCGCGCGGCCGCTTCAGTTCCGGTATTATCAGGGAGCACCGCGGCCCATAGAAAAAACGCTCAATGGGCTGCGCCTGTATGAATGGGACCTGAGTAATAAGGTCACGCGCCTGAAACCAGAAGACTACCAGCCATCGTGGTATGCAGATTTTCCTTATGTAGATATCAGTGAGTTTGCCGACTGGGCTGCAGTGGCCCGTTGGGGCGCGTCGGTCAATAACGTTCCGGTGAACGGCAATGAAGTGGCGGACAGGGTTGCCCGGCTCAGGAAGCATGCGGGTACCGATACGGCGAGGTACCTCGAGGCGGCCATCCGCTTTGTGCAGGATGACATTCGCTACATGGGTATTGAAATGGGTGAATATTCTCACCGCCCCAATACCCCTGAAAAAGTTTGCCGGCAGCGTTTCGGCGACTGCAAAGACAAAGCATTGCTGCTTACTACGCTCTTGCGCGCACAGGGAATTGAAGCCGAGGTGGCGTACGTGCACACCGACCTGAGAGAACATATTGCCGACCATCTGCCTTCTCCTGCCCGGTTTAACCATGTGATCGTAAGAGCCCGATTCCGGCAGGTCGATTATTGGATAGATGCTACGGTGGCTTACCAGCGCGGCCGGCTGCCAGACCGTTACAACCCTCTGTTCAGGAAGGCGCTGATCGTGAAGGATGGCACCACGTCCCTTTCGGATATTCCTGTGAATGGTCCCGGAATGATCGACGTTGTCGAAACCTTCAACATCCACACTTTGGAAAATGACACGGCGTCGCTGGCGGTCGTGAGTCGTTACAAGGGCAGGCAGGCAGACATATTCCGGTCGTCCATCGCCAACTCCGCGCTTAGCGATCTTGAAACGTCCTATACTGAATTCTATAGCAAGAAATACGGGAAGGTGGAAATGCGCGATTCCGTTAAAATTTTTGACAACGACTCGTCCAACATCATTTCCGTGCTTGAATATTATACCATCTACGAACCATGGACGATCGATAGTGCAAACGGAATGAAGCAGGCTTTTACAACGCCCGCCCATATCCTTACCAGCAAACTGGTATTTATAGACAAGAGCAGGAAAACGCCTGTCGCACTTGAGTTTCCCATGAACCTGCAACATTCGGTCATCGTAAACCTTCCGCAGGCATGGCAGATGGAGCAGGAAAACATGGATATCCGCCGTGAAGGCTATCGCTTCGTCTCGAAGCCGGCCGCCGTGTTAAATACCGTGCAATTGCGTTACTCCTTCGAGTCCGGCATGGACCATATTCCATTGAAAGACCTGGATCAATACCGGAAGGACATGGATGCCCTCAGCGAGGCTGCTAATATCAGTCTCACCTGGCGGCCCGGTGTGGGCAGGGCAGCGGTGGCGGATGGGCGGTGGACCGGGGGCGTCAACTGGTTAGCGGTGCTACTCGCGTTCGTGGCCGCAGCCTTTTTCGCCAGGATGGGCATCCGGCATTACAAGCGTTCCCTGCCTTCGTCATATCCCGTTCAGGAGCCATGGGACATCGGCAGCTGGCTGATTCTGCTGGCCATCGGCGTGGCGATTTCCCCGTTCCGTGTACTGGTCACTGTTTTCGACCATGAAGTATTCCAGGGCAATGTGTGGATGAATATTCCTTCTACTTTCAGCGGCAGGAATATATCTCTCATACAGGCCTTTCTGCTGCTGGAACTGATCGCTAATATATTTCTACTCGCTGTTACCATTTTCAACGTGGTGCTGTTCTTCCGAAAGCGCGACATATTCCCGAAGGTTTATACTTTCATGCTCATCTTTAATGTAGTATGGGCCTTTGTTGACTTCGGGATAGCAGACATATTGACGGGCAGTAACAATTTTTCCGACCAGTCGACCACGCTCTTTTCCGTGATCGTACCGGCAGCCATCTGGATACCGGTAATGCGGCTGTCGAAGCGGGTGAAGCATACATTTACGCTACCTTACGAATCAGCATAAAAAAACGGGGCCCTCAAAGCCCCGTTTTCATGTATCTTATTGCCCGATCGTTTCCGAATCGAATATCACCACTTTCTCCCAGAGATCGTTGCAGTTCTTGATAAACTCCAGGTGCACCGGGTGTTCCTGGTAAATATCGTGCCCCGCTTCATCGTTAAAAACAGTGAGCAGGCAGTAGCTGTAACTTTTGTCTATAACAGGCCGGTCTGTTTGGGCAGGCTTGCCCACGTTGAATACCAGCAGGGTTTCGATTTTTCCTAACGAGCTCACGCCTTCTTCAAATTTCTTCACATCCGCCGCGGAAAGGCCCGGCTTCAGGTAGAAATTGACAACGTGCACGAATTTTTTTGTGTGGGCCATGGTTTGAGTGTTTTGAACGGGCAACAAGTTAGCAGTTCCGTGCTTAAAAATCAAGCCGTCTTTCATCACGAAGCTCACTTTGCCCATGGCCTGTATGTCTTTGAGCGGATCGCCGTCTACCGCCGTGAAATCTGCCGTTTTGCCGGGGGCAATGCTGCCCAGTTGGTCCTGCACGCCAAGCAGCTCCGCCGCCTTGCTGGTGGCGGATTTAATGGCCTCCATGGCCGGCATGCCGCCTTCTGTCATGTAAGTAAACTCCAGCCAGTTACGCCCGTGTATGAACACACCGGCGTCTGTGCCGAAGGCGATTTTCACGCCTTTTTTCCAGGCTTTGGAAAAGGTGCCCTGTATCTGCGGGCCAATGGCCTGGGCTTTGGGTTTCACGATCTCCGGATAATAGCCGGGGATTTTGGCAGAGTCTGCCACGGAGCGGCCGGCGGTGATGGTGGGCACATACCAGGTGCCGTTTTTAATGGCCAGGTTCATGCCCTCCTCGTCCATCTGCGTACCGTGCTCGATGGAGTTGACTCCCGCACGGATGGCGCGTTTGATGCCTTCCGTACCATGCGCGTGCGCGGCCACCTTCATATTGTAGTCGCGGGCGGTGCTTACGATGGCGGCCAGCTCTTCGTCGGTAAACTGCGGGCTGCTGCCGTCTTTGGCAACACTCAGCACGCCGCCGGTGGCGGTGATCTTGATAAGGTCGGCGCCGTTCTTGTATGCCTGGCGCACCGCTTTGCGGCATTCGTCGGGGCCATTGGCCACGCCGGCTTCAGGGCCGGGATCGCCCATCAGGTCTTTCCGGAATCCGTTGGTAGGGTCTGCATGGCCGCCGGTGGTGGCGATGGATTTCCCTGCCGTGAATATTCTCGGGCCGGCGATAAGGCCTTTGTTGATGGCGTTGCGCAGGGCAATGTTCACGCCCGTGCCGCCCAGGTCGCGCACGGTGGTGAAGCCCGTCAACAGGGTTCGTTCCGCGTACCGCACGCTCATATAAGCAAGGTCGGCGGGGTTTTGGGTAAACTTGTCTGCATACAGCGTTTTACTGGTTTCCGCTTCCAGGTGCACGTGCATGTCCATCCAGCCGGGCATCACCGTTTGCTGCCGCAGGTCTACCACTTTGTCGCCCGCCGCCGGTGCAGCATACCCGGCCTGCACGGCGATAATTTTTTTCCCTTCGATGATCACCGACGTCTGCCGCCGCGGCTGATCAGACACGCCGTCGATCAGCGTGCCGCAATGCAGGATGGTTTTCTGCGCCAGCACCGGCAGGGCCGCGCATATGCCGAATAAAAGCAGGAGGATCTTTTTCATGATGTTGGTTGAACAGGTGGAATTGAATGCTTACATGCCCGCAATGTGTTTTTTGACGGAAAACAGGTTGACGAAATACACCAGCGCCAGAATGCCCATGGTAGCCAATACGGCGGCGACGGATGGAAGCTGCGGCACGAACATGTTGTGTTGGGCCAGTATCCCCGACGCCCACCACTGCAGGCCCGCCACCAGCACCAACGCCAGCAGGCCGATCGCGATATACATCGGCACGAACTGCCGGAGCAGGTAGCCCTGCAGTTGCCGCGGCGCGGCGCCCAGCGTAATGAGCAGGCGTATTTCCTTTTTGCACGAGGCGATCACCAGCTGGATGAACATACTGAACACCAGCAAGGCAAACATGAGCAGCACCAGGCCGAAAAAGCCGACCACGCTCACGATCACCTGCACGATGCCGCGTATTTTACTGTATTTGGTTTTTTCCGTGTCTGTCGAAAACCCGTGTTTTTCGAGGTAGTCCGCCAGTACTGTGCTGCTGGGGTCTTTGGTTTTGATAATGATGCGCGACGGCGCTTTGGCCGCGCCTGAGCCGTACACACTGTTGGCCCAGTCCATAAACGACTGCGGCACCAGCACGGTGGAAATACGGTCCGAAAAACCGGCGATTTTCCCGGCGAATTGTCCGGTGCGTATTCCCTGGCTGATCACGATGCCGGGGCTGAGGGTTTTGATGGTTTCTTCGGAAAACTGGGGAATGCTGTTGCCCAGCGCGAAGCCGAAGTTGAACATGTCCACGAAATCGCGGGGCACAATCACGGGTATCACCATCTGGCCCGGCTGCCATTTCCATTCATCGCTTTTAACATCGATGAAACTATCCGGCACGGCTTCGAAAAACATCTCCGTGGAGAAACCCAGCTGATCGGCCACCATCTTGACGTTGAACTGCGCAGCCGTGATCACGCCAAGGCCCTGCACAAAGGGCTGGGCGGCAAAGTCGTTGAGCTCGGCTTTGGTGAAGGTGGTAAGGTCCGGCCGGCCCATCATGCTGTTGGTGATTTTTTTATTGATCACCAGGAAGTCTGCCCGCTCGTTTTGATTCTTTTCGCTGTATAGTAGTTCCGAAAAATTGTGATGCACCTGCAGCGCCACCAGAATCAGCAGCATGGCTATTCCCAGGCCGATGCCCGCCATCCAGAACCGCCCTTTCCCCACGCCGGTGCGGATGATTTTTTTGAGTAACTGGTAAAACTGCATGTTATAAAAGATAGCTTACGGAGTAATCAAAATGGATGTCGTGGTCGAGATCCGTGAGAATAAAGCCGGCATTACGTTTACGGCATTCTTCGGCGATCAGTGCCGCGGCTTTGGCGGTGTTCGCTTCGTCGAGGTGGCTGAAAGGCTCGTCCATCATCAGCCATTGAAATGGTTGCATCAGCGCCCGGATGATGGCGATGCGCTGCCGTTCGCCGTACGACAAGGTGGCGCCGCTCTGGTTCAGCACGTGGCTCACGCCCAGGCGCGCCGCGAATTCATGTACTTTTTCCTGCGTATACAGCGGTTGCGGCTGCATTACCCGCTTCAGCTCCACATTCTCCAGCGCGGTGAGCTGGTCGAACAAACGGAGGTCCTGAAATATGACGCTGACCTGCTGCTGGCGCATGGCCGCCAGCTGGCCGCTGGAATAAGCCGCCCATGGCTTGCCGTCCACTTTGACCGTACCCGTATAGTCGTACCGGATATGATAGAGGTAGTGCACCAGCGTGGTTTTGCCGGTGCCGGAGGGCGCTTTGACCTTGATAAACTGCCCGGGGCTGAATGTGATGTCGCGGTTCCAGATGTCCGACTGCTGCTGCAACACTTTTTCGCGAAGCGGCACGGGCACCACCGCAGATAATGCGATCTGCATGTTCCTGTTCTGTTAAATGGCCTGATGTGGAATGTTAAATATAGAATATTCCCCCAAATAAAAAGCTGCCCCGGCTGGAGCAGCTTTTTATCCGAATGCTGATGCATCGTTATTATTGTGCAATGGTAGCAGTGCTATCTGCAGGAACGGCAACTGCGGCGGAGTCCACTACCGGATCGCCCCAGGCTGCTTCGTCTTCTTTCTTCTTGGAAAGATAGTAACCATACATTTTCTGTGTGAAGTTGGCCAGCTGTACCAGCGTATTCTGTCCTTCGTTTTTGAAGTTCAGCTCGATGGTGGATTTCTGGGAGGTGCCGTTGTAAGGCTCGGTGGCAACCGTCAGGTCTTTCAACAGGCCTTTGATGTCGTTCAGCACGCTGTCCGGCACTTTCATTTCTTCGGCAGGAATGTTGTTCACGATTTTTTCGATGCTGAGGTACATGCTCATCACATTGCCTTTGGCTTTGCTTTCGATGCCCTCGTCGAGTTTCACCTTGCCTTTGCCGGCAGCGTACGCTGCCATCAGTTCCGCGTCGGAGCTCAGCAGAATGCGTTCGTTGTTGATGGAAACGCCCATTGCGCCAGCGAGGCCTTCGTTGGGTACATATTCATTGCCTTTTTTGGTGAACATCGGGGCTACCTGCGGAGAGCTCATGATTTTTTCAAATGCCGCCTTGTCGCCCACTTTCAGGTTGAACACCCATTTAGCCTGCGGTTTGGTGGTTTTATAGGTAGAATCCCATGCGGAGGGCTGGCTTACCACGCTGAAGTCTGAACCGATCAGGGCGAACTCGCCTTTGAAGGCTTTCAGCACATCGTCGAGGGTGAGGCCGGCTTCGGCGAGGCCCATGTTGGCAAATCCATCCATTCCTATCAGCTTGAGAATGTCGCCCAGCATGCGCAGGTCGAAATTCATGAGCACAAAGCCCAGTACATTTTCTGAAGGATATGTTTCCAGCATGCTCATGTTCACCTTTTCCATGGGGTACTTCTTCATGATCTCTTTCATTTCGGTACCGGCATAGGCATTGCTGTTCATTTTGATTTTGCCGTTTTCGAAATGCACCGCGGCGGTTTGGAAAGCGCCGGCCGTGAGTTTTTTCACGTTGGTGGAAACCAGTGCGGCTACGCCGGAAGGTGTGCCGGGATTGAAAGCATAGATCTGCTCGCTGCTCATCCAGAAGATTACGTCGCCTTTCTCTTTCTGCACCGCTTTGAATGACTCGATAGTGGCTACAGACTCGTCTGCTTTCAGGTGGAAGAGGCCGTCGAGGATTTCGGGCGTATTGGCTTTTTCCGGGGCTTTGGGCGCTGCGGGAGCAGCGGAATCGCCCAGGGCTGCGAACGGATCGTTTTCACCGCCGTAAGCATCGCCGAATTTATTCGGGTTAAAGGAGAATACGCCGATGATGGTTTCATTGTTGAAGCCTACCGCGCCGTCTTCATCTTCCATGAACTTGAAGTCTTTCCCGGCTTTAATCTCTTTTTTGGACTTTTCTTTCAGGAATGTTTCAAACTTGGCCGCATCTTTCAGTTTCGCTACCGCCATCACATAGCCGTTGCCTTTATCACCGGGCACCATGGCAACAAATACGTCGCCTTTCAGGTCTACACCGGAGTTTTCCGCTTCTTTGAGGGCTTTCGCCATTTCGTTGCTCGTATCTTTCTGTTGTACGGCTTCGAACAGTTTATCGACAGTCAGGCCTTCTGTTACCAGCTTTTCCTGAATTTGTTTGGAATTGATGCCTAATACCAGGGCGGCGGTTTTAGGGATGTGCTTGCCCTGCTCAGGCGTTTTGGAACAGGCTGACAACAACAACACGGCAATTCCCGATAAAAGAAGGAGTGCCCTTGAAAACATTCGTTTCATAATGAGAGTTAAATGGATTTGAAAATTACCGGCGAAAATACAAGCTTTTTTGCTAATACGTTTAATTTTTGTTGAACGGTGGCCGGAAAGGCGCTACTATCAACAATTTGTCTACCTTTGTAAATGTTCTGATTATTAACCATTTTTATTCGAAAGACCGTTTAAACTATGTACCTGATCCTGCTACAGTACATCAGGCCCCTGGCTGCCATTGAGCACTACCTGGAGGCCCACAACGCCTTCCTGGAAAAACAGTACAGAGAAGGCCGTTTCATCCTCTCGGGGCGCAGAAAACCGCGCACAGGGGCAGTTATCCTTTGTAAGGCAGGCAGCCGGCGCGAGGTAGAGGCCATACTGGCCGAAGACCCATTCGACAGATACCAGCTGGCTGTGTACGACATCATCGAGTTTGAGCCGAACACTTATGAATTGGCCGACGTAAGCTCCTGACCTGTTTCCTTCCCGCTCTTTTCCTGTTCTTCCCTTCGCCAATACCTGACCGCAGTATCCCTTATTGACGGAGTATGTCATTTTTTTGCCCGCCCTTTTTATAGTCGCGCCCGGAAGCCGTTACCCCTATTCATTCTACCCTCCCTTCTCTCAATCCACATAATACACCACCCTTGTCAGCCATTTCGAGCTGTCTTTTTCCATGGCAGGGTCGGTCACATATTCCTCCAGCACCGGCCACCTGGAGGGCCGCCCTTTTTCGCCAAGGTACTTGCCGATAAGGGCATGCGCTTCAGCCGTCCGCTCATACGGGCCGTAAAAATCCACATATACGATTTTGCCGGCCGGGAGCGACACGGCAGTGATTCCCGCAGGAGGCGTTCCTTTGGCGCCCAATGTAACAGCCACCGCCATATCCGTTTTGCCGGCTTTCTCGTCCCAGCTGTAGTACAGGCCGACCGGCACGCCGGGGCTCAGCTTGGCGCTATTCACGGCATTGAATATCCGCGGAAGACTGGTCGCGTAAAACCCGCTGATGTCTTTGGTGGCCACTTCTTTGCGCACCGTCCAATATGCCATTTCCGGCCGCTCTCCTTCATTCACGACCGGCAAACTGCCGGTTGCGGCGGGCTGCGGCTTTTTTAACTCCGCTTCCACGGAATCTTTCAGGTTCAGCAGGCCCTGCGTAAAGTCGTTTTCCAGGCTGCGCTTCATGAACATGCCCATGATGTTCTGCGGGCGTGGGTAATTAGCGTTGATGCCCCAGGTAACGGTGGTCACCCCGGCGGACTCGCGAAGGAGGTAATACACGTCCGACGTGGCTTCAAAAGGTTCGAAAAACTGCAGCCGCTGCCGGACTTCGGAAAATGGTTTCATCGAAAGATGCTCCAACCGGCCCTCCCCCAATTTTTGCCCTTTCCACGAAGTGGCGGCGCCCACAGTGCCGTCCACCCCTTCTATGCGGTATTGCGCTTCGGGCTCAATTTTGCGCCAGGTGCTCCACTGGTTGAATTTTTCGAACCGGGTGATGTAATCCCATACAACCTGAACCGGGGCGTTGATGGTCTGGGATTTTTCGATGTGTACTTTGGTTGGGGCCGCCATCAGCAATATCACGAACACAACCAGGATGATGCCCGTGAACCAGGCAAGAACGGTTAATGCCTTCATATGCTATGTTTTAATAAATATACTGATTTTGGCGGGGGTAACATGGAAACGCCGCAGCCGGTACGGAACGCTTGTACTGGCAGCATATAGTCAGGTATCGGGGATATTATTCTTTTTCCTTGTACTTCTTTTCCGCGTCCTGCGCTTTGTCAAAATCGAGGATGACGGAATTGATGCAATACCGCAGGCCCGTTGGCGGCGGCCCGTCGTCGAAAACATGCCCCAGGTGGGCCTTACAGCGGCCGCATTGCACTTCCGTACGCTGCATGCCGTGAGAGTTGTCCGGCGTATAGATTACGCTGGTTTTGCTGATGGGCTGATAAAAACTCGGCCAGCCGCATCCGCTTTCAAATTTCGTGTCCGAAACAAAAAGTGGGTTCCCGCATGCCGCGCAATAGTAAGTTCCCTTTTCCTTGTGATCCCAATATTTTCCAGTAAACGCCCATTCTGTGCCTTTTTCGCGGGCAATGTCATAAACTTCCTTCGGTAATACCTTTTTCCACTCTGCGTCTGTAAGGTTTACTTTACCAGTATCCGTGCGGGAGTACGCCGGATTCTTTTTTTCTTCCATGGATTTTATTTTGCCTCCGTTCTGAGAATATGTACAATGGCTAAATAATATTAATAACGGTAAAATTAGAAGTTTCCTCGTTTTCATACTAGTATTTGATTTTGCGTTAACTACGCTTTAACACCATTAACAATACTACACTTTTGACCGACGGCCGGAAGTTCGTCCATAAAGGTACGAATCCGCCTCCCGATTGGTTTGCCCGGCCTCTTTTATTTAACATATTTTTTTATTCCTACCTTTACGCCAAAAGGCAGGCAAGTGGCGGATATCATCAATTTGTTACCGGATAATATAGCGAACCAGATAGCAGCAGGGGAAGTGATTCAACGACCGGCGTCGGCAGTGAAAGAGCTGCTCGAAAACGCGGTAGACGCTGGCGCAACTGAAATTCAACTTTTTATCAGAGACGCCGGTAAAGAGCTGGTACAGGTAATAGACAACGGCAGCGGCATGAGCGATACGGACGCCCGGATGTGCTTCGAGCGCCATGCCACCTCCAAAATCCAGTCGATCGAAGATCTTTTCCACATCCGCACCATGGGGTTCCGCGGAGAAGCGCTGGCCTCCATCGCCGCCGTAGCCCAGGTGGAAATGAAAACCCGGCGGCCCCATGAAGACGTAGGTACTTTCATCGAAATAGACAACAGCGTCATCAAACGCCAGGAGCCCTGCCAAACCGCACCGGGCACCAGCATCGCTATGAAGAACCTGTTCTTCAACGTGCCCGCCCGCAGGAATTTCCTCAAAAGCAACGCCGCCGAAATGCGGCATATCGTGGATGAGTTCATCCGCGTGGCCCTGGCCTTCCCCCACCTCCAGTTTTCGCTCAACAGCAATGGCCAGCAAATGTTCCACCTCGAAAAAGGTTCGCTGAAACAACGCGTGGTGAGCATCCTGGGCCAGCACTACAATGCCAAGCTGGTCACCGTCAAGGAAAGCACCGATTATATGAACATCCACGGCTTCGTTGGCAAACCGGAAACGGCCAAGAAAACCCGCGGCGACCAGTTTTTCTTCGTGAATAACCGCTTCATCAAAAGCGGCTATCTCAATCATGCCGTGATGACGGCTTTCGCGGAAATGATCCCGGCAGACAGCTTCCCGCTTTATGTGCTCTTCATCGACCTCGATCCTGCACACGTGGATATCAACGTTCATCCCACCAAACAGGAAATCAAGTTCGACGACGAGCGTATCCTCTATGCATTCGTACAGTCGGCCATCAAACACGCCCTTGCCCAGTTCAGCGTAACGCCCGCGCTCGACTTCGAGCTCGACCCCGGCATTCAGCAGCTCGACGCGCTGACGCAGCCGTTTACGGAGCAGAAAAAACAACAGTCTTCCAACACCTCTATCTATAAAACCTTCACCCACGCCAACCAGGCGCATGTGATCGACCAGAGCAGCAATCTCCGCCACTGGAAAGAATTGTACGGCCCGGCCCTCACGCCGGACAATGAGCACTCCGTGCCCTCCGAGCAGCCGGTTTCCTCTACCGCCTCCGTCATCGACGAGCGCTGGCAGGAAGCGGCCACGGATCAGAAAGTGCCGGTGCAGGTACACCAGCAGTTCATCTTGTCTCAGATCAAATCGGGCTTCATCCTCATCGACCAGCGGGCGGCGCACGAACGCATCCTGTATGAGCGTTACCAGCGGGCACTGTCCGAAAAGCCCATCGCCACGCAACAAAGCCTCTTCCCGCAAACGCTGGAATTACTGCCCGCGGATGCGCTGGTGATTTCCGAAATGCTGCCGGACCTGCAGGCCCTTGGCTACGACCTGGAACCTTTCGGCCAGCACACGTTTGTGGTGCGCGGCACGCCGGCCGACATCCAGACCGGCAACGAGCAGGCCAGCATTGAAGGCTTGCTGGAGCAGTTCAAACATTACAGCAGCGAACTGAAGCATAACCGCAGGGAACAACTGGTGCGCGCCATGGCCCGCAACAATGCCATCCCCGCCGGCAAAATGCTGGGCACGAGAGAAATGCAGAATATTATCGATGAATTGTTTGCCTGCGCCACGCCGAATGTTTCCCCGGGCGGCCGCTTCACTTTCATTTCCTTTAAACTGAACGACCTGGAAAAAATGTTCGACCGCGGGGCGTAATAGCTGTTTCGCAGGAAATGCCCTGCGCAGTTATTCCATGCCCGTATCTGCCGGAAGAAACCCGGTTCCCTGCGGCGCATCCCGAAAAATGCGCCACCGTCCCGTTGTGCCGCGAAAAGCCTATGCCCCCTTCAGCACCTCCATCACCGCTTTCAGCTGGTTGTACAAAAGCGTATAGGCTTTATAGTTGCGCATGTACAGGGCCCGGTGGGTGTTTTCCGGTTCAAACACCCGCGCCGCGGCCATTGCATTGAACTGCCACGCATCCGCTTTGCCGAGCGCATGCCAGGCCAGCATGGCGGCCCCGATGGCAGACGCGTCCTCGTCCTGGTGCAACAGCATGGGCTTCTGGAAAATGTCGGCCAGCAACTGGATCCAGAGCGGAGAGGCGGTAAAGCCTCCGCTCACCGTCACTTCTTTCACCGGCGTCACCACACTTTCGAGGGCTTCGGCCACGTTGTATAAACCAAAACAGATGCCTTCTATCAGCGCGCGCTGAAAATGTGCGGAAGTATGTTGCTGCCCGATGCCGACGTATGCGCCACGCGCTTCGCTGTCCCATACGGGCGCTCTTTCACCCAGCAGGTACGGCAGGCACAACAGACCTTCTGCGCCGGGAGGGGCGGTGAAAGCGGTTTTAAGAAAATTATTGTAGTCGGACCATGGAAGGAAGGCCTTGGAAAACCACTGCAGCGCACCGCCACCGTTGTTGATGGCGCCGCCGCAAACGTAATGCTCCGGTGTGAGCACATACGAAAAGAGGCGGCTTTGCGGATCTTCGGCGGGCTGCCGCGTCATCATTCTGATGGCGCCGCTGGTACCGATGGTGAGCGCGGCATGGCCGGGTTCTACCGCGCCGCTCCCCAATTGCGCCAGGCAACCGTCGCTGCTCCCCGCCATGATGAGGGTGTCGGGCGGTACGCCCAAAGCCTCCGCCATACCGGCATCCATGCCTATCAGCAAACGCGTGGTTTCTACGGGAATGGGCAGGCGGTCGTCTGTAATGCCGGCCGCTTCGAGCGCGGCGGCATGCCAGTAGAGCTGCCGGATGTCGAACATGCCCGTAGCCGAAGCAAGGGAATGATCGATGATAAACTCATGAAAGCACCGGAACAGAAATAGCTCCTTGATACCGATAAAACAGGCCGCATTTTTAAATACTTCGGGCTCATGCTCGCGCAACCACTGCACTTTGCAGAGGGGCGACATCGGGTGCACCGGCGTGCCGGTGGCAGCATAGATCTCCCGGCCGGCCGGTGTATTTTTAAGGGCGGCGGCGAACGCTTCACTGCGGTTGTCGGCCCAGGTCATCAGCGGCGTCAGCGGCGTTCCGTTTTCATCCACGGCCATCAGGCTGTGCATGGCGCAGCTGAGGGAGATGGCTGCCGGTGCGGCGTTCATTTCCTCAACGGTTTTGCGGATGGTGGCGATGATGGCGGCGATAACCGTTTCCGGGCTCTGCTCGCTGTAACCGGGTTGCGGGTGCTGGGTTGGATATGTTTGCCTGTGGGCGGCGGCGATGTGGCCAGCCGGCGTTACCGCCACACTCTTGGCGCTGCCCGTGCCAATGTCTACTCCGAGGATATAAGGTGCGTTAGTTGTCATAGAATACGTACCGAAAGTAAAAAACACCTTTCATTTTCCGCATTTAATTTATAGATTTAAATACGCACAGGTCAAATCTTTTACTAAAAAATCCACGTTTCAAATGGCATTTGAGATCAAAAAACAGGCGAAGGCGTACGATGTATGCATTGTAGGATCCGGCGCCGGCGGGGGAATGGCGGCCAAAGTACTGGCCGAAGCCGGCTTGAAGGTAGCCGTGCTCGAAGCCGGCCCCAAATACGACCCGGCCGACCCCGCACAGCAAACCCAGCTGAAGTGGCCCTACGAATCTCCCCGCCGCGGCGCCAACAGCACCCGGCCGTTCGGAGACTTCGACGCGGCTTACGGCGGATGGGAAATTAACGGGGAACCTTACACGAAAAAGAACGGCACGCAGTTCGACTGGTTCCGCTCCCGTATGGTGGGAGGCCGCACCAACCACTGGGGGCGCATCTCCCTGCGCTTCGGCCCCAACGACTTTAAACATTACAGCATCGACGGACATGGCGACGACTGGCCCATCGGCTACGACGACGTGAAGCCGTTTTACGACCGCGTAGATAAAATGATCGGCGTGTTTGGCTCCAAGGAAGGCATTTACAATGAGCCGGACGGGTATTTCCTCCCGCCACCCAAACCACGCCTGCATGAACTACTGATCAAACAGGCCGGCAGCAAACTGGGCATCCCCGTCATTCCCTCGCGGCTCTCTATTCTCACGCGCACCGTGAATAAAGACCGCGGCGCGTGTTTCTTCTGCAGCCAGTGCAGCAGGGGCTGCACCGTGCATGCCGACTTCTCTTCTTCCACCGTGCTCATCAAACCTGCCATGAAAAGCGGGAATGTGGACCTCTACACCGGCGCCATGGTAAGGGAAGTGCTGACGGACAAAACCGGGAAAGCCACCGGCGTTTCCTACGTAGATAAAAACGACCTGCAGGAATACCAGCTGAATGCCCGCGTGGTAGTGCTGGCCGCCAGCGCCTGCGAATCGGCCAGGCTGCTGCTCAACTCGAAATCCGCCGTGCATAAAGACGGACTGGCCAACTCCAGCGGCGTGGTGGGCAAATACCTGCACGACTCCACCGGCTCCTCCCGCGTGGCCTTCATGCCGTCGCTGATGGATCGCAAACGATATAATGAAGACGGCGTGGGCGGCATGCATATGTACATTCCCTGGTGGCTCGACAATAAAAAACTCGACTTTGCCCGCGGCTATCACATCGAATTCGGCGGCGGTATGAACATGCCCTCCTACGGTTTCGGTTTCAATATCGAAAACGTGCAGGCCAAAGATCCCGGGCGGGCCGGTAAGGCGGCTGGCGGCTACGGCGCTTCGCTGAAAAACGATTACCGCCGCTATTACGGCGCCACCGTTGGGTTTGCTGGCCGTGGCGAAGCCATTGCGCGTGCAGACAATTACTGCGAAATAGATCCCAACGTGGTCGATAAATTCGGGATTCCCGTGCTGCGTTTCAATTATACCTGGAGCGAGCACGAAATAAAGCAAGCCAAACACATGCAGGATACCTTCGAGCAGATCATCCACGAAATGGGCGGCATTCCCATCAGCGCCCGCCCCGGCGAAGATGCGATGCACGGCCTCGAAAACCCCGGCCGCATCATCCACGAAGTGGGCACCACCCGCATGGGTGACGACCCTAAAAAGTCCGTGGTGAACAAATTCAACCAGGCGCACGACGTGAAAAACGTGTTCGTGGTAGACGGCGGCCCCTTCGTGTCGCAGGCGGACAAAAATCCCACCTGGACGATACTCGCGCTTTCGTTGCGCGCATCGGAATACATCGTGGATGAATTAAAAAAACAAAACCTCTGATTATCATGGATAGAAGAGAATCACTCAAAGCCCTGGTAATAGGCTCCCTTTCTTCCGGCGTGATATTGAGCGCCTGCGAAACCAAACCGGGCGAAACCGCCAAAACAGGCGCGGGCGTGTTCAAAACCTACGGCCGCACGCCGGATGAAATGCTGCGCGACGAAGCGCTGGCGAAGGAAACGTATTTCACCGCCGCGGAAATGAAGACCATTACCGTACTGACAGATATCATCATTCCCAAAGACGACCGCTCCGGCAGCGCCAGCGACGCCAAGGTGCCCGAGTTCATCGAGTTCATCGTGAAAGACGTGCAGCGGTACCAGCTGCCCATGCGGGGCGGCCTGCGCTGGCTCGATGTGCATTGCCTGAAAACGTACAACAAAACGTTCACGGACCTTTCACCGAAAGAACAGCTGGCCGTGGTGGACCAGATTGCTTACCCCGCTACCGCGGCGCCGGAGCACAGCCAGGGCGTTGCGTTTTTCAGCACCCTGCGCAACCTCACCGCCACCGGCTTCTTCACCAGCGAAATGGGACTCAAAGACCTCGATTACCAGGGGAACAGGCCCAATGTGTGGGACGGCGTGCCGGCAGACGTGCTGAAAAAATACAACGTGGCCTATGATGAAAGGACCCTCGCGGAAAGCGTGAAGCCGGACGACAGGGGGAAAGTCATGACCTGGAAGGATTAAAAAATGTAATGTCTGATACCCAGGGCCGTTATACTTGAATAACGGCTCTTTTTTTTGCATCCCTTTTGCCTCCCGGCAGCAGTCCTCACGTGACGCGACAGGCTTCGGGTACCGCTCATTCCCCGCAAAGCCGACCGGCTTAACCGCAGCCCGTTCAACCTCCTTTTTCCCGGCTTGAGGATGCTGACGGAAGAAGGCGCTTCAACCACGCTGGCCGTTCCCTTCAACGTGCGGGCGGGGTTCCGGTTTTAACAGGAATCAAAAGGGCCGCCTTGCGGCAGCCCTTCGGTTTATGCTTTCGTGTGTTCCTTGAATATCCGGTTGAGCCATCGCAGCATCACAAAAATGAGCCCGGCCGCAAAGCCCAGCATGGCGAAATTCACGAGGAAGTAATTCATTTTATTATCGTACGTATCCCACATGGCCGCCAACACGCCGGAGAGCTTGTTACCCATGGAGGTGGCGAGGAACCAGCCGCCCATCATCAGGGAAGTGAGGCGTGGCGGGCTGAGCTTGGACACGAGCGAAAGGCCCATGGGGCTCAGCAGCAGCTCCCCTACGGTGATTACCCCGTAACAGCCGAACAGCCACCATAGCGATGCTTTCACTTCGCCGTTGTTGCAGAAATACACGGCGGCCACCATCATGAAAGTGGAGAATGAGGAGATCAGCAGGCCCCACGCAATTTTGGTAGGCGTGGTCGGCTCTTTTCCGCGGCGGCGCAACAGGGCGAAAAAGCCGACGATCAGCGGGGTCAGCACGATCACGAAGAACGGATTCACCGACTGGAATTGCTCCGTATTGATGAGGCTGATGCTCGCGCCTTCGGCCGGCATCTTTTCAGGCGCCACGTTCCGCAGGTAGATGTTTTTGCCGAGTTCCTTCACGGGTTGCCCTTTTTCATTTTTTACCACGCGGAACTCGTGGTCGTATTGCACCACGGAGTCCGTTTTATTGGTCACCGTTTCGGCGAGGTACAGGCTTTTAGCCGGCGCTTCGATGGCGGCGGGCATTTCGCGGTCTGTATAGAACTGCGCCCAGGTAGTGAGCGCCGTACCGTTTTGTTTGAACACGGCCCAGAACATGATAGACACGGCAAATACCGCCAGCAGCGCTTTCACCTGGTTCTTTTCCGCGCCGGCCGCCTTCCGCAGCAGGTTGGCGAAAAAGTAGATGATGGGCAAACAGGCGAATATGAACGCGTCCGTAGAATCGGAGCCGAAAATGTTACCGGGTATCACCCAGCCGATGTACCCAACGACAAGCACGGGAATGAACACCTGGGCGAAAATGCTCTTCAGGGGCATGTCGCCCGGCTGCTCCGGTTTGCGCACATCCGCATGTTTGTAATGTTTGAGGCCCACCACGAAGATCACAACGCCGAGGAACATGCCGATGCCGGCGGCGATGAAGGCGGCGCCCCAGCTGATGCTGTTGCGGAGGTAAGCGGCGAAAAAGGTACAGATGAACGCGCCGATGTTGATGCCCATGTAAAAGATGTTGTAGCCCACATCTTTCCGGTCTTTATACTTCGGATCGTTATACACGTTCCCGAGCAGGGTGGAAATGTTCGGTTTGAAGAAGCCGTTGCCCACGCAGATGAGGGCGAGCGACAGGTAAAAAATGGTGAGGTCTTTCACGGCAAGGCCTATATAACCGATGCCCATGAGGATGCCCCCGATGATGATGGATTTGGTGTAGCCCAGCTTCCGGTCGGCCAGCAGCCCGCCTACAAAGGGCGTCAGGTACACGAATGCGATAAAGGTGCCGAAGATATCTACCGCTACTTTCCGGTCCATCGCCCAGCCGCCGCTTTCGGCGTCTGTCAGGTATAGTTGCAGGATGGCCAGCAGCAGGTAAAAACCGAAGCGCTCCCACATTTCGGAAAAAAATAAAAACGGCAACGCGGCCGGATGTTTGCGGTCAGACATGTTGTAACAGGTTGTTTGGTGCCGCTAAAAATAATAACAAAACGGCAATGCCCCCAAATTTAATAATCCCTTAACGGGGCAAATTCTTAACTTGTATGTCCCGCCAGCCGGGCTTTTTTTCCCGGGCGGTTGTAAAATCGATTTAGCACGGCAGCCACTCATCTATAATATTGAAAAAGCTAAAAATTTTTCTATTATATTGAACGAAAATTTATCAAATCATGGTTCAGGAAAACAATAACAAAGGAAACCAGATTTCTCGTAGATCATTTCTAACCACGGGCGCTACCGCCGCTGCAGGTTTTATGATCGTTCCACGTCACGTTTTAGGAGGCCGGGGCTATACTGCACCCAGCGACAGGTTAAGAGTTGCCGGCATCGGGGTTGGCGGTAAAGGTGAAAGCGACATTGCGGAGTTTGCCAAAGGCCCGGCCGATATCGTTGCTTTATGTGATGTGCACGACAGCCGTGCCGCCAATTCGGTAAAGCGGTTCCCGAAAGCGAAATATTACCGGGACTATCGTGAAATGCTGGACAAAGAGCACAAGAACATCGATGCCGTGTCCGTGTCTACCCCGGATCACAACCACGCCGTACAAGCCATGGCGGCCATGCAGCTGGGCAAACACGTGTATGTGCAGAAACCCCTCACCCACGATATCTACGAAGCGCGCAAGCTCACCGAAGCGGCGAAAAAATATAAAGTGGTGACCCAGATGGGCAACCAGGGCGCCTCCGGCGACGGCGTGCGCCAGCTCATGGAATGGTACAACGCCGGCCTGATCGGCGATGTGCATACGGTGTATTGCTGGACCAACCGCCCCGTTTGGCCACAGGGCATCGCCTGGCCGGCTGAAAAAGCGGAAGTGCCGAAAGACCTCGACTGGAACCTTTGGCTGGGCACCGCCCCTGAAAAAGATTACGTGAACAAGCTCGTTCCGTTCAATTGGCGCGGCTGGTGGGATTACGGTACCGGGGCGCTCGGCGACATGGGCTGCCACATCGTGGAACCGCCCTTCCGTGTGCTGGGCCTGGGCTACCCCACGTCTGCAGAATGCAGCGTAGGCAGTGTGTACGTTGATGAATTCAAACGCGGCTATTTCCCGGACAGCTGTCCCCCGTCCTCTCACGTAATTCTGAACTTCAAAGGTAAAAACGGCGACATCAAGCTTCACTGGATGGACGGCGGCATTCAGCCGGCCCGCCCCGAAGAGCTGGGTCCCAACGAAAGAATGGGCGACCCGGACGGCAGCAACGGCGCCATCTTCGTCGGCACCAAAGGCAAAATGATGTGCGGCACCTACGGCATGTACCCATCCCTGCTCCCCACCACCCGCAGCAAGGAGGTGAACGTGCCCAAAACCATTGCCCGCGTGCCTGAAGGCCACTACGTGCAGTGGGTAAACGCCTGCATCGCCGGTTACGGTAAAAAAGAACTCAGCGCTCCGTTCGACATCGCGGGCCCGCTGACGGAAACCGTGCTCATGGGCAACCTCGCTATCCGCAGCTACGACATCCGCACGCCCAAGGCAGACGGCAAAGGGTTCAACTACCCCGGCCGCGCCATCAAACTGCTCTGGGACGGCCCGAACATGAAGATCACCAACTTCGAAGAGGCCAACCAGTTCGTAAAACGCAACTACCGCAACGGGTTCACACTCGGCGCGTAAGGCATAACACAATGAGAAAGGGGCTCTGCATCGTGCGGAGCCCCTTTTTTATTTGCTTGCCAGATATGTCTCTTTAGCGGAACAGTTCCTTGAAATCGCGCTTGAATTCCTGCCACTCGTCGTCGGCTTTTTTCAGCGATTTGTTCACGCCTTCCTTGGTTTTATCCCATGCTTCGGCCGTGCTGTTTTTTACCTCTTCCAGGCTCTTAGCCAGGTCGTCGCGCACTTCCTGCAGGTCTTTCCGGGCCTGTTCGCTTTTTTTGCTGCCGTCTTTTTTCAGTTCCTCTATTTTCTGATCCAGCTCTTTCATTTTTTCCTCGATGCTGGCGGCGGCTTTATCCTTTTGTTCTTTCAGATAGGCCCCGGCCGTGTCCGCTTTCATTTCCACGCCTTCCTTCACCTGGTCTACCCCCTCCTGGATTTTTTCCGTGGCGGTGTCCGCGTTGTTCTGGGTGTTGCTGCCCTGGCACGCCATTACAAAAGCGGCGGATGCCAGGAATAAATACTTGTACATATGTTTGGTTTTAGATGATCTGCACTATGGTTTCATGGCCGTGAATGTGGCCAGCACGGAGTCGCCCTTCTGGAGGCGCAACAGGTCTTTCTCGATGGTGTATTTGCTCGTTTCCTCCATCGCCTTCCCGAACGCATTCTCGATGTTGAGGCGGTCGCACGCCATCTGGGTAGACATCACGTTGGTGATCTGCAGGTCGCCCTGGGGAGTCGCCAGGTATTTCCCGCCGAAGCCGTTGCAGCCTAAAAATCCGCGTACTTCAGCAGTGGTGTCGGCAAACTGCATGTAGATGTCTTTATCCCCGGCCGGTATTTCTATGGGGTTGGAGGGGAATTCCTTCAATTTCCATTTGGTGCCTTCCAGCTTCCACGCGGGCTCCGCGCTGGTTTGGGCGGGGGTAACGGCGGTGGCCGATGTGTCGCTGGCCGTCTGTTTGCTCGTGCCCTGGCAGCCCCATGCCAGCAGGGATGCGGCAACAACGCCTGTTAATAGTAACTGCTTCATAGTATTGGTTTTAGGTGCATGATGTTATACAATTCTCAAGCCACTTTAACGCCGCAGGCGGAATAATTGTTGACCCGGGCCTTAAATTCATGGGCGGCGGGGCTAATTTCAAAAAAATCGCTAGGTTTGGGCCACTTTTACAAAACCTGCAAATATGAAGAAAAATCTATTCCTGCTGCTGCTTTTGCTGTCTGTAAAGCTGGTGAAGGCCGATGAAGGCATGTGGCTGCCGTACCTGCTGGGCCAGCAGGTGTATGCAGACATGGTGAAGAAAGGGCTGAAGCTTTCCAAAGAGCAGCTTTACAGTATTAACAAATCTTCCGTAAAAGACGCCATCATTATTTTCGGCGGCGGCTGTACCGGGGAAATCGTGAGCAACCAGGGTCTCATTTTTACCAACCACCACTGTGGCTACGGCGCCATCGCCAGTGCCAGCTCCGTTGAAAATAACTACCTGCGCGACGGCTTCTACGCCAAAAGCCAGGCACAGGAAATCCCTTCGAAAGGTCTTTCCGTACAGTTCCTCGTGCGTGTGGAAGACGTAACGGCCAAAGTGGAAGAGGCTCTCAAAGACGCCACCACGGCCGACCGTAATGCGAAGTTCCAGGCCGCCGCAGCCGGTATCATCAAGGCCGCCACTGAAGGCACCGGGTACGAAGCGCGCGTGAACGCCATGTTCAAAGGCAACCAGTACCTCATGTTCGTGTACGAGCGTTATAAAGATATCCGCCTCGTAGGTACCCCGCCGGAAAGCGTGGGCAAATTCGGCGGCGATACCGACAACTGGGAGTGGCCCCGCCACACGGGCGACTTCTCCGTATTCCGCGTATATGCCGGTAAAGACGGTAAACCCGCAGACTATTCGGCCGATAACGTGCCCCTCAAACCCAAGCACTTCCTCCCCGTTTCCATCAAAGGCGTGAAAGAAAACGACTACGCCATGATTTTCGGCTACCCCGGCGGCACCAACCGTTACGAAACCTCCCTGGGCGTAAAACTGAAAACGGAAGTGGAAAACCCTTCGCTGGTAGGCCTCCGCGACATCCGCCTCAAATACATGTTTGAGGAAATGAAAAAAGATCCGGCCGTGAAACTGCAGCTGGCCTCTTCTTACGCCGGCATCGCCAACTACTGGAAATTCTTCGACGGGGAAAGCAAACAACTGCTGAAATACCACGTGTTCGAAGAAAAACAAAAACAGGAAGCAGCCTTTAAACAATGGGCCACCGGCAAACCTGAATTCGAAAAAGTGTTCCCGCAATACGAAAAGATCTATAAAGACTGGTCGCCCTACGCCAAAGTACGCGTGTACCTCACAGAAGGCGTATTGGGATCTCCCCTCGCCGCATTCGCATCTTCGCTTGCGGCGGTGGAAAACGCCATCCTGAAAAAAGGCGACGTGAAAGCCGCCGTGGCTGCCGCCGACGCGGCGCGCACTAACTTCCTGAAAGAGGAAAACAAAGCCAGCGACCAGAAAATCCTCGCCACTACCGCCATGATGTATTATACAGACATTCCTAAAGACCAGCACCCGGTTGGTTTTTATGAAAGCCTGAAATCTTTCGGCGACCTGCAGGATGAGAAAACCTACAAAACATGGGCCGCATCCGTATTTGCCAACACCATGATCTTTAACGAAGCCAAATGGAAAGCATTCACTGCCAACCCTGACGCCACCGTGCTCCAGGACGATCCGGCCTATGCGTACGCCTCCGCTTTCGTGAAAAATTATGTGGGCAAATACCAGCCGCTGTACACCCAGTTCTCCGCCGAAAACAACGAGCTGGGCCGCCTTTACCTCAAAGGTGAAATGCAGCGCAGCCCCAGCCAGTTCCGCTACCCGGACGCGAACTTCACCATGCGCCTCTCTTACGGCCAGGTGAAGCCCTACAGCCCCCGCGACGCCGTGGCCTACGATTACGTGACCACCGCCAGCGGCGTGCTGGATAAATACGTGCCGGGCGACTATGAATTCGATCTGCCGGCGGGGTATGTAGACATGGTGAAGAAAAAAGACTTCGGCCAGTACGCGGATGCCAAGAGGAAAGACCTGGTAGTCGGCTTCATCACCACCAACGACATCACCGGCGGTAACTCCGGCTCTCCCGTGATCAACGGCAACGGCGAACTGATCGGCCTTGCTTTCGACGGCAACTACGAAGCGCTGAGCCACAAGCTGCAATTCGACAAAAACCTCAACCGCACCATCTGTGTAGACGTGCGGTACGTTTTATGGTGCATCGAAAAACTCGGCGGCGCCAGAAATATCATCAATGAACTGAAAATAGTCAAATAACCTGTTGATAATCATGCTCGTAAAAGCCCTCCGCGTGCGGAGGGCTTTTTTTATGCACACCAGCCGGAATCACACAAACGTGGCGCACAGCGGCCGTAAAAAAGCCTTTTCTTTGGCGTAATTTATCCCTATGCCACCTTCCACTTTATGTACCCAATGTGAAATACAGCCCCCGGAAAACGGTTACCTGAATGATTTGTGCGCGGACTGCCGCAAGTCTCTCAGCCGCCACCCCATCACGGGCTGGGTAAAATGGCTGGCCGCCGGCGTGGCCGTACTGTTTGTAATCTCGCTTTTCAACCTGCCGAAGGTTTTCAATGCCAACATCCGCTACAAAAAGGCCAACCGCCTGCTGGAAGAGCGTAAATACATCAGCGCAGAAAACGCCCTGCGGGAAATCACCGCCGCCTACCCCAAAGACTTCAAGTCCGCCGCCAAACTGGCCCTGGCCGCCTATCACAACCAGCATTTCACCGTTATGGATTCGGTGCTGGAAAAATGGGTGGGCAAGCACGTGGAAGAACAGGAATTGGTGAATGAGCTCAATTCCCTGCCGGATATTGCAGGGTACTACATGATCCAGGATGAGCGCCTGCAGCGCAGTATCGACAGTGCGGCGTCCGTCAAAGAGCGCATTGCCGTTCTCAAAAAATATCATCTCGATCACCAGGAAGACCTGCCGGTGATGTTCCACCTCGCTTCCGAATATTTCAACGACAGCAGCTATGCCGCAACGGTGGCGCTTTGCGAAGAAATAAAGATGGAGAAACCGGAAGCTGCGATGTTGTACCCTTTGCAGGCTGCGGCTTACCGCGAACAGCGGGAATATCAAAAAGCGATGGACGTATGCAGCCAGCTGCTGGCCCTGCATGCTGAATCCATTCCCGCGCTGGCTGCGCAGAGCAAGGTGCTGCTGAAATGGAAAAAAGACGGGGAAGCGCTGGCCCGCGCGAAACAGGCTTATGCCCTCGATCCGCAAAACCTTTGGTCGCTGGAGGCCATGGCACTCACCGCCCATTTCACCGGCAACCCGTCACTGCGCGATAACATGATGGCGGAACTGCAGCAATTCAACGACAGCAGCACGGTTACCTTGCTGCGGAACATCATCAACGGCAACATTCAATACAGAAATTAAGATTATGCTGATTCCCGGTCAATACATAGGCATGCTTACCTTTCCCGGCGTGGTGGTGCATGAGCTGGCGCACCAGCTGTTCTGCCGCTGGTGCGGCGTGGCCGTTTATGAGGTAAAATATTTCCAGGCAGGCAACCCGCTGGGCTATGTGATCCACGAACCGCCGAAGAAGCCGCTGCATCAGCTGCTGATCGGTACCGGCCCGTTCATCATCAACTCCCTTATCGCATTTGTGATCGCTTTTCCGGCGGCGTTGCCGGTGGCCCTGTTCAACAGCGGCGGCTTTCTCGATTATGTGCAGCTTTATTTCGCGATCTCCATCGGCATGCATGCCTTTCCCAGTACTACCGACGCGTCTACCATGTGGAATGGTATCTGGCATGGCGACAATACGCCTCTGTGGTTGAAGATCGTGCTGCTGCCCATAATGGGCCTCATCCTGCTCGGCGCTATCGGCTCGGTGTTCTGGCTCGACCTGGTGTACGGCGTGCTGCTGGCCGTTGGCCTGCCGCTCCTGATCGCCGGTCTCTTCTAGCTTCCGTTCGCCACCCTTACGAGGAATTTCTCCACCGCCCTGCGCACCACCGTGGAAGTAGTGTCGTGGTTATTCACGAGCACGCTGAAAATGAGCGTTTTCCCGGATTTCGTGACGAGGTACCCGCTGAGGGCCACGCAGCCGCTCAGGGTGCCCGTTTTTGCATAGAGCCGCCCGGGCAGCGCCTGGTAATAGTTGCGCAGCGTGCCTTTTCCACCCGAGGGGAACAGCGGGTAAAGGCGCTCTTTAGGATAGGTTTTATACAGCTTGTGCAATACGCCTACAAAATCGGCCGGCGTAAAAAGATTATACCGCGAAAGCCCGGAACCGTCTACCCAGCTGGGGGCCGTGGGCAGGTCTTTCAGCGCGCTGTCGAGCATATACTTTATCACCTTGCGGGTATCGATCGTATCCCACTTTGCCGCCGAGCACATCATGAGAATCTGTTCCGCAAAAAAATTGTCGCTGCGGTGCATCATGGGCTGAAACAACGTGTCGGCCGGAATGCTTTTCATCAGCCGTCCGCCAGCCACCGCAGCGGGCAGCAAGCCCACCGGCTTGTGCAGGGTATCGGCCAGGCGCAGCAGCAGCTGTTCGCGGGTGCCGGTGATAAAGGGCACCTCAAAATCGCGAGACGCCCTGTCGTCCGGGCGCATGTAAAGGATGAAACGATTCTCCCGTTCGTCGCGGTCCGCCAGCACTTCGTCTGCCGACTGCTCCGGCAGAAACTGCAGGGTGGCCGACCGCGCGAAGTACGCCGGCGTGATGCTGTATTGGCGGCCCGTGATGTTGATGCGGGTCACGTTGCCGTACATCGGCCATTCGTTCAGTTCCGGCTGGTAATAATCGGCGTAATCGCTCCACGCCCACCCCGGGCCGAAGCGTTTGTTTTTTATCGTAACCGGCTGGTACCATACGCGTTTATCCGTTGCCGTTAGAAAGTCTTTCACCGGCTGATACGTAAAATCGGGATGCAGGAAAGACGGGTCTGCGGTTGCCTGGATAAAAACCGCCGTATCGTTTTCCGAATACCGCATGCCGGGCAGCGAGTCGCCCAGCAGCTGCAGGCCTGTAAAGAGCGTGAAAATTTTGGTGTTGGAGGCCGGCATGAAAAATTTATCGGCCTGGTGTTGCAGCCAGTATTTGCCGGTGGCGGGGTCGAAAATGCAGATGCCGGTATGGGCGTTGCTGATGCCTTTTACGTTCAGCACGTCCTGGCTGGCCCACTGCCGGATGGCTTTGGGCTGGGCCTCGGCGGCCTGGTAAAAAAGCAGCGCGATGATGGCGCACAGGTACGATCTCATAGCAGTAAGATACAAAAAAGGGTGCTCCGTTTTGCGGAACACCCTTCTTCCTTGGATATACGTCAGTTAGCTGAAATATTTGGTGATGCCGGGTTTGGCATATGCATAATTGCCATTGGCGTCGGGCAATACCGGCGGCGGCGCGTCGAACGCGTATTTGGCGGGCTGCAGGTTGATGCCTGAAGCGATCGCTTTGTCGTACGCGATAGACTGGCCGGAGTAGGTGGCCATACGGCCGATGATGGCCGACATGGTCGCTTCCACGCCACGCTGGGTGTCCTGGTATTTGTACTCTCCTTTTGCCACGGCGTCGAACAGTTCATCGTGCTCGGCCTGGTAAGGGCGGTTCGTCTGTTTTCTGTCGAACTGGTACAGTGTTTTGCCTTTATGGTCGAGAATCACGCCACGGTCGCAGATGATGCGGCCCTTGGTGCCTACGATCTCTTCATCCACACGGCTTACGGAATCTTTCCAGTGGCGGCACTGCGCGTTCATCACCACACCGTTTTTGTACCGGTATTCCACATAGTGGTGGTCGTAGATCTCACCTGCTTCCGGCCCGGTACGGATAGCGCGGCCGCCCATGCCTACGGCGGTTACAGGGGTTTCGCCCATGAACCAGTTGCCCACGTCGATGTTGTGGATATGCTGTTCCACGATATGATCGCCGCAGAGCCAGTTGAAATAGTACCAGTTACGCATCTGGTATTCCATTTCGGTGTACTCGGGTTTGCGGGGGCGAACCCACAGCGCACCCTGGTTCCACCAAACCTGGATGGAGGTGATGTCGCCGATGATGCCGTCTTTCAGCCGTTTGTACAGCTCGCGGTATTGCGTCTGGTAGTGGCGTTGAAGGCCTACCACCACGTTGAGTTTCTTGGATTTTGCCACTTCTGCGGCCGCCAGTACCTTGGCGATGCCGGCGGGGTCTGTGGCCACCGGTTTTTCCATGAAGATGTGCTTGCCCTGTTTCACCGCTTCTTCGAAGTGGATGGGGCGGAAACCCGGAGGGGTGGTGAGGATCACCACGTCGGCCAGCGCGATGGCCTGTTTGTAACCGTCGAACCCTACGAATTTGTTGGCTTCGGGTACTTTTACGCGCTCCGGTTTATCTTTCAGTTCATCGGTAATGCCCTGGAAGCTTTTATCCAGGTTGTCGCGGAAAGCGTCCGCCATAGCAACCAGCTGAACGTTTTCTTTTGTTTTCAGCGCCTGTACGGCTGCTCCGGTTCCCCGGCCGCCGCATCCTATGAGCGCTACTTTGATTACTCCGGCCGCACCGGAAAAATAATTGCCCTGGGATGCTTCAGCGATGATGGGCGCTGCCAGGAGGCCTCCCGCCAGTAAGGAGGATTGTTTAACAAAGTCTCTGCGACTCTGCCCGTGGAATGTTTGTGCTTGTTCGTTTTCCATGATGGGTATTTTACCGGGACCATTGCTCGGAGCGTTGAGTTCCGTGGTGATATAAAAATAGAATAGACAATTCGCTCTCAGAAATTACAAAAAAAACGCGGTTATTACCGTGCTCCCACAAATTTATCCACCACGTCTGCAAAAAACTGCTCCGCTTCGGCTTTGGTGGGCTGTTTTAGAGGGCGCACGAGGCGGAAGCCCACAAAGGGCGCGTCTGCGTTCCACCACTTGCTTTTCGGGATTTGCGGATCGCGGTCGTTCCAGGCTTCGTCAGACGGCAGGCGCGACGCACAGCGGGCATTTTCGGCCGCGTCGTCGTAGCTCCCTCCTTTCACGGTGCGGGGCGTTTTGCCGGTGGGCTTGTTCCAGGGGTTGGCGGCGGCTGCGCCGGCATACGCTTTCTCGTCGTACTGGTCGAGCGTCCACTCGGCCACGTTCCCCAGCATGTCGTACAGCCCCCAGGCGTTGGGCTTCAGTTCTCCTACTTTATGATATACGGCGCCGCTGTTATCGGCCGTCCAGGCATAATCTTTCAGTTGGGCTGCGTTGCTCCCGAAGGGGTAGGCGGTTTTGGCGCCGGCGCGGCAGGCATATTCCCATTCCGCTTCCGTGGGCAGGCGGTAGAACACGCCGGTTTTGGCATACAGCCAGCGGCAATACATCAGTGCGCCGTACTGGCTCATACTGTTGGCCGGGTAACCGCCGCTTTTACCCATCCCGAGTGTGAGATCGATGTACGGCGGGCTGGGCCGTGTCATCCCATCGGGCAGGGGCGTCTGGTCTTTATCTTTGTCTGCATATAAATCGTACTGGTCGAAAGTCAATTCATAAGCGCCCATCCAGAAGGGGTCGATCTTCACTTTTTTCTGCGGGCCTTCGTCCGCTTTACGGCCTTTTTCCGCGGCAGGGCTGCCCAGGAGGAATTCACCTCCCTGGATAGGCACCATCTTGATGGTAACGTCGGATCCCTGGATTTTCTGCTCGTAGGCCTCGAAGGGTGCGGCCTGGCTGTACGCTGCAGTGCCGGCCATGATACCGCCGAGCACCAAAGTCACTGTTCTCTTTATCATCTGTAAAAGCTGCTGAATATTAAAGCGTGTGAATTTATTAATTCCTGCGGTCGAAAGCAATAATTTTTTTATGAACGTCAAAAAAGCGTTACGACTGTTGCAAAAATTGCGAAAAACGCCCCGATTCCGAATTTTTTATCAAAACATTCGGATTTACATTGAAAACCTATTAAATTGGATGGCTAATTATCACACGATTATGGAAAGAAGAAGCTTCCTTCAACAAAGCACGCTGGCAGGCCTGTCTGCCCTCGCCTTCGGCGCCGCAGGAACGGCTACCGCAGCGGATGCCCGGCCGGTGGCCGGTAAACCCTTCAATATGGATTACGCCCCGCACGCAGGCATGTTCAAGAACAGCGCCGGCGACGATTTCCTGGACCAGATCAGGTTCATGCACGATCAGGGGTTCCGTTCCATCGAAGACAACGGCATGCTCAAAAGGGACACCGCTCTCCAGAACAAGATCGGCGACCTGCTGGCCAAGCTCAACATGCGCATGGGCGTGTTCGTGATAGATGGTGGCGACAACTGGAAAGTTTCTCTGACCACGGGTAAAAAAGAATTCCTCGACGTGTTCCTCAAAGCATGCGAACAGTCGGTGGAGCTGGCCAAGCGCGTCAACGCCAAATGGGCCACGGTGGTGCCCGGTTACTTCGAGCGCAAGCTCCCCATTGGCGTGCAAACCGGCCATGTGATCGACGCGCTGCGCCGGGGTTCGGAAATACTCGAAAAAGGGGGCCTCACCATGGTGCTGGAGCCATTGAGCGACAACCCGGACCTGTTTATGCGCACCTCCGACCAGACATATATGCTCTGCCGCGCCGTTAACAGCCCTTCCTGCAAAATCCTGTACGACATCTACCATATGCAGCGCAACGAAGGCCAGCTGATCGCCAATATCGATCTCTGCTGGAGCGAAATCGCCTACATCCAGATCGGCGATAACCCCGGCCGCAAAGAGCCCGGTACCGGAGAGATCAACTACAAGAACATTTTCAAACATCTCTACGATAAAGGCTACCGCGGCGTGATGGGCATGGAGCACGGCAACGCCAAACCCGGCAAGGAAGGCGAGTTGGCGCTGATCCAGGCGTACCGCGAGGCGGATAAATTCATGTGATCAATTACCTGTGCGTGAAACGCCCGGCAGTCGATCAGCATGAATATTTAGCGGGAGTGGCAGTTGTACCGGACCCGGTACTTCCAGCGCCACGTCGGAGTTGCCGGTTCGGGGCAACCCGGCCTCGGGAAATATCCCGCATTAAAAACGAAAGCGGCGGCCTCATCGGACCGCCGCTTTTTTATTCCTTTTCGTTCGGAGCATTATTTCCCTTTCCCGAGCACCCCATTGATCCAGGTAACGCTCAGCGCCGGCCAGCTGTTGAGTACGGGGTCTTTCGGCGCCATGCCGAAGCCGTGGCCGCCATGGTCGTACACATGCATGGTGGCAGGCACGTTGTTTTTGCGGAGCGCATCGTAAAAAACAAAACTGTTTTCGATGGGCACCCCTTTATCGTCTGTGGCGTGAATGAGCATGGTGGGCGGCGTTTGCGCGGTCACCCGCTTGTCTGTGGACAGCGAGTCCTTCATGGCCGCGGATGCATCGGGCCCCAGCAGGTTCACCGTGCTGCCGTTGTGCCGGAAGCGCTCGCTCATGCTGATAACGGGGTATACCAGTATGGCGAATGCCGGGCGGCTGCTCCATTTTTCCAGTTCGTTTTTCGGTTGGGTGCTGGCGGGAATGAGCATGGTGGCCAGCGTGGAGGCGAGGTGCCCGCCCGCTGAAAAGCCCAGTACGCCTATCTTTTCGGGATCCAGTTGCCAGGCGGCGGCTTTCGATTTAACGAGGCGCATGGCGTTGGTCACATCATTGTATTGTGCGGGAAAGCGGGAACCGCTTTGCGTGGCGTCGTTGAGGCGGTAGTGGAGCACGATGGCGTCGAAGCCCTGCTCGGTGTAAAACGCCGCCACGTCTTTTCCTTCGTGATCAACGGCCAGATGGGCGTACCCTCCTCCCGGACAAATCAGCACGGCAGCGCCGTTCTTTTTGTCGGCCCGGGCCGTATAATGATTGATGTGCGGAACATCGTCGATCTTGCGGCCGCCGGCAATTTTGAGCTGCGGCTGGCCGGGGTAAAGGTCTATCCTTTCCTGGGCCGTGGCGTGAAATGCGGTGATCATAAGCAATGTGGCAACAAAGCAGTTCTTCATGTGGTGAAATTGAAGGCATTTAGTGATGAGTGGCCCGGCGCTTGATCATGCCGCCGCGCGTATCGTTGATATTGTGTTGCACAATAAACGCTTTTTCGTCGATTTTTTCAATCTCATCAATAATTTTATGCACTTCCAGGCGGGTGACCACCGTGTACACTATTTCTATGTCGCTGTTGATTTCGCCTCTTTTCCCGTAGCCGCTTTTGCCCTTGAACACCGTTACGCCCTTTTTCAGTTTCAACGTCAGCGTTTTGCGGATGAGCTCGCTTTTGTCGGAAATCACCGTGAGCGCGATGTATTCTTCAAAACCGCTGATCACGAAGTCGACCGTTTTGGAAGCGGACATGTAGGTGAGCATGGCGTAGAGCGCGGTTTCGATGTTGATGAGGATGGCGGCCACCGCGAAAATCCCCACGTTGAAGTACATGATCACCTCGCCGACGGACAAAACGGTTTTGCGGTTGATAAACAGGGCCAGCACTTCCGTGCCATCGAGCACGGCGCCGCCGCGGATGGACATGCCGATGCCCGCCCCAAGGAAAAACCCGCCGAAAATGGCGATCAGCAGCTTGTCGTGCGTGATCACGGGCACTTCGATGAAAACCAGCGCGCAGGCGAGGCCCACGATGGCGGCGATGGTTTTCAGGGTGAAGGCGCGGGAGAGCTGCCGGTAGGCCAGCAGAATGAACGGCAGGTTAATGACGATCAGCAGCACCGAAATAGACCAGCCCGTGAGGCGGTTCACCAGCAGCGAGATACCTGTGACCCCGCCGTCGAGAAAGGCGTTGGGGAGCAGGAACGCTTTCAGGCCCAGGGCGGCGAGCAGCACGCCAATAGCGATCAGCACCACATCCTGCGAATTCTGGATGAGGTTGAGGCGGGCAATGCGTGCGCGGCGCGTAGGAGTAGTCAATGGCGATTCTCGGATTATGAATGATGAAAATAAATGAGCCCTCTAACGTTCAAATTTACATCATAAAGATCAAAGTCTTTCCTGGTTACGGAGCCACCTTTCGGGGATTTCGTTGTTGCTGGCGAGCAGGTAGTCGCTGTAAGCGCAGGGCACGAAATTCTTATCGGGCAGTTGCATCCACCAGCGGCCGGTTTTCTTGCTCTTCAGGAAAACGGTGTCGATGTCGGTAAAGGCGATGTGGAACTCGAGGAACGACTCGCGGTGATTGAGCTGTGCTTCCTTGTTCTTAACGGAACGCCCGTCCATAAAATACCAGAGCATCTGGGCGATCTGTTTGGCCGTGAGGTTGTCGCGGTCTTTATCGGGGTTATATCCGTAAATGCCGTAGGTGCTGAGCTGGGCGCTCATACCGGCGTAGCGCGACAGGGCGCAGGCTTCTTCTCCGCTGAACCCGTTCGGGGAAAGGGAGCTGGCCGGTGCGTCTGTATGTTTGATCATGTTGATGTCTACGCTGAACAGGTCGGTATTGCGGAGCACGGGCTCTATTTCTTCGATGTTTTCCCGCACCTTGCCGAGGCGGTAACAGTCGAACCGCAGCTTGTCGAGCGTTTCGAGCATGCGCGGCTGCACAAAGTAGCTCTGGAAGCCGATGTGGTTATAGTGGCGGATGTAGTTGGGCTGCTCCATGAACATATTGAGCAGGAAGTTCTGCGAGCGCACCTCCGTTTCCTGGAGGTCTATCAGCGCATCGGCCACTGTTACTTCGATAATATATTTTTTCATGGCGTACGCCTGGTACTGGGCGTAGGTAAGGTCGTGCGAGCCGCCGAGGATGATCACGGTTTTGCCGGCGTCGATCAGTTCAGTCACCACGCTTTTGTAAGCGGCATACGCATCGTTCAGCGAGCGGCCGGAAAGCAGGTTGCCGGCATCTGCGAGGCGCACGTCCTGGTGCCAGTGGAAAAGCCGGTAAAATTCCCGTCGCACCACGTCAGGCGTGTCTGTACGGCCATTCGGCAGGCCGTTGCCGCGCGTTTCTCCAGCGCCCAGCAAAACAATATCGGCCGCATCCAGGTCCGGAATATTATCTTCTTCGTAAGCGTCTATGGAACTGCCTATCTGCAGGTGCTCATACGGTTCGTCATCATTGATCTGTGTTTTGGAAACAGGACGCAGAAAGTCTTGCAGATGCGAAAAATCGATCATCACAACGGATTTTGTTTGCCCGCAAACCTACAACAAGAATTTTAGAAAATGACACGCCCGGGCGCAGGATGGCCGCAGGTTTTTTTGCACAGTAATTCAGGGGGGAAATATGCAGCCGGCATCAGGGTAGAATAAAGGCTACCGGAATGACGCTAAAAGATACGCTTAGTTTTTGTGGACGATGAACTCAAAAGCCTTCGGCTCTTTACGGAAGAATGCACGCTCCAGCACGCGGCGCTTGCTGCTCACACGGTGTTTGTTGCAGTCCGCTACCTCGGTGGCCGTGGTAAGGTAGTCCATGGTTTCTACCAGCGACAACATATCGCTGATCTGCTTCACTTCATACTGGATTTCCTGCTCGTTGTAACGGTCTTCGTGTAACAAGATGAGTAAATCCCTCTCTACAGGCTTCATGCTAATTACGTTTGATTGTTTTCTCTTTTTTGTTGACATCACTTTTCAATAACGTGCGCTCCTTTTTACGGGAAATTTCTTGTCGGGTATAGGTGCGATAAAAATTAGTGTTTCATCCTGCCTTTTTGCATGGGAGGGCACCCACAATCGTTTTTTTTCAGAACACTGCAACCTTGCCACGTTAAGCCGACCATTATCAGAAAAACAAAGAACCAGTTGTGCTTTTTCATTGATGCAAATTATTTTTAGTCTGTTTTACTCCCCCAGCTGATGGTAATACACAACATTTTCTTAACAATGGTCATTTCTAAATTAAACTATTTTCGCAAAAAAAATTTAATTATTTGTCCACAAACGACCAGGTGCCAAAAAAAGTGCTCATTGTACCCCTGGATTGGGGATTAGGCCACGCCACGCGCGACATTCCGCTGATACACGAACTATTAAACGCTGGCTGTGAAATAGTTATTGCGGCCGAAGGCAAACATGCCGCCCTCCTGGGCGCGGAGTTCCCGCAGCTCACTATTCTTCCCCTGCCTGGTTATCACATCCGTTATTCACAGAAGGGACTGTTTTTCGGGCTTAAGATCGTTCGCCAGATTCCGAAAATTTGGCGTGCCGTGCGCTTTGAGCAGGCCTGGCTCCGCAAAACGGTGGCCGACCTGGGCATCGACGCCGTGATCTCTGACAACCGCTTCGGCCTTTACCATCCTGATATCCCCTGTGTCTTCATTTCCCACCAGCTGCTGATCAAAACGCCTTTCGGCGGCGTGACGGAACGGCTGTTGCAGAAAATAAACTATCGCTTCATCAACCGCTACACGGCTTGTTGGGTGCCCGATTTCGCCGGCGAACCCAACCTGAGCGGCGTGCTCGCCCATCCGAAAGAGCTGCCGGCGCATACCCAATACCTTGGCTGCCTTTCCCGCTTCGAGCCCATGCCTGCGGTGGAGAAGAAGTACGACCTGCTGGCCCTCATTTCAGGCCCCGAGCCGCAGCGCACCAACCTGGAAGAACTTATCCTGACAGAGCTCCGGCAAATGCCGGGCATCAGGGCCCTCATCGTCAGCGGCCGGCCCGATCAGGCGGCCCGTCACGAAGTGGCACCGGGCATATCCCAGGTGAGTCACCTCAACGCCCGCGACCTCAACGAAGCCATGCTGGCCGCAGATATGGTGCTGTGCCGCTCCGGGTACACCACGCTGATGGACCTCGCCAAGCTGAACAAAAAGGCCATCCTCGTGCCCACCCCCGGCCAGTCCGAACAGGAATACCTCGGCAAATACCTCATGCAGAAAGGATACTTCTACAGCCTGCCCCAGCACCAGTTCAAATTAAAAAAAGCACTGGAGGCGGTAAAAACCTTCCCGTTCGCCACTTTTCAACATGGCCAGGACATGACGGCCTACAAAAAAGTGGTGCGCGACTTCGCCAAAACACTTTAGCTTTTTCTATTATTTGGAATTGGTTAACAAAAACGCCTGCAGGGCGGCCACCGTTTTTTTATCGTTGCCGATGAATATTTTTTTCCCCGCAATGGTCACGGGCCGTTTCAGGAAGGTGTATTCTTCCAGGATCAGTTTCCGGTAGTCCGCTTCCGTCAACTCCTTTTCATGGAGGCCCATGGGGCGGAATTTCATGGAGCGGCGGCTGAACAGCGCCTCGTAACTGCCCGCCAGCTTTTTCATTTCATCCAGCTGCGCCGGTGTGATTTTTTCCGTTTTGATATCCTGCAGCTCAAAACCTTTGGCGGCAACGCCCGTTTCGTCCAGAATCCTCCTGCAGGTATCGCAGGTGGCTAAGTGATAGGTTTTCTTCATCGTGTAAAATTATGAAACAGGAATGTTCCATCTGGCCATTTTGTTTACTTTTACCGCCATGAGCAAGAAACTCTTTTTATTAGACGCCATGGCGCTCATTTACCGCGCCTATTATGCATTGATCAGGAACCCACGGCTCACCAGCAAAGGGCGCAACACCAACGCCCAGTTCGGATTCACCACCACCCTGCTGGACCTGTTGAACAAAGAAAAACCCACCCACATCGCAGTGGCCTTCGATACGCACGCCCCTACCGAACGGCACACGGATTTTGAAGATTATAAAGCCAACCGCGAAGAGGCGCCGGAAGACCTCATCGCCGCCCTCCCGGACATCAAGCGCATCATCAGCGGGTTCAACATTCCCGTGCTGGAGCTCGACGGGTATGAGGCGGACGATATCATCGGCACCGTGGCCTGGCAGGCCGCCGCACAGGGCTACACCGTATACATGGTAACGCCCGACAAGGATTACGGCCAGCTGGTGAAAGACAATGTGTTTATCTGGAAACCGCCCGCCCTCGGCAACAAGGAAGAAATCCTCGGCCCGAAAGAAGTGTGCGAGCGCTGGCAGATCAAGGATGTGCACCAGGTGATCGACATCCTCGGCCTGATGGGCGACTCCGTGGACAACATTCCCGGCATCCCCGGCGTAGGGGAAAAAACGGCCATGAAGCTGCTGGCGGAATGGGGCTCGCTCGAAAATGTGCTGGCCAACGCCGACAAGATCAGCGGGAAGATGGGCGAGAAAATAAAAGCCGGCGCGGAAAGCGCCATCCTCTCCAAAAAACTGGCCACTATCATCACCAACGTACCGGTAAGTTTTCATGAAGAGGATTTCTGCTGCACCGAGGTGAACAAGGAACAGCTCACCGAAATTTTCTCTGAGCTGGAATTCAAGACCCTCGGCAAACGTATATTGGGCGATACTTTCAGCGCCATCGGCGGGGAAGCCGCCGCAGCCGGCAAACCGGTGCAGCAAGACCTCTTCGGCAACGCCGTGGAAACGGCTCCGGCCGAAAACCTCGCCCAGCAGGCGGAAGCAATCGAACCGGCCGGCCTCGTTGCCGATAAGAACATCGACAACACCCCGCATACCTACTATCTCGCCACCACACCGGAGGAGCACGCCGCCGTGGTAGCCACGCTGATGACCGTTCCGGAAATCAGCTTCGATACGGAAACGACCGGCACAGACGCCAATGCCGCAGATATCGTGGGCATGAGCTTTTCTATCCAGCCCGGCGAAGGCTGGTATATTCCCATGCCGGCCAACCGCGAGGGCGCCATCGAGATACTGGAGCGCTTCCGCCCCGTATTCGACCGGGAAGACGCCCTGTTCATCGGCCAGAACGCCAAATACGACCTCATTGTGCTCAAATGGTACGGCATCGAAGTAAAAGGCACCATTTTCGACACCATGCTGGCCCACTACCTCATTGAGCCGGAAGGCCGCCGCAGCATGGATTTGCTAAGCGCGCAATACCTCCAGTACGCCCCCGTGTCCATCGAAACACTGATCGGCAAAAAAGGGAAAACGCAAGGCAGCATGCGCGACGTGGAGCTGGAAAAAATCAAGGAATACGCAGCGGAAGACGCAGACATCACCCTCCAGCTGAAAAGCAAGTTCGTGCCCCTGGTAACGGAACGAAAGGTGGAAGACGTGCTGTACCGCATCGAGAACCCCCTCGTGAAAGTGCTCACCGACATGGAGTACGAAGGCATCGCCATCGATACGCAGGCGCTGGCCGATTACTCCCGCTCCCTCGAGTCCGAAATCAAAACGGCGGAGGAAAGCGTGTACCAGCAGGCCGGTGTACGGTTCAACCTCGCCTCCCCGAAACAGCTCGGTGAGGTGCTGTTCGAAAAGCTGCAGCTGGACCCGAAGGCGAAAAAAACCCGCACCGGCCAATACGCCACGGGCGAAGACGTGCTGGCCAAACTCTCGGCCAAGCACCCCATCGTGGAAAACATCCTCGTGTTCCGGGAGCTGAGCAAGCTGAAGTCGACTTACGTAGATGCGTTGCCGTTAATGATCAACCCGCGCACCAACCGGGTGCACACTTCCTATAACCAGGCCGTGGCCGTTACCGGCCGCCTCAGCTCCAATAACCCGAACCTGCAGAACATCCCCATCCGTACGGAACGGGGCCGCGAGGTGAGGAAGGCGTTCGTGCCGCGTAATGAGGAATTCACCCTCCTGTCTGCCGACTACTCCCAGATTGAGCTCCGTATCATCGCCGCCATCAGCGAAGATGAAAATATGACAGCGGCCTTCAAAAGCGGCACCGATATTCACACTGCCACGGCGGCAAAAGTCTACGGGGTTGACCTTTCAGACGTTACCTCCGATATGCGCCGCAATGCGAAGAGCGTGAACTTCGGCATCATCTACGGCCAGAGCGCGTTTGGGCTGAGCGAAAACCTCGGCATCCCACGCAGCGAAGCCAAAAGCCTGATCGACAACTATTTTGCGCAATATCCCGGCATCAAGGCCTATATGGAAAACCAGGTACAATCCGCCCGGAAAAACGGGTACGTACAAACCATGATGGGCCGCAAGCGCTGGCTGAAAGACATTAACTCCTCCAATGCCGTGGTGCGTGGTTTTGCCGAGCGCAACGCCATCAACATGCCCATCCAGGGCACGGCGGCCGACCTCATCAAGCTGGCGATGATTTCGCTGCACAAAACATTCCGCGAGCACAACTTCCGCTCCCGCATGCTGCTGCAGGTACATGACGAGTTGGTGTTTGATGCGCACCTCGACGAGGTGGAAATTATCAAACCGCTCATCCTGGAAGGGATGCGCAATGCCATGCCCCTGGGCGTGCCCGTGGAGGCCGAACTGGGCACCGGTAAAAACTGGCTGGAGGCGCATTAACCCGCGCTTCCCGCCTGTATATTTGTCATCCGAAATCTGTCAATTCTTTCCTGGCATGCCGCTTGCATTTCCGGAAATCCTTTACTAGTTTTCACATATGATCCAAACCTCAAGGTTACAGTTGTTACCCTGCACGTTGAAATATTTTGAAGCGTTGCTGCACGGGAATGAAGCATTAGCTCAGATTTTAGGAGTAGACGTACCGGAAAACTGGACAGAATTTCCTGAAATGGTGTTGGTAGCTTACGATAAGCTGCGCAATGATCCGGCCCTGCTGGGATGGTTCTTTTACCTGGCCATCCACCAGGCAGACAACCGCCTCATCGGCACCGGCGGCTTCAAAGGCCGTCCCACGCCAGACGGCGTGGTGGAAATCGGTTACGAAGTGTCTGTCGACTACCGGGAGCAGGGCTACGCCACGGAGATGGCGGAAGTGCTGATCCGTTTTGCGTTTAACCACACCTATGTTCAAAAAGTGATTGCCCATACCCTCGAAGAATATAATGCCGCCGTGAAAGTACTGCAGAAGTGCGGGATGCATTTCGCCGGCGCCGTTAACGGCACCGATGCGGGAGAGCTCTGGCGCTGGGAAATTACCCGCGAGCAATATGAGGCCGCCCACCAGGCGTCCGATACGCCGTAAGTTGCAACCCGCCGGCACGCGCATTCACCTGTGCCACCCTGCCGCTCATCAAACATCCGATGGGCCGTAACGCCGGTATCCATTACATTTGCCCATTATTACAACAAAATCTGTCTGATAAAATGAGAAAAGCGTTGTTGATGGGCGCAGCCGTATGCCTGACTATGGCTGCCGCCGCGCAGGTGCCGCTGACCAACAAAGGGGGCAGCCAGTACCAGTTTACCGTACTCAAAAGTAACGACGCCTTCGGCGTGCAGAACCAGGGCCAAACCGGCACCTGCTGGTCTTTTTCCGGTCTTTCCTTTTTTGAATCGGAGCTGCTGCGCAAAGGCAAGGGCCAAGACCTGAACCTGAGCGAAATGTTCGTGGTGCGGAAAATGTATCCGCTGAAAGCCGCCAATTACGTGCGCATGCACGGTAAAAGCAACTTCGGCGAAGGCGGCGGCTTCCCGGACGACCTGCTCTGCCTCCGCAACTTCGGCCTCGTGCCGCAGGACGCGTACGATGGTAACCGCGACAAAACCTACAACCACAGCGAAATGCTGGGCCTGCTCGAAGGCATGGTGAAAACCCTCGGCGATGCCAAAACCGTGAACCCCTCCTGGCAGAAGGCGGTAAACGGTGTGCTCGACGCCTACCTGGGTGACACACCCGAAAAATTCACCTACAAAGGCAAGTCCTATACCCCGCAGTCTTTCGCGAAAGACCTGGGACTGGACGCGAACGATTACGTGATCATTTCCTCCTTTAACCATCATCCCTTCTATAGCCAGTTTGTGCTGGAAGTGCCGGATAACTGGAACTGGGAGAAAGTATATAACGTTCCGCTGAATGAGTTCAACACTATCGCCGAACAGGCCGTGCTCAACGGTTACACCCTGGCATGGGCAGCCGATGTAAGCGAAAAAGGATTTTCGTTCAAAGACGGGCTCGCCATCGTTCCGGAAAAAGACTGGATGGACTACAGCGAAAAAGAACGCCAGGCGCTCTTCACCGAGCCCGCGAAGGAAAAAGCGATCACCCAGGAAAACCGCCAGCTGGCGTTCGACAACTTCGAAACACAGGACGATCATGGCATGCACATCACGGGCCTGGCAAAAGACCAGCAGGGCAATAAATTTTTCATCGTGAAAAACTCATGGGGCACCAAAAACGAGTGTGGAGGCTATTTCTATGCTTCGCTCCCATATTTTGCCTACAAAACCACCTGTTATATGGTGAACAAAAACGCCATCCCGAAAGAGCTGGCGAAAAAGATGGGGTTATAATTCCGGTCATGCTATATAGAGAGAGCGGCACTTTTACAGGGCCGCTCTTTTTTTATGCGTTACACAAGCTCTTCCCAGTTGCCCGCGCCTTCCCGCACCAGTTCTGGCTCCGGCCCGGTACAGTCCACCACCGTAGACGTTACGATGCCGCCGGGCCCGCCGTCGATCACGATATCTACCAGTTTGCCGAATTTGTCGTGGATGATTTCCGGGTCGGTGTATTCTTCCACATACTCTTCCACCGGTAAAGACGTGCTCATGATGGGGTTGCCCAGCTCCTTGACCAGCGTGCGGCAGATGAGGTTGTCGGGCACGCGGATACCCACCGTATCACGTTTTGTCTTCAGCATTTTCGGCACCTGCCTGCTGGCGGGCAGAATAAAGGTGTATGGCCCGGGCAGCGCCTTTTTCAGGAGCCGGAACAACGGCGTGTCTACACTCTTGGTATAGTCGGTCAGATGGCTGAGGTCGTAGCAGATGAATGAAAAGTGCGACTTCTTCGGATCGATTCCTTTAATGCGGCTGATGCGTTCCACCGCCTCCGGTTTGAAAATGTCGCAGCCCATGCCGTACACGGTATCTGTCGGGTAAATCACCACCCCGCCATCTTTCAGGCATTCGATAATCGTTTTCAGATTCCGCGGGTTCGGGTTCTGCGGATGCAGTTCTAATCTCATATTCCTGTTTTGTATAACTGTATAACAATCGGCACTGCGGCAATGTTGCTTTTGAAAAATACGCAATAATCTTGCTAACTTTCCGCCCGGTATTGAAAAACACCTGGATGAAATTAAAAGGAATCGTCCCCAGAACCTGGCGGCTGTTAAAAAAAATATTTCTCATTCTGTTCGTAGCGCAACTGTTGTACATCATTTTACTCCGCTGGGTAAACCCGCCCATTACGGCCACTATGATCAGCAGCTGGTTCAGCCTGTGGGACTCCGATAAATCCTTTCAGCGCGATTATGTGCGGCTCGACGAAATGTCGCAGCACGTGAAACTGGCCGCCATAGCGAGCGAAGACCAGCTATTTCCCGATCACGACGGGTTTGATTTCAAGTCCATCGAGAAAGCGATGAAGCACAACAAGCAGAGCAAAAAGATCCGGGGCGCCAGCACCATCAGCCAGCAGGTGGCCAAAAACGTGTTTCTTTGGCAGGGCCGCAGTTACATCCGCAAGGGCCTCGAAGTATATTTTACTTTTATGATCGAAAAGATATGGGGTAAGAAACGCATTCTCGAAATGTATCTCAACGTGGCGGAAACGGGCGAAGGTATTTTCGGCATCGGGGCCGCGGCACAGGCGTACTATCACAAACCCGCCGCCAGCCTCAACCGGGAAGAGTCCGCCATGATCATCGCCTGCTTTCCCAATCCCGTTACTTACACGGTTGTGCCGCCGGCACGCATCACTTATATCCGCCAGCGTAAAATTCTGTTGCAGATGCGCAATCTTTCCGGCGATAAGGATGTGATGGAGTTGGTGAAATAACGCTTTAACCAGCCCGGCGCCGCCGGCAAGCACTCATCACGGCATCCACAAGCAACGCCGGATTGATCCCATAATTTGATGGAATCTACATCTTCTTCCACCCCTCCACCGCCGCAACCGCGGTTTTCAGTCTTTCTTCATAGCTGCCGCGGATGTCTGCCCAGGGCAGGCCGGAGTTGATGACGATGTCGCGGTAAATGTTATAGAAGTATTCCCGTTCTTCCGGCAGCGGGTGCTCGCGTTGAGGGTCGTCTTCCCATGGAATGTCGATATAGGTCAGCAGGTAACCATCGTACCGCCGGCTGGCGATGAGGTCGAGGATGCGCGGGTCGCAATCGCCGTACCTGGCTTCGCTCCACACTTTGATTACGTAGAGATCGGTATCGCAGATCAGCAGCCCGCCCGCCTGCGCAGCCGCTTCGTCTTCCGCCCGTAACTGCCCTTCGGCGATGGCCAGCAGGTCTTGTTCATCGTAGGGCCTGTGCAGCGTTTCGAGGTAACCCCGCGCGAACTCTTTCACCCATACCGTGTTGAAATGCGCTGCCAGCTGGGCGCTCAGCGTACTTTTCCCGGTCGATTCCGGGCCTATGACCACTATTTTTTTCAAGGTCTGTTTTCGTTTAGTTGTAAGCGGTAGAGCTTCAGCCAGTGAAAATACCCGTTTACCGCCACAATGAACAGGAAGATGGTTAAAAAGGCATAGAGTGGCTGGGCTTTATAGAACAGCAGGGGCACTGCCACAAAGTTGGAGACGTTCAGGAAGATCCAGTTTTCGATCTTGCGCCGCGCCAGCAGCCACATGCCGCTCCAGGCGGTGGACGATACGAACGCGTCGAGCATGGGCACGGTGGAATCGGAAAAGTATTCCAACACCAGGTAGATCAGGCCCCAGCCGAGCAGGGCGATGGCCAGCGCGATGCCCATTTCGCGGCGGCTGGTAAGCGATATCGACACTTCCTGCTGCCGGCGGTCGCGGTGCGTCCAATGGTACCAGCCGTACACGCTCATGATGAAATAATATACGTTCAGGGCCGCTTCGCCATACAGGCCCACGCCGGGCTGCACGTACGCATATACGATCAGCACCGTGCTGATGATGCCGGTGGGGTACACCCACACACTGTTTTGCCGCGAGCAGAGTACGCTCAGCACACCGAACAGCACGGCCGTTACGTCTATCCACGTCATCTGCTGCAGTCCTTCGATGATGCCCTGTAAAAGTTGTTGCATATAAAAAATTGGGGTTGACGAAAGCTCATCAACCCTTATGAAGACTATTCTTTGTCGCCGATCAGCACGCCGGATACGTTCCAGGCGCTGAAGCTGCCGCCTTCGGGTTTCCCCAGCGGGATGGCCACCTGCAGCGTATGCGTGCCGGGCTTCAAGTCGTGCAGCGGGATCTCTACCGGCAGGGTGAGCGTGCCGGGGCACCAGTTGGACCGGCTCAGGTCGGACGAAGAAAGGCCGTTGCCGAAGTTGCCGGATGCGGGGTTGAGCAGGCGGTAGGTGCCGCAGTCTTCGCGCCAGGGCGTGAAATGATATACCCGTTTGCCGTCCGCGAAAATTTCATTCTGCTTCGGCACGAACTCGTCGCCGCCGCCCCAGCCGCCATGGCCGGTGGTGATGTAGCGCAGCTTCAGGTTTTTGACGCCTTCGGGAATGCTGACGGTAACGGTGAGGGAATCCGTGTCGAACATGGTGCCGTATTCCTGCCCGGCCATTTCCATGAGGTTGGTGCTGTTGAAAACGGGCATGATCCACGTTTTGGCGGCGGCGCTGCTTTCGCCGTCGTAGCCCGGGTAGTATTTGAACTGCAGACTGGCTTTGTGGCCGCCTTTGTCGTAGTTGCCGATGAAGATGCCGATCCACACATCGCCCTGCAGGCGGGGCAGCAGCGCGGTAATATCTTGTTTATACACCGCCGAATCCGCCCAGTCGTATCCTTTTATTTTGGCCTGCGCGTTGAAGTGGCGCACGCCGAAGGGGGTGAAAAAGCGCATCAGCTCCAGCGGCGGCAGGTACTGGTCCGTAGCCGTTACGCCCTGGTATTTTTTCCCGTTGCGCGCATGGTATAACGGCAGCGCCTGTACGCCTTTTTCCAGGCCGTCGAGGAAAGAAACAGCTTTGTCTGTCGGGATCATGAACACCGACCCGGTACGGTCGTACGCATCTCCGTTGGAATATTGCACCAATTCCGCAAAGAGCCGCTGGCCCGGCTTTGTGGTGGGCAGGCTTACTTTTTTGAGGATCACGGTGCCGCCGGAAAAGCGGTAGGTGGTGTTCGGCTGGCCCGGCGCCGGATTGGCGGGATTGTTGCCGAAGGCGATCTGCTCGCGGTCGAATATGGGCAGCGTGGTATAGCGGCTTTCGATTACCTGGCGCTGATACGTGGGCTCGTCTACCAGCGTGCCCCAGGAAGCCGGCCACGAAAGTTCCTCTTTGGTGACGGGGCGGTAGGTGATGTTTTTGGCGAACGTTTCTGCGTTGCCGTTGCGGATGGTTTTCAGCACCAGCCCGAGCCCGGGCGCGATGGTGATGTTGGGGGTACCTTTGATTTTCAGGTTGTTCGTGTACCACACCTCGATGGTGTTGGACCGGATGAAGACCTTTGCTTTTTTACAGGGAATGCCGAGGATGGTGTCTGTACCCGGCAGCAGTTCCGGTTTCAGATATTCCGCGAAGGGTTTCTTCAGCGTGTAGCCGCCCAGCACCTGGAAGCTGGCCTGCTGGCCGGTGTGAAGGAATTGTTGTTCGGATTGTTTGCCCTGCGGCGCCAGGCGCACCTGGGAACCCTTGATAAAAAGTTGCTGTTCACTGCGCGTTTCTTTTCCATTGTTCCGGAAACCGTAGGTTACCACGGCTTCGGTTTGCTGTGCGTTCACTGGCGCGCTGCAAACGCCCAGCACGCATCCTAATAAAATCCATCTCATGGGTGTAAAACTAAACAATCGTACACGAAA
>CBFGZV010000039.1:0-49446 GCA_965653365.1 uncultured Chitinophaga sp. | reverse complement strand
ACGGCGCGGAACTCGAACTTGTTGCCGGTGAAGGCGAACGGAGAAGTACGGTTACGGTCGGTGTTGTCCAGCAACAGTTCCGGAATGTGGCGGTGCAGGTCGAGTTTCAGGATAGCTTCATCCTGCTCGTCGAATTTGTTATTAACACGGCTTTTTACTTCCTGCAGTACGTCGAACAGGTATTTGCCGGTGAATACGGAAATGATGGCCGGGGGAGCTTCGTTGGCGCCGAGACGGAAGTCGTTGCTCGGAGACGCGATGGAAGCGCGCAGCAGGTCTGCATAGTCATGTACGGCCTTGATGGTGTTCACAAAGAAAGTGAGGAACATCAGGTTGGTTTTCGGCGTTTTGCCGGGAGCCAGCAGGTTCACACCGGTGTCGGTAGCGAGCGACCAGTTGTTGTGTTTACCTGAACCGTTGATGCCTGCGAAAGGTTTTTCGTGGAGCAATACCTTCAGCTTGTGGCGTTTGGCCACTTTGCTCATCACGTCCATCAGCAGGGAGTTGTGGTCCACCGCGATGTTCACTTCCTCGAAAATGGGCGCGCACTCGAACTGTGCGGGAGCCACCTCGTTGTGACGGGTTCTTAAGGGAATGCCCAGTTTGTAAGACTCTTCTTCGAAGTCGCGCATGTAAGCGTATACACGCTCGGGGATGGCGCCGAAGTAGTGGTCTTCCAGCTGCTGGCCTTTCGCAGGTGCGTGGCCAACCACGGTGCGGCCGGTGAGCAGCAGGTCAGGACGGGCGTTGGCCAGACCTTCGTCGATCATGAAATATTCCTGTTCCCAGCCAAGGGTAGCAGTTACTTTGGTTACGTTTTTGTCGAAGTAGTTGCACACGTCTACAGCAGCTTTGTCCAGGGCAGACAGCGCTTTCAGCAACGGAGCTTTATAGTCCAGCGATTCGCCGGTGTAAGCTACGAAAATGGTAGGGATGCAAAGTGTTTTTCCTGTACCTTGCTCAATGATGAAAGCAGGAGAGGAGGGGTCCCATGCCGTGTAACCGCGGGCCTCGAAAGTGGCGCGGATACCGCCGTTGGGGAAGCTGGACGCATCGGGCTCCTGTTGTACCAGGGCGTCGCCGTCGAAAGTTTCGATGCTGGAGCCGTCACCTTTAATAGTAAAGAAAGAGTCGTGCTTTTCTGCGGTAGTACCAGTAAGCGGTTGGAACCAGTGGGTATAGTGGGTAACGCCTTTTTTCATTGCCCAGGATTTCAGGCCCGAAGCAATCTGATCAGCCATTTTACGCTCGATCTTATTACCACCTTTGATAGAGTTCATCAGGCTCTTGTAAGCCTCATCACTCAGGTGTTCCCGTACTGCTTTGCCGGTAAACACATTGCTGCCGAACACGTCTGTGATTTTTCCATTCAGTTCGGGCTTTACTTTAAAATCAACGCCGGTGAGATTTTCCAGCGCCTGAAAGCGTAACGATTGCATGATGTGAATTATTTTTTACAAAAGAACGCCAGTTTCAGTTAATATGCAAGAAGTGTCCGTTTTTTTAACCAAAATATTGCAATTGTCCCGAAAAAACCTTATATTTTTAATTTTTGAGTAAATATTCGAGGGTTCGGACTCTTTAAACTGATATATTTAAAATAAACTAATGTGTATTGGGCCGGCGCCACTGTTTTCTTGTCATTTGCAGGAAATCTATGTAGTTTTGCATCTTCTTTTTAAATCTTCATCATTACATGCAAACCACAGTAGAAACCGCCGAACAGTTAGGACTTACCGCAGACGAATTTGAACGTATTAAATCCATCCTGGGCCGCATACCGAATTTCACCGAACTCAGCATGTACTCTGTTATGTGGAGTGAACACTGCAGTTACAAGAATTCCATCGTATGGCTCAAAAGTCTGCCCCGCGAAGGCGGCCGCCTGCTGGTGAAAGCTGGTGAAGAAAATGCCGGTCTTGTAGACATCGGCGACGGCTGGGCCTGCGTATTCAAGATCGAATCGCATAACCACCCCTCCGCACTTGAACCCTTCCAGGGTGCCGCCACCGGTGTTGGCGGTATCCACCGCGATATTTTTACCATGGGCGCACGCCCCATCGCGGCGCTCAACTCCCTGCGCTTCGGTAACATCAACGACGCCAAAACCCAGCACCTGCTCAAGGGCGTGGTAGACGGCATCGGCCACTACGGCAACTGCTTCGGCGTGCCCACCGTAGGCGGTGAAGTGTATTTTGAAGACTGTTATGGCACCAACCCCCTCGTAAACGCCATGAGCGTTGGCGTACTGAAAGTGGGCACCATGGTGTCTGCCACCTCGCACGGTGAAGGCAACCCCGTATTTATCGTAGGCTCCGCCACGGGTAAAGACGGCATCGGCGGCGCATCCTTCGCGTCGGCCGACATCACCGAAGAAAGCGCCAAAGACCTGCCGGCCGTACAGGTAGGCGACCCCTTCCAGGAAAAGAAACTTCTCGAGGCCTGCCTCGAAGTGGTGAAAACGAACGCCCTCATCGGCATGCAGGACATGGGCGCCGCCGGTATCACCTGCTCCACCGCTGAAATGAGCGCCAAAGGAGAACACGGCATGATTATCCACCTCGACAAAGTGCCCACCCGCCAGCAAAACATGAAGGGATGGGAAATGCTCCTCTCCGAAAGCCAGGAGCGCATGCTGATCGTGGTGGAGAAAGGCCGCGAAAAAGAAGTGCTCGACATCTTCGATAAATGGGACCTCCACTGCGTACAGATCGGTGAAGTAACCAAAGAGCCCGTTCTCCGCTTTTATATGAACGGCGTGCTCGAAGCGGAAGTGCCCGCGGAAAGCCTCGTGCTTGGCGGCGGCGCTCCCCAGTACCACCGCGCTTACGTAGAGCCGAAATACTTCGAAAAAGTAAAGGCATTCGATATTCAGAACATCCCGGACATCACCCAGGCCAAACCCGTTGCGGAGAAAATTTCCCAGCTGCCGAACATCGCTTCCAAACGCTGGGTATACACGCAGTACGACAGCATGGTGGGCACTGCCAACGCCAGCACCAACGCCCCGAGCGATGCTTCCATCGTACTGGTGAAAGGCACCCAGAAGGCGCTGGCCGTAACAACGGATTGCAACAGCCGCTACGTGCATGCAGACCCGCATGCGGGCGGACAAATAGCCGTAGCCGAAGCAGCCCGCAACATCGTGTGCAGCGGCGGCGAACCGGTGGCCATCACCAACTGCCTCAACTTCGGCAACCCTTACGATCCGGAAGTATACTTCCAGTTCGTACATGCCATCAAAGGCATGGGCGAGGCCTGCCGCAAATTCAATACACCCGTTACCGGTGGTAACGTGAGCTTCTATAACCAGTCGCCCGACGGCCCCGTGTACCCCACGCCCACCATCGGCATGCTGGGCGTGCTCGACAGCATGGACCAGCGTATGACGCTCGATTTCAAACAAGCGGGCGACCTCATTTACCTGGTAGGCCGCAGCTATAACGACATCAGCAGTTCAGAGTACCTGCACAAGCTGATCGGCGTTGAATTCAGCCCGGCGCCGCATTTCAACCTGGAAGAAGAGCACAAGCTGCAACAGGCCATCACGAAACTGATCAACGCCGGCCTCATCCAGTCCGCGCACGACGTCAGCGAAGGCGGCCTCTTCATAACCCTGCTCGAAAGCGCCATGGTCAAAGGGCTGGGCTTCGATGTGCATACCAACAAACACTTCCGGAAAGACGCCTATCTCTTCGGTGAAGCGCAGAGCCGCGTAGTGGTGAGCGTTAGCCCCGAAAACAAAGAGAAATTCGAGGCGCTGCTCCATGGTCTGGTAGACGCGTCCGAACATTCGGTTCGCTGCGAGAAGATCGGTACCGTAAAAGGCGACAGCATTGTGGTAGACAGTGAAAACTGGGGCCAGGTTGCGGCATGGAAAGGTAAATACGACACCTCGCTGGAAAATCACCTGTAGGCAAATCTCCCTGCATATAAAAAGGCGGCCCATAAAGGCCGCCTTTTGTTTTATCCGGTGCGCCCGTTTTTTATGGCATGCACGCTTTTTTTTAGGACGACTATTGCCTCACGCGGCATCCGGCACCCCGTTGCCATCTGCATGTCTCCGCCGGGATTGCTTCTTGTTGCAATGCCGTTACCGCCCGCCGCGTTTCCGCTTCACCACGTACTTTCGCCGCCACCAGATGAGGATGCCCGACAGGGCCATGATGCCAGGTGTGAGCCCAAGCAGGCAGTACACGATTTTCAGCCCCACCCCGCCGAAGTTGCCGAAGTGCAGCTGGTTGACGCTGGCATTGAGTTTTTTGCCCAAAGACGCGTTTTTAAAGTCGGTCTTTTTGACGATGGCATTCGTGGCAGGGTCGATGCTCACGGAAGAATTGTACTCGCCTAAAACGCGGCTTTCGCCCGCGTTGCCGGTAAACGCCACGGGGTCGCCGGCTTTCTTCGGCGGGCGCACCCCCAGGATGGAAAAGTCCGCAATGCCGCCCCGGGCCACCTGGTAGGCGCGGTCGAAATCGATCGGTGCATTAACGGCCACGGAAGGAGCTTTTTTCCCTACGCGGGCGCCCACTACCTTGAACTGGATGAGGATGCCCGTGATGACGATCAACAGGTTGAACAGCAACGCCCATACGCCCACTACCCGGTGCAGGTTGCGCCAACGCCTGCTGCGGTGCTTCCATTCGATTTTATCGCGGAAGGTGAGCACTTTCAGCAGGTGCTTGCGGTACACGTAAATACCGGTGAGCAGGGAAATGATAATGAGGAAACCGATGATCATCACGGCGATGGAGCCGTTGCGGCCGTTGAGCAGCGTGAAGTGGAGGTACAGCAGCGCACCGGTGAAATATCCTTTATTGCTGCGGGTATGCAGCACGCGGCCCGTGTAAGGGTGGAGGTAAATGTAAACTTTATGGTCCGCCGAATATTCGGCCCGCATGACCACCGTTTCGGACGGGGCCTGCGGGAGGCGGAGAAAATACACATAGGGGTTGCCGGGCACGGCGGCGGCGCCCGTGCGGTACAGTTCGTTCAGGGCGCGGCGCGGGCCTTCCGGTTTCACATGAAAGGCGGTGGCGTTCAGGCTCTGATCGATTTCGTCGCTGAACACCAACAGGCTTCCCGTAAAACTCAATAGCAGGAGAAAAACTCCTGCTATCAAACCCGTGATGCGATGTATCCGGAAAATCTGTTTATTCAAAAGATCAGAATTTATAAGTATAGCTCAGGCTCAGCCGTGCGCCGTTCCCCTTGATGTAGTTCTCATTGCGGCCGTCCCACTGCGAAGCTACGGTATAATAATCTTTGTCGAACAGGTTGTCTACACCCAGTGCCAGGCTGCTGTGGGTGTCGAGCTGCAGGGTGGAGAACAGGCTGAAGGTGGAGAAGCTGTTCACCGGGCCGGTACCGTAGGAATAGATGCCGTTTACGGGTGCGAACCTTTTGCGGCTACCGGCGTGCAGCATCTGCAGGCGCACGCTCCACTGGGGCAGCGGGCTGTAGCGGATGTAAGCAGTAGCCTTGGGTGCGGCAATGCGGTCGCCACCCAGGTACACGTCTGCGCCGTCGCTGAACTTGCCGTTGTCGTTCACGTCTCTTTTGCCTTCGGTGTAGGAATAGGAGCCGCCGGCATGGAGGTTGCGCAGCAGGCGGGCGTCTGCAGCTATTTCAAAGCCGTATACCCTTTCCGGTGAGCGGGCGATTTCGAATACCCCGCCTTTTTCCACGAAGGAAGAACCGAGGTCGGATGTACTGATGTAATAGCTGGCTTCGAGATCCACCGGCCCGAGCGTGCTGCTGAAGCCTGCTTCGTAGTTATGGGAGATCACCGCTTTTGTTTTCAGCAGGGCCACCGTGTTCTGTTTGGCGGTGCGGAGCGTACGGCCGATTTCCATGATGGAAAAGCTCTGGGAATAGCTGATGAAAGGCTTGAACCAGCGGAATTGGTTGTAACGCAGGCCGGCATTGTACACCAGGGCGTTGTACCGCAGGGTGCCGCCGGTAACGGCCACGCCGCCTTCCGTGAAAGCGCCGGTTACGCGGTTCTGTGTTTTGATGGTGGTATAGTCGGGCACGCCGATGTTGATGTTTTCAAAACGGGCGCCGGCTTTCAGTACGAGGTGTTTGTAAAAGGTGGTTTTCAGCTGGGCATAGGGCGCATAGTTTTTCATGTCCATTTCGGGCACCCATACGCGGCCGTCTGTGAGGTTTTGCGCCGTGATGTCGTTCATGAAATCGAGACCGTACACAAGCTGCATGTCGTAGTGCCGGCCCAGGCGGATGGGAGAGCTGAGGTTGATGCGCAACCCCTGTTTTTTGGACGTGATCTCCGACTGGCCGCCGTTCTCGAAGGTAGGGCTCCAGCTGTAGGTGGTATGGAAGCGCTGCATGTACAGGTTCACATCGAGGTCTGTGCCGCCGATGATGCCTTCGCTGCTGTAATGCAGGCTGGCGTTATGGTTGAAGGGCGTGCCCTCGGGCTCGCCCAGGCGTTTGCCGGGGATGCCGGTGGAGGCGGAATCGCCGTATTTGCCTGGCTTCTGGATGTAATCGCTGCGCTGCTGGCTGCCGAAGAAGTTGTACATCAGCTCCAGCCGGTTACGGTCGTTGATGTCGTATCCCAACTTCGCAAAGCCGTTCCAGAGCTGGGTTTCGCCCAGGCCGTAGTCGGGGCTCAGTATTCCGCCTTTGGCGTCTTTATACACGCCGGTCTGTTCATAATGGCCGCTGATCACGAAGTCCCACTTTTTATAGGCGCCGGACAACAGTTGCCCCACGGCGAAGCCGCCGGTATGTTGCGCGCTTTTCAGCTGGGTATTGGCGCCCAGGGTGGTTTCGCCGCTGAGCCCTTTCGTTTTGTCGCCTTTTTTGGTGATGTAGTTAATGAGCCCGCCGTCGGCACCGTTGCCGTAAATGGCCGTGGCGCCTTTGATCACTTCCACTCTTTCGATGGCGGAGGGGTCGATGGTGCGGATGTCGCGGCCGCCGTTGCGGAGCGGAGTGGATTGCGGGATGCCGTCGATCATCACCAGCAGGTTGCGCCCGCGGAGGGTTTGGCCGGTGTTGCCGGTCTGGTTACCGCTGAAACCCAGGCCGGGTACGGTATTGGCGAGGATGTCGGACACGTTGTTGCTGATCCCTTTCTGCACCGCCAGGTCGCGCGAGCCCACAATGGTCACGGACGACGGTACTTCGTCCAGCGTTTCCTGCCGGCGGCTGGCGGATACGATCACTTCTTTCAGGTCGCTGCTGCCAGAAACGTCTATGTCCAGCACCGTTGTATCGGCGCCGATCGTCACTTCCTTTTCCACCGCTTTCACGCCTACGCCCGAAAAACGGAGCGTATGGGCGCCTTGCGGCGCCGACAGCAGGTAGCGGCCGTTGGCAGCCGCCACGGTGCCTTTTTTCAATGCCGGGATGCTCACGTTGGTAAAGGCGGCCGGCTGCCCGTTATCACTCCGCACCACGCCTTTGATGACGCCTTCCTGCGCCTGTGCACCCAGGCCGGAAAAGGCCACCAGGGCAATTGTTAATATCGCTCTCATATGATTGTTAAGAAAAGTGGCGCAAAGGTACGGGCAGGTAGAGGGCCGTTGTTTATCAATTCGGGAATTTTTTGTCCGGCGCGGAGAGAACTGTTGCGTTTTGCGGAGGTGCCGGGGGATGGGGGAGGATACGCTTTCCAGGGCCGTTTTAACATCGCGTTAACAAAATACAACCTTCGTGTTATGGAATTCACGTATAACTACGTTATTTTTGATTAACGTTGTAAAGCAACGGTTAACGTTCGAGGAAGCAGCGCCCTGAGCAAGCGCCTTAAAACAAAATCCATCCCCTAAAGATATTTTATAAAGTAATTGTTCATAAACAGATTTGGTTTACCGCCGTAAGCCACATTCTATGATGACCTTAACTTTTTATTATTACCATGTCCTCATGAACGATCGATTCTTAAGATCATGTATTACACCTAGTGAAAGAACGATTTGTTTCAGGGCTGACTAACCATCAGCCCTCTTTTTTTGCCGGTACTTTCCTGTAAAGGGTATTCAGCCTGGGTTTCGCCCGAACCATCCGTCTTTTTTGTCCTTGCTTTCCTGTATTTGGTGATGGAGCCCGGCATCCGTGCCCTGATCAGGCCCCCGTTGCGTCGCACACTTCGGCGGTACCGGGCGGCTCGGCCCTGCGCTTCCCGGAAATTTTTTACACACTTGTTAAGCCTTGTCAATAGAATATCTGCATGCGCCTTGCTGCAATAAAAAAGGAGCGCCCCGGAGAGCGCCCCTTTTCCTTATGAAAGGTACTTACTTACGTGGTTATACCATGGGAATTTCCGCTACGGCATATACCTTCTGGTCGAGCTTCGCCTTGGTTTCGGTGAAAGCTTTCAGCGTCAGCTCAATGTCCTCGTCGGAATGAGCCGCGGTGGGGATCAGGCGGTAAATGATCTGGCCTTTGGGTATCACAGGGTATACCACAATGGAACAGAAGATGTTGTAGTTTTCGCGGAGGTCGAGGCACATGGCGGTGGCTTCCGGAATGTCGCCCTGCAGGTAGATGGGGGTAACCGGCGAATTGGTGCGGCCGATGTTGAAACCCCTGTCTTTCAGGCCCTGCTGCAGCTTGTTCACATTGCTCCACAGCTTTTCTTTCAGCTGCGGCTGCTGGCGCATCAGCTGCACCCTTTTCAGGTGGCCGATCACGATGGGCAGGGGAATGGATTTGGCAAATATCTGTGAGCGCATGTTGTAGCGCAGGTAGCTGATGATATCTTTGTCGCCGCTCATGAAAGCGCCGATGGAAGCACCGGATTTCGCGAAGGTGTTGAACAGCAGGTCGATTTTGTCCTGCACGCCCTGCTCTTCGCCGGTACCGGCCCCGGTTTTACCCATGGTGCCGAACCCGTGCGCATCGTCGACCATAAAGCGGAATTCATAGTTGTCTTTCAGCGCGGCAATCTCTTTGAGCTTACCCTGGTCGCCGGCCATGCCGAACACGCCTTCGGTGACCACGAGAATACCGCCGCCGGTGGTTTTGCAAAGTTCCACCGCGCGTTTCAGCTGTTTTTCACAGTCTTCGATATCGTTGTGCTTGAACACGTAACGGTGCCCCTGGTGCAGGCGCAGGCCGTCTATGATGGAAGCGTGGCACTCCGCGTCGTACACGATCACGTCGCGGCGGTTACAGATAGCATCGATAGCGCTCATAATGCCCTGGTAGCCATAGTTGAGCAGGGTGGTATCTTCCTTGCCCATGTATTCGCTCAACTCTTTTTCCAGTTGCTCATGATAATTGGTGTTGCCGCTCATCATGCGCGCGCCCATGGGGGAGGCCAGGCCGTAATCCGCGGCGGCTTTGGCGTCTGTGGCGCGAACTTCCGGGTGGTTGGCCAGGCCCAGGTAGTTGTTCAGGCTCCACACAATCTTGTCCTTTCCCCGGAACTTCATCCGGGGCCCTATTTCACCTTCCAGCTTGGGGAAAGCGAAGTATCCATGGGCTCTTTCGGAGTGCTCACCGATAGGGCCTTTATGCTTCAGCAGTTTCTCGAATATATCCATATGATTATTAAAATGAGATTAAAATTCGCTCACAAAGGTATTAAAATATTATTTTTTGTAAACTTAGGTTACTTTTACGCCTTGATTTTTTCCACGTCATCACGGAGCAAGTTAGGAATTAATTAATGTTTTATATGAACCGTATTAAATTATTGACCGTCATTTGTCTGTTGACGGCACCGGTTGCTTTTGGTCAAAAGGCTACTTCGCCCACCAAAGGCTTCCCCCCGAACTATGGAAAAAAGACACAACAGGAAGTGACCAGGCCCAAACTAGTGGTGGGCATGGTGGTAGACCAGATGCGATGGGATTATCTCTACCGTTTTAACGACCGGTATTCGAACGACGGTTTCAAACGCATCCTCAACGAAGGATTTTCCTGCGAAAACACCCTTATCCCATATACCCCCACCATCACCGCCTGCGGACATACCTGCGTATACACCGGCTCTGTACCGGCCATTCACGGCATCATCGGCAACGCCTGGTACAACAAGGCCTCCCGGAGCAGCGTGTATTGTACGGACGATAGCACCGTGACGGCAGTCGGCGGCAGCGACGCGGCCGGCCGTATGAGCCCCGTCAACATGCATACCTCTACCATCACCGACGAGCTGCGCATGGCCACCAACTTCCGCAGCAAAGTGGTGGGCGTGGCCATTAAAGACCGCGGGTCCATTCTGCCCGCCGGCCACAGCGCCACCGCCGCTTACTGGTACGATGGCGTTACCGGGAATTTCATGACCAGCAGCTATTACATGAAGAGCCTCCCGGCATGGGCGGAAGCCTTCAATAACCAGAAGCTGCCGGCCAAATACCTCGCCCAGCCGTGGAATACCCTGTATCCCGTTGAAACTTACGTGCAGAGCACGGCAGACGATAAACCGTACGAAGGCCGCTTCAAAGGACAAAACAATTCCGCCTTCCCGCACGAACTGGCGGGCACCATGGGCAACAGCTTCGGCATCCTGTCGTCTACCCCCTACGGTAATACCTTTACCCTCGAGTTCGCCAAAAAAGCGCTCGAAGGCCATGAGATGGGACAGGGGCCGGTTACGGACTTCCTGGCCGTCAGCCTGTCGTCTACCGACTACGTTGGCCACCAGCACGGCCCCAACTCGGTCGAAATAGAGGATACCTACCTGCGCCTCGACCGCGACCTGGCGGAATTTTTCAAGTACCTCGACAAAAAAGTGGGCAAGGGCCAGTGGCTGTTCTTCCTCACTGCGGACCATGCCGTGGCGCATGTGCCGGGCTTCCTGAAAGAAAATAAAATCCCCGGCGGCAGCTGGGACGACGCCGGTATGGTGAAATCATTGAACGCCGCTACAGAAAAGGCATTCGGGGTGAAGAAAGCCATCCTGTCCGGCTACAACTACCAGTTGAGCCTCGACAACGAAGCCCTGGAAAAAACCGGCAAACTGGAAGAGATTAAACAGTTCATCATCCGCGAAGCGCTGAAATGGCCCGGTATCGCCAATGCGTTCGACCTGCATAAACTGGGCGCCACGGCGCTGCCGGAGCCGCAGAAATCCATGATGACCAATGGATATAACGTACAGCGCAGCGGCGACATCATGTTGGTGCTGCAGCCCGGATGGCTCGACGGGGGTTCCACCGGCACCACCCATGGCCTCTGGAACCCTTACGACTCACATATCCCCCTGCTCTGGATGGGCTGGGGCGTGCGCCAGGGCAAAACCAACCGCACCGTGGCCATGACAGACATTGCGCCCACCATTGCCGCCATGCTGCGCATCCAGATGCCGAACGGCAACGTGGGGCACGTGATCGAGGAACTGACGAAATAAACCGGATTTACAATAACACTGTTGATAGCGCCTTTGCCGGATTTACGGCAAAGGCGTTTAATTTACAGGCGGTTATGTATACCGGTAATTGAGTAAAAATAAATCACTTACATTTGGAGCATGCCCGGATTAACCTATCATATGGCAGACAGGGTAGCCACCATTACCCTGAACCGGCCTGAAAAGCGCAACGCCCTGAACGGCGAACTGGTCAGGGAATTGAGAGCAGCTTTCGCCCGCGCGGAGGCGGACGGCGATGTGAAGGTGATCGTACTGGCCGGCAACGGCAAAGCGTTTTGCGCCGGGGCCGACCTGGAGTACCTGCAGCAGCTGCAGCGGAACAATTACGAGGAAAACCTCGCCGACTCGAGGGAGCTCATGCAACTGATGGAGGAAATGTACACCCTGCCCAAAGTAGTGATCGCCCAGATTGAGGGAGACGCCATAGCCGGCGGCTGCGGCCTGGCCTCGCTGGCCGATCTCAGCTATGCTGTACCGGCCGCGCGCTTCGGGTATACCGAAGTACGCATCGGTTTTGTGCCCGCGCTGGTGAGCGTGTTCCTGGTACGGAAAATAGGAGAGGGCAGGGCCCGAGACCTTTTGCTCACCGGTCGCCTGGTACAGGCGGAGGAAGCGGCCGCTTACGGCCTGATCAACAAAGTGGTGCCGGCGGAAGAAATAAAGGCATACGTGGCCGCGGTAGCGCAAAGCCTCTGTGCGGACGCTTCGGCCAATTCCCTGAAAATCACCAAGCAACTGGTGCGCACGGCGCTCGACCAGCAGCTGCCCGCCGCCTTGGAAGCAGCCGCCCACCTGAACGCTGAAACCCGCCAGCACCCGGATTGCCGCAAGGGGGTAGGGGCCTTTCTGGATAAGCAAAAGCCAAGCTGGTAGCGGATTTAATGCATTTGGCACAGAATTTTCACACATACCTATGTACTAAAGAACCAATTATGCGAAAATTGTTACTGATAGGGGGATTGCTGGCAGGCTTCATAGCCGGCGCCGCGTCGCCGCTGCTGGCGCAACGTACCATATCGGACGCGAGGATAAGCTATAAAGTAGAAATGCCGCCTGAACAGCTCCAGATGGAAGCGATGTTCGCCAACAGTTCCATGATCCAGTACATCCGCGGCAACCAGAGCCGGATAGACATGAATTTCAACGTGGTTAATTATATCTATCTCATCAATGCACAGGAAGAAACGGTGGTGACGCTGATGGACAATCATGGGGACAAGTACCTCATCCGCACCGACAAAAAAGGGTACGAGCAGGATACGAAAAAGTACATCAACACACAGTTCACCGACCAGACGGAGACCCGGGAGATAGCCGGGTATAAATGCCGCAAGGCCATCGGTAAAATGGAAGACGGTACTACGTTCGACGTGTATTATACGATGGACCTCATCCCGGAAAACAAATCCTACAACCGCCGCTTCATGAACCTGAAAGGCATTCCGCTGGAGTTCGAGATTGTGGTGAAGTCCGGCTCCAAAATGAAGGTGATCGCCACCAAGGTGGATCTGAGCCCGGTACCGGCCTCTGTTTTCGACGTCCCGAAAGGGTACCGGGAGATTACGGCCGAAGAACTGAAGAAGATCAGGGGATAACGATACGGAAGATATTTTCGATAGTCCGGATGTTGAGCTTGGTTCCCGCTGGCGGCACACGGTATTGTAAGTCCGTCCCCCCGTTGTCGCGCCTATCCGGACAGCTCCATCATCCACCCCTCGCCAGCTGGACCTGGATACCCGAACTGCCTGCATCCGCATTCTATATGCCCCGTACATTCATTTTATCGCCGGTTCCCCTTTCCGCCGCGCCCTTCCGGGCATTTCGCTCACCCCCATTCCTCAACACAAAAAAGGCCGTTCTTTCGAACAGCCTTTCTGCAAAATCTCTTTTCAAATTGTCCTTAGTTTTTCCTGAACGGTAAGTTGAACTGTACCTGATGATATTTCATACTGGGCACAGGCTGTGCTTGTACAGAATAAGGAACGATATAGGTAACGTTTCCTCTTTTATATGTCAGTACAGACTTCACGTTGACAGTACTGTTATCAGAACTCAGGTTAAAGTCGGTTTTCAGGATACCGCTGGCCTTAAATCCCGCATCAAGGCTCAGATTCGTTTTAGGCATGGCGGTGAGGTTGTAGCGGGTCTCGGTCTTTTTTACAACCTTGTCCTTTTCGTTATCCAAATTACCGCCCAGATCATTGGCCTGTACACTCAGTGCAAGCATGAACAAAGCACTTACCATGAGGCAAGACAATGAAAATCTTTGGATTATGTTAAATTTTCGCTTCATTGTAATGCAAATATACTAAAAATCCATCTATCATAACGGAATCTTAAGCAATTTAGCACATTATCTTAAAAAAATGTTAAAAAATACACGAGCGGTAAAGCCCAACTTGTTTGGTGACGGATACAAAATCTCATATATTTACATTAATGAATCACGATTTCCCATCATTTAACGAGTTTAACGAGGATTTTGAAGATTTGAGGGACTTGCTTCAGCAATTTGAGAATCTTAAAGAGGGCAGGTCTCACGCCTTCCTGGACGAGGATTCTTTCGAACAGATCATCGACTACTACGATGAGCACGATGAGCTCAATAATGCCCTCCAGGCCGTTGAAATCGCCATCGAGCAATTCCCCTTCTCCTCCGCATTGCTACTCAAAAAATCCGCTTTATTAATCGAAACCAAAAAATACCGTGAAGCCCTGGCGCTGCTGGAAAAAGCCGCCGTGCTGGACAGTAACGATATTAACCTGTATATACTCAAAACAGACGTGTACCTGGCCATGAACCAGCACGAAAAGGCCGCCGCCCTCCTCGAGGAACAGATCACCCAGTTCGACGGGGAAGACCGCACAGACCTGCTGCTGGAGCTGGCGGACGTGTACGACGACTGGGAAGAATTCGAAAAAGTGTTCGACTGCCTCAAAATGTTGCTGGAATACGACCCCAACAATGAGGAAGCCTTGCACAAAATCTGCTTCTGGACGGAGTTTACAGGCCGTAACGAAGAAAGCATCCGCCTCCACACCAATATCATCAACGAGCACCCCTACAACCAGCTGGCCTGGTTCAACCTGGGGACGGCCTACCAGGGCCTGAAGCTCTATGAAAAGGCGATCGACGCGTACCAGTACGCCGTGGTGATCGACGAGCGGTTCGACTACGCTTACCGCAACATGGGCGACGCCTACATCCACCTGCGCAAGTACAACGAAGCCATCGAAGTGCTCCAGAAACACCTGGAAGTGGCCAAGCCGGAAGACGTGATCTACGAAGCCATCGGCCATTGCTACGAAAAGATGCGCAAGTTCACGCAGGCGAGGTACTATTACCGCAAGGCCAGCCACCTCAGCCCGAACGACGACAAGCTCTATCTCAAAATAGCCAAGGCTTACATGACGGAGGAGAACTGGGAAAACGCCATCAAGTCCCTCCAGTCCGCCCTGCGCATCAACAAGCACAGCGCCGAGTACAACATCACCCTGGGGCAGTGTTACCTGCAGCTGGGGAGCGACAAAGAGGCCCTGGCCCATTTCCTCAACGCCGTGCGTATCCGGCCCAACAGCGCCCAGGCCTGGAAAGAGCTGGTGCGCGGCCTTTACGCCTCCGGCCATGTGGAAGAAGCCCTCGTGCAGCTCGATGCCGCCGAAGCCCGGCTCGGGCGCAAACCCGTGTTCCTCTTTTACCGCGCGGCCATGCTCATTGCCACCGGTAAAACGAAAGAGGGCCTGCTGCAGCTCGAAACAGCGCTGCAACTGCATCCCCGCCAGGTGAAAAAGATGGTGGAGCTCGACCCCTCCATCCTCCAGCACATCGCCGTGGTAGAACTCATCGGCCGGTACAGGCGTAAACGTTAAACCATTTTTTGCTCCTCCTATTGCAGAACTTCTTATTTTTGCCGCGGTTTTCTGAATTGTAACATCTGAAAAGCCAACAAAACCAATCCAATTACAAGGTAGGCATAGCTAAGTATGACAGTTTGGTGGGAAAAGACCATTAAGAAGAATAAAATCGTGCAAAATGAATTTTAATCTGACGCAAATTCCGGAAAGAACCAGCAAGCCGCGGAACCATGGGCTGACCATGGTGATGGACAAAGGCCTCAGCGTAGAAGAAGCAAAGAACTTTTTATCCGCAGCCTCGCCGCATGTGGATATTGTAAAACTGGGATTTGGCACCTCTTTCGTAACTCCCAACCTGCGTGAAAAAATTGAATTGTACCAGAAGGCGAACATCCCCGTATACTTCGGCGGCACCCTGTTCGAGGCATTTCTCATCCGCAACCAGTTCGACGAGTATGTGAAGGTGGTCAAAGACTACGGTATCTCCTACATGGAAGTATCGGACGGTTCCATCACCATCCCGCACGCGGAAAAATGCGGGTACATCGAAAAACTTACCAAGCATGGCCTGGTGCTGAGCGAAGTGGGCTCCAAAGACGCGGAGCATATCATTCCTCCCTATAAATGGATCGAACTGATGCGCGCGGAACTGGAAGCCGGCGCTTCCTACGTGATCGCTGAAGCGCGCGAAGGCGGCAACGTAGGCATTTACCGCGGCAGCGGCGAAGTACGCGAAGGCCTGGTACAGGAAATCCTCACACAGATACCCGCCGAAAAAATCATCTGGGAAGCGCCGCAAAAAGACCAGCAGCTCTACTTCCTGGAACTGGTGGGTTGCAACGCCAACCTCGGCAACCTGGCCCCCCACGAGGTGATTCCCCTGGAAGCCATGCGTGTTGGCCTTCGCGGTGATACCTTCCACCTCTTCCTCGACAAAGAATAATCTACATACATGGCGGACCGCTCCGGTCCGCCATCCTTAATTTTAGCGTATGCGCCTGTTCGGCCTCATCGGCTTCCCGCTTTCCCATTCCTTTTCAAAAGGGTTCTTTGCTGAAAAGTTCCAGCGCGAAGGCATCACGGATTGCCGGTACGAAAACTTCCCCATCCCCACGATCGGGGAATTCCAGGCCCTCTGGAACGATCATCCGGAACTGGAAGGCATGAACGTGACCATTCCCTACAAACAGGACGTTATCCCCTTCCTCGATCATTTCAGCGACGCGGCGAAAGCCATCGGCGCGGTGAACTGCATCCGCCGGCAAAGCAACGGGCTTACCGGGCACAACACCGATGTGATCGGTTTCAGCCGCTCCCTGCAGCCGCTGCTGCGGCCGCAGCATACCAAAGCCCTCGTGCTCGGCGCAGGCGGGGCCGCCAAAGCCGTGAAATACGCCCTGCAGCAGCTCGGCATCTCCCACACCGAAGTGAGCCGCAAAGCTGCTCCCGGCACCATTGGCTACGATGCGCTGAACGAAAGCGTGATGCGGGAACACACGCTGATCGTCAACACCACGCCGCTGGGCATGTACCCGAACGTTGACGCCGCACCGCCCATTCCTTACGAATACATCACGGACCAGCACCTGCTCTACGATCTCATTTACAACCCGGCCGAAACGCTGTTCATGAAAAAAGGCGCCGAACGCGGCGCCTCCGTTAAAAACGGTCATGAAATGCTGATACTGCAGGCCGAGGCATCCTGGGAAATCTGGAATGCCTGACGGCGCTATTTCGCGATTTTGTAAATGCCGGGTACTTCCACCCCTTCTATTTTCGCTCCTTTCTTACCGGTAGCCGTTTCGGGATCTACCACGTAAATCCGCGCCTCACCGGCAATGGTGGAGGTGATGGACAGGTACAATTTCCCGTTTTCCACGAAGCCGGGCCTTGCGAACTGTCCCCCGTGCAAAGGCACGCCCTGCACGTCTTTCACGGTTTTGTTGAACAGGTCTATGATCACCAGCTTGCAGATGGGCTCGGTGGGCTCCAGCACCTTCCAGGAATTGGCGGGCGTATCTTTTCCCGGCAGCAGCATCTGGCCTACCATCAGCCCGTTGCCGGCGTAGTGGCCCGAAAGCAGCTTGCCACCGCCGCTGGCGGCTTCCACGTTGTAAAAATAAGTGTCGTCGAATTGCAGCTGCCCGTTGCGGATGCGCAGGACGCCGGAAGGCTGGGTGCTTTGCGTGAAACCTGCGGCAATGGAATTGCAGGAAATCGTATAGATGTCGCCGTTCTCCGGCGGGTTAAGACTTCGCGCCTGGCACGGGTTTGATCATGTAATACATGCAGGTGGTAAAGAAATTGCGGACGAAGGGAATGCCCTTCATGAAGCCGAACTGTTCCCGCGGTTGCAGGTTGAACTTGTATTTGTAAATCGGGTTGATGAGATAGTATTTTCTCCGGGTGATGTGGTACCCCGTGGTGCGCACGATCTTTTCGAACCGCTCGATGGAAATGCCGGTGTCTACCAGTTCCATCAACTCCCTGATAGTGCCGTCCGATTCGCCGAACGCTTTCAGCAGCCCGCGGTAAAGCGGCCGGGGCAGCAGGTGGATATAGGGGAGGAAGCTCAGTACCTTGCTGGCGCAAATCTGCTGATGCCCGCCGTGCGGCATGTACCAGGGCGGGAAGCCGAAGTATACCTGCCCACGTACGCTGAGCAGGCTTTTCAGGTATTCGATCAGCTTATCCTGGTCGGGGATGTGCTCGATGGCGTCTTTGAGGATGATCACGTCAAAAGCATGCTGGAATTCCCCGAAGAAGTCGACGTCGTAAATGTTTTTGGCGATGAGCTGCAGCTGGCCGCTTTCGGCATACTGTCCCAGGAATCCTTTCGCCAGTTCGATCCTTTCCGGGAAGAGGTCCACACCCACGCACCGGCAGCCCGCTTCCAGGAAGGGGGTGAGCACGCCGCCCTCGCCGCAGCCGATCTCCATTACCCGCAGGCCGTTGAAGTCGGGAAACTCCTGCTGGATGAACGGCATCACATAGTTCCGCGAGTTATCGACCTGCTGCTGGTACCTTAAAGTGGCGTCGGTGTGTTGTGGTAATGACATGCTTTAAAAATTGCGTGAAATTAGGACTAATTTTGGAATGGTTTTAGCAAATAAGAGCATATTGAGAACGTTACTTTTGATATTATTCGCCCTGCCTGCCTTCGCGCAGCAAAAAGAAGTGGCCGCCATCACGGCCGTCTACGATTCCAATGCCGTGGCCGAATTGTACAGCACCACGCCCATCGGGCTCACCGTGCGGTATAAAGACGGTACCGAGCGTAAAACAGCCGGCCTGTTGGGAGGCGACCTGCGCTGGGGCCAGGTGACGGTGGAAACGCCCTTCGGCGAATGCAGCAACGGCGTATTGCGGTTCAACCGCAACAAAATACGGCCGGACAATTACCGGATGCGCCTGCTGGTCACCCTCCGCGATCAGCCGTCGAAGCAGCACGAAGTGATGCTGCAGCTGCCCTTCCTGACCGGCATCCGCTTCCAGCATTATGCAGACAGCCTGAAGCGCGGCATCCATTTTTACCTCAACGTGGAAGGCATCTACAACAGCGGCAGGATATACCCCCTCGACACTTCCCGCATCCGCTTTACCGTCAGCGCAGGCCAGCTCATCGGGCAGGATTTGCTCATTCCCGCCACCGATAGCAGCACCCGGAAAATTTCCGTCACCGCATTTTACCGGGGCAACAACGAGCTGAAGGCGGTCTCCGAAATCCCCGTCAAACAAGGGCCGGAAGACGAATCACTGATCATTAAAAATGAGAAGGACGTGTTCTCCAAACCAAAGAAAAAACGAAATCCGCGCTAAATATTTGCATTATATAAGGGTTTCAATTACCTTTGCATCGGCAAGTCTTATACGACCAGCTCCTGCTGAACTCCCCCAGGACAGGAATGTAGCAAGGGTAGGCGGTTGAAGCGGTGCGATATAAGTAACTTGCCATTTTTTTTTCCACATGGCCAGGTGCTCACCTCACATTTCCGGAACATATTGTTGGTTTTACTAAATTGCCCCGGATAAATTTTTCGGAAAAGGGGATCAACTGCCCGCGTCAATCAAAACAACAATTAAAATATCCTCCCAATATGAAATTCTTTATTGATACAGCAAACCTTTCGCAAATCCAGGAAGCGCACGACCTGGGCATTCTCGACGGTGTTACCACCAATCCTTCGCTCATGGCCAAAGAAGGCATTAAAGGGGAAGCTGCCATCATGAAACATTATGAAACCATCTGCGAGATGGTGGAAGGCGACGTGAGCGCCGAAGTACTGTCTACCGACTTCGCCAGCATCGTGGAAGAAGGTAAGAAGCTGGCCGCCATTCACCCGAACATCGTGGTGAAGGTGCCGATGATTAAAGACGGCGTGAAAGCCATCAAATGGTTTACCGAAAACGGTATCCGCACCAACTGTACGCTGGTGTTCTCCGCCGGTCAGGCCATTCTGGCGGCAAAAGCCGGCGCTGCCTATGTATCGCCCTTCATCGGCCGTATCGACGACAGCAGCTGGGACGGTATTGAGCTGATTGCCCAGATCGCCCAGATTTACAGCGTGCAGGGCTTTAAAACCGAAGTGCTCGCCGCTTCCATCCGCAACGCCCTCCACATCGTTAAATGTGCCGAAAACGGCGCGGACGTGTGTACCTGTCCCCTGGATTCCATCCTGGGCCTGCTGAAACACCCCCTGACGGACATCGGCCTGGCCAAGTTCCTCGAGGACGCCAAGAAAATGTAGTATCTATCACCCGATATGGAAAGGGAACAGCTCACGGGCTGTTCCCTTTTTTTTGTGCCCGGTATCGCTGGAATAGGTACCCGATAGCAAAGCCATTATCTCAGAAGGCTGTTTATCGCTGATTCAGCCATATTTGTGCGCTGGTTACGTCCTTCCCTATATGAAGGGAATAACAAGGAAGGAAATAGGACGTAACAAGGGCGCAACAAGGGCTTAACCCCTCGTAAAGGCACTACCAGCAATAGTTTTAGCCAAATCCGGGTGCAACGCCATCGTTTTGCACGGAATTAACGACAGAGCAGACTGTTCGGAATGATTAAATATGGTGGCGACGCCATCGTTTTGCATAGTATTAACGACAGAGGGTATCTTTCTCCCAGTTCATCAATCCGGTTGCAACACCATCGTTTTGCACGGAATTAACGATAGAGGGCATCTTTCTCCCAGTTCATCAATCCGGTTGCGACGCCATCGTTTTGCACGCTATTAACGACCTTGACGAGCAACCATACCCTGGAAATCCTTTTCGTAGTGCTGGGTGAAGTGTCTAAAATGCTGATATTGTTTGTTTTAGCCAGGCAAGTTGTGCCTCTTGGCGGGTATCGTTAGCACCCGGTGCTCAACGATCTTTCTGGGGTCAAATATGACGCCGGCATGCAACTAAAGTATTGATGTTGTTTTATTTAGCTCACCTGTAAGGGATGCTTGGCGGGGGACAAGCCGCGCCCGTGTGCAACGGCCTTCCCGTGATGGAGCAACATGTTGCCCGACCGGAATTGCCCAATTCAACTCCCCGCCCCGATATTTTTTTTTACTTTTAATTTATTACAACTATCTTACTACCTCGTAAAACTAGGTACCACGTTAAACAATACTAAATTCACTCTAAAAATAGCCAGAACACCCGCATGGAAGCAAAATTCATCATGGCCCTGGACCAGGGAACCACCAGCTCTCGCGCTATCATTTTCGACAAATCGGGGAACATCATTGCCGTAGCCCAGAAGGAATTCTCACAGATTTACCCCCAGCCGGGATGGGTGGAGCATGATCCGAACGAGATCTGGTCCACGCAGGCAGGCGTGGCGGCGGAAGTGATCGTCAAAGCCGGCACCACCGGCGACCAGATCGCCGCCATGGGCATCACTAACCAGCGCGAAACCACCATTGTGTGGGATCGCAAAACCGGCAAACCGCTGTACAACGCCATCGTTTGGCAAGACAGGCGGACGGCGGCTTTTTGCGACGAGCTGCGGGCCAAAGGGCTGGCGGAAGACATCCGGTCCAGAACCGGCCTGATCGTAGACGCCTATTTCTCCGGCACCAAGGTGAAATGGATACTCGACAACGTGGAAGGAGCACGGGCAAAGGCGCAGGCCGGCGAACTGGCTTTCGGCACGGTAGACAGCTGGCTGATCTGGAACTTCACCAAAGGGAAGCTGCACGTAACGGACGTGAGCAACGCCTCCCGCACCATGCTGTTCAACATCCATACTCAGCAATGGGACGAAAGCCTCCTGAAACTGATGGACATCCCCGCTTCGATGCTGCCGGACGTACGGGCGTCGAGCGAGGTGTACGGCCATACCGAGGCTACGCTGACGCCCTTTGAAATCCCCATTGCCGGCATCGCCGGCGACCAGCAGGCCGCGCTGTTCGGGCAGATGTGCACAGAGCCCGGCATGGTAAAAAATACCTACGGCACCGGCTGCTTCATGATGCTCAATACCGGCGAAAAAGCCATTGCCTCCAACAATAACCTGCTCACCACCGTGGCCTGGCGCATCGGGAACACCACGCATTACGCGCTCGAAGGCAGCATATTCATCGGCGGCGCCGTTGTGCAATGGCTGCGCGACGGCCTGGGCATCATCCGGCATTCGGCCGATGTGGAAGCGCTGGCCGCTTCCGTGAAAGATACCGACGGCGTATACCTCGTGCCCGCCTTCGCTGGCCTGGGCGCGCCGCATTGGAACCAATACGCCCGCGGCACCATCGTGGGCATGACCCGCGGAACCAAAGACGCGCACATCGCCCGCGCGGCGCTCGACAGTATCGCCTACCAGACGATGGACGTGCTCAAAGCCATGGAAGCCGATGCCGGTATGGACATCCAGGAGCTCCGCGTAGACGGCGGGGCAACGGCCAATAACCTGCTGATGCAGTTCCAGGCCGATATTCTCGGTACCCAGGTGGTACGGCCGAAGGTGACCGAAACCACCGCCCTGGGCGCCGCTTACCTGGCGGGCCTGGCAACGGGTTTCTGGAGCAGCGTGGACGCCATCCGCAGTCAGTGGCAGGAAGATAAACGCTTCAAACCTTCCATGGACGCAGAACAGCGCAACGGCCTCACCAAAAACTGGCAACGCGCCATCCGTGCCGCCAAAGCCTGGACGGAAGAATAAACCATCAACCATCAACTCATACAAAACACGACCAGCTATGTCAATTTTCCTGGCAGAATTACTCGGTACCGCCCTGCTGATCATCCTTGGCAACGGGGTGGTAGCGAATGTGGTACTCAACAAGAACAAAGGCCAAAACAGCGGATGGATAGTGATCACCATGGGTTGGGCCATGGCCGTATTCGTAGGCGTGATCACGGTAGGCGCATACAGCGGCGCGCACCTGAACTCCGCCGTTACCCTGTCGCTCGCCGTGGCCGGCGCAATTACCTGGGACGTGGTGCCCACCTATCTCGCCGCACAGCTACTGGGAGCGTTTTTAGGCGCCTGCACCGTGTGGGCGGCGTACATGAAGCAGTTCGAGGCGACGGACGATGCGGACCTGAAAATGGCCGTTTTCTGCACGTCTCCGGCCGTTCGCGCCACCGTTCCCAACCTCATTACCGAGATAGTGGGGACATTTGTACTCATTGTCGCCGTGTTTTTCATCGTAAAGCCCGTGCACGGCCTTGGTGCGGTAGATGCACTGCCGATTTCGCTGGTAGTGCTGGGTATTGGCCTTTCGCTCGGCGGGCCTACCGGTTACGCCATCAACCCGGCCAGGGACCTGGGCCCGCGCCTGGCGCACCTGGTGCTGCCCATCAAAAACAAACGCGACAGCGACTGGGGATATGCCTGGATTCCCATCGTGGGGCCGGTTATCGGCGCCATGCTGGCAACGGCACTGTATATGGGACTGAAATAGGAGAATATTCGTTTTCAAAAGGGGCTGCTTTGTAACGAAGGCAGCCCTTTTTATTTGTGCCATCGCTGTCCCCAAAGGGCCTACCCGGCTGGCCTTGTATGCCGCACAGGGCCATCCGCCATTTACGTAATCCAAATATCTTTCTCTTATCTTTCATTTTTTACTGAAAGTTTTGTACTTTTGATAAAAATTAACAATGGTATGGCATTTGTGGCCAGATTGCTGTACCCATGGCATTAAAATCTGACATATGATACAACCGAATATTCCGGACACGGATAAACCCCGGGTGGTGATTGTAGGCGGCGGCTTTGCGGGCATCAATATTGCCAAATCCCTGAAAGGCGCCCCGGTGCAGGTGGTGTTGCTCGACAGGAATAATTATCATCTTTTCCAACCGCTGCTCTACCAGGTAGCCACGGCGGGCCTGGAGCCGGATAGCATCGCTTTTCCCCTCCGCGGCATCTTCAAGCGCCAGAAAAACTTCCATTTCCGGATGGGGGAGGTGAGGCGTGTGAACATGGCCGGGAATGTGCTGGAAACCAACATCGGCGACATCCGGTACGATTATCTCGTGATGGCCACGGGCAGCAATACGAACTTTTTCGGCAACAAGCTCATCGAAGAGAATGCCATCGGCATGAAATCCCTCATCGAAGCGGTGCAAATCCGGAACTACGTGCTGAAGCAATTCGAGGAATCGCTCTTGTTGAGCAGCGAAGCGGAGATCAGGCCGAAGCTGAACTTTGTGATGGTGGGCGGCGGCCCCACCGGCGTGGAGCTGGCGGGCGCATTCGCGGAACTGCGCAAATACATTCTCCCGAAAGATTACCCGGAGTTGCCGCTGCACCTGATGAACATCTATCTCATCGAGGCGGGGCCGCGTGTATTGGCGGGCATGACGGAAACGAGCAGCCGGAAAACGTTCGCCAGCCTGGAGCACATCGGCGTGAAAGTGATGACGAACGTGGCCGTGAAGGACTACGACGGCCACAATCTTTTACTGAGCAACGGTGAAAAAATCGAAACGCAGTCGCTTTTATGGAGCGCCGGCGTGAAAGGCATGCCCATCGACGGTTTGCCGGAAGGCGAGGTGTTGCCCAACGGGCGTGTGAATGTGGACGCGTTCAACCTCGTGAAAGGCTGCAAAAACATCTATGCGATCGGTGATATTGCGATGATGCTGAACGACGACCGTTTCCCGAAAGGCTATCCCATGGTGGCGCAGGTGGCTATGCAGCAGGGCAAGCAGCTCGGCAAAAACATCGCCGCATCGCTCCGCGGCCGCGCCATGAAACCATTCAAGTACGCAGACCTCGGCAGCATGGCCACCATCGGCCGCAACCGCGCCGTGGCCGAGTTCGCCGGCATCCGCCTGAGCGGTTACCTGGCATGGGTGGCCTGGATGGTGGTGCACCTGCTCAACCTGCTGGGGTTCCGCAATAAACTCGTGGTGTTCATCAACTGGTTCTACCGCTATTTTACATACGACCGCGGCACGCGCATCATCATCAAACGCGGCGCGGCCAACATCGTGAAGCTGCGGCAGTCTGTATACCAGACAGACCCGCTTTTACCTTGACCGGTTCAAAAGAGAGTTGAGGCGCAACTGGCCCACCAGCTCGTCGTACCGTCCGCCTAAGCCGCGGTAATACACGAGTACCGTGTAAGCGTTTTCGGTTTCCCACCAGTTGCCTTCGGTGTATTCCGTACTGAATTGGTTGTTCGTTCTGTCGAGCAGGCCGTATACGTAATTGTAATAACCCTGTTTAAGATATAACGCGCCCTCGTAAGCCTGCCGGGGGCCGTTGTAGGTCATCTTGTTGAGCGTGTTCAGCTCGTAATTGGTCAGTTCCCCGAATATGTACATATCGTACCCGGCATACGGTTCCTTGGCGGGAAAAGTGAAATTCACCCGCGCGTAATCGCCTTCGAAATTGGGATCGTAATCTTCTATCGTGCCGGGATAAAACATCCCGTTGATGTCTTTCAGGTATTGGTACACCACGTTGTCGCGCGCAAAGTCGGGCATAAGCGTTACTTCCGTGCCGGTTTTGCGGTAATCCGTTTTCTGCACCCTTTCGGTTTGCAGGCGGAAGCTCCGCAGGTCGGCCCAGCGCCATTCTTTCATGGCGGGGAAAATACAGTCCTGCTCCGCATTGTATTCGATCACATCCCCTTTGATGAACATGGGCTTGAGGCCGGTAATGGCATTGTCCCAGCGGAAATTCTGCTGTATCACCACCTTCACCTGGTCGAACGGGTTTTGAATGTTGAGGCCTTTGACGTTGACGGCGATGTTGAGTTTCTGTGAATTCCTGAACAGCTTCGGGTTGGTGGGCTGTGAAATATACCCGGTTACCCCGGCGCGGTTGTTATACACCATGAGCCGCCTGGTGAATGCGAGCTTGGAAGTATCGCTGTCGAGGTACACCTTCAGCAGGTAATTGCCCGCTTTGGTGGGCATGCAGTTCTGGTTCGGGATCTGCAGCGTATAGTGAACGTACTTCTGCAGGGCGATGCTGGAGAAGCGGTAAGTCCTGATCTGGTTCTCGGAGAACCCGCGGAGGTATTCGATGGTGTTGAGTTTGGCAGGCTTCCAGTCGGCGTCGCACAGCACCAGGGTGTAGTAATACGTCCGCACTTCATTCAGCAGGTCGTCGAACGTCAGCTCCAAAACTTCGCTGCCGTTGAGCGCCACAACGGGCAGTCCGAGGGGTTCGCCGGGCGGGTTCAGTTTCACGGTGGCGATGTTGCGGTGGTAGATGTGATCGGGGGTAATGGCGTTTTCCTGCGCCTGCAGGGTCAGGAAACCCAGCAATGCGATCACGGTACAGCATGCTTTTGCTACTCTGCTCATAGCTGTAATTTACAATGAATTTCTAAATTGTATAAATTGCGGTATGCGCGTGTCCCTGTTCATTGCCGGAAGAATTGCCTTTAACCGTTTTTCTTCCTTCTCCAAGTTCATCATCAATATAGCCATGATCGCCACTGCTTTCAGTGTGGCGGTGATGATAATGGCCACCGCGCTCATCAACGGGTTCCAGCAGGTCATTTCCGACAAGATCTTCAGTTTCTGGGGCCATATGCATGTCACCCAGTACCAGGTAAATGCGGGCCCCCTGGCGGAACAGATCCCGTTCGAGGCCGACAGTGCGCTGGAAGCCCGCATCCGCGCCGTCCCGCAGGTGAAGGACGTGTACGAGTTCGCTACCAAAAGCGTGATCGTCAAGCATAACAAGGAATCCGAAGGCATGATCTTCAAGGGCATCGCCCCCGGCAGCAAACTGTCTTTCCTCGAAGAAGGCCGGCCTATCCGGTTTACGGACAGCGGCTATTCGTCAGACATCATCATTTCCGCCAATACCGCCGCACTCTTACAGTTACGCCTCAACGACGCGGTGGTGGTATATTTCATGCGGGGCGACGGGTTGCCCCCGCGCGCCCGCAAACTCAATATCGCCGGCATTTACAAAACCGGGATCGAGGAATACGACAAGGCCTACCTGCTGGGCGATATCAGCCTCATCCGCCGGCTGAACGACTGGGAACCCGGCGACATCGGCGGGTACGAGGTGTTCCTGAAAAACTACGGAATGATCGACAGCGCGCGCAGCAGCATTGGCGACGTGCTGCCTGATGAACTGAACCTGCGGAGCATGCAGGAGGTGTACCCTAACATTTTCGACTGGCTGGGACTGCAGAACAAAAACGAGATCATCATCCTCGTCATCATGACCATCGTGGCGGTGATCAACATGATCACGGCCATCCTCATCCTGATACTGGAGCGCACCAACATGGTGGGCATCCTCAAGGCGCTGGGCATGCGGAACGGGGCCATACAGGGGGTGTTCGTGTACCAGGCCGGCTACATCGTGCTGGCCGGCATCGTGATCGGGAACGTGCTGGGCATCGGCCTGGCGCTGCTGCAGCAGTATACCGGCTTTTTCAAACTGCCCGAAGAATCTTACTACATGTCGGTAGCCCCGATTGCCATACAATGGTGGAAAGTCATACTCATCAACGCCGGCACGCTGCTGATCTGCGTGCTCATTTTACTGATACCTTCCCTGCTGGTGCAGCGCATCCTACCCGTTAAAGCCATCCAGTTCAAATAAGCAGCCGGCCGCAGATAATACCGGTAGCCACGGCGGCGTTTAAGGATTCGGCCTGGCCGAGGCGCGGAATGGTAATGCGATGGCTGCTGAGCGCCAGCACTTCGTCGCTGAGCCCGCGCGATTCATTACCGATGAGGATAATCCCTTCTTTGATGACGGGGGTGTGTACGATGTTTTCGCCATGCAGGGTGGCGGCGTAGGAGGGGATGTGCGGGTTGCCCTGCAACAGGCCGGTGAGGGACTGCACGTGTACGGCCACCCGCAGAAAGCTGCCCATGGTAGCCTGGATGGTTTTGGCGTTGAAGGCGTCCGCACTGCCGGGCGTGCAGATGATCTGGCGGATGCCAAACCAGTCGGCTATACGAATAATGGTGCCCACGTTGCCGGGGTCCTGCACGGTATCCAGCGCGAGGGATACGGCGCCTTCCAGCCGCAGCGGCGGCAAGGCGGGAATGTCTGCCAGGGCCAGCGCCTGGTTGGGTGTGGAGAGCGACGACATTTGCTTCAGCGCATCGGCTCCTACAGCTTCCACCGCAATGCCGGCCGGCACAGGGTGAGCGGCCAGCCAGGCGTCGGTGGCGTAAACGGCTTTCACGGGCTGCCCGCTAACAACCAGTTCCTGTACGATCTTGTCGCCCTCCGCCACAAACTGGCCGAATTTTTGCCTGTTTTTTTTGTGCTGTAATGATTGAATATATTTAATTTGCGCCTTTGATAACATGGGGTCAAACCTACAGGAATTCCGGCATTCAGCCAAGCAGGCCCTCTACCGGGGGATGTGTCCAACCCGATAATTCAAACTGCCAGTGAAGAAAACGACATATGCAACATCACTCCATCTGCCGGTACCGGCGCTGCTGATGCTGCTGTGCCTGTTGCTGCAAGCCTGTTCCAACACCCGGTATCTGCAGAAAGACCAGAGCCTGCTCACCGGCAGCAGCGTGAACATCCAGGGGAAGCTCAATTCCACCGAAAAAAACGAATTGAAAAGCGACCTGTCTTCCACGTCGCTCATGCTGCAGAAGCCCAACCAGAAAGTACTGGGCACCCGCCTGAAAGTGTGGCTGTACAACAAGAAAACATACGACAAGAAAAGTAACTGGTTCTGGAACCTGGTACTGGCGGAAAGGAACCTCCAGGCGCCGGTGATCTACGATTCCATGAAAGCCAGGGAATCCGCGGCGCGCATGGTGTCGTACCTCAACAACCAGGGATACTTCTATGCCACGGTGCAGCCGAAGATCGACATCAAGGCCCAGAAAGCTGATGTAACCTACGAAGTGAACACCGGCAAAAACTTCGTGATCCGCAAAATCACGTACGACATTCCGGATACATCTATCGCCCGCATCGTAAAGGCCGGTGAAAACCTTTCGCTGCTGAAGGTGAACGATGCCTACAAGGCCGGCAACCTGCGCGACGAACGCGAGCGCCTCACCCGCATGATCAGGGACGCCGGGTATTACAAGTTCAACCGCGACCTGGTGGTTTTTACGGTAGACACGCTGAACAAATCGCTGTTCGTAGACCCGCTGAACCCCTTCGAAAGCATGCCCACGGTGCTGAGCGCGGATCAAAAACCGACGATGGACGTGGAGCTGTCTATCCGCCAGCCCGAAGATTCCGCCAGCGATCTCACCAAGCTCTTTTACCTCAACAAGATATACGCCTTCCCCGATTTCAAGCTGCAGGACAATGTGAACGATACTTCCTTTCACATCACGCAAAGCCGGCACCTCATCGTGAAATACCACGAAAACCTCATCCGCCCGCGCGTACTGTCGAGGGCCGTGCAGCTGCGCAGCAACGAAAAATATTCCACCACCGCCTACAACAACACGGTGAACCGGCTGTACGATCTCAACCTCTGGCAGTTCGTCACGGTGCAGTTCAGGGAGAATAAAGACACGGTACAAAAGCTCGACGCCTTCATCCAGCTCACCCCGCGTAAAAAGCAGGAGCTGAGCGCCAACATCGATCTCACCACCAGTAGCGACTATTTCGTGGGTAGCGGCGTGTCGCTCGGCTACCGCCATTTCAACGTCAACCGCGCGGCGAACGAGCTGCACGTGACCCTGAAGGGCGGGCTGGAAGTGGTGCGCACCCAGGAAGGGCAGTTCAACATGCAGGCCACGGAATATGGCCTGAACGCGGATTTCATTTTACCGCGTTTCATCACCCCGTTCCGCGTGCGGCAAAACAACCGGTCTACCGCCAAAACGAGGATATCGGCCGGTTTCAACAACCTCACGAGAATCGACCGGTTCAACATCCGCACGGTAAACGGCGCGTTCGGGTACGAATGGAATGAGTCCATCTACAAGCGGTGGACGGCCAAGCCCTTTACGCTCAATTACGTGCAGGTGGTGCTGAGCCAGGGTTTCAAAGACACGGTGGTGGATCCGAATCCCTACCTGCGCCGCAGCTTCGAACCCGCGTTCATCGGCGGGGAAGCGGTGAGCTATACCTTTGCGAACAACGATATTTTTCATAAAAGGAAAAACTCCTACTTCCGCGCCACCTTCGAAGAATCGGGCCTGTGGCTGAAAGGTGTGAACGGTGCGATCAACGGCATCACCAGCGGCAAGCACGACCTCGAAAGCCTCGCCAGGGTGACCATCTCCCAGTTCGTGCGGGGAGAAGCAGACTACCGCCATTACTGGAATTACAATAAATCTTCTGTGGCCACGCGCGCCTACATCGGGCTGGGCATTCCGTACGGGCAAAGCGATGTGCTGCCCTACATCCGCCAGTTCACCGCCGGCGGCCCCAACAGCATCCGCGCATGGCGGCTGCGTACGCTCGGGCCGGGGTCGTATGTAGACACATCTTCCGTGGCGGCCATCTTCCCCGATCAGACGGGCGATATGAAACTGGAAGCCAACGTGGAATACCGTTTCGACCTGCTGCGTTTGTTCGGCGGCACCATTAACCTCAAAGGCGCCACCTTCCTCGATTTCGGTAATATCTGGATGTTGAAGAAAGATACGTCGCGCCCCGGCGCCGACTTCCAGTTCGGCAACCTGTACAAACAACTGGCGATCGGCACCGGCCTCGGCGCGCGCCTCGACTTCAGTTATTTCGTGATCCGGTTCGACTGGGGCATCCCGCTCAAAAAACCATACCCCACCCAAAACCCGAGCGGCTGGTTCATCAACGAATGGACGCTGGGCGATAGCCGCTGGCGCCGCGAAAATGTGATCTGGAATATCGCGATCGGGTATCCTTTCTGATTTGTTTGCCGGAGCGTTACCGCTGTATTATGCTTTCGGGTGCGCCGCCTGGTACGCCTCGATGAAGTCCGTTACTTCCATGGCGTCTTCGAGCCGGAAAGCGCCGATGCGCGTGCGGCACAAGCTGCTGAGGTGCGCGCCGCAGCCTGCGGCTGCGCCGAAGTCGTTCGCCAGCGAGCGGATGTAGGTACCGGTGCTGCACTGCACCCTGAAATGCACTACGGGCAGGTCGACTGCCGTGATCTCGAAAGCGTGAATCACAATGGCGCGCGGCTCCACTTTTACTTCCACGCCTTTGCGGGCCAGGTGGTAAATGGGTTTGCCGTTCTGCTTGATGGCGGAGTGGATGGGGGGTAGTTGCTGCTGCGGGCCGGTGAAGCGGTCGGCAATGGCCTGCAGTTCTTCTTGGGTGAACGGTGGCACGGGTTGTTCGTTTTCAGGCGCCGATTCCAGGTCGAAAGTAGGGGTGGTGGCGCCCAGCGTGAAAGTGCCGGTATATTCTTTTTCCTGCGCCTGGTACTCGTTGATTTTTTTGGTCATTTTCCCCGTGCAGCAGATGAGCAGCCCGGTGGCCAGCGGGTCGAGCGTGCCGGCATGGCCTATTTTGGCTTTCGTGGTATTGCGGATTTTGCGCACAACGTCGAAGGAGGTCCAGGTTAACGGCTTGTTGATCAGCAGCACGGCTCCTTCCTGGTAGTTTTGTGTTTCAGACATTTTGCAAAGATAAATCTAATTTGACCAGTTGCCAAGGTTAGGCGGGCGCGTGATGCCGGTAGCCGCCGGTGCAATGCTGCGAATAACAGATGGGTGCCGCACCGGTTTTAACACCAGTGGCGGTCACGATGCGCCGGCCCGCTGTTTTCGCTTTGCCAGGAAACTGATCATCAGCCCGATGGCCGCGATGAGGGTAAAGGAGGTCCGGAGGCCCGCCGCCTGCGCAATGAACCCGATGAGCGGCGGCCCGGCAAGGAACCCCAGGAAGCCCACGGAGCTGACGGCCGCCAGGGCCATGCCCGGCGCCATGGTGGTGCTTTTCCCCGCCTCGCTGTATACCAGGGGGATAACGGTGGAAACGCCCAGGCCAACCAGGAAGAAACCGGCGGCGGAGGTGGCTGCCATCGGGAACAGCACGGCCAGCAAAAGGCCGGTGGCGGTGAGGAGACCGCTGCACAGCAGCATGCCTGGAATGCCGTAGCGCCGCGCCAGCCAGTCGCCCACGAAACGCCCCGCTGTGGTGGCAAGCGTGAAGGCCGTATACCCCACCGTAACGAGGGCCGGATCCGTCTTCACTACTTTGGCGAAATACACGCCGCTCCATTCGTACATGGTGCCTTCGCAGATCATGCAGCAGAAAGCGATTACGCCGAGGCGGATGAGGAACTTGTCAGGCTTTACGAAAATGGATTGCCGGCCGCTATACCGGCGCTCCTGCCGCATGGTGAAGCGGAAGGCCGCCAGCACGATGAGCAGGGCGGCCGCGCTGATGTAGGCGAAATGCGTGGCCGGCGGCACCTGCAGGCTCACCATCAGTGTGCCGGTGAGCGCGCCGGCGAAACCCGCCATGCTCCACGTGGCGTGGAACGACGACATGATGGTTTGGCCAAAAAGCCCTTCCACTCCCACGGCCTGCGTGTTGATGGAAATATTGCCCATGTTGCCGATGAACCCGAAGCAGCACAAAACGGCGCCGAGCACGTATGCATTGGGCGCCAGCCCGATAGCGTTGAGGCAAACGATGTAAAGAAGGGAGGAGGCGATCATCACCTGGCGGCTGCCCGTGCGGGTGATGAGCCAGCCCGAGAGCGGGAGGGAAGCCAGTGAGCCGATGGGAATGCAGAACAATACCGCGCCCAGCGCGGCTTCGCTGAGGTGCAGCGACGCCTGGATGGCCGGGATGCGCGACGCCCAGCTGGCAAAACAGAGTCCGTTGAGGAAAAAGAATGCGCTGACGGCCAGCCGCACCTGCCACTTATTTGCCATACCGTTATCCGAATACTTTCAGGCTCTGGTGATATTCCTCCATCAGGCGCTGCACAATGTTTTCGACGCTGGTGATGTCGTTGACCATCTCCACGCTCTGCCCCGCGCTCCACAACTGGTTGTAGTGGTTCGGCTTCACGGCCTGCTGCAGTTTTTTCATGCCCTTCATCTGCACCATCATCTTGAAATATTTGCGTGTGCGCGGGTTGCGGGAGAGCCATTTTTCCCAGGCCGTTTGTTTGTAGCCCAGCTTCTGCGCCGCCGGCGTGTTGATGATGTTGCAGGGGGTGCCCGAGAGGCGTTCCGTGAGCACAATGTCTTCCATGCCATGGCTGATGATGGCCTGTTTGTATTCCTCGCTCACGCCCGCTTCCGTGCTGGCAATGAAGCGGGTGCCGATGGAGACCGCATCCGCTCCCAGTACGATGGCGCTGGCCATTTGCTGGCCGGTGGCGATGCCGCCCGCCGCCACTACGGGGATGTGGGGGAATGCTTTCTTCAGGGCCGGCACCAGTACGTGCATGGGGTAGGGGCCCGCGTGGCCGCCTGCGCCCGCCGTAACGGCAATCAGCCCGTCGGCGCCGTTGGCCACCGCTTTGGCCGCATGTTCCAGGTTGGTGACGTCGCAGATCACTTTGGCGCCGTAGCTGTGCGTCGCGTCGATCACTTCGCGGGGGTTGCCCAGGGAGGTGATGTAAAACGGCACTTTAGCCGCCACACAGGCGTCCAGGTGTTTTTTATAGAGCGGGTTCGTTTTCTGTACGATGAGATTGACGCCGTAGGTGCCGTGCTGCACGGCCGCTTTGGCTTCGTTAAGCCGGTCGAGCAGCGCGGACAGCTCGCCTTCGTTGCGGTAATTGAGCGAAGGGAAGGTGCCGGCGATGCCGCTGCGGATGGCCGCTTTCATCATGGCCTCATTGCTCACCAGGAACATGGGAGCCATGATCAGCGGGTATTGAATGCCCAGGGTTTGCGTTAGTGAATTCAAGTGCCTGATATTTAGAGTGGTGAGCGGTTCAGTTGCCGGGCCACGTATTTGCCCAGAATGTCGAATTCCAGGTTAACGGTGCCGCCCGGTTGCAGGTATCGGATATTGGTGTGCTGATGGGTGTAGGGAATGATGGCCACGGTAAAGGTTTCGTCGGTAATGTCGAACACCGTGAGGCTGATGCCGTTGAGGCAGATGGAGCCTTTTTCCACGATGAGCGGGGCGAACGCGCGGTTGAACCGGATGCGGTACAGCCAGCTGCCGTCTGCCTCCTGCACCGATTCGCAGGTGCCCGTACCGTCTACATGCCCCTGCACCAGGTGCCCGTCTATACGGCTGTTGAAAATCATGGCCCTTTCCAGATTAATGGAATGACCCGGTTGTATGCCGCCGAGATTCGATTTTTCAAGCGTTTCCGCGATGGCCACGGTGGTGTACCGGTCCGCTTCCACCACCGTAACGGTGAGGCAAACCCCGTTGTGCGACACGCTCTGGTCTACTTTCAGCTCCGGGGCCAGCGACGATTGTATGGTAATTGCAAGGTTCCCTCCATCCTGCACTGTGGCCGCCACAGTGCCCATTGTTTCTATTATTCCGGTAAACATAAAATCGTAATTTTGGACCCCGAAATTAGGCAATTAAAATTGCGTGTGAATAACTTTGAAAGTTGAAAAATACTCCGTATCTTTGCCGTCCGTAAAAATTTATAAAGGAGAATTATGTTAATTATCGATTCCAAAGATTGCGAGAACATTGACAAAGCGCTTAAAAAGTATAAAAAGAAATTTGAGAAAGCGAAAATCCTGCTGCAACTCAGAGAGCGCCAGTCATTTACGAAACCTTCCATCCGCCGCCGTACGCAGGTGCTGAAAGCTGTTTACAAACAACAGCTCTCTACCGGAAAGTTTGACGCATAATCCAGCAGCTATCTAATTTTAATACATAGATTGATGATTGTAAGGTTTTATATAACTTTACAGTCATCAATTTTTTTGTATTTACCATGATGGAGCTTCCCCCGCTGGCCGAACAGTTTTTATCTTACCTGTTGCTGCAGAAACGCTATTCGCAGCATACTGTCACCAGTTACCGGCTCGACCTCTTCCAGTTTTTCCAGTACCTCCGGGGTACCTATGGCGAAACGCCGCTCCGGGAAATAGACGCCTTCCAGGTACAGTCGTGGCTGGCCACCGGCCTTCATACCCGCGACGAGTCCGGCTCCGCCGCCGCCGTCACCATCCGCCGGAAAATATCCGCTTTAAAATCGTTTTTCAAATTTGCCGTGCGCGAAGGCGCCCTGGCCCAGAGCCCCATGTTCAAGGTGGTGAGCCCCAAGTTGCGCAAGCGCCTGCCCGTGTTCGTAGAAGAAAAAGGGATGCAGCAGGTGGAGCAGAACGAAGCGGGCGGCCAGCCCCTCTTCACCGACGATTTTGAAGGGGCCACCCGGCAGCTCATCCTCGACATTTTGTACCAGACCGGTATCCGCCGCGCGGAGCTGGTGGGATTAAAGCAGGAGGGTATCAGTCTGTATAACAGCCACATCAAGGTGCTTGGCAAGGGCAACAAAGAGCGCATCATCCCTATCGGCAACCACCTGTCCGCCGCCATCAGGGCCTATATGGAACGCAAGAAGAAGGAGCTGGAAAGCCCCGATGCCACCTACCTGCTGGTGAAAAAAGACGGCCGGCCCGTCAACGCCGGGTATGTGTACCGTACGGTGAAGGCCGCGCTGGCGCAGGTGACCACCCTTTCCAAGAAAAGCCCCCACGTGTTACGGCATACCTTTGCCACGCACCTGGTGAACAACGGGGCCGACATTAACGCCGTGAAGGAGTTGCTGGGGCATGCTTCCCTGGCCAGCACCCAGGTTTACACCCACAATACGATCGAGAAGCTGAAGAAAGTGTACCAGCAGGCGCATCCCAAGGCCTGATTTGTCAATAAAATCATTGATAAATAGCTTTACGCATGAGAAACAGCATAACGATTGATGCCCGTCAGTTGTTATACCGGTAACCCTTGTTAACATTGCATAAAATGGATTTTAACAAAATTTTTTAGCGATAAAATGGAATAAGATGGAAAGTTCAGTAAATTAGTAATGAGTTCTTCATCATCAATAAATCGCCTATGAAAATATGATTACGTGCTTGAAATCAGATTGTTAAATGTAAAATTTTAGTGCTATGAATGTTCAAATTCAAACTGTGCGTTTTGACGCGGATGCAAAATTGATAGATCATGTGAATAAACGGATTCAGAAACTTTCCACTTTTTATGACCGAATCGTCACTGTTGAAGTTTTTTTGAAATTAGATCAGTTAGCCCATCAGATCAAGGATAAGACAGCTGAGATAAAAGTTCACATACCCCGCCACGACTTTTTTGTAAAACACGAGTCCAAATCTTTCGAGGAATCCTTCGACCTTGCCTTTGATTCGCTTGTAACCCAGATCAAGCGCCAGAAGGAGAAGAATTTACATTAATTTTCTAAAAATATTTTGGAATTAATTTTCTCTTTACTACCTTTGCCATCCCGATTCAAAAAGGGGTCGGCGAAGGTAGTAAAGTTCTTTACTGTAGGGCATTTTAGCCGACTTAAGTCAGGTTTGAATTTGCATCCGGAAGTGAAAAAAAAGATTTGGTTCTTACAAAGATTCACATTTATTTTGCGCTTCCTTTCACGAGGGTGTTAAGTTTTTTCTTGACAAAAAATTGCCAGCATAGCTCAGTTGGCCAGAGCTACTGATTTGTAATCAGTGGGTCGGGGGTTCGAATCCCTCTGCTGGCTCAGAAGTTACCGGATGGCTCCGGGCAAAGTTTGTAAGTTGGGCAGGTTCCAGAGCGGCCAAATGGGGCGGACTGTAAATCCGCTGTCTTTCGACTTCACAGGTTCGAATCCTGTCCTGCCCACGGAATTTATACGAATTATCATTACGGATTACGGAATGAAACATTCACTTTCGTAATTCGTAACTGTGCATACAGCAATCACCCAATTGTATAGTTCGTCAAATGCGGGAGTAGCTCAGTTGGTAGAGCGACAGCCTTCCAAGCTGTAGGTCGCGGGTTCGAACCTCGTCTCCCGCTCTTCAAACACAACTGCTGTTGTAGCTCAGGGGTAGAGCACTTCCTTGGTAAGGAAGAGGTCGTGAGTTCAATTCTCATCAACAGCTCAAAACGTTTCGGATACAGGAAACTGGCAGACGGTTGACGGTGTCCGAAATTTGAAGTTTAACTAAGCCGGTAAGCTCAATGGATGAGCATCCCGACTGTAATCGGGGAGGAGCAGGTTCAATTCCTGGATTGGCGCAAGTTTGTAAAACGTTTTTAACAACAACTAAAGCATACAATCTTTACAAACCATCTTAAAAAAAAATACAATGGCAAAAGAAACCTTTAAGCGGGATAAACCCCACGTTAACATTGGTACCATCGGTCACGTGGACCACGGTAAAACTACCTTGACTGCTGCCATTACTACAATTCTGGCAAACAAGGGCTTGGCTGAGAAGAAAGGATATGATGAGATTGACGCAGCGCCTGAAGAAAAAGAAAGAGGTATTACCATCAATACAGCACACGTTGAGTATCAGACAGCTAACCGTCACTATGCTCACGTTGACTGTCCGGGCCACGCCGACTATGTGAAGAACATGATCACCGGTGCTGCTCAGATGGACGGTGCTATCCTGGTGGTTGCCGCTACAGATGGTCCGATGCCGCAAACCAAGGAGCACGTACTGCTGGCCCGCCAGGTAGGTGTACCCCGTATGGTTGTATTCATGAACAAAGTTGACCTGGTAGACGATCCGGAACTGCTGGAACTCGTTGAGATCGAGCTGCGCGAGCTGCTGAGCTCTTACGGTTTCGATGGCGATAATGTGCCCATCATCCAGGGTTCTGCTACCGGCGCTCTCGCTGGCGATCCCCAGTGGGTTGCTAAAATCGAGGAACTGATGGAAGCTGTGGATACTTACATTCCCCTGCCTCCCCGCCCGGTTGACCAACCGTTCCTGATGTCTGTAGAAGACGTATTCTCCATCACCGGTCGTGGTACCGTTGCTACCGGTCGTATCGAGCGCGGTCGCATCAAAGTTGGTGAGAACGTTGAGATCGTAGGTCTGATGTCCGAGTCGCTGAAATCAACCTGTACTGGTGTTGAGATGTTCAAAAAACTGCTGGACGAAGGTGAAGCTGGTGACAACGCCGGTCTGCTCCTCCGCGGTATTGAGAAAACTCAAATCCGTCGTGGTATGGTTATCTGCCAGCCCGGTTCCATCACTCCGCACACCGACTTCAAATGCGAAGTTTACGTACTGAGCAAAGAAGAAGGTGGCCGTCACACGCCGTTCTTCCAGAAATACCGTCCCCAGTTCTACTTCCGTACAACTGACGTTACCGGTGAGGTTGAACTGCCTGCAGGTGTTGAAATGGTAATGCCCGGCGATAACATCGGTCTGACTGTTAAACTGATCCAGCCGATCGCTATGGAAAAAGGTCTGAAATTCGCTATCCGCGAAGGCGGCCGTACCGTAGGTGCCGGTCAGGTAACTGAAATCCTGAAATAATCCACTCAGTAGCAATACTGAAAATAAAAAGCCATTAGCCCTAGCGGTTTAATCTGTAGTAGATTATATTTGCAACGGTCAGATCGCAACAGCTAATGGCTTTTACATACACGGGTATGGTGCAACGGTAGCATACGGGTCTCCAAAACCTTTGATCTGGGTTCGAATCCTAGTACCCGTGCCAAGAATTAAATTGCCGGACAGTAAAATGATTCAATTTTACTCCACGGCAATTTTTATCGTTCATATCAGGATAACTTATTACCATGAACAAAATCACCAACTACTTCAGAGAATCATATCACGAACTGGTTCATAAAGTATCCTGGCCCACCTGGCGGGAACTGCAGTCTTCCACCATGATCGTTCTGATCGCCACCATCATCATCACCCTGATGGTTTGGGGTATGGACTCCGCATCTCACCTGGTTTTATCGCAATACTATAAACTGTTTCAATAATGGATGAAGCCCAAATCCCCACTCAGGAAACCAAATGGTACGTGCTGCGCGTGGTGAGTGGCAAAGAGAAGAAAGTAAAAGAATACCTGGACATCGAAGTACGCCGCAGCGACTGGGGCAACGTAATCACCCAGGTGTTCCTCCCCGTGGAAAAAGTATATAAAGTGCAGGCCGGTAAAAAAGTAATGCGCGAAAAAAACTTCTATCCCGGTTATGTGATGATCGAAGCCATCGACGGTAAAATGACAGACGAAGTAATCCAGTCTATCCGCAACGTATCAGGCGTTATCCATTTTCTCGGAAAAGATAAACCCATCGCACTCCGCAAAGCGGAAGTCAACAAAATGCTGGGTAAAGTAGATGAAATCTCCGACCAGGGCCTCACCATGAGCGAACCCTACATCGTCGGCGAAACCATCAAAATCATCGACGGTCCGTTCAACGACTTTAATGGTGTGATTGAAGAAGTGCTGGAAGACAAAAAGAAACTGAAAGTAACCGTAAAGATCTTCGGCCGCGCCACCCCGGTAGAGCTGAACTTCATGCAGGTAGAAAAAATCAGCTAAACGCTGGTGCAGAGAATAGTAAAAAAGGTTGCCATTGCGGCAACCTTTTTTTTATGCATTCGACAGGATTTCCAAGGATGCAATGACTTTACTTCTTGCGGGTCAGCTGGATTTCCATGTTTTTGTACTCCGTACCGTCTTTCATAATGTACATCTCCATGGTCTGGTGGTTGTCGTCCACCCATTTCACCACTTCCCGTACGTTACAGTCTTTTCCCGTGGTGGGGTCGGTCGACTTGCCCGTGAATGTGACCGTGCGGGTGGCGTCGTCCCATTTTCCCTCCAGCGTCATCACACCGGTGCTCATGTTGTCGATCCAGGTGGAAAAGAATGTCTTTTTGATGTTGTCGTAACCCATGATACCGATCCCTTCGAACGGCTGCCCACCCATGTCGGATGTATGCCGCGATTCCTGGTAACGGCCGCCGAGGATCATTTTATTGGTGCAGGAGCCGCTCATTTTGCTGGGCGGTGCGCCGGGAGCCATCCAGAAAGTGACGTCGGTATTCCAGGTACCGTCTGCCATGGCGATCATTTTTTGCATGGGACCGGGGGTGGCGTACTCCATCCAGGCTTTTTGCATGGCGGCTTCATCCTGGGCCGCAGCGGATAGCTGCATTACGCCGGCGAGTGCGAGCGCTAAACAAATGCGTTTCATATTCGGGGTGTTTTAGACCTGTGAATTTACGCAATAGTTGGTATAGCAACGTTTTATGCGGTGCCACATGGATTTTTCCCGGATGGGGTTATTCCGCCACCAGCAATTGCAGGCAAACGGGGCTGGGCACCCTGATTTCCTGGCCGGTGGGTGTGAGCAGCCCGGTGGCTTCATTCCGGGCGAACACCACGATGTTATGGCCGTTCTGGTTGGCGGCCAGCACGTATTTGCCGGAAGGGTGGATCATGAAATTACGCGGGTGTTTGCCGCCGGAGGGCTGGTGGCCCGTAAGCGTCAGCTTGCCGGTAGGCGCATCGATGGTAAAGATGGAAATGTTGTTCAGGTCGCCGCGGTTGGACATGTAAAGATGCTTCCCGTCGGGCGACACATGAATGTCCGCACTGCTGAAATTGGAACCGGTATAGTCCGCCGGCGCGCCGGAAATAGTCTGCAGGGGCTCGAGCGTGCCGTTTTCATAAAGGAAGGCGGTTACCTTACCCGATAGCTCATGCACCACGTAGGCGTAACGGCCGTTGGGGTGGAACGCCAGGTGCCGGGGACCACCACCGGGCTCGATGCTCACCGAGGGAATGGCGGCCGGGCGGAGCGGGGCGATGGGGTGGGAGGCCCGGAAGTCATACACCATGATCTTGTCCATCCCCAGGTCCGGCACGAGCACCTGTTTCCCATCCGGCGAAAAGTTAATCGAATGCACGTGGGGCGCCTGCTGGCGGGAGGCCACAATGCTGGAGCCGGTATGGATGATGGTTTGCGCCGCGGCGCCTGTGGAGCCGTCTGCCTGAATGGGCATCACCGATATGCTGCCGCCGGCGTAATTGCCGGTGATGGCGAATTTGCCCGCCCGGTCGATGCTGATGTGGCAGGGGCCGCTGCCTACGCCGTCCTGTTGATTGAGGAGCGTCAGCCGCCCGTCTGCCGCGTTGAACGAAAAGGCGTACACACTGCCGGTGCGGTCTTTGCCAAACTCGCTGACGGCGTACAGGTGTTTTTTATCCGGCGCTACGGTCAGGAACGAGGGGTTGCTGAGGCCTTTGGCGGTGCTGGCGTGGGTGAGCAGGCCGGTGGCCGGATCGAATCGGTACACGTAGATGCCTTCGCTTTCGCCGGAGGTGTAGGTGCCGACGAAGAGGAACTGCTGTGCTGGTTGCTGCATGGGACGATGTAGGTTTGCGAAAAAGGGTATCAGAAAGAAGATGGATAATAATTTCATAATGGGTGGAATGAGGAATCCGGGAATAATAATACAAAATTTCCGGGTGTTGCGGGGGGCGGGAGTTTTCCACACGAAGAAATCCACATGCCCGGTTCCTAAAATTGACGTATCTTTGACGAAGGAGAACCTATCCTTATCCGATTGATAGTTAGATCCTTAGCCATTATATTTAATCCCAATTTCCGGATAATAGCAAAAAAAATGCCGAACTCCAAACAAATTTTGCTAATAATTTAATTAATACCTACCTTTGCATCCCCCTTAAAATGTCTTTCACGGACCTTTTGAGCTTTGGGAGTTTTCCGCGGTTTACCGTGGGGGACGTTTAACCAAATTAAAAACAACATAATGGCTAAAGAAATCGCAACGTACGTGAAATTGCAGGTGAAAGGCGGCCAAGCCAACCCTGCACCTCCGATTGGTCCCGCTTTGGGTTCCAAGGGTGTGAACATCATGGAGTTCTGCAAACAGTTCAACGCCCGTACCCAGGACAAAATGGGTAAAGTGCTGCCTGTTCTGCTGACAGTTTACACCGACAAATCTTTCGACTTTGTAATCAAAACGCCTCCGGCCCCTGTACAGCTGCTGGAAGCTGCCAAAATTCAAGGTGGTTCTAAAGAGCCTAACCGTAACAAGGTGGGTAAAGTATCCTGGACGCAGGTTGAGGCAATTGCAAAAGACAAGATGCCTGACCTGAACTGCTTCACTCTGGAAAGTGCCATGAAAATGGTGGCCGGTACAGCGCGCAGCATGGGTATTACCGTTGATGGTAAAGCGCCCTGGGAAAACTAAATTGTTCACCCTGTGCAAGCAGGTTAACTTTTAAATCATTAAGAAATGGCAACTAAGAAAAGAAAAGTGGCTGACGCTAAGGTGGACAAAAACAAATCATACAGCCTGAAAGAGGCATCCACCCTCGTTAAAGACATTAACTGTACTAAATTCGACTCTTCTGTCGATTTACATATCCGCTTAGGCGTTGATCCTAAGAAGGCCGACCAGGCTATCCGTGGTTCTGTAACGCTTCCCCACGGAACTGGTAAGACCAAGAAAGTTCTTGTACTGTGCACTCCGGACAAAGAGGCTGCTGCCAAAGAAGCCGGTGCTGATTTCGTAGGACTGGACGAGTTTATCACCAAGATTGAAGGTGGCTGGACGGAGATCGATGTGATCATTGCTACTCCTGCCGTGATGCCTAAAATCGGTAAACTGGGTAAAATCCTCGGTCCCCGTAACCTGATGCCGAACCCGAAGACCGGTACTGTTACCAACGACGTAGCAGCTGCGGTGAACGAGGTAAAAGGCGGTAAGATCACCTTTAAAGTAGATAAAGCAGGTATCATCCACGCTTCTATCGGCCGTGTGTCTTTCGCATCTGAGAAGATCGAGCAGAACTCACTGGAGCTGATCAACGCGATCATCAAGCTGAAACCGGCTACTGCGAAAGGTACTTACCTGAAAGGGTTATCTATGGCCAGCACTATGAGCCCGGGTATTGTAATTGACACTAAATCTGTTCAAAACTAATTGATGGCGAGGTAAAAAGTACCGGTTATCAATGACAAACACAAAGCAATGAACAAAGATCAAAAAAACGAGGTTATTGAGCTGCTGAAAGGTAAGTTCTCTCAATACAACAACTTTTATATCACCAACACGGAGTCTCTGACGGTAGCGCAGGTGAACCACCTGAGAAGGGTTTGTTTCGACAAGAACGTGGAAATGAAGGTGGCAAAAAACACTTTGATTAAAAAGGCCCTCGAAAGCCTGGACAATGAGAAGTATGCCGGTATCTACGAAGCGCTGAACGGTGTAACCGCCCTGCTGTTCTCCGACAGCCCGAAAGAGCCCGCGCTGATCATCTCTACTTTCCGCAAGGAAAACGCCAAACTGGAGAAACCCGTACTGAAAGCCGCTTTCGTGGCCGACGAAGTGTACCTGGGCGACAACCAGCTGGCTAACCTGGTGAAAATCAAGACCAAGAACGAGCTCATCGGCGAAGTTATCGGTCTGCTGCAATCTCCTGCAAAACGCGTTATCGCTGCCCTGCTCGAGAAAGGCAAAAACGAAGGCGGCGTAGTAGCAGAAGCAGAAGCTCCTGCTGCCGAGTAACCTTTGACCTGCCGGGGTACATGCCCCGGCCCATGAATCTGGCTTCCAAGTCAAAATATAAACAAACATCTGTTTAACAACATTTTAAAAATTTTCAAAACTATTATACAATGGCAGACGTAAAAGCATTAGCTGAACAATTAGTAGGTCTTACTGTTAAGGAAGTACAAGAACTGGCAGACGTTCTGAAGAACGAGTATGGTATCGAACCTGCTGCTGCTGCAGTTGTTGTAGCTGCTGACGGTGGTGGCGGAGCCGCTGCTGCTGAAGAGAAAACTTCCTTCAATGTAATCCTGAAATCAGCTGGCGCCAGCAAACTGAACGTGGTGAAAGTTGTAAAAGACCTGACCGGTCTGGGCCTGAAAGAAGCCAAAGAACTGGTTGACGGTGCACCGAAAGCAGTGAAAGAAGGCGTTAGCAAAGCTGAAGCAGAAGATCTGAAAGCGAAGCTGTCTGAAGCTGGCGCTGAAGTTGAGATCGCCTAATTCTTTGCATTATTATACATCTTTTTGAGGTCAAAAAGTGCTCCGGCACTTTTTGGCCTTATTCCCTTTGGGAAGGTGTGTTTCGAGGATGGACTGCAACGGGGAAATCACTGCGAAGTGAGCGGGCCAACCGGGTTGAAACACAATTATTTGGGTGTATTTGGCAAAGAATCCTTAATTTCCCTTATTTAGTACAAGTCATATTAACTGCTAACTTCGAATATGTCTCTAAAAAAAGCCCAAACTAACGAAAGAGTAAATTTTGGAAAGATCAAACAAGTTGCTGAGACACCGGATCTGTTGGCTATCCAAATCCAATCTTTCAAGGATTTCTTCCAATTAGAAACCACACCAGACAAGCGAAACAACGAAGGCCTTTTTAAAGTATTCAAGGAAAACTTCCCGATTACGGATACCCGTAACATCTTCAATCTGGAATTCCTGGACTACTTCGTAGACCCTCCGCGTTATACCATCGAAGAATGTATTGAGCGGGGGCTTACGTACTCCGTGCCGCTCAAAGCAAAGCTTCGTCTGAGCTGTAACGACGAGGAGCACGTAGATTTCCAGACCATTGTGCAGGACGTATTCCTGGGGAACATTCCTTATATGACCCCCCGCGGCACTTTCGTTATCAACGGCGCTGAGCGTGTAGTTGTATCACAGCTGCACCGTTCTCCGGGTGTTTTCTTTGGTCAATCCGTCCATCCCAATGGCACCAAGATCTACTCTGCAAGGGTGATCCCCTTCAAAGGAGCCTGGATGGAGTTTGCTACAGACATCAACAACGTGATGTACGCGTACATCGACCGTAAGAAGAAGTTTCCGGTTACCACCCTGTTGCGCGCCATCGGCTACGAAACAGACAAGGACATCCTGGAACTGTTTGGCATGGCAGACGAAGTGAAAGCAGACCGTAAGAACCTGGAAAAATACGCCGGCAAAAAGCTGGCTGCCCGCGTTTTACGTAGCTGGGTAGAAGATTTCGTAGACGAAGATACCGGTGAGGTGGTGAGCATCGAAAGGAACGAGATCGTGCTGGAGCGCGACAGCATCCTGGACGAAGCCAACATCGAAATGATCACCGATATGGGCGTGAAATCCGTATTCGTGCAGAAAGAAGAGGTGAGCGGCGACTTTGCCATCATCTACAACACGCTTAACAAAGATACATCCAACTCCGAGCTGGAAGCCGTTCAGCACATCTACCGCCAGCTGCGCGGTGCCGATGCGCCGGATGACGAAACAGCAAGGGGCATCATCGATAAATTATTCTTCTCCGACAAACGTTACGACCTCGGGGACGTAGGCCGCTACAAAATCAACCGTAAACTGGGGCTGTCTACGCCGCTGGATATGAAAGTGCTCACCAAAGCAGACATCATCTCCATCATCAAATACCTGGTGCAGCTCACCAACGGTAAAGCAGAGATCGACGATATCGATCACCTGAGCAACCGCCGTGTACGTACCGTAGGAGAACAACTGTACGCGCAGTTCGGTGTGGGCCTGGCCCGTATGGCCCGTACCATCCGTGAGCGTATGAACGTGCGGGACAATGAGGTGTTTACGCCGGTGGACCTGATCAATGCAAGAACCCTTTCTTCCGTGATCAACTCCTTCTTCGGTACCTCCCAGCTGTCCCAGTTCCTCGACCAGACCAACCCGCTTTCCGAGATCACGCACAAACGCCGTATCTCCGCGCTGGGCCCCGGTGGTCTGAGCCGCGAGCGCGCAGGCTTCGAGGTGCGCGACGTTCACTATTCCCACTACGGCCGCCTCTGTACCATCGAAACCCCTGAAGGACCGAACATCGGTCTGATCTCCACCCTGTGCGTACACGCCATGGTGAATGAAATGGGCTTCATCGAAACTCCTTACCGCAAAGTAAAAGACGGTAAAGTGGACATGAACAAGGTAGAGTACCTGAGCGCCGAAGAGGAAGATTCCGTAAAAATCGCACAGGCAAACGCACCTTTGGATGAAAAAGGACAGTTTGTGAACGATAAGGTGAAATCCCGCGAAACCGGCGATTTCCCGATTCTTGAGCCCGCCGAGGTAGAATACATGGACGTGGCGCCGAACCAGATCGTGGGGCTGAGCGCGTCCCTGATTCCGTTCCTCGAGCATGATGACGCCAACCGTGCGCTGATGGGCTCGAACATGCAACGCCAGGCCGTTCCGCTGATCAATCCGCAGGTGCCCATCGTGGGTACCGGCCTGGAAGGCAAGGCAGCACGCGACTCCCGCCTGCAGATTACCGCTAACGGTAAAGGTGTGGTGGAATTCGTAGACGCCAACGAGATCCATGTACGCTACGAGCGCGACGAAATGCAGAAACTGGTGAGCTTTGAAGACGATCTCGTGATCTACCAGCTGACCAAATTCGTTAAAACCAACCAGAGCACCTGTATCAACCTTCGCCCCGCGGTGAAGAAAGGTCAGCGTGTGGTGGAAGGCGACTTCCTCACGGAAGGCTACGCTACCCGCGCCGGTGAGCTGGCGCTGGGCCGCAACCTGAAAGTGGCGTTCATGCCCTGGAAAGGTTACAACTTCGAGGATGCGATCGTGATTTCAGAGCGTGTAGCCAAAGAAGACTGGTTCACCTCCATTCACATCGACGAATACGAGCTGGAAGTACGCGATACCAAGCTGGGTGAGGAAGAACTGACCCCGGATATCCCGAACGTGAGCGAAGAGGCTACCAAAGACCTCGACCAGAACGGTATCATCCGTGTGGGCGCACACATCAAGGAAGGCGATATCCTGATCGGTAAAATCACGCCGCGTGGCGAGTCTGATCCTTCTCCGGAAGAAAAACTGCTGAGAGCGATCTTCGGCGACAAAGCTTCCGACGCGAAAGACGCTTCCCTGAAGGCGCCCCCGTCTACCGAAGGTGTGGTGATCGACAAAAAGCTGTTCTCCCGCGCGAAGAAAGACAAGAACTCCAAAACCCGCGAAAAAGCGGCGCTGGAGAAACTCGAAAAAATCCACCAGAAGAACGAGGAAGACCTGATGGAAGTGCTGATGGGCAAACTGTTGACGCTGCTGAAAGACAAAACGTCCGCCGGCATCACCAACACTTACGGTGAAGTACTGATTTCCAAAGGTTCCAAGTTCTCCAATAAAAATCTGGCCAACGTTGATTTCCAGAATGTGAACCCGCTCGGCTGGACCACAGACCAGGATACCAACGATCAGATCAACACCCTGCTCCACAACTACAACATCAAGTACAACGAGGAGCTGGGCCGCTACAAACGCGAGAAGTTCAACATCTCCATCGGTGACGAACTGCCCGCCGGCGTGCTGAAACTGGCGAAGGTTTACCTGGCCAGCAAGCGTAAGCTGAAAGTAGGGGATAAGATGGCAGGCCGCCACGGTAACAAGGGTATCGTAGCCAAGATCGTGCGTGACGAAGACATGCCGTTCCTGGAAGACGGTACACCGGTAGACATCGTGCTGAACCCGCTGGGCGTACCTTCCCGTATGAACCTCGGCCAGATCTACGAAACCGTACTCGGCTGGGCCGGTCAGAAACTGGGTGTACGATTTGCCACTCCGATCTTCGATGGTGCCAGCACCGAAGAGATCGCACAATACATCGACGAGGCCAAACTGCCGAGCTTCGGCCACACTTACCTGAGCGATGGCGAAACCGGCGAACGCTTCCACCAGAAGGCAACCGTAGGTATCATCTACATGCTCAAACTGAGCCACATGGTAGACGACAAGATGCACGCCCGTTCCATCGGACCGTACTCTCTCATCACGCAACAGCCGCTGGGTGGTAAAGCCCAGTTCGGTGGCCAGCGTTTTGGTGAGATGGAGGTTTGGGCACTGGAAGCATACGGCGCCGCCAACATTCTGCAGGAACTGCTGACTATTAAGTCCGACGATATTGTAGGCCGTGCAAAAGCATACGAATCCATCGTGAAGGGCGACAACATACCGAAAGCCGGTGTGCCCGAGTCCTTCAACGTATTGATTCATGAGCTGCGCGGGCTCGGTCTGGACCTGAAGTTCGATTAAGATATCAGAACACGGCTCCCGGTGAACTTCACCGGGACGCCGTCTTCGTATCATGTGAAGACACAGGCCATGGCACGACCATGCAACATTCCAATGAGTTTTCTTTAAATAACATACAATGGCCATCAAAAAAGAAAATCGTCCTAAATCAAATTTTAGCAGCATTACCATCAGTCTCGCTTCACCGGACACCATCCTGGAGCGTTCTTATGGCGAAGTGCTGAAACCCGAAACCATCAACTACCGTACTTACAAGCCGGAACGTGATGGTTTGTTCTGCGAAAGGATATTCGGTCCTGTAAAGGATTACGAATGCTATTGCGGAAAATACAAGCGTATCCGTTATAAAGGCATTGTGTGCGACCGCTGTGGTGTAGAGGTTACAGAGAAGAAAGTGCGTCGTGAAAGAATGGGCCACATCCGTCTGGTAGTGCCCGTTGTACATATCTGGTATTTCAAATCATTACCCAATAAAATCGGTTACCTCCTGGGCATGTCGTCCAAAAAACTGGAAACCATCGTGTACTATGAAAGGTACGTGGTGATCCAGAGCGGCATCAAACAGGAAAAAGGACTGAACTACGGTGACCTGCTGACAGAAGAAGAGTACCTGGACATCCTGGACACGCTTCCGAAAGACAACCAGCTGTTGCCCGATGACGATCCGAACAAATTCATCGCCAAAATGGGCGCTGAAGCCGTAGAAATGATGCTGGCCCGGATTGACCTGGACGGCCTTTCCTACCAGCTCCGTAACCAGGCCGCTACCGAAACCTCCCAGCAGCGTAAAGCTGAGGCGCTGAAACGCCTGAGCGTGGTGGAAGCCTTCCGCGATGCCAACGGCCGTGTAGACAACCGTCCCGAATGGATGGTGATGCAATACATCCCCGTGGTGCCGCCGGAACTGCGCCCCCTCGTTCCCCTGGACGGTGGCCGTTTTGCGTCGTCCGACCTGAACGACCTGTACCGCCGCGTGATCATCCGTAACAACCGTCTCAAACGCCTGATCGAGATCAAGGCGCCCGAGGTGATTTTGCGGAACGAAAAACGTATGCTGCAGGAAGCCGTGGATTCCCTGTTCGACAACTCCAGGAAATCCAACGCCGTGAAAGCAGAAGGCGGCCGTGCCCTGAAATCCCTCTCGGACGTACTGAAAGGTAAACAAGGCCGTTTCCGTCAGAACCTGCTCGGTAAACGTGTGGACTACTCCGGCCGTTCCGTAATCGTGGTAGGCCCCGAGCTGAAACTGCACGAGTGCGGCCTGCCGAAAGACATGGCGGCAGAGCTGTTCAAACCGTTCATTATCCGGAAACTGATCGAAAGAGGTATCGTTAAAACCGTTAAGTCAGCTAAAAAGCTTGTAGATAGAAAAGAAGCAGTGGTTTGGGATATCCTGGAGAACGTACTGAAAGGTCACCCCGTGATGCTCAACCGTGCTCCGACGCTGCACCGTCTGTCCATCCAGGCTTTCCAGCCGAAACTGGTGGAAGGTAAAGCCATCCAGCTGCACCCGCTCGTGTGTTCCGCGTTCAACGCCGACTTCGACGGTGACCAGATGGCGGTACACGTGCCGTTGAGCAACGCCGCTATCCTGGAAGCACAGCTGCTGATGCTGTCTTCGCACAACATCCTCAACCCGCAGAACGGTACGCCGATCACCCTGCCTTCTCAGGACATGGTACTCGGTCTCTACTACATTTCCAAGGGTAAAAAATCTACCGATACCGAAATCGTAAAAGGAGAGGGCAAAGCCTTCTACTCTGCGGAAGAGGTGATCATTGCGCACAACGAAGGCCGTGTGGACCTGCATGCGAACATCCGCGTAAAAGCAGATGTGCGCCTGGCCAACGGTACCCTGGAGCGCAGGCTGATCGAAACCACGGTAGGCCGTGTGATCTT
>CBFGZV010000038.1:0-50062 GCA_965653365.1 uncultured Chitinophaga sp. | reverse complement strand
ATGGCAAAGGGTTTTAGAAAGTCAGCATTGCTGAGCAATAGGGTGTTAAATTCAGCGGATGACATATTGTTTAATTTTTGTTGTTCTAATTTAAACAAAAAAAAGCGTTACTCCAAACAATTTCTGCGATTTTTTCACGTTGGCAACACGAATTTTCAATGATTAACAATTTCATAATCAAGCTCTAGTAAAGCACAGGAATTGCTGATATCCTCTTTTTATTACTGGTTAACCGGGTTACAAAGGCCTGGGTATTTATGCATGAATAATTAAACAAATGTTAGCAGGCAATCATATAACACGAATAGTCCACGTGTTCAGGAGTATATACGTAAATGGATGAAAAATGGTTTGGTCATTTTGAAAAAACTTTGGCCTTTACCTGTATTGATTCCCAGGCGCCGGTCGTTTAAATAGTTATCTTTTAATACATTTGCGGGGCATTTTCGCAGCCAACTTACTTAAAACAGGCAGCAAACCAGATAAATCAGCTGGGTTAATTCCGGAAAATCAATTAAAACCTATTCAGAAATGACTGCTAATGACCATAAAATTGCCGTAATAGGATTGGGTTATGTCGGTTTGCCTTTAGCTATTGAGTTCTCCAAAAAATATCCCGTACTGGGCTTCGACATTAACGCAGCGCGTGTGCATGAACTGGCCGGCGGGAAAGATCATACCAACGAGGCCGACCTCGCCAGCCTCTGTGAAGCGCTCGAAACCGGCCATGCGGGTAAAGGTGTCGGGCTGAAAGTTTCCATTGACGAAAAAGACCTTGAGTCATATAATACCTACATCGTAACGGTCCCCACCCCTATCGACCAGTTCAAGGCGCCGGACCTGAAGCACCTGCTGAAGGCATCCGAAATGCTGGGGCGGTACCTCCGGAAAGGTGATATCGTCATTTACGAATCCACCGTTTACCCCGGCTGTACTGAAGAAGACTGTGTGCCGGTGCTGGAAAAATTCTCCGGCCTCACCTTCAATAAAGACTTTTTTTGCGGGTATTCCCCGGAAAGGATTAATCCCGGCGACAAGGTGAACACCCTCACCAGAATAAAAAAGGTCACCTCCGGCTCCACCCCCGAAATAGCCACCGTCGTGGATGATCTCTATAAAAGCATCATTACCGCCGGCACGCACAAGGCGCCCAGCATCAAGGTGGCCGAGGCCTCCAAGGCCATCGAAAATGCCCAGCGTGATGTCAATATCAGTTTTGTCAACGAGCTGGCGCTGATATTTGACCGCATGGGCATTGACACTAACGACGTGCTGGACGCAGCCGGCACCAAATGGAACTTCCTCCAATATAAACCCGGCCTGGTAGGGGGCCACTGTATCGGCGTAGATCCGTATTACCTCGCCCACAAGGCGGAATCCCTCGGTTATCATCCCCAGGTAATCCTCTCTGGTCGTCGGGTGAACGACAACATGGGCATGTTCATCGCTAACAAAGTAATTAAATTAATGATACGTAACGGACATAAGATTGACGGCGCCAGCACGCTCATTCTGGGCATAACCTTCAAGGAGAACTGCCCTGACATTCGGAATTCTCGGGTGATCGATATTTATCGGGAACTCCAGCAGTTCGGGATGAACGTGGACGTGTACGATCCACATGCCCGGAAAGAAGAAGTGAAAGACGAATATGATATTGATCTCATTGAGAAACCAGATAAGCATTATGACGCGATGATCCTGGCGGTAGCACACCGGGAGTTTAATGAGCTGGATTTCAAGATGTTGAAGAACGGAAAGCAGTCGATTATATTTGATACGAAGGCATTTTTGGAAAGGGGGGTGGTGGATGCGAGGTTATGATGCTGATAAAACAGTCCGTTTCGCCGCTTCAGGCAAGGCGACAATGCGGCTCACCGATACACCTAACTGACAATCAACAAATTAGAATCAACCCAATAGTTAGTTCATTCATAATTGATCAAAGCTATCAAATTAATCAACGCCCTTTTAATTTTGAGCAATCGAAAAACGGAGATTTAACTGATTTCCAATCTGCTAACATTTATATGTTATTTTTAATAAATTTGCCGATCATTTTTTGTAAGCCCTTTAATGGCAGGGTGTTTGCAGAAAAGCGAGAACAATTTCGAGTAAAGCTTTATATTCTGAACACTGCATGAAGAAAATACTATTGGTACAGATATTCCTGATGTTTGGCTTGTGTACATTTGCCCAAGTGCCGTCAATTTCTCAAAGACAGGCTCAGCAGATGAAAGTGGATGACCTATCTGATGAACAGATCAGGCAACTTGTGGCTGAAATGAAAAGAAATAAGGTTGGGGTGGATCAATTGGATGCCTATGCACAACAAAAGGGAATTCCCCCATCTGAAGCCGCCAAATTGAAAGACCGTATCCGTAGTTTGAATCTCGAAAAAGAACTGACCCCATCTTCTACACAACAACCCTCAACAAAAGATGATACTGAACGCGGTGTAGACGATGGTAACATGACGTATCAATCTGCCCGGGACAAAAAGCCAATGACAGCAGCAGAGCGAGAATACGAAGAACGCCGCAGGAAAATATTCGGGGCAGAACTATTCAGCAACAAAAATCTCACTTTTGAGCCCAATCTTAGAATGGCAACCCCACCCAACTATAAACTGGCGGCTGGCGACGAACTGGTGATAGATGTATATGGCTATTCTGAAGTACAACACAAACTGAAGGTGTCTCCAGAAGGATATGTAAGAATTCCCTATCTCGGTCCGGTCTATGTGAATGGTTTAACAATGGATGAAGCCACCAGGCGTATAACCCAACAGCTGGCCACCATCTATGGAGGTATTAAATCAGGGAATACTTTTGTACAGGTTTCCCTGGGTACGATTCGCAGTATCCGGGTATTGCTGATTGGTGAGGTCGAACAACCGGGAAGCTATACGTTGCCCTCCCTTGCCACTGTTGCAAATGCGTTGTATGTCTCCGGCGGCCCTAATCTGAATGGCTCTTTCCGGGATATCCAGGTTATCCGCAACGGTCAACCCATGGTACGTTTCGATCTGTATGATTTTTTAACGAAGGGTGACCTTGCAAATAATGTGGTACTTCAGGACCAGGACATCATTCGGGTAAACGCGTATAAAACCCGTGTTGAATTGGTCGGTCAGGTGAAGCGGCCTGCCATTTTCGAGGTAAGGGAAACTGAAACACTGCAACAAGTGCTGGATTATGCCGGCGGGTTTACGGACATTGCGTATCGTGATGTTATCCGAGCGAGCCGAATTAATAACAAAGAGCGGGAAGTTGTTAATATTCAGTTGGCTGACATTGCCACCTTCCAGCTGCATTCTGGCGACAAATTCATGGTGGATTCCGTGTTATCGCGCTTCTCCAATCGAGTAACTATCACCGGTGCTGTGTTTCATCCGGGCGGCTATGCTTTAGAAAACGCAATGACGGCCGCTGACCTAATCAAGCGGGCGGATGGCATAAAAGAAGATGCCTCCAGGGCCAGAGCAGTAATTTTTCGGCTGAAATCGGACTATACGCCATCCACCTTGAGTTTTGACTTAGGCAACGCGGCATCAATAACACTACAACGCGAAGACAGCCTGGTGATTTACTCGATCAACGAATTGCGGGAAGAGTACAAGGTAAAGATCTCCGGAGAAGTAAATCACCCTGGGTATTTCGGCTTTTCAGACAGTCTTCAAATAGGTGACTTGGTTCTCATGGCTGGTGGACTGACGGATGCGGCTTCATCGAAGCGCGTGGAAGTATCACGCAGGGTAAGGGGAAAAGAATATGATCCGTACGACAGTATTTCATCGATTGTTGCACAATTCGACCTCACCCATAATCTCCAATCTGCTAAATTCTACTTACAACCATTCGATGAAGTGGTAATCCGGAAATCACCAACCTATTCTAAACAGGCAACAGTATCTCTCGACGGCGAAGTAGTGTATCCCGGACTATATACCATCAATACCAAGAAAGAAAAGATCTCCGATCTTATGAAGCGTGCTGGGGGACTGCGTCCACAAGCATATGCCGAAGGTGCAGTGTTGTTGAGAAAAACGTTCGTGAATACGTCGGATAGTGCGCTGCTTGACTCCAAACTGCAGATATTTTTCAATAAACTTGGTGATAGTATGGGCATCCGCAAGATGGAAAATACGATAAGTCAAAAAGAGCAATTGCTAGGGATCGATCTGGTTACGATCATGAAAAACCCGGGAAGCAAATATGATTTGTTGCTTGAGGAAGGAGACATTATCAAAATTCCTAAAAAACTGGAGACCGTACAATTATTTGGAGAAGTCTATTTCCCTAAAAAGGTCCGATTTGACAATGGCGTTACGTTCAGGGGGTACATTAATGGAGCGGGAGGGTTTACCGCCGGTGCCCTGAAAAGAAGAAGCTATGTGGTATATGCGAACGGCGAGGTGAAGAGCACCCGAAAAGTGCTATTCTTCAATCGTTTTCCGAAAGTAAAACCCGGGGCTGAAATTTACGTGCCTGCTAAAAAGGACGAAAAGCGCCTAAACGGACAGGAAGTTCTGGGTATTACAACAGGTATTGCCTCCTTGGCCCTGATAATTGTAACCGTTCTTGACAAGATCAAATAAACCGCGACTATAAATAGTATGCAAAAAGATACGCAAATCACCAATCGTTACGGAGAGGGAATGTCATTGAGAGAGTTCATCCTGCATCTACAACAGTGGACCAAGTACCTTTTCAAAAACTGGTTGATCATTCTAGCTGTCGGGCTACTTGGCGCATCAGCAGGTTTTGCATATGCTTTTATGCAACAACCACAGTACCGGGCTTCGCTATCTTTCGTCCTCGAAGATAGCAAATCAAATTCGCTGGGCAATTACTCCAGTATTGCCAGCCAGTTCGGCATCGATCTCAGTGGTGGAGGCGGCAGTGGCATCTTTACTGGTGACAATATCCTCGAATTTCTTAAGTCACGGTTGATGGTCGAAAAAACACTACTTACTGCCGACAGTCTTTCGAAAAATAGTGGGAGTTATGCCGACCTTTATATGCAAATCAGCGAAATCGGGGAACGGTTGCGCAATAAAAATACCCTCCAACATATCTCGTTCCCGCCTGGAAGCACAAACATGACGGTTACGCAAGATAGTGTTCTTCAACTATTGTATGAGGATATTGTAAAGAACAGGCTGGTTGTTAGTAAATTGGATAAAAAATTGAGTTTCATTACCGTGTTATGTAGCACTCCTAATGAACGGTTTTCCAAAATATTTGTCGAGACACTCGTGCAAAAAGTCACATTATTTTATATTTCTACCAAGCTGCAAAGGTCTATGTCGAATGTAGAGCGGCTTCAGGCCAGAGCTGACTCATTAGAAATGCTACTGAACAAAAAAACATACTCAGTCGCCGCTTCGCAGGATATAAATCAAAACCCTATCAGGCGAATTGCCACTGTTGGAACAGAAGTAGCATCCCGCGACAAGTTAGTTTTACAAACTATGTACGGGGAGGTAATGAAGAACCTCGAAATCAGTAGAATGTCAATGGCGCAAGAAACCCCCATTATCCAGATAATCGATTCTCCGAAATATCCTCTATACAAAAAGAAGTTTGGGAAATTAAAAGGAATAATTGTTGGTGGTGTTTTAGCAGGGCTACTCATTTTGATCTATCTCATCGCGAGAAAAATTTTCCTGGATGCAATAAACGATAATAATGGCCATCCAGCCATAACGTAAATTTGATCGAGTCAAAAAATATAACACAATCTAATATGTTTAAAGATAAAATATTATTGATCACCGGCGGCACCGGTTCTTTTGGAAACGCAGTTCTTAACCATTTTCTTGATTCCGATATCCGTGAGATCAGGATATTTAGCAGGGACGAAAAAAAGCAGGACGATATGCGGCTGAAATATAACAACGATAAGATCAAATTCTATCTGGGCGATATCAGGGACTTTAATTCAGTCAATGGAGCGATGAATCGGGTCAATTTTGTTTTCCATGCGGCCGCCTTGAAGCAAGTTCCTTCCTGCGAGTTTTATCCGATTGAAGCAGTAAAAACTAATATTCTTGGCGCAGAAAATGTATTGGAAGCTGCCGTTAGAAATCAAGTTGAAAAGGTTGTCGTACTCAGTACCGATAAAGCCGTCTATCCGATTAATGCCATGGGACTTTCAAAAGCCATGATGGAAAAGCTTATGGTTGCTAAGTCGCGCGTCATCGATCCGCAAAAAATGGTTTTCTGCGCAACAAGATATGGAAATGTAATGGGCTCACGTGGTTCGGTAATCCCCCTGTTTATCAAGCAAATAAAGGACGGTAAGCCAATCACGATTACAGAGCCATCCATGACCCGCTTCATGATGTCGTTAGACCAATCGGTAGAATTGGTTAAATTCGCATTTGCCAATGCGTATCCGGGCGACATCTTCGTTCAGAAGGCACCTGCCTCTACTGTGCTCGACATCGCCAATGCACTAAAAGAAATCTTTGATGCCAGTAACGAGATATCCATCATTGGCATTCGGCATGGCGAAAAAATGCACGAAACGCTTTGTAATAGGGAGGAAATGAGCAAAGCCGAAGACATGGGAGACTTCTACAGAATTCCCTCTGACAATCGTGATCTCAACTATGCTAAATATCTCGAAACAGGCACTAAGCAGTCCAACAAGATAGAGGATTACAATTCCTCCAATACAAAGCAATTGAACCTTGAAGAAACTAAAGAACTGCTGCTGTCTCTCGATTTTGTGCAGGAAGAGCTCGCTACCTATAAACAAAGTGTAATATGAGTAAGATATTGGTTCTAGGAATTGGCGGAATGGCGGGACATGTTATCTTTGAAAGGCTCCGATCTTCACCGGAACATGAAGTGATCGGAACGGTCAATCAAACACCAAATGGTAACGAAGGTGTCAGATTAGATGTGACGGATCTGGAAGAACTCACCCGATTTCTAATGGAAGAACGCCCTGATCTGATCGTGAATTGTGTTGGAATGTTGATCAAAGGCTCCAAAGAGCAGCCTTCTAAAACGATCTTAATCAACGCGTTTCTCCCCCACTTTATCAAAGAGCTCATTTCCGCGTGGGGTGGAAAACTAATTCATATTAGCACTGATTGCGTCTTCAGCGGTCTAAAAGGCGCATATATTGAAACTGATCAGAAAGACGCCATGGACTTATATGGACAAAGCAAGGCACTGGGGGAGATTGTTGACAATCAACACCTAACCATTAGGACGTCGATTATAGGGCCTGAACTAAAAATAGCCGGTGAAGGCTTGTTGCATTGGTTCATGGCACAAAGCGGCGATATAAATGGTTATACCCAGGCCTGGTGGTCCGGGGTTACAACATTGGAGCTTTCCAAGTTCATTCTTCACACCATTAACAATTCAGTTACTGGGCTTGTTCACCTGACAAATAACACCAAAATCAATAAATATGATCTTTTAAAGCTATTCAGCACTGTCTTTACAAAAGGTGATGTCTCCATATCGCCATACAACAATAAGGTAGTAGATAAATCTTTTGTAAACACGAACAGTTCCCTCGGTTATAAAGTCCCATCTTATCAGCAAATGCTGGAAGAATTGAAGAGTTTTATGTTGACACACAAAGACTTCTATCCGCATTATACATTTTAAAGTACTCGATGGCGCAATCTGCATTCAAAAACATCATAGCCAATTACGGCAGCAGGCTATGGGCATTCATTTCCATTTACTTATTCATTCCGTTTTACATAAAGTTGCTGGGAGTTGAGAGCTACGCGATCATTAGTTTTTATACGCTGATTTTAGGCATTGTAAGTTTCGCAGACGCAGGATTATCTTCAGCGACCAACCGGGAGTTCGCGAAACACGGAACCAACAACCACAAGTGGAGCGTCTTGCTGCTATTCGAAAAATATTATACCCTGATCTGCTTGTTCATCATGGTGCTGATTATGCTGTCAGCGCCGTATCTTGCCGGCAGTTGGTTACAACCCGTTGGAATAGAGAATTCGTATCTCACACTTCAGATACGGCTTATTGGCATTGGTGTTGCCATTCAGTTACTTACATCACTATATTCCGGCGGTTTGATGGGATTACAGCATCAGGTGGCAGCGAATGCAATGCAAATGTGTTGGAGTTTCGCCAAAACGGCCGGAGTAACGCTAGTGCTTTACCTGGTCCGGGCAGACTTAACTGTTTTTTTTATTTGCCAGATCCTTTGCAACGTGCTATACCTGCTTGCGCTTCGTTACCACCTTAAACGTTCACTTTTCTCAGATAATGCTAAAACAATTGAGCAACGGGAAACTTGGTCGGTTCCAGCTGACCTCCTAAAATACCTAGGAGGTATGACGTTAATTGCCATGATTTCCTCCCTGAATATTCAAGCGGACAAACTTATAACGAGTAAGGTTTTTACACTTGAGGAATTTGGCTATTATTCACTGGCCTCCACCATTGGGCAATTGCCACTATTACTAGCCTCACCCCTCGCGATTGTTGTATTTCCAATGATGACAAAACTCATTTCGGAAGGCCGTATGGACACTACCAAAGAAATCTATCAAACGTTTTCGTTTTGGCTTAACTGTATTATCGCACCGGTCAGTGTTATCGTTTTTCTATATAGCAGTGAGCTACTGACATTGTGGACTAATAACGAACAGATATCGCCTGCCGAGATCGAAAAAATTCAGTGGGCGACAAAGTTTCTGGTCATTGGCAACGCGTTCCTCGCCATGCAGCTTATGCCTTTCTATTTTTTGATGGCAAAGGGGCATACCAAATATACCATTCGGCAGGGCATCATACAGTTATTGTTCACCGCTCCCGCCTTATATATCTGCATTCGTTCATGGGGAATTTCCGGGGCCGGAATTCCCTGGGTGATTATCAATCTGGGGGCCTATGTTTATTTGCTGGGAGTTATCCAACGTCATTATATGAGGTTAGACAAAGCCTACTCCTACGTCAAGGCACAAGGAATTCCCCTCTTGGTAAGTCTTTTGACCGGGCTGCTAATAAAGCAAACTGTCCGATTTTTCCCGCAGGGTCCATATGTGTTAGTCTATTGCGCAATTACCGGCGTGGCCGCATTATGCATAAGCCTTGCAATCTTCTACAAGTTTTCGTTAAATTACTTTAAGAAATCAATTGGCGGCATCAAATGACAAAAAAACCTACTTTATCAATAGTAATTGCAACAAAAAACAGGGCACAGTACTGCCTCCAAGCCATTCACGCCAACTTGTCGGCGCTGGATAACAGCTGTGAGCTTATTGTACAGGATAATTCCTCGTCCAACGAGTTGGAGCAGGCTGTTCAGGAAATTAGTGACAGTCGCCTTCATTATTTCTTTCACCCTGCATCATTGTCCTTCGTGGACAATTTCAATCTTGCAGTTGAACGCAGCAGCGGCGAGTACATCTGCATTATGGGTGACGACGACACGGTGTCACCTGACATACTAACGATTGTGCAGTGGATGAAGCGTGGCAATATTGACTCTCTTTGTACAGTAAAAAACGTAGATTATATCTGGCCGAATGAGGCAATTGAACGGTATCGTACAGGAGAGCTGACCATTCCGCAATTCAATGGCAAACTGGTGAATATCGATACAAAGGCTACATTGAAGCAGTTGATGAAAGATGGCGTAATCTCCTATCAAAAATATGGTCTGCCCCGTATCTATCATGGAATTGTTAAACGGGAGTGTCTCGATCGGATCAGGGAAATAGCAGGTCACTACTTCGGTGGGCTCACCCCCGACATGTATTCTACTATAGCACTTTCCTGTGTCGTAAAATCTCATTTCGTGCTGGACTATCCTTTTTCAATAGCTGGTGCGTGCCCAGCCAGCGCCTCCATTGCTAGTATGCAGGGGGGGCATTCCGGTGAGCTTTCGTCGGCACCGCATTTTAGGCATCGAGGAACATACACATGGGAGCCGCTGGTGCCAGCATACTACAGCGTAGAAACGATCTGGGCAGAGACTGCTCTTAAAACCCTTCGAGATCTTAAGATGGACGATATTTACCGTTCGTTCAATCTTTACCGCTTCCTAGTTTGCGCTGTTTTTGCCAACCGTAAGCATATTCTTCCGCTTGCGATTAAAAAAACGCTTGAGCTGCCAGACCACTTCACAATAAGCAGGCCCATCTACTGGATTAGCCTCCTATACAGCAGTTTCAGAGTAATGTTTGGTAAAGCACTACGATTTGCCGGTAGAAAGATGGGGGTGCTACCTAGCGGGGTTGCACACTACGCGATCCGTGAAAACGTCCGCTCACTACAAACAGCGCTGGACGCCACACAAGAAGCGCTAAAGGCACAGAATCTAAAACTAAAAGAAATACTTGGAGCACATGGCCAATAATATGGGTGTCATATCAATCCTAAAAAAGATGCTGCGTCCGTCCTACTATGCTGCAAGGCGTCTGAAAATTCGCCTCCAAGGAGCAATGCACGTATCGCGCATAACCGATCCCAACCAGATACCTATTATCATCAATAATCGAGATCGACTTACCTATATGCTTCAACTTATAGAATTCCTTGAATCCAAAGGTTGTCGCAATATTTATATTATTGATAACGATTCCTCTTATCCGCCCCTGCTTGAATATTATGATACGTGTCCTTACAAAGTATTTCGACTGAAAGAAAATGTAGGCTTCCTATCCTTGTGGAAAACCGGCATTTATAAGCAATTCATTAATGACTATTATGTATATAGCGATTCAGATGTAGTACCAGTAGAAGATTGCCCGGATGACTTCATGCACCTCTTCTGGAATGCATTGAAAAATGACAGCGGCTTATATAAAGCAGGCTTTTCACTCAAGATCGACGATATTCCTTCTTATTACAGACAACGCGACCAAGTGTTCCAATGGGAGCAACAATACTTTATGCATAAGGTTTCGCCATTATTTTACCAAGCCAACATAGACACGACATTTGCCATGTACCGGCCAGGTATGACAGGCGGAGCGAGCTACCTTAAGTCGTATCGCTCCGCGAAGCCTTATGAAGCGCGTCATATGCCCTGGTACGTCGATGGCGACAATGTAACTGAAGAAGAGCGCTATTACACGTCTCACGCAAAAACCAGTACACATTGGACCAAGGGAAATAAAAACTAATATGCCATATTTGCTACTTTTTATATTCTTCGCAATATTGGGAACGCTAGATTCGGCATCCGTTAGTACCCGCCTGCGGTATAAAGCAGCAGTCGGCATCACGATCATTTTCATTCTAATGGCCGGTTTAAAATATGAAACCGGAGTAGATTGGCTGGCCTATTCCTATCTATTCGACGAAACACCTCCAATCGATCAAATCACATCAGATATTGGGAGGAAGCAAATCTTGGGAAGCCTCGACCTTGGCTATAGCATACTGAACTCCGTCATTAAATACCTAGGGGGATCCATTCAAACGATATTCTTTATAATGTCACTCGCCACGTCCTACTTCCTGATCAAGGCGATGAAAATATATACGGATTTCCTGATCACCGGATTATTGATTTACTATTCCATGGCCTTTTTCATTCTAGACATGAGTGGAATCCGGCAAGCATTCGCTTTGTCAATATTTCTCTATTCCCTCCAGTTTGTATACAACAGAAAAGCGCTGCCCTATTTTTTGTGGATCATATTTGCCGCATTATTCCATTGGAGCGCAATGCTGTTTTTACCTTTGTATTGGATCCTCCAGCGGCGGATACATACTTGGGGCCTAATCACTTTTTTCTGTTTCTCCATTTGTCTTTTCCTCCTCAATATTAAATGGATGGAAAATATTTTCCTCACCATATTTCCCCAAATGCAGAACGATCTGCTGGCTGGAAAGTTATTGGTTTACACGACCAACACGGCGTTCTCATCGGAACGCCAATTGAACACAACAACTGTGATCAACATTCTATTGAACATCGTCATCTTTTTTGTGCTTATCAAGAACAGAAAAAGGCTGGAAGAAGCCTATCCATATTTCAATCTATTTTTGAACATTTTTATGCTCCAGATGTTCGCCTATTTTTGCCTCTATGAATTTTTGGAAATAGCCGAACGTATGCGGCTATACTTCCTTGTTGCAAACTTCATCCTGCTTCCATATGTAATCGGCATTCATAAAAATGTAGCAAAAAGGCTCGCAGTCAGTTCGGCAATTGTGCTATACAGCTTTCTGTATGCACATTCTTTTCTGCTGGAATCACTCACAACTGTAGCATATCACCCATATCAAAATTATATTCTGTACAAAGTGTTTCAGAAGGAAAGTACAGGCATGGAAAGGCTCAGACAACACGAGGCTTTTCATGAATAACTTTAAATTTTTATGAGAGACAAAATCAGCATTTGCATGCCGACCTACAACGGCTCAAAGTATATTCGCGAACAGCTATCATCCATACTTTCACAATTGGATATCCAAGATGAAATTATTATTTCCGACGATAGTTCAACCGACGATACGTTGCAAGTTATCCGCTCTTTCCAGGATGAGCGGATAAAGATTTTGGAGGGAAATAAATTTGCCAGCCCTATCTATAATCTTGAAAATGCGCTCCTACATTCGAGCGGCGAGGTGATTTTTCTGGCAGATCAGGACGATGTTTGGCTGGACGATAAAGTTAAAATATGCATGACATATCTTCAACAATTTGATCTAGTGCTGACGGATTGTGCTGTAGTCGATGAAGCTCTTGACGTCATACGGCCCTCATTTTTCGATTTAAATGAATCGCGAAAAGGGGTTATCCCCAATCTATTGCGAAATTCCTACCTGGGTTGTTGTATGGCATTCAGAAAAAAAGTGCTTCTGCTTGCGTTGCCATTTCCGCCGAGATTACCGATGCATGATATCTGGTTGGGGTTCATCGGCGATGCCTTTTTCCGGACGACACTGATCAGGCAACCGCTCCTGCTCTACAGAAGGCATGACGCCAATGAATCGTCCACATCAAACATATCACCATATGGGATGCTGCAAAAACTAAATTTTCGCTGGAACATATTGAAACATATCTTTGTGTTGCTTTGGCGGAAAGTTCGACTAAGTCTCAAATAACTGAAGATGCAATAGAACAACGGTAATTTATCATAAATTTTTCAGCGACTAAAAATGAACATACTTATCACAGGAGGGGCAGGTTTTATTGGTTCAAGGCTTGCTCTGCACCTAAACGAGAGAGGGCATAAGATCACAGTACTAGATAACCTGTCAAGGCAAATCCACGGTGAGCGTCCAGAGAAAAGCCCCCTTTATCTTTCTATCAAAGATAAAGTAACCTTTATACATGCCTGCATTACCGACCGGGCACAACTCACCCGGGCCATCGAGAATCAGGACGTTATCGTCCATTACGCAGCTGAAACCGGCACAGGCCAGTCCATGTATGAGATCGAAAAGTACATTCGGATAAATATATCCGGAACAGCCCTGCTGATGGATATACTCGCCAACCAGCCAAACAAAGTTAAAAAAATTGTCGTTGCATCTTCCCGTTCGATCTATGGTGAAGGAAAATATCTAGACGAGAACGGGCAGGCGGTCTATCCGAAAGGACGATTGGCTGCTGATATGGATGCAGGCAATTTTGAGGTAACGGTGCCCGGAGCCTCCGGTGCCCTACGTTTGGTGGCCACCGATGAAAATTCACTCATTCATCCATCCTCTGTATATGGGATTACCAAGCAAACCCAGGAGCAACTCGTTATGACTGTTTCCCCTTCCATTGGTATAGCACCCGTTGCTTTCCGATATCAAAACGTCTACGGCCCCGGGCAATCACTCAAAAACCCCTACACGGGAATTCTTTCGATTTTTTCCACACAGATAAAAAACAACAGAGATATTAATATTTTCGAAGATGGTAAAGAGTCGAGAGATTTCGTCTACATTGACGATGTCGTTCACGCGACTACACTCGGCATTGAAAAAGAAGAGGCAAATAGTTATGTGTTTAATGTGGGGACAGGTATTCCAACCGATGTGCTGATGGTAGCACAAACGTTAGCCGCAGGCTATGGGCAGAACGTAAATATTAAGATTTCAGGGAACTATCGCGTTGGTGACATTCGGCACAACTACGCTGACCTGACATTGATTAGAGAGCGGCTTGGGTTCGAGCCCCGTGTTGACTTTGAAGAGGGGATTCGACGCTTCACTGCCTGGGTCAATGAACAGGAAATAGAAGAGGACAATTATGAACGCTCAATCAGAGAGCTAAAAGAGAAAGGGTTATATAAATAATGTCAGTTGTCAAAGGGAATAAGATATTGCTGTTCGCGCCACGCTTTTTTGGCTATGAGCATGAAATAGCACAGAAGATGCGCAACATGGGCGCATTGGTTGATTATTTCGACGAACGTCCGAAAAATAGTTTCGTGACAAAAGCAGCTATCAGGATCAACCCTAAATTACTCAAAAAACAGATTGCGGCATACTATCAAAAGATACTTGCCAAAACGGCGAATACCAAATACGACGTCGTCTTCGTTATTAATATCGAGGCTATGCTGCCGGCAGTACTGGGGCAATTAAAAATGCAGCAACCTAACGCAAGGTTCATTCTTTATATGTGGGACTCGTTGCAGAACAAACGATATGCCGCATCCCTGCTGTCTTATTTCGATAAAGTGTTGTCTTTCGACAGATCAGACACCGCGATGCTACCTCAAGTGAAATTCCGTCCGCTTTTCTTTATCGATCAATACGATACTTCGTCGTTTGCTGGGGCCACGCCGAAAACCGATCTGTGTTTCATTGGAACCGTTCACAGTGATCGATACAGCCTGATCGCGTCCATCAAACAACAACTGGCTAACTTCGGGCTCAAAAGTTACTTTTTTATGTATTTCCCGAGTAAAACATTATTTTATTACAAGAAACTCCGGGATATAAAATTCTCACTGGCCCGGGCCAGCGAGTTTAGTTTCAGGTCAATTCCTCAAGCCAATATAGTGAAACGCATTATGGAAGCCAGGGCGGTACTGGATATACACCACCCGGCCCAAGTTGGTCTAACAATGCGCACCATCGAAATGCTGGGTGCCGGAAAGAAACTGATTACGACAAATGCGAACATCAGAACATACGATTTCTATCATCCTGACAATATTCTGGTAATTGATCGGAAAAACCCGATATTGAACGAAGCTTTTTTTCATTCACATTACTCGCCCATCGATCCGGAAATCACGCGGAGATACTCATTGGAAGGCTGGATTACCGAGATCTTTGGCAATTAAAAAAAGTTAGATTAGTCTTAACTCCCGGTGATATGCACAAAAATAATTTTGACTTTCTACGGTTTATTCTGGCATTTACAGTGATATTGTCGCATATCATCGATTTGTCCCACAATGAGGCCATCTCGTTCCTTCGGCCCTATTTTGACTCCTATATCTCTGTAACTGGGTTCTTCACCATCAGTGGATTCTTGATTTCCAAGAGTTTCGTCCGCACACCTGATTTGAAGGATTACTTTAAGAAGAGGGCTAACCGTCTCTTGCCTGCATATATTACCATGTTGCTCGTATGCATCGTGCTACTTGTTGGCATGAGTAACCTCTCGGCGGCAACATACTTTACCAGCCCTGAACTTTACAAGTACTTTTTCTGCAACTTGGTATTTCTGAACTTTCTCCAACCCTGCCTTCCCGGTGTTTTTGAACATAATCACCTTTGCACGGTCAATGGCGCACTATGGACAATTAAAGTAGAAGTAACCTTTTATCTAATAGTACCTATCCTGATCACACTTTTAAACAAAACGCCCCGAAAACTGTTGGCGCTTTCGGCGATCTATATTGGCTCGATCGCGTATAAAATTATCTTGGAGCATCAGTTTGAGGTGACTGGTAACAAAATATTTGATACTCTCAGTCACCAGTTGCCTGCATTTATGTCTTACTTCGCATGCGGAATTGCAATGCATTACTTTGGCAACTGGCTGTTAGCCCGCAAGAATGCATTATTTGTCATTGCGCTTTCGACGTTCTTGCTGGAATACTGGCTTAACGTCGAATACCTCCGGCCCGCTGCCCTTAGTGGTATCATTTTCTTTTTTGCATTTAGCCTGAAATCCCTTAATAATTTCGGTAAATATGGCGACTTCTCTTATGGAATCTATATTTATCATTTCCCAATTATCCAGACGTTCATTGCTCTCGGCCTTTTCGAGAAATACAATCCCTGGCTGGTATCAGCAGGAATCATCACGATTGTCCTGCTCTTGGCGGTGATTTCCTGGCATGTTTTGGAAAAGCAATTTTTACAGCGGAGACAACAGCGCGTCAGCCCTACCAAGCCCAACAGCATGGTCACCCCTTAAAAGTCACGCGAATCGTACCCGCTGAGATATTCCCGCGGCCTTATACTACCTTCTCGAAGTACTGTGATGCCGGCAAAGGAGCAGTCTTCAACGAATTTCTGTAACCGTTTCTGACTATCGGCCGGCCGCTGCCTGGAAGTCCCTCCGGACAGTAGCCCACCCGATTTCTTCCGAATCTGTCGCACGATTTCTAATTCCGCATAATCCAGGCATAACCGCTCCTTTACTACCCGTCTGCGTAATTCTGTGTTTCCCATTACTGCTTTTTCCGCTTTTTCGAAAAGCGCGCGATATGCTTTGATGTTGGTTTCAGACAAATAGCTATCTTTTCCTTCAGCTGGATTGCCATACATATCAAGTTGCCCCCCATACCGGCGCAATGCTGCTTCCAGCGCATCTTGGTATTCCATCAACAACCGGCCAGCCTCCCGTCCATAATATCCTTCCATAAACTCTGTCCGTATTCTCCTGTCGTCCTGATTAGGGTCCCACTGTAATTTCGCTACCAAATATGCCTTGAGTTCTGAAAACTCACCAGGCTGTGGCCCAATTCCCTGTTCAAATAGCATTTTAACATTGTTCTTTTTAAAGTACAGGAGATTCGGTTTGAGGGTTTGCAAATTAGGATATGGACTGAGTGAATTTGAATACTGTACAATGTAGTCCCAGATAAATATATTAGTGGTCAACGAACGCCATTTATTTAGTGCCTCCTTGAATCGACTGGTTGCCGAAGATTTGTCCAGCTCGATCGGCTCCGCACGATTGACCGCTGTCACACAAAATACGATGAGGACGTTCTTCTCCGGTTTAAGTCCAGCCGCTGGTTGCAAAGATTGGTTGTACGCCAGCGTCGAAATAGTTTTGTTCGGAAAGCGGCGGGCTATTTTGTTGACGAACGGCATCAATGTACCCATCAAGCCATCCCGTTCATGTGCATTTTGGCACAGATCACAGGTACAATAGAATATGTTATCGTTCTGGCTGACGGACCAAACCTTCATATCCGGCCGCCGTTTAATTTCCTTTTCCAAGGTAGCTATTGCTATTGCCAAAACTTTTGGTTGGCTAAGACATAGCTGCCCAGGATTTCGCTTCTCATGAATGAGCGCAAAATATTCCGGATGAGTGTCAAAATATAGTTCCGGGGGTACTAATGCCTTGAACGTATGAGCATAGGTTCCCCATCCTTCAAAAAAATGGTTCATCCCATGCCAATTTGCGAATGATGAGTCCTGCGCATCGATATAATAGCTTGACCTAAAGGCAAAAGCGGGATTCTGCTGCTTATGCATCGGCGGAATGGTGATGTTCTTTTGGCTTGGGACGAATGTTACATCCTTCGTATACTTTTTACATCCGACATACTGGTCAAGAAACGCATACACACAGTAAAGCACCCCCTTTCCCGATCCTCCGCTCAATATGAGCCGTCGCGCGGTAACGGACATAAATATTCCTTCTGAAGAAAGCCCGCCGGTATTCACCGTCCGCTTCTTGAAGCTGACACCTACCAATATTTCCTGCTCTCCTACCCGCTCGGATTCCCTGGCAATCGGCAATGTTGCCCCCGAAACCTTATAAATGTACTTTTGAAGCTCCTGGGCAGCCTTTCGTTCTTCTCCTCCGGCAGCGTCAGGCACAATGATATAATAGTTAGAGCGGCCGTTTTCTACAATCTGCAAGCCGTTAGAGTAGCCATCGCAAGACGACAAAAGAACCGAAATACATAAACACAACCGCATGAAGATTTTTACCATGGTTTACTCATTTGAATGCAGAACCAAGAAAGCACAATTTTCATGCCTTTACCCTAAGAACTGGTGAAAAACAGGCCGTCAAAGGTCATTTTTTCGACGGGAATCATATATTTGCGCCAATAAAGGCATATTTTTTGTCTCTTATGAACTAAACTTCCTCGAATGAAGCAATTCATCCACCTTGTAGCTTACGCTCTGCTCACCCTGCCTGCAGCTGCCCAACAGCGGCAGGCTGTTTTAATTCCTTATCACTCGCAAAATATTAGAACGCTCTATCTTGACTCAGCAAACCACCATACTGCGCTAAAACCAATCCTTTACGAGGATACGACCGGGTTGTACAATAGACCTGACACAACCAAACGCACCTGGTTTCACCGCAAACTTTTCAAGGAACACCTCTTCGAATTTCGCCACCCCGATTACAATGTATTTGTCGACTTCCTGCCTGATTTCCAGATTGGCAAAAGCAACCGCAATAAAACACTCTGGCTTAATACAAGAGGAGCGATGGTCCAAGGTAATATTGGCAGCAAATTTTATTTTGAGTCCTCTTTTTTTGAGAATCAGGGCGTATTCCCCGTATATCTCGATAGTTTTGTAGCCCGTAGAAGGGTTATACCTGGTCAGGGAGAAGCAAAAACCACCGTCATCGGAAAATCCTATGACTATGCTTATGTGAACGCCCTGATTGCATACGCACCCAGCAAGTATCTCAATTTCGCACTGGGATACGGCACTCCGTCGATTGGCGACGGATATCGTTCCATGATCCTGTCGGACGGCGGTTTCAGTTACCCTTACCTGAAAATAACCGCTAATGTCGGGCAATTTCAATATACTTCAATGTGGACGCAATTTATGGATCTTTCAAATAAATCATTCAACCAGGCCTACGATGACCTCGGCTACAATAAAAAATGGGGCGTATTTCACTTCCTTGACTGGAATGCTACGAAAAAACTGACCATTGGTGTTTTTGATGCAGTTATTTGGCCCGATTCAGATTCCTTGGGCCGTAAACGTGGATTCGACTGGTCTTACCTGAACCCAATCATTTTTTTACGGCCAGCCGAATTTTCAACAGGTTCGTCTGACAACGCAATGGTGGGCATGAATATCAAATATAAACTCCTTCCCAAAACAACGGCCTACGGACAATTTGTGCTGGACGAATTCAGATTGAAAGAATTTTTCAACGGGAACAAATGGTGGGGCAACAAATGGGCTACACAGCTCGGAGTTCGTTCATTCGACCTCTTTAAAATACCGAGACTAGACCTCCAGGGTGAGTTGAACATTGCGCGCCCCTATACGTATTCATTCAGAAATGGTCAGGGGAACTATGCTCATTACAACCAGCCACTAGCCCACCCAATGGGCGGCAATTTTGTAGAGGCACTCGGCATCGCGTCTTATACTTTTAAACGCTGGTACTTCCGCGGACAACTTACATACGCGAATTATGGACTCGACCCCAATGCTGAAGTAAGCTACGGTCAGAACATTTTCAAGCCCTATACCATGCGCACAGGAGACTATGGTGTGAAAGGGGGGCAAGGTATTGAGACAGATTTCCTCTACGGCCAGGGCACTATCGCATTTGTGCTCAACCCCAAATACAACCTCCGCCTCGAAGTTTCCGCGGCCGCTCGCCAAGAGAAGAATACTCTCGGCACCAACCGCGAATTCATCTTCTCCTTCGGCCTCCGCTCCACCTTCCGGCAATTCTATTACGACTTCTAAATTACTTGGCAGACTAAATAATCCGCTGTAACAGCGTTTTTTTTCATATTTTTGCCCACATTCAAAAACTCGGACATTCCAAATAAAGAGTATTTGAATACGGCAATAACTAAAATACCAGAACCCCGCTGATTCCTCGGCGGGGTTCCCTATCTTTCGTAACCAGGGGAGACAAACAAAAGATACCATCTTACATGGAAAAAGGCCGTTGTTTCACTGGGGCATCCACATTGAATGAAATGCATCCTCCCGCTCTCCCCGGCTTGGTCATGTTCACAGGAAGCATACACGTAAGCTCCGTCACGTATTGCTGATTCGTAAAAGTTCGCTGGATTTTAAAATAAGGTTCCCTTTAGCTATGGCCGTTCATATATTCTCCTTTATGAATATACGAAATAAATCTGAAAAAACACAATTAACTTCGCAGCATGCATTATGTAACGGTGGAAGGGCTTTCCAAATCCTACGGGGAAAAGCCCCTTTTTCAGAATATTTCTTTCCATATTGAAGAAGGCGACAAAATCGCCCTGGTGGCACTCAACGGTTCGGGAAAATCCACTCTCCTGAAGATACTCACCGGCCAGGAACACTCGGACGAAGGCAAGGTCTGGATCCACAAAGGCGTAACGGTGGTGATGCTGGAACAAACCTCCAACTTCCGTGAAAATCAGTCGGTACTGGAGAACATCTTCGACCACGACCACCCCATCCTCAACGCCATCAAGGAATACGAACACCTCACCGACCAGGAAGGGGAGCCAGATGCCCAGGCCCTCACCACCGCCATCGCCAAAATGGACGAGCTCAATGCCTGGCACTTCGACGCCAAGGTGAAACAAATCCTCGGCAAACTCAATATCCATCACCTCGACCAGCCGGTAGGCACCCTCTCGGGCGGCCAGCAGAAAAGGGTGGCGTTGGCTAAAGTATTGATAGACATAGGCTTTGAACACAAACACACCCTCCTGATCATGGACGAGCCCACCAACCACCTCGACGTGAGCATGATCGAATGGCTGGAAAACTACCTCGATCAGGAAAATGTGACCCTCCTGCTGGTTACCCACGACCGGTACTTCCTCGACAGCGTGTGCAACGAGATCATGGAGATCGACAACAGCGAGCTCTACATCTACAAGGGCGATTACGAAAACTACCTCGAAAAGAAGGCAGCCCGGGAAGAATCCGAAAAGGCCAGCGTGGAAAAAGCCCGCAATACCTACCGCAAGGAACTGGAATGGATGCGCCGGCAGCCGAAAGCCCGCACCACCAAATCGAAGTCGCGGCAGGACGCGTTTTACGAAGTACAGGAGCGCGCCGCCAAACGCATCGAGCAGCAGCAACTGGAACTGAACGTAAAAATGACCCGCCTGGGCGGCAAAGTGCTGGAACTGAAAAAAGTGTACAAGGCTTACGGCAACCTCCAGATTCTCAAGGGGTTTGACTATACCTTCAAAAAGGGCGAGCGCGTTGGCGTAGTGGGCAAAAACGGGGTGGGTAAATCCACCTTCATCAACATGCTCCTCGGCAGCGAAAAGGCCGACTCCGGCAAGATCAACGTGGGCGATACCGTTGTTTTCGGTAACTATTCCCAGGAAGGGCTCATCGTGAAGGAAGACATGCGGCTGATCGAGTTCGTCAAGAATATCGCGGAAAACTTCCCCCTGGCCGACGGCACCAAAGTGAGCGCGGCGCAATTCCTTAACCTCTTCCTGTTCCCCCCGGAAAAACAATACACTTATATCTCAAAACTGAGCGGCGGGGAAAAACGCCGGCTTCACCTGCTGTCAATCCTGTTCAGGAACCCCAACTTCCTGGTGCTCGATGAACCGACCAACGACCTCGACCTGCCGACCCTCAGTATCCTGGAAGACTTTCTCCAGAACTACCAGGGTTGCATCGTGATCGTGAGCCACGACCGGTATTTCATGGATAAACTGGTGGACCACTTGTTCGTATTTGAAGGGAATGGTGAGGTGCGCGACTTCCCGGGCAACTACACCCAGTACCGTGAATGGGAAAAAGACCAGGAGAAAATCAAGGCCGAACAGCCGAAACCGGCAGAAGCGGTTTCCACACAAGCAGCGCTGGAAACCAAAGCCCGCAAAATGTCGTTCAAGGAAAAGCGGGAACTGGAACTGCTCGAAAAAGAAATCGAAGCGCTGGAGCAGGAAAAGAAAAAACTTGATGAGCAACTGGCTGCCGGCAACCTGCCCTTCGACCAGCTGAACCAGGCGTCTCTCCGGATCGGGGAGGTGATGCAACTGCTCGATGAAAAAGGGATGCGCTGGCTGGAATTGAGTGAGCTATCCACATAAGAACATGCAGTATCGGCAACATTGTCCATTACGAAAGGGCCTCCGGTAAATACCGGAACGGCGCCGTTACCCGATAAAAGTCTTCGTCATGAATCCAGAGCTGGCACGAACTGCCTGGACAAATAAGGTCATCCTCACCTCGGTAAGATGCACAGGCAAGGGCCTTAAATGCCCACCAGAAACCGGGAAGCATTTCCGTTCAATAATCCTGACATACAACTTCATATAAAAGCTGCCGGCACCACCGGCAGCTTTGCCGTTTAGGGAATCTCGATTTTTATATTAGTTTTATCTGTCAAACCGTTGCCTGACTATGAACCAAAATCAGCGATTCCTTTCCCTCGATGTATTTCGCGGCCTGACCGTAGCCTGCATGATACTCGTCAACACCCCCGGCAGCTGGGCCAAGGTGTACGGGCCGCTGCTCCATGCCAAATGGCACGGCTGCACCCCTACCGACCTGGTGTTCCCCTTTTTCCTGTTCGCAGTGGGCAATGCGATGAGCTTTGCCATGAAAAAGTTCAACACCATGAGCAACGGCGCAGTGGTGGGCAAAATCCTCAAACGCACCGCCCTCATTTTCGCAATCGGCCTGTTTTTAAACTGGTTCCCATTCGTGAAATATGACAGCGATGGGAATTTTGTCGCAAAAAGCCTGGAAACCCTGCGGGTTATGGGCGTTCTACAGCGTATCGCTCTTTGTTACGGCATCGGCGCCCTGCTGATCCATTTCCTCAAACCGAAAGGCGCCCTGATCGTCACTTGCCTCTTCCTGCTAGGTTACTGGGGTATCCTGTGGTTCTTCGGCGGCAACGATCCTTACAGCCTGGAAGGACATATCGGCCTGCAGATCGACCTGGCCATTCTTGGCGAAAACCATATGTACCGCGGCGAAGGCATTCCCTTTGAACCCGAAGGACTGCTCAGCACCCTCCCCGCCGTAGGCAATGTGGTATTCGGTTTCCTTGTGGGACAATACGTGCAGAAAAACCGCCATGCCAGGGGTATGCTGATGAAACTGTCGCTGGCTGGCACCATCCTTATTGCGATAGCCGTTTGGTGGGACCTCCTGTTCCCCATCAACAAAAAAATCTGGACCAGCTCATACACGCTTTTTACCGTGGGCATCGCCATCCTGCTGCTCTGCATCCTGATTTACCTGATCGAGATGAGAGGCTGGCGGCGCGGCACTTACTTCTTTGAAGTATTCGGTAAAAACCCGCTATTCATTTACGTGATGAGCGGAGTGGTGGTGAAACTATATTTCCTTTTCCGCATCGGCGAAAAGAACGAAAACCTCTACAGCTGGCTGTATAATCATGTGTTCCAGCCCGCTTTCGGTGATTATCCGGGCTCCCTGTTATTTGGCATCTTCCACGTAATCATGCTTTGGCTGCTGGGCTGGTGGATGGATAAAAAGAAGATTTACGTCCGCGTATAAGTATGCTACACGGGTGAAGGGCCGGACTAATAGGTAGTCCGGCCTTTTTCTTTGAGAAATGCCGGGCGCTTCAATCCGGCGCGGCGATATCCGGGCAAGCCGCGTTTGACGGGTAAAACGTGACGTTGCAGGCATGGTTATAAATGCTATTTTTGTCGCGGCTAAATTGTCAGTATACATGAAAAAAGCATTAATCACAGGTATTACGGGCCAGGACGGCGCGTATCTCACAGAATTACTGCTGAAGAAAAACTACGAAGTGCACGGCATCAAGCGCCGTACTTCGCTTTTTAATACAGACAGGATCGATCATCTTTACCAGGATCCTCACGAGAAAAACGTGAAGCTGACACTGCATTATGGCGACCTGGCGGACTCCACCAATATTATCCGCATCATCCAGGAAGTGCAGCCGGATGAGATCTATAACCTCGGAGCCATGAGCCATGTGCAGGTGAGCTTCGAAACACCGGAGTACACAGCGGATGTGGACGGCATCGGCACCCTTCGCATCCTGGAAGCGGTGCGCCTGCTGGGCCTGGCACAAAAAACCCGCATCTACCAGGCATCCACGTCCGAACTGTACGGCCTGGTACAGGAAGTGCCCCAATCCGAAAAAACACCGTTTTACCCCCGTTCTCCCTACGCGGTCGCCAAAATGTACGCTTACTGGATTACGGTGAACTACCGCGAAGCATATAAAATGTTCGCCTGCAACGGCATCCTCTTTAACCACGAAAGCCCCCTGCGCGGTGAAACCTTCGTGACCCGCAAAATTACCCGCGGCGTAGCCAAGATAGCCCTTGGCATGCAGGATAAGCTGTACATGGGCAACCTGGATGCGAAACGCGACTGGGGCCACGCCAAAGACTATGTAAAAGCGATGTGGCTCATCCTCCAGCAGGATACGCCGGAAGATTACGTGATCGCCACCGGCATCACCAACACAGTGCGTGATTTTATCCGCCTGAGCTTTGCGGAAATTGGGGTAGAACTGGAATTCTCGGGCAGCGGAGCAGATGAAAAAGGCATCGTAAAAACCAGCACCAATCCGGCTTACCCGCTGCAACCGGGGCAGGAAGTGGTAGCCATCGATCCTCGTTATTTTAGGCCAACTGAAGTGGATCTGCTGATCGGCGACCCGACAAAAGCCAACAAACAACTGAACTGGAAACCGGAATATGACCTGCAAAGCCTCGTACAGGAAATGGTGGCCGCAGATATAGAGCTCTTCCAGCGGGAGAAACTCCTGAAAGACGCCGGTTTCAAAGTATTAAACCAGTTCGAATAATTACCATGCAAACACACGAAAAAGTATATATCGCCGGCCACCGCGGCATGGTAGGCTCCGCCATCAAAAGGCGGCTGGAGAAAGCGGGCTTCACCAATTTTGTGACCCGTACTTCTTCCGAACTGGATTTACGCGACCAGGCGGCTGTTGCGGCCTTTTTTGCAGAAGAAAAGCCGGGTTACGTCTTCCTCGCAGCGGCCAAAGTAGGCGGCATTGTAGCGAACAATACCTACCGGGCCGAGTTTATCTACGATAACCTGATGATCCAGAACAATGTGATTCACCACGCCTACACCAACGGCGTGAAGAAACTGATGTTCCTCGGCTCATCCTGTATCTATCCCAAACTGGCGCCGCAGCCCCTGAAGGAAGAATACCTCCTCACCGGCCTGCTGGAGCCCACCAACGAGCCCTACGCTATCGCGAAAATTGCCGGCATCAAGCTCTGCGATGCATACCGCGCGCAGTACGGCGCCGATTTTATTTCCGTGATGCCGACCAACCTCTACGGCCCGAACGATAATTACGACCTGCAGAACTCGCATGTACTGCCTGCCCTCCTGCGGAAGTTCCACGATGCAAAAGTCAACGGGGAACCGGCGGTGACCATCTGGGGAACCGGCACGCCTCTCCGTGAGTTCCTTCACGCGGATGATATGGCGGACGCTTGTTATTTCCTCATGCAGCACTATTCCGAACCGGGCCCCATCAACATCGGCATCGGGGAAGACCTCAGCATCGCCGACCTGGCGCGCATGATACAGAAAATCACAGGATACGAAGGAGCACTGCAATTTGATTCCTCCAAACCCGATGGCACCCCGCGGAAGCTGATGGACGTGTCCAAACTGACGGCGCTGGGATGGAAAGCGGCTATTCGCCTGGAAGATGGGATCCGCAGCGTATACCAAGAAAAGTTCTGAGTAATGATATCAGGATTGCCCCAGTAGTAAAATAAGCGATATGGAGGGTCGCCCAACCGCAAGTCGGGCCGCCATCCAGGGCTGAATAAAACAGGGCTGACCGGAAAATACTGGTCAGCCCTGTTTTCTATTAAATAACTGCCCCGCAAACGCGCCACTTCGCATATACATTCCAAAATTGCAATGCAATTGCAATCAATGGAAGCCATGCTACAGCTTTGCCGGGGCTACGATGCATCCCAAATGGGCCATGAAGCGGCATTGGCAAACAATTGTTTGCCACCTCCCCCAAAACACCTAATCCTCCCTCGGCCCGCTTCCATCCGCCATCCGCACGATTTTCGGGTAGAATTTCCCTACCACGTCCACCAGCGCGGTCTGCGCGGCCATCACTTCCTCGATGTTCTTATAAGCGCCCGGCGCTTCGTCGAGGCCGCCGCCGATCAGTTTCACTTTATGCTCCGCCAGCAACTTAGCAAGCTCGTGGCCGGTGAACGACTGCGTGGCTTTGGAACGGCTCATCTGCCGCCCCGCGCCATGACTGGCGGAATGCAACGATGCCGCCTCGCCCCGCCCGCGCACGATATACCCTGGCGCCGTCATGGAGCCGGGGATCACGCCCATTACGCCCTTACTGGCCGGCGTGGCACCTTTGCGGTGCACGATCAGTTCTTCGCCGTTGTGCATTTCCTTCCAGGCGAAGTTGTGGTGGTTTTCCACCCGCGCCAGTAGCTGGCCGCCCACGGCTTTGATCAGTCGTTTATGGATCTGGTGGTGACAGGCGGAAGCATAGTCGCCCGCCAGGTTCATCGCCTGCCAGTATTCCTGCCCCTCCTCCGTATCCAGGTCCAGCCAGGCCAGGTGCTGCACTTCTCGCGGCAGCTGGCAGAACTCTCGGGCCAGTTTGGTATAATGCCCCGCGATTTGCGCGCCCAGTCCCCGGGAACCGGAGTGGCTCAGCAGCCCGAGGTAACGGCCGGGCTCAAGGCCTTCCCAGGGCTCAGCGATATCCACCAGCCCCCACTCCACGAAGTGGTTGCCGGAACCCGAGGTGCTCAGTTGGGCAGCTGCCTTGTTATGCAGGTGCTTTAGCAGCCCGATTTCATCAAAGAGCGGGTTTTCCAGCACGGCGTCTTCCAGCCGCGGCTTCCATTCTTCACCGGCGCCGAACACGGTACCGGCGATCAGCTCGCGCTTGAATACCGACGCGTTTTTCTCCAGCAGCGGAGCCGGGATATCGAGGATGCTCAGGCACATCCGGCAACCGATGTCGACGCCCACACCATAAGGGATAACGGCATTTTTGGTAGCCAGTACGCCTCCGATAGGCAGCCCGTAACCCTGGTGCGCGTCGGGCATCAGGGCGCCGGCGGCGGTCACGGGCAAGCGCATCGCATAATCCATCTGGCGCACGGCGCCTTCATCAATGAACTCGCGGCCGTAAACGCTGTACGGCAGCGGCGTGGCATTGATCGGGATTTCGGTGGGCTCTTCCACGATCAGCTTTTCGGCGATGCGGCCGAGGTGTTCTTCTTCTTTATACGCCTCCGGGTGCTGCAGCACCTGCTGCAGCAGTTCCAGCGCGGCTTCCTGTTTGTGGTGCTTGTAATGCTGCTCCATCACGGTGATGGCCACGCTGATCACCGGCCCTTCGGGGTATCCTATGTTGCGGAGGTCTTTCCCCCGTAATTTTAATTTTGCCATGTTGTTTTACACTTGCAGTGCAGCGCGGAAACCGATCTGCACTTTCGGGATTTCAAATGATTGTTCGTGCTGGTTGGCGATTTCGGCAAGGGTCATCGGCCTTGTGATCACCGTATCGAAACCCAGCTGGGCCGACAGGCGCTGCGCCCGGTCTGCCGGCAATGCCTTGAACTCGTATTGCGCTATCAGCCTGCCTTTGCGCAGCAATGCGCTGTCGATGGCGGACAGGGCGCTGTTAAATGTACAAATAACCTGCACATTGAGGCAATCTGCCAGCAAGCCATCGGTCAGGTTCAGCAGGTTCGACACGGATGAGTTCTGGCTAATGCCCCGGTCCGCCAGGATGTTTTCCGCATCCTCGATCACCACCACACTGTCCGGGTAGCTCATCAGCAGTTCGATGAACGAAGGGCTCGTGATCTGTTCTGCCACCAGGGGCGACAGGAACAGCACCCTTTTTTTCAACTTGCCGATCAGGTGCCGCAGGTAGGTGGTCTTGCCCGTACCGGGCTTGCCGTGCAGCAACACCAGCCCTTTGTCTTTCCGCTTGTTCAGCCGCTGGTACACCAGTTCGTCGACGGCGCGGAAGTCCGCGTCGTAATACAGGTCGAGGTTGAGTTTTGCGCGCTTGATCTCCATGCTTTTCAGCCGGAGCGCGCCGCCATCGCTCACTACCAGGTTGATCTCATGCGGTTCTTTTTTATTCCGCATCTTGAACGGGGTGAGGAAAGCGGTCAGCTCCTGCACCAGCGTTTCGTCTTCTGCGCCGTGCAGGATCTCGGCATAATGCTCATCGAACTCGATCATCACGGGCGCTTCCCGCATGATCACGATCATCCGGTCGTAATCGTACCGCCGGGTTTTACGGTTGTAATCCCGGTAGGTGTAGATGTCGTCGATACGGCCGGCGAAGGCTGTTTTCAGCTGTTCGAAAGCCTTGCGGAAGTTGAGCTGGTAAATGCTGCACACGTTCGCGGGTTTACCAAAAGACTGCAAATACAGTGCCTTGGTGTCGGTATAAAAGCCGTCGCACAGGTTCGCATGTGCCACGATTTGTTGTAAATGTTTGTTTTCCATGTTGGGGAATTTAAAGATGGATCCGGCCCCGGGCTTTTCCCGCGGGCACGGACCCATCGTAGTTCAATTGGTCCCGCCAGACGCCGGCCTACCTCGCAGCACAAAGGTTCGCTTCCAACCTCTCATCAGGGGCGGGTCGAGGGCCACAAAACCGAGGTCGCGCTGCTGCCGCCACAATGCTTTGGATTCGCGGTCAAGTTTGCGTAATTGCTTTTCCCGGCCGGTCTTTACCGCGCGTTTCTTCGCCCGGGCCGGCCGTATACGGAAGGAGAGCAAGGAGCAGCTTTCCTCCGTTGTCGTCGTAGAGTCCATCATACCTGATGTTGTAGTTCAGTGATAATACCGCCAAGCGGATGTTCCTGTTCGTGTTGTATGTGGACGTATTACTTTTTCTCATTGTTGTATGTTTTAAAAAATGGATAAAAAAAAGCTCCCGCCAAAAGCGGGAGCCGGGTTGACTCTTTACCTTTTGCGTAACTCGTTTATACCGCCACCGCGCTGTCTTCGTATTGTTCGCGCAGTTCCTGCATCTGTGCCTGGTGGCGTTCTATATGTTTGGTGAGGAAGAAGATGTACTGGTATATATCCAGCTTCCCCAGGTTGTTAACGGTCATCATGGTTTTAACCAGCCTGCCTTCCCCGTTTTTGAGGAGACTGAGGTTATACATGCATTGTGCAAACTGTTGTTTGAGCAACATCCTCACTTCGTGCAGGTCGCGGTCTCCGGAGGGTTCCAGGTGATCGGGGTTCACCCATCCGAACGACTTGCTGCTGACGATTTCTATCTGCCTGAATTTTTCCTCATAGTCATGCGGGGGCATGATGATCAGGCCATCGAGCTTGCGCTCCAGCGCCCTGCGGGTACTTTTGTTGATGGTGAGTAAAAGGAAATAATTGGTAAGACTAATGTGCTCCAGCACTTCGCGGATATTCCACTGGTTGTCGGAGGGTTTATAATCCAGCAATGCTTCATCCTTTTGGAACCATTTGTCCAGTTCCCGGAAATTATTGATCAGGGCCTCTCTTACGAATTGTACTACGTTTCTCATTGCTCTTGTTTTTGGGGCAATCACTTTTTCACAAAAGCGCTTACCTTGTTATATATAGATGTTCATTGGTTTCAATTTCCATACCAGCTGTAAAAAATAAGCCCGGACCGCGTTTTCGGCGGACCGGGCTATTAAGAATGTACGTTTTTCTCCGTTTACATTTTAACACACCTTTCCCGCCGGTATTGTATGGCATACAACACCTCCGGCGCCTTTCGCAGGCACGGCTCTACAGACAGTGTAATGATCAAATCTTGCTTCATCACTTATAAAAAAAGGGCCCCGCAATTCTCTGCGGGACCCTCTTGTTATATCTTTCTTGGATAACTTTTTCTGTTAATACCAGCTATAACACGCCCGCATGGCCTTACACGCCTGCTTCTGCATGCGCTTTGCGACCTTCATCTTATATGTACAATTGCGTGACACTGTTTTTTGATTTGTTTACGAAAGCAAAGGTAAATTTTATTTTCAATTTTTTATTCTTCCTGCCGTTAAAAAATTGTTTCCTTTCGGAAATTTTCTTAAATGGGGCCTGAAGCAAGCCGTGGCAAAGCCTTTCAGGAGGAATCACGTTCAACACATTTTGACCTATGCTTTTTTCAGTAGCAGTTTCTGCTGCCGGAATTCTTCAGCGGCATCCACCATTTGCAGCAGCAGCGGCCATTTGGCGGCAGGGGCGAAAGCGTTTTTGTACACTTTCCTCACCTGCACCGTGAGCTTGCCCGGGGCCGTTTGGGTAGTCACGATGAAGCTTCCGCATTCATTATCAATGTTCCGGGCCAGCTTGTCGGCCCCTTCCAGGGTATAACCGGCGGGGATGCTGAATTCCATCTCGTACTCGAAAGAGCGGGCATACGACATGTACACGTCTGCTTTCCGTTCGCGCTGGGAAGGCTTGATGGTCATCTGGGACCCGATGAGGCGACCGGCATCGAGGATGTAGTGCTGGCCCGCCTTATTGAGATAGCCGTCCATTTTGAAGCGGGAGGAGTACACCATTTCCGGCTCCGTATGGCGAAGGCCCATCTGCCGCACATCGAAGCTTTCCAGGGATGCCGGGTCCGATTCGAACTGCTCCCTGATCTCGGCCAGGAAATGGTCCTTCTGTTCCCTGCGGGCCTTTTCAAAGGCGTTTCGGTATTCTTCGGCCAGCACCTTGTTCCGCTGGCTGTCTGCGAACTCTTCCATAAACGACTGGGGAATGCCCAGCGCCTTCCGCTCAGCCTCGTAGTAGTCTTCGAAAAGCAGGAGCTGTTGCTGCTGGGCCCGCTTGAAGTGGCCGGTCACCGCGGTGGTGCGGGCAACATGCAGGCGCTGTATATCCCCTTCGCCGAAACTCAGCTGCAGCCGCTCCGCCTGCCTGTTATCGCCAGCCGCGCTAAGCGGCATTTCCACCTGGCCGTTGATGGTGCTTCCTTTGTAGCCAGATACCACCGGCGCCTTTTGCCCCTCATAGGCGCTGGGCACATAGTTGGCATTGGAAAAAATACCGTCGGCGCTGAAGTACACGGGCTTTTTACCGTTGGTTTTCAACATCAGGCGGTAGTCGTCGGTTTCGAACACCTCGTTCTGTGCGGGACCGTAGCGCGGGGTGACCAGTACAAAATCGGCGTCGATATCGTTTTTGACCAGCATGTAATTGAGGTACCGGAGGAAGTTGTGTTCGCTGAGGCCCCCGCTGTTGCGGCGCTGGTCCACCACAATCTGGTCGTCCGGCTGCACGCGGTAAAGCGCCATGTAGCGGATGAGGTAATAGATGTACTCGGCCACTTCATCGTCGGCCGCATCGCGGTGGGTGCGCTTGAAACGTTTCACGTGCTCCCATACCTCGCCAAGAAACGGCAGGTTCTGCTTGGAGGTGAGATCGCGGAGGGCCACCAGTTCGGCCACGCTCTCGTCGCGGGTTTTAAGGGCGTTGGGGTTGCTGTAGATGGTGCCTTCCTTGCGCCGGCCCAGCCCTTCCCGCCGGCCGCCGATGCGCAGGTGCAGGCGTACCAGGGGAATCTGCCGGTAAGGGTTCATCCAGAGCCGCACGGGCTGGGGCGGCACGTTGCGCACCAGCATATCCAGCTCCATCATGCGGTTGGCGATCCTTTCCTTGAAGTTGGGCGCGCCGTTCATAGAGCGGTACTCGAGCACAAACACTTCTTCCCAGGCGCCCACGTGAATGGAATACTCCAGGATGGGCGGCTCATCGCCCAGCACGAACACTTCTTCCGTATAGGCGTTGGCGTGGTTAATGTCTCTTTCGGTGCGGATGAAATAATCGATAAAGTCGCCCACCTGGAGGCCGGGGATGGCCAGCTTGCGGGCTTTATGCTTCCAGCGGTTCACATCCGTCACCACCGCTTCGTCCGAATAAATCTCCTTCACGCTCCCGTCCTGCTTGTACACTTTCACGCCCACGTAGGTGGTGGAAGTGTTTTTGCCGAAGGGGTCCAGCACGTTCCAGCCGCCCCGGGTGATGAGCTCGTATTGATTAAAGGCGAATTCGGAATATTCTTCCAGCGCCGCCTTGTCGTTGATTTTCACGAGCTGGCGCGTGGTCTGGTGCAGCTCCCGGTCCTTGTCCGGCGTGGTCAGTTCGTGATGCTTGGCCAGTATCACAGCCGATTCGTTGGCGTATTCAGCGGGCACGGTGCGTTTTTTGAAGCCGGGCTTGTTCCAGCTCCATATTTCCTCTTTCACGCCGGACAGCCGCTTTTTGTATTTCACTTCGGCCTTCAGGTCCCAGGCCTCCGGCTTTTGATCCTGCGCCGCCATCCCCATCACCAGCAACAGCAGGCTGATACAAACGATTATAAAGGTTCTCATGGATAGGTGCTATTTTTTAGTAAGGGTAAGTTGTTCGAGATAGGCTTGCTTCAGCTTGCGGATGTCGCTGTCCCAGCGCCCGAATTCGCTTTTCAGCAGGCGGGTGTCTTTGATCGTGATCTCTTTCCGGTAGATGACCTGGTTACCTTTCACCTCGTAACCTGCTTTGAAGGCGTATTTGGGATGATCAACGGAAAGCGGCTCCGGCAAGGTTTTTACGCGGAATCCGGCGGGGATAGTGAGCGATGTTTCCTGCAGCAGCTGCCGTTTGAAGCTCAGCCAGCGATCGTGCACGCGGGTGGCGGTATCAATGTCCGCGTCGTCCATTTCTTTGCGGAAATCCAGGTCGACATACAATTCGTCGCCAAAGCTGTTTACCGCGTCTTTATGCAGGAGGTTGTATTGAATGGTGAGGTCTGCGCTCCAGTTGTGGAGATCGGATGTTACCACGTTGGAAACGCCGTACAGGCGGTTATCGTTGGTAAGGTATTGTTGCAGTGCTTCAGTGAGATGCTCTTTTTTGGTGCCGTGCACCTGTGTGAGCAGGAACTCGGTGCATTCGCCGGTGTAACGGTGGGCGGTGGTACCGGTGAGGTGGTTGCCCTCGATGCGGAGCGCCCGTTTTTCTTCCTGGCGGTTTTGTTCGTACGTGCGCAGGGGAACGCGGCCGAGGCTGTATCCCTCGCCATTCTCGATCAGCACCTGCCGGCCCTGGATGCGCTCCGCATACTGGTCGAACCCGATGTAGGTTTCGGTGGCGTCGAGGAAATACTGCTTGCCCTGCAGGTTTACCGCGCAGATCATATGATTGTCGACCGAGAGGGTGGGCATAGAATAATCGTAGGCGATATGCCTGGTGCCGATCCAGCAAAGGCGGGCATCGAAGCCCAGCGCCACGAGCATTTCCTTGAGGAGGTTAGCCATGCCTTTACAGTCGCCGTACTTTTTCTGGAGCACGTCTTGCGCTTTGGCCGGCCTGAACCCGGCGATACCGTCTTCAAAGGCGATGTAGCGGATATTTTCCTGCACCCAGGCATATACTGCTTTCACCTTGCCGGGGTCGCTCCCCGCCTCTTTCGCCACCTGCAGGGCGGTGGTTTTCACGGCGTCCGGATCGTTGCCGATGTCTTTTACCAGGCTGCGGTACCAGCCGTACAGATCCTGGAGGTTACTGAAATAGTTGACGCGCCCGGTTTCCGTTTCTGCGAAGTGGCTGCACACCAGCAGGTGGGGGTACACATAAGACGGGCCGGGGGCCATCGGTTCCTTTTTGGCTGCCTGCTGGCCGGAGAGGGTGTAGGTGTATATGTCTGCATTGTTCTTTTCGTCGAACGCCTTGCTTTTACGGATGCCGGCGCCTTCGAAGTTCATTTCCCGGATGTCGAGGTGCATCCAGCGCGGCACCACCAGGGTAATTTCCTTTTGCTCCACGAAAAAATCTTCGTGGAAGTATACGGCGGTGAAGTATCGCGGATCGATCACTGTTTTCTCCAGTTCCACGCGGCTCTCCGTGCCTTTCTTCTCCAGTTCGAGCATAAATCCGCAAACGCGGGCGTCTGAGTAAAAGAAACCTTCAATCGAATGATAGGCATGCTGGGGGCGCAGTCCTTTTATGCGGTCGCCGTTCACGTAAGCCTTCACCTCGCCGATGCGGCTGTAGTCGTCGTAGAATTCGGTGTAGGGAATCGTGCCCCGGAATTCGTTGCAGCGGTAGGTGGTAGAAAAAAGCTGGTTAACCCACACGGGATTTTTGGCGTCGCCACGGGTAAATTCATAACGCTCCTTTCGTTCTTTGATCACGATGTTTTTATCGTCCGCGGAAGGAACGGCATGTGCGGACAGGATACGGAGCAGTAAAATGCTGAAGAACAGGCATTTACGGAAAATCTGCATAAGGGCATAGGTATAAGGGATATAAAAATACAAAATATTTTAATATATAATACATCCCTTTAACTGGCCCTGCGGTTCCGGCAATGAGCCCGGTTTCCGTTTATTCCTGCGATTCAACCTGAAAACGAAAAGGTCGCCGCGATACACAAGGCATTATATGCAAGGAGCGGCATGGGGTACTGCTACAGTGAAACATTACCGCGGGAATTCAAAAACATGGTCGTTTCAACATATGGCCGAAATGGCGCGCATGAAGCTGCTACATACTACTGCTGCAGAAAGTGGAGTGCAGACAGGTGTAACCAAAGCGAAACATCAGCTTGCGGAAACATTCGCAGATAAGCATTCCCAGGTAACACGCCAACATATGTTCGAGCGGCCGGCACGGGGCTCAACTTACCCCTGCCGCATACGCCGGAAGCGACGCATGACAGAAAATCACGTGGACACCGCTGCATCATCCATACGATGCGGCACGCACGAAAATACCAGCCGGCCCGCTCCGGAACATCCGCTAAGAATTCTCAGAACAGGCTCAGCTGGCTATTAGGACGCTGGAACAGCGATGTGTTAAACTCGAACTTCTCCTGGTTCATCCCGAGGCGCTTCGTCTGCACCCGGAACTGTTGCCGGATGATGTCTGCCAGGTTTCCGTCTCCGCGCATCCGCCGTCCAAAGTCGCTGTCGTTCACCTGGCCCCCGTGGAGCCCCTCGATCTGGTGCCATACTTTATCGGCCCTGTCTGGGAAATTTTTATACAGCCAGTCGTTGAAGATGATCTTCACCGCATCGTTCAGCCGCACCACCGTATAGCCGGCGTATTTCGCGCCGTTGTTGGACGCTTCCTCCAGCAAACGCGGCACTTCGAAATCGTTGAGACCGGGAATGAGCGGAGCCGTCATCACACCCACCGGGATGCCCAGCTCTGACAATTCGCGGATCACCTTAAGCCGCTGCGCCGCCGTGGCCGTGCGCGGCTCCATTTTCTGCCGGAGCTCTTCCTGCAAAGTGGTGAGCGATACAAATACACACACCAGGTTGTGTTCCGCCATCTTTTGCAGGATGTACTTGTCCCGCAGCACCAACGAGTTTTTCGTGATGATGCCCACCGGCTGACGGTATTCCCAGGCCACTTCGAGCAACTGCCGCGTCAGCCAGAACTTGCGCTCCAGCGGCTGGTAACAGTCCGTGTTACCCGACAGTGAAATGGGCTTCGGCACCCAGTTTTTATTATTGAGGAACTTCTTCAGCAGCTCCGGCGCATTCCGCTTCGCCACTATTTTCCGCTCGAAATCGAGACCGGCGCTGAAACCCCAATACTGGTGCGAATTGCGGGCGTAACAATAAATACACCCATGCTCGCAGCCCTGATAAGGATTCATGGAATACCACATCCCCACATCCGGACTGTCTACCTTATTCACCAGCGTTTTCGCATGCTCTTCGAATATCTGGGTAGGCACATCCGCCTGCCACCATTCATCGATGCCTTCCGCATGTTCCTGCGCGTACTCCTGCTCCAGGAACCGGTTTTTCGGATTGACCTGGGCGCCCCGGCCTTTATAGTAAGGGTTTTCTGGTGTATCGAATGGGAGCGTCATAACGCTAATAATTTTAGTAAAGTTATACTAATTATATTAGCAATCAAAATTGTTTTTAAGGAAGGCAACGGCTGTTTCCAGGGACGAGGGGATGGTCTTTGCCCGCTATTCCGGCAGACACGCCAGCTACTTGCTTGCGGCGCATGACGCGGGCGGCGCGGGAGTGAAAAGCAATGGAAACCGGCATTCCGAAAGCAACGTCCCCGCATGCATGACCGTGCGTTAACTTGCGTGTGCGCCAACCGCACGCCAACTACGCTGCCGCAATTTCTCCTTCACAGAATGTTGGAAGGCGACTTAAATGATCTCCATCTGTTTCATCAGGAAAGTGGCGTTTTTGTTCCGGGCTATGCCGGGGCGCATGCGGTAGTCGAAATGCAACTGCCCGTTGTCGAGGCTGCTTTCGAAGCAGTAATTGCGAATCTGGTCGGGGTACTCACCCTCCAGCGCACCCAGCTCCAGGTCGTGCGTGGCAATCATGCCCATACAACGGAACCGCAGGAAATTGCGGATGAGCTCACGTGAGCCGGTGAGTTTATCTTCTGAGTTGGTGCCTTTCAGAATTTCATCCAGGATAATCAGTACCTGTTGCCCGCTTTTCAGCACCTCGATGATGTGCTGCAGCCGCTGCAACTCGGCCTGGAAGTAAGAAGTATGGCGGGCGATGGAATCCTTGATGCGCATCGACGTCATGATGCGGACGGGGTTACAGCTGAAACGGGTGGCGCATACGGGCGCGCCCGTCAATGCCAGCAGCCAGTTCACGCCTACGCTGCGGAGGAACGTGCTTTTGCCGGACATGTTAGACCCGGTGATGATAAGAAACTGTTCCCGCTCGCCGACGCTGCCGTCGTTCACCACGCACTCGCCGGCCGGGATGAGGGGATGGCCGATGGCGGTGCCGGCCATGCCGGGCGCGTCGCGCAGTTCGGGGTACGTATAGGCGGGATGGTTATAGGCGAATGTAGCCAGACTGTTGGCTGTTTCCATTTCAGCAATCACTCCCAGCCAGTCCAACACGTCTTTTTTATGCCGCGCCTTCCATTTCTCGAGCGAAAGCATGCAATGCAGGTCATACAGGATGAACGAATTGAGCACAAGGCCGACCAACAGGTTCAACCGCTGGTCGAGCACATTGCTGATACGGGCGAGCCGCTTCAGGTCCCGGTCCGCCTCGGCAGCCTTGGCCTGCCGGGCTTCCAGCCAGGCCGTGCCTTTCCAGTCGCCCTGCCGGATTAATTGCAGCAGCGCGGCGAATTTGTGCAGCAGTTTTTCTTTGTTCGACAGCAGCATGTGCTGTGCATTCACTTTTTTTACGTTGCCCAGCAACACGCCCCAGTTCACAAACAACAGCAGCATCATGGGAATATAATTCCCGCTGACCGCATAATACACCAGCGCCGCCGTCACGAGCGCGGGCAGCACCCACACCATTACGGACAGGATACGGCGGTGCAGAAAATCCATGGGTGCTTCGAGCCACAGGCGCAGTTCTTTCACATCTTTCGGCCCTTCATTAGACAGTTGCGCATGGGCGGTGTATTGCTGCCTGAACCCGATCTGACCGGCGAGGGTTTGCACGGCCGCCTGCATATCGCGGATGGCGGCAACGTGCTGCATCGGTTGCTGCAGCGCACTTGCGAGGTGCTGCTTGCCGGAGAGCGTACCGGTTCGGTTCAGGTAATGGAAAAGAGACGAGGGTCCGAACACGTCGAGGTCGCCGGAAAAATCATGCTGGTCGTTGATGAATTCTTCCCCGTTCTCAAATTCGGACACATGCTCCGTCAACACCTTTAGCTCGCGTTCATTCAGCGTGAGCAATGCTTCCAGCAGCGCCTGTTCATCTTTGACGCGCTGGTAAAACACCAGCGACATCACGAAACCCGCCACACCCGCGGCCGCCAGCAGCAGCCATACGATGGCGAATGAACTGGAAAAATACTGGTAGCCGAAATACAGGATCACGATAAAGCAGGCCAAACGCGCCATACTGAGGCTTTTCAGGCGGGCAGCGGTTTGCGCCAGGCGGGTTTTGAATTCGCCGATACGTTGCTGGTAAATGGTAGCGGGTTGCATACCGGAAAGATAAGGGAAAAATAAAGGGAATAAAAGCCGGCGCCGCGCGGGTCTGCCGCAGCGCCGGCCACGATAATTTACATGTTCCTGCGGTATTGCCCGCCTACTTCGTACAGCGCATGGGTGATCTGCCCGAGCGAGCAGTATTTCACCGTTTCCATCAGCTCCGCGAACAGGTTACCGTTTTGCACAGCCACGGCCTGCAACTGTTTCAGCTTGGCGGCGCTGAGGTCTGCATGCCTTTCCTGGAACGCGGCAAGGGCGTTGATCTGGAATTCTTTTTCCTCCTGCGTGGATCGGATCACTTCTGCCGGAATAATGGTGGGCGAGCCGTTCTTGTTCAGGAATGTATTCACGCCGATGATCGGGAATTCGCCGGAATGCTTGAGCGACTCGTAATAGAGGCTTTCTTCCTGGATTTTGTTCCGCTGATACATTCTTTCCATGGCGCCCAGCACGCCGCCGCGTTCCGTAATGCGGTTGAATTCCGCCAGCACGGCCTCTTCCACCAGATCCGTCAGCTCTTCTATGAAGAAGCTGCCCTGGTTGGGGTTTTCGTTTTTGGCGGTGCCCAGCTCGCGGTTGATGATGAGCTGGATGGCCATGGCGCGGCGTACGCTTTCTTCGGTGGGCGTAGTGATGGCTTCATCGTATGCGTTGGTGTGCAGCGAATTGCAGTTGTCGTAAATGGCATACAACGCCTGCAGCGTGGTGCGGATGTCGTTGAAGTCTATTTCCTGTGCGTGCAGGCTGCGCCCGGACGTCTGGATGTGGTATTTCAGCTTCTGCGAACGGTCGTTCCCTTTGTATTTGTTGCGGATGGCTTTGGCCCAGATCCGGCGGGCCACACGGCCGATCACGGCGTATTCGGGATCCATGCCGTTGCTGAAGAAAAACGACAGGTTAGGCGCGAAATCATCGATGTGCATGCCGCGGCTCAGGTAATACTCCACGTAGGTGAACCCGTTGGCGAGCGTAAAGGCCAGCTGCGTGATGGGATTGGCACCGGCTTCGGCGATGTGATAACCGGAAATGCTCACGGAATAAAAGTTCCTGACTTTCTCCGTGATAAAATATTCCTGCACGTCGCCCATCAGTTTCAGGGCAAATTCGGTGGAGAAGATGCAGGTGTTCTGTGCCTGGTCTTCCTTCAGAATATCCGCCTGCACGGTGCCGCGCACGGTGCTGAGAGCGTGGGCCCTGATTTTGGCGTATACGGCCGGCTCCAGCACGTCGCTGCCCGAAATACCGAGCAATTGCAGGCCGAGGCCGTTATTGCCGTGGGGAAGGCTGCCGTTGTAGTGGGGCAGCGGATGGTTCGAAAACTTCTTTTCGATGATCGCCTTCACCTCTCCGGCAAGCCCGTGTTTGTCGATATATTTTTCGCATTCCTGGTCGATGGCGGCGTTCATGAAAAACGCCAGCAGGATGGGCGCGGGCCCGTTGATGGTCATCGACACCGATGTTTTCGGATCGCAGAGATCGAAGCCGCTGTATAGCTTTTTGGCATCGTCTACCGTGGCGATGCTCACCCCTGAGTTGCCGATCTTGCCGTAAATATCGGGGCGGTACGCAGGGTCTTCGCCGTAGAGGGTCACACTGTCGAACGCGGTGGAAAGGCGCTTGGCCGGCTGGTCTATAGACACGTAGTGGAACCGCTTGTTGGTGCGCTCGGGCCCGCCTTCGCCGGCGAACATGCGGGTGGGATCTTCGCCTTCCCTTTTCAACGGGAACACGCCGGCCGCGTACGGGAACTCACCGGGCACGTTTTCCGTCAGCTGCCACCGGAGAATGTCGCCCCAGTCTTTGTACTGCGGCAGGCTTACCTTCCGGATACGGGAATGAGAGAGGCTTTCGGACACCAGCGGCAGTTTGATCTCCTTATCCCTTACCTGGAAGGCATAATGATCCGCTTTGTATTTTTCCTGCAGGGAGGGCCAGGCGGCGACGAGCTGTTTACAGTCCGGGTGCAGCTGCGATTGTACGTGCCCGGTGATCTCCCGGAGCTCGTCCGCATGCTTCAGTCCCGGCGTTTTAAGCACTCCTTCCAGCTGGTACCACTGCGTGGCGAGGGCGCATTGTTCGTTCACCCAGGCGCCATACTCCTCGATAGCGCCGACGATCTCCGCCAGGTAGCGCACGCGGGCGGGCGGGATGATCTGCGATTTGGTGGAAGTGGCCTGCACCGGCTTGTCCGGCCGGTCTTCCCCGAAATGCACGTCTGTTTTTTCCACGATGCGATGCATCAGGCGGCCGAAGAGCTGGTTGACGCCGGGGTCGTTGAACTGCGAGGCGATGGTGCCCACCACGGGCAATTCATCGTCTTTCGCGTCCCAGAGGCCGTTATTGCGTTTATATTGTTTGCGCACATCGTGCAGGGCATCGAGCGCGCCGGCCTTATCGAATTTGTTGATGGCGATCACGTCTGCGTAATCTAGCATGTTGATTTTCTCCAGCTGCGAAGCCGCGCCGTATTCCGGCGTCATCACGTAGAGCGACACCTCGCAATAATCCACGATGGCCGTATCGCTCTGCCCGATACCGGAGGTTTCGAGGATGATGAAATCGAACCCGGCGGCCTTGCAGATGTCGATCGCTTCCTGGATGTGCAGGCTGATGGCTTTATCGCTTTCGCGGGTAGCCAGCGAGCGCATGTAGGCGCGCGGGTGGTGGATGCTGTTCATCCGGATGCGGTCTCCCAACAGGGCGCCGCCCGTCTTTTTCTTGGAGGGGTCTACGGAAATCACAGCTACGGTTCGGTGGTTGTATTCGTGCAGGAAACGCCGCACCAGTTCGTCCGTTACGCTGCTTTTGCCGGCGCCGCCGGTGCCGGTAATGCCGAGCACGGGGGTTTTGCGGGCGGCAAGCTGCTGCAGGCTTTCCAGCTGCCCGTTCATGGCGAAGTTTTCGGCGTAGGTGATGGCTTTGGCTATTTCAGGGGCGTCGTTGCGCTGCAGTTTATCGCCGCTAAGCGCCCATTCACCCTGTTTTACGGTCTCAAAATCACATTGCCGCACAACATCCTCGATCATGCCGCCCAGCCCGAATTTGCGCCCATCGTCGGGCGAATAGATGCGGGTAATGCCATATGCATGCAGTTCATCGATTTCGGAAGGCAGGATGGTGCCGCCACCGCCGCCGAAGATGCGGATATGGCCACAGCCTTTTTCCTTCAACAGGTCGTACATGTATTTGAAAAACTCGATGTGCCCACCCTGGTACGATGTTACGGCAATACCCTGCGCATCTTCCTGGATGGCGCAGTCCACTATTTCCGCGGCGGAACGGTTGTGGCCGAGGTGTATCACTTCCGCTCCGGTGCTTTGCATGATCCTGCGCATGATGTTGATGGCTGCATCGTGCCCGTCAAATAATGCGGCTGCCGTAACGATACGGACCTTGTGTTGTGGTGTATATGACATAAGGCATGCAATTTACGAAAATAGCGGTGGCAGCACGTTCCGGCCTGGAATTAGTATGGATTGAAACAGACGGATATTTCCTTTGAAATTCTTCAACGATCTTCCGGCCCCGCTAAAAAACCTATAAAAAACAGTGGCTTCCATCATGCGCGGCATATTTGCTTGCGCAGGCGCCATTACAAAGTTCCGGCTTTTAACCGGATGTATCCTCCCATACCACGCAGTCACCGGCGCCTTGTCCAAAATTCGCCCGTACTGTGACAATTAATGCGCTTGAGCAGGGAGTACAGGCCATAAAGCCCCCCGCAACCCAGCTGCCTGGCCCGCATGTAAAGCGGATGGACAAAAATTTGATCGGTGATGAGATGCTCAAGGCGAAAGACGAAGCTACACCTGGAGGAAATACGAACTACCCTTTAAAAGAGAAGGTTTGTCTTTTACGGCGCCTGTACGTTGGCTCGCCGGGATGCCCTCCAAACGAAAACGGGGCGGCCGGAAAACATCCCGACCCACCCCATTTTCTCAAAAGGTGATCTATCTAATTGAGATCCATAACGTGGAATTGATAAAATGCGATACGAAAAATATGAAATGCCATCACTGGCTGAAGTGCGTCAGTACCGGGTTTCCCTCGTTTTTAATGTCTTTATGATCGATTTAGAATTGGTCTCTCTGGCTGATGAAAATATACGTAAAATGTGCTAGTGTGTATATTTTACACAATCTTAATTAAAATTTTGTTAAAAAACAATTTTTGCCCGTCACTGGCTGAAAATATACTGCCGCTTCGCCACCGGCAGGCATGGCGAAACACTATTCCGAAAGGGATTAGGGGGGAAATTAAATTTTCGGAAAAAGTTAAAATACTATCAAAAACCCAGGCTTTTTTTGTGCTGCTTGTCGAATTTCTCCTGGTTGAATTTGTAAAGCTTCGCAGGCCGGTGGCGCACTTCCTGCTCCTCCTCGTTGAGATCTATCAGGTAGTCCATCGCGAAAAATTTCTTGCGGAAATTGCGCCGGTCGAGCTTCACATCGAGAATGGCTTCGTAGAGGTTCTGCAGCTCGCGTAAGGAAAACTTCTTCGGCAGCAGGTTGAACCCCACGGGCTGCTCTATCACCTTGTGCTGCAACCGCTCCAGGCAGGTGCCGAGTATCTCTTTGTGATCGAAGGCCATTTGCCGGATGTCTTTCACCGCGTGCCAGTGCAGCTCGTTGGAATGGGTTTTCAATTCCACATGCTGGATGTTCACCAGCGAATAATAGGCAATGGTGATCACACGCCCGGCAGGATGGCGATTGATGCCGCCGAAGGCCTGCACCTGCTCCATGTACACGTCATCGAGGCCGGTTCGTTCGCGGAGCACGCGGTACGCAGCCGTTTCGATATCCTCATCGGGGTGCATGATATCGCCGAGCAGCGACCATTTGCCTTTGAATTCTTTGAGGTCGGACTCTATCAGCAATACCTTCAGTTCGTTTTCGTCGAAACCGAATATCACACAGTCGACCGATATCGCTGCCTTGAAATAATCCTGAATCTCGATGAGATGGGTGTTAATGTTCTTGGTGTACATATGGCATAATCGTGGAACGTCAATCAATACGGGCTATTTTAACGAGTAGCGTGCCTTCCCGTAAATATAAGCAGCTAAAATTTGAATTGTGGGAATTTTCTCTTCCGGAACGGTCATCAGGTCGTCGCTCGTAATGACGAAATCCGCCGTTTTCCCGGGCTCGAGGCTGCCTTTTTTATCTTCTTCGAATGCGGCGCGGGCGGGCCAGATGGTCATACCCCGCAGGGCTTCTTCGCGGCTCAGGGCATTCTCCGGCTGGAAGCCGCCTTTGGGATAGCCGCTGTTGTCTTTCCGCGCTACAGCGGCATAGAAGGTGTACAGGGGGTTGATGTGCTCTACGGGGAAGTCGGTGCCCAGGGGTATCCAGCCGTTCTGCTTCAGCAGGCGGCGGAACGCGTAGGCGTATTTCACGCGCTCCACACCCAGGCGGTCGGCCGCCCAGTACATGTCAGACGTGGCGTGGGTGGGCTGTACGGAAGGCACGATGTTGTTTTCACCGAACCGCCCGAAATCGGCAGAATCGATCACCTGCGCATGTTCTATCCGCCAGCGTTTGTCGTTCTTTCCTTTCAGCACGGACGCGTATATACGAAGTATCTCCCGGTTGGCGGAATCGCCGATGGCGTGGGTGCACATCTGTATATTCGTGGCGGCCAGCCGGGCGGCCTGCTCCGCGAAATATGCGGCGTCTTTCAGCAGGAATCCTTTCCATCCGGGCCTGTCTGAATAATCATGCAGCAGGCAGGCGCCGCGCGACCCCAGGGCGCCGTCGCCATAAAACTTGATGCCCCGCACCTGCAGCCGGCCATTGCTGTAGGGGCCGTTTTTAACGAGCCACCCGATGTTCTCTTCCCCGTCGCTCAGCATGATGTTGAGGCCGACATGGAGCTGGCCGGTTTGTACCAGGCTGTCGAGCAGGCGCATCTCCGGGATGGAAAGGCCGCAATCGGTCAAACTGGTGATGCCCGCAGCCAGGCAATTGGCTTCCGCTTTCCGCAGCGAAGCAATCAGCGCGGGCATGTCGGGTGGCGGCACTTTTTCGGCCACCCGGCCAATGGCGTTATCTACCAGCAGACCTGTGAGCCGGCCATTCTTCGTTTCGAAGGTGCCGCCGGCGAGGCTTTGGCCGGGCTGCACGCCGGCCGCATCGAGGGCGGCCTGATTGGCCATGGCGGCATGCCCGTCTATCCGCCGCAGCAAAACCGGCGTATTGGGAAACAGGCTGTCGAGGCCGGCTTTATCGGGAAACGATTGGTGGTCCCAGTCGTTCTGATCCCAGCCGCCGCCCAACACCCAGGCAGACGGATTGGCGGCGGCAAAGGCTTTCGTTTTGTCCAGCACCTCGGCCCAGCTCTTGGTGCCACGCAGGTCTACCGTACGGAGCGACGCGGCGTATCCCACGAAGTGGGCGTGCGCGTCGTTGAAGCCGGGATAAACCGCCTTTCCACCCGCATCGCGCCGGTCGGCCGCCTCATATCTTTCCAGGATAAATTCATTGGTGCCCACGGCGAGTATCTCCCCATTGCGGATGGCCATGGCGGCGGCTACGGTATTGGCGGAATCCATGGTGTAGATGCGGGCGTGGTGAACGATGAGGTCCGCTTTTTCACGGCGGCCACAGGCGGTTGCCAGCAGCAGCAACAAGGCCGGTAAGGAGTAGCGCGTCAGCATAATCGTTAACTTTTAATCCCGGCCGGCGGAATGTGTGGCTGCCCGGAATTTATTGCAGGGTAAAGTTTAAATTTACGCCAGAGTTTTTGACTTATCAAGTTCATCATGTACACGAAAGAAACAGAAATAAACCTGGCACGCCTGGGTAAAACCTTGCTGGCACAGGCCGCAAAACCTTCCAAAGAAGCCGCCGGCGACCTGGCCGAATCGCTGAAACAGGTGATCCGGTACTGCGACTGGCGCTACTATATCCAGGACGACCCCGTGCTCAGCGACCAGGAATACGACCAGCTATTCACCTGGCTCAAACAGCTGGAAAAAGACAACCCCGAGCTGGTGACGCCGGATTCCCCTACCCAGCGCATCGCATCCGGGCTCACGAAAATTTTTCCCACGGTGCAGCACCTGGTGCCCATGCTGAGCCTTGAAAACTCTTACAATGCAGACGACCTGGTGGACTGGGACCGCAAAGCCCGCGAACTGGCAAAGCTGCCCGAAATAGAATATTGTATCGAGCCCAAGTTTGACGGCGCCAGCATTTCGCTCATTTATGAAAACGACGTGCTCACCCGCGGCGCTACGCGGGGAGACGGGGTGCAGGGCGACGAAATCACCGCCAACATCCGGCAGATACGCACCATTCCGCTGTCCGCCAACTTTTCCGCCTACGGCATCCAGCAGATCGAGCTGCGTGGAGAAGTGCTCATCAACAAAACCACGTTCGCCAAACTGAACGAACAACGCGTATCGGAAAACCTGCCTCCCCTGGCCAATCCCAGGAATGCCGCCTCCGGTTCCCTGCGCATCGTGGATCCGAATGAGGTGGCCAAACGCGGACTGGAAGCGTTTCTGTACAACATGAGCTACCACACCATGCAAAGCGGTATGGTAGAACCCGATGCGCTGCAAACGCACAGCAATACCCTGCAAATGTTGTGGGACCTGGGTTTCCGGAGCCCCAACAAAGAAAAGAAGGTTGTGCGCGGCATACAGGCGGTGATCGATTACTGTATGGAATTTGAGGCGCGGCGCGACGACCTGCCTTATGAAATCGACGGCATGGTGATCAAAGTGAACGATTACGCCCTGCAGGACAAAATGGGGATGACCACCCATCACCCCCGCTGGGCCATGGCATATAAATTCAAGGCCCGCCAGGCCACCAGCAAACTCCGCAACGTGGAGTTCCAGGTAGGCAGAACCGGCTCCATCACCCCCGTGGCGAAGATTGATCCCGTGCCCATCGGCGGAGTGATGGTAGGCTCCATTTCACTGTTCAACGAAGACGTGATCAAAGAAAAGGATCTCAAGATCGGCGACACGGTGCTCGTGGAAAGGGCCGGCGATGTGATTCCTTACATCGTCAAGTCCATGGCCGACATCCGCGACGGGTCCGAGCGCGACATCGTGTTCCCCACAGCATGCCCCGTGTGTAAAGACCAGCTGGTACGTCCCGAAGGAGAAAGCGTCTGGCGCTGTGTGAACATCAACTGCGAAGCGCAGGTGGTGGAAAGAATGATTCACTTCGTGAGCAAAGACGCGATGGACATCCGGAGCCTCGGCGAAAGCAACGTCCGCAAATTCTATACCCTGGGCCTGTTGAAAGACGTGCCCGGCATCTATACGCTCGACTTCGACGCCCTGTCCAAACTGGAAGGCTTCGGCGCCAAATCGATCACTAATCTCCGCACGGCCATCGACAACAGCCGGAGCCAGCCGCTGCACCGCCTTATTTTCGGGCTGGGCATCCGGTATGTGGGCGAAACAACGGCCAAAACACTGGCCAATGCGGTAGATCACCTGCTCGACCTCAGCCGCTTCAGTGAGGAACAATTGCTGGCGCTGGAAGACATCGGCCCGAAAGTAGCCGGCTCCGTGCGGCAGTTCTTTGTCAATGAAGACAACCTGCACATGCTCACAAGGCTGGAAGAGCTGGGCCTCAACCTCAACAGCACCAAAGGCGCCCTGTCTGCCGAAGGCACACTCAGCGGGCAAACTTTCCTGTTTACCGGCACGCTCAACAAGCTCAAGCGCAGCGAAGCGGAAGAGCTGGTGGAGCAGCATGGCGGCAAAATACTGAGCGGCGTGAGCAGCAAGCTGAACTACCTGATCGTGGGAGAAGACGCCGGCAGCAAACTCGAAAAAGCGAAAAAAATCAATACTATCAAGATTCTTTCGGAAGATGACTTCATAAACATGGTGCAATGACCGATGAGCATTTTATGCAGCAGGCCCTGAGCGAGGCCCGCAAGGCGTTAGACAAAGGAGAGGTGCCCATCGGGGCGGTGGTGGTGCAGAACGGGCTGATCATCGGCCGCGGCCACAACCAGGTGGAAATGCTGACCGACTGCACCGCACATGCGGAAATGATCGCACTTACGGCAGCGTTCAACTACCTGGGCGCCAAATACCTGCCGGAAGCCACGCTGTACGTAACCCTGGAGCCCTGCGTGATGTGTGCCGGCGCGCTCTACTGGAGCAAGATCGGGCGCATCGTGTACGCCGCGGCGGATGAAAAAAACGGCTACCGCCGCGTAGCGGGCGACAAATCGCCCTTTCATCCGAAAACCAAAATAGAAAGCGGGGTACGCGGAGAAGAGAGCTTGCAGCTGGTAAAGGCGTTTTTCGCGGCCAGGAGAAAGTAGTACCGTTGCATTCATACGGTTTACGCGAGAAAAACCGCGCATCTTTTGCGGCGGCAGGTAACAAAATCCGTTCGGTCATCTTGGGCTATCATTTCCGGAACAGCTCCCATTCAACATAAAAAAGCCTGAAGACGAGCATCTTCAGGCTTTTTCCGTATTGCAGTTAATTTATAATTACTTTTCTTTCTTCACATCCATCAGCTGGTTGAGGCTCATCAGCTGTTTCATGCTTCTTTCCATACCTTCCGACGAACCGTCGAGGAAGAGCACGTTGCCTTTTGAGTTTTCCGAGAAGTGTTTGATGCCTTCCACCCACATGGAAAAGAGGATCACGGAAGTATCGAGGTTGGCTTGCTGCATTTCCTTGGCGGCCATGGTCATACCTTTCGCCACTTCTTCGCGGAAGAGGGCCACGCCCTGGCCACGCAGCTGGGCCGCCTGGCGTTCGGCCTCCGCGGCGATCTTGATGGCGTTACCGTCCGCTTCCGCTGCTTTGGTTTTCGTGATCAGCAGCGCCTGGCCTTCGTTTTCGGCAGCCGCCTTCAGGTTATTGGAGGCTACTACCTGGGCCATCGACCGCATAATCGCGTCGTCGAAAGTGATATCGTTCAGCTGGAGGTCCTGCAGGTGAAAGCCCCACTGTTCCAGGGTCACGTCGATCTGTTCCTTTACGTGGTCCGTAATATCTTTACGCAGGGCCAGCACTTCCGCCTGCCTTTTGGTGGCCACGAACCCGCGGATGGAACCTTCGATGGTGCGTATGAGCGCCTGCATAAAGCTGCGCTCGTCCATGAACTTGAATGCTACGTTTTTGATGGTTTCTTCCTGCTGGTTCAGCACGGAATACAACAGCATCGCTTTGAAGTACACATTGGCCTGGTCTACCGTAATGGCCTGGAACTCCAGCTCCACGGAACGGTTTTGTATGGAGATGCGCTTGAATACTTTTTCGATCAGGGGGATTTTGAAATTGAGGCCGGGGAACAGGATGCGGTTGTACTTGCCGAAGATGGTAGTGACACCGATGGTGCCCTGCTGCACGGTAACGAAAGAAGTCAGGAGGATAAGGGCGACGATGCCCAGAACAACGTACAAGGTGACATTATCCATAGTGTAGCGGATTTAAGGATTTGGTACCAAATGTAGGCAAAAATCCCTCACTACGGTTGCAGCGGGTTTCCAAACCTGCGGATGTAAAGACCGGATTGCATGGCAATGGGGAAAAATAACAAACAATGAATGAACGGCTCGTGCATGGGTTAACACGAAACAGTGCATGAAAGAGTAAACAGTTTTGTTATATCTTTTGGCATTTCCGGAAGTAGATGAAAACGTCGTCTAATTCAATTTGCTTTAATTGATAGGCCAAGCGGGTTTTAAGATCATCTGTTTCTTCCTTGATTTTTTTATACTGGTCTTTTAATGTCTGATACCTGCGAACTATTTCTTCGGGTGTAGCGGACTGATCTAATGCCAGGATATCATACGCCTTGTCTTCGGTTATCATAGTGATAAGTATTACCTCTAAAAACTATCCAAATGAACTCCGTTCTATTTCAGACTACGAAATTAGTGGATGTTGGAACGCCGGAAAATACCCAAGCTTGGGTATTTTTCACGCGAACCTTCGATCACACGTGCGTTGTAGCCGATTTACAAATTAAAAATGTACATATGTAAACTGATTATCAACTGTCCGGCAGCGACAGTTATTGCATGCCTATTTGTTTGGCCAGGGCAACGAGTTCCGGGGTATTTCTGACCTTTAATTTCAGCCGTATGTTTTTGCGGTGTGTTTCAATGGTATAGCGGCTCAGGTTTAATTTCTCCGCAATTTCCTTGTTGTTGTGGCCGCTGGCGGCGAGCATGAAAATATCCTTTTCGCGCGCGGTCAGTTTGTTGAGCACGTCTTCATTGCGGCGGCGCAGCACCTCGCGGAGCGCTTCGCTGATTTGGTTGCCGGTATCGATGGCGTTGGTGAAGTCGAGGAACACGCAGATCACGTCTACCACGTTGCCCTGCTTGTCGAACGTAAAGGGTATGCCGAGGCCCACCACCCAGAACCAGTCGGGGCTGTTACGCCTGCGCACGCGCAGTACGCCGCCGTACATAGATTTTTTTTCCTGGAAGGATTGTTGGGAGATGGCCAGAATGCTGGTATCGTCCGGGTGAAGTATCTGTCTGAAAAACTCTGTGCCGAGGGTGAGTATCTCTTCTTCCGAATACCCTAAAGTGTCTGTCAGCCGCCTGTTACACCAGTTAACAGCTTTCCTGGAATTGTTGGACGTATAAAGCATTGCCGGTACCTGGTCTATAATTGCTTCTAATCTTTCCAGCCGGCTCCGCAATTGTGCATTCTCCGATATCAACGCATCCTGAGAATCGCGGTTTTCTGTGCCCATGTCCTGCATATTTATGTTTTAAACAAACAATAGTGAAAACTAACGATGAATACTATACGAATATAATTAATTGTGAGACAACGGTTATAACACCTTTATGTAAATATAAAAGAAAAAGCCATATATCCAAACGTTATTAACACTGTACACGAGGTATAACAACCGTCTGGAGAAAGGGTTTGACAATTACGGCATTAGGCTGTAAATTTGATCCTCTTTACTAATTAACAGAATTTTATAACCCATAAAAATTGGATTATGGCATTTACACTTCCTGCTTTGCCGTACGCTCACGATGCGCTGGAGCCGCA
>CBFGZV010000037.1:0-50729 GCA_965653365.1 uncultured Chitinophaga sp. | reverse complement strand
GGGTTTTTCAATGGATTTAAGGGACTTTAATGAACTTTTAAGAATCGTCTAATGCCGCGGAATACGGCCGTAAAATGGTTGTTTTTTCTCTTTTTCTTCGAAAAAAATTGTGTGCAAAACCGCGTCAAAACCACCTCATTTCCAGCTCAAATCCGACTCATGTCCACACCAAGTCCACCTACCCTTTTATGTTCCCCCCGTCCACCCTGTATCTTCCAGCGGTGAAACGCCTGGGATGCAGCAGCATAGGGCGTCTTCAGGGAGCGAAAAAAACACCGGCTTAAGGGGAATTCAGGCACGGCCGCCAGGCTGCTGGCATGCCGGCATGGCCTGCAGGCGGCAGCTGAACGGCCTGCATCCGGGGAAAAACTTCCGGGTTTGGAGAGCGCAGGCATTGATGGAGCCCCCTTCCCGAAGGACAAAAAGAAAACGGGAGCCTTTGCGGACTCCCGTTTCACTAATTTCCCTGTATATAATACTAAACCCTTTTTTCCTTGATACGGGCTGCTTTACCCTGGCGCTCGCGCAGGTAGTACAGTTTAGCTCTTCTTACTTTACCCACTTTATTCAGCACAATGGATTCAACATTGGGAGAATAGAAGGGGAACAGCCTTTCAACGCCCACTCCGTCGGAGATTTTACGAACGGTGAAAGAAGCGGTAAAGCCAGTGCCCTGTACTTTTACCACATCGCCTTTGAAGGACTGGATACGCTCCTTGTTACCTTCAACGATCTTATAGTTAACGGTGATGTTGTCACCGGCTTTAAACTTCGGAAATTGCTTGTTAGCAGTCAGCTGCTCGTGAACAAAAGAAATTGCGTTCATCATTCAATTATTTATAGGACGGCAAAGGTAAGGAAGAATATCCAATAACCAAGACCTTTTCCCGGTTTTTAATAAAATATCTTTTTAATCATGCTGTAAAAGGTCCGGGCGGCGGTCTTTGGTACGCTTCAGGGCCTCCTCGTGGCGCCATTCCTCAATTTTGCGGTGATCGCCGCTCATCAGCACCGGCGGTACTTTCCAGCCCCTGAATTCCTCCGGCCGGGTATACACGGGCGGGGCCAGCAAGTTGTCCTGGAAAGAATCGAACAGGGCCGACGTTTCGTCGTTCAGCACCCCGGGCAGCAGGCGGCCGATGGCATCCACCAGCACCGCGGCGGCCAGTTCCCCGCCAGACAGCACAAAATCCCCGATGGAGATTTCCATGGTCACGAAATGCTCCCGCACCCGCTCGTCGATGCCCTTATAATGGCCGCAGATGAGCAGCAGGTTGCCTTTGAGCGACAACCGGTTGGCCATTTGCTGGTTAAAGGTCTGCCCGTCGGGCGTCAGGTAAATCACTTCGTCGTACGTAACCTCCTTCTGCAGGGCCTCGATAGCGTTCACCAGGGGCTCTATCATCATCACCATACCGGCGCCGCCGCCGAACTGGTAGTCGTCTACCTGGTTTTGCCTGAAATTCGAATACTGCCGCAGGTGGTGCACATTCACCTCCAGGAGGCCCTTGTTACGGGCGCGCTTCATGATAGAGTGCGCAAAGGGGCTCTCCAGCAGTTCCGGCAATACGGTAATGATATCTATACGCATGAGGCGGTTGTTTTATCCTAAATAAACGTCGAGCAGGCCTTCCGGCAGGTCGAGGTGCACGATCTGCAGTTTTTTATCCACTTTCAGCAGGGTCTGCTCATTGAGGGGGAGCAGCATTTCTTTCTCCCGGTACGTTACCCGGGCCAGCACCTGCTGCGGCATTTCGATGATCTCTTCAATTTTACCGAGCTCGCCTTCGGTTTTATCGGAAGCGGTAAAGCCCAACAGCGACAGGGGCGCCGAGGCGGACGCCAGGCCCTTGAAATCCGCTTCTTCCAGGTAGATTCCCTTCTGGAGCAGCTTCCGGGCTTCTTCGCGGGTATTGATGCCCTCGAGCTTGAGATACATGTTCTCTATATCTTTCGCCCTGGCCTTTTCCACGAAATACGGGAGAAAGCTGTCTTTCCGCTCTTCCACGAAAACGGCGGCAATGTCTTTCAGCGCCGTTTTCCGGCCCAGGCTATGGCGGAGGATAAACTCCCCGTCTGTACCGTAAACGGCTGCCAGCTTGCCGATATTGAAATAGTTAGCCATACAGGAACGCCTTTATAAAAGCAAAAAGGGAATCTTTGCGAACAAATCTTCCCTTTTTTGCAGTATGTTATCTGGTGAATTATGCTTCAGGAGCTTCGCCTTCAGAAGCGGCGGGAGCAGCAGGAACATCCTCCACTTTACGTACGATCGGCTGAGCGGCGCGTACGGCTCTTTTCTGGCTTTCACGGCGTGCAGATACTTTTTCTTCGTGGTCTGCCTGCCATTGTTCGAACTTGGTGTAAGCGGTAGGCTCATCAAACAAGCCGAGTTTAACCCCTCTCAGGAGGTGTTTCAGGTACAGTACGCCTTTGAAAGAAAGGATTCTTCTAACAGTATCGGTCGGCTGGGCACCTTTCTGCAGCCAGCGGAGCGCTTTCTGCGTATCGATGTTGATGGAAGCCGGTACGGTTAAAGGATTGTAAGTACCGATTTTCTGGATGAATTTACCATCCCTGGGCGCGCGGGCATCAGCCACTACAATAAAATAAAAAGGTCTTTTTTTAGCGCCGTGTCTCTGTAATCTGATCTTTACTGGCATAAATAAGTCGAATTATTTGTTGCGAGTTGTTAAAAAATATTGTTTCTAATTTGGGCAGCAAATGTAGCCCTTAAATTCAAAATGCCCAAATTTTTTCAATTACAAATTAGATATCAATGATTGCAGATTGAAATTCAGGGCCTTATAAGTGAGCATGATTCCAAATCCGCCTACCGGGTTGACGGGTTACCGCATTTTCAAACCCTTGGCGCCGCCGGGCATCTTATTCATCATTTTCATCATCTGTCTCATCTGTTCGAACTGCTTCATGAACTGGTTCACGTCCTGGATTTCCTTGCCGGCGCCTTTCGCGATGCGTTTGCGGCGGCTGCCGTCGATCAGATCGGGGTTACCCCTTTCCTCGGGTGTCATGGAGTTGATGATGGCTTCGATGCCTTTGAAGGAATCGTCGCTGATGTCGAGGTCTTTCACCGCTTTACCCACACCGGGTATCATACCGAGCAGGTCTTTGATGCTGCCCATCTTCTTGATCTGCTGCAATTGCTCTTTAAAATCGTCGAAATCGAACTGGTTCTGGCGGATTTTCTTTTCGAGCTTCTTGGCCTGCTCTTCGTTGAACTGCGCCTGGGCCCTTTCCACGAGGGTGGTGATGTCGCCCATGCCCAGGATACGCTGTGCCATACGCTCGGGGTAGAACACGTCGAGCGTATCGAGCTTCTCGCCCATGCTCACGAACTTGATGGGCTTCTCTACCGTATAGGTGATGGTCAGGGCCGCACCACCGCGGGTATCGCCATCCAGTTTGGTGAGTACGATACCGGAAAAGTCGAGGCGCTCGTTAAACGCCTTGGCCGTGTTCACGGCATCCTGACCGGTCATGGAATCCACCACGAAAAGAATTTCCTGGGGCTTCACGGCGTTGCGCACGTTGGCCACCTCGGTCATCATCGCCTCGTCTACCGCCAGGCGGCCGGCCGTATCCACGATCACCACATTGTATCCATTGGCTTTGGCTTCCTTCACGGCGTTCTCGGCGATCTGCACGGCGTTTTTATTTTCCGGCTCGCTGTATACCTCCACGCCGATCTGGCCGCCCAGCACTTTCAGCTGGTCGATCGCCGCGGGGCGGTAAATGTCGGCCGCCACCAGCAAGGGTTTCTTGCCTTTCTTGGTTTTGAGGAAGTTGGCGAGCTTGCCGGAGAAGGTGGTTTTACCCGAGCCCTGCAGGCCGGCGATGAGGATAACGGTGGGATTGCCTTTCAGATCCAGCTCCGATTCGGTGGCGCCCATCAGCTCCACGAGTTCGTCTTTCACGATTTTCACCATCAGCTGGCCGGGAGAGATGGCGGTGAGCACTTTTTCGCCCATCGCTTTATCTTTCACCTTATCGGTAAACTCTTTGGCAATTTTATAGTTCACGTCTGCGTCTACCAGGGCCCTGCGGATTTCCTTCACAGTAGTGGCCACGTTGATTTCCGAGATGCGGCCCTCCCCTTTCAGTTGCTTGAAGGCCGACTCAAGCCGCTCCGATAATGATTCAAACATTGTGATAAAAAGTAATATTGTATAAATAAAAAGTAAACCCTGCGCGGGGCGCGGTATTTACCACAGGATTGCAAAAATAAGAAAAGAAAGAGGCTTGCAATAAAAAATGGTGAATATCTGTCCGAATATTCACCATTCTCGTTATGCGGTTATATAGTATGCGCCTGGTCAGCCTCCCAGGTAGTTGCGCAGCAGTTTGCTGCGGGAGGTGGTGCGGAGCTTTGTGATCGCTTTGTCTTTGATCTGGCGTACCCTTTCGCGGGTGAGGCCGAATTTTTCGCCGATGTCTTCGAGGGACATGGGGTGTTCCACGCCGATGCCGAAATAGAGCATGATCACGTCTTTCTGGCGGTCGGTGAGGGTGGAGAGCGAACGTTCGATTTCGCGGCGGAGGGAATCGTGGTGGTCCAGTTCCTCGTCTGCGCTCACGGCGTTCGGGTTTTCGAGCACATCGAGCAGGGAGTTGTCTTCCCCGTCAATGAAAGGCGCGTCCATCGATACGTGGCGGGCGGCTACGCCGAGGGTGGCTTCCACTTCCTCGGTATTGATCTCAAGGATGGTGGCCAGTTCGTCGGGAGACGGCTCCCTTTCGAATTCCTGTTCCAGTTGAGAATATGCTTTGCTGATTTTGTTGGAAAGCCCCACTTTATTGAGCGGCAGGCGCACGATGCGGGACTGTTCCGCCAAAGCCTGGAGAATAGACTGGCGGATCCACCAAACAGCGTATGAAATGAATTTGAAACCGCGCGTTTCGTCAAAGCGCTGTGCGGCTTTGATGAGGCCGAGGTTGCCTTCGTTGATAAGGTCTGAAAGGGACAAGCCCTGATTTTGGTACTGTTTCGCAACAGACACCACAAAGCGCAGGTTGGCTTTGGTTAGCTTCTCTAAAGCCCGCTGGTCTCCCTGTTTAATGCGGATAGCCAGATTCACTTCTTCCTCCGGCGTGATGAGATCCACTTTGCCGATCTCCTGCAGATACTTTTCTAGCGACTGTGACTCACGATTGGTGATCGACTTCGTGATTTTGAGTTGGCGCATTGACATAGCACGGGAACAGTTACAGGTTAATAATAGTTAATTTAGAAGAATGCTAGACAAAAATAACTTTTTTTAGATACCGCCCAAAAAAAATAATGTACTGTTAAAACCTTTTTAAGCTAAATCGATTGTTGGCAGATAATCCTTAACGAGGGGGAGTGAAGGGGCCTGCTAATGCTGTTTTAGCAAGGCTTGATACGTTGAAGCACAAAACAAGCGAATAAAGCGGTCAACGACCGCCCCATACATAGTTTAAAAACATTATATTTTAAGATTTGCTTACCCGTGCGTTTGGATAAGTTAATATATCGAAAAAAATCCAAAATTTATTTTGATAGAATAAATATTTTTCTATAATTGCATGCAGATGATTTTGATTTATTAATAATACAGTGCGATGTCAAAGAAAGTGCAATATGAGTTAGAATATCCGGTTCGGTGCTCTCCAAGTATCTTATATGAATTTCTATCCACCCCCGCAGGCTTACAGGAATGGTTTGCAGATAAAGTAGATTTCAGGGATAATGTTTTTTCGTTTTCATGGAACGGTTCGGCCGAAGAAGCCGAGGTGCTGGAGCAGGAAGACGATGAGTTTATCCGTTTACGTTGGTTACACGCTCCCAAAAATGAATTTTTCGAATTCAGGATCCAGATTTCCGAAGTTACCAATATGACCATACTGGTGATCAGAGATTTCGCCGAAAAGAAGGAAGTGGCGGATCAAAGCCAGTTGTGGGATTATCAGATCAAAGATCTTTTCCACCGCATCGGCAACTGATGCCGCGCGGGCTCCGTCCCCTCTACCCCTTTTCTTCCAGCATATTCAGCAGTGCCGCGTACGCCGGTACGGCCCTGGAAATGATGTTTTCCCAATCCTGCAACTCGTATTTTCTTGCAAGCTTTACAAAAGGCCCTTGCATCAGGCCTTCCCATTCCCCAGCCGCAAGGGATCGTACCGCCCGGTAGTTATCCGCTTCAAAGTGGTGTTCCCAGGGGCTTTCGTGCACGCATACGTGCCAATCCCCCAGGCGGTGCTGCAACCGGCCGAGCACGGCGCGGTAGCGGTGAAGGGGGGCGCCGGACAAGTGAAGGGTAATGCTGAAGAAACGCCCCCACCAGAAAAAGCTCCGGCAGGCAAAAATATCGTCGCGGCCGAAAAGCCGCGGATAGTCGAGCACCGCATACGGCAGGCCCTGGTACTGCTCTCCCCGGGATATCTTGGGCGGCAGCCCGCCCGGCAGCGACAGCCGCCCGATAGCCGGCTCCGCCGCCATCGCCTGCTGCATCGCCCCGAACAGCTGGTACACCTTCTCCATGATCCGGTTTTTCCGCAGGATGAAATCCGCATCCAATACCGTGCTCTGTTCGATCGTATTCAGTTTGTATGTCTCCATCTGCTGTTGTTTTCCACCGCTTTCTCCGGCCAAAATACGGGATACAATAAATTAACGCTTTTTTGTATTCCGCACCCTTCCGTGCTTGCGGGATTCGTGTTAACTTTGCAAAGCCTGCAGACAAAAGTATATTGAAAATCAGGTAGTTTTATATTTTATCAAAGCTATTTTTTATTCAGCGGTTGTGAAGAAACTCGATAAACTCATCATCAAAACATTTATAGGCCCCTTTGTGGCCACTTTCTTCGTGACCCTGTTCGTGCTCATCATGCAGTTTGTGTGGAAGTACATCGACGACCTGGTGGGCAAGGGGCTGGATACTCCCGTGATCGTGGAGCTGCTGGCCTATACCAGCGCCAGCCTCGTGCCCCTGGCCATGCCGCTGGCGGTGCTGCTCTCCTCCATTATGACCTTCGGGAACCTGGGGGAAAGCTTCGAGCTGGTGGCCATCAAATCGGCCGGCATCTCGCTGCTGCGCTTCATCCGTCCGCTGTTTATCTTTTCCGCTTTCATCGCGGCCGGCGCATTCCTGTTTTCGAACTACATCATCCCCATCGCCAACCTGCGCGCCAAGTCCCTGCTGTGGGATATCACCAACTCCAAGCCCGCCTTCAACATCAAGCAGGGCGTGTTTTACGGCGACATTCCCAACTACGTGATCAAAGTGGCCCGCAAGGAGCCCGACAATAAAACCATTCACCAGGTCATGATCTACGACCGTACGGAAGGCAGCCGGGCCGAAAGGCTCATCCTGGCCGAAAAAGGCACCATGGAACTGTCGGCCGACAAACGGTTCCTCGAGTTCACCCTCGAAAACGGGTGGCGCTATGAAGACCACAGCGAGGCCCGCGGCAACAGCAACAACGAGCTGGTGCGGATGGGCTTCAAAAAATATAAAAAACCGTTCGACCTCAGCGACTTCGCGTTCAGCCGCCTCGACATGGGCCTTTTTGCAGACAACCAGCAGATGCTGAACATCCGCCAGCTCGACAAAAGCATCGATTCCCTGCGCAACCGCGATTCCATTTTCATCCGCACCGTCAGCGCCTATGTAACCAGCCGCTACCCGTTTTACAAATGGAAAGACACCGGCTGGCTGGCCAGCGCGCCGCCCTTGAAAGCAGACAGTTTCCTGCAGGTGATCCCCGCCGCCAACCAGCGTTACGTGCTGGAAAGGGTGGAATCCAACCTCCGTGAAACGGAATCTTCGCTCACCGGCCCGGCCAAAGACTATGCAGACAATTTCGCCAAAATTTCCCTGTACAAGGTGGAGTGGCAACGGAAGTTCTCGCTGGCCGCCGCCTGTATCGTGCTGTTCCTGATCGGGGCGCCCCTGGGCTCCATCATCCGGAAAGGGGGACTAGGGACTCCCCTCGTTTTTGCCGTTATATTCTTTGTGATCTTCAATATATTCTTTATGTTAGGGGAGAAAATGGCCCGTAAGGATGTGATGACGTCGTGGAGCGGGATGTGGCTGGCCAACCTGGTGCTGATTCCTATAGCCGGCTTTCTCGTGTACAAGGCCATGAACGATTCACAGCTGTTCAACAAAGAATTCTATTACAGATCATATCAAAAATTCAAGAAATACATCCAGAAACGGCATACCAAACATGAAATAAGCACGTAGCCCTTTCTGCAGAACATTTACGGACCTACAACTTTTACTTGCATGTTGAAAACACTGGCAGCCCTGGTGCGGTCAAACCGTTATTTTTACGTCCCGTTTTTCCTATGGGTACTCACCGGCGGCATTTTACTATCCCTGTATTCCAAAGATCAGCTATTCCTGGGCGTGAACGGCGCGCATTGTTTCCTGGCCGACATACTGGTGACCGGCAGCACTTATCTCGGCGACGGGATCGCCTTTGGCGTCATGCTGGTGGTGCTGCTGATCATGCGCAAGTGGCGGCTGTTCCTCGTGGGTGCCGGTTCCCTCCTGTTCATCACGCTGGTGGTGCAAAGCATCAAACATTATGTGAACGACCCGCGGCCCATCCTGTATTTCCAGGATCCCTCCATCCTGCACATCGTTCCCTGGATCGACGTGCACAGCGGCCTGAGCTTTCCCTCCGGCCATACATCCACGGCCTTCGGTATGTTCTGCTTCCTGGCGCTTATCCTGCATAACAAGAAATGGGGGCTCCTGCTTTGCGTACTGGCCCTCTCCACCGCCCACAGCAGGTTGTATCTCAGCCAGCACTTCTTTGCGGACGTGTATTTCGGCAGTATTATCGGCACGCTTTGCAGCACCATGCTGTACTGGCTGTTCGAGTACAAAAGAAGCCAGACGCCGGGCACTACCTGCCTGCACAATACCGCTGCCACACCGTCAGCGGGCATGGCTTAATATTTAATCCTTTAAATATTACTTTTTCTTTGCGAACTTAGCATTTCGCTTGACGCTTTATATCCTGGTGAAACCGGGCGGCGGTGTTCCCTAAAGGGAAGCCTGCACGGTGGCATCCGGCCTTGAAAACTCAATAATTTACCGGATGAAATATCTGTTGATAGCTATTGCAGCGGCTCTGTTGTTTATTCCTTTCCTGGGAGCCGTTCATTTGTTTGACTGGGACGAGATTAATTTTGCGGAAGCTGCACGGGAAATGATTGTGACCGGCAACTATTCCCAGGTGCAGATAGATTTCGCCCCTTTCTGGGAAAAACCCCCGCTGTTCATCTGGATGCAGGCCATCAGCATGCAGCTGTTCGGCATCAACGATTTTGCGGCCCGCTTCCCCAACGCCGTGATCGGCATCGTGACGCTGCTCACTTTTTTCCATATTGGCAAAAAGCAGGTCGATGAAAAATTCGGCCTCTGGTGGGCGCTCGTATATGCGGGCTCGTGGTTGCCGCATTTCTATTTCAAGTCCGGCATCATCGACCCCACTTTCAACTATTTCATTTTCCTGGCCGTGTACTTTGCCTACCGGATTGGATATGCCCCCAAACCGGCCCGGATGGCCATTTTCAGCGGCACCAGCCTGGGCCTGGCCGTGCTCACAAAAGGGCCCGCCGCCATCCTGATTGCCGTGCTGGTATTGCTTGTATACTGGATTTACAACAAATTCCGCATCCACATCAAGATCACGCACCTGCTGCTCACCGCGCTCTTTGCGTTACTGACCACCGCCCTCTGGTTCGGCTACGAGATCATCATGCACGGCTGGTGGTTCGTGAATGAGTTCGTGATTTACCAGTGGCGCCTCTTCAGCACACCCGACGCGGGCCATGGCGGACCGTTTTTCTATCACTGGATAGTGTTGCTGATAGGGTGTTTCCCCGCCAGCATCTTCCTGCTCAGTTATATCCAGACCAGCCGCACCAAATCCATCTACATGCAGCAACCGGCGGAGGCAAGGGACTTTAAAGTGTGGATGTGGGTACTGTTCTGGGTGGTGCTGCTGCTCTTCTCCATCGTGAAAACGAAGATCGTTCACTATTCCTCCCTTTGCTATTTCCCGCTGAGCTACCTCGCCGCGCTGCAGGTGTACCGGTTGCTCGAGGGCCGCTTTACGCTGAAGGGCTGGAACATCAGCCTCATCCTGTTTATTGGTGTGGTGCTGGGGCTGGCCATCAGCCTGCTGCCCCTGGTGGGGATCTATAAAAATGAGCTTATCCCCCACATCGGCGACAAATTCGCCAAAGCCAACCTCCAGGCCGATGTGCCGTTCGGGTACGGTGAAATGGCCTACGGGCTCACCTACATCGTGCTGGTGATCGTCAGTTGCGTGTTCCTGTTCTCGAAGAAAGTGCAGCGGGGACTGCTATGCCTGTTCGTAAGTACCATCCTGATCATCCAGGTAACGGTGCTGCATTTTGTGCCGAAGGTGGAGCGCTTTTCACAAAACGCCGCCATCGAGTTTTACAAGCAATTCCAGGGGAAAGACGTGTATGTGAAGCCGTTATCCTATTTCAGCTACGCACATCTGTATTATACCCGCAAACAGCCGTCCACCAACCCCGCGTACTACAAAAACAAGGAACAGTGGCTGCTCGAAGGGCAGATCGACAAGCCGGCCTACTTCATTTGCCGTATCACCGACAGCGAGCCCTGGCGGGCGCACCCCAACCTGGAGCTGATCGGTGAAAAGAACGGATTTGTGTTTTTCAGGCGGAAGTAGGGATGGTTGTCTTCGCCCACAGTTGACGGGCGGAAAAGGAAAGGACGGCTATGTTGAATGGGATGAATGACCTGCAATGTAACAAAACCGGCGCCGGAGCGCCGGGCAACATACCTGCAGCGAACTGCTGCAAAATCAAAAAGGGCTGGCGCATTGAATGCGTCAGCCCTTTTTGTATGCGGGCGCATATTGTCTTATCCGCGGCACGTTGCTGACATTTCCGCGTACACATTTTTAATGCCGGAGCGCCGGGCAGGATACCTGCAGCGGACGTTGGCATAAAAAAGGCCGACGATTCCATGCGTCGGCCTTTTTATTATATCCCGTGCGAGACATTTAGATTTTTCCCTTCGGGGCGGCGTTCCACCGCTTCTCCACTTCATCCCAGTTCACGGCGTTCCAGAAGGCGGCGATGTAATCCGGGCGTTTGTTCTGGTGTTTCAGGTAATACGCGTGCTCCCACACATCGAGGCCGAGAATGGGCGTGCCCGGTTCTTTGGCCAGCTGGAACATGAGGGGATTGTCCTGGTTAGGAGTGGACGTAATGGCCAGCGAGCCGTCTTTTTTTACGATCAGCCAGGCCCAGCCGGAACCGAATACGCCTTTGGCGGCATCGCTGAATTTCTGTTTGAAGGTATCGAAAGAACCGAAAGCTTTATTGATGGCCGCCGTCATTTTGGCGGACGGTGTGGTGGGCTTGGGGCTCAGGATGGTCCAGAAGAGGCTGTGGTTATAATGCCCGCCACCATTGTTCCGGATGGCCGCGTCTTTAGCTGTCACTTTCGCCAGAATGGCTTCCAGCGGCTGGCTTTCGAGGGCGTTGCCTTTGAGGGCGTCGTTCAGGTTCTTCACGTACGCTGCGTGGTGCTTGCCATGATGGATCTCCATCGTCAGCTTATCTATATTCGGCTCCAGCGCATCAAACGCATAAGGCAAAGGAGGCAGCGTGAAAGGCGCTTTCTCTGCCAACAGGGTTTTGCTGCCCTCCGCGGCAAACAGGCCTTTCGGGTCTGCCATGGCAGCCAAGCCGGCCAGGCCCGCCACTTTGAGGAATTCTCTTTTATGCATGGTAATCTGAATTAATTCTTACAAATCTAAAAGATAGCGTTTAATTACTCGCAAATTTTACACCAGCTTCATGTATGATATAATCGTTATTTTTGCAAAAACTGCAAAATAAAGCGGTTGTTTATAGTTTAATTTGAAATAAATTGCTATTTTACTTTTATATTCATGTGTAGTTGTCGTATATCTAATCATTCTCTAAAAAGATGAAGCTATTTATCCCAGGCAAAATTTGTTGCCTTGCCCCGGCCCCGGAAAGGCTGTGTGTGCCCTATACTGCCTTCACCGGTTTTAGCCGGACCTCGTCCATCATCCCCGCCCAATGTTTAACAACAGCTGTTATGCTCGCTTTGCCGGAATGGTGAAGTTTAAGAATTGAATTTAGCTCATTTACATCATAATAGATACATCGATGCAGTGGAACATTTCGCCCGCAGGGGCGGTGCCGTCAGATTTTTCCGTTTTATGCCCGGATAACCCGACAAACGAATTTTTATAACATTTTTTATACTTGATTAACGTATGATCTGTAGGACGAAGACGGGCTTCACAGCCCTCTTCAGTGAACGTGGTTCTGGTGAGGCACTAGCAATTCGGCCCTTTGGAAGATAACCTAACGAACATTACCGAGCATCATTAGAAAGGCAACATCATTCACCTGTAAAAAAACCAGTTCAGGAAGCAGCATGATTATCCAGGAACGCGTACAGCAGACAAGGCTTGAGCAATTGACCCATACGCCAGTGTTTTACAATCCCGGAAATGGGGACGAGAAGGCCGCTTTGCTGCAATTGCTGCGGAACAATCCGCAAATCAGAGTTTACGACGAGCTTTACGGGCAGCTGAAGGAGCTGATCAAAAGCCTCCACCCCACCCGCCCGCTCACTTCGCAGGAGTCCAACGAAGCCGTGCAGCGGCACCTCAACGGCATCCTGGCGGAAGACTATGGCATGTGGGTGTATTATCCCTGGTCGGAAAAATTGGTGCACCTGCTGGGAGAACAGGAATTCATCGCCATGCGCACATCGCGCAACCTGCATAAAATCACCGTGGAAGAAAGGGACGTGCTGGGCGCAAAAAAAATCGGGGTCATCGGGCTTTCTGTAGGGCAAAGCATAGCGGTGACGCTGGCCATGGAGCGCATCTGCGGAGAGCTCCGGCTGGCCGACTTCGACACGGTGGAGCTGAGCAACCTGAACCGCCTGCGCACCGCCGTTTTCAACCTCGGCATGCCGAAGGTGATACTGGCCGCCCGGGAAATTGCCGAACTGGACCCCTACCTGAAAGTGATCTGCTTCCACGATGGGGCCACTGAGGAAAACCTCGACGCCTTTATGACGGGAGGCGGCAAACTGGATGTATTGGTGGAAGAGTGCGACGGCGTGGACGTGAAAATCATGAGCCGCAAAAAAGCAAAGGCGCTGCAGGTGCCGGTAGTGATGGACACCAACGACCGGGGAATGCTGGATATCGAACGGTACGACCTCGACCCCGCCTATCCCCTGCTGCACGGCCTGATTCCCGATATCGCGGATCTGAAAACGCTCAAACACCTGACCAATGAAGAAAAAATACCGATACTGGGCCCCATGGCCGGCATGGCGCATATGAGCCCCCGTATGAAATATTCGTTGGGAGAAATTGGGAAAACGATTACCACCTGGCCCCAGCTGGCATCGAGTGTGATGCTGGGCGGCGCGATGGTTGCAGACACCTGCAGGCGCATCCTGCTCAACCAGCTGCAATCGTCAGGCCGGTATTATGTGGATTTTGATCAACTCATTCAATAATGCCCCTGTAACCTAAAAGAGCAATCAATGAGTGCACCGATTAATGTAAGGGCTTTTTTTGCACCGGACGACCCGGAAGCGGCTTTGCGGTTTTATGAAGGCCACAGCAAGCTGCTGCAGATCTATTTTGGGATTACCAAGATAACCTCCGGAAACCAGGACTGGATATCGCACAAAAACACCGTGGTGGTGATTGTGGAAGACGACACCGGCACAAAAACCTATGGAGGCGCGCGCGTGCAGATTGCAGACGGCGTGCTGCCGTTACCGATAGAGGTGGCCGTAGGCAAATACGACCCGAAAATATATACCGACGTGGTACCCGGCAGCGCCGAGATATGCGGCCTGTGGAACTCCAAGGAGGTGGCCGGCATGGGTATCGGGAGCCTTATCCTGAGCCGGGTATGCGTGGCGCTGATGACGCAGCTGCCCGTTAAGAACGTGCACGTATTGTGCGCCCCCATCACTACCCGGGGGGCCAAAAGGGTGGGCGCGGTGATAGACACGTCGCTCGGCAACGAGGGCGTTTTTTATTACCCGAAAGACGACCTGGTAGCTACGGCCATGATTATCAAAGACATACATGAGGTTTCCAGTGCCGAACAGGTGGAGCGGGACCTGATCTTCAATTTGCGGGCCAACCCGAACCAGATACGGACGGAAACCGGGCCAAAAGGTACATTTGAAGTAAATTACCAGCTGGGGCTACCCCAGATGGTCCGATAAAACTGTTATGTTTACTGGTATAACATCAGTAAATTGACATTGCAATTCCGATTTTAAGATGCCGATACGTTTTTTGGTTTTATGTATCCTTTGCCTGCAGGCGCAACTGGCCGCCTTTGCGGAGGGGCCCCGCGTCGTTTATAATGATAGTTCCAAGCTGATGCAGATTGGCCGGTACGTCGAATTGTTCCGTGACAGCAGCAACCAGCTGACGATCGACCAGGTGCGGAAACAGGCATTCACGGCGTCCGGGACGGACGTGCCCAACCTGCAGATTTCACCTTTCAGCAGCTGGGCGCGCTTTGTGATCACCAACGAAACCGGGCTCGACCGGCTCATGCTGGAGGTGGAATATCCCATTATCGACGAAATCACCCTTTACGAAGTATCGCCCGGCGGTGGATACAAAGTGGTGGAGCTGGGCCAGTTCCAGCCATACAGGCTCCGTCCCTACGATCACCAGAACTATATTTTCCCCCTCGATATCGCACGCGGCGAAAGCCGGGAGTTCTACCTGAAGGTAAGGGCCGGCGAGCAGGCGCAGCTGCCCATGTACCTTGGCGGTGAAAGCACCCTCAACGCCAAAAACAACGAGCGTAACTTCATTTTCGGGCTCTACATCGGCATCATTCTCGTGATGGCGTTGTATAACCTGTTTATTTACCTGACCATCCGCGACCGCAGCTATCTCATTTACGTGAGCTATATCGTTTGCGTGGGTCTCACCCAGGCTTCGCAGCAGGGTTATACCTTCCGGTTCCTCTGGCCCAACAGCCCCTGGCTGGCCAATCACGATACCCTCATCATCCCGATACTGAACGGTATCACGGCGGCCCTGTTCATACAGTCGTTCCTGCATACCCGCGAAAAATACAAGCTCGGCCATAACATCCTGACCGGGGTGATAGTGGCGTATGTGCTGGTATTCGTTCCCACTTTCCTCGACAAGTACTTCGTAGCCAATATGATGACGCAGATGATCGCCATGGTGGCATCGCTGCTGGCGATTTTCGTGGGGTACAAGGTAGCGCGCCGCGGGTTCATACCGGCCCAGTACTTCCTGGTGGCCTGGAGCATCTTCCTGATCAGCGTGTGTATTTTCGTGTTGCGGAACTTCAACATCCTGCCGTACAACGACTTTACCTACTATGCCCTGCAGGTAGGCTCCGCAGCCGAAGTAACGCTGCTGTCTTTCGCCCTGGCCAACAAGATTAATATCTACCGGAAGGAAAAAGAGGAATCGCAGGCCATGGCGCTGCGCATATCGCAGGAAAACGAACAGCTGGTGCGCGAACAGAACGTGATTTTGGAAGCCAAGGTGCTGGAAAGAACCGAGGCCCTGCAAAACAGCAATGTGGAGCTGAATAAAGCCCTCAGCAACCTGAAGGAAGCCCAGACGCAGCTGGTGGAAGCGGAGAAAATGGCCTCCCTCGGTCAGCTTACGGCCGGTATTGCGCACGAAATCAATAATCCCATTAACTTTGTTACGTCGAATATCAAACCGCTGAAGCTCGATTTTGAAGACCTCAAAAACCTGCTCAAACGGTACGAAGCCATCAAACCCCAGGATAACATCGAGGAAAAACTGGCCGACATTGAGCAGTTCAAACAGCAGATTGATATCGACTATGTTCACAGTGAAATAGACACGCTGATCCGCGGCATCGAAGACGGCGCCAACCGTACCGCCGAAATCGTAAAAGGCCTGCGCACCTTCAGCCGCCTCGACGAGAGCGACCTGAAGTTCGTAGACCTCCATGAAGGGCTGAATTCCACCATGGTGCTGCTGCGGAACAACATCCCCAAAAACGTGGAAGTGATCTATAACTACGGTGAACTCCCCAAAATCGAATGTTTCGCCGGGAAACTGAACCAGGTATTCCTCAACATCATCAACAACGCCCTGAACGCCATCAAAATGAAACCGGAGCAGGGCCAGGAATCCCTCACCATCAGCACCCGCTATCACGAAGCAGACAAACTGGTAAGCATCAGCATTAAAGACAGTGGCATCGGCATGACGGACAAGGTAAAGGAAAAGATCTTCGAGCCCTTCTTCACCACCAAAGACGTGGGAGAAGGCACCGGGCTCGGGCTTTCCATCGTTTTCAGCATCATCGAAAAACACCATGGCCGGATACTTGTTGAGTCCGAGCCAGGTAAAGGAGCGGAATTTATTATATATTTACCACTTCATGTGCCGATTGTGCCCAGTGTTCATAGTCAGAGTCAGAGTCAAATGTCCTAATTAACAAGACCCTTCATGAAAAATAACCGTATCAGGATCCTGTACATCGACGACGAAGTACATAACCTCAATGCATTCCGCGCCAATTTCCGGCGCAGCTACGAGATCTATACCGCCAATTCGGCGGCCGAAGGAATGCAGGTACTGAAGGGTATCGAAGTGCATATCATTATTGCGGATCAGAAGATGCCGACCACCACCGGCGTTGAATTCTTCAATGAAATAAAAGACGTGCTTCCGGATCCCATCCGCATTTTGCTGACGGGTTATACGGACGTGGAAGATATCATCGACGCCATCAATAAGGGGCATATTTTCTCGTACATCAAAAAGCCCTGGGACGAGCACGAACTGTTCAAAACCATCAACAACGCCTACGAGATCTATTCGGCCCGCAAACAGCTGAAAGAAAAGGTACTGGAGCTGGAAAAGACCAACGACGAGCTCAACCGTTTCATCTACTCCACTTCGCACGACCTCCGCGCCCCGCTCATGAGCGTGCAGGGCATCATCAACCTCAGCCGGCTCGACAACAGCATGACCGACCCGCAGGGGTACATGGGCATGATCGAAGTGTGCATCACCCGCCTCGATAGTTTTATACAGAAAATAATTGAGTACTACCGTAACTCGCGGCTCGACCTTGAATTTGAGAAAATCGATTTTGCAACATTGCTGAACGACTGCATCGATACCTTCAAGCATCAGAACACCACCATCCGGTTCAATACCAAAGTCGACCAGCCGGTTCCGTTCAAAGGCGATTTTTTCCGTATCAGTGTTATTCTGAACAATCTGATATCCAACGCCGTTAAATATCAGAAGCCCGACGAATCGAGCCCGCAGGTCAACCTTTCCGTAAAAGTGGAGCCGCACAAGGCCACCATCAGGATAGAAGACAATGGTATCGGTATTTTAAGCGAGCACCTGAGCAACATTTTCAAAATGTTCTTCCGCTCGAAAAACAACAACAAGCCCGGCAGCGGTATTGGCTTATATATTGTGAAAGAGGCGCTGAACAAAATCGGAGGCACCATTGGGGTGGACTCCAGGTACGGAGAGGGCACTCAATTTGAAATCTCTATCCCGAACAGAAATGAATTCGATTCCTGATCTGCGCGTCATACTGATTGATGATAACGACATCGATCTGCTGTTGCATGAACGGCTGATATCCATTCAGCAGATCAGCAGAACGATCCTGGCATTCAGCAATGCCAACAAGGCCCTCGAATTCCTGTCGAGCAACATCACCCTGCCCCACATCCCGCCCACGGTCATCCTCCTCGATATACAAATGCCGGAAATGGACGGCTTCGAGTTTCTGCGGTCTTTCGACTCTTACCCCAAAAAAATCAAGAACCAGTGTTATATCATCATGGTTTCATCGTCGCTCGACTTCGGCGATATTTCCCGTACCAACGCCAATCCGCTGGTGATACGGCTTTTGAAGAAGCCCCTCCAGCCCAAGGAGCTCAAGGAAGTGATCGAAGGCATCTTTAAGGAGCAATAAAAAAGGCTTCCCCATTAAAATGGAGAAGCCTGTTCACACTTAAAATTAACCCCCTAGTTACTCAATTCTTAAAAGTCGTTAATGCCGTAGTAGTACACTTTGTTACTGCCCGGGTACATGCCTTCGATCTGGAAGTTTCCGCTCAGGCGCTGCAAAGCGGCTTTCAGCTCATCCACGCTGCGAACGGCCATGCCGCCCACCCGTGTGATCACAAATCCTTTCTTCATATTCGTTTGGTCCGCGAGTACGCCATCACTTATTTCAGTGACCTGTACTCCGCCTGCAATCCCCATCTGGCGGGCATCGCCAGCCGGCAGGGTAGCGAAGTCGGCGCCGAGCGACTGGATAGTGGCGCTGGCCGTACCGGCAATGGCGCCCATTTTACCTTTCAGCGTTACATCCGCGTTCTGGCCGGAGCCGTTTCGCAGGTAGCCGAGCTTTACTTTGTCGCCCGGCTTCTGGCGTGCGATCTGTTCCGACAGTTGTGCGCCGGAGCTTACCGGTGCGCCGTTGATGTGGGTGATCACGTCGCCCTGCTTGATGCCGGCGGCAGCAGCCGCGCCGCCCGGGTCGATACCGGCCACGAATACGCCTTTCTCGTCGTCTTTAATACCCAGCTCTTTCTTCTGCGCATCGTCGAGGTTTTCAGGCGCCATGCTGATGCCGAGGTAACCGCGCTGTACGCTGCCGAACTGTTTGATATCATTGATCACTTTTTTCATAAGGTTGGAAGGGATAGCGTAGGCATAACCCGCGTAGGAGCCGGTAGGAGACGCGATGGCCGCGTTGATCCCGATCAGTTCGCCATTGGTATTTACCAGCGCGCCGCCGCTGCTACCAGGGTTCACCGCGGCATCCGTTTGCAGGAAAGATTCCACCGGGGCCGCAGCCTGGCGGTTGATGCCGATGTTGCGCGACTTGGCGCTGATGATGCCCTGCGTCACCGTTACGTCGAGGTTGAGGGGATAACCGATGGCCATCACCCACTGGCCCAGCTTCACATCGTCTGAGTTGCCCACGGGCATTACCGGCAGGTTTTTGCCGTCTACCTTGATCAGGGCCAGATCCGTATTGGGATCCGTGCCCACCACTTCCGCTTTGTAGTTTTTGCGGTTGGCGAGGGTCACGGTGATATCGGACGCGCCGTTCACCACGTGGTTGTTGGTCACGATGTAACCGTCGTCGCTGATGATCACACCAGAGCCGGAAGCCCGTTGCTCCGGTTGCTGAAAACGGCGGCCGCCGCCGTCACCGAAGAAGTGACGGAAAATATCGTCATCCATACCTTCAAAGGGATTCTGCTGCTGGGCAACCTGCCGGGATTTCACCACCGTGCGGATGTGTACCACCGAAGGCACCGCCGCGTCAGCAGCCTGTTCGAAGCTGACCGGCTGGTTATTGACCGGGCCGGAATAAGCTGTACGTATCAGGGGCTGGGGCTCGTCGGCAGTGATTTTATGATATAAGTCGCCGGTTTTACCGCTCAAGGCGAATCCGCCGGCAACGACTGCCCCTGCAAGTGCGATAGTGGCAAATACTGTCTTTTTATTCATCATCATCTGTTTTAGATTCCGTAAAAGTGGCGCGGCATTCTGAACAGATTCTGAATAAACGGGCGAAACGCTGCGGATTTAACGTTTTATTAGGAGAGGGTGATGCGGATTCGCGGGTGGGCGTACTGGCAGGTGAGGGCGCGACCGTATTCGCCGCCAATAAACGCTTCCCGGTGCACATAATGAAAAGGCGCCAATAGCAGGTTGATGGCGCGCAGCGCTGGCCCGGATGCCGTCAGGCGGGCAGCATAACCACTTTAAAAGTGTGCAGCGGGTGGGCGTATTGGTAGGTGATGGTGAATCCATACAGGTCGCAGACCTTCCGGACGATTTCCAGCCCCAGGCCCAGGCTGTCTGCATCCATACTCTGTTTGCTGAACCGGTGGAAGATGCGCTCTTCCGGCAGCGCATGGGGCTGGCCGGTGTTCTGCACCGTGAGGGCGCCGGCGGCGAGCCGGACGATGATATTACCCCGGGGAATATTATGCCGGATGGCGTTGGCGAGCAGATTGCCCAGCAGCACTTCCATCAGTGTGGGGTTGGCCGGTACGGTGAGGTCGTTCACCCAGTCGCGCTGCACCGTCAGCTCTTTCTGCTGCAGTTGCGGCTGGTATTGCTCCAGGAGGTTTTCAACGGTTTGGCGGACGGATACGTTATCCGTTTCGGGAAACTGCCCGTTCTGGATGCGGGTAAGAAGGATGAGGCCCTTGTTGAGGCGCGCCATCCGCTGGCTGGCGGTAGCCAGGTCCGTGATGAGGCCCGCCTGTTCTTCAGATAGCGGATCCGTTTGCATCAGCAGCTCGAGCTTTCCCTGAAAAATGGCCAGCGGCGTGCGCATTTCATGCGATGCGTTTTCCGCAAATTCCTTTTGTGCGATATAAGCCTGCCGGCTGCGTTCCGCCAGCTGTTCCAGGGCGGTGTTCAGCTCGGTGAACTCGTTGATGGACGAAGGGGCCAGCTGCAGGGGCGCCGGATCGTCTACCTTATAGGCTCGCAGCTTTTGGAGGGTTTTGTAGAAGGGATCCCACACCTTGCGCGAAAGCGTGCGGTTAACCAGCAACAGTCCCGCCAGCAGAAAAGTGAGCAGCAGCACCTGTAGAATGATGATGCTGGTGATGAGCCTTTCGTGGTTAGCGATGGACGATTTGATCTGCAGGCGGTACGTTTCACGGTTGATAACAAGGTGCGAAGAGAGCAGCCGGTAGGTGTCTGCCGTGTACAGGGAATCGTTGCCCGCATGAGGACCGGCTTTTTCGAGGGTGATATCGTTGCCCAGAACCGGCTCCCCGTTTTTGAATTCCATCACCTGCAAACGGGGCACCAGCTGGGTTTTGGTGGCTACCAGCCTCGCATCCACGTTAGCGATCACTATTTTCTTCAGTACGAAATAAAACACGGGAATCGCTACCAGCAGTACAATGACCGATAGCAGGAAATAATATCGCACGGTTTTATTCAGCAGTTTCATCTTTTTACTCGTCTGATGGGTGTTAGTACTTTTGTCCTTTTGTGTGATGGACTGTTATTTCATCAGTATCTCCTGTTTTTAGCGCCCTGAATGGAATGTTACGCCATCAGTACGCTTTTGTTCTTAGGACCAGATGGAGTATTCTTCATCAGTACTTTCCTTCCTTATTAGTGATCCGATCGGATGTACTCCATCGGTACGTTTTTGTCGTTATACCAGATGGAGTGCCCCTATCCATTCGCTCCCTCATGGTACTTCCATTTTATACCCCATCCCGTAAACAGCCTTGATGCGGTCCGTCCAGCCCGCCTGCAGCAATTTTTTCTTCAGGTTTTTCATATGGGCGTAGATAAAATCGTAATTATCGAACAGCCCCTCCCCGTCTCCCGACAAATGTTCCGCGATGGCCTGTTTGGAGATCACGCGGTTGCGGTTGGTGAGCAGGTACAGCAGCAAATCATATTCCTTCTTGGTGAGGTCTACCGGCGTCTGTTCCACTTTTACGGTACGGGCATGGGGATCCAGCTGCAGCCCTTCTGCTTCCAGCACCTGGCTGCCGGCAAAACGGCGGCGGCGGATGACGGCGGCAATGCGCGCGCTCAGTTCGGAGAGATGGAAGGGCTTGGTGAGATAGTCGTCTGCCCCCAGTTGAAGGCCCTGGATGCGGTCGTCGATGCCATCGCGGGCGGAAATAATGATGACACCTTCCGTTTTGTGGTTGCTTTTCAGCGCTTCCAGCACCTGCAGGCCATTGCCATCGGGCAGGGAAATGTCGAGCAGGATGCAGTCGTAGTCGAATGCCTCTATTTTATCCAGCGCCGTTTTTTTATCCGGCGCTAGTTCGCAGGTATAATTTTCCGCCTCCAGGTAGGCGGCAATACTTTTACCCAACGCTGATTCGTCTTCAATGATGAGGATTTTCATATCATCTATAGCAACTTCAAATTACAGAAATTGTCAGAAAAAATCCCTGGCCGGGAAAGCATTACAACCGGCGGTGGCTCCGCCCTTATTCTCAGGCTACGGAGGATCAGCGCATGTAGTGGTGCTGGCAGGATGACATTGCGCCGGAAATCGCGGCGCCGTACCGGGTCTAAAAGCTATCCGCGGGTTTGAAGAAATCAGGGAACAGGCATTAAAAGAGACCGATGTGCGAGGGATGATTTCAATAAAAAACCCTTACCGGTGAGGTAAGGGTTGAATGTTGGTGGAGGATAGCGGGTTCGAACCGCTGACCTCTTGCATGCCATGCAAGCGCTCTACCAAACTGAGCTAATCCCCCTTGAATGGAGTGCAAATTTATGCGCTTTTTTTAAAAAACAAAAAATAAATTGCCGCCCCGGGAATAATTTCGGGAAAATGCGGCAATGGGCCGCTGGTAAGACTTTACCTCCGCTGTCCACAATTAAAAGCGAGACAGCCTCCTGGCGCCGCTTTGCATCCTGAAAAGAATATCCTACCTTAAAATCCATATAATCATCGCTTATGCATTTCAGGCGCCCGTGTTTGTTATGGCTGCTGCTGTTATTGTTCCACGCCGGTATGGCACAGCCTGCGTCCAGAAAGGCCGACAATCTGCGGCAGCTTATTTCGGTTACGAAAAACGACACCGCCAGGGGCAGCCTCCTGGTGATGCTATCGGATGTATTAAGGTCAACGGACTCCATAGGGGCGTTCAATGCAGCAACAGAAGCCCTTCGCCTGCAAACGGCGCAACGCTTCAATGTCGGCATCGCCAAAGCCCGTTTCAACTTCGGGAGGCTGTATTATACATACAGCCGGCTCGACTCTTCGGAGGCGCATTACAAAGCCGGCCTCGCTGCCGTTGCCGGCGACTCCGGTCTCTCCGCCGTAGCCATCAGGGCCAAGTTGACGGGCAACCTCGGCGCGGTATACGGCCGGCGCGGAATGGCGGACAAAGAACTTGAAATGATCCTCAGCGCCATTCCAATGCTGGAGCAGGTAAAAGACACGCTTTCCCTGGCTGTTGCCAATTTTAACGTGGGCGCAAAATTTTATAACGGGGAACAGTTTGTCAAGGCTTATGGCTATCTCCTTAAAGGCATCACCTTTCATCGCCGCCGCCCTTCGCCCCAACTGACCGACGCACTGATCATCGCCGCCTGGTGCGCCAGTGACCTTGACAGCCTTGATGCCATGCGCCGCCACCTTGAAGAAGCCCGGCACCATCTCGATACCGCAGACTATTCCATGCTGGCGCAATTCGACATTGCGCAGGGACTCTATTTCTTCCGGACAAATCAATACGCCGCCGCGGAAAAATCATACCTGCATGCTTTAAAAGCAAGCCCGGACCCATTCCCGTTGAATACCACCAATGCGCTCGACGCCCTGCACGACCTGTACGTGGCACAGGGACAATACCAGCCGGCCAAAAAAGCCATGGAAGAATACCTCTCATTGTCGCGCCGCATCAACTGGCCGCGTAACATACTGCATGGGCTGGAGCGTTTGTCGGGGCTGGAGGAAAAAACGAACAATCCGGCAGCATCGTTGCGTTACCTCCGGGAATACGTGCAGTTGAACGACAGCATTAAAAAGGAGGAAGGCGATGTTCGCCTGCATGCGCTGGAAATGAAGTACCAGGCCACCGAACAGGAAAAGAAAATCCTGGTGCTCGAAAATGAAAGCAAACAGCAGCAGCTCAACCTGCAGCGCAACCGCGCCTATATTTTCCTGTTGCTGGCGGGCTTAATGGTAGCGGTGCTGGCGGCGCTGCTCATTTTCATCGTATACAGGAACAGGCATCGTTCCGCGCGGCAAAAAGAACAGCTGCACCACCGCGAAATGGAAAATATCCGGCAGGCGCAGCGCCTCGATAATTTCTCGGCCATGCTGGAAGGCCAGGAAATGGAAAGAAAAAGGCTCGCCCGCGACCTGCACGACGGCCTCGGCGGCACCATGGCCAGCATCCGGCTGAAAGCCGCCGACATCGCTGATGAAGCCGCACACGGCAGCGATGCAAAAGCCCTTCGCCGGATAGTTGCGGAGCTCGACGGCGCGTCGCAGGAGCTGCGGCGCATTGCGCATAACATGATGCCCGAAACATTGCTACGCTTTGGGCTGGAGGCTGCACTGAAAGACCTTTGCGCCGCTCTTCCTCAAAATGGTACCAATATTGTATTCCAGGGATTCGGCATACAACCCGGTCTGCCGCAGCCGCACCAGATCATGATCTACCGGCTGGTACAGGAACTGGTGAACAATGCCGTCAGGCATGCGGGCGCGCACAACATCCTGGTACAATGCCTGCAAAGGGACCAGGAGCTGTCCATCACCGTGGAAGACGACGGCAGAGGATTCGATACGAAAGCCCCCGCGCCGAAAAACGGTATGGGGCTACAGAATATTCAGGCACGCGTTGATTACCTGAAGGGAAAACTGGATATCCAGTCGGCGCCCGGCACAGGCACAACGGTAAATATTGAGATCGATGTACAACAAACAACACCCGGTATCGCTGCTGATCGTTGAAGACCATCTGCTGATGCAGGAAGGCATCAAATCGCTGCTGGCGGACAACCCAGACATTACGCTCGCCGGCAGTTTCACGCTCGGGCTCGAGGCGCTGGCTTTCCTGGAGGAGCAGCAGGCAGACGTGGTGTTGCTCGACATCAGCCTGCCGGACATTAGTGGCATCGAGCTTTGCCGACGGATCCGGCAGCTCGATAAATCCATCAAAATACTTGCGCTGAGCGCATCCGCCGAGCGTACGATCATCCTGCAGATGTTGCAGAACGGCGCTAACGGTTATATGTTGAAAAACACATCCTCCGCCGCCCTCACCGACGCCATCAAACAGATCCTCGATAAACGCATCGTATTGGGGCCCGACGTGCAGGAAATCCTCGCGTCGTCTGGCAACCCCGAAGCCTGCGAAATCCCCCGCCTCACGCGCCGCGAAAAAGAAGTGCTGCAACTGATCGCCGGCGGCCTCACCAACCCGCAGATCGCAGAAAAGCTTGGGATCAGCATGCTCACAGCCGAAACCCACCGCAAAAACATCATGCAGAAATTGAAGGTCAGCAACGCCGCCGCACTGATCAAGGCGGCCGTCGATCATTCCCTGCTCTGACACCTGCCTGTAGCAGAAATATACCATCAATACGGTAGATCCGCCTACCGCCGCCATGGTATTGTCCCCGCTTACGCACCGGGCTATTTTTGCAGCACCAATCATGGTGTTTATCAAATCAAGGCATATGAACATGACAGCATTCAACACCCACATCCTCCGCCTGGCGGTCATCCTGTTAACCGCGGGCCTGTTTGTTTCCTGTAAAAAAGACAAGCCCGCACCTCCCGGCGGCGGCAGCTATCCGAAGGAAGTAACGATCGAATACAAGCTGACCGTAGTGTCGGGCGGGCTAACGACATGCAACGTCCAGTACCTGAATGAAACCGGCGGCCTGACGAACGACAACAACAAACCACTCCCCTATTCCAAAAGTTTCAAAAGAACGGTGAACCGGTACGACTACGCTACTTTCACCTTCTCCTGCGGCATGCCCGGCAGCGTTAAAGCAGAGATCCTGGTGAACGGGCAACCGATGGAAACACAGACCTTTGCGGGCAACAGCGGATCGTTTGCCGGCACTGTCAAATACATTTTCCCTTAACCCCCAACAGAGGCCGTGCGGTACTGATGTCCGCACGGACCTCTGCTGTTACCTGCCGACTGACGCGGCATTCCCCGGATACGGAAAAAGTTGCCATTCCATCCTGCGGCAGGCGGGCAGCATAACATCCCGCGCATACAAAAACTAGGACGCTTCCCTGCACACATCCTATTCCACCTACAGGTCTGTTTTTAACACTTTCGTGTTATGTTAAGAAAACCTTAAATTCCTATTATTGTACAGTCATTCCAGAACAGTAACGTAAACAAATCTAAATCGAAGAAACTGCTTGTGAAGAAAGCGTTCTCCCGCTAACCTATCTTTTATAACCACCGTCTGAAAAAATTCGCCGCGGGGTCTCACAGCAAACCATGAATTTGTTTCAACTGTCGGCGATGTTGTCGAATGTTTACCTATGTTTATTATCTGATCATGCCATCAGGTAGTTGACCGATTATTTCTATTTCTAAAATCTAAATCTCATGAGAAAACTACTACTCGCTGTGGCAGCTCTGTTATGCACATGCAGTATGCTGGCGCAAGCCCAGAAAGTTATTACCGGCAACGTAAGAGATGAGGCCGGGATCGCTCTTCCGGGAGTTACCATCCAGGTAAAGGGTACCAGCACCGGTACGATTACTGACGGGAACGGCCACTTTACCCTCAACGTTCCAGCCAGTGCGCAATCGCTTATCTTCAGGCTGATCGGGATGGCCGACCAGGAAGTAGCTATTGGCGGCAGCAGCACCATTTCGATAACGATGTCGGCCTCTACTTCGGCCATTGACGAAGTAGTGATTGTCGGTTATGGTGGCGGCAAAAAAGTAGGCAATGTGGTGGGCACCGTGTCCCGCGTGTCAGGCAAAGACATCCAGAACAGGCCCACAGCCAACCCTTTTGATGCTCTCCAGGGCCGTGTTTCCGGCCTGCAAGTATTCACTTCCAGCGGTGAACCCTCCCAGGTTTCCTCCCTCCGCCTCCACGGCGTTGGTTCCCTGGGAGCCAGCTCCACACCGCTGATCATTATGGATGGTGTGCCCATTGATCCGTCTACCATTTTAACCTTGAACCCCCAGGATTTCGAAAACATCACCGTACTCAAGGACGCATCCGCCACTTCCATTTACGGCGCGCGGGCGGCCAACGGCGTTATCGTGATCACCACCAAAACCGGCAAAATCGGCAGAGACCCGGTGATTGCACTCACTTCGCAATACGGTGTGTCCAACATGATGGACAACAAATATTTCGACAACTTCATGAATCCGAAAGAACTGACAGACTTCTGGGTGGCGACCAATTACCGCAGCCAGGCGCAGGTTGACCAGTTGCTGAAGGATTTCCCGAACTCAACCCGCTGGGATAAAGTATACTACCGCGAAAACGTGCCGATGTACCAGGCAGACCTGTCTATCTCCGGTGGCGGCGGCAAAACAACTTATTACATTTCCGGCGGCTACCTTGATCAGGATGGTCTCGCTTACCGTTCCGACTATAAAAAATACACCCTCCGCGCGAACCTGAACACCGAAGTGAAAAGCTGGATGCGTATGGGTCTTAACCTGAGCGGCGCATTCGACAAACGCCAGACTAACCCATACGGTTCAAACAGCACCAATAGGGGGCTTGCCATGCTGGCTCCACCGTTCTACTCTCTGTACGACAAGGACGGCAAAGAATACCCGGATCTGATCCCCGGCTGGGGCAGGTATAATCCTAAATATCTGGCAGAAAAGGTGCGTGCGACCTCCAATAAACTGCAGCTGAATGTATCCGGCTTTATGGAATTCAAGCCGCTCGAAAACCTGACCATCAGATCACAGGCAGGTGTGGAAGCATTTGATTTCCGTACCAGCAACGTGCAGATGCCTTCTTTCCTCGGCTCTATCAACAATGGCAATGCCAGCGAACTGATGTCAAGGACCGCTAACAAAACCATCACCAATACAGTGGAATATCGCTTTAAAATCGCCGACGATCACAAATTCACGGCACTCGCCGGTCAGGAATTTATCGAATACGGTTTTGATGAGTTTACCGGTTCTTCCGCAGGACTGTCTGACGACGGGCTGATCCAAATCAATAATGGCGCAGCCAACAGAAACATCAGCTCTGCCAAAACTGAATATGCATTCCTGTCCTATTTTGGTCGGCTGGAGTATAATTGGAGAGAGAAATATTACCTGGATGCATCAATCCGCCAGGACCAGTCTTCCCGTTTCGGTCCCGAAAACCGTACCGCGCGCTTTTGGTCTGTAGGCGGTATGTGGAAAATGAAAGAAGAGAGCTTCCTGAAGCCCGTATCCTGGCTCGATTACCTCGATCTTCGCGTAAGCCATGGTACGAGCGGTAACTCCTTCTTTAATACCACGGCGGACCAGAACTACCTGAGCTATGCCCTGGTATCTTCCGGCGCATATGAAGGCCAGAATGCCTGGAACCTGTCTACTCCCGGCAACCCTTCTCTGGGTTGGGAAAGCCAGGCCAATACGTCGGTTAGTGCCAGCTTCGGGCTGTACAACCTCGCTCGCCTGGAAGTATCTTTCTATAACAGGGTAACTTCCGACATGTTGATCGACGTGCCTTTCCCGTATACTTCCGGTTTCAGCCAGGTAACTTCCAACGTAGGTTCCATGAAAAATACAGGTTGGGATGTGGACGTTGCGGTAGACGTGTATAAATCAAAAAAACTGCGCATCACGCCTCGCGTGAACTTCAACTACAATAAAAACAAGATCACCGAACTGTTCCAGGGCAAACAATACTGGATTATCCCGAACACGGGCGTGAGCTGGGCAGTAGGGCAGCCAGTGTCTTATTTCTACCCGGTATTCGCGCGGGTAAACTCCGAAACAGGCCTGCCCGAGTGGTATTTGCCGAATGCGGACAATATCGCACAGTCTCAGAAAGATATCAACAAAGTTACCTCTACTTTCAACGAAGCTGCGCTGCAGCAAAGCACCGGCATCAAACGTTATCCTCCGTTTAACGGCGGCTTCGGGCTCGATGCGTCTTACGAGGGTTTTTACCTGCAGGCTGACTTCTCTTTCTCAAAAGGTAAATACCTGATCAACAACGACCGGTACTTCTTCGAGAATCCGAACCAATTCCAGGGCTTCAACCAGTCAAAAGCCATTCTCGACTACTGGAAAAAAGCCGGAGACGTGGCCCGCTTTCCGAAATACGGCGTGCAATTCACCCAGTTTGACTCCAGGCTGATTGAAGATGCTTCATTCCTCCGCCTGAAAGGCCTCACAGTTGGTTACAACTTTAAAAACGGCCTGCTGAGAGAAAAAGCAAAATGGCTGCAAGGTGCGACCCTTTTTGTAACCGGCCGCAACCTGCTGACTTTTACCAAATACACCGGACCGGATCCTGAGGTGGACAGCAACCTGACTTTAGGTGCAAACCCGAATACCAAACAATACGCGATCGGTGTTTCCCTGCAACTTTAATCAGTATTAAAATCAAATCGACATGAAAAGAATCACTATAAAAGTTATGACCGGCGCTTTACTGGCTTCCGTGGCGCTGGCTGCGTGCACCAAAAAGCTGGATCGTTCTCCATTCACTCAGCTTCCGCTGGATGACGCTTTCAAAACGGTGAAACAGGCGGAAACGTGGAACAATGGTTTGTATACGGGATTGAAAGCCAGATCATACGGCATCTTCACCTTTTCAACTGACGTGCAGGCCGATCAGTTGAATGCTTCCCTGGACTATGGTAACAGAAACGGTTCTCCACACCGCTGGAACGATTTCCTTTCCGGTGACTATACCATCCGCGATGTATGGTCAGGTTACTACTCTTCCATGAACAACCTGAACATCTCGCTGGAAGGCTTCAAAAAAATCGTTCCGGTGACTGCAGCTGATTCTGCGGCAATGAGGAAATATACCGGCGAAGCCCACCTGGCCCGCGCATATTTCTACCACCAGCTGGTGCTCCGCTGGGGCAAAGCCTATACTCCCGCAACAGCTGCAACCGACCTGGGCGTGCCATTAACGCTGACATACGACACCTACGCACAGCCTAAACGAGCAACGGTGAAGGAAGTTTACGACCAAATCCTCAGCGACATAGCAGAGGCCAAGAAACTGATCGTAGCCCCCGGCAAACAGGGTTCTCCCCGTTTTACCAAAGATGTGGTACTGGCACTCGAAGCAAGAGTGAAACTGCACATGCACGACTGGGCAGGCGCCAAAGCCGCTGCTGATGCATTGATCGCTACCGGTACTTATCCGCTGATTAATACACAGGCTGAGTTTAACCAAATGTGGGTAAACGACCTGCCGAAAGAAACCATCATGCAACTGGCTACTTCCAAGCCCAGCGAGCTGGCCAACACCAATATCATCTATCTTGGACTGGTTGCCCAAACCGGCAAATACACGCCCGACTTCATCCCTTCCAAATGGGTGATAGATGCGTATGAAAATACCGACATCCGCAAGGCGTCCTACTTCGCGCAAAAAACGTTGACAATCCAGGGCCGCGATTATCCCGGTATCTGGCTGGTGAATAAATATCCCGGCAATCCGGCGCTTTTCACCGGTGCTACTACGAACTATCAGCATGCTCCGAAAATTTTCCGCGTAGCTGAAGCGTACCTGATTTCCGCAGAGGCTGGCGCGAGACTTGGCGGAGGCACTGAAGCCGCGGCATTGGCTACATTGAATCTGCTGCGCAAGGCAAGGGGCGTTGCCGAACTGGCGGGCCTTTCCGGTGCACCGTTGCTCCAGGCGATTAAAGATGAACGTTTCCGCGAACTGGCCTTTGAAGGTTTCCGCCTCGACGACCTGAAACGCTGGAATGAAGGCTTCCAGAGAAGAGAGCCGCAGAACATCAACATTCTGACCACCGGCGAATTCTTCCAGGGGCTTAAAATCAACCCCAATGCCGACAAATTCGTTTGGGGCCTGCCTACCAACGACGTTACCGTCAACCCGAACCTTAAACCACAAAACCAGGGCTGGTAATTCCTGCTATCCCTATCATCATAATCGCCACATGCCACCCGCATGTGGCGATTTTTTTAACCCTGCGTTACCACAGCATCGATATCCACCCCACCCGAAACCCCACTCCCGAACGCTGATTTGCCCGCACGCCGAAACACCTGGCCATCCCCGGGGTGCTATTCTTTTCCCGGATTATCCGTAGATTTAATGCCTAAATGCACCTTATGGGCAACACAGTCAACTGGCCGGAAGCAATCAAACCCCTGATCAAAAAGTACAAGGGGCAAAAACACCCGCTCGATTATCAAAACACCTACCAGCTGGTAGTGGGCGTCGTATTGTCGGCGCAAGACTCGGACAGGAACATCAACAAACTGGGGCCCGCCCTTTTCGAGGCGTTCCCCAACATGCAGGCGCTGTCGAAAGCCATGCCGGAAGACCTCTACCCGTACATCGGCAAAGTCCGCAACTTCGGCAACAAGGCCAAATGGCTGGTGGAAATAGCGCAGCAAGTCAAAAAAGACAGCAACATCCCCCTTACCCAGGCCACCCTTACCAAGTTGCCGGGCATCGGCCGCAAATCCGCCAACGTGATCATGCGCGAGTCTGGCGTGGCGCCGGAGGGCATCATTGTAGACCTGCACGTGGTGCGCGTCGCCCCGCGGCTGGGCATCGTTACCGCCACCGACCCGGTCAAGATCGAGAAACAGCTGATGGCGGCGCTGCCTCCATCCGAATGGGACGCCGGTATGGCCATGTCATTTCTGGGCAGGGAAATTTGCCGGCCCACGCCCAAATGCGGCGAATGCCTCATGAACCCGGTTTGCGAATATTACCAAAGCACGAAATCCGGAGATCGGGCGCCGGAAAGCGCCAAACCGGCAGCTTCCAAAACCCGCGAACCGAAAACCAAAATCACAGAACCGGAAGCACCCAAACCCGCAATAAGCAAGACGCCAAAAGCCGCGGGCCCGAAAGAAGCCAAACCGAAAACCGACAAAACCCGCGCACCGAAAGCAAAAACAACCAAAGCAAAGGAGCCGCAGGCAAAAAGCGTCAAACAAAAAGCGCCAAAACCAAAGAAAGCCAAATCTTAAAGGCTGAAGCCGTATTCAACCCGGCATCAGGCGAACGGCATTTTTATGACAACATCAGCGTCCCTGTACTTTCGGAATTTAAAAGCCGAAGCGCCAAAAAATGACCGGCGGTGCGGGGTGATTGCGTAGAAATCATCTTTTGATTAACTTTGGTTGCAGTAAAATTTATGGGAGCCCAAATGATAACAAATCTCAATTGTTTATTGATTGATGACGACAAAGATGATCAGGAGATATTTAAACTCGCGCTGCAGGACATAAACGAGCACATTGTATGCCATACTGTCGACAACGGTATTGAAGGGCTCCAGTTATTGCGCAGCGACGAAAGTTTTGTTCCCGGTTACATTTTCCTGGATCTGAACATGCCCCGCATGAACGGAAAAGATTGCCTTACCGCGCTGCGCAGCATTCCACGGCTGGCGGAAGTGCCGGTGGTGATCTACTCCACCTCGTCTGATCCGCGCGATATCCGTGAAACCAAAGCACTGGGCGCCACCGATTACATTGTGAAACAATACAGCCTTGCCTCCCTGAAAGAAATCCTTCGCCGCTATTTCAATTAAAAAAACTTACCACCTGTACCATGAAACGATTATCGGTGCTTGCAGCCGCGGTACTGCTGCTTTTATACGCCTGCAAAAACTCTGCGTTTGTTCAGGACGGCCAAAAGGCCGAAAAATACTTTAACCGGGACGCCCAGGTGGTCAGCCTGAAAAAGAACGACACCTACCGGGCCTACAAGAAACTGCTGGTGGTGGGCACGGGCAATATCCCCACGAGGCATTTCATCGCCTCGCTGTCCCCCCATCTCATCAACTACTGTAAAAAGAAAGAAACGGAATGCGTATACGAGTTTATCGGGAAAAGCGAAGCGGGCCTGAAGCAGCAGCTCGATGCCGCTGTCAGCAAACACCGGCCGGATGCCGTATTGCTCATTCTACGGGATGCTGACGGCGGAGGCATTCAAACGCTCGACTTCGACAATACCGTTTACCGTACGTTCCACGACTTTGGCGGCCCTCGCCTGAATTTGTTCCGCGACAAGGTGGTGATTGCCCAAAACCTCCAGCTCATCCTGCAGGAAACCGGCAGCAAACAGGCGGTATGGCTGGGGGAAATGTTTGTGCAGGGCGATGTGGCGCAGAAAACCATTTACGTTAAAACCTGCGACGCGCTGATGGCGGAACTGGATCGTAATCACATCATGCCGTAGGAAAAAAACAAAGGGAACAACACCTATCACCGCGTTGCTCCCTTTTCCTGATCCACACTATTGATTCGTATCACTTTTTAATTGTTACGGCAGAGCCATTCCTGATCTCGTCATTGGCCTTTTCCATAAGCATATCTCCCGTTGTCAAATTGCCGGATATTTCCACTTTCCCGTCGGCTTCCCTTCCTTTTCTGACTTCCACCCATTCCGCTTTCTGGTTATTAACCCGTATCACGAAAATCTTCTCCGTAGAGTTGGCCACCGCGCTCACCGGAACGATGAACACACTGTCTGCAGTATTCAGCGGAATGCTCACTTCCGCCACCATGCCGGGCAGCAGTTTCTTATCGTTGTTGATCACGTCCATTTCGATGCGCTGGGAACGCAACCGGCTGTCGAGCGCGCCGGAAAGCCGGTTGATGCTGGCGTTGAATTGCTCGCCTTGCAGCGACTTGACGGTGAAGGTGACTTCACTTTTATTTTTAAGATAGGCGGTGTAAGCCTCCGGTACCGCCAGCACGAGGCGCAGCTTCTTTTGCTCCTGCAGGGTGAACAGCGGGAACTCGGAGCCCCTGCCCGAAGGCCCCACATAGGCGCCGGCGCTTACATTACGTGCGCTGATGACGCCGCTGAACGGGGCACGGATCTGCAGGTAATTGCGGTTATCGGAAATCTCGCGGTAAGCGGCGCGGGCGGCTTCCTGCTGCGCGAAATCGGACTTCTGCTTGGCCAGCGCCAGGTCGAGGTCGTTTTGAGAAACGGTGCCCGGCGTTTGGCTGGTTTGGTATAACCGGTCGTAATTGGCTTTGCTGGCAAGGTAAACCGCCTCCTGGCTGCGCAGGCGCGATTCGGCGCCGGCCAGCTGTGAGCCGAGCTCAGGCGCTTCCAGCGTGGCCAGCACCTGGCCGGCCGTTACGGTAGAGCCAACGTCTACATTCAGCTTCTGCACAAAACTGTTCACTTTGGCATACAGATCCACCTGCTGAAAAGCGATAAGCTCTCCCGGCATTCGCAGCGAAGCGGAGAAGATATCTTTTTTCAGCGCAAAGGCCGTTACCCCGGCAGGAGGAGCCGCCGTTTTCTTGTTGTCCGGTTTACTTTGCGAAACGCCGCAACCCGCCAGCACTGCGGCAGCAAGCAGTACCTGGTAAAGCGTTCTATTGGTTGTTGTGATCATACAAGGAGGGTATATAGTGTTTACTTTCTTTGTTTTCAGGATTGAGAGACACGGATGCGGTGGATGCATTTTTCTGCACCCAGGCAAACACCAGCGGCAATATCACCAGCGCGGCAAAAGTGGAAGCCACCAGCCCGCCGATTACCGCGCGGCCCAGGGGCGACACCTGGTCGCCGCCCTCCCCGTGCCCGATGGCCATCGGTATCATACCGGCCACCATCGCGAGGCTCGTCATCAGGATGGGGCGGAGGCGCAGTGCGGCGGCTTCCTTGGCGGAGGCCAGCGCATCGCCATTATGCCGCCGCAGATGTTCGGCATTGGTGATCAGCAGCACAGCATTGGAAATGGACACGCCAACGGACATGATGATGCCCATGTACGATTGCAGGTTGAGCGTGGAGCCGGTAATGGTCAGCAGCAGCAGCGAACCCAATATCACCGCGGGCACCGTGGTAAGCACCACGAACGATACGCGAAAGCTCTGGAAGTTGGCCGCCAGCATCAGGAATATCACCACAATCGCCACCAGCAGGCCGGATTGCAAACTGTCGAGCGTTTCGTTGAGCGTGATGGACATGCCGATGGGCTCCATGATCAGGCCGCGCGGCAGTTCGCCGAGCGAGGCAATTGCCGCTTCCACGGCTTTGGTGGCGGCACCGAGATCTTTATCATGCACATTTGCCGTTACGGAAATCATGGGAATGGCGCCAATGTTGTCGTTTTCACCATACGTCGTATCCGGCGTGATGGTCGCCACGTCGCTGAGCACGGGGCGCAACGCGTTTTTCTGCAACGGTATCTCCCCGATCTCGTGCATGTTGTTCATTTTGTTCTCGGGTATCTGCACCTGCACGCTGTACATGAGGTTCGCCTTTTCATCTACCCACACATTCTTTTCGGTCAGGCGGGAAGAAGATGTCGACGCGATCAGCGAGCGCGTTACATCGGTCATATCCACTCCCAGCTGGGCCAGGCGCGTTCTGTCTATGTCGATCTTGATGGCGGGGTATTTGGTGGACTGCTGCAGCTGTACGTCGCGCAGGTAGTCTACTTCCTTCAGTTTGCCGATCAGTTTTTCAGCGTATGCTTCATTCTGTTTTTTATTCCTCCCGCTGATGCGCACTTCCACCGGCGTGGGAGAGCCCTGGCTGAGGATTTTGTCTGTCAGTTCGATGGGCTCGAATGAGATTTGGAGCTCGGGCGCGTTTTGCCGGATGATGCCGCGTATCTTCTCTTTCAGCGCATCCAGGTCCGCATGAAAATCTTTGCTGAGGCTCACCTGCAACACGGCTTCGTGCGGGCCGGGCATAAACAGGTAGATGGGGCTCACGGAAAACAGCGCGGGGTGCTGGCCCACGTAAGCTGATGAAATGGCGATATTTTCTTTGCCCACCGCTTCTTCAATGCTGCGGAGCGCCACGAGCGTTTTTTCTTCCGTCCGTTCCATCCGCGTGCCTTCGGGCGCCCGCAACCGCAGCTGGAACTGGCCGCCGTTGGTTTTCGGCAATACGTCGCGGCCGATGTTCGTGAGCAGCAACACCGCCAGCCCGCTGATCACCACCAGGTACGCAATGGCTACCGATGCGCGGTACGGCATGAGCCGGTTGATCCATCGCATGAAACGGGAGCGGAATTTTTCGAAGCGGCTTACCTTGCCGTCGAGGTTGCTGTCGCTTCTCTCCACCAACTGCTTTTTCTGGTCCCAGGTGTCGTGTTCGCCTTCCGCAGCGGGCACGATGTCTTTCTTGCGGTGGCTCTTCATGATCCAGTTGGCCATCACCGGCACAAAGGTTTGCGACAGGAAATAAGACGTGATCATGGAAAACCCGATTGCCAGCGCCAGCGGCAGGAACAGCGAACCGGGAATGCCCTTCATGGTGAACGCCGGCGCAAACACGGCGAGGATACAGAAAAGAATCAGCAGTTTGGGGAACGCGATTTCCTTACACGCATCCCATATCGCCAGCGCTTTGGGTTTGCCCATATCGAGGTGCTGGTGGATGTTTTCGATCGTCACTGTGCTCTCGTCCACCAATATCCCGATGGCCAGCGCAAGGCCGCTCAGGGTCATGATATTGATCGTTTGCCCGAAGAGGCTGAGGAACATTACGCCGGAAATAATCGACACCGGGATAGTGAGGATCACGATCAGCGCGCCGCGGAGGTCGCCGAGGAAAAGCACCACCATCAGGCCCGTGAGCACGGCGCCGATGATACCTTCGCTGATGAGGCTTTTCACGGCGTTCATCACGTAGGTGCTCTGGTCGAATTCGTAAGACAGTGTCACGTCTTCCGGCAGCTGCGCCTGCAGGCGCGGAATGGCCTTCTTCAGGTTCTGCACCACTTCCCAGGTGGAAGCGTCGGCGGACTTCGCCACGTTGAGGTATACGGAACGTTTACCGTCCACCAGGGCATAACCGGCGGCGATATCGGCGCCATCCTCAACAGTGGCTACATCGCGCAGATAAAGTGTTTGCACCCCGCCTTTGAACAGCGGGATATTTTCAAAGTCCTTGATATTCTGGACGGTCGTATTGACAGGTGTGAGATAATTTTTGTCGCCGATGCGCACGTTACCTGCGGGCGCCACCTGGTTGTTGAGGCGAAGGGCTTCCACGAGCTGGTCCGGCGTCATCTGGTGGGCGCGCAGCGCTTCGGGATCGGCTTTGATTACCACGGTGCGGATGTTCCCCCCGAACGGCGGCGGCGCCACCAGCCCGGGAATGGACGTGAACGACGAGCGCACGTAAACGTTGGCCATGTCCATCAGTTCGTTGTTGGAGCGCTTGGCGCTGCTGAGCACCAGCTCGCCCACGGGCAGCGTGGAAGCGTCGAAACGGATGATGAACGGCGGCTGCGAGCCCGGCGGGAAAATAGCCTGCGCCCTGTTGGAGAAAGCGCTTACTTCCGCGGCGGCCTGCGACATGTTGGTGCCGGGGTAAAAGGTCAGCTTCATCAGGGTGAGGCCCTGCACGTTTTTCGTTTCGATGGATTTAACACCATTCACGAACAACAGGATGTTCACATAGTTCTTGGCGAAAAAAGCTTCCATCTGGTTAGGAGTGTAGCCGCCAAAGGGATGCGCGATGTAGAGCACCGGCATATCCAGCTTCGGAAATATATCCACCTTTACATCCCGCACGGCTTTGATCCCGAAGAAAAACAGGCCGGCCACGAGTACGAGTACCGTGATCGGTTTTTCCAGTGCGCTTCTGATAAGTCCCATTACGTTGTATAATTAGAATTCGTTGATAAATAACCCGAAGTTGCCGGCTGCGGCGGCTTTCAGCAGCAGCGCCTGCCATACGTTGCTATACGCCACATCCCGCTCCGTTTCCGCCCGGTTCAGGGAATACAGCGCCTGCGTAACGTCTACCAGCGTGCTGAGCCCGTTCTGGTACATCACCGTTTTCTGCAGGTATGCCTGCGAAGCGGAGCGCAGCTGAATGCCGGCTTCCTGGTAGTTGCTGACCGCATTTTTGATTTTCATGTCCGCCAGCACCAGTTGTGCTTTCAGCTGCTGGTCCGCCACCTCCATTTCGTTCTGGAGCGCTTTGGAAGTGAATTGCTGCGCGGCAGACTGTTGCTTGACGCGCAATGGCGAGGTGAGGTTCCAGGTAACCCCGATTCCCAGCAGATAGTTGCTGCGTGTGGGTTTCACCCCGTCCCAGTAATTATGTGTAAAGGCCGTCTGGTCGGTTGCATAAGCCGAGCTGAAGCCCGATGCCCTCGTTTGCAGCACGCTGAAAAACGAGAAGGCGGGGAAGTTGAGCGTTCTGATATATTTCTCCTGCTCGCGGCTGAGGTCTATCCGGCTCCGGTAGAATTGCAGCACGGGGTGCGCGTCCGTATCCAGCGTTACCGTGTCGGTCATGACGGCGGGCAGCCTCGTCAGGATAGCAGTATCCAGCACAAAGGCCGACGGCGCCACGCCCATGAACTGGGCCAGCTGATTGCTTTGCTCCTGCTCCAGGTCTGCCGATCGGGTCAGCGCGATGCGCGCGCTGGCTACTTCCGCGTTGGCCAATGAGGAATCCACACCGGCGATCAGACCGTTGGATGCGCGGCGTTTCACCACGGCCCTGAACGTGTCTGCACGCTCCAGGTTGCGTTCCCAGCTGCGGGTGAGGCGCTGGGCGGCCAGCAGGTTGAGATAGGTGGCGGCTACTTTTATTTCGTGACGGAAGCTCTCCTGCTCGCGGTCGCGCTCGTCGCGGTAGGCGGCGGATTGCGCGGTCCTGATTTTTTCCCGGGCGCGGCCGAAGGCAAAAAACTCCCAGTTGATATTGGCGAGGTAAAGCGCTCCGAACGCGGCATTCCAGTTCTGCTCAGGCAAAGGAAGGCCGGAAGAGGCCACACCCAACCCGCCGAAACCGTACAACGGGCCGTTCTGGCCGTTTACCGTACCGTAGTCCTGCTGTGCGGAAACACTCAGGTTGGGGAGATAGTCGCGGCGGGCCTGTTCGGCCGTGGCTTTCGAAGCATTCGCATAGTTGGCTTTCGCCTTGATCGTTCCGTAATTGTTCAGCGCTGTTTGTATGGCATCTTTCATCGTCAGTACCTGCCCCCTGGCGGCAGCGGCACTCAAACACATCACCAGCAGAAGCAGATGAACAGGATAGCGTCTTGTCATCTTGGATTAAATGAGCGGTTATTTAGCATGGCCAGCTCTAAAGCTGAGATTTCTCCTGCAAATAGCGCTCATCATTTTGAAGCAATTTTGAAGAATTGGCTTCACCCGAAAAGAAAACTTCTACATGATGACGGTCGGATGTATAGTGGTAGCGGATTTCAAAGGAATTCATGTCGCAGATCTGTTTGACAATTGACAGACCGATGCCGATGGAATTATTGCTCTGGCTCCCTTTTTTGAAGCGCTGGAACATGTCTTCCGTCGCTCCTTCCGGCGGCAGGCCGGTGTTGCGGATAACGAGGCGGCTGCGGTTGAGGCCCACTTCGATGGAGCCGCCGGGGATGTTGTGGCGGATGGCGTTGCTGATGAGGTTGTTCAGCAGGATGTCGGCCAGCGAGGCATGCAGCCGCACATCCACGTTCGTATCGATGTTGCAGTGCAAGGTGAGGGATTTGAGCGCCACCAGGTCGCCGAAGGCGTTCACCGCTTCCTGCGTGTAGTGGCTCAGGTTCACCTCTTCCTCGGTTTCGTATTCGTTGTTTTCCAGCCTCGACAATAATATCAGCGAGCGGTTGATCCGCGTCAGCTTGTCTACCGCATTCTGCATGTCGGTGATCAGCACGGCCTGCTCGCCGCGAATGTCCGATTCGGAAAGCAGTTCGAGCTTGCTGCGGATGATGGCCAGGGGCGTTTGCAGCTCGTGCGAGGCATTTTCGCCGAATTCTTTCAGGGAGTTATAATCGTCTACCGCCTTATCGGTCATCTTGCTCACAAAGCAGTTCAGCTCCTGCAGCTCTTTGGTATGCGTAACCGGCAGCACCAGCTTTTTCTTCGATTTCAGGTTGAAGCGCTGCAGCTTTTTGAGCGTGCCGTAAAACGGCGCCAGCACAAAGCGTGAGGCCAGCCGCGCCGTGAGCACCACGAGGCAGATGAGAATGATCAGTTTCCACATGATGGACGTGCGGAGGCCGGCCAGGATTTGCTCTGAACGCGATACGTAATCGCCGGAAACAATCCTGTAGTGTTTGTTATGGATGGTGTGGAACGATGCCACGGTGATTTTCCGGTCGTTGTCTTTCAGCTCGGGATCTTGCGTCACATCCTTTTCCGTGATCTCGTACACATCCGCCGGGTGACCGGCGGCCGCAGTTTCCACTTTGATCTTGCAGCCCTGGCTGTATTCGCCCGGCACCTCTCCCCGCTCTATCTGCGCGGCCACCCGCGCGTTCACGTGCTTCAGCCGCTCAACGGCGGCTTTATCTATTTCGCGCTTGATGCTCTGGTAAGTGATAAAACTATTCACGGGGATGATCAGCATCGTAATGCCAAGAAACCACAGTGTAAATCTGTCAACGAGCTTCATCAGAAAATTTGTTTAGAGGCGGTGTGTTATTGCTTCGATGTATTGAACTTGTACCCCAGTCCGTACACGGTGCCGATATAATCCGTTCCGTTGGCCGCGCTGATCTTCTTGCGGATATTTTTCACATGCTGATATACGAAATCGAAATTGGCGAGGTTGTCTGTATAATCGCCCCAGAGGTGCGCTGCGATCGACTGCCGCGACAATACCCGGTTTTTGTTGACGAGGAAATACAGCAGCAGGTCGAATTCCTTGCGTGTCATGTCGAGCAGGCTGCCGTTCACATGCGCTTCGAGCGTATCGATGTTGAGGCTGATTTCGTTGAAGGTGATCATGTTGCTGCCGTTGAGCTTTTTGCGCCGGTAAATGGCGCGCAGCCGGGCATGCAGCTCGGGCAGATGGAATGGTTTGGTGAGATAGTCGTCCGCCCCTTCTTCCAGCCCGGCAATCTTGTCGTCGAGCGAGTTTTTGGCAGACAGGATGAGGATACTGCTTTGCACCCGCTCCTGGCGCATGAACGACAAAATCTGCAGGCCGTTCCCGTCGGGGAGCATAATGTCGAGCAGCACGCAGTCATACTGGAATGAAATGAGCTTGTCCTGTGCGTCACGGATATTGTAACTCACTTCGCAGATGTACCCTTCCCTGGCCAGGAATTCGGATATACTGCTGGCCAGTTCCAGGTTGTCTTCAATCAGCAACACCTTCATAATCCCTGCAAATTACACACAAATCTGAAGCAATTTTGAAGGACCGCCCATGGGAATGTGAACAAAAAATCATATCTTAATGTTTAAACTATTGAAAACCAGTAGCTCATTAATCTAGCACAACGTTTGCAGCTACAGCCCATAAAAAAACCTAGCATGAAACCATATCCGGTACTATTATTCGGGGTTGCGCTGTTTGCCGCATGCGCAGGCCCGTCGTCGGAGAAGAAGGCGGACGACAGCGACAGCACGGTTGCCGCGGAAATAGAACATACGACCAATATCAGCGCTTACATCGAAAACATCGACGACCAGGCCACCAAATCAGGGCGCATGCTGGTGGCGCATAATTTCGCCATGGGCGATAATTCCGCCGGCCTTGTAGGAATCTATTCGTCTACCGGCAAGCCGCTTCGCCTCTACCTGTACCCTGAAAGCCACCTGCCCGTAACGAGCACGGAAAGCTGGATATACCTCGACTCCCTGAACGGCCAACCCATCATGCTCCGCGAAATCGTCAGGGAAAAAAACACCGTACGCGAAAACACGTTTTATTATAAAGGCAATAGCCTGGCGTATTCCGAAACCCGGTCTGCGACGGACCTGCCGGCGCTCGAAAACGCGGCTTTCACACCATACAAGTCCGCCACGCCGGACAGTGATTTCCGGCTCAAACCGGCAGACGTCAATACCCTGGCCACCCAGGTGATGACCGCGCTGAACACCGAGCGCAAAGACCTGAGCAAGGTAGCCAATGAAATGCGGCTGAAAGGCGCTTCGCACTGGGCTGCGGGCAACGAGCCCGGCTGGTCGCTGGCCGTTATCCCCCACGACAGGATCATCTATACGGGCAACTACGGCGCCGATGTGGTGGAGTTCCCTTATACCGACGCGCAGAAGGGCGACAAAGACGCCACCGTATTCAACACTTCCGTAAAAGGCCATACGCTTACGGCTACCTTCGAGCCGAAGAGATGCACGGACGACGCCGACAAGAAGCATGAGCTGACGGTAACGCTGAAGGTAGACGGGAAAGCGCTACAGGGCTGCGGAGATTCGTTATACTAGTTCATACGGCACATATTACCCGCATAAAAATGAACGAGGGTGCACCATTGCGGCGCACCCTCGTTCATTTTTATCGCTGTTGCTATTTTTTCACTTTCCGGAACGCATCCAGGCCTGATTTCAGCCAGTTGGCGTACTCCTGTATATCCGGCGTATAAGCCACGGGGAATGTGAGCAGCTGCTCGTCGGGGCTTATCAGCACGTACAGGGGCTGGGAGTTGTTGATAAAATTCACCGTTTGCATGGTGGCGAATTTGTTGCCGATGGTGATGATTTCTTTCTTCTTGCCGTCCGGGAACTGGTACAGGAAGCGCTCTTCGTCGGGCAGTTTGGCGCGGTCGTCTGTATACAGGCTTACCAGGATGTAGTTATCCTTGATCAGCGAATGCACCTCGGGATCCGTCCACACGTTTTCTTCCATGTTGCGGCAGTTCACGCAGGCCCAGCCGGTGAAGTCGATCAGGATGGGCTTGTTTTGCTCTTTGGCAAGCGCCAGCGCCTGTTCGTAGTTGTTGATTACATCCGGTTCCACCGCACCTTTTTCGTGGGCGTTGTTACCGTACCAGCTGTACGACATGGGAGGCGCGAAGCCGCTCATGAGCTTGAGGCGCGCGTATTTGGTATTGGTCACGCCCGGTAGCAGGTAAATGGTGTAGGCGCCGAAAACGATGGCGAAAATCCATCTTACCGAGCTCATTTTAGCGGTGCGCTGCAGCTTCCAGTTGAAGCCCAGCAGATACATCGTGAGGCAGATGCCGATGATGATCCAGATGAGGAAGAACGTTTCCCTGTGCAGGATGCCCCAGTGGGTAACGAGGTCTGCATTGGAGAGAAATTTCACCGCCAGCGCCAGCTCGATGTAACCCAGCACCACTTTCACGGAACCCAGCCATCCGCCGGATTTTGGCAGGGAGCTGAGCCAGTTGGGGAACATGGCGAAGAGGGCGAACGGCAGGGCGAGTGATACGCCGAAACCGGCCATGCCCGCGGTGAGCAGCCAGGCGCCACCGTCGGAATTGAGAGAGCCTGCCAGCAGCGACCCGAGGATGGGGCCGGTGCAGGAGAAAGACACCACCACCAGTGTGAGGGCCATAAAGAAAATGCCGATGAGCGTTCCCTTATTGGCTTTGGAATCGGCCTTGCTGGCCAGCCCGCTGGGCAGGGTAATGTCGAACGCACCGAAGAACGATACGGCGAACACCACGAATACGGCAAAGAAAAACAGGTTCAGCCAAACGTTGGTGGAGATGTTGTTGAATATCTCCGGCTCCGCCGCGCCTGCAATGTGGAAGGGCACGCTGAACAGCACATAGATCAGGAAAATGAAGAACCCGTACATGCTGGCGTTAAATATGCCTTTCTTTTTATCCTGCGCGCTTTTGGTGAAGAACGATACGGTCAGCGGGATCATGGGGAACACGCAGGGCGTGATGAGCGCCACGAGGCCACCGAGGAAGCCGAGCAAAAAGATGAACCAGGGATTGGTTTCCCCTTCATTGCCGATGCCGCCCACCTTGTTGACGGGATTTTGCAGGTCGATGGCGGAGCGCTTGAGGTCGTTCGCCTTGTCGGCCGATACCTGCAGGCCGCCTTTGCCCACGGAGAGATTGCCCGCCGCGTCCGCGTTGAAGCGGAAGGGCGTTTCCTCGGGGTTGATTTCGTCGCCTTTGATCACCATGTAGGTGAGGGTGCCTTTGATGTCTTTTACGGGGCCGTTGTATTTCACTTCGGCCTGTATGTCTACCGCCCCTTCGAAATATTTGATCTCGAGGTTATCGAGCACGGGCTCGGGCGCCTTCTTCAGGTCGCCGGCCTCATGAATGCCCGTGATGGCCGCGCGGGTGGTGCTGAGGCTGTCGAACACGATGCGGGTGTTCGGATCGTCGTCGCCCATGGTGGTGGAAAACAGTTTCCAGCCTTCACCGAGCTTCGCTTTGAAATGGAGCGTATAAATCCCTTCGCTTTTCTTTTCGGCGGCAAAATCCCAGTTCACCAGCTTAGGTATGGAGTCCGCTTCCTGTGCGCGGGCGGGGCCGAATGCGAGCAGGAAGCCGGTTATCATTGAGAGTAAGTACTTCATCCGGTAGAGTTTGTCTTTTTGATGTCCGGTCGTCGCATAATTCATATGTACGATAGACTTAGCAGATTGTTCTGAACGTAAATGCAAAAAACGAGTTCCTTTGAAAGAACTCGTTCCTGCTTATATCTGTAAGAAGATAATCGTTGTGCTTGTGGTCACTCCTTTTATTTTCCGCCCAGGTTAACGGTAAAGGGAATTTCAGCAGGCGGCAGGCACTGATGATCGTCGCACACCATGAATTCCACGCTGCCTTTCAGTTTGGTGGCGGCTTTACCTTTAACGGTCACTTTCTGTACGAAAGCAACGGTGGTTTCGTAGTATTTCAGTTCGGAATTGAAGTTCTTGTCGAATGCTTTGTGGAGCTTACCTACTTCTTTGGGTTTACCGGCTACGGTCACCAGCGGGTTTTTGGTAAACTTGATGGAAGTGGGGATGGGCCCTTCACCGGCGTCCTGCGCGTACAGGTGCCAGCCTTTTTCGATGGTGGCTTTCGCGGTTACTTCATACACCTGTCCGCCAACGTTTTTGGCGGTAAAATCCCATTTTACAGGATTTTCTTCCTGTGCTACTGCCAGTGCAGGCAGTGCAAACATGCACAGTGCAACGAGTAATTTCTTCATAGTCCTTTTTTTTCTGGTTGGTGGTTGATTTGGTTTCTGATCTTAGTTATTATTAATCAGGCTCTGGAAGATCAGCTGCCCGTCGCGGTTGCCCAGCAGTTCGTTGCTGGCCCTTTCCGGGTGCGGCATCATTCCAAAAACGTTCTTTTCTTTGTTGCTGATACCCGCGATGTTGCGGATAGCGCCGTTCGGGTTAGCTTCTTCAATTATGTTGCCAAATTCATCGCAATAGCGGAAAATCACCTGGTTGTGTTTGAAGAGCTCATCGAGGGTGGCCTCGTCTGCATGATACCTGCCTTCGCCGTGGGCGATGGGTATCATCAGCGGGCGGCCTGCCACATCTTTGGTGATGGAGGTGTGCAGGTTCTCGCTTTTCATATAGATATTTTTGCAGATGAATTGCTGGTTCTGGTTTTTCAGCAGCGCACCCGGCAGCAGGCCGGCTTCGCAGAGAATCTGGAATCCGTTACAAACGCCGATCACGCGGCCGCCCTTGTTGGCGAATTCAATCACGCTCTGCATCATGGGGCTGAATTTGGCGATAGCGCCGCAGCGCAGGTAGTCGCCGTAAGAAAAGCCGCCGGGCAGCAAAATGCAGTCTTCCGTACCGAACATGCTCAGGTCTTTGTCTTTATGCCAAAGGGAAATCACCTCCTGGTTCAGATCGTACTGAAGCGCATCGAGCATATCCTGATCACAGTTGGAACCGGGAAATGTAACTACTCCGAATTTCATATTAATTATCTCCGTTAGATTTAGCCTGGAAAAGAGCAAAATTACTGACCATTACGCAATTTCCAATAACCGCTCATCAGTTTTTATGATTCCTATAACATCAACGCGAAAAATATTGCATAATTATCACATATGCCAGCACCAGCAGGTGCACCGCATTGGCGAAGGTGTTGTTGGTAATGGTCCAGAAAACGTTGCCGGCGAAGAGCGACAGCGGCAAAATAGCCAGCACCCAGTAGCCGGGGGAGAAAGTGGCGCTAAAAAAGGGAATGAAAATGGCCACCAGCACATATACCGCCATAGCCGACCAGATCTTGCGGCCCTGGATGAGCATCTTGTTAAAGGTGCGCTGCAGCATCAGCCAGCCGGTCACGAAAAACAGCAGCGACACCACAAAAGCGCCCCAAACCTTGTAATTGGTGATCATCGGCAGGTGGAAGCTGATACGCGGCAGGCTTTCGATGGCGTCCCAGCGGTCTGTAAGAAACAGCCAGGTGCCCAGCAGGTAGAAAGGGCAAAGGAGCCCCAGGAGCCCGATAATCCACTCCGCCAGCCGGAAGGCCCGCATGATGAGGAGGCTGATGAAAAGCAGCGCCACGAAGAGTAGGGCGGGGAAATAGAACAGCCCGCAAATGCCCATGGCGAACCCGAGGTTGAACGCCACGTCGCGGGCGGACGAGCGCATATACAGGTCGGTAATCCCGGAAAATATCCAGAGCATGATGGTATTGACCAGCACGGCCGGGGAAAACACGTTCCAGCTTTCGAGCAGCGAGGTGAAGAGCAGGTAGCTCATCGCAGGCAGGTAAGTATCTTTCGGGAAAAGGCGATGGTTATTGATAATACGGGTGAGCAGCAACGCCTGCAAAAACTGCAGCATCACGGTGGCCGCCGTAAAAAAGAGCGGGCTTTTGCCTACCACTCCTTCCAGCCAGGCGGTCAGTACCTGGTATACCAACCCTTCAGATCCGTCGGCCTGGTAAACAGACGGGTTGATGAGGTAGTAGAATTTAACGAACAGGGTGTATATGAACAGCAGCAATACCGTGAGCGGATTGCCTGATCGGAAAAAACGTATCACGTTGCAAAGGTGTGATTAAAAGTCAATTTTAGCAAAGCAAATATAATTCCTGTAAATACAGGGTATCAGCACGCTGCGGCTGCTGATCTGTTTGCCGTATCGGGGCATCCAGGTAAACCCTTTGTCGAGGTTGCGCAAGGTGGGCTTGCGGTTCACCTTCCCGTCGGGGCCGATGGTGTTTTCCGACAGTACATACTGCCGGCGGTCGAGCTCATTGAACAGGAAGTGCAGTTCGCTGCCTACGTTCACCAGCATGTAGCTCAGGTAAAGGTCAGCCCCGTCGTCGAACTGGCTTTTATGCACAAAATTGCTGTATTGCAGGTCGCCTTTTTCGTCGAAGGCCAGAATGGCGATGTTGTCGTAATGATAGCGCGTACCCTGACCGTCGTTCCAGCCGTACGGGTTGTAGTAGTACGGGGAATAGGGCGAATAATAATACGGGTTGTACCCACCGTAGCCGCCGTACATATAGTTCCAGCGGTTCCAGGGCTGGGTGCGCGACGTGGTGTAATAGGCTTCCGCCGTAAGCAGGAAGCCCCCGTTGCGGGTGTTCACGATCCGGCGGATGAAGTAATCGTTGAAGGCGGCCGCCTGTGAGGCATCGCCCCGCGCGCTCTGTTTCAGCTCGGCGGAGAAGGCGGTCATTTTTTCGAATAGCCGGCTGCCGTTGGTATTGTCCAGCCGCAGCATGTAGATCCCTTCCACATTGCCCCGCTTCTGCTTGTAGTAGAAAGAGGTAATCAGGGATTGCTTATCCTGGTTGTTAACCTTGAGTTTCACCTCATCGAGCAGCAGGCCTTTGGTTTCGAAGGGATATACTTCAAAACTGTCTACCACCGCCCGTTTCATCACGAGGTTGCCGTTTACGATATAATCGCGGTTGCTGGTCCTTTCCAGCTTGGTGAACACCAGGTCGCCTTCGTTGTTCAGGCTGAAGTTGCTCAGGAACTGGCGCTTGGCCTCCATCGGAAGCGACACGCGGCTGTTATTGACGAGGTTGAAGGAACTGTCGTACAGGAAGGTGTAAAACACGTGGTTGTCTTCCTTGTCCTGGTTGATTTTGTATACGAGGATGCGGTTTTTATCTTCCGAGATCTCCACCGAATAGATTTTGTTTTCGCGGGAGAAGTTGCCGATGCGGGTGGAGTCGACCATAATGGGCGCTTCCCCGAACTGGCCGTTACCGTCTACCGTGGCGCAGAAGCTGTACACGGCGTCTTTCCGCTGGAACTGGTAGATCATGTAAGCTTTGTCCTGGTAATTGACAAAATCCACGCTGATCAGTTTTTTGGGTAAAAAACCCAGTTTCACACGATCTTTCAGCTGCATGGCGTTATCATATACAGAGATGTGGTATTCCCCCCGGTCGGCCTTATACACCAGAATGTTACCGGACACCCTGCCGATGATCTCGAATTCCGTGGTCTTGTAATCGTCCCGCTCCGGTTCTGAATAAGTGATTTTCTGGGCAGTGGCTATCGTACTGCACAGCATGAACACCCAAATTTGCACGATATGACGAATGCGCATGGATAATTGTTTAATGGATTTTGATATAGGATAAACGTTATAATACGCAATTTTATGCAAGCTTCTGCTCCAAACCTACACGAAAATTGTGTGATTGCAAAGCGGGAAGGGACGGCAGGCGACGAATGTTTCCTTTCGCCGCGATTATTTCTGTAATTTTATTCCATAAAAGCTGGCTTTATCTATGATGGACACGGTATTGGTTACGGGCGGCACAGGCCTTGTTGGCAGGGCGTTAACCGCCTTTCTCATTGAAAGAGGGTATAGGGTGATAGTACTGACCCGCAAGAGAATGAGCTCCGATCATCCCCAGCTGCAATACGCACGCTGGGACCTTGCCCGCAAAACACTGGATACCACTGCCTTACAGCAGGCAGATCATATCATCCACCTGGCCGGCGCCAATGTGGCGGAGGGCCGCTGGACGAACGCCCGCAAGCAGGAGATCCTCGACAGCCGCGTGCAGGGCAGCCAGGTACTGTACGACCACCTCCGCCTCCATGCCAACAAAGTCAAAAAGGTGATCAGCGCCTCCGCCACCGGATACTACGGCCCGTTCAAAGGCACCCCATTCACGGAAACGGACCCGGCGGCCGACGATTTCCTGGGCACTACCACGCAGGCCTGGGAAAACAGTGTGCGGCAGATGGAAGACCTCGGCAAAAAAGTCATCATCCTCCGCACCGGCATCGTCATGAGCCTGCGAGGCGGGGCCCTGAAGGAATTTTATAAACCGGTGAAGCTGGGTTTCGCCATGGTGATGGGCAACGGCGACCAATGGGTGAGCTGGGTGCACCTGCAAGACCTGGTGCGGCTGTACTTCAACGCCCTGGTGAACGATCAGCTGAACGGCGTCTATAACGCCGTGGCCCCTGTACCCGTCACCAACCAGGAGCTGATCACCTCGCTGGCCCGTGCGGCCAAGGGAAACAGTTTCGTCACCATGCACGTGCCGGCCTTCGCCCTGAAGCTGGCACTCGGCGAAATGAGCGTGGAAGTGCTGAAAAGCGTAAAAGTATCCGCTGATAAAATACTGCAAACCGGTTTCCAGTTTTCGTACCCTACCATACAGGAAGCGATGGAACAGATCGTGCGGGAGAAAAAATAGCCCCTACTCCACGCCCAGGGCGGCCATCAACGCTTTCGCCTTCAGCTGGCATTCTTCAAACTCCTTTTCGGGATCGCTGTAAAACGTAATCGCGGAGCCGGTCTGGAAGGAGAGGTACGGGGCATCCGCATTGTACAGGATGCTCCTGATCACTACATTGAAATCGAAATCGCCTTCCGGCGTAATATATCCCACGGCCCCTGAAAAGAGGCCCCGGCGGGTTTTTTCATATTGTTCGATCAGTTCCATCACCCGCACTTTCGGCGCCCCCGTCATGGAGCCCATGGGAAAGGCGTGCCGGATGGCGTCCGTGAAATGGAAGCGCGCGTCGAGCGTGGCGGAGACGGTGGAGATCATGTGGTGTACCTGCGGGAAGGTGTAGATGCCAAACAGCTCATCTACCCGCACGCTGCCCTGTACCGCGGTGCGTGACAGGTCGTTACGCACCAGGTCCACGATCATCACGTTTTCGGACTGTTCTTTGGCGCTGTTGCGCAGCGCCGCTTGCAGGGCTGCGTCCTGCGCCGGGTCGGCGGAACGTCTGGCCGTGCCCTTGATGGGCTGCGACGTGAGGCGGTCGCCTTTTTTCCGGAGAAACCTCTCGGGGCTGGAACAAACGAGGTAACGCCCACCCAGTTTATAATAGGCAGCAAAGGGCGCGGGCGACAGGCGGTTGAGCCGGTGAAACAGCGCCGCCGGCGAATGAAGGACCGTTTCCATGAACTGCTCCCGGCAGAAATTCACCTCGTAGCAGTCGCCTTTGCGGATGTGCGCCTTCAGGGCCCGGACTGATTCAAGATAGTAATCGCGGTCCATCCGCGCCAGGAGCTTGCCGGCCGGGGGGCGCCACTCTTCCGCCCGTTCGCGCTGGCAGGTGGTAAAGATCCGTTGCGCCTCCTGTTCGGTAAGGTCCTCACCTTGTATCCGCACCTGCCCGTTTTGCAGCTGCAGCACGTACCGGGGCCGGAAAAAACTGAGATCGGGGAAGCCCAGCCCGTCGGCATTGGTGGAGGATAGCTTTTCCGTTTCGTTTTTCAGATCGTACGCCAGGTGGCCGAAAAGCCAGCCCGGCCGGGCCGTATGGCGGTCGCGGAGCTGATCGAAAGCCGTGCCGGCATTGCATTGCAATACTTCAACCGCATCTGCGGCGAGCAGCGCTTCAGCGTTTCCGCCGGGGAGGCGGTAATCGTTGTTGTCCAAAAAACAACAAATGTTGAACCGGTTACCCCAGCTCAACATTTGTTGTTTGAATGCGCTTATATTATTTACAGGAAAACTGTATGATAGCACGTTTACGGATTAGAAATCATCATCATCGTCATCATCAAAGCGGTCGTTGAACATACCCATGTCCTTGAACTCGTCGTCGATGTCCAGATCGTCGTCGTCGCCCTTTTTGGAACTGGGGCGGCCGCGTTTATTTTTGGGTTTCGGCATGTCGAACTCTTCAAAATCGGGATCGTAGTCTTCGTCTTCTCCTTTTTCCCAGGCATCGTCATCGTCGTCGAAATCATCATCGTCCTCATCTTCATCGTCGTCATCCTTCTTCTTTTTGGCGGCGGCTTTTGCTGGAGATTTCTTTGCGCCTTTTTTCGGAGCATCGTCATCATCATCATCGTCG